>CAYMYJ010000005.1:0-99459 GCA_964394615.1 uncultured Bradymonadales bacterium | reverse complement strand
ATGGCCCCAATACAAAGAGAGTGATTGGCTGCCCCATGATGGCTTCGATCGGTTTCAATGCCCATCAAATGTTGCGAATTTGGGCCAAATGGCCGCTTCGCCAGTGGTTGAGCGGATTTCAACAGGTTCGTCAAAGAATCAGTTCGCGCATCGGCTTCACAGCACAAACTGCCATCAATCGGAGAGATTTCGGATTGGGATGGAACCTCAAATGAACAATGAGACGGCCACCTGTGATCAGCCCATCAACTTCGGTGCCTGGCATTCGCACTCCTGAAGCGTGCTGGTGGGCGAAGTGGTTTCAATCGACATCGAAGTTCAAGCAACCCTCGCCGTTACTCAAACTCACACCAGATTAAATCATCCGGTTCTGGGGCGAGCTGGAACCGGAATTCGGCATCCATTTGGGACTTCGATAAGCTCGGCAATAGCGGAACGCCTGCCACCTGCCCACAGGCCAACAAGGCTTGTTGGTCAGTTGTCCGCCACGTTTGCGTCAAGATCGGCTGATGCATTCGCGCCTGAATCAGGAATAGTTTCTGCCTTTTCGACGCCCGAGTCCTCGCTACACGCTAGGCTCGACATGACGACCTAAGCGCTTTCCATCGACGTTGAAGTATCATGCCGACCAAGCCTTGATCTCAGAAACGACACCACAGAAGGCTGTCCGGCCCAGGCAAAAGACCAAACTGAAAATCGTCACCAATGGTGGTGGTCGAAATCCCCGGCAAAGATGTAAATCCGTTCGCGTCTTTACACGCCAAGAGCGCAAGTTGGTCGGTGGCCTCCCATACCCCGCCGTTTGGGCATTCGATCCGGTAGTACTCAGGCTCGAGCGTCAAAGAGACATCAACCGTACCAGCTGCGGTTTTAAGCGAAAGCGACATGGAACCGTCATCCAGTTCCAGACAGGTTTTGCCGGCGCGCGAAACTTCGATGCCCCAGTTTTCACGGTCGGGCACGTCGTCAATCGTGATGGGGGCATCGAATCGCACGACGGTCTCTGGAGACGTGCAAGAAAGCCCATCAGCGCTCATCATTCCGACGTTCTGGTTGCTGCCGCAGGCGTTTGCTTCCGCTCGGGCCACATTCCAACAAAAACTTGGATCGGCGAGCACTTCACAGGTGAGCGCACAGACGTTTTCCGATGATTCGCACGGCAGCAGGTCGGGACGGGTGTACGTACCGAGATCGGTCGCAGCTCCAGACGCATCTACCCCAGCATCTACTTGCAGATTGGATCCGCCATCCTCTGGGACAAAAACCCCTTTAGCGCTCTCGGAATCATCCGCACACGCCACCATCGGGAGCATGGTCAGCCCAAAAAGAAAATGTCTCATTAGATGCCTTTCTAGGGGCCTAGGCGAAGCGGACATCGACAGATATCGCGGCTTCCAACAGTTCTTCGTACTCGGTTCGCGGGATTTCACGCGCGCCAAATCTCTTCAGATGGTCGGTAGTAAACTGAGTATCCAAGAGCGTCAGGCCACGTTCTTTCATGCGCTCGACCAGATGAACCAACGCCACCTTCGAGGCGTTGTCGACCCGCGTGAACATCGACTCGCCGGCAAATAACCCGCGGAACGATACCCCGTAGAGGCCGCCCACCAGCTCGTCGTCCTGCCAACACTCGACCGAGTGCGCAAAACCCAACTCATGAAGCTCTGTGTACGCTTCGACCAAATACGGCGAAATCCAGATGCCCGGCGACTTGTCGCGAGGTTCGGCACACTTCAACATCACGTCGTTAAAGGCGGTATTTATCCGCACCTCAAAAACCTCTTGCCGAACAATTTGTTTGAGGCGCCGAGGGATATGAAATTCATCCAGTGGGAAGATGGTGCGCGGATCGGGGCTGTACCAGTAGACTTCCCAATCTTCGTCTTCGTGCGCCATCGGGAAGATCCCCTGCGCGTACGCGTTCAAAAGCATTTCCGCGGTTGGTCGCTTCATGGCTTCCGAATTTCAAATGCCCGATGAATGCCTTTCTTGAAATCCTCGGGAACCGTCCACTTGGTGATCTCTTTCATTTCGACTTCAAGGGCGCTTTTATCGAGCACAAACCCTGTGTAATTCGTCGAAAAATAAATCACACCACCGGGCCGCAGCAGATTCCAGCATTGCCGCAACATGAAGGCATGGTCGCGTTGAACGTCCATCTCGCCTTCCATTTTCTTGGACCGACTCCAGGTCGGTGGGTCCAAAATAATGATGTCGTAGACCGCGTCTTTATTCTGTTGTGGAAGCCAACGCAGGATATCGGTTCGAATGAAATCGTGTTTTTGAGCATTTAATTTATTTAAAATAAAATTACGTACAGCCCAATCAAGATAGGTATTCGAAAGGTCAGCCGATGTGACCGTCGCACCTGCCGCAGCTGCCCAAACACTGAACGCGCCAGTGTAGGAAAACAGATTCAGAACCTTGCACGCACCGCGGCGTTTGACCTCTTTAGCGACTTCTCGCCGAAGATTGCGGTGGTCCATGAACAGCCCCGTATCAACATAACCATCAAGGTTGACCAGGAATTTATGGGGACCTTCGTCCACCACGTACTCAAGGCCATCATCGGTGAGTTTTTCGTACTGAGTGCCAAACCGGCGATGCCGCTCTTTGAAATGAACGGCGTCGGGCTCGACGTCGAAAATCTCTTGAATCCGCTCAGGGACCCAATCGAGTTGTTCGTCCGTGTGGTTTTTCTGAAAATACTGCAGGTGAATTTGGTCGTCGTAGACGTCCACATTCCACGGGAATTCCGGAATATCCCAACCGTAGACGCGAAACGCATTTGTCGGCCATTTTGCCGCAAATTTCCGCAGATGCTTCAGGCGTTTAATAACGCGATTTTCAAACGTAGGATCCATATTATTTCGGGTGAACCATATCCGCCGGAATGACCGCTTTATCGAATGCTTCGCCCGTCATGAAACCGAGCTCAACTGTCACTTCACGCAACGTTTTATTTTCTTTGTAGGCTTTCTTGGCCACCGTCGCGGCGTTGTCGTACCCGATATGAGTATTCAACGCTGTCACGAGCATCAGCGACCGATTCAAATTGAGCTTGATTTGCTCAAGGTTTGGCTCAATTCCGACGACACAATTATCGGTAAATGAATGGCAAGCGTCGGCAAGCAAACGCGACGATTCCATCAGGTTATGCGCCAACATCGGCATATAAACATTGAGTTCAAAATTGCCGCTGGCGCCAGCAAAGGTGACACCTGCGTTATTTCCGAAAATCTGGCAACACACCATCGTCATCGCTTCGGCCTGAGTCGGATTCACCTTGCCCGGCATGATCGACGAGCCTGGCTCATTGGCTGGCAACGAAATTTCGCCGATGCCACAACGTGGTCCCGATCCAAGCCAACGAATATCGTTGGCAATCTTAAAGAGCGAGGTCGCAAGCGTGTTCATCGCCGAATGCGCTTCGACGATGGCCTCTTTGCCGGCGAGCAATGCAAATTTGTTGGGAGCCGACGTGAACGGGTAGCCCGTTTCATCGTGCAATGCCGCTGCCACTTTCTCGGCATATCCAGGCTTGGTATTGAGCCCCGTCCCCACAGCGGTGCCCCCAATGGCAAGCTCATAAAGCAGTTCGAGCGAGTGTTCGAGCGCTCGAATCGAATAATCGAGTTGCGCCACATAACCGCCGAATTCCTGACCAAGCGTCAAAGGGGTCGCATCCATCAGGTGGGTTCGGCCAATCTTGACGATTTCTTCAAAGTCGCTCGCCTTGGCTGCGAGTGCATCCCGCATGCTTTTGACAGCCGGAATAAGGACGCCCTGAATCTGGCCGACGGCAGCAACATGAATGGCAGTCGGAAACGAGTCGTTGGTCGACTGCGACTTGTTCACGTCATCGTTGGGGTGGATCAGCTTGTCACCACGTGTTCCACCAAGGATTTCGGCCGCGCGGTTCGCGATGACCTCGTTGGCGTTCATGTTGGTCTGCGTGCCCGAACCGGTCTGCCACACCACCAATGGGAATTCGTCGTCGAGCTTTCCAGCGATGACTTCGCGGGCAGCAGCTTGGATGGCCGATTTCTTTTCCTCCGAAAGCACTCCCACCAAGAAATTGGCTTCAGCCGCCGCAAACTTCACAAGGCCAAGCGCCTTAATCATCGGACGCGCCATACGGTGCCCGCCGATCTTGAAGTTCTCTAAAGAGCGCTGTGTTTGTGCGCCCCAATATCGCTCTGCAGGTACTTCTACAGGGCCCATGCTGTCGTGTTCGATTCGAAATGCCATCTTTGCCTCCTTTGAGTCCGGCGCACTTATAGAACCGCGCGTGCGACGACGCAAGGCAACCGGCTGGTTCGAGTTGATTCGCGATCGGCTTTTCTCTAGAAATTGACGGGCGTCGGATGACTCAAAAACTCCGCTGCTGCCTAAGACCCAAGCCCCAAATTTCGGGGGGATTTTTGAATTTAGGAAACCTAATGAAATTGCTGACGTTTCTTGCGCTCGTTTTCGCCATGCCTGCATGTTCTGACTCGGATGAAAATTCGACCGAACAGCCAATTGAATGCGGCACTCTGACCCAAGCTGAATGCCTTGATGAGCCTAAGTGCACCCCATTTTTCGGCACCAAAATAGATGTGACCGTCGGGTGTCTCGGCCCTCTCGAGATGATTATATGTGGAGACCCCATCTACACGGGGGATAATAATGTTCCGTCGGGTTATGTGGTCGGCCCGGAAGGTACGTGTTGGTATCAGGACTCCGCCTATTTTGGGGATATTGAGGGGTTTCAAACGCGCAGTGACGTGCCGAATGATTGCGCCACTGTGACCGGCGCCTGCCAACCAGTCGACTGCGCTGCGATGGTCGAAACCGACTGCCTTGGACATCCCCTCTGTGAACCGTTTTACGGCAACAAGATCGATGAAACGGCGATGTGTTTCGGTCCTTCCGAAATGATCGTGTGCGGGAACGCAGCAACAGCTGAGTGCAACAACTCGATCGTTGGTTATGTCACCGATCCTGATGGCACCTGTTGGTACCAAGGCGACGCGTGCTTTGGTCCCATTCCAGGCTATCAGGGTGGTTCGGACTTCGATGGGGGCGATTGTCCCATGGTGAGCGAACCCTGTCCCTAAATAACCAGCTGGACGATTTTGGGATCCACTCGCAAATGTCGTTGGCGTCCTGAATCAGAATCGCGCATTTCATTGGATTTGAGCGAGTTCGGAACTCTTAAAAATTTCGTTTTTGTAGCAGACCATAGCCCATGTTTGGGGCACCATAACTATGAGAAATCAGATAAAACTATTGATATTTTTGATTCTAGCACTCGTTCATTCTGCCTGTTCGGACGACGAGGAAGCTCCAGAGGCGGTCGATTGCGCCGCATTAAATGAAGCCGACTGCCTTGCCGAGTCCGAATGCCTCGCGGTTTACGGCCACAAAATCGACGAAACCGCCATGTGTTACTCTGCGACCAAAGAAATGATGGCTTGTGCCATCCTTGCAGTGGCCGAATGCCCCAATAATGCGATCGGGTATGCAAGCGGTCCCGACGGAACCTGCTGGTTTCAACCCAGCGTTTGCGGAAATATTGGCGATGGTTTCGAGCTCAATGCGGCCGGCGCCGCTTGCCCAGAGGTCATCCACATCTGCCCTTAAAGACCAACTTCACGGCTTGCCCTTGCCTACCCCACAGGACGTCCCTATGTTACGCCGACCTAGGATGTAATGAGGTAGACGAATGGGATTCCTTGATTTTTTGTTCGATAAAGAACAGGCCGAAAAGAAGAAGATCGCCAAGCTGCAAAAGAGCGTGGTGAACATGTACGTGCAGCCGCAAGAACGGAAGTTCATCATGCAGCAGCTGCGCGATATCGGCAGTGACGACGCGGTTCGCGTCTTGATCAGCCGGTTCAACGAATCGAGCCCAAACTCGACGGTCGACCTCGAAGAAAAACAATGGGTCTACGACGTGCTTGTCGATATGTCGCGAGAGATCCCCGGCGTGCAAAAGCTCGTCGAGGACCACGTCCACAAGGCGGAATCTCATATCAATTGGCCGATCAAGGTCTTGTCGGACCTCTTCACCTACGAAGAGATGGCAAATTACCTCCGAGAACTTCTTGAGCCTTTGACGACTGATTATGTGCGCGATCCAGAAAAGAAGCAGGAGGTTATCCTTCATGCGGCAGAGTTCAAGACCGAAGAACTCGCCCAGGAAGTCGCACGATTCCTAGAAGACGCCAACGAAACCGTTCGTTTTCTGGCCGTTGACACGCTCATCACGCAGGGATTCCCGTTGGCCGCGGGGCCGATGGTGCGCTGCGCCGTCGACGAAGAGTCCAACCGAGTCATTCAGAAGATTGCTGCGGGCTTGGCCGAACACAAGGACTGGATCGTTCCAGAAGCGGAGCGCGAGGCACTGGTCAAGGTGCTGCCATCTGAGTACGCTGTACATGAAGATGGATATGTCTTTGCGAGACGCAATTGATCACCCTTGCCCGACAAGATGTGTTGCTCAACGACGTTGGTGTTTCATGGCCTCATTGGGCGCGTGATAACAGCCCGGTTGACCGCATCGTCATGATCTCGGGCACAGAGGTTCATGGTTGGCGCACACCCAGACAAATAGCGGGGATCGCCACCGCGCCGGCGCCCCAGGTTCTGGGCCTTCACGCTTGGGATGACGCTCGAGAAGGCCTCGCCATCGGAACGCCTTGGGTCATTTTCGACATCGAAAAACTCATTCGAATGCTTCTGCGCCAAAGCCCGTTGGCTTACCGCGTTTTGGCCTCCCATTTGTGTGCGGTCGACATCGCGCCGATCGACCGGGAGTTCATCTTGAACGCCGCGGTGACGCAGCAATTGGTCCGCAATATCGGCCTTGAGGCGAAAAATACGATCGCGACCACCCATCGCCGCGATGATGTCCTTGGAATTTTGGCTGAGCTGGCCGCCGGCTGGGCTCTTGCTCGTGGCCATGTTGACCTTCATGCAGCTGCCGTTTTGGGAACTCACCCCGAATGGAACGACCTCGATCTGGAATCCGACGCCGACTTGCGTCGTGCCATCCTGTCGTTGTCGGATGAACTGCTGAGCCTGGAAGCCCCATTGCCCGAACGTCCGGCTGATTATGACGGCCTGAGCACTTGGCTGGTGAACCGACGATTGCAGACTGTGTCGTGATTCGAATTCTATTGATTGGCCGTGTGGCCGACTCTTGGGCAAACAGGCTCCGCGCGCATGCACACGGTGTCGAGTTCGATGTGGCCCGTTTGCCGGCAGCCGGAATCCGACAACTTGAACAGACCCCTCCTGATGCCGTTGTGGTGTTTGAAGACGGCGGAACCGACCGCCTGTTTGCTCTGGTCGACGCCATCAAGAAACGGCCTCTGGGGGCTTTGACTCCAGTCATCGTCGTATCCAACGATGCATTGTCGGACACCCAACGCCAGTCTCTGGACGTCGCGGCCTGGATTGATCTGGATGCCAATGAAGATGTCTTGTTGAAGGCGCTCGCGGAGCGTTTGGGCGTCGAAATTGGGGAATTGACGACACAAGAGATTCACCGCCCGGCGGCATCCACGATTCCCCCGCCTTCGAGCCAGGGTCAGAGGCAGACTCAGCCTGCCCAGACGGCGCCATTGCGTGTCGAAACCAACGATTTTGTGATCGAAGAAATCCCCGAAGATCGCGGCCCACGAACGTTAACCGCTCAAGATATTTTTCCTCAACGGTTTTCGGCAGGCAATTCGGACGAACTCGATGAGTCGGAATTAAGACGGAAATTAAAATCCGTGCGTCACGAAGATTATTTTGTGATTTTGGAAGTCCCACGCGGGGCCGAAACAGCCGGAATTCGTGAAGCATTTCATCGGATGACCGGCCGCTTTGACAACACCCGAATCCCCTTCGACCTTCAACATCGCTACCACGCCGAACTCGCCGAAGTGCGCGACGCATTCGAAGATGCGTGGGCCGTGCTAGGTGACCCTAAGCTGCGCCAAGACTACCTAGAGCACACCACGCGACGTTGATTCAACGCAGTTTTTGGCGCATTTCCGCGATGGTTGTCGCGTAATTATCTGTGTTAAAAATAGCGCTGCCGGCCACCAAAACATTGGCGCCTGCTTGATGGATTTCTGCGATATTTTTTGCGCTGACACCGCCATCGACCTCAACATCCAAATCCGGCCGACCGTGACGCAGCAGGAACGCCTGCAAATCGCGCAATTTACGCAATGTCTGTGGAATGAATTTCTGCCCACCAAAACCTGGATTTACGCTCATGATCAACACCATATCGATGTCTTCGATCACATACTCGAGCACGTCCAACGATGTCCCTGGATTGATCGCCAACGAGGCCTTGCCGCCCGCGTTATGAATCTTCTGAATCACACGATGACAATTGGCCGTCGCTTCTGGATGGAACGAAACCAAGTCCGCCCCCGCTGTGACAAACGCAGCCGCCATCTCATCAGGGTTCGAGATCATCACATGAACGTCCAGAAACGTGTCTGGAAAATGTTTCCGCAACGCTTCAACGACCGGCAATCCAATTGTAATATTGGGCACAAAATGCCCATCCATCACGTCGATATGCAACCAGTCCGCCCCCGCATCAATGACCGCCGCACATTCGTCGGCGAGTCGCGCAAAATCGCAGGATAAAATTGAAGGCGCAATTCGAATAGATGTCATCATTTGCTCCGGATCATTCGCGCTGCAAAAAAACCGTCAGCGTTGTGATTTGCCGCATCCAAGGCCACGTAGTCGCCCTTCAAAAATGGTGCCCAATCAAAAAGCTCAGATTCAGGTTTCTGAATCGCAAACTCGGGATGGCGCGCCAAAAACAATTCGATTTGTTTCGAGGTTTCTTCGCGCGACCAGGTGCAGACACTGTAAACCAACACTCCGCCCGGCTTCACCAGGTGAACTACGGAGTCCAATAATTCACTTTGAATTTTGGCCAAGTTGGTGATGTCGGCTTCGGTCTTGGTCCAACGTGTTTCAGGGTGGCGACGAATCGTTCCCAGTCCTGAGCACGGCGCATCCAAGAGAACCGCGTCGAAATCCCCGCGGACGTCCTGAGCACGAACGATTTCGGCGGTCAGGTTGGTCACCTCTTGGCTGGCCGCCGCATCGCGCAACATCGAAATCTTCGAGGCATTTGGATCCACCGCATGAACCTTGAGTCCGAGCGACGCCAAATGCAGGGATTTTCCGCCCAGACCTGCGCAAGCATCCAGGACATGCGCGCCGGGCTCGAGTCCGATGGCCGTCAAATGCCCAACCAGCTGCGCTGCGATGTCTTGAACTGACCATCGGCCGTCCTTCAAGCCCTCCAGAACCTCGCCGTTGAAGTTTTCGGCTACCCATGCGCGCGGCACACTCGCATGCGGTGTGGCGCCTTCTGGGACGTCGTCAGCGCGCGAACGCATCCATAGTGGAGGCGACAACGATAGAGCCTCCAGCAGGGGCTCGACACGGTCGACTCCTCCATAAAGTTGAAGCATGCGATTGGACATCCAGTTCGGCACTGACCAGCGCTGCCCAAGGTAACGAGCCGGCTTTTTCTGACGATCTGCGTCGTTCCACCAATTGGGCATTTCACGCGACACGCGGCGAAGGACGGCGTTGATCACCGGAACCAACTCGGGAACCAATGCATGCGCCATTTCGACCGTTTCGTTGATCGCGGCATGCGCCGGAACACGTTCGAGGAAGAGGATCTGATAAACGCCCAAACGAAGCAGCAGACGACCGTCTTCTCCCACAGACTTGATCCCGCTTTTCAACCGTTCATGGATCACGTCGTCAATTGCGCGTTGCCACGTCAAAGTGCCGTAGACCAACTGGGTCGCAAGGCCACGATTGACGCTGCTCAAATCGGCGCGATCGAGGGCCGTCGCCAGCGCAATATGGCTGTAAGCGCCTTCCTCGACACGTTGGAGAACGTCAAATGCTAGTCTTCGTGGCATGTATTAAGTCTTCTTCATCAGGAATCACAATTTTCGTCGAGAGTCACAAATGCAGGCCTAGAGCCTGCGTACCAAGCGCAGCCGTTACATCGGCCTGCTTTTCAACTACAGATCAAATAAACCGGTCACCCGCCTCAAGTCGATTGCCGTTCAGGAAATCGCGGACGTCCATGGCACGACCGTTTGGCGGCTGAATTCGAAGCACTTCTAATACGCCATCGGCGCATCCAATCACCAGCCGTCCCGTAGATTCAAGGACAGCTCCAGGCTTTCCTTTGCCTTCAACAGCCCTGGCCAGGTGGAATTTTACGCGCTCCTGCCGGCCGTCGGCTCGCAGGATGTCGGCGTACGCCCCAGGCCAGGGATTCACGCCCCGAATAAGGTTGGCCACGTCGACCGCGGATTTCGACCAGTCGATCTTGCCGTCCTCTTTTTTCATCAGTGGCGCATAGGTCATCAACGAGTCGTCCTGCGCCACCGGTGTGACCGTCCCTTCATCCAGCTTCGTCAACAACTCGTTCAGCTTTGTGGCACCAAGCTCAGACAGCCGATCATGCAGCTCCTGCGCGGTCTCCAACTCACCAATTTGGCTTTTGACGATCGCCAACATCGGACCGGTATCCAGACCAGCCTCCATCTGCATCAACGTCACGCCCGATTCGGTCTCACCGTGAATGATCGCCGCATTGATCGGCGAGGCTCCACGGTACTTCGGTAATAACGAGGCATGGATATTGATGCAGCCAAGCCGTGCAATATCCAAGAAACGCTGCGGCAAAATATGGCCATAAGCGGCAACCACGCAAACGTCAGGTTTCCACGCCAAAATGTGGGCGAAAGCGTCATCGTTTCGTCGCAGTTTCTCGGGCTGGTAAACTTCGATGCCGTGTTCAAGCGCCAACGATTTCACCGGGGGTGGAGTCAGCTTTTTACCGCGACCACTGGGCCTATCAGGTTGCGTCACAACCCCGACCACTTGATGGGGGCCTTCGATCAAAGCACGAAGAGCGGGCACCGAAAAATCGGGAGTGCCCATATAAACCACACGTAGATTGCTCAAATTTCGATTTCCTCTTCCGGGTGCTCGCGCTCGTATTCAAGCTCCTCAAGGACCTTCAAATAGCGTTTCTGCGCGCGCTTCTTTTTCAGACGGCTCATGCGCTCAAAAAACAAGATTCCATCCAAGTGGTCGATCTCGTGCTGCATGGCCACCGAAAGCAGGCCTTCTCCGGTGATTTCAAAAACCTTCCCGTCGATATTCAACGCACGCACCGTCACTTTCCGCGAACGGTCGATCTTCTCGTACACGCGCGGAATGCTGAGGCACCCTTCTTCCCAGGTGATGTCGCCCTCACGATGAATGATCTCGGGGTTAATCAGCACCAAAAGGTTCTCTTTCGGCTCGTCCTTAGGCGTGATGTCGATCACTGTGACGCGTTTAAGGACGCCGATCTGCGGGGCGGCCAAGCCTACACCGGGCGCGTCGTACATGGTTTCGGCCATATCCATCACGAGCTTACGGATGGAGGCGTCGACCACCTCAACCGGTTGGCACGGGGTGATGAGCACATCATTGGGATGCAATACAATATCGAGCAGAGTCATACGGGAAACCTCGCTTCCGTTCGCGGATGATTTACTTGATGCAGCCCAGAGGTTCAAGCCACCAGTTCCTCTAACCTCAAACAGACCTGTTTCCATGGAAATTTCGCCGTCTAAACTCGACAAATCATCGTCTGAGCAGGCCACTCACGTCTCTCGTGGACCGAGATTAAACCGAGTGTGCTAACACCGTGGCCGAATTTGTGGGTTCGTGGACCACGGCCTCGAGTCGATGACCATCGGGGTCGCGCACAAACGCCGCGAAATAACCGGGATCATAATTCTCGCGGATTCCGGGAGGACCGTCGCAGAGGCCACCTGATTCAAGGGCCGCCGCATGGAACGCGCCAACCACCTCACGATTCACAGCCGAGAACGCCAAATGCAGGCCCGTCACCGGCGCCGCGGCGTCTCCAAACGCGATGATGGCAAATGGCGCTTCGCCACCAAAACCTGTGGGACCGTATCCCGCAGCGCGGGACGTGCGCCAAAGTCGAATATGTCCGAGCGGGGCAAGTGTCGCGTCATAAAACGCCACTGAGCGCCCTAAATCCGCGACACCAATCGAAATGTGGTCAAACACGGCTTGCCCAAACTTGGGGAGTTCAAAACCTGAGAATTCTGATGATAACCGCGGGACGGCAAAACTTCACTTCATGTTTTTTCGTCGCATCTAGGCTGCCGACAAGCAGCACTGCAGCGATTGAGAAAAATCGGCGACGCACTCGTGCGAAAATTTTTTCACCCCTATGTAAGACAAGACCGAAGAACGAGCGTGCGCTCGCCATTCAAGGCCAACAGCGCCAAACGGGATCTTAGAGACGCGTTACGATGAATGTGCGACCACCCATTTCGCGGCGGCGAACGGCCAAAGCCTTGAGCGCGAAGCCTGGGTCCTTTTTGTCTGCGATTTTTTTAACGGCTCAATAGTCTTTGAGATCGCGGTTCGCTTTGCCGGATTCGTCCATGCACTGATTCGAATTGGAATGACAGCTCGACGAGCTGCTGCCGACGCTTCCACAATCCTTACCTACCGTGGCATCACAAATCTTTTTTGCCGCTTTACGGTCGTCAAACGAATCTTCGCCGTCTTTGCCCACACAAACGTAAACGTCGGATGGTGCGTTCGAAAAGTGATAACACTTGGCCTCAGCCTTGGTCGGGATGAGGACGGTGGTTCCAATCACGGCGATGAGTGCGAAGAGTAGGTTTTTCATGAGATCTCCTTGTTGTTTACGAGACCATCATGACCGCCCCCGCCGGCAAAGCACCTGAAACAGTCTGAAAGAAGATCAGAGCCTCACGCGAAGAGTTCCGGCACATTCCCCTGAACCTCGCCCAGCGTGTCACCTACAACGCCTACAGCGTTCATGGCTGACACCAGCACCTTCGCCGGATGCGCCTGGTTGGACACGATATGGCGACCGGGGCTCAATCCACCCGCTCGGCCAGCAACAAGCATAGCCATACGTTCGGTCGAATGTGCAGAATCGTCTTTTCCACCTTCGGGGTCCCAGCCGTGCCCGCCTTCGTTCATGTAAATAATCGCGGAATTATCCAGCATCGTGCCGTTGAATTCCTGCGTGTCTTTGAACTTTTTAACCAAGTAGGCCCAATGCCCCATATGCCAATTAATCACGCGGCTTACACCTTCGGTCCTCAGCGGGCTGGAATGTCCGATCTCGTGCAAATCAAAGGGGATATTCAAGAGCGGGTACATGTTCATATGCGATTGAGCCATCGTGAATTGCAGCGACGCTACTCGCGTCAAATCGCAAACCATCGCCATATGAATCATGTCGATGAGCAAACGAGCGCGGATATCCTCGTCGCTATAACCCGCGGTATCGACAAAGCCGTCGCCACCGGACGATGGATTATTTGCACCAATTATTGGGTCAGCGCCAGGATCGTCCAAAGCGCGACATGACGCAGTTTCTTGCGGCGCCAACGCCCCCACCCGCAATTCCAATTCACGAATTTGCTGCAGGTGCTCCTGAATCCTTATTTTATCCGCGCCGCTTAATTGCGGCGCCAACCGGTCGTAAGACCCTCGGACAATATCCAAAACACTTTTTCGGCTTCGAAGCAGAAAATCGCGTCGCGCCGCATCACCAGGATCGGGAGGCGTGAAATTGCTAAACAAAGATCGAAAAGCTTGCTGAGGGCTGACAGTCGCTTCGATACCGTCGCCATCCCCGCGATATGAAATCAAATCACGACCGTAGGGAGCGCTCTGGTCCAGATACCAAGACGCCTGCACACGATAGACGAGCGACTTGAACGTGGTGTCTCCGGCAATCATATCTGCGACCACCTGATCCGACGATTTCCCACGAACGGTGCGCCCATCGGCCAGCGAACGCACACCCGAAATCAGGGGCGAAAGCGACGCCAAATGGAAGCCAATATGACGACTTCCGGCGGTGTCATCCCAAGGAATATGCAGGTTCGATATCACCGAAACATCATCCTTAATCCCCTGTTCGCTCAAGGGCTCGAGGGCGAGTTTCGTGTCGTAATTCGCGCCCACGGTGTCGGGCACGTACATGTTGTGGACGTTGGTATTATCAGCCCCCAACGAATGCCCACCAAAACACGTAATATAGCGTTTCGGGATCGGCATGCCGTCTTGCGCAAAAACCTCACCGTGTTTATCGAGCATCGTTTCGAGCAGCGGTAACGCCACGACCGTGCCACCAAGGCCTGTCAAAAATAGTCGACGACTAAGTTTATGATGACTCATTCCGCGCCCTCCACCTTGCGATACAAAAACGATTCTTGAGACACTACGTCGAGCACCAACTGGTCGAATTTCCGGCCGCTTGCTGTGAATTTCGCCTTCAGCTCTGCAAGTGCTTCTGCATCAGAAGCCGTTTCCCTGTGCGCATAAGCGAATCGATAAAGCTGGGTCACAGCGCAGTCTTCCAGCGCACCGTTATCCGCAAGCATCTGCCCCAATTCCTTGGGTCCGCTGAATTCACCAGTTCCCAAAATCTCGCCCTGCCCGTCGATCAAACACTCGGCGTCCTCGTCCTCGGCCGTGCGAAATCTGCCCAATTCGTCGTATCCTTCCAGACCAAACCCCACAAAATCCATGATTTCGTGGCAGGCGCCACAGCCTGTCGATTCCTGAATCGCCAAATAGCGATCTATTTTGCAATTCGAAGTTCCACCTGCGGGTGGTTCATCCACATTTACAGTGGGCGGCGGCGGATAAATTATTTCACACATTAAACGCTCACGGATCAGCTTGCCGCGTTGCGTCGGGCTGGTATCTCCAAACTTGCTCACGACCTGCAGGAATGCGGCATGAGACAAGATGCCCCCTCGCCCACCTTCACCATAGGACACCCATCCGCCATCCACTTCCGCTGGAGCGGTCATCCCATAATGGGTCGCCAATTCCGGAGTCAAAAAGGTTTCATCGAAAGTAAAAAGGTCCATATAATCGCGTTTTTCATCAAACAGGACCCGCTTGATCAGAGCCTCCGATTCCTGGCGCATGGCCGACGAAAGCGTGGTTTGTTCACCCAATTTATACCAGCCCATCCACATCGCGTGAAAACGCACCATTCTCTCTTTGGCGCGGTCATCGGCCATCAAACGCTCGCCCTGAGCTCGCAATTGTTCGGGAGTCTCAAGCTCTCCGTTTTCGGCCGCCTTCAACAAGGCCTCGTCGGGCATCGTACCCCAGATAAAATACGATAGGCGCGAGGCCACTTCGAACGAGTTCAAGCGCAAGACACCAGCGCGTCCCACAACCGGAACGCCTTTTTCGACATGATAAACAAAGGCCGGCTCCTGCAGCATCGCCTGAATCACGAGCCCAATCGCAGTGTAGAAATTCTTGTCTTCAAGGCCGTAAGCCAGCAGCGGCCTATAGCGCGCGACTTCTTCGGCCGTCATTGGACGTCTGAATGCCTTGCGTCCAAACGACGTCACGAACGCGTCAAAACACACCGTGTCGTCAGGCGCCGTTGGCGTACAACCAACCAACGCATCACGCCGTGGATTATCAGCTTCCACCGCGCGCAACGACACCTCGGTGGCGATATTTTCAAGCGCTTCGATCAGCGTCTGCGAGATGCGCTGCGTTGAATAATTATTATCGAATGGGTCGATCGTGTCCTCAGGCAGGCCCAACGAGCCGGGCTTCGTAGTGTCTCCCAATAAATCGGCCAAAGTGCGATCGTATTCTTCGCGACTCAGCCGGCGAATGGCCGTCGTCCCGACACCCGTAACCTTCGTATTTATCGGAACGTCGTTATTGACCGCAGAGGACGTGGTCCCAGGCCCCGCCCCATCCGTCGTCGAGGCGAGGTCGCCTTTGCAGCCCGCCAAGCTGGCGAGAAGCGCAGCCAAGAGAATGAATTTCATCAAATACTCGCGTGTGTCGTTTTGTCGAAGCCTAGAGCCTCGACCAACCTAAATCTAGCTACGAATAGACAGCAGGTATTATGCCACGGCTATTACCACGCAGATCCACGCGCTCAGCGATGCGCCGAGACATAAACGCCTCACCTTTCCCTGAAATAACAGCCAAATTGGGACATCAAGGCTCCACGGCAAGAACCCCCAGAGCACTTGCGGACACGTGGAACATCGAACAAGATCCCGCATATTGACCGTATTTTTCGCTATTTTGGGTCCAGGAGGCGCTATGGATTTTGTCAGAATCATTGCCGTGGTCGGTGCAGAAAACTGCCGTGTTGGGAGTATTGAAGACTACGACGACGACTTCATGCTGCTCGAACCTGAGTCAATTTCGGACGAATTTCCTGACGACGCCTATTACGTCGTTGCTGCAGATGTCATGAAGAGCATAGGGGTCAAACCGATCGTTCAGGGTGACCTCCTACCCAATCAAGACTCCGTCTTGCTGGCCAGCCCAGAATTGGCCGCGGTGCTCGCAGACGCGTTCGGCGCGACCGAGAACCTTGAGGTCAAAGTCTTTGATCCCAAAAAGAAAGAGTCGAAACCCTATCTCATCGTTCGACCGCTGGAATTCCCAGACGTAATTAGCACGCCCCCCGAAGGACTGAAATTCAACCCTTTGGATGACTCGCAGTTGCTGAATAAAACCTCGGAGCTCACTTTTGATTTTTCGTTGGTGCCTGACGAAATCCAAATCTTGACCGCCAAGAATCTAAGGTCGGAATTTTTGGCTCGCCGCGACTTCGCCGAGGAGCTTCAGAAGCGCTTCAAGGGCATTTTAATTCGTGAACTCACGGACCCCATCGGCTGATATCCTCTGCTCCTAACCGACGCAAAATCTCAACAATCGGACAAATGGGAGAATTTAAATGGATACAAAATCGGGCCCATGTCTGCCCGCGTTCTAGCCCCTTTCATGCACCGAACCTGGCGCGATCGACGAAACAAATGACGTCGAGCTCGACACCGGTAGCGATTTCCCGGTCGCGGACCTGAGACATAATGATGCTGAAGTCGACGGCGGTCCGGATGCGATTCGTACTGACTCGGACCGGACCGTGTCCCGCCCCGCTTCATCAGCCGCTTGAGGACTCTCTTGCGAGCGCGACAGAGCCCAGCGATCTGCTGGTTGTGAATCGCTACGCCTTTGCCGATGGCTCTCGCTACCGTGAAACACTCGCAAACGAATTTGCATATACCAGGCGGATTTGCCGGCATATACGCCATCCAGGGCGACGACGAAAGACGATCGAAGGCATTCGGATCGTCAACAATATCGGCGCCACTGCCTGCCAAATCTGGCGTTGGCACCGAGCTGGAGACTTCAAGACTCGCCGCCCGCCTTTGAATATCAGGGTGTTTTTCCGCGCAACCTCGACCTCATGAGGTTTATCGTATAATCCTTCGCGCATGAAATACTGCGTGTTAATCGTTATTCTATTCTCCGCTTGCTCCAGTGATTCCAACGCCGACCCTGAGTGTTCGGCAGGACAGAAGCCGAATCCAATTTCGGGCCTCTGCGTAGGACCAACGGGCAACACCGACCTTGACGCTGCTGCAGACTTGCCGCCCATCGCTGCCGATCAAGGCCGCGACTTAAGCATGGTCGACCTCGGACGTGATATTGACGATCCACCAGACTTGGCAGATTTCGGACCGACCCCAGACATGAATGCGCCCGATATCGGGCCGATGCCGATGGCCGAGATCTGCGATAACGGGCAAGACGACAACGCAGACGGCGAAATCGATTGTTTGGACGCCCAATGCGCACCTACCGCGACATGTGGAATGTGCATATTTGTCGCGCGCCCAGCCGATGTTGCCGAAGCTCCATTGGCTGGCGAACCAGCAGCCGGACGGCACGAAACCCTGACCAGCGGCGGTTTCACCGACGACTACATCTACAATCAGGCCGATTCGTTTAAGATCGGTACCCGGCGCGAATGGGGCGGAACCATCGTTTTTTTTGGCCAAGATAATGGCCAGCCCGGCAGGAATAATACCAACGTGATCGACGCCAACGACACGGGCCGCGAGGTCCAAGTGGCGTTCTACGACCCCGACCGGCGCGTGCAGAATTGTGCATGGAACGCATCCTGTGCGACTACGCCATCGGCGTGCGACAACTCGATTACTTTCTTGGGTTGGAACCCCGTCCAAGGCGGCAATCGCTGCAATAAGGGTTCGGGCGTCGAAGGCGTGACGTTCGCAGGTGGCGCCATGACGGTCAGCACCTTACCGCTGCAGTGGAATCCCAATTGGGAGCGCCAAGACTGCGCGACCCAAGTCTGCAATACCGCACAAAATATGTTGCGCGCAGATGTGCGTGTCGTTCAGAAACTACGATTTGTTCGAGAGCATATCGTCGAACTCGAATACACGGTGACCAATCTGTCGGCGCTTAACCATGGGGAAACCGCCCAAGAATTCCCAACCGTTTACACGGCGAACGGCCAAGCAGGCCCGGATTTGTGGCGCCTTTTCAACTCAGCAGGCACCGAGGTCAATATCGATATACCCGCAAACGACGGGTTTAAATGGAAACCCTTTGACAGTGCTGGCGGCTGGGTCGCGATGATGAACCAGAACCTCGACTACGGCGTAGGCCATTACACCGAGAATCGCCTGACACGTTGGCAGGGCTGGCAATTGCGCTCGGCCCCCTTCAACAATTTTAGGCCCGAATTCCCCTTTGCCATCCCAGGCAACGGCACGATTCGCGCCCGCTCCTATTTAATTTTGGGCGGCAAATCGACGGTCGAAACCGAAGCCGCTTGGCTTGACCAAAACCTCGCTCCATTTGGCGTCGTCGACCAACCTTCTGCCGACCAAGTCGTCAACGGAAATTTGCTGACTGTTCAAGGCTGGGCCTTGGACAACACCGCCGTGGCGCGTGTCGAAGCCGTCATCGATGGTGGCGCCCCGATCGTATTGAGTTACGGCCAAAACCGCGCCGACGTTTGTTCGGTCTGGCCGAAATACCCCGGATGCGCCAATGGCGCAGTAGGATACGGCGGAAGCGTTGATGTTTCGGGCCTGAGTGCCTGTGCACATTTGCTGGAAGTCTACGCCATCGACGATAAGGGCAATCGCCGCGCCATCGAGCGGCGCCGATTCATCAAAGCCTAATTCACTACACAACATTGTTCCCGGTCGGCCAAAATGATCAAAGATAAGATTGAAAGAACAGATGTGCTGTTGTCTGCTCAACGGGCGATGTGGGGTGAGATTTTTCCGAGTCTTCGGTCTATTACGGTCGAATGGTCGGAGGATTGCATTTATGTTTATGGATATTTGGATGGCGAACCAAGCGACGACGATATTGAGTCAATTTCATGCATAGCGACAGAAATTGTCGCTGATTTTAGGGGTATTGACATTGAGTTTGAGGTTATTCGTTGTGATTATCCTATTCCGATTTCGGACTCGAGAACGATTGTGTATCTGAGGCGGGAATGACTCTGATGAGATTGGTTTTCTTGCAGCTGTTAAGAAGTCGCATTCCACGACTTACGATGGGGCGGTGTTGAATTCCCACTTAATGCTTGCAACTCGGCGGATATCCCGGGTCCGTACAAGTTCATTCTTTCCTCGTATGGAAGTTCGGTAGCTCAGTCGTTGGGCAGTCTAGAAGTTCCTTCTAGAGTAATTA
This sequence comes from uncultured Bradymonadales bacterium, assembly GCA_964394615.1. Lineage (GTDB taxonomy): Bacteria > Myxococcota_A > Bradymonadia > Bradymonadales > Bradymonadaceae > JBFFMO01. The sequence continues at coordinate 79,812 of CAYMYJ010000005.1, read as the reverse complement.
GTGCGATCGCTTGGTCTGCATCGCCAGACATTTCGATAACACCTGTCAGCCCTCCCTTACTCGTTTTGAATTCGGCGAATATGAGGTCAACCGACAGGAAATTTTTTGGGGAAAAGGTCAGCCAAGCAGCCGGGTAGACCTGCTTAGTCGCATCCTCACGTCGATAATAGAGAATCGGACAGCTTTTTTGAAACTCGAGTTCCAATAGGATGTTCAGTAGGGACAGCGTGAGCGTGATGCTCTGCCATTCAGTTGCACCCCAGATATCTTTCTGTTTACGGCCCTTTCCATTCTTTAGATTTTTCACGGCGACCCGTGCCGACGTGTCACTCAGCTTCTCCGGAAATCCGATAAACAACGCGAATTCGTCGATCTCATCACTGTCTTTTTCCCGCGCAAGAAGGTGATTTGAGCCAGTGCGTTTTCCACTAAGATGCCTTGGATTCAATGGCAGTTCCACCCATCAATCTCACGAGTGGTCAGTATGAACTGACAAGAGGAGCCGTACAAACCTGTTTGGTCAGTTATCTGAAAACAGACACTGCGCTAAGAACGCAGCTGTGTGATCAGGCTTCGTTGCCCATTTAAAATGAGCTTCAATGCCCGGTTTCCACGGCCCATCTTCGATTGTTTTTCGCGTCAACGAAGCCGCAGGCACGACATCTTTCAATTGGTCCACGGCCCGCGCAGGCGCCCACATGTCGCCCACCACATCGACAGCCGTGACGGGTTTTTCTAGTTTCAAAAGCTCATTTTGAAGCTCACCTGGATACAACCCGGTTTTCACAACACCGGCCCATTCGGTCATCAGCTGACGCCCTTCTCGACCTGCAAATTTCACCCAATGCCCTGGATAATATCCGAAGGCTTTCGATAGAACCGGAAAGGCGTGCGAGGCAAGCGCCGTCTGGCGACGCACCGGGCCATCCCAGTTTTCGATCCAGGGAATGCAGCAAGCGACGACACACACGCGATCCACCGGCGCTTCGTTTGCTGCGATCAACGCCGCTTGGCCGCCCAGGCTATGGCCGCCCAGAATCAGATCGGCATCGATATGCTTCCGCAGCTCAACAGCTGCAGCCCGCACATCTTCGACGACCTCGTGATACCCGTAATCGACACCTCGTTTGGCCCGCAGGTTATGGGCCCCGTGCCCCGGCGTATCCACGGCAGCAAAACCAACACCCAAGGCCGCCATCGCAGCACCCAGACGGTCATAATAACGCGCCTCGACCCCAAGGGCCGGCACCATCAGCCAGGTCGGCGCACCTTCCACGGGGAAATGACGAATTTCAGTGCTTCGGCCTGCACTGCTGATTTTGATCTTCTCTACCAACTCGTATCTCCGATGGGCTGCATTCCGGGAAACCCAGTGGTATAAGATGTTCGCACCAGAAAGGAGTTTCATGGATCTGCGCGACCTACAACGGCCATCAGCCGAAATGCTCTTCGCCGAAGAGCTGATTCGCCTCACAGCTCACGATCAAGGCAAGGACAAGCCAGGCGGCTGGCGAATGACCCCGGAATCGGTGGTCCACTTCATTCTGGGCGACAAAGATCGCCACACCGAACCCAAATTTGTTGGCTCACGTCGGTTTGTGGAACGCTGCATCGTCGCGCTGGCCACCCAACGCGGCCTGATGCTGATTGGCGAACCCGGAACAGCCAAATCGTACCTGAGCGAACTTTTAGCTGCAGCGATTTCTGGCGACTCCACGATGACGATTCAGGGCAGCGCCGGCACCACCGAAGACGACATCAAATATTCTTGGAATTACGCGCTTTTGATGGCGGAAGGCCCGACACAAAATGCCCTGGTCCCCGCCCCGCTCTACACTGGGATGCTCGAAGGAAAAATCGTACGTTTCGAAGAAATCACGCGATGTCCTCTCGAGATCCAGGACACGATTCTGTCGATTTTGAGCGACCGCATGCTGACTTTGCCCGAATTTAAAGACGAAGGCCGTACTGTTTTTGCCCACGCCGGCTTTAATGTGATTGCCACTGCAAATACGCGTGACCGCGGCGTGAACGACATGTCGGCAGCTCTAAAACGTCGATTTAATTTCGAGACAGTCCACCCGATTCAGGATGTTCAGGTCGAAATGGATCTGGTCAAACGCGAGACCAATCAACTGCTTGAGCGCGCTGGAATCCCCCTACGCCTGAACAACGACATGACCGAGATGCTGGTCATCACCTTTCATGAGTTACGCGACTCCAAGACTCTGGGCGGCAAAGCCCTTGAGCCGCTTAGCACGATCATGTCCACGGCCGAGGCCGTCGCCGTTGCCTACGCCGCTGGCCTACACGCCCACTATTTTGGTGGCGTGGAAATCCGTCCCGAACATCTGGTGCAAAACCTCGTCGGTTCCGCACTAAAAGAAAATACCGACGACGTTAAAAAAGTCCGGCATTATTTCCATCATGTGGTTCGCAGCCGCAAACAGCCCTTGTGGAAAGAATTCTTCGACGCCGCACAAAAAACCGACGAATTAGGGACCTCGCGTGAACCTTGATGCCGGTGATGGGATCATCTATTTCCCAGTCAGGCACCACAGCCCGGCCAGCGCCCATGCGCTCGTCGAGCTTGCACGAAAGGTTCGTCCGGTCGCGATTCTGATCGAAGGACCGGTCGATTTTAATGAGCGTTTTCACGAATTGACGCTCGACCATGAACTCCCCATCGCGATCTACGCGTACGTCCGATTATCTGACGATTCCAGACGCTCGGCGTTCTATCCATTTTGCGAATACTCGCCGGAATGGCAGGCCATTCAGGTCGCCAAAGAAATTGGAGCTCACGCCGAATTCATTGACTTGGCGTGGGATCGCATGGCCGAAGTCAGCGACGATGAAAACCGCTACAGCGACACGAATTTCCGAGTCAATCCTTACCCGGAAATGCTGGCGAAAAAGCTGAACTTGACCGGCTTCGACGAAGTCTGGGACGCCCTCTTCGAGCTGCAGGGCGACTTGGACCCGCAAGCGTACCTTGAGCGGGCGCAGCTATTCTGCGGACATCTGCGCATGTTCGGCGGAAAACCCTCGGCCGAAAACGAAGCTCGCGAAGAATTCATGGCCGACCGAATTCAAGAAGCCCGCGGCATGCTCGAAGGCCCTATTTTGGTGGTGACCGGCGGATATCATTCGGCAGGGCTTTTTGCGCGCATCAACGATGTCGAACTTGAAGTCATGGAGTTCGAATCCGAGCCCAACCGGCTGCTCATGATCGACATGCTGGAGCCACAGGACGCGCCGGAAGATGCGGACGACGAACCACCGGAGCCGGAACCGGAGACACTGGCGATTCCAGAAGTCGACGAAAAACACGAGCGTCCACAGGTCCTGGAGTTCGGCATCACCCTCACACCTTTCACGTACGAACGTATCGACCGCATGAGCGGCTACCCCTCGGGGCTCAACGGTCCGGCGTTTTACGACTATGTTTGGCAGACTCGCCGCGCCGGTCGGGCGCTGGACGGCCGTCCGCTCTTACGCGCCATCATGGAACGCCTGCGGGATCGCGGGCAGCTGGCGAGCACGGGTGATTTCATTGCGGTCGAAACCACAGCCAGAGCTTTGGCGCGGCTTCGCGGACGCGACGAGGTCTGGCGCACAGATATCTTGGACGCACTCAGCGCTTCGATCGTCAAGGAACCGCAGGATGCCGAATTCATGCACCCCGTGTTGCTCGAAGCAAGACTGGTTTTCCAGGGCGTGAAACGCGGCATCGTCAGTGCGCAAGCGTCGCTGCCGCCTCTTGTCCATAACGCACGCGCTGAGCTCGAAGGCCTTGATGTCTTGCCCGGCGAGCCGCGCCGTTCCGTTAAATTAGACCTGGAGTCCAACTTAGACCTCGCCCGGTCGCGCGCCCTGCATCGATGCCGTGGCCTTGGACTTCATGGAGTTCGTTATGCCGGCGGCACTGATTTCATCAAACGCAACGATTTGACCCGTCTCTGGGAAGAATGGGAGCTCGTCTGGCTGCCCGAATTCGAAGGCGACCTGATCGAAGCCGCTGTGTACGGGGCCGACCTTGCCTCTGCCGCGGCCGGTGCCCTGCTTGAGGCGTCGACAAATACCAATGGGAGCGTGCTTGAGGCAGCCTCTTTGGTGGTGGATGCAACCCTGATGCACCTTCATCATCTGGCAGCACCGCTCTTCGCCTCCATCCATGAAATCGTGGATTCTGCGCCGGAATTCTTCGACGTCTGCGCTGGACTTGGGCATTTGCTCTATCTGGCTCACCACGACGACGTTCTGGCCGGCGGCGCCTCACCAGAACTCAAAGAATTATTGCGGACGGTCTACACAAGAGGCCTCTGGCTTTTTGAGACCCTTGGCCGCGTAAAAGACCGAGACAACGAGCTGCTGCGCGCCGTCGCGGTTTTGTACGACACCTTCAGCGTGTCGTTCCGTGCAGAAGACGGAGCCCGCGACGAATTTGTGGGTATTTTTGGACGTGTCGGAGACGACGAAACCCAAGGAGCCCTTACCCGAGGCGCTTCTCATGGCGCGCTCTACGCCCAATCAGAAATCGACACCGAAAAAGTCCTTGGCATTTTGGGCGGGTTCGCCGACCCCATGGATTTAGGCGACTATTTGGTCGGATTTTTTAGCCTCGCCCGCGAGGCTGCCCAACGCGACCCACGCCTTATCGCGTTGATCGACGAATTGATCTGTAACGCCTCAGAAGAAGAGTTTCTTGAATTACTTCCTGGGCTCCGGCTGGCATTCACGTTTTTTACGCCCTTCGAAAAACACCGTCTCGTCGACGAATTATTTGCTGAAAAACAGGCGAGCCATTCGAACATCGATAAAGCCGACCGGACGATGGGTGCTGAGCTTGAGGCGAAAATCCAACAGATCGTTTCAGCTTACGGGCTTCGCGGCCTGCATCTGTTTGAGTCGGAAGCCGAAGCTGAGCCCGACGCTGAATCGGATTCCGACGAAGGCGACAGATCGCAGGATTCCGGGCAGTCCGGCGACGATGACTGCGATGAAGATGGCGCGCCCTGCGGCGCATCCGGGTCGGGCCATGGGGGCGGAAAGGCAAGTCCAACCGGATCATCGGCCGCATCAACAGTCGACAAAGCGACGCGATCAACACGCTGGCAACTCGTGCTTGGAGCCGGAACCTCTGGAGCCTTTGGAGAGCTACCCAGCCAATGGCAACAACGAGAGCGTCTTTTAGGGTGGCTCTACGACCGCGAATACGGCCCCGGTCGCGGTATCCGCGGCACCGACCGCCGCGGTTCCCTCGACGCCTCGCAGATGACCGTTCCTGAGTGGATCAATGGGGTTCATTCCCTCTTTCCAAAACGAACGATCGAACGTCTCGAAAAAGACGCCCTGGACCGATATCAAATCGAAGACCTTGTCACACGCCCCGAGATTCTGCGCAGGGCTCAGCCAAACCTGACGCTGCTCAAGGCCGTGTTGCGCACCCAACACCTGATGAACGCCGAGGTGCTTCAGGCCGCGCGCGACATCATTCGAAAAGTAGTTCAAGATTTGATCGAGAAATTGTCGCGGGAAATCCACGCCCCGTTTTTGGGCTCGATCAATCGAAGACGCCGCTCGTACCTCAAAGTCGCCAAAAACTTCGATCCTCTGACCACGCTGCAAAAGAACCTGAAACACTTCGATCCGGTCCTAAAAAAGCTGGTGATTCAGGACCCGGTTTTTTATTCGCGAATTCGAAGGCAGGTCGACAAATGGAAGATCATCATCCTGGTGGACCAATCCGGGTCAATGTTGGACAGCGTGATTCATGCCGCGGTCACAGCCTCGATTTTCCACCGGCTAAATCAGGTCAAAACACACCTGATTGCCTTTGATACGCAGATTGTGGACCTGACTGATGCGGTAGACGACCCGGTTGAAACACTGATGAAGGTCCAACTTGGCGGCGGAACCGACATCTGCAACGCCGTGCTCTTTGCGACGACCTTCGTCGAAGATCCCCGTCGGACGATCGTGATTTTAATTTCGGACTTTTATGAAGGCGGGCCACCAGAACACTTGCTTGCTGCCTGCAAATCGTTGGTCGATGGCGGCACACACCTTTTGGGACTCGCAGCGCTCGACCGCGACGCCAACCCAAATTACGACCGTGCAATGGCGGCCCACCTGGTCAACCTGGGCGCCCATGTTGGCGCGATGACTCCGGGCGAGCTCGCCGCATGGATCGCGGAGAAAGTCCGATGAGTGTGCGTAAAGATATGTTGGCGTTATCTCCCGACGATCTGGTGAGCTTTTCGAACAGGGGCAATCTGAATCGTGCTCAGCGAGACCTCGATTCAGGGCAATTTAATGTCGAGTATAAAATCGATCAGGACGAGGTGATCGTCGTTTGGTCGGACCCTGCCACATGTGTTTTCCCTGCCGGAAAAACTGTTTCCGACGCTTTTTGCACCTGCCCTGCCACAAGTATTTGCAGGCATATCGTTCGAAGCGTGCTGGCCTATCAACGCGACATGGCCCATGCCCAGACACCGCAGGCCACTGGGCCGTGGAACCCGGGCGACATGGGAGACGACGTCTTGTCCACGGCCTTTTCTGCTGCGTTGATCGCGAAGGCCAAGGCCTTGGTCGAAGATTCAATGGTGGTTGAACTCGTCCGAAGCGAAAAGCCATCTGCCCGTTTTCATCATCCGGCTCATACCGTCAAATTCCTGGTGCGCAACGATATCCGCTACGCCCACTGTAATTGCGCAAGCGCGTCGCCCTGTGTGCATGCTGGCGCAGCAGTGCTGGCTTTCAGACGGCTTCCGGCCGACGAAATCGCGGGCATCGTGACCACGGCGGATGAATCACCCAAACAAGACAAGTCCGCGGATGATGCGCTCGAGCTGCTCTCGCGCCTGGCCACCCAAGGCATCGCCAGAAGCCCCGCCGAAGCGGTTGACCGACTTCGTGGCCTGGGGTTGAAGCTCGCAGACCATGGCTGGGTATGGCCGGCAGACGTCGTGCAGGAAATCGCCCAAGCTCACGCACTCTATCATTCGCACGACGCGCGCTTCTCGGGTGACGAGGTCGCGGAACTTTTTGGCGAATTTGCCATTCGGATCGACGCGCTGGGCGCGCCAGCCATACCCGTGCCGCGCTCATTCGTGCAGGGGTCTGCAGCCGATGAAGCCACAAAATTGGGCCAATCGCGTTTCATTGGTTTGGGCTGTTTATCCCGCGTACAGCGTGGGCACGTGGACATGTTGGCGCTGATGCAAGACGCCGCACACGGCCGAGTCATTGCCGTGACCCACCGCTTCACTGAGCCTCCAGACACAGACGAATTGCCGTCGCTGGCCGAGCTTGGGTCTCGGTTGGTGTTCCGCGGCAGATCCTTAGCGAGTTTTGGGTCGGGCCAAATCGTGATGCAGCAGGCCAAGCTGACCCAGAATCACCGCCTTGATCTAGGAAAAGCACAGGCGAGCGTGTACGCCCAGAATTTCCGCTGGGAAGAACTCCTCGCGCCAGTTCTGGTTGATGGCTTCGACGAACTCCAGGCCCGGCTCGCAAGCCTCGCCCCTGCCTCATTGCGCTCACGACGTGTCGGTGAAGACGTACATGTCTGCCCCATCGATCGTGTTGAAGACGTCATCTTCGTCGAGCGAACCCAGTCCGTAATCGCAAAATTGGTGGCCACCGATGGATCCCGCGGTATTTTGGAATTTGGGTATTCTTCGCGAAACCGCGACGGCTGTGAGCGACTTCTGACCTGGCTCAACAACTCTCCACAAGGATTGAAATTTGTGGCTGGCATCGCCAAAGCGGGGCCAAACGGCGTCGTCTTGGCCCCCACAGGTTTGGTTTTCGAGATCAAAGACGAATCCGGAACCCGGCGCGAATTGATCCAGCCCTGGGTCGACAGCTTGGACGCTCATCTTGAGACCTCCACCGCCACGTTTCAGCCCTCTGAGCGCGTGAACGCCCCACTTGGCTGGTTCATCTCGCAAAGCGGAAGCGTCTTGGGCGATATCCTTGTTCAAGGCCTAGACGATTTTGTAGGATGGTCAGATGTCGAAGAATTGGGACGCGTCGGGAACGAACTTGGCTTTCAAGGAATCTCTCGCGCGTTTGACGAGTTACACAGCCATAAGAATACGGTCGCGCTTTTTGAGGCCTTGGCCTTGAACTCGCTGCTTCAGGAGGCTTGAAATGAAGATGCCAGAAACGGCAATGACAGCCGCCGCACCTATTGGGTGGCTGATGAAGATCTTGGTGGCCTTTGGAAAGGCCGCGTACTGGGTGGTTCGGCTGGTGCTCTGGATTCTAAATCGACGGAAGAAGTAGTTATTCTTCTTCTGAACTGTCGGACTCGGACTCCGATCCTTCCACACCAAGCATGCGGTCGACCTGATCCCAAGGATCGTCAACCCGTGTGAGATCTTCCTCCAACAACTTCCAAAGTCTGGCGTTTTCTTCGGTCAGTCCAATCACTTGCGCCGCCAACGACAGATAGTCGTCGGCCTCGGCCTGATTGGTTGCGCGATGTTTAAGTTCACCCTCAGCGTCGTAAATCACGTAAAAACGCGACATACGCTCCACGCGCCAACCACGTGGTTTAACGGGAACCGGACGCTGAATCTCCTTGAGCTTCTGTTCGAAGGCTTCTTTGCCTTCGCCCTTGAGGCGCAAGCGATCGCGAGCTTCTTTGCATAAACACTTGTATTGCTGACGATACTCAATACACCGCGTCCACGCGATGGTGCTCATCTTGAGAGGGCATTCAATGGGTGCATTTACACGGTCACCAAAGTCCAAAGGCATGGTCGCTCAGTGTGTTGCGGGATAGGTATTACGAGTTCTTTGACTCCAAGAACTTACCTCTGCGCAAGGCAAGTCTGCAACCGCGATCAAGTCTGACACATGTTCGTCGGCTTTATGGACTCTACAAAGAGTCGGCGAGCTCGATCGCGCGGGCAACAGCGCGTGGGTACATAAGGTGTTCCAGCGCGTGAATTCGAGCCGCCACGGCATCGAGTGATTCTCCTGTTTCAACCGCGATCGCTGCTTGAGCCAAAATCGGTCCAGAGTCCAACTCTTGGGAAACAATGTGTGCCGTGCATCCAACGATGCTCACACCGGCCTCTAGGCTCTGCCCAATCGCGTTGTAGCCCGGAAAACTTGGCAACAAGCTTGGGTGCAAATTCACGATACGGCCCGGAAACGGACCGAGTAGTTTGTTCGTGGCGATCCGCATCCACCCACCCATCACGACCCACTCTGCGTTTGCCCCGATCAATACCGCCGCAACGGCCTCGTCGAACGCAGCGCGCGTGTCATAATCCCTATGATTGACGACTGCCCAAGGCACACCAAGCCGCTCCGCACGCTCCAGAACACCCGCACCGGGATTATTGCACACGACAACCCCAATCTCGGCATTCAGGATCCCCGCTCGACTGGCTTCGACAAGCGCTTCAAAATTGCTCCCGCTCCCCGAGGCAAGCACCGCCATGACGACTTGTCGTCGATTGGCGTGCATTTTCGCCAATGAGGGGGAAAATATGGCATCCAACATAATATCCTTCTAGAATCTTTCGTGGCGGAAAGTCTTGGTCTTCTTTATCCTAAGAACATCAAAATTTCGTCAAACATCTGGCAATTCGCCCCTCTTTCGATCTCCTGGACTCCGAAATGAATTTCAGACGCCTATCAGTTTTGGGTCTGTGTGCTGCCTTATTATCGTTGTCAGCATGCAAGCCCTCGTTTTCGGACTCTTCCTGTAAAACCGACGAAGATTGTTTCGCGACCGAGTATTGCTCGACGTTCAAGATTTGTTTGACCGGCTCCCCCATCGTTGAAGACCTCGGAAACGACGTCACTATTGAAGACATGGGTACGGATTTCGAGGTCACGCTCGACATGGAGGCCGACGTCGAAGTCGACGCGCCTCTCGATGTTGGGATGGACCAAGACTCCGACGGGGTTCCTGACGATTTCGATAACTGCCCAGAGATCGCCAATCCAAACCAAGAAGATAACGACACCGACGGCGAAGGCGACGCCTGTGACACCGACGACGATAACGACAGCGTCATCGACAGCGCAGATAATTGCCCATTCATCGCAAATCCGGCTCAGGAAGACCGCGACCTCGATGGCCTTGGCGACGCCTGCGACCCCGACAGCGACGGAGACGGCATCAACGACGACGTCGACAACTGTGTCGACATCACCAATACCAACCAATCCGATCTTGATGGAGACGGGTTGGGAGACCCATGCGATGACGACACCGACGGGGACTCCATCCTCAACATCAACGACAACTGCCCATCTGACGTGAATTTGGGGCAAGTGGACCTTGATGGCGATGGCGAAGGCGATGCCTGCGACGAAGACATCGACGGCGACACCATTCTTAACCTCAACGACAATTGTGACTTCACGCCCAACACAAATCAGGCCGACGCCGACAACGACGGTGTAGGCGACGCCTGCGATAATGATGTGGATGGAGACGGCGTTGCCGACGACGTCGACAACTGCGTCAACACACCAAATGCCACCCAGTTAAACTCGGACAGCGACGCCTTTGGAGACGCCTGCGACAACTGCGTTTCGGTAAGCAATCCAACACAGGCCGATACCGATTCCGATGGATTTGGCGACCTCTGCGACAACTGCCCCGCGGTCATCAACGCAAGCCAAAGCGACACAGACAGCGATGGTCTGGGCAACGTCTGCGACAACTGTTCGACCGTCGCCAACCCAGGACAAGAAAACTTCGACAACGATAGCTTTGGCGACGTTTGCGACGCCGACCGAGACGGCGACTCGATCCCCAATACGACCGATAACTGCCCGCTCCAGCCCAATCAAACCCAGATCGACTCCGACAACGATGGCGTGGGCAATGTTTGCGACAACTGTTCGACCGTCCCCAACTCCAGCCAGCTCGATACCGACAACGACACTCGTGGTGACGCCTGCGACAACTGCCCGACGTTAAGCAATACAGACCAGGCCGACTCCGAAAACGACGGCGTGGGCAACGTCTGTGATAATTGTCCTGCGGTGAGCAACACACTCCAAACCGACTTCGACAATGACGGACTTGGCGACGTTTGCGACCCTGACGTGGACGGAGACGGCACAGACGACGCGCTGGATGTTTGCCCATCGGTCCCCGACCCCGCCCAAACCAATAGCGACGCAGATTCGCTTGGAGACGCCTGCGATAATTGCCCGTCCGTGTCGAATATCTCGCAGACCAACTCCGACAGCGACACGCTTGGAGACGCCTGCGATAATTGCCCATCGCTGACAAACGAGAATCAAGCCGATGGCGACAACGATAACGTTGGCGACGTCTGCGACAACTGCTCTGCCATCGCAAACGCATCCCAAACCAACTCGGACGCCGACACGTTTGGTGACGCCTGCGACAATTGCCCATCGCTGACAAACGAGAATCAAGCCGATGGCGACAACGATAACGTCGGCGACGTCTGCGACAACTGCTCCGCCATCGCAAACGCATCCCAAACCAACTCGGACGCCGACTCGTTTGGTGACGCCTGTGATAATTGCCCCGCCATCACGAATGAAAATCAGGCAGACCTCGACACCGATGATGTGGGTGATCTTTGTGATAACTGTCCGGCGATTTCCAACACCAATCAGGGCAATTCAGACGGCGACACCTTAGGGAACGCTTGCGACAACTGCCCATTGGTCGACAACGAATCACAGACCAACTCCGATACCGACAACGTCGGCGATGCGTGCGACAACTGCATCACCGTCGACAATCAGAACCAGATGAATTCTGACACTGACACCCTCGGCGACGCCTGTGACAACTGCCCCACCATTGCAAATCAGAGCCAGATGAATTCTGACACTGACACCCTCGGCGACGCCTGTGACAATTGCCCATTGGTCGACAATGAGAATCAGTTAAATTCTGATTCCGACTCCTTTGGCGACGCCTGCGACAACTGCCCATTCGTAGCCAACGAAGACCAACTCGATACCGACATGGACGGATTGGGAGACGCCTGCGATCCGTAAGTGGAATGATTATGAAGAACTTATGGGTGCTCTTTGGCCTAATCATCACCGCCATCGCTGGTTGCAGCACGGATCCCAATTCTGCGGATTGCGTGCGCAACGCAGATTGCGGAGACGGCTACCTTTGCATCGTCGAGAAGTGCGTCGAAAAACCCGGGGAATTGACGATCGAGTCTTTCACCGCCACGACGCTAGTCGTGCAGCCCGGCGAGCCGTCAGCTTTGGAGTGGCAAATTCAATTTGCCACGTCAGCCCAGCTCTTTGAGGGCGACACTCTCATCTACGAGATTCCGGTCGACGAAATCGCCTCCGGCACCTTTGAAGTCACGGTCAACGAGACTTCGGTGTTCAAACTTGTCGCATCGGATGGCACCCATGAGGCCGAGGCGACAGTCACGCTTGAAGTGTCCCAAGAAGACGTGGTCATCACATCTTTCGAGACCTCGGCCACCACGATTTCTCTTGGTGGATCGGCTCGCCTGACCTGGAAAACAGACTACGCGACGACCGGCCAAATTGTTGACGACTCCGACCGGCTGGTGGTCACGCTCGACACCGAAGACCTCAGCGCGGGCAGCCTTGAGGTGCGCCCCGAGTCGAGTGTTCGGTATCGGCTCCTCGTTCAAAACCAAACGTCAGAAGCCGAAAAGGAAGTTGGGATCGAGGTCTTGGATGCCAATCCCCGAATCACCTTGTTTGCAGCCCTTCGCACCAGCCTGACGAGTGGCGGATCGACCCAATTACGCTGGGAAGTCGCGAACACCGAGTCCATTCAGATCAGCCAGAACGGGGTCGAACTCCTAGAGTCCACCGACGACTCAGGAAGCTTTGAAGTCACGCCGGGCGAAACCGCTACCTACACGCTAACAGCGACCAACCAACAGGGAAGCATCACCCAGGACCTCATGATCGAGGTTTTTGAGCCGATCGTGGTTGATACGTTTGAGGCCTCTCCGACTGCCGTAATCCCTGGAGCCCAGACCACATTGACGTGGGCAATTTCGGGCGACACGTCAAATTTTGGAATCCGGGACTCGCAGGGAAATAACGTCGATGTCGGAACTCAAACGTCTGCTTCAGGAAGTGCCGTCATCTCTCCGACACAGACAACAACTTATATCCTGACAGCGTCGAACCCAGCGGAGTCCGTCAACGCTACCGAAACCGTGACGCTTCTGCCCGCGCCACCGCAAATCAACAGCTTCACTTCAAACGTCTCGTTGGTGGCCATCGGCGCCAGCGCTCAGCTTTCTTGGTCAACCACCCGTGCCGCAAACGTCACGATGGTGGACGAGCTGGGTCACAGCATCGATTTGACGGCATTATCACCGGTCGCCGACTCCGTGACCGTGTTGCTCGACGGGCCTCACACGTTCACGCTCACCGCATCGAATGCGGGAGGACAAACCACGGCCGACGTCTTTATTGATGCCGTTGTGGGCGTCGCAATCACGTCGTTTGAGTCGGACGTCGCGGAGATCGCCTCGGGCGAACCAGTCACCCTCACGTGGACCACCACGGACGCAACTTCAGTGACCCTGGGAAGCTCCACCGGAGCGATCGACATCAGCACCAAGACCGTCAGTGGCGACTCGGTGATCGTCAATCCTACCCAGAGTACGACCTACACTTTGACCGCGAACGGCCTACCGACCAGCTCAAGCTCTACGGTTGCAGTTCTGGTCAGAACTCCGGTTACAATTTCATCCTTCAGCGCGGCGAACCCGATCATCAATGCTGGCGAACAAGCAACCCTGTCGTGGGTCGCACCTGGAGCCACGAGTGCGCAGCTTGAGTGCACCGACGACCTCACACTGGTATCCACGCCCATCGACATCGCAGCACTCGCCCCCACCGGCGGAAACGTCTCGGTCGGGCTTCTGGGTTCGGCCCTGTGCACGCTCACCGCACAGGGATTTCGAGGACCAATTTCCGATTCACTCAACATCACTGTGAATCCGATCTTGCCTCAGGTCGCAACGTTTTCGGTGTCGAGCGATGTGATTCGTCTTGGCGAAAGTGTGACCCTGACGTGGGAAAGCACTGACGCGACTTCTCTGGTGCTTACCGACGATCTCGGCGCCCCCATTGATGTGTCCGCCCTCAACGTTGATGCCGATTCCGTCACGATCATCCCGACCCGTTCGGCCACGTTCACCTTGGCGGCGATCAACGCCGACGGGATGGACACGGCGGCGGTCTCAGTCGTGGCGGTCGACACCGAAAACCTACTCATCAACGAGATTTTCTACGACGCAGCAAATGCCGACGATGGTCTGGAATTCGTCGAACTTTATAACGCGGGGCAGACTTTCATCGACCTGCAGTATTTTTCACTCGGGGCCGGCGGCAGCAGTCTGGCGGCATCGGTCATACCACTGAGCGGAATCATCCCACCCGGTGGATGTTTTGTGGTCGGAGGACCAGCAAGCACGGCCGAAAACGGCTTCGCCGAATTTGATCTGGCCACACTCTTTCCAACACCGCTTCAAAATGGCGGCGCCGCATCAGACGGCATCGGACTGTTTTTTGAACTCGCATCCGACGTAACCAGCGCTTCGATCCCGATCGACTCAGTGCTCTACGAAGGCTTGAACACCTCACTATTACTTGGCGAAGACGGACAGCCTGACACTCAGATCTCCCCAGAGGCGGCTGGAGCCTCTCTGCATCGCAGAGGTCTCTCGGATATTTTTGAGGTCGGACCGATGAGTGGCGGCACCTGTTTCTCGCTCGATTCCATTCAGCCATCTGTCGCATCCAATCAAGCTTCGGGCACCGTGTCGATCTCGGGCTGGGCTTTGGACGCCGCCCTGGATCAGGTGAGCATCGGAACGCAAATCATGACGTGCGTCGACTCCGCGTCTGGACTGGACTGCGACCTGCTCGCAGGTACCGACGCCGGCCAAGTCGATGTCTCACTCGTGCGAATCAATGGGTACGTCGATGATGGATCAGGCAACCCCGTACTCACATCGCTTGCCCCAGCCGCACAGCGCTCGGTGATCGAAACTGACGCATTTCTTTTTGAAAACGAGATCCCGGACAGCGGCCTGGATTTCTGGTGTGGAATCACGTCGGCAGACGTCACCACGACAACCACCACGGACGTCACAATTACGGCGGAAATCTACGCTCAGGGGTTTACGGACGTCACCGGATTGATACCGGCCGGCGCACTCGTCGAGGCCGTCATTGTCCCGTCAGGTACCCCACCCATGAGTGTGTTCTCTCCTGTCGTGTTGTCGACTCAATACGACGGCTTTTTTGGGAACAACGCGCTGTTCTCGATCACCACGACCTCGGCCATCCCATTGGACGCAGAAGTCGCGTTCCGATACGGCGACGGCGTTGATTATGTGTGGTGCGATACCGTCGCAAACGTCGGAAGCGACGACGGATACAGCGTCGGCTCGCTGGTCAGTTGGCAATAATCAAGATCGCCGAGAGGCTCGCCACTATCACTGTTGACGCCAGCCCCAGACGAACAAGAATACCACGACAACCTGTCGGTGCCTTTGCGATCGGTTGATCTGGCTGAGGCTCTGAGCCTCGCGCCACAGAGATCAACGGCCCCGCAGACAGCGTAGAACGCGTCGCGCGATTCTCGGGGCGCTCCGCGCCACTCCAAGGCGCCGGAAGCTGCAGCATTCCAAAATCCTTGGTCTGCGGCGTCGGAAGACTCGAGATGTCGCAGAAGGGCAAGAAGCGCTCAACACGAGCAAATCGATTTTTTGCCAACGGCTGCATGCAACGCGCGATCAGAAGTGAAATTCCCGGAGGATCAAGCGCGCTAAGCTTATCGTAAGCTTCACGCGTCAGCGGATTCTCTGGGCGTTCCCGAGGCTCTTGGCCGGTCAACAAGAAGGTCATCAACGCGGCAAGGCTGTAAATATCAGCAGCGCCACGTAAGAATTGACCGGACTCTTCGCCCCGGATTTCTGGAGCCGTATAGGCCGGGTTCATGTCCATTTTTGTGGCATTTGGGCGTTCGGCAAAAGGTGTCGCATTGCCACAGCCGACCATATGAATCACGTCGTCGACGCTGATGATCACATGGCGTGGATCGAGGTCCCGAAAAACCCACTTTTCCTGATGGATCTCACCCAAAAAACGACCGATTTCAGCCGTCATCCTCAGGGCTCGAGCCGGCGACATACCTTCGGGACTCTTTGACATCACATGGTCAAAAAGCGTCTCGCCATGCATGTACTCGTAGACGAGCACGGGCTCGCGCTCCAGCGCCGTGTCAGAGCCGTCGAGCTGAATCCAATCCAGTGGTTCGGGCAAAAGATGAGCCTTCAGCGCCAAGAAATTCATCTCTTGGTGCAGCGCCTTTCGCCTCGCAGCCACATAGGCCTTGTCGTCGAGTCTGGCCGCGTCGTAGACGATGGCTTTCACGCAGACGAGCTTGTCTTCCATGAGCGTGTCGGTGGCCAGAGCGATTTGATAGCTCTTGCCCTCAAATAGAAGCTCTTTGACCCGAAATCTTTTTTCGCCGCGAGTCGCATCAATTAAAAAATCGCCGGGTTTCACGACTTACCTTTTGAGAAGACCAACCGGTCCATCGTATCCGCGACATCGGCGATAATATGGTCACCCTCAACGAATTTGCTCTCCAAGACCTCTACGGCGAGCGGATCTTGGATGAAGGTCCCGATCGCACGCTTCAAAGGACGGGCGCCGTATTCAGGCTCGTAACCTTCGGTGACCAAAAATTCTTTGGCATTGTCCGTCAGGTCGATCGTCATCTTCTGTTCTGCCAGCAACTTTCGAAGCTTCTTGACCTGAATATCCACGATCAAACGAATCGCGTCCTTATCCAACGACGAGAACACAACCGGCGCATCCAGACGATTTAAGAATTCGGGGCGGAAATGATCCTTGAGGATCTCTTTGACCTCAGTCGTCATTTCTTCGCCACTGACTTTGCCTGCGAGGTCCAAAATCTTACGGCTGCCCACATTCGATGTGAGGATCACCAAGGTGTTCGTGAAGTCGATTCGGCGCCCTTGAGAATCCGAAAGACGACCCTCGTCCATCACCTGCAACAGGATATTGAACACGTCGGGATGCGCCTTTTCGGCCTCGTCAAAAAGCACGACGCTGTACGGATTATGACGCACAGCTTCGGTCAGAATGCCGCCCTGCTCGCTTCCGACATAACCACGTGCCGAACCAATCAAGGTGTTGACCTTGGATTGCTCCATGTACTCGGACATGTCGATGCGCACCAACGCGTCTTCGCTGTCAAAAAGGAATTCCGAGAGTGCCTTGGCGAGCTCGGTCTTTCCAACACCGGTGGGCCCGACGAACATGAAATTACCGATCGGACGATTGCGGTCCTGCAGACCGGCCCGAGAGCGCCAGATCGCGGCACAAATCAGCTCGATGGCATGCTCCTGACCCACGACACGTTGTCGCAAGCGATCGGGCATATTCAGAAGTTTCTCGCGCTCTGATTCCATCATCTTGCTCACCGGAATACCGGTCCAGCTGGCGATGACTTCTGCAATTTCGTTCTCGTCGCAGTAATCCTTGAGCAATCTCTTGCCTTTCGACACCGACGACGCCTCATTCAGTCGCTCAATCTCTTTTTCGATCTTCGGAATCACACTGTACTTGAGCTCAGCAGCGCGGCCGATTTCTCCCTTACGCGTGGCTTCCTCGACCTCTTTTTGGGCTGCGGCAAGCTCTCCCTTAATCCCGGTGACGGCATCAAGGTCGTTTTTCTCGAGTTGCCAGCGAGCTCGAAGGCCTGCGGCCTCCTCTTCCAAGCTCTCGATATCGTTTTCGAACTTCTTGCGTGACGCCACGGAATCGGCATCGGTCTGGTCAACCAGCGCTCCCAACTCGACGCCCATATTATGGATTCTGCGCTCCATCTCATCCAATTCTGTGGGTTTGGAATCGATCTCCAAACGAAGTCGCGATGCAGCCTCGTCGATGGCGTCGATCGCCTTATCAGGCAACGCTCGGTCAGTGATGTAGCGGTCCGTCATCTGCGCAGCTGCGACCAATGCGGAGTCCAAAATCTGGACATTATGATGAATCTCGTAGCGCTGCTTGATGCCGCGAAGCACCGACACACACTGCTCCACAGAGAGTTCTTCGACCGTGATCGTCTGAAAACGACGCTCAAAAGCCGCGTCTGGCTCGATGTACTGACGGTATTCATCAACGGTCGTCGTGCCGATCAGACTGAGCTCGCCTCGTGCCAACGCCGGCTTGAGCAAATTGCTGGCATTCATGGGGCCATCTCCACCGCCTGCACCCATGATCTGATGCAACTCATCGATAAACAAGATGATCTTCCCTTTCGATGCCACGATTTCGTTGACGATGGCCTTGATGCGTTCTTCGAACTGCCCACGAAGACTGGTACCGGCAACCAAAGAACCAAGATCGAGCGACATGATGACCTTGCCCTTCAGGCCAAGCGGCACATCATCGGCGTGCATACGCTGGGCGAGCGCTTCAACGATCGCAGTCTTGCCCACGCCAGGCTCGCCAATCAGCACAGGGTTATTTTTAGATTTTCGACTCAAGACCTGCATGATTCGACGAAGTTCGGCGTCGCGGCCAATCACGGGTTCAAGTCGCCCCTCGGCCGCCAACTTGGTCAAGTCTGTGGCGTATTTGCTCAAAATCTCGGAGGTCGGACCTTCCGCGGTTGTGATGGGCTTGCCTCCACGGCTCTGCGTCAGGCTTTCACGCAGCTTTTCTGCCGTCGCGCCGCCCTTTTTGAGCTGAGTCGCAAAATAGGAACCGCCGAGCAGCACAGCCGCAATCAAGACATGATCCGAATTCGCGTAATGGTCTCCCGAACGGCCGGCTTCGGCACTCGCCTCTTGCAGGACTTCGAGCAGCTTTTTGCCCACAAAAACCGAGTCGCTACGCTTATAGGCCTTGGGAAGCAGCTCAAGCTCGTCGATCAAACCGCGACCCAGACTTTTTGTGTCCAGTCCGAGCTTCTGCAGCGTGGCTGTCGCCAGCCCCTCGTCTTCTTCCAGCATCGCGAGCCCGACGTGCTCAATCTCGACATGCTGGTGATTCAGCTTCTGTGCAAGCGTTTGCGCTCGCTCCAAATGCTTTCGTGCAGGTTTAGTGAACTTCGAAAGGTCGAATTTGCTGGCCATGAGCCCTCGGCGCGTGTGGTCTGGCGAATTTTCTACCCCGGCTCGCCCGGCGTATCAACCTGCTTTGCCGCGGGGTAGCGGTGATCGAGTGCCGGAACAAGGGCTTGCACCCCAAGACGCCGGACTTTTCTGCAAACCGAATAGAGAATGTCGTCTTGATTATGAACCAGGCCAACCTCCGACGGGCGGCATTCTCGAACGGTTTCGAGCAGTCCGGATAACGGCGTATGCAGGGGA
This sequence comes from uncultured Bradymonadales bacterium, assembly GCA_964394615.1. Lineage (GTDB taxonomy): Bacteria > Myxococcota_A > Bradymonadia > Bradymonadales > Bradymonadaceae > JBFFMO01. The sequence goes on along the minus strand of CAYMYJ010000005.1, from coordinate 60,409 downwards.
AGTTCAACACTTCGAGTGCGACAACGTTTTCGAGTTGCGCCGAAGGCGCGAAGGCGCGTTTTTGCCGGGGCAAAAAGCAGCTCGTCGCCGATGGTTCGCCGCGGTGGGCGATTCAAAAACGAGATCTGCGCGGTCTTATTGCCAAGCACACTCGCGGCCAGCAGCCATGACGCACTCCCAGATGTGAGATCTTTGCCGGCAACCAGCACTCGACCTCCCTGAGTTAATCTCAAGATCGCTTCCGAGGTCGTTAAGAAGCGCGGGCAGTCCACAAAACCCATCAAGTTCTCGTGAGGCTCAAAATCTGCGAGACAACAAAGGGCCGCCGCCTCGCCGAGCGCACCGCACACGTAGAGGCCAGCGTCGGCAAGCTGTGCCGGAACATCCTCGATTTTCCAGGAGTCCAGAGACTTGACCTGAGCGACCGAACACTCCATCAGCAAAGTTCCGCCACGAAGCCCCTCAAAATCAGCGCCATCGGCGACGCCTGGGATCGCGTGGCGTGAAAAATCCCCCGTCACAACGACACTTCGGCGGTCGCATGAAACCTCGACCATCGCTGCGCCAGCAATATGGCCAGCACGACGCAATCGAACACTAAGATCACCAATTTCCAAATGGGATTGGAACTTTCGAGAAATCACGGTGTCCGAAATTGCGTTGGCCCTTCCTTCTGTGAGTTCTCCCTTGAGCACACGCCGTAATGCCGATTTTGTCGCATCCGTCGAATACACGGCCAGGCCCGGGTATCGCTCAATGATGCCGGCCAAACCACGAATATGGTCGTTGTGGGCATGGGTGAGGATCAAAGCATCGGGCCGCACGTCGATCACTTCCGCGTCACACCCGGCGTCGACCAACACACATGCCTGGTCGCTTTCCACCAAGAAAGCACTCCCGGGCCTTCCTCCTGCTCCGGCGCAAACGCGCCACGTCAATCCCATGCTGCCTGCCTTGGTATTTCTATGAATCGCACGTTACACTGGCCACCGTCTCGCATCCTAAGACCACGCACCATGACACACGGAAAACTACAAATCGACTGGCGACGCGGCCTCATCCCGCTCTCCTTGTTGTTCATGTTTGTCCTGACCTTCTATTTCAAGGTCTCCATAAAAGTATTGGCAGTCTTTGTGCTGTGGATACCTGCGTACTATTTGGCGTGGCCTTGGCTGCTTCAACGCAAATGGAAAGCGTTCGAATCCGAATTCGCACGCCAATTCCAACAGCGTGATTTCAAGCAGCTTCTGGCCCTTTACCGCGCCAATTGGCTGCTGCGAAAATTCGGCCCTCGTGTAGAGATGCTCAACAAGCTCTCGTTGATTTACACGGGCATGGAGAAATTCAGAGAGGCCGAACAAACGCTCGAACGCGTGATCGACCTTACGCCCGTGCTTGCGCGTGACCGACTCTACTTCAACCTCGCCAATATCAAATATGAGCTTGGCAAGTACGAGGAAGCCGAAGAGATGTACAAAATCCTTCGCAAAGGCTCGCCCTATCGTCACTCGGTGCAAGCGCAACTGGCGTTGATCCACCTGCAGCGAGGCCACGAAGTCGAACAGGCTCGAGCCACGCTCGAGCGCGAGCGACAACACGCAAGCGGCCCTCTCAAAATTAGAATCGAAGAAGCCCTACGGGTCTGATTTCAGTCAGGAAGAGCGCCCATCTCGATCGTGAGCTCAAGCGCCTGATTACCGCGCTGAATCTCGAGCTTCGCCACCATCCCGACACCGACGTTGCCCGCCAGCCATGCCAGCTTGGACGAGTCCGACACCTGATTCCCATCGAGCGCCAAGATCACGTCTCCAGGCTTAAGCGTGGCCTTTTCGGCTGGACCGCCCCGCACAACCCCCGTCACCAGCGCGCCGCCTGTATCCGGCAGCCCGATTTGGGGGCGCAACGCCTTGGGCACCTCATCGACGTAGATCCCCAACCACGAACGTTGCAGATGCCCACCCGCCGAAAGGTTCGGCAGGATCTCCTTAACCATGTTGGCCGGAATCGCAAAACCGATCCCCTGACCAAACGCGGTCGCAGTATTGATGCCGATCACTGTCCCCTCAAGATTCAGTAACGGCCCGCCACTGTTGCCTGGATTGATCGAGGCATCCGTCTGAATGAAGTCTTGAAACTCAAGATCTCCGCCCAGTGGGATTTTTTTTCGGCCTGTCGCTGAGGCGATTCCCACAGTCACCGTGCTGGTAAGGCCAAGTGGGTTGCCGATCGCTAAGACCCAATCGCCGACACGAAGCGCCGAAGAGTCTCCCAACGCCAACGAAGGAAGGTCTGCAGCGCCATCAAGCTTAAGCAATGCCACGTCGGCCTTTGCGTCATCGCCGACAATTCTTGCTTTGAACCAACGCTCATCAAAGAGCCGAACTTCGATCTCGGTGGCATCCGCCACGACGTGATAATTGGTGATGACCATGCCATCAGAAGCAATGATAAAGCCGCTCCCAAGGCTCTGTTCGAGGCGTTCCTGCGGCACAAGCCGGTGTTCGACTCCCACCATCTTGTTGACCGGAGTGACTCGTTTTCGCGTGTAGATATTGACCACGGCTGGACGCGTCCGCTCCACGATGTCCGCAAAGGTAGACGGAATCATGGTCACCGACGCCTGAGCAGGCGCATCCGACGGAATCTGGGCAGCGTTAGCATCCTTGGCGCCAGACATTTCGGGTGTCCGATCCACGGGAGCAGATTCGCATCCGATGATTCCCAACCCCATCATTAGAAACAAACGCTTCATTGCGCTTTCAAAGACTCGACGTACGCCATCTGCAGCTCGTAGATCAGTCCGACAAGCAGACGATCTTCTTCAGGATGCAGGTTGTTCTGAGTCTTATCGCGCATCATCTCAAGGATATCGATGATCTGGCGAGCGGCCGGAAGATCCGGTTCGTTGTCGCCAAATGCGGGGTCTTGGATCTTTCCAAGACTCACATAGGCGCTGGTGCCAAGGCTCATGATGAAGTCCCCAAACTCAAGCTTGGGTCCCGTCGCCTCGGCATTTGGAAGATGAACCCCGGCATTATCGCCAAGCGGGGTCGATTTGAGTCCGTCTGAATTTTCTTTCTCGTCACTCATGCGACACCCCTTTTGGTTACTACTCTTCCTCGTCGAGCACGCCTTCTTCGAATTGTGCTTCCATCACGGAACTTTTTTCCACGATATCAGCCAATGCTTCGAGGTGCTTTGCGTACTCTGCGCGAGTAATCGCGCCGCTGTCGAATTGACGCTCAAGTGTGCGGACATCGAACTTTCTATCTTCACTCAACATAAGAACTCCTTTCAATGCGCTTCCACGTGGGGTGGGAACTCGCTCTCGTGATGCGTAATATAGGGAGTCAGCCGCGCAAGGCAAGGCGGATGCGACTCTCGCACTTGAGTCTGAGTCAACTCTGGCTATTATGCGCACCTGATTCGAGAACACAGGACAGATATGAATTACCTTCTTCCGGCATCGAGAACGCGCGTCCGCTGGGGCTTTGCGGCCCTTCTGGTGATGACGCTCATCTCGTTTACTTCGGTTGCCTCTGCCACGGTCATGAGATTCGCAGACCTCATTATGTTGGTCGAAATTTCAGATACAATCGTGCAAGGCAAGGTCGTTAAAGAGACGTTCCTCAAGGAAAAGGACAGTGGCGATGTCGTTACACGCACTGAAATCGAGGTTTCGCGGACCTTCTTGGGCAAAACCCAAAAAACGATCGTTTTCCAGCAATGGGGCGGCATCATGGACGGACGGACATCCGGCGTTCCAGGCGATGCACGTTTTGAAATCGGCGAAGAAGTGGTTCTCTTTCTGCACACAGCGAAAAAGGAACCCGGGCTTTTCCTTTCGGCACTTGGCCAGTCCAAGTATCGAGTCATCCGTGATGGAAAGAACGTAAATGTCTGGCGCAACTTGGACGACATGGCGTTTTTGGTCGAAGGCGTCACGCCAACCAAGCTTCAAGCTAAAGAGGACGAGAGACTTGGATACGATTCATTCGTGGCCGAGCTCGAATCGTTGATCGCCGCGGTGAAAGGAGATTCGAAGTGAAAAACTCCCGAATTTTCGCATTCTTATTCGCGCTGATCGGCTTGGGCATCTCTTCAAACGCCAGCGCCTATCAATTTCTTTATACCTGTGGCCCGACGTGGAAAACGCTGCCGGTCACCTACTATATCAACCAAAATGGTTCGGCAGACATGCCCCTGGGCACGCTGGAACAGGTGATCAACTCGAGCTACGAGGCCTGGCAAACCCCATGCTGCTCGAAATACCGCGCGCAATACGGAGGAACCACAGCCAGCACTGCCGTCTCAAACAACAACAAGCTTGTTCTTTCGTGGCAGGAAAACAACTGGGACCCGCAATTCGGCAGTGTGAATGTCACGATCGGCGTCACCTTGACCTCGGTTTGGGACGACTGCTCGATCGCCGACGGTCCGATTTTGTTTAATGGCGTCGGCTTCGTGTATTCGAACAACGGCAGCAACACAGACCTTCAATCGATCGCCACCCACGAAATCGGCCACCAACTTGGACTCGCTCACAGCTCAGTTGAGCAATCCACGATGTATTATGCTTACTCGGGTGGAACGGCCGCACGCTCACTCCATGCCGACGACATCAACGGTGTGTGCGCCCTCTACAACAAGTCCTGCACCTGCATCACAAGCAATGACTGCGTTCAGGGAGACGTCTGCCAGAACGGTGTATGCCGCGAGGTGGCGTGCACTGCGGACTCACAGTGCCAAACTGGACTGATCTGCGATCGCGCATCGGGCGATTGCGTCGTTCCACCATGCACCACGGACGCCGCCTGCGGCGCGGGTTTTTATTGCGACACCGACACCGTCTGCAAAACGAAATGCCCGGTATGCCGAGACTGCACGAGCAATAATGATTGCGGGGCAAACGGCGTTTGCAATCAAGGAAAATGTCTGACGTTTTGCCAACAAGGCGGACTCTGCCCAGGCGACTCGGAGTGTTTCAACTCTCAGGGCTCTTATATTTGCCTCAACGCCAACGCAGCCACCGCCGGACTTTGTCCTGAAGATTACGTCTGCATCGACACCAGCCCTCCACCGGGCTGCACGACCAACGCACAATGCACCACATCGCAGATTTGCCAGAATAATGTCTGCATTCCAACGCCTGTGGCCTGCACAGCCACCAGCTGCCCGGCCAACGAATCCTGCGTCAATGGGGCATGCGTCGCGGACGCGCCGACCAATAACAGCACCAACAACGCCACGAATAACAGCACCAGTGGCGCCACGGATAACACCACAAATACCGCGTCAAATAACGGCAATAATGCGGTGGAGCCATCCAACAACTCGGCTGCAACCAACGGTGCAACAGGCCCAGAAGTTGTCGTATTCTTGGATGACGGAAGCGCCAGCGAAGGATGCAGCAGCGCAGCCAGCCAGCCTATGAGCCTCTGGCCATTGGTCTTGGCGCTCGGCCTTGTTTTTCGACGACGACGTTAGCTCAGGGCCGGTGTCGAACATTCATGACACCGCCCTCCACCCATTCCAATTCAGGGGAATCACCTGGCTGCAGCTCAAAAAAGCTCAGCTCAGGCTGGGCTCTGATTCGCCAGGGCCAGGACGCCGATCCCAGTCCTCGGCTGATGTAGAGCATCGCTCCACCCAAACGATAGGGCCCGGCAAAGAGCTGGGTTCCAAATCGTTCCGCCAAAGCATTGGTCACCCGCGGGATGTTGAATTGAAATCCATGCGTATGACCGCTCAGAATCAAATCAGCGCCCGCGTCAGCGCATTCCCAGGCGATCGCTGGCACGTGGTTGAGGGTAAGCCGGAAGAAGTCCGGTTCGATGCCCTCAAAGGCCTTAGGCACGTCGGCATGCCCTGTCACCGAGTCGTCGACACCCACCACATTGATCTTCGTGCCATTCCAGTCGAGCAACTCGTTTTCGTTGGTCAACAACCGGATCCCTGTCCCCTCGAACGCCCGATGAGACCATTCTGTGCTCGCCCAATGGTCGTGATTTCCAAGCACAGCATAGGTGGGAGCGTCGAAATGACTCAACGCCTCGATGCACGGATCGAGGTCAATTTTGCTGTATCCGACATAATCGCCGGTCAAAGCGACGATCGCGGGCTCACGTTCATTTACGAATTCGACAAGCTGTCTGAGGTGCCTAGCTTTCACCCATCGGCCCATATGAGGGTCGGTCACCTGAGCGATACGCATGCCTTTTAGGTCAGCGTTTACGCGAGGATGCCTCAAAATAAATCCATTTACTTCAACTTCTTTAAGCGGATTAATCATCGCGTTCCAACGTTCGGAAAAAAATATCGTGTCGATCTGGCACTCTCTTGTGCTCCTGCATGGTTGCCTTTGGCAACAGATTCTGGAAGCCTATTCGACCTCTTTGCACTGAGGCGCATGCCATGTCGTTTAATCCGGCAAACCCGCTCATCGTACAATCTGACCGAACCATCCTTCTAGAAACCGCGAATTCGCGGTTCGAAGAAGCGCGCGACCGACTTTCGTTGTTCGCCGAACTGATGAAATCGCCAGAACATGTACATACTTACCGTGTTTCTCCACTCTCGTTGTGGAACGCCGCCGCTCTGGGTCATACGCCCGCCGAGATCAAATCTTGGCTGGATGACCTCACGAAGTACCCGTTGCCGTCCAACCTTCTGGTGGACATCGACGACTTCATGGCTCGCTACGGGCGTATTCGCCTGGTGCGTGACGGCGAGCGTTTATTCCTCGAAAGTACGGACTATACCCTTCTTCACGAAATTTCCCGACAGAAGCTCGTGATCCCTCACATCATCGGTGAACCCTACAACGGGCGCATCGAGGCCAAAGTTCAAGAACGTGGCCTGCTTAAACACGCGATGATCCGTGTTGGATTCCCAGTGGAAGACCTCGCCGGCTATTCGGTGGGCGATCCGCTCCAACTCGCCATCCGCAGTCCTACGTTGGAAAACCAGCCCTTCGGTCTTCGTGATTATCAAAACGAAGCCGTGGGCGCGTTCTGGGCAGGCGGAAGCGAGCGAGGAGGCAGCGGCACCGTCGTTCTTCCTTGCGGTGCGGGCAAAACCATCGTCGGAATCGGCGCCATGGAAGCCGCTCAAACCCATACGCTCGTTTTGACCACCAACGTCACCGCGTTGCGTCAGTGGCGAGACGAGATCTTGGACAAAACCGATCTCGATCCCGACCAGGTCGGTGAGTACTCGGGTGACCGAAAGGAAATCAAGCCCGTTACGATCACGACCTACCAGATCCTGACGTATCGAAAGACGAAGACCTCACCGTTCAAGCACTTCAGTATTTTCGACGACAATAACTGGGGATTGATCATTTACGACGAAGTCCACCTCTTGCCGGCTCCGGTTTTCCGCGCCGTGGCCAATTTGCAGAGCAAACGTCGTCTGGGACTGACCGCAACGCTCGTTCGCGAGGACGGCAAAGAAGAAGAAGTCTTCTCGTTGATCGGCCCCAAAAAGTACGATGTTCCGTGGCGAGTCCTCGAGAAGCGGGGATTCATCGCCACCGCGACATGCACCGAAGTGCGCGTGTCGTTCATCGACGAAGACCTGCGACTCGAATACGCGATCGCAGACGCCCGTAATAAATTCCGAATTGCGGCCACCAACATCAAGAAACTCGATATCCTTGAGGTTCTGCTTGAGCGTCACAAGACGGACCAGGTTCTGGTGATCGGTCAATATCTGGAGCAACTTGCTCAGATTGCAGAACGACTTCAGGCGCCTGTCATCACCGGGCAAACTCCGCAAGGGCAGCGAGACATCCTCTACGAGGCGTTTCGTAAACGAGAAATCCCCGTGCTTGTTGTCTCCAAAGTTGCCAACTTTGCAGTCGACTTGCCCGATGCCAACGTCGCGATTCAGGTCAGCGGTACCTTTGGCTCAAGGCAGGAAGAAGCCCAGCGTCTAGGCCGAATTCTTCGCCCCAAGAAGGACTCCAATGTCGCGTCGTTTTACTCGATCGTCACCCGGGACACGGCCGAACAGGAACTCGCGAGCAAACGACAACTGTTTTTGACCGAACAGGGCTATCGATACCTCATCGAGACCTACGAAAATTGAGCCCCTTGAAAATCACCACCCGTCTGGCATCATGTTGCCAGCGTCATTCCGGTTTGTAACAAGGCGCCAGTATGTCCATCGACGCCACGCCCACAAACGAAAATCTCGAATCACCTCCACTAGTGCTCGCGCCAGGGGTGGTGCTTTGTGATCGTTTTCGGCTCGACCGAGTCATCGCCTCTGGCGGATACGGTGACGTGTGGAGTGCCTTTGATTTGGAGAATGACGATCGACGTGTCGCCACCAAAATCCTAAGGAATGATGCGGGAAACAACGATCCCAGCGCCATTGCACGAATGAGAATGGAGGCCGAGATTTTGGAACGCCTCCGGCATCCAAATATCGTGCAGGTCTTTGGATTCTTTGAGAGTCCTTACGGGCATTTTATCGCCATGGAATTGCTGGATGGCATGGCCATCGATCAGGCCATCCAAACCGACGGCCCCGCCACACACGAACGGGTTCTGGTGTGCACGCGCCAGATCCTCTCGGCCCTCGAAGCCGCGCACGAGCAAGACGTCCTACACCGGGACATCAAACCCGAAAATATCCTGCTCACCCGGTCACCCGGAGGCCTCGAAGTCGCTAAATTGCTGGATTTCGGCATTGCGAAGGCCCGCAAAGTTGACGACGAAAGTGGTGCGACTCTGGTCCAGACACGAGCAGGTGGATTCATGGGAACACCGCGCTACGTCGCGCCTGAGCAAGCTGTCGGCGATCCGATTGGTCCGCCCTCCGACCTCTTCGCGCTCGGGTTGGTCGTCGCGGAATGGCTCACCGGACGAGTGAGGTTGGATGGTGAGCGCCACGCTGACGTGATGCAGAAGTTGCTCGATGGATCACCCATCGAACTCTCGGACTGCCCTCCTCGCTGGCAAATGTGGCTGCAAAACTGCCTCTATAAGATGCCCGACCGACGATTTCAGTCGGCGAGAGATGCCGTGAACGCCTTGGAAGACCTTGTGGTCAACTACCAGCCCACGCCAAAATTCGACGAGAACCGCTTCATCTCGCCGCCCCCAACCAAGTCGGACTTCATGGCCCGCTCGGGCCCACTTGAACTCGACCTCGACCGCGTCCGACAGACCGGTCACCCACACGCCCCGCTCGTTCAAAATACCCCCGCGGGTGCCGCTCCATCTTACCAGCCCACCCCAGTCCCACACATCGACGTCATGTCGGCTCGTCGCGAGCCCTCGATTCGTGAGACACTTCCCGCTAGACCCGTTCGAAAAGAACGACTCACGTGGATCGACTACGCATGGGCTTGGGCAATTTTCATGTTCATTGCCGTTCTCGCCATCATGGGTCTGAACTGGGCTCTTAAACACATTTGAAGGCAAGCGATGCGAATCGTAATTCTTTCCAGAGGGCGAACGCTCTACAGTACGCAGCGCATCGCCGAGGCTGGGCGTAAACGAAAACACGACGTTCGAGTCGTGGATCCCTATCGATGCACGTTTGGAATCGTCGACGACCGCCTTGTTCTGCATTGCGACGGGCTCCCCTTGGACGCCACCGATGTCGTCATCCCACGCGTGGGAGCATCGTCGATGGCACAGGGACTTCCGGTCCTTAGGCATTTCGAACTCTTGAATGTCCCTACTTTAAATTCATCGCAGAGCATCGCGTTGAGTCGCGATAAACTTGCCAGTCATCAGGTGCTGGCCGCCCATGGTGTGGCCGTCCCCACCACCCTGAGTGTGCGTGACGTGGCGCAGCTTCCAAGCGCGCTCAAGCAGATCGGCACTCCGACGGTCATCAAGCTCCATACCGGAACTCAGGGTAACGGCGTCATGGTGGCCGACACCGAAACCTCGGCAACCGCGATGGTTCATACCCTCTGGGCCTTGAACCAAGAGGTGATGCTCCAGGAGTTCATCGACGCCAACGGCAAAGACCTCCGCGTATTTATTGTGGGAAACCGGGTCGTTGGAGCCATGCAGCGCTCTGCGGCGGATGGTGAGTTTCGAGCCAACATCCATTTAGGGGCCTCAGCCGAACCTTTGGACGTGTCGCCCGAGATCACTGAGATCGCACTGAAAACCGCGCAGGTATTGGGTCTAAGCGTAGCTGGCGTCGATATTATTGAGGGTCCACGCGGACCGCTGGTTCTGGAAGCAAACTCGTCCCCCGGACTCCAAGGCATCGAAGCGGCGACGGGGTACGACATTGCACGCTCGATCATTTTGCATGCCGAATCGTTGCGCAAGCAAGGCGACACCCCCGACCTGACAGGTCTCCAATGAAATTTCTAGTCTTCCTTTTATGCTCGCTGACGGCACTCGGCTGTCAAAAACGCCCTGATCCGCCAACTCAACAAGAGCTCGACAACATTGCGGCCGACGCACCGACGGTGTTCAAAGGAGCACCACACGTAAGCCTAGAGGGCTTGGACGGGATCTGGCTTGGTCAGACGCAGCAAGAAGCCGAAGCGGTCATGTCCAAGATGTGTAAGCGATTCGTGGAACTGAAGGAAGCGCATGCGATGTTCAAGGGTTGCCATTTACCCGACCATCCCTTCGTTTACACGTTCCGCGTAGGATTCAGCCCGAAGATCGGCAACCGAGTTTTCACGCTTGAGACCAAACGGCGCCCCGTCGACCAAGACTTGGTGCGAAAGCGAATCTGGCAGGTTTTTCCGCATCTCAAGACAGACTACGTCCGAAAGGGGCTTCTCAAGGCTGAAACGCAAAAATACAATATGTTCGCGGATTGGGAGGATGGACTCGCAGGTCCAGCACATATTCTTGTGGGCCTCTCAGACGCCGAGGTCACACGACTTGCTGGCTTAAAGGCGGAAGATCAACGTTGATCGAGTGTTCCTCTAATCTTGACCCCCCAATAACCCCGTGATATCCGAAAAATTGAAGAACTTCATGCCAACAGTCGATTTTAAGATGCGCAGCAGCGCACGAGCCTAACGATACAGGAGTTAGCATGTCCCAGACGGTCCTCGTCGCAGATGACAGCCAGACGATTCGCAAAATCGTCGAAATGGCCTTGAAAGGCTCGGCCTACCAGGTCATCGGCGTCGGCAGCGCACAGGATGCGATGGAAGCGGCGAGATACGCCCCATCGGTCATTCTTCTGGACTACTACATGCCTGACGGAAGTGGATACGACGTCTGTCGCGCGCTGAAAAGCAACGCGGCGACGAGCGACATTCCCGTGATCATGCTCGGTGGTACCTACAAACAATTCGACGAGAACATGGCGCGACAAAGCGGTGCCGACGGCATCGTGATGAAGCCGTTCAAAACCGATACTCTTGTCAACGCCATCGAAGCCGTCCTTGCAGGATCCGCTTCGGCTCCGCCGCCACAGCCCGGTGCATTCAATGCGCCTGCGGCTCCCGCGCCGCCAGCGTATACTCCGGAACCCATGCGCGACCTTACGCCAGCGCCGGCATTGCCTCCGCAGCGTGACCCCACGCCCGCTCCGGCACCGCCACAACGTGACTTCACGCCGGCTCCGACACCGATGCGCGACCTCACGCCAGCACCGGCTCCGCCACAGCAACCCGAGCCTGCGCCTGCGTTGGCTCCGATGCATACGCCTCCGCCCTTCGAACAGCAGCCGCGCCCCGCGTTTGCACAAGCACCGGCCCCTACGCCCGCGCCAAGTGCTCCTGTTGCGGGTTCGCAACCACGGATCGCGACGCCAGACGTGAACGCGTCAACGCGCCAGCCGGTAACGCCTACACAGCCCGCTCAAACGCCTGCACCGACTCCAACGTCCGGCTCAGGCTCGCTCAATATCGCGATGAGCCGCGCGGAAATCGAAAAGATGCTCCGCGAAGAAGTACGAAACGTCGTTAAGCAGGAACTCCCTGGCATGCTTCGCACAGTGATGGGCGAAACATTTCAGACAAAGGTGCTGCCAAAACTGATGCAACACACCGAAGAGCGTGTCGAAAGAATGGTCTCGGAACGTCTCGAAGTCGCTATTCGCGACAACGTACGGGTCGAACTAGAGAGGCTACTGAGCGAAGAATGATTCTTTGCTCGCCCTGTCTCTCCCAGAACCCGCCACATGGCGGGTTTTTTGTTTCGAATTGAGCTCGTGCTCTGGTAAATCTCTGCGGCGTTTCTTGCCGATGAAGTTTGAGGTCCTGATGAAACTCGATGAAACCTACGATCCCCTTCAAGTCGAAGACCGTTGGTATCCCTTCTGGCTGAATGGAGGTTGGTTTGCAGCCGACACCACCAGCAAGAAGCAGCCCTACACGATCATGATTCCGCCGCCGAACGTCACAGGCTCGCTTCATATGGGCCATGCGCTCTTTGTGACGCTTGAGGACCTGTTGATCCGCTGGAAGCGAATGGATGGCTTCGAGGCGCTCTGGCTGCCCGGAACCGACCACGCTGGAATCGCGACCCAAGTCATGGTCGAACGAGAACTCGCAAAAGAAGGCACCAATCGCCATGAACTCGGGCGCGAGGAGTTTTTGAAGCGCGTTTGGACCTGGAAAGAAGAAAAAGGTGGAACCATCATCGGACAGATGAAGCGCATGGGCGCATCCTGCGATTGGGATCGCGAACGATTTACGATGGACGAAGGCCTGTCCGTGGCCGTCCGCGAAGCCTTTGTTCAGCTTTTCGAACAAGGCCTTATCTACCGCGCTGAGCGCATGGTGGACTGGGATCCGGTCACGATGACCGTGCTTTCAGACCTCGAAGTCGACCGCGAAGAAGAAGACGGCAAACTTTGGTTCCTGAAATACCCATTGGCCGACGGAAGTGGCCATATCGTGGTCGGAACCACTCGCCCGGAAACCATGCTCGGAGACACAGCTGTCGCCGTTCATCCCGACGACGAGCGCTATAAAGACCTCATCGGCAAAATGGTCAAATTGCCAATCGTAGGACGTGAAGTCCCGATCATTGCCGACAAGGTTTTGCCCGATCCCAAAAAGGGATCTGGTGCGGTCAAAATCACCCCGGCCCACGATCCAAACGACTTTGAATGCGGCGAGCGACATAGCCTTGAACGCATTCAGGTCATCGGATTTGACGCGTGCATGAACGAAAACTGCCCAGATAACTATCAGGGCAAAGATCGTTACGAAGCGCGAAGAATGGTGATCGCGGACTTCGAAAAAGCCGGATTGCTCGAAAAAATCGAGCCCACCAAATTTGCACCCGGTCGATCGCAACGATCCGGCGTGGTGGTGGAACCTCTGCCGATGCTGCAGTGGTTTGTGAACACCGAGCCCATGGCCGAAAAGGCCATCGCGGCTGTGGATTCAGGACGCACAAAAATCGTGCCCGAGGTCTGGAAAAAGACCTACGACCACTTCATGCATAATATCCGCCCCTGGTGCATCTCGCGCCAGCTTTGGTGGGGTCATCGAATTCCGGCATGGTATTGCGACGACTGCGACCACATCACGGTTTCGCGCGAAGACGCCACCGAGTGTGCTGCTTGCGCCTCGAAGAATGTGCGGCAGGAAGAAGACGTTTTGGACACCTGGTTCTCCAGCGGACTCTGGCCGTTCTCGACTCTGGGTTGGCCCGAAAAAACCCCTGATCTCGACAAATTCTACCCCACCCAATGCCTGGAAACTGGATTCGATATCCTCTTTTTCTGGGTTGCCCGCATGCTCATGATGGGCTGCTGGTTCATGGACGATGTCCCCTTCGACGAAGTCTTCCTTCACGCCATGGTGCGTGACGCTGAAGGCCACAAAATGTCGAAAACAAAGGGAAATATCATCGACCCGCTTCACCTCATTTACGGAGCAAAAGCTGCGGACCTTGATCCAGAGATGCACGCCGAACTCCTGAAACAACACCCTGATGGGGTGGAGTCTCAGGGAGCCGACGCACTTCGATTCACGCTGGCGATCTATGCGGCTCAGGGTCGTGACATCAAGCTCGATATCGACCGAGTTGAAGGCTATCGCGCGTTCCTCAACAAATTGTGGAACGCGGCGCGATTCGCGTTGATGAACCTGAGCGACTTCGAAGTTGAGTCCTCATATTCACCAGGCCTTCCCGCACCTACCGAAGACCTCTCACTCGTGGACAAGTGGATTCTTCAGCGTCTGGCCGAGGTCACAAAGGAATGCCAGACCTCTCTTGAGGCGTACAAGTTCAACGAATACGCACAGAGCCTCTACCATTTCGTGTGGCACGAGGTGTGTGACTGGTACATCGAGTTCATCAAGATGTCGCTCTACGAGGAGCCGAACCCGCGTCGCACCGCGACTCAGGCCACGCTCCTGCACGTATTGGAGACCTCGCTGAGGCTTTTGCACCCAGCGGTTCCGTTCATCACGGAAGACATCTGGCAGGCTCTTCCGCGCGGGAAGGACGCTCCAGAAAGCCTCATGGTCGCGCCGTGGCCACGAATGGAGTCGCCAGGATTCACTGAGGAGGTCGCATCGGTCGACTTGCTGGTGGCTCTGATCAATCAGCTCCGCGCGATCCGCGGAGAGACTCGGGTGAAACCCTCGGTGGTGATTCCACGACTTCTGCTCACGGCAGGCCCAGCCGAACGTCAGCGGATCGAAGGCGCAAGCGCATATATTCAGCGTCTTGCACGCGTCGAAGAAGTTGTCTTCATCGATCGAGCCGAGGCTGATACGCTTCAGGGCGTGGCGACGGCAGTGGTCAAAGGTGTAGAAATCCGCATTCCCCTCAAAGGCCTTATCGACCTTGATGAGGAGCGCGGACGCCTTAAAAAGGAACTCGCCCGAACACAGTTCGACATTGATTTTGTGTCCAAGAAACTCGCCAACGAAAAGTTCGTTGCCAAAGCCCCTCCTCATTTGGTTCAGGCGGAACGCGACAAACTTGCGGCCTACGAAATCGAATTGCGCACATTGGAGGCTAGCCTCCAGGAACTAGAAACGATGGGATGATGGGATCAACCGGCCTCCAATCCAGCCTTTTCGAATGGGTACGCGTACGCACGGTTGCTCCGCGCGGCGTTCTCGATGCGACGACTGTGCCCGCTGAGTTGGACGTCGAACTTGGGCACCTTCTTCACCGAGCACTCGAAGAACGGATGGGCACGGTTGACCTGATCCTCACCGATAATCGCCGGAGGATGGTGTCGATTCGCAAACGCCGAAGCCGTCACGAAGTGCGACTGCATCATATGTTTTTAGGGTGTGACACCACGATGGTGGATGCCTTGGTGGGTTTATCGCGCTCGGATGCCGAGTCCCGCGATAATGTCCGTGATTTCATTCGTGATAATCGCGAAGCGATTCGGGTTCGCGAAGAAGGGGTCGTTCTTGAGAGCCTGGGCAAGTTCCACAACCTTGACGCCTACTTGGAAGCAGCACGACTCGAAATGCCGGACGCGCCAGAGGTCCGCATTACCTGGGGAAGGGACGGAAAAGGCCGACGCTCCATTCGTTTTGGTTCTTATGACTTTGAGCAACGGCTGATTCGAATTCACCCTGCTCTGGACGCCGACTGGGTTCCAGATTTTTTCGTTCTCTTCGTCGTTTGCCATGAACTGCTGCACTCGCTGTTCCCGCCCTCGGCCAACGCCAGCCGCAGATCATTGCATCCCGCGGAATTTCGAGAGCGCGAACAGCAGTTCCCCACCTACGCAGAAGCAATCGAATGGGAAACCGCCAATCTTCGTAGGTTATTGAGCCGATGACAAAATTTGAAATCCTCAAGCGTATACTTGGCGCCTGCGCACTCTCGGTAGCGGCGGTCGGGTTTGCCGGGTCGGCGTGCGAAAAACAAAACCGCACAAATCCGGTCACCGAAACCGCCCAACAAGTTCCCAACCCAACACATACCGGCTCACAGACGGCCGCCCAGAACGACGTGGTAAAGCCCGACGACGTGGGCCCCGCCGCTCCAGCGCTCTTCGTTGTGAGCGGGCTCAAGGGCTATACCGAACCATGTGGATGCACGATCGACATCATGTTGGGCGGGATCGACCGAATCGTTCGTTACGCCAACGACGCAAGTAAGCTCTACCCCGCTTCAGCGCTCGTCGATGGCGGCGATCTCTTTTTTGAGCATGCCAAATACGACGACGCGCAGTTGCCACAGGAACGAGCGCGATCCGAGGTCGTCGCGGCCGCTCTCACTCGGCTAAAGCCGGTGTTCACGGTGCCTGGGGAACTCGATTTCGCCTTGGGAGCTGACTACTACACACAGATCATCGGCAAGTCCGGCATTAAACCCTATGGTGGCAACTTGGTCATCAAAGGGGAGACTCTCCCCGCATCCAAGGTCGTCGAGCTCGACGGCAAGCGCGTCTTGTTGATCGCCGTGGTCGAACCCGCCCTCTATGAAGGCCTTCCCGACCTCAAAATCTCCGATCCAGATAGCGCGATCGCCGACGCGATCAAGGTCGCAGGACCGCATGACGTCGAGGTCATCGTCGCTCATGGAGGGCTTGCTTTCGTAAAGGAGCGGCTTGTGGCCCATCCTTCAATCGACTTTGGCGTGGTTGGACACAACCCGCGAGAAACCGACCAGGTCGACGCTGCCGGTGGCGGCTATACCCTTGAGGCCCATGATCAGGGACGATATTTTGGTATTTTGAAGCTCTACGTTCAGCCCAACGACGAAACGTTTGTGAACGCCAGCGAAGGCTCCAAAGCAGAACTTGAGAACATCCAGAAACAAATCGCGCACGTGGACGACAGCCTCCAGAAGATGCCGCCGGCAACCCAGGGCAACGAAAGCCCCATGGTGCTGAGCCTGCGTAAAAGACTCACCGAGCTCAACGGACGCCTGCAAAAGCTGAAAAATGCGTCGGTTGCGGTGCCTCTAGGAGAAAGCTCTTTCCTATGGCGATCGATTGCGATGGAGCCCGGCCTGCAGGTTGACGCAGACATCGAGACGACACGCTTGGCTTACAACAAGAGCCTAAAAGCCCTAAGCCTCACCGTAGAACGCGTGATACCGCCAGTCGCGGCCGGTGAAGCGTTCTATATTGGCACAGACCAATGTGCGACCTGCCACGCTCAAGAGTATGGTGTCTGGCAGACCACGGCGCACTCCCGTGCATGGGAAACGCTGACTGCACGTGACAAAGACTTCGACCAGTCCTGCGTCGGGTGCCACTCGGTCGGGTACGAAAAGCCCGGTGGAAGTGTCGTTGGGCAGTTTCAATACCCAGCTTCGCTTCAAGCTGAGGGCACCGATACGGAAGTGAAATGGGAAAAAGATCTTCGCAACGTCGGCTGTGAAAACTGCCACGGTCCCGGCTCGTTGCATCGCCTTGCTCCGGTTGACGAAAAGGGAGTTCCCCAGCATATTTCCAAGGGTTCAGGCGCTCAGACCTGTATGCAATGTCATGTACCCGCGCACTCTCCACGCTTTGATTACGAAACTTATGTCCCCAGAATCACCGGAAAAGGTCACCCACTCTCGTCGCGATAGTCATGAAGGGGCTTGCCTAGACAGCCTCTTTGTGGAACCTTTTGCGCCGAGAGTCTACAATTCTATTTGTTTGCCATTTCTGGGGCCCTGTGTCCATGTTTAGGCGTTTCCTCAAGTTCCTCAAGGGCGACGAAGACGGGGCCGACGAGCGGTTTGAGGGAAGCTATTTGGATCATTTGCTCGAGCAAATTCGTCCCACGCTTATCAAACAGCTTCAGCATTGCCCCGAACACGATCCGGTCTTGCTCGCTGTTGTTGGCGTTCTGCGCTCCACCATGCTCAACGCATGGGCACTTGAGATGCGCGAACCCTTGGTGGACAAACAAACTCCCGGTGTTCGACCGCCGCCCGCTCCGACCGATATGGAAGCGGCGTTGGACGACACCCAGGAGCAAACAGCTCCTGTCGCGTCTGCACCCAACGAAGACACCCTGGATTTCCCAAGACCTGACCTGGCAGCAGATTCGGAAGCAATTGCAGACGTTGATGCCGCAAGCGAAGACGAAGAAGTCGAAAATGACTCGGAGGCCGACGACATCGTTGCCGACGAAGAGTCATCAGAAGACGACGGCAACGCCGAAGAAGACGGCAAAGACGAACAAGCCGACGAAGACGAAAGTGACGTCTCGGACGACGACATCGTTGAGCAACGCGAACCCGAAAACCGCTCGGCGAGAATCACCGAAGAAATTGATGTCTCGGAGTTGCACATCGTTTCACCGCCTGAACGCGCAGACCGCGATACCACGGTTGAAATGGAGCGAGAGGCAATCATTGCCGGAGCACTCCCGCGGCTCGACACACCGGAAGTCCTTCAGGCCGGGCGAGTCTTCCTGAATCTGCTCATCGACAACGATCGTCTGCCCGCAGATCTTCAACTCAGCGTCAGTGAAACCACGCTCGCTCGGGACCTTCTGCTTGGCTACTTCGTTGGCAGCGACGATTTCGCGGGCAAAGCGAAGCGACTGCTGACCACCGTCGAGAAAAAATTCGCGGATGGGCTTTTCTCTCAAGCGCGTCTGCTGCTGCAGCTCTTTCACACGGACGAGTCCACACGCATCACCAACGATCGAAATCTGTTCTACGAGGACATGATTCTTCGTTTGGGCATTCGACGACGACACAAGATCACCGAAGAAGAGTCGACCCAGCTTCGCGAGCGTTTCAAAGCGAGCTCCACCGATAAGGGAATGCGGGACCTCTTTGCATGGCTCGATTCAGCCCTCCTTGTGAAAATGCATCTGCTCGGGCGTTCGCCTCAGGCTCACTCAGTTTGGAGCGACAGCATCGAAGCATGCACCAAGCCAAAAGCCAAAGAACGCTTCCTGGAGTTGATTCCTGCCATTCGTTGGCGCCCGGCTGATCGCGCCGAACTGCCTGTCGCGGAGCAAATTCGACAGCACGTCACCAAAAAGTCAGCGCGAGTCTTTGTCATCGCACAGATCCGCACGTGTTACTTCGTGCTTCGGGCGGTCGGAGACACTGGACTTGAGGGCTATCTGGACTCGTTCTTCGATTGGACGGAACGTGAGTTCGGCTTGAATGGGACACGGCTCATGCCGATCCTCTACAACCGTTCCATGATGGAATCAGATTCCATGACCCAGATTCTCGAGGACGTCTACGAGACGCACTTCGCGCCGCAGATAGACGGGAAGTTCGCGACCTTTGACACCGCTGCCATCGACAAGGCATTTGCGAGTGCCATGAAGCTCGTCGAGAAATACGACTTTGGTGAGGTCGCCCCTGGGTATTATGATCTGGGCGGGTTCGTTTTTGATGAACTCTTCAAGATGACTTACCCATCCCGCGAGTTCGCGGCGAAAGTCCACCGCATCACCTAAAAGCCGGCTAGGACTTCTGGAATTCCAGACGCCACATCAAGAGCCCATCGGGTTCAAAAACCAATTGATAGCCCGTCGTCGTGCCACCAATCTTCGACCAGAAGAGCAAGACCTGCTGGCCATTCTTGCCTTCGACCAGGCGCGGATTCTTGTCCGCCTCACCCACAATCTTGGCGCCTGGGCGATGGTAGCGAACAAAGAGCTCCATGCATTTCGTTGCGTCTTCTGGCGAGAGCGACGTCACCATGTATTTAAGTAGCCGCGAAAAATGCTGGCGAGTTCCAAGCAACAGGAATTCTCCCGTGTCCCGAATGAAGGCCATGGCAACTTGGGTCTTCGAAAGCATCGCAGCCCCACGTGGGCCGGCCGCAACCGCCGGCACCCAACGTCGGTCAATGCTATAGATAATGGCAGCCGACGCGATCTGTTTCACATCGATGTCGTCAGCGATATCCACCTGGCCCGATAGCGCCACACGCGGGAAATAGTTCATCCAAATTTCGGCCAATCGCAGGCGCAGCGGAGATTCAGTCAATCCACCCGTGGTATCAAAACGTGCGTTCACGGCTGCTGAAAGGCCGGAACTGGCAAGCAACCGACGCACGGGATAATCGAGGTAGGCATCATCCTTATCGGCCGAGGAGAGCCATTCCTGCGCCGCTCTAAACGGATGCATGCGAGCGTCCCCAAGTACGATCACCGATTCCGAGGCCTCGCGCTGAAACTCCCAAACTGCAGGTGTGAGTCGAGTTGCCACCACTCCAAGGAATGAACCGAGCGCCAGAGTGGGCAGATCGACTTTCGCCTCTTCCAGATTGTAGGCGTTCGAAAGCTCCGGAAGACGATCGAGGACGCCGTCCAGACACCGCATTTCAATCTGAGCCAGACCGTTCAAATTCATTTCTGGAGGGCGTGCAGCGCCGCCTGATACAGCCGACGACAAGAGTTCAACGCCCCGCGAGATGAGAATCTGCGCGGCGACGCTGCCTTTGGTCATCTGCATGTCGGAACGTTTGAGGATATCCAACGAGTAGTTCAGCAATTGCGGTCGGATCGACTCCATGGGATCAAGGCCCTCTAAATCGGAAGGCCACGCCGGTAACCCAATGGGACCGATCGACCCTTGCAGGTTTTCGTTCTGAAGCCGGTCCTCTTTCATGAGCTTTAGGAGCGGTCTTCCGCCAGACGCGGTCGGTTCAATCGACGCACGTCCCCGCATTCCATACTCAGAAAGCGATTCTGGAGCCTCTCGGATCGCGGGTCCGGAGGGCCCCGTCGGCCGGCTTGATGTCGGCTCGATGGACTCACGCCCCTGATTTCCGTACCGAGAAAGCGATGCTGGAGCGACAGGAACGGGCGGCGGCGTCTTCGCCGGTGAGACCGATTGTTCGCGGAGTGTCGGCGGCCCCGACGCGCCGAAAGTAGCGGCCCGCGGCAAATCGGACACGATCATAGATTGTTTGCTTCCAAGCGCTCTTCGGACGGCGGCAAAAAACTGAGACATGGCCGGAGTCTTGTTCGGAACCGATGAATCGACCCGGTTCACAAGCTTCAACGCATCGTCTCCCTTGACCTTACCTGCCGCGACAGCGTCTGCGAGATCGGCAAATACCGCCGCGACATGAGCAAAGGCCTCGTCGCGACGTGTTTGACCCAGAGCGGCGATCATGTCGTTGCCACCTTCGTCCCAACGCCCGCGTCGTACTTTCTGCTCAGCCAGAACGGCCCGAATCCAACCGTCCTTGGGATCCGCATGCATCGCACGCGTCAACCAATCTTCAGCCTCCCGCCGTTTGCCCGTCGCACCAATACTCTCACCCAGAAGCGCAATGCTCATGGCTCCAGGATCGGTCTGCAACAAGGTCTGCGCCAGTTCAACGGCCTCGGCTGCTTGCCCCTGTGCAAGACGCACACGCACAAGGCCGCGAAGGCTGTTGGCTCGGTCTGAGGCCATCGTTCTAAGGAATGTTTGTTCGGCCGCTGTTAGATTTCCGTCTTTCAGCGCCTGCCATCCGTTGCTCTCGCTCATTCGTGCCCCGTGCTCGTACCATTGGCCCGCATCTTAACCCTCATTTGCGATAAGTTAAAAGCACGACCAAGTGACTGGTGTTAAATGGACATAGGAACCGCTAAACCAACCGCTTGTCGTCATAGACTCACAGGTCGAGCGAACTTCGACACAGGTCTCCTAGTGCGCTCGCTGAGGCAACTCGATAAACACGGCTGTGCCTTTGCCTGGCTCGCTCTCCATCCGCATTTGCCCGCCATGCTGATCGACGATTTGACGAGAAATATTCAGCCCCAGCCCCGTACCCGACGCAGGGCCGGCAAGCCGATAAAAACGGTCGAAAATATGAGGAAGATGCTCGGGGGCGATGCCTCGACCGTCGTCCCATACACATAAAATTGCCGTATTGCCCGTCTCTGAAATCCGGATTTCAATCGGCGAACGGTGTTCACTGTGCTTGCGAGCATTCTCAACCAGATTCACCAAGACCTGCTCAATCCGATGTGGGTCTACCCACCCCATCACAGGCTGGTCACAAACAACCTGGACCTCGGGCCAAAATCGAGCGACCAACGAGGTGGTAAGCTCCAAGAGGTCGACGGTTTCTGGCGTCACAATCAGATGCCCGGAATCGATCCGGCTCACGTCCAAGAGATCGT
This sequence comes from uncultured Bradymonadales bacterium, assembly GCA_964394615.1. Taxonomy (GTDB): domain Bacteria; phylum Myxococcota_A; class Bradymonadia; order Bradymonadales; family Bradymonadaceae; genus JBFFMO01. The sequence goes on along the minus strand of CAYMYJ010000005.1, from coordinate 38,439 downwards.
CTATCAAACGAGCAAGCCGGTGAGTTTGCTCGTTGGCGCGGCTCAAGACCTGCACATCGACTTTCTCACCGCGTTCGACCTGCTGGAGAGCCATTTGGATAAGGCCCCGAAGAGGTGTCAGCGGGCTGCGCAACTCGTGGCTTGCCACCGAAAGAAAATCGTCTTTTCGTTTATCGTCCTCGGTGCGTTGGGTGACGTCGCGCAGAGCCGCCAAAAAATGAGTCGTGCGACCATCCACTCCGGGTAACAAAAGGACGCTGACCTCGATGTATTTAAAGCGACCATCAAAATCCATGATGATCGACTCGTCCTTAATCATGTGGCCCAAACGAGCAGCCCGGAAAAACGGCCATTCAGCACGCGCTAAGAGCTTCATCGAAGCATCGCGCAATTGGTAAGGGCGTGGATCGGTGTTCAAGCTCATGAGATCCATCTCCAGAAGTTCACGGACCGCTGGATTGGAGACGAGGACCTCACCTCGTCCGTTAAACACGAGCACGCCCTCGGGCAGACTTTGCACCAGCGATCGCAGCCGGTTTTCTTCATCAACGAGCCTCTGGAACGTCAAGACGTTCTGCAGCGCATGAGCGATGTACTCACCCAACGCCTTCAGAAAGCTCAGTTCGACACTCCCCCACGATTCCTCGACGGACGCCACGAAGCTCATCTGGAGGATGCCCTGAACCACTCCAGCTCGCGTGAGCGGAACCACGAAATAATCGTCCGAATCAAAACTTAGACTTAATTCTGTGCCCTTCGCCGGAATCACTTCTTTGGTCGAAACCGCACGCTGAATCACAGGATTACTAAGCGATATCGGAGACCCGATAGGATCGAGCAAGAGGCCTTGCCACGCCACGGGACGCAAGACATCGCGATCCAGCACCGCGAATACCGCCACATCCAAGGGCAGTTCTTCGAAAAGAAGTTGAAGAATCTGCGACGGGAAGTCCTTAGGACGAGACTCCGAACTGCGAAGTCGACCGATACGTGCGAGCAAATTGGTTTCGCGCAGGGCCTGCCTGCCACCAACTTGCCGAATCGATAGAACAGTCCAACCCGCGGCAGTGCGACGCGTACGCATGCGAATACCGGGTTCACCCACCAGAATGCCAGATTGCTCTTGCCCATCGACAAGCAGCCGCTCCAGATGCGCTTTGAATCGGCGAGGAACGCTTTGAATCAACGATTCGACGTCGTCGATTACGGCCCCTTCTTGCACTTCCAACAAGCTGCGCGCCGAAGAATTCATACCGCGCGAACCGCCCACACGGTCGAACACAAGCAGACCTTCATCCGCGCTTTCCAGCACGACTTCTAAGAGGTCGTCCTGCGCGACAAGGGTGTCTTTGTTCGGGTCATGAAACATCAAAATCACATCTCGGGAGGATTCACTAACGGAGTCGCGGTGTCGTAAGGCGACCCTACGAGGCTCGTCGGCATATTAGCGATAGAGTCGCCAGACATAACCGAGGCGCTATCTGCAATTGCATCGTCAGATCCGTTTCGAGACCAGTTGCATTTATCCAACGTCCCATCTCGCACATCAGCAACCATCACACCATATCGCGCGTTCCCGATGAAATCTGATTGCGTCATGGCTGCCTTTGGACTGTTGACCACAACAAGACCGTCCCCGGCGGAAATCATCCCGTTCGCGCCCACGACACGGCTGAGAATGAACTGTGACTCATTTACGCTGGCGCTGAGATTCGCGAAAAACGCACCCACCCCACCATTTCGAACGAAGGTTGAGGATTCAATGTGGGGAACGACCACGGAATCGCTACCACCAAGCTCGGCAAGGACCACCAGCCCACCCGAACCGTTATTGAACAGAATCGAGTCGGTCATCGCGAATGCTCCAATCGTGGCTGCCCGATCGTAAACACGCACACCACTGCCCCCATTATCGGATAAATCAACGCGCAACAGGCTCATAAAGGCGGGCTTGTCGGCAAAGATGCCATCGCCTGCTGTTGTGGTCGCACCTACCGCGACCGACTGCAGCGTGCCGTCAACTTTCAGGTCGGCAAAAAGACCGCCCACGTTTCGCAAGTCAACGCCGACGACTCCAGCCTTGCTTACGCTGACGTCATTGAGTCGGACCGCCGCAAAATAGTCTGCGCCAGCTAGACCCGTGGCAAACATATCGCCGGGAATGAACATATCGCCCGGAATGAACATATCGCCCGGAATGAACATATCGCCCGGAATGAAACTCCTCGCTCGGAAGAACATGTCGCCGGGAATGAACATGTCGCCGGGAATGAACACATGCCCCGGAAAAGCTTCTGCGTTCAAGAACTTCTTAGTGCCACTCAGCACGGCTTCGCTACCTGGGAAGAATGTCTCAGTCTGAAAGACAGGCAGGCTCCTATTCGAAAGGTCACCAAGACCATTGGTATCAAGCTGACGTGCCAAAATGGCTCGGTTTTTCAGATCCGAAAAATTAGTTTTGGAGAGCCAGACTCTGGTCCCTGCGGTGCGAATTCCCGTCGCACAGCTAGAAATCGTCGCATCATCCAATCGTATGACCGCGCTAGAAGCCTGAATAGCGGCCCCGGAGTCGACATCTGATTTGGACGCTAACCCTTCAAAAATAATATTGGAGCCAATAAGGGCGCTGGTATCTAGTGCGATCGCGGAGTCGACCGGACCACTGTTGCCAAAGGCCGAGTCAGCAAATGTTAGCAAATTCTTGAATGGTGCCTGCGTGGGCACCACACCATCGACTGCCAATACAGCGTGATCGCCAAAGCCTTGGAACGAAGTGGTTGTAAACGAAGCAGTCACTCCGTCGAGCTCGACTTGGTCACCAAAACCGTCAAACGCTGATTGAACCACGTTTAAAATGCCACCGGTCGCCTTCAGGGCTATGCCAGTCTTGGCCGAGCTCGAAACCACCGTGTTTACCAAGCCTACATAATCAGCTTCCACAACAATGCCGTCAGCTCCCGATGCGTGAAGCTCAACGTTCGCAAAGACAACCCGATCCGAGGCGTCAATCGTCCAAGACTGATTCAAGCGAATCGAGGCGCTGCGCCAACATGCGCTCACAAAGGCCACCGAGGTGGCATCCGTGATGTTTGGCAGAGCCGAATATTCGCCGGGCTCCATGACCACGATGACGTCGTCGCCTGTCTTAATCTCAAGATCTTCAAGTGCTTTGGGACTACTTAGGCTGCCGTCCCCTTGGCCATCCGGACTGACGTAATAGACGGTTGAATCCGCCCCAAAGTCGATCGATAACCTTACGCCGGTCGCGCAACCTAATGCTCCGGCGAATTGATCCCCAACCACTCGCCCTTGGCGCCCAGGACCATTTGGAATAGGGAGCCCGCTTGCGTCGGAAAGCTGAAAACCGTTATCAGGCGTGCTCGTCTCGTTATTGGTTCCATGATTTACGTTATTATTACTTCCGCCTGTACTAGGCTGATCTGGCCCCATATCGGTGAAATTATTTGATGCGGAATCGACATCACCACGTCCGTTTGCGACGTCGATCGATTCATCCGAGCCGCAGGCAGGAGCAAGGAGCAGTAAAAAGATTATTTTCCAGCGCATTAGCATTCTCCATCCATTTGATTGCCGAGACTATACGACACCCCACGCCGTTATTCAAAAATCCTCGAACACTAAGCAATTACGGGTTTGGTATGTCCATCGCCAAACGAAATCCGTAGTGGACGTAGCGAAAGGTACGAGGGCTGGCGAAATGCATATCAAGCCGACACATCAGAGCCATTGAGTTAAATGAGGCTCCCTTCCCGATCCCGCGCTCTCCGTCATCAGCCGACTCTAAGGAGGATGTCCATTCCGCGATATTTCCAGCTACATCGACCAACCCATAGGGTGAGCGGTCGGTTTCGTAACTTCCTGTCGGCATGGGCGTAGGCCGGCCTTGATGGCTTTCACGCATGCAACAAAAGGTTGCGTCAAAATGGTTTCCCCATGGAAACACACGCCCGTCCACGCCCCGGGCGGCTTTTTCCCATTCCAATGCACTGGGCAATCGATAGGCAACCTTGTCACGCGCTCCGCGCCAGGCTGCAAATGCCTCGGCATCATGAAAACTGACCAGAAACATCGGCCAATCCAACCGCCAAACGTCGCCTTCCGCATCCTCATCCGGAAGTTGGAACTTGCCAGCGGCGTTTTGCTTGAAATACGCCTCGTTTTCTTCCACTCGCGGTAGATGTGCGTTTGCGATTTCAAGACTCACGCCATTCAGGAATTCGAGATATTCCCCCACAGTCACCGGAGCCCGCATGATCGCAAACGAGTCGACATGCTCCTCGCCAGACTCCTTCTTAAATTTCCCGCCCGGAATGAACAGAAAGTCCGCCGGAATCTCGTCATGTTTCAGCAATCGCACATGAACATTCACATCCGCGACACGGCCCATTGCGATGGGTAGCCGTTGAGGGCGATGTCCTGGGGCAGAGATCACCGCGACATACGAGCCGTGGGATAATTCGGCATCCTTGACGGGGGATTCAAGTTCGGCGTGCAACCACTCCACCAGTCGGCGATTTTGCTGCACATATCGAAACAGCTCAACGCGCGCGCCGCTCGGTTCGGTCGTCAAATTGAGTTCACCGTTGCCTTCCAGCATGCGATCAAACTGTCCATCATTATACTGCCTGACCAATCCCTCCAGATAGGCCGCGTCGGCCAGGCGTGCGGAGTTCTCAGCCTCCTCGAATCGCTCCCAATAAAGTCGCGCAAGGCCTAACCTTGCACTTCGCATGTCTGAAATATGCACCAACGCATGTGAAAATGCCCCGACGGTTTCCGAGAACCGACGTTCAATTTCGATCTCCAAGTCTTCAGCCTGCTGCTCAAGTTGCCACAGGTGGTCTTTAGACTCGCCACGAGCCCAGGATGGAACACGTTTTCGCTCTTCTTCGAGTTCACGGACGACAAGTCGATGCTGCGCACGGACATCGTCGAAAACGGCGCGAGACTGCTCAGCCATCATCAACGCTTCTTCGGCCAGCTCTTGCCGTCTTTCACGGTCCTTGACGCCCTCTAAAAAGAGGTCAATTTCATCTGCAAAGGCTTGGGCTGTCTGGAATCGGTCTTCGGGCGCCTTGGCAACCGCATGAAGACAAATCTGCTCCAAAGCCCGCGGGACGTTTCGGTCGGGTGCCCGTTCCGATGGTGGCTCTGGAGCCTGTTGAACCACTTGAAAGAGCAATGCGAGTACATGATCGGCCTTGAAGATCGGCTCTAAGGTTAACAATTCGTAAAGAATCGCCCCCAAAGCGTACACATCCGCCCGACCGTCCACGGCATCGTTATCCCCTCGTGCTTGTTCCGGAGCCATGTAGCGTGGAGTTCCAATCAACGAGCCCATCACAATCTTTTCGGTCGTCTTCAAGCCAAGATTCTTGCCCACAATTTTGGCGATGCCCCAATCGATGACGTAAACCTCACCATAACGTCCGACCAGAATATTTTCGGGCTTCAAATCCCGATGCACGACCCCACGATCGTGGGCGTACTGCATCGCCAATGCGACCTGCCTCAAGATTTGGCAGAAAAACGGAATACTTGGAGACTCTTCCGTCCCTTTACGAACCGCATCCAGCATCGCCTCAAGGCTTCTCTCTCGCACCACTCGCATGGCGTAAAACGGCTCGCCGGTCGCAGTTGCCCGCATATCGTACACGGGCGTAATGCTCGGGTGCTCCAAAAGGCCCGTCACCTGCGCTTCCAACGTCAGCCGCGCACGACCTTTTTCGTTCTGCGAATCTGGCAGCAAGTATTTCAGGGCGACATCGCGCTGAAGCACGCGATCCTGCGCGATCATGACGACTCCCATGCCTCCACGACCCAATTCATTTCGCACGGCATATCGAGCTTCACCATCAAGGGCGAGCGTGGCGTCGCTAAGCTCGTTGATGATCGGAGCAGCCGCCATGGTCTCGACATGGAATCTCACCTGAGCGATTTCATCGAATACAATCGTCTCGCCGAGTTCGAGTTCGGCGTTAATGGATACGCCCGAATCGAGTTCGGCACGCATGGCTTCGATCACTCGATGCGATAAATGCCCCCGTATCAACAGAACATCGTCCAAAGCGCGCGAACCACTTGCGGCTGCGGCGACGCATAAGACCAAATCCTGCAGGCTCACCAGCCCCCTTGCCAGAGCAAGTTGTCCGATCCGAGTGTCCATTTTTACTGCCTTCGCGAGTTACTTTTTTGGCCTGAGGTCAACCCTTCTCAAACCAGTTTCAACGCCAAACGTACCCCAACGTGTGCGTGACGTTCGGTCGGATAGGCCGTGGCCGTCGTGGATATCCTACACATCTCAGCCATAGAATTATAGGACGCACCTTTATAGGCAAAACGGCCACTGACTTCCGTTGATGTCCAGTTTGCCACGTTACCTGCCATGTGCCGCACCCCTAAAGGGCTGACGTCCGCACTTATCCGAGTCAAAGGGACCGGCACGCCTCCAGTTTGAGGACTTTCGCGCATCACACAGAAGGACGGATCGAAATACTCGCCCCATGGATACTCGCGCCTCGTCTCACCCCGTGCCGCAAGTTCCCATTCGACGACGCTCGGAAGGCGAGCGACGACTCCGTTGGCATCGCCATACCATTGGGCATACGCGAGTGCGTCATAATGACTCACCATCAACATCGGCCAGTCATTATCCCACTGATCGCCCTCGACGTCCGAATCGTGCAGCCGCCAAAGTCCATTTCCAAACCCCACGTAGACCCGTCCATCTCGGAGTTCAGGCAGGTGATTCGCAGCGTCTTCGTGTGGAATCTGGTTAAGAAAGGTCAAATACTCCCGAACTGAAACCGGGTTTTGTTGGATGGCGAAAGCCTTCGCCCCGTGGCCGATGACACAGAAGCCCGACGGTACGTCCCAGAATTTGGCTTCAATATCTCGCACCTCCCCGCGCTCGATCTGAATCGCGTGCGTCGTGCGTTGTCTCTGGTCATGGAACTCAACGACGTAGGATCCCCGTCTCAACGGAATCCGGCACGGCAGCTCACCTTCAAAGATTTGAACTTCCGGCGAAACGGGGTGATTTCGAGACTGGTAAACCCGAACACTCCCCGAGCCCAAGAGATTCAACTCGGCAGGCCGGTCCCAGATCTTCACGAGGTCAGGTCGTGTTTCAACGGCCAACCTTGCCATATAGGCGGCATCCACATGCTTTCCGTCGCGCTCCATATCGATCATCCGTCGCCAATAAAGCGCCGACAAACGAAACGACGCCCCCTCGTGATCCGGAGCCTCAGCCAAGATTCGCGAAAGGCGTTGTTGGATCGAAGCAAAGGCGGTCTGAAACTCGACCTCGGCCTCATTGCGCTCGTGAAAGAAATGAATGCGCTGGACCCCTGAAACATCCGAAGGCGGCAATTCTTCGAGCCTTGTCCACCGAGTGTCGAGAGCAGAAAGCAGCGGCTGCAGGCCGTTCCATGAGGCCTCGGCGCTGGCAAACCGAGATTGCCGATCCCGGTGTTCCTCGAGGAACTCCTGCAGGGCATTCGCCATTTCCAGCGCGGTTGAATAGCGCCGGGCACGGTCAAACTCCAAAGCACGTTGGATGATGGTGCATAGTTCCGGAGCCAAATCTGACGGCATTTCCGGCAATTCACGGCTCGAATAGGCCCACAACATCCGGCCCACTTCTGTTGGAAATGGGGACCTGCCCACCAAGGAACGAAAGAGTGTGCAACCCAGCGCCCAAATATCGGTCCCGATGTCGCCACCTTCGGATTCACCGCCAAATTGCTCGGGCGCGACGAAGCCGGGAGTCCCCATGATCAGCCCTGGTTCGACAGACTCCGCCTCGTAGCGGGCGATGCCCCAATCCGCCAAAAAAACCTCACCCAACTCACCAATGATGATGTTGGTGGGTTTGATGTCACGATGAATCACACCTTGCTCATGGGCGTAATGCACCGCCAGACAGACTTGTTTCAGGATATCAATTCGTCGAACGAGCGGAATGGCAGACACTTGGTCAAGGGTTCGACCGATCAGCAGCTTCATCACATAAAATGGTCTCGAATCATCCAGGGTTGCCATGTCATAAACAGGAATGATGTTGGGGTGCTGCAGACCGGCAATCACGCGCCCTTCCCGCGATATCTCGTGCGCACGTTCGGGAAGCGCCACCTTGATCGCGACTTCTCTTCCCATATCAATATCGATGGCTCTCCACACTGTTGCCATGCCCCCCTTACCCACTATTTCCTCGACGATATAGCGTTTGTGAACGGGTTTTCCCCGCTCGGTTCTTGGGACTGGAGCAGACACCGTCTCGTCCACAACAATGCCATTCGCCACTGTGAGGATCGTGTCATGGTCGAGCTTACGATCACGCGTGATAATCATCGTTTTGGTTGGGGCGCTTTGATTCAAAGTCATGACCTCTGGGTGCATGGCGGCAGCCTGATTGAGGCTGACCCGAACTTCCGTAAGGGGTTGGACCACATCGTAGATGTCGGCTATCCTACACGGCAATCGTGTTGTGCAGGAGAGTTTGCGTGAAACATATCGTGCTGGTCGCCACCCTTGTTTTATTATCAAACCCCAGCGGGGCGGAGGCTCGCTCATTTCGGTTATTGCAGCTGCCCAACGGTGGCGACAATTGCAATGTCTGCCACGTGAACGCGAACGGTGGTGCGCGAAATCCGTTTGGGCTCGATGTCGAAGCCGCCGGGCTCTCCGGAGTGGGCGGAATCGAAGCTCAAGACGTGGTCTGGCTCAACGCCTGCGCCAACGATCTGGACTCCGATGGTGACGGTTATCCCAACGGCGTGGAACTCGGAGACCCGCAGTGCACGTGGGTAACCGGCGACGCTGACCCCGTCTTCACGGTTTCGAATCCAGGCAACATGATGTCGACGCCATGTGGCAACGGCACGATCGAAGCCCCATTTGAAGACTGCGATGGAATCTCGTTGGGTGGGCAAACCTGCATTAGCGTTGGATTGCCAGCCGGTGTCCTGCGCTGCAATAACGATTGCACGTTGAATACCGATGGATGCGTGGGTTCGACCAACACAAATAACGCGACGAATAACGCCACCAACAACATGACGAGTGGCACCAATAATATGACCACCGGTACGAATAACACCGTGGGCACCAATAACGCGGTCAATAACTCCACCGGCAATAACGGCACCGGAAATACGGACCCAACCGATCCCGCCGCACCAAGCGACAAGAAGATCGAACCCTTCTTCTGTGACGGTGAAATGTCGTCCGACGAAGACTACAAAAACGGCGCCACAGCCGTGATTGGCCTCTTTCTGGCCGCACTTTTTCGTCGTCGACTGTTCCAATGACACTCCCCATTTCCCTGCAGGATGTCGAGGAAGCCTGGGACCGTATTCGGCCTCATATCTTCTATTCGCCGTGCGCTCATAGCGCCCTTCTGAGTGAACAGCTCGGATCGAAGGTCTACCTAAAACTGGACAACATGCAGTCCACCGGTTCGTTCAAAGAGCGCGGTGCGGCCAACAAGTTGGCCCTCTTGACCGACGAAGAAAGGTCTCGTGGCGTGATCGCGGCGTCGGCCGGCAACCACGCCCAAGCGGTCGCAATGCACGGCGCGCGCCTGGGCATCAGCACGAAGATCGTGATGCCCGAAGGCACGCCGCTGGTTAAGGTCCAACGAACAAAAAGTTTCGGCGGCGAAATCGTGTTGCATGGCGCGAACTACGACGCAGCCTACGCCTACGCAAAAGAACTACAGGAACAGGAAAACCGGGTTTTTGTGCACCCCTTCGACGACCCGGCGATCATGGCCGGTCAGGGAACGGTTGGCTTGGAAATCCTGGAACAAGTTCCGGATATCGACGCCATTTTAGTCGCCGTGGGCGGAGGAGGCCTGGTTGGAGGTATTTTGGCGGCCGTCAAAACCCTGCGGCCCGATATCCAGATCATTGGCGTGGAGCCTGAAGTCCTGCCATCGATGAAAACCGCCCTTCAAAACAGTGGCGTGATCGAGATTCCCGCCGCGCAGACTCTTGCCGACGGAATCGCGGTTCGAAGGGTCGGACGAATCCCCTTTGAACAAATCCAGCATCAGATTGACGACATGGTCACGGTCACCGAGGCCGAGATCGCGCGCGCAGTTCTGGTCTTATTGGAACAAGAAAAGACGCTCGCAGAAGGAGCTGGAGCCGCGTCGCTTGCCGCTCTGCTCGCAGGAAAAGTTCATCTTCCTGGCAAGAAAGTCTGTGCTTTGATCTGTGGCGGCAACATCGACGTGAACGTGATTTCACGAATTATCGAACGCGGACTCGTGGCCACCGGACGCCTTTGCAGGCTTAGCCTGCGCGTGACTGACACCCCAGGAGCCTTGGCCCATGTATTGACCATTGTGGGACGGCTCAAGGCCAACGTTCTTGAGATCCACCATAATCGGACCTTCACATCCGGCGAGCAGTTCGGAACCACGCATGTGGAGCTCAAACTAGAAACGCGCGGAGAAGACCATGTTGAGGCCATCCGCCGCGCGCTTAACGATGATGAATTTACCATCATCGAACATCTCTGAACGCTAACGCCATGCTTTTAAAAGCAGTCGCCTAGAACGCTCCCAGCTTCGAGGTCGTGGCGTCCGTTCCCATGGCGACAAGCTCATTCGAATAACGAACAGTCCCGTCCTCGTCTTGGGTATAGCGGACAAACTGACCCGGCACGTCCTCATTCACGTACCAATTGGCCGTCACATTGCCCATTTGTGTCTGGAGTTGGTCACAGGTGAATTTGCCTGCGGGGGTCGTAACCTCCGAAGTGCCCACCTTCATGCCCTCAGCGCTCTCCTTGGTCAAACGCTGCCCCCCTTGAACCACCCAACGATCGCGGTCTTCTTCGGTGATCGGCACTTCAGAAGGCTCGGTGTTGCCAGGAATTAGGCTTCGCATGCGGACGACACGACGGGTCCCCGCCTCGTCAGGTGCAGTGAAGAGCGCCTCCATGATCACGACGTCTTCGGCGCCGTTATCATTGGTAGAACGCGTCTCGACGCGCCACCACTCCGAACCGTCCTCATTGCGTTTCAAAAGAGCACGTTCGGTGGTGTTGGCTTCGGCATATCCCGTAACCGCAAAACGAACCCACTGTCCGGGCTCAAAGTCGTTTGACCCGTAATGGTAATAGCCGCCCTGATAAAACGTCATTTGAAAGACGCTCATCGAATACGCGTAGAACAGCTGTGGGTTGTTCGCGAGCATATTAGCCGCCACCGCGTCACCGATGCGCTCACCGACACGGTCAGCGGCAGAGTCAACCGTTCGATTCATCGCGTAACCCACGACGTCGCCCGAGCCAAAACAGCCCAGATTCATGGTCGCAACGAGGCCAAGAAATAGTAGTTTTGTCTTCATGGACCACCTCAGGCGATGTTGATCTGGTCACACAGGTAGACGTCTTGAACCGAATTCAGCAGTTGAACGCCCTCGGCGAAGGGTCGCTGGAATGCCTTGCGGCCCAGAATCAATCCCATGCCGCCCGCCCGCTTATTGATGACCGCGGTTGCCACTGCATCCTGGAAATCGTTTGCGCCAGCGGCACCACCGCTCGAAATCAATCCGAAGCGACCCATATAACAATTGGCGATCTGATAACGCGTCAAGTCGATAGGGTGGTCTGACGATAACTCGGAATAAACCTTCGAGTGAGTCTTTCCAAAGGAGCTGCCGTCCTCGTGTTTGACAGCCATGTAGCCGCCGTTGCAGTCAGGAAGCTTCTGCTTGATGATGTCCGCATGAATCGTGACGCCCAGATGATTGGCTTGCCCCGAAAGGTCAGCCGACGTGTGGTAGTCCTTCCCGCCAGTTTTGAACGCCGGATTGCGGGTGTAGCACCAAAGAATCGTGGCCATGCCTTTCTCGTGCGCGTAAGCAAAAGCCTTGGCGACCTCGACGATCTGGCGTTTGGACTCGGGTGACCCAAAATAAATCGTGGCGCCAACCGCAACAGCACCCATTTCCCATGCCTGGTCGATGGTGCCGAACATGATTTGGTCGTAACTATTTGGGTAAGACAGAAATTCGTTGTGGTTGATTTTAACCACGAACGGAATCTTGTGGGCGTATTTACGCGCCACAGAACCCAGAACACCAAACGTCGAAGCGACTGCATTGCAGCCACCTTCCATGGCGAGCTTCACAATATTTTCGGGATCAAAATAAATAGGATTTGGCGCGAAGGAAGCGCCAGCGGAATGTTCGATGCCCTGATCTACCGGAAGAATTGAGAGGTATCCCGTGTCGGTCAAACGACCATGACCCAGCAAGGTCTGGATGCTTCGCAGGACCTGCGGCGACCGGTCGGTCTGTGAATAGATGCGATCGACGATGTCAGGACCAGGATGATGAAGCATCTCTTTGGAGATTGTCTTCGATTCGTGGCCAAGCAGACTTTCTGCCTGCGATCCAAGGAGAGTCACTAGGCTATTATAATCGTTCATGGGTCCCTCGATCAAAAAAAGGGGCGCTCAAGCGCCCGTGTATTTCGTTAGTTTAACTCAACTCAATTAACGTAGGTCAACCACTCGTCATGGTCGGTTGAATCGCCGCGAACCAGGTCAAAATAGGCGGCTTGCAACGCCGTGGTAATAGGTCCTGGTTTGCCTGTCCCAATGGTACGATCGTCGATTTCGCGGATCGGCGTAACCTCCGCAGCCGTTCCAACCGCAAACACTTCGTCTGCCACGTACAACATGTCCCGTGTGAACCGCAGTTCCTTCACCTGCATGTCGCGTTCTTCGGCCAGCTTCATGATGGTGTGGCGAGTGATTCCGTCCAGAATCGACATGCCAACCGGCGTGGTGATGATCACGTTATCGCGCACGATGAAGAGATTCTCGCCCGACGCTTCCGAGACGTAGCCTTCGGTGTCGAGCATGATAGCTTCCTGATATCCCTGAGCCATCACTTCGCGCTTTGCGAGGATGCTGTTGACGTAATGGCCGTTGATCTTGCCCTTGGCCATGACCGCATTGACGTGGTTTCTAGAGAAACTCGAGACCTTGCCACGAATGCCGTTTTTGAGGCCTTCGTCGCCCAGGTAGGAGCCCCACTCCCAAGCGATGACCGAGACGCGCACCTTGTTGCTCATCGCCGAAAGGCCCATCTCGCCGTGGCCCATGAAGACCACCGGGCGAATATAGCAATCTTCGAAATTATTGGCCCTCACCGTGTCGATGCACGCCTGCACGATCTGCTCACGCGTGAACGGCATATCGATGGTCACAATATGGCAGGATTCAAAGAGACGACGAATATGGTCTTCAAGGCGGAAAATCGCGCTGCGCCCGTTCCCCCGCTTATAACAGCGAATCCCTTCAAACGCGCCCAAACCGTAGTGCAACGTGTGGGTGAGCACGTGGACGTTTGCGTCTGCAAATGCGACCATCTCGCCGTCGAACCAAATCTTTTCTGCTGTAATTGCCACGTCGTTTCTCCAAGCCTCTGAACTGCTCTGTACTGCTCTGATTCGCTACCACACCTCCCGCGCGAAAGAAAAGCTGGTTGCCACCATTGAGTGCTCTTCGACGGGGCCAAAAGATGATTCCCGGAGGTCAGTGCTGTGCTATGGTCTTGACCAACTCACCCCCCGTGATCTCCATGGATGAACCCAAACCACTGCGCGTCCTCGTCATCGACGATGAAGAGCCGATTCGCCACATGCTTTCGATCCTCCTCAAGAAGGAAGGATACAACGTTCGACTGGCGTCCAACGGCGAAGAAGCCCTCAAAGACTTGATGGTGAACGCCTACGATCTGGTCCTCTCGGACGTGCGGATGCCCAAGCTAGGTGGACTCGAACTCCTGGACGAGCTGGAGAAACGCGAAATCGAATCGACGGTCATCATGATGTCGGCTTTCGGCAATCGAGACATCGCAATTCAGGCCATCAAACGCGGCGCGTATGACTATATCGACAAGCCTTTTCAGAAGGACGAGATCCTGCTCGTCATGGCCAAGGCAGTCGAGCGGCTGCACCTCAAGCGAGAAAACGAACACCTGAGGCGTGGGATCACCGACGATCCCTTTGTCGAGATCGTGGGGCGAAGCGACAAGATGAAGCGGGTCCTCGACACGATCGCAAAAGTGGCCCCCTACGGCTCAACCATTTTGGTCAGCGGCGAATCAGGCACCGGCAAGGAGCTCGTCGCGAAGGCGATCCATCGGCTCTCGCCAAGAGCCGAGGGTCCTTGGATTCCCCTGAATTGCGGCGCGATCCCCGAGAATCTTCTGGAATCCGAACTCTTCGGCCATGTGCGCGGTGCGTTCACGGATGCACACGGCGACAAAAAGGGACTCTTTCAAGAGGCCCATGGTGGAACCATCTTTTTGGACGAGGTCGCTGAGCTCTCCCCCGCCCTTCAGGTCAAGTTGTTGCGGGTTTTGCAGGAGGGTGAAATCCGCCGTCTGGGCGACACAAAAACAATACCGGTGGACGTGCGCGTGATTGCCGCGACGCTGCGCGACCTTTCCGACCGGGTAAAAGAGGGCCTCTTTCGTGAGGACCTTTATTATCGACTTAACGTGATTCAGATCCATGTTCCGCCGCTGCGCGATCGGCCTGAAGATATTCACGATTTGGTCGAACATTTCATCACCATCCAAAATCGAAAGCTCGGCACCAAAATCCGCGGCATCGACGCCGAAGCCATGAAAACCATGGTCGAATACGAATGGCCTGGAAATGTTCGGGAATTGCAGAATTGCATCGAGCGCGGCGTGGTCTTGTCGCAAGGTGACAAGATCGACGTTTCGCTCCTGCCCGAGCGCATCAGAGAATCCAAGGACGAACTCGCGCAGATCTTCCACGGTGAAGAGCTTTCGATCAAAAAGCTCGCCGCGGCCTTGGAACGAGTCCTCATCAAACGTGCCCTCGAAAAAACTCAGGGAAACCGGACCAGCGCCTCGAAATTATTAGAGATCAGCCATCGCGCGTTACTCTATAAAATCAAAGATTACGGCCTGGAGGATCATTGATGAATTCCTGGAAAATAATTCCATTAATTTTAGCCGTCTCCATTTTCTCGACCGATGCCCTGGCGGCCACGAAACCTAGGCCTAAACGCAGCAACACTTCATTGCGTGCGAAAGAAAAAATCACCGTTCCGGTCAACCTTGGAATTGGTCCCACGGCGTTCATGTTTTTCGGGCCGGTCGCGGACGACCAACTGATCCACCCAGGCATCCGAGTCAACGTTTTTGCGGCCCTCGATGCGGCGTTCATCAGGAAGAACATCAACCGCGTCCCCCGCCAATACCGCAAGCAGGCCAAGAGTATGCGCGGCGAGATCCGCTACTCGCCTCTTTGGTGGCTGCCCGAGTCTCTGGTGCTGTCGCCAAAAACCGAAAACACCGGAATTTTTGGCATCAATTTTAAGCCGATGTCATTGGGCCTGGCGCTTTCCGAATCGCCTAGATTCGATCTCAGCGCCGGACTCCTGCTTTCGTACGCGTACATCACGTCGACGACCCTGCCCTCCCCCACACACTTCTTGCGCCCAGGCCTTGAGCTCAAAGCCGAGATGGAGTTTCCCATTCAACGAGACTTCCGAATCAGTATCGGATGGGCCTCTTCGTTGTATCCTCCCCAGGAAGTTGGTGGAGATGTGTTCAAGATGGGTGACCTAGACGTCTCGATCTGGCACATAGGTCAGGCCTTTGTGCTCCTGCATTTTCGTTTCCCTTACGAAACAGAAATTTAATCCATGAAACTCATTTTTCCGGTCGGAATTCGTCATTACCCAGCAGCCTCAGATGGCGAGGGCGGGGATGTTGTCATCGCGCAAACGCTATGCGACCCAGAAATGGCAGGAACGGGGGCTTCGCCGGCCGATGCGCTGGCCGAACTCTCGGCTGGCCTAAAGGACGTGCTGAGCCGACTGCACCCACGAACTCTGTGGACGATTTGGCCGCCAGGGCGCACGTACATTAAGCGACGTCGACTCCCTGTATTTCGTTCCGCCGCCTACGATTGGTTTTCGGGGAGCACACCCAGGTTAGAGGAAACCGAAGTCTGGCTGGATACCTACATCAGTATGACCGACCTTCCCGGTGGAATCTTGAGAATCGGGTTACCCGGTTTTGGCGCCTTCACCAGCTTGCGGCCTGACCCCGATGAGCACGACCTCTATTTCGAGGATTTCACAGCAGAGGACGAGGAAGAATCGGAAGACTTCTGGAGTCCCATCACACCGCTTGAATTTGTGTTGGACGAACTCATCACGGAGTTGCGGCTTCATAGCCACCACTTGCTCTTGCAGAGGCCGATTCCAGACCAATTTGATGTGTTGGATCTTGAAATCG
Organism: uncultured Bradymonadales bacterium; assembly: GCA_964394615.1. GTDB lineage: Bacteria > Myxococcota_A > Bradymonadia > Bradymonadales > Bradymonadaceae > JBFFMO01. The sequence continues at coordinate 22,108 of CAYMYJ010000005.1, read as the reverse complement.
AATTCGAGCCATTGGACCTGCAGCGGGTCAATTCAGACGCCTTATGGTCCGAGGGTTTTGACGACGAGCAATTTGAGTCCGATCCAAGCCAACGAGAATTTTCGACACCGACGTTGGACCGTATTGCTCAATGCTGGGCCACCCTCACGCCCGCCGAAGCCGATCTTCGCGGCATCCACGAAGTTTTTGAGCGCGAGGTTCAGCTCGACGAATTACGCAACCTCTTGATGGCAAAAAAGCCTTCTGTGGTCGTCCTTGTGGGGCAGTCTCGCGTCGGCAAAACCGCGCTCATCAAGCATCTCGCGCACGAGCAAACGACACAGGAACAACCCGAGCATCGCATCTGGTTCTCAGACGCTCCACGCATGGTCTCCACCGACCCGACATCACCGGGCTGGCAGGAGCAATGCCGCCAAACTCTGGCCGAAATCAAAGAGTGCGACGACGTGCTCTTCATGGGACGACTGATCGAGTCGCTCGACGCCGGAAAATACGTTGGCAGCGACTACAACCTCGCCCAGTTTCTAAAGCCTACACTTCAGGATCGTCAGATCCGCGTTGTCGCAGAAGCCACGGTAGAAGAATGGAATGAAGTCGAACGGCGCGACGTCGGTTTTGCGAGGTGTTTCACGGTGATTCGAGTCGAAAACCCTTCGCCCGAGCTCTCGTTTTCGATCGTTCAAAAAGCGTCTAAACGCCTCGGCGCACGTTTGAATATCGAGATCGGCGAGGAAGCCATCACGCGGGCATGGGGCCTCCAGAAGCGTTTCGCGACCGAAGGCAGTCCGGTGGGACGAACGCTCGACTTCGTAGGTCGAACGGTTCGGCAGGCATCGAACCTGTCGATTTCGAAGATCGACGTGGCCCACATGATCCAGAGCTTCTGTCAGGACACAGGACTCTCGGCGCTCTTGCTTGACGACGAAATGACACTCGACCTCGACGACGTCCGTGCCAGGCTTGAAGTCCGAGTCATGGGCCAAGAAGATGCCGTCAAGAGCGTTGCGGACATCGTTGGCATCACCAAGGCAGGTCTTGCCAGCGAGGACCGCCCATTGGGGTCGTTCCTATTTGTCGGGCCAACGGGCGTGGGTAAAACCGAACTCGCACGGGCATTGGCGTCGTACCTCTTTGGCAGCCCCGACCGCATGATTCGCCTCGACATGAGCGAATATTCTCACGCCGATGCGTATGCACGCCTTGTCGGTGAAGGCCGCGAGGATGGCGACTTGACCGGGCCAGTTCGTCGCCAACCCTTCTGCGTGGTTCTTTTGGACGAGCTTGAGAAGGCCCACCAAAATGTGTTCGACCTTCTATTGCAGGTCCTTGGCGAAGCCCGCCTGACCGACGTGAATGGAAAAACCACGCGATTTCAGAACACGATCATCGTGATGACCAGCAACCTGGGCGTGGACACGTTGCGCCCGGCGATTGGTTTTGAACAAAGTGACGTCGAATCGTCCTACGCGAGCCATTTCCGCAAAGAAGCCGAACGATTCTTCAGACCCGAATTTCTTGCCCGAATCGACCAATTTATTCCTTTCCGTCCCCTTCGCGCCAAAACGGTCTCGCTGATCGCGGCAAGGGAGCTCAAGGCCGTAGCCCAACGCGACGGCATTCGAGCTCAGGACGTCGACCTCGAATTTGACGACCGCGTCGTTGAATGGGTCGCGACTCGCGGGATCAGCGAGAAATACGGGGCGCGGCCACTCAAGCGTGTGCTCGACCAACAATTGGTATGGCCGCTGGCCCAGCTTCTTTCGGATAACCGCCCCGCGGCCAATGAATCTCGGCTCGTTCGAATCAGTGTCGCCGGAGAGAACCTGGCGACGGCCAAGCTCGATTTTAAGGTAAAAATGGTCGCGGGTGACGTGACGATTTCGAGCGCGAGACAGCTTTTATTATTAGAAATAGATTCCATCGCCGAACTTCGGAGACGGCTTCAGTACTACACTTTCACCAATGTATTTGGAGATTTGGAGTGGGAAATCTCCCATTTCGACAGCTCAAGCCTGTCTCCAAACTTCTGGACGGATCCCAACGCCGCCGACCATGCGGCAAGGGCCGACCGAGCGCGCAAAGTCGTCGAACCGGTCCTCGAAATCTCCAGTGAATTGGCGGCCCTCGAAGATCTGGCCAACGAAGCATTTCACGCCCGAACCTTCGCGCTGTCGACAGATCTCACCGACAGAATCCGGGAACTCTCGGAGCGAGTCGACCGAACTCTTCTGAATCTTTTGCGCGGCTCCTATGAAGATCCGGACCATTTGGTTGTGTTTTTGGTGACCCGGCAGCCTGAGGATCCATTCCGAACCAAACTGGTGGAATGGTACAAACAGCGGGCCCATGCACGAGGCTGGACCTACACATTTCTGCGACCCATTCCAGATTACGAACGTCTGCCCAAAGCCCCCGACCAATCCGCGGACGTTGACCGGGTTTTCTGGGAAGAAACGCTCGTGCCTTCGGGGGCGACGGTCATCGCGATGGAATTCGTGGGTTTTGCGGTGCGTCCCTTGATGCGTGCCGAAGACGGACAGCAGCGCATCGTGTCGTCCGAAGGCAACGGAATGATCGACGTTCACACTTTGGAGACCTACGATGCGTGGCCATTTCCGGACGTGATCGAAGAGGGACGAACGACGTCCCACGTCGTGCGAACCTATAATTTCCGTACAAACGAAATTAATATGCCCGAAAAGAAACCCATCAAATTAATCGCCGACGATCCGTGGCGAGAACTCGAGCCACATATCGGCGAATTGGTCTGGGAACTGACCGAAGGCGATTGGGACTGACGCATGAAAACTGTATTTTACGTATACGTCGCCCAGCCCAAGAAGGGCCTTTACGAAGCCTCGATGCCCTGGGTCGCCGAACTTGCTGTGCCCATCAAAGGCCCAAGCCCCGCTCAACTCAAAGAAGAGTTGATGTTTCGGCTGATTGAGGCCGTTCACGACACGCTTGCGCCCGAAGATCTGGACCGCCTGATTCCACCAATCGCCCCCTACTTGACCAGCGTCTACGTCGAATTCACGCGTCAAATCGACCCGGACCGACCGCCCATCTCGCTTTCTGCCACGACGCATGTCGTGATCGGTTCGCTCGAAGAGAACGGCCCTAAACGCATTTGGATTCCAAAAATCCCCGGCGCCTGTGTCACTTTAAATACCCCCGACGATTTTTATTCGGCGGTCTACGATTGGGCTCAAAAATGGGCCGACGCCAATCTCGTTGAAAATCTCAATGCACTTTCTACGGGATATACCGGGCAAATCGAGGCGATGGAGGTGGACCTTGGGTTCCCGTCTTTTGACGAAGCAAAAAACACCCCTGCGGACGAGGGAAGACTCACTCGCCCGACGATTTTGCAGCAGGTCAGCACCAATCTTTCGCATCGAGCCGAAGACGATTCTCTGCCGCCAGCCTATGGGCGTGATAAATTAGTTGGCGAATTAGTTGATGCTTTGATGAGCGCTCGGCCGGGGAATATTTGCCTTGTCGGACCGCCTGGTGTGGGAAAAACCGCCATCATTCATGAGGCCGCCAAACGTGGTTACCAGCAACATCAGGCTTACCAAGGTCGACGAGACATCTGGCAAACCAGTGGCGACCGAATCATCGCAGGCATGAGCATTATTGGTCAGTGGGAACAGCGGGTTGAAGCGCTGTGTCGCGAGCTTTCTGACCGAACCGACGTGCTCTTCATCGAAGATCTTCTGGGCACCGTTCGGGCGGGCCGCACCAGCCACGGGGATTCAAACGTGGCCCGTTTCATCGAGCCGTATCTTGAACAGGATCAGTTTTCGATCATTGCCGAGGCGACCGAAGAAACCTGGGCGCTCGCCCGCAGTATGGCACCCGGTTTTGTCGATAAATTCCGACGAATTCAAGTGCCGGAATTATCGCCCAGAGACACGCTTTCGGTTCTGAGTGAATTGATTCGCGACATTGAGGGCCACCACGCCGTTCGATACACAGCGGATGCGGTCGAAACGGTCTTGGAATTGGGTCGTCGTTTTTTCCATGGCGATGCGTTTCCGGGAAAAGCCGTCCGACTGATCAAACAATGCCAATACGACGCTCTGCGTACCCTGAACGACGACGAAACGTTGCAAGAAGTCCGCATCACGCCGGATACCGTCGCACGGGTCGTGCACCGACAGACCGGACTTCCAATCTCGATCTTGAGACCCGGCACGGGCAGAGCTTCTTCGGCGATTCGAGCCCATTACGAAAACCACGTCTTTGGGCAGCCGGATTCAGTCAACGCCGTCACCTCGTTGGTCACGACGATTGAACAGGGCCTCTCGGACCCTGGAAAGCCGCTGGGATCCTTTCTATTTATCGGGCCAAGTGGCGTCGGAAAGACCGAGACAGCGCGAGCGCTTTCGGTGGATTTGTTCGGTTCAGTCGACCGAATGGTGCGTTTCGACATGTCCGAGTTTTCGGAGTCGATGGCGCTGACGCGCTTGATCGGCACCCCGCGCAACCCAGACGGTGAGCTCACAAGCAAAGTCAGACTTCAGCCGTATTGTGTCTTACTTTTTGATGAAATCGAAAAAGCCCATCCTCTGGTGCTGGACCTTCTTCTGCAGGTTTTAGGAGACGGCAGGCTTACCGACGCTGCTGGCCGAATGGTGGATTTCCGAAATTGCATCGTCATCCTCACCTCAAACCTTGGCGCGAATTCGGAAGACCGTTGGTTGGGATTCAGCGACGCAACGGACCGGGATCGATTGCTTCATTATCGACGGGCCGCAGAAGACTTTTTTAGACCCGAATTATTTAATCGAATTGATGCCGTCGTCCCCTTCCGCCCCTTGGGTAAAGAGGCGCTGCGGCGAATCGCCCGTCGAACCCTTCAAAGTCTGCTCGAACGCAGAGGTTTAAGGCAGGCGCAGGTGATGGTCGATGTCGATGAAAAACTCATCGACTATTTGGCAGAAAAATCCGTCGACCCTCGTTATGGCGCAAGAACCCTGGCCCACCGCGTTGAGCGCTTGCTCATCGCACCGCTGGCCGAACGCCTGGTCGACCACACCACCAAACCGACCGGCATCACGCGCGTCCTGATGTCGCCTGCAGATGACGGGGTTCGGTTCGACCTGCAGAACCTGGAGTTAGCACCGCAAACTCCGAAAAAACTCGAAGATATTTCATCGGATGCAGCGATTACTTTGGCCCTTGAGGTCGCGCTGAACCGCGTTGAAGCCATGCAAAACGATCCGCGATTTGTGAAGGTTCAATCCGAATACGACGAATTACTTACACAAATTAATCAGAGCGGACAAAAGGGTTGGCAGGCCGATGTCGCCGAAGGTTTGCGCCAGCGCGAACACATCATTAAACAGCTCGACCAGCTCGAAAAACGGCTTATCGGCCTGCAAGATCCCAGGGGAACCGGCGAATTCATCTCCGTGGGCGGCGAGAATAAAACGCGAACCCATCGGCTTCAGAAAATTCTTCGCGAAATTCAACAAGAACTGGTGTGGATCGTCCAACAGGTGGACTGTGTAGCCAAGAATTCTACCGGAGCGACGTTGATCTTAAGAGGTCTATCCGGACCGGTTGCAGAAGACCTGCAACGATGGTTGCGTTGGCTTCTTGTCATTGCAGCGGCGTTTGATATCGAAGCCGTCTTGGCCGTGGAGCTCCACGACGGATGGAAGCCCTTTGATTCGAAGCTCGACCTCCGGACGATCGCGGCGTTTGCCGTCTCGTCGGACACTCCTGGTTCGGCCTCAGTATTTTCGAGCCTGTCCGGCTATATTTGGACGCCACGGCCGGCCTCATCTGGCCAGCACGCACTGGTTCAGGCTCAATTCGTAGACGGTGGGCACCAGGATGCTCAGGCGCTTGCAAAAGCGATTGCGCAACGTGGAACGGAACCGAGCCTTGATGGGCTGATTGAGTTCTCGACAAGCGAGGGCCAGCTCGAAGACATAAGAACCGGCAACAAATGGCCGATTCCCGAGGACCGTGGCCAGAACCTTCAGCAACTACTCACCAATGTCGTCACGCTCCGGCTGCAGTAGTCGTCGCTGCGCCGAGCGTGCATGTCCTTCAAGGCCTTCATGACGGGCGAGCGCCACTGCGTCCGCGACGACATCCTGAGCGGCTTCCAGGTGGTCTACACGCATCCATGTTCGAATGCGCAAGAAGGTCGCAACCGAAAGACCACCGGTGTACCGGGCCGTACCGCCTGTTGGCAGCACATGATTTGGGCCCATCCCATAATCCCCTAACACTTCCGCTGCGTGGGCCCCGATAAATAATCCGCCATAATGCCGCACTTGCCTCGACACCTTCCCAGCGTCTTGGACCATGACCTCGAGGTGTTCTGGAGCAATGCGATTGCAGGCTTCGATGCCATGTAGAATGGTCTGAACCGCAACTGCATAGCCATTTTTCAGGGCTTCTCGCGCGGTCGCCTTTGTCGGCAGTTCTTCAAGCTGCGTCGCCAATTCCAGGTTCACCGCGTCGATCAAACGTGGAGACGTGGTCACCAGAATCGGAACCGCATCGGTATCGTGTTCGGCTTGCGCCAATAGATCCGCGGCGATCGTCGTGGCATCCGCACCATCGTCGGCAAACACGACCAATTCACTCGGGCCGGCCAACATGTCGATGGCAACACGGCCGCTCACAAGCTGTTTAGCGGCGGTCACCCAGCGATTGCCCGGTCCAACGATCACATCGCATGCGGGCACGGACGCGGTTCCATAGGCCATTGCAGCGATGGCCTGAGCCCCGCCGGCTGCCAGAAACAAGTCGGCACCCGCCACGTGTGCGGCTGCCAGCGTCATGGCGGTAGGTTTGGGCGATGCCACGACCACTTTGACAACACCTGCGGCCTTGGCCGTCACGACGGTCATCAACACGGAAGATGGCAACGGAAACCGACCGCCAGGGGCGTAACACCCCGCGACATCCATCGGCGAGATATCGTGCCCGGCATGTCCGCCCGGAATCTCGATTTGCATGGGCGACATCGAACGTCGCTGAGCGGTCGCAAAACGGCGGATCCTTTCTGCCGTGCGTTCCAGCAGCGCTTGATCTTCTGCGGGCAACCCATCAAATGCCGCTTTGCACGCCTCGGCCGAAATGATCAAATTCTCGCCGGCTTTCAGATCGCCAAAGTTTTCGGAAAAACGATGCAATGCGATATCGCCCTCGGCGCGAACGGCCGAAATGATTTTTGCTGCGCCAGCCAAAGTCTCGGCGTCCACGGGATCACGATTCGACGACGGAACTTCTTCGATACCGATGATTTTCAACATGGGGGGTCCTTATTCTTCAACCAGTGCCAGCGTGCATTTAAGCCGAGAGGCGCGCACTTTCGACACCGTCGAAATGCTTATGAATATTGTCTAAAGCTTCTTCAGGCGTCTGCGACCGAAGTACAGCTTTACGAAAAACCTGTGCATCATCGGTCGGCTCAAAAAAGTATTTAGTCACCATTTTCAGACGATTTAATGCGAGCCTTTCCGAGCCAACCGTGTCCAAAATCATTTGGTGATAGCGCAGCAAGACCCGCTTGCGCTCCTGCGCATCGATCACAGGTTGTTCGCCACCTTCCATCCACCGCTTGAGCTTCAGGAGCAGCCAAGGGTCACGAACCGCGCCGCGCCCAACCATCACGCCGGCACACCCGGTATCAACAAACATTTGGTGCGCGGTTTCGACGTCGATGATGTCACCGTTGGCGACTACGGGAATTGACAGACGCTCCACGGCATCCTTGATCACCGACACGTCGCGTTCACCCGCGTAAAGGTCCATTTTTGTACGCCAATGGAATGTCACCGCATCGACGCCCTCCTCCTGAAACTGATACGCCAACGTGGCACCATTTCTGGAATTTAAATCGTAACCAGATCTCATTTTTACGGTCAACGGAACCGTCACCACTCTGCGCACGGCCTGCACGATGGCAAGCGCGACTTCGGGCTCACGCATAAGTCCAGATCCGCCGGAATTCGCGCACACTTTTTTGGCAGGGCATCCCATATTGATATCGACGATCGTCGCGCCCAGATCCTGAACAATCTGCGCCGCCTCGGCCATGACTTCGGGGTCACGCCCGTAGATCTGAATCGCGATAGGATCTTCGTCGGGATCGAACGTGCAGGAGTTCAAAACCTTATCTGCATTCCCGACGATCGCTTTGGAGGGCAAAAACTCGGTGTACGTCAAACCAGCCCCGCCAATCTCTCGAATCAAACGCCGAAACACCACGTCGGTCACGCCCTCCATGGGCGCAAGCGATGCGGCGGGCGAAATCTCGAATTCGCGGACTCGATAGCTCGTTGAAGCGGGTGGTTTAGGTAGCATTGAGGTCATCAGGCGTCTCCGGCGGCGAAGATTAGCCGAAACTCACAAAGAGCGCCACGCATTCCCATCATCGGCGTGACCTCGACCTGAGCATATCCCTGAAATTTGGAAAAAAAAACGGTGGCCATCAGGACCACCGTCAAAAAGCGAGCGAAAAGCCGACTCAGGGTTGGTTGTCGAGCTTCACGTTGAACGGACGGTAGGTCTCGTCGCGAATCAGGGCGGTATTCCCGATCTGACCCGCTGCGTTGCTGCCCCAGCACTGCACGTTGGCATCTTCGATGAGAGCACAAGAGAAGTTATCGCCCGCGGTGACCAATTGAGCGCGAACCACCTTGTCGTCCAAGTCATAATAAACCGGCACCGGGATGGTCCAATCATTATTGGTCCCGTCTCCAAGCTGGCCATACGTGTTCAGCCCCATGCACTGAACGTTGCTCTGCATCAAATCAGGTTGTTCCACGACCGCACAAATATGGTTGGCCCCAGCGCCGAATTCGTAGGCTGCCGAGGTGTGCCCCATCAACACTGGGCTGAATGCGGCTCGGTCGACGTACACGGTCGAAATTGGGTACTCGTAGTATTGGCATTTACTGTTGGTGCCGCAAAACTCGTCTGTTCCGCATTCGTCGCCGTTGGGACAATCAATGGTGGTCGCTTTCGTGACCCTGCCATATTTGGTCACCGGATAGGTCACAGCCGATGCCGGCATCAATGAACACACCGCACCATTCTTGGTAATCGGCAACCCGTTATTGTCAAAATAGCCTGTCGCCACAGGGCATGTCGTGGTCGACGTCGAAGGGCGAGTCATCGCTCCCCAACACCACACAGCGTCTGCACTGTCGATGGCACACGAGAAATCTCGGCCTGCGGTCAGTTGTGTCGCACCGGTGATTCCCGCGACCATAACCGGTGAATTCTCCTGCGTATTTGCGTCCAGTGTAAGGGCATTATTGTAGCCGTATGCATTGATGGGCAGCTCGGCATTCAGCTGCAAAGAACCAACTTGGCCGTACTGATTTCGTCCCCAACACCACACCGTTCCGTCACCCTTTCGAGCGCATGTGTGGTTTTCACCCGCAGCCAGTTCGACGACTCCGGTCTGCAGATTATCCACCGAGTAAGCGATGGCTGCGTTGGTTCCGATATTTAAGAGGCTGTTGCCAATCTTGCCATAGGTGTTCGAGCCCCAGCACTTCACGCCGCCGTTGACCAAGGCACACGAGTGATTTTCCCCTGACACAACCTGAGTCGCGCCAGCGATGATTGCAGGGCTTCCTGGTTGCAAATTGTCCACGGTCGTTCCGACCCCCAATTGGCCGACATTATTTCCGCCCCAGCACAAAACCGAACCTGCGGTCGTCAACACACACGTATGAGCGCCGCCTGGGGCCACCGACGTCACCGTAGGCAGCCCGAGTACGTTCACAGGGTTATTCTGTTGGGCCGTCGTATTATTGCCGACTTGGCCTTTTTCGTTTTTGCCCCAGCATTTCACACGACCTGATCCCACCGCACAAACATGTGTGGCGCCAGCCTTGAGCTCTTCGACGCAGAACGAATCACACATGAGTGTCCCGCCGCAGCCGTCATCAAAGGTTCCACAGAGGATTCCCTCTCCAACACAGGTGGTCGGCGTGCAACCGCACTCATTGGCCGTTCCGGCGCCGCCGCACGTATCGTACGAGGTGCAGACCACCGAGGCGTCGCCGCAGTCGATGTCACGCGTAATATTGCAATTATCGGTCAGGTTTGCGATTCCGCATTCCGCGCTATTGCTGGCACAAATCACCGCATCCGCATCCGACGTACAACCACATTGTCCCGGTGTACCTTCGCCACCGCAGGTTTCGGGCATCGAACACCCGGCTCCACAACTGGCAATCGTCCGATCCGTTCCGCAATTATCGACGACCTGCAACGAACCGCACTCGTAAGTATTTTCTTGGCAAAGCTGAACGTCTGTTTTTGCCGCACAACCGCATGCACCGGGCACGCCGTCGCCACCACAGGTTTCAAATTGTGAACAGGCGGTCGCTTCGTCACCACAGCTGGCAATCGTGCGTGCCACTCCGCAATTATCTGTTCCGACCAGCTCGCCGCACTCATATGCACTTCTGGCACACATCTCAGCGTCGGTTTCGCTCGCGCAACCGCAGACACCGGGGTCTCCGTCGCCACCGCAGGTTTCGAATGGCGAACAGACGGTCGCTTCATCCCCACAGCTGGCGATGTCGCGAACCTGACCACAACTGTCCGTGACGCTCAACGAACCACACTCGGCCCCGTTCATGTCGCAAAGTTCGGTATCCGTTTCAGGGATGCAACCGCAGACACCAGGCTCTCCAGCGCCGCCGCACGTTTCATAAATGGTGCAAACATTCGCTTCGTCACCACAGCTGGCAACGGTCCGCGAAACACCACAATTATCGCTGGCCTGAAGTTCGCCGCATTCGATATTACTTCGGAGGCAAAGCTCGTCATCACTTTCTGGCGTACAACCGCAGACACCAGGCACCCCGGCCCCGCCGCAGGTCGCGTAGTCTCCGCACACAGTCGCTTCATCACCGCAGCTGCCGATCTCTCGATAAACGCCGCAGTTGTCGTCAGCATTCAATGAACCACAGACGTACTCGAGGCGAGCGCACATTTCGGCGTCGGTCTCCGCAACGCATTCGATGACGTCAACGTCATTGCCGGCATCGGTGTCGGTATCGCCGCCGTCCGCATTATTGGTGCTGCCAACATCAGGCTGAACAAAAATCTGAGGTACGCCGTTGCTCTTCGAGTCGTCGGAACAACCCACAAAAGACAAAAGCAAAAGCAATGACGCGAAAATTTTCATTCGTAAACTCCTTCCCAATTCCCTAGCCAGCTCACCGATAGACGCCGCTCGGACAACACGGATGCAATTCGTCGACACTCCCATAAATACACGCGTTTCGTCAAGGTTCGGGCCCTCGGCGTAACGGCCTGACCGGCTCTTTTCGCGCGCTCGGGCGACGTCGCTGCCGGCTTCACTTCAATCCAAACTTCACATCACGTAGGGCAGTCCGCTGGACAGTTGAACGGAGTTTCGGAGGGGGACCCGCAGACATTATCGCCGCATATGCAATCTGGCGTGCACCTGACCGTGCGAGCCGTTCCACAATTGTCGACGGTTTCGAGAATTCCGCACAAATAGTTATTTTCCGCACAGAGCTGCACATCAGTTTTCGGAGTGCAGCCACATTCGCCAGCAACTCCGGCGCCACCGCAGGTTTCGAATTCGGCACAAACGACTGCTTCGTCACCGCAGCCACCTACCGTTCGAGCCACGCCGCACTTGTCGACTCCAACAAGCTCACCGCAGATGTATCCGACGCGGGCACACATCTCAGCGTCGGTCTCAAGGCAGCCGCACACGCCGAGCTCCCCGGCGCCTCCGCACGTTTCCGCGGCCTCACAGACGGTCGCTTCATCGCCGCAGCTTGCAACCACTCGGGCCTCTCCACATCGATCCACGGCATTTAACGGACCACATTCCGCCACGGCGGCCGTGCAAAGTTCAGCGTCGGTCTCCGGCGAACACCCACAGGCGCCTAGGACCCCGGCGCCGCCACATGTGGTGAACTCCGCGCAAGCGGTCGTTCCACAAACGTCGACGACACGAGCCTTTCCACAGTTATCGTCGCCGCTTAGAGTCCCACAGACGTATTCAAGACGAGCACACATCGCTTCGTCCGTCTCGGCGACGCAGGCATCCTCGGCGCCCGCATCGTTTTGAGTCGTACCTGTATCGGATGATAAAATCGGGTCCTGCGGATCGTCCGAACACCCAACAAAAAATAAAAGCAGCACCAACGACGCCAATTTCTTCATTCGTAGACTCCTCCCCAGATTCCCTGACCCATGCGAATTTGATGCGTTTACCGTCCTATAAACACAAGCCGATCGTCAAGGTAACCCCTTAACCCCAGACTAAACGCGCACTTCCCCAAGCCCGTTCTGCGCGCTATATCGTGGCGGACTTAACGAGCAGGCCCGATGACATTTTTAGATGCGATAATTCTGGGGATCGTGGAAGGATTGACCGAATACCTTCCGGTCAGCTCTACGGCTCATCTTTTGATTGCTCAGCGCTTGCTTGGCATCGAACAGACCGACCAATCCAACGCGTTTGCCATCGTGATTCAAGCCGGCGCCATTCTGGCGGTCCTAGGCGTGTATCGAATCCGCGTGCGCGACATGATTATGGGCTTTTTGGGCAAGAACCCAGAAGGCCTGAAGCTCGCGATTAATCTCATCGTCGCGTTTCTTCCCGCCGCGGTTTTTGGGCTGCTCTTTGACGATAAAATCGAAGAACTTCTTTTTGGCCCCTGGCCGATCGTTATTGCGTGGACGGTCGGCGCGATTGTGATTTTGGCCACCGGAAAATGGCAAGCCAAACGCGAAGGTTTTGGCATCGAGTCCATGACTTGGAAACACGCGCTGATGATCGGTTTCATCCAATGTTTGGCCATGTGGCCCGGCACCAGCCGCAGCCTCGCCACCATCATGGGCGGCCTGCTCGCCGGTCTATCCCTTGTGGCGGCGGTCGAGTTTTCATTTCTATTGGGCGTGATTACCCTGGGTGCAGCCACCGCCTATAAGACGTTGCAGCACGGCCCGACAATGCTCACAGCTTATGGCCCCGAAGCCCTTATTGTGGGCGTGATGGCATCTTGGTTTTCGGCCGTTTTAGCGGTGCGCTGGATGGTGACGTGGCTGTCGAAACACGGCCTTGGTGTATTCGCGTGGTGGCGCCTGGCAGCCGCCGTTGTTGTGGTTGTGATGATATTGACCGGTTCTATGTAGGAGACCCTGATGATCGTACCAAGTATCGACCTTATGGGCGGCCATGCCGTTCAACTCGTTGGCGGCAAAGAGCTTGAAATCGAAGCGGGTGACCCTCGCCCCATCGCGCTGAAATTCCGGCTGGCGGGTGATGTTGCAGTGATCGACTTGGATGCGGCCTTGGCGCAAGGCGATAACGAATCCACGATCATCGATCTTCTTAAATTGGCGCGATGCCGTGTCGGTGGCGGAATTCGTTCGGTCGAACGCGCTAAATTCTGGCTCGACCACGGTGCACACCGAATTATTTTGGGAACCGCCGCCCATCCAGAAATACTTTCACAATTACCACGTGAACGTGTGATTGCGGCTCTGGACGCGGTCGACGGCGAAGTCGTTGTCGACGGGTGGCGCACCAAAACGGGTGCCAATATCGTCGACCGAATGCATGAATTACGACCTTATGTCGGCGGTTTTTTAGTAACCTTTGTCGAACGTGAAGGCCGCATGGCCGGTACCGATATGGGACGGGTTCGTGAACTCAAAGAAGCCGCCGGCGACTGCGCCCTGACCATTGCTGGCGGAGTCACCACCGTCGAAGAAATCGCCGAACTCGACCGACTAGGCATCGACGCGCAGGTCGGCATGGCCCTCTATAAAGAGACCATGAATCTGGCCGACGCCATCTGCGCCCCGCTCAAATCAGACCGTCCCGATGGCCTTTGGCCGACGGTCGTCTGCGACTCTCGTGGGGTCGCTTTAGGCCTTGCGTATTCCGACCTCGAAAGCATGCGCGAGGCCGTGAGCCGATGTGCTGGCGTCTATCATAGCCGCAACCGTGGCTTATGGATTAAAGGCGAGTCATCGGGCGACACACAAGACCTGCTGGCCATCGATCTCGATTGTGACCGCGATACGATTCGCTTCACTGTGCGCCAAAAAGGCGTGGGTTTTTGCCATCTAAAAACCGACACATGCTGGGGCGATATCAAAGGTCTAGATTCGACCTTCAAAACGGTCCTACAGCGTCTAAACGACGCCCCTGCTGGCTCGTACACTCGTCGATTATTTGATGACCCTGAATTACTTTCCAAAAAACTGGTCGAGGAAGCTCAAGAATTGGCGGAGACTAATTCTGCCGACGATGCGGCCTGGGAGACCGCAGACCTGCTGTATTTTGCCTGCGTGGCCCTTGCACGAGCCGGCGGCCGACTGGAAGACGTCGATCGAAACTTGGACGCCAAAGCGCTGAAGGTGACGCGACGCCCCGGCAACGCCAAGACCTGAACAAGATGCCTACCCTAAATACAGGCCCGATGGCCTGCACTGCGACCGGTAGCCAGGCCTTATGGCCTCCACGACGACCGCAAACGCAGGCATCCGCCCGCATAAATTTTTCGCATGTGTTTTAGGCGCTCCCAACGCTATCATGGGCGCAGAAAGCTTTTCAGATAGCGAGAATACGATGACGCAGAAATCCCGAGTCGGCGAGGTTGTGGACGGCCGATACAAACTGCTTGGACCGGTCGGTTCGGGCACGATGGGCGAAGTGTACGTAGCTCAAGAGGGCAAAGGCCCTTATGTCGCGCTCAAACTGGTGATGGACCTCGACCTTAGCATGCAGGCCCGCGAACGTTTCATGCGCGAAGTCACCACCCTCAATCGACTCGAACATCCCAATATCGTGGAGCTGCTGGATTTTGGGTTCGAAGACAAAACCGGCACGCCCTACATGGTGATGGATCTGGTGATGGGCGACAGTCTGCATCGTTTTCCGTCACGCGGCCGCATGAGCGTCGATTTGGTGGTCCATGTCGCCCGAGACGTCTGCCTTGGCCTTGCTGCTGCCCATAACCAAAATATTGTTCATCGCGATTTAAAGCCCGCAAATATCATGGTCTTTCCAGAAAATGGCGGCGTTGGCGTCAAGATTCTGGACTTCGGGCTGGCATTTGTTCGTGACACCGACACCAAACTCACAAAGACGGGCACGATGCCGGGCACCCTGCCCTACATGGCACCAGAATCATTAAAAGGCGAGCCATTGGACGGGCGGACTGACCTCTACGCGTTGGGCTGTATTATTTACGAATTATTGACCAGCCACTATCCATTCCCTGGCGCAAACGACACCCAAATTGGAATGGCACACCTAACTCAAAAGCCACCCAAAGTTCGCAAAGCTGTGAAGGACGTACCTGCCGAGGTCGAAGAATTTATTCTTAAATTACTTTCGAAAGACCCCAAAGAACGGCCGCAAACTGCGGGCGAGGCCGCGATGGAATTGACCGAACTGATTCACTCACTCGGCCTTTCGGCCCCAAAAACCACCCATAGCGGACCGTCCAAAAACCCGGTCGTGGATTGGGGCATCCTCCCAGTGTGAACGGTGCGCCCGACTACGACTGGTCCTGCAGGCTGCGACCGGTCCGCCAGGCTCCAGCCTGGCTGCGATTCTGATATTTAAATAAATTAAACTCTAATCAGCGTCCCTGGCCAAAGACGAACGACCATTACTTCTGTTTTGCGCACGCGCTCTGACGTCCACCCCGGCACGCCCCGGCATATCGCTGCTGAGCACCTGTTACGTCACCCATGGCGTTCAGCATATCGCCAAGCAGTTCACACGCGAGCTCACTGGTGACACACGCAGACGTCAGATATCCACGGTTCTCCTCCAAAACTGCAGGGGTCAATTGACGTTGCTCCATCGCAACGAGACTCACGCACGAGGACGGTGAATGAAACGCCGTACAGCCGCGACGCAGGATGGCACGAGCCGCCTCACGTCCGGGTTCATCGGTTGCCTGGGCCATCATGACCGCCCCGGCCCGGCCACATGCGATGCCTTCGCCCTCTTCGCACCCCTGCTGATTATGCATCAACGCCGTATCTTGGTCGGATGAGTAAAGCGCCAAGTTCGTGAAAAGTGGTCGCGCGACCGCTTCACTTTCTGCCGGAACCTCGCCTGAAAACGTTTCGAAAGACCAGGCGGGACCGTTTCGAAGCGCAACCAACGCGGTCAACAAGGAGCTCGCTCTCTTCTTGCCCTCTTCGCCCATCGTCGCCTGCGATTCGGCGCCCCTAAGGCACGACTCGATGTCCCCGGCTTCGCAACCTTTTTTCCACAATGCATCGGCCTTAGCCTTATCCACCGCAACGGGAGACCCCTCGTTGGTGTACATGCGGGCCGCTTCACCGCAGCTCGCGCCGTTGCCCGCGGTGCACCCGCGCTCAAAGTAACCAACTGCAGCTTGCTGATCCCGCTTTCCAAGTGACGGCAAGCCGAGCAGGTCTTCCATCGCGCGTTTGCCCAGGGTCCGACAAGCCAAGCCGTTTCCCACCGAACAACTGCCCTCAAGTTTCTCAATATCCTTGTTTTGTATGGCCGTGATGAAACACGCCATGGCATCCTCATTGCCACAGGTACCCATGGCTGCAGGAGCCGGCGAAGTGGCTGGTTGCGGTGCCTTGGCGGGAGCCTCGCAACCGCCGCCGATCCAAACGCAAACCAACAACGTTCCCACCCAACGCACCTTGGCAACCTTTGATATATGTGACTTCAAGTTCATCTCCAGAATTAATTTCATTAACGCGCGAGCGTTCATACGTCGAAAACACCCCAAAATTCAAACTTCCTACCGACATATGAGTCGAGGACTTCATTGACCTGGCCGAACACGACCTGCACACCAAGTCCGGCCCAGCTCCGAATCCGAATCAAGCATGGGTTGCCTCCAGCACGCGCCAAAATGCCATTTACGCTGCTATCGTGTGTCGACCGGTGGGCCTCTCAATCAAGCTCTCGTCATGAAATTCGCGCGTTTGGTCCCGATAACTGTCGAGAGACCACCCATGGTCGGCATAACTTGTCAGGAAATTGTTGTTACGGACATGGTCTGGGCCCACTAAGTCTGAGGTCCGCGTCATCCTTAATAGAAAAAACAAAGGACAAGTCAGCATGAAATGGAGGTATTTTGCACTGTTGGCACTCTTCCTTTTTCTGGCATCAGCGGTTTACGCTTTGGGAGCGTATCAATCCGCTTACAACCGTTTCGAAACCGATGTTTCTGCCGATGGACGAGCACAGATTTGTCACTGGTTCTACGACGGTGGAATGCGGGTATACGCGCGCCAACACGAAGATGAACCCACCTGTAACGACGAAGTCCGAATCCATCTGGACGGCATTCCTATCAGCGACGCAGGCGGAAAAAACACTTGGTATGTATCCGAAATAGATGATGCGTTCCTCGAAATTGATACCGCAGGAGAACATTGTCTGCGTTTTGATGTGGGCCCAAAAGATCCATGCAGCGACCGTATCGGGGTCACCCCGTGGTCTCTTGAAGGGGCCTTGGGTTCAGAGTTTCAAGCCAAAATATTGGGAGCAATGGCGGCACTGGTCCTATGCGTAAGCCTCATTGGGCATCTACGCTCAACGCGGCGAAACTAATGTCCTTAATTACGCAGCGGCGACACCCGTGTATATTGCTAACCTCGCTGCGACAATTTATGCATTAAAAAGCCGACTTATATGACCCAAAAGGCCACCAAGATGCTATTTGTATGTCACATCGAATACTTCAGCGCCGTGGTAGGATGATTCAATGGAATGGTTTTCAGTTCGTGCTCGGTTTCACAGCCTCATCGACGGCGAAGAACAGCCCGACGCACTTTACGAATGGGTCGTGTACTTGGTCTTCGGTGAAACAGCTGACGACGTTGGGCCGAAGGCTGAAGCGATTGGACGAGGAAACCAGACGAGCTATCACAATGAAGATGGGAATCTTGTGACGTGGGTGTTTGACCAGATTGAAGAAATTCAATCGTCAGGCGAAACCGCATTATATGATGGTATGGAAATCTACTCGCGCCTTTACCGACGACACGGTCCAGGCGACCAATAATTGCCAAAAAAGAACAAAGGTGATGGATATTTAAATTGCTGTACCGATGAACATTCCTACCCACGTTCAGCGCAAAAAAAGTCCGGTACAAATTCACTAAAAAAGCTCGGTTTCAAAAACCCTAAATCTCCCCAGATGGCGTTCTTACAACTAGCTCTCATCTAGGTAGCATGGGGGAATCGCCCGATGTGCTACAATCGGTTTGGAAAGCTTGAACGACGATAACCACTTCGCTATCGTCTCGTCACACAACACCGATGAGGGGTTCAAAGTGAATAGATTTCTTATTGGGTTATTGGCGTTTTCTCTTGGTTGTGGCTCTACGAACGACGTGGACGAAGATTCCCAAAACAATGCACAAAACACACTAAATAACACTACGAACTCAACGAATTCAGGCTCGAACAACGAAAACAATTCGAACAACGAAAACAATTTGGACTCAAACAACGAAAACCATATTCAGGTTCCAACCCAGCCCAATATCTATGTGAAGAGTTCGCTAGATTTTGGCGAGGTTGCTGCTGGGACGACCAAAACCATGCCACTGGAAATCTGGAATGGAGGAACCGAACTGACGATTTCAGAGATTGAGATCGAGGGAGCGGACTTTGAGATGGAAGACGTTGAATTACCCTTAATTATTGCGCAAGATCAGACAGTTACACTCAATATCCATCTAACACCGAGTACATCGACAGAGAGAATTGGAACAGTTCGAGTTACGTCTGACGATCCGAGTTCGCCAATCGCCGAGGCGAAGCTCCTCGCAAATGAGCTATGTGGTGTCTTCGACCGCATGAGCGGTCTGCTCGAGGGGACGGTAGTTGGCGAAACCTACACGACGACCGTCACGTTAACGAACTGCTCTGAGATCGTGGAGATCCACGTGACTGATTTCAGTCATTCACCAAACGGCAACCCCAACTATTCGAGTGACTTCACTTTCTCAGAAGTTGTGACGCCCGTCATTCTGGCACCCGGAGATGATCTTTCGTTCGATGTTATCTTTCAACCTCTCGTTCCGGGCGACCATGCAGTCCACTACACCCTTTCGACGACAGGTACTCTGGGTATCAACCGCAGTCAGCTTATGGGGCGCCTGGTCGCACTCGGAGTCCGAGAATAGGCATCGCCGACGCTCCCTTTATTCTTTTGAAAATTAGTTGGCTACCGGCCATACCTCAAAGCCGAACGTGCACCCCAAGTCCTCGCAACTCAGTCTTAACGTCGCGCACCGTCATGTCGCCGTCATGAAAGATCGATGCGGCCAAAACCGCACTGGCGCCGTGCTCGAGGGCTTCGAATAGGTGCGCGGCGGAATTGGCACCGCCAGACGCGATGATGGGCACACGGACGGCATCAGACGCCGCCTGCAGCAATTCAAGGTCGTAACCCGAACGTGTTCCGTCGCGATCCCACGAGGTCAGCAAGATTTCTCCTGCGCCCAGCTCTTCGGCCAGTGTCAGCCATTCTAACGCGTCTTTCCCGGTCGATTTCCGACCGCCAGAAATCACGACATCCCAGGCGTCGGGGGTCGTGTGTTTGGCGTCCACGGCCACCACGGCGCATTGCCGACCAAATCGTTCCGAAATTTCTCGAATTAATTCGGGCCTTAAAACAGCCGCGGTATTCATTGCGACTTTATCGGCGCCGGCCTCTAACAAATACCGAGCATCGTCGGCCGTACGAACCCCTCCCCCGACTGTAATCGGGATCGAGACTCGCTCACGCACTCGGCGCACCGTCTCCAGCTGCGTGTCTCGCCCTTCATGCGTCGCAGACACATCCAGAAAAACCAATTCGTCGGCGCCCTGAGCCTCGTACATTTCGGCCAATTCAGCAGGGTCTCCGGTATCACGAAGCCCTTGAAAACGAACGCCCTTCACCACTCGGCCATGGCTTACATCAAGGCAAGGAATCACACGTACTGTCAGCATGAAGTCCACCTTCTCATAAGCTCCAAGCCCCATTCGCCCGAAAGCTCTGGGTGGAATTGGCAGGCGAGCACGTTGCCGCGCTCGATGGCGGCCGGGAAGCGACCGTCGTATTGGGTCCAGCCGACCTTCCAGCCTTCAGGCGCTTCAGTTAGCCGAAACGAATTCGCAAAATAGGCAAAACCGCGTTGGATAAACCGCATGCCCTCGTCGGGGACAACCTCGTTCCAGCCAAAATGCGGAACCCGCACGTCTTCAGAAAAACGATGGGCCGACGACGAATGGATCTTTAGGCCGATCACACCGGGCGTTTCCTCGGAAGATACGCCTAAAAGCTGCAGACCCAGACATATCGCCATCAGCGGCATATCGTTGGCCGCGCGTTCCTGCAATGCCTCGTCCAAACCGTGTTCACGTAGCTTCGCCATGCCGGGGCCAAATGCACCCACGCCGGGCAGCATCACGTGGCCGGCATGACGGACTTCGTCGGCATCTGCAGTCAAAAAAGAATCCACATTTAATCGCTTAAAAGCCGCTTGAACCGAGGCAATATTCGCGATGCCGGTGGAGACAATCGCCACCTTCATAGAACGCCTTTTGTGCTCGGGATTTCATTGGACACGATTTCTACGGCATCCCGCATCGCCAACGCAAATGCCTTAAAAGCAGCTTCGGCACGATGATGGTCGTTGGTGCCCTTCAAGATGTCGACATGCAAAGACATGCGACATGCCATCGCAAACGACTCAAAAAAATGTGGAATATTTTCGCAGGACAACTCGCCCAACATTTCGCGTTTTAATCCCAGGTCGATATTCGGTGAGGGCCGGCCAGACAGGTCGATCACGACGCGGGCAAGCGCTTCATCAAGTGGAGCATAGGCGTGGGCAAAACGACGAACACCTTTACGATCGCCCAGCGCTTCATCAAACGCCGCCCCCAGGGCCAATGCACAATCTTCCACGGTGTGATGGTCGTCGATATGCAAGTCGCCATCACAGGTCAGCTCGAGCGCAAATCGCCCATGTTTGGCAAAGGCGTCGAGCATATGATCCAAAAACCCAATGCCGGTCGAGACATGGGATTTGCCCGCGCCAAGCGTGAGCTTCACGCGAATGTCGGTCTCGGAGGTTTTTCGGTGTATCAGGCTCTCGCGTACCATCAGGGCTCCTTTCGACTCGACTCATCAGCGTCAACTCACTCACCGGCTCGACATGAACGGCAAACTAACGCGTACAAGGTCTGTTCTGATGTCATACCTCAGCCCGCGATTCGTCACAAAACCCAAGACACTTTTTGTCTGATGCGGTTGGGCAAACGACCTCCACGATTTCCGACACCAGAACCATCGTCCCACGGGTATCTTAGAAATTGCCCTCAAAAACCCAGAGCTCGCTTCGAGCCCCTTTTCACGCATGAGTATGACCGATACTCCTACCGCCCCCAGGATAATCGTCCTTCACTGCGTGCCATCTTTCATGCATAGGAGTGGCCCACGAACTTCTCAAAGGGCAGCATCTTTGGAGAGCGCCAGCCTATCTTGGACTGATAAACGCCAAGGTGTCACAGTGGTGACTGAGTCTGTTTCGACAATTCGGCCGGCTTTGCATCACCGAATATCTACGAAAGGAACTGAAATGATAAAATTTACTCTTCTGGCTTCGGCGTTGCTCCTGAGTGCGTGTGGGGCCGACACGCCCTCGGTGTCCAATAATGCGAACAACCTCAATAATTCGAATAACACGACGAATAATCAGACCACGACAAATAATCAGACCACGACGAATAATCAGACCACGACAAATAACCAGACCACGACCGGCTGCGGAGATGGCTCAGAAGTGCTCTGCAATGCACTGCCTCCCGAATGTCCTGACGACCTAATTGCCGAAGTCGTAAACCAATGTTGGGGGGAGTGTGTCGACCCCACCACCTGCGAGCCTGTGACGTCAGCCTGTGGGGATGGCTCCACGCTCGTGTGCAAGTCTTTGCCAACGCCGTGTGCGGAAGGGTTCATCCACGAGATCGTCGAAGGATGTTATGGCCGCTGTGTCTCCGAAACAACGTGCGAGGCGACTGGATGTGGGGATGGTAGCATCGCAACCT
>CAYMYJ010000004.1:114317-229715 GCA_964394615.1 uncultured Bradymonadales bacterium | reverse complement strand
TATCGCTGCAAGATGGTCAAAAACGGTACATGGTCGCTTCCATAATCTCCGGTAAATTCGAAGACGCCCTTCGGTGTGAATCCATTAAAAAACACGTGGTCGATAGAGATGCGTAACGGCAGGTGTGAAGGCCAAGTTCCGCCCGAATCCGCGTGTTTGGCGACCTTTATCAGAGGTTGCAAATGTCGCGACCAGGCAACGGTATTGAAGTCACCAGCCACGATCATGGGTAGATTAGAGTCGGCCATTAACGACGACGTATACTCAATCAGGTCGTTACGAACCTTCATTACCTCTTGGCTATAAGGGGGCAACGGGTGAACCAAAATCAAATT
The DNA here is from genome assembly GCA_964394615.1 of uncultured Bradymonadales bacterium. Taxonomy (GTDB): domain Bacteria; phylum Myxococcota_A; class Bradymonadia; order Bradymonadales; family Bradymonadaceae; genus JBFFMO01. The sequence continues at coordinate 229,380 of CAYMYJ010000004.1, read as the reverse complement.
CGTTGGGCCGTCTGGAGTCTGGACCACCGCATGAATTCTAGGTGTGTTGAAGACCTTTTCGATCTGAATATTCACATCGGTGAGCGGGTATTTCGAGAATACGCCCATCCCGAAAGCATCCGTCAATTTCGTCGTTTGAACGTAGGGATAGTCTTTTCGCAAGGCATCGGCGAGAGGTTGGGCAAGCTCGGTGACCAAGACCAAGTCGGCATGGGTATTGAGCGCCAATTGGGCGAATCCAGTATGGTCGTCGCTCCAGACGTAGGCGTTGACGGTCAATACGCGGAGCGAGTGGTCCCAATTCTGAGTGGAGCACAACGGCAATTCACCGCTGCCGTCGAAACAATTCTGATAGGTGTTGTCTTCAACGGCCGACCCATCAAACGTGCTCCCCAATCCCACCACCACCAGCAGAAGGCTCAAGGCTCCCCATTTTGGACGCCGGAAAACGCCGAACCAGATCACCGAACCTAAGGTCGCAATCGCAAGGTATTGCCGAAAGCAGGCCACCTGTTCGCCGAAGACCCAGAAGTCCAAGAATGACACCGCGGTCAACACTAACGAGACGATCGTGCCGAAACGCGCCCCAAGATTTCCAACGTTTAGCGCGGTCTTCGCAACATAGTTCATAGCGACCTCCATGAACCAAGCAGGCGGCGCAATGTGTAAATGAATTGAATTGGGCGTGAATTGCATGCGCCGCGGCCGATTTTCATTGGCGAAAACCTCCGACCGCTCTCTGCGATTGGTGGGCAGGTCGCCTGCTGCGACGAGTGCGCGGCCGTCTACCCATCCCCGACCGAAAACCGAAAACCGAAAACCGAAAACCGAAAACCGAAAACCGAAAACCGAAAACCGCTATCGCTGCAAGACCGTCAAAAACGGTACGTGGTCGGTGCCATAATCTTCGGTGAATTCGAAGACACCTTTTGGCGTAAATCCATTAAAAAACACGTGGTCGATGGGAATACGTAACGGCAGGTGTGAAGGCCACGTTCCGCCCGAATCAGCACGTTTGGCGACCTTCATCAGAGGTTGAAGATGTCGCGACCATGCCGTGGTGTTGAAGTCCCCCGCGACGATCATCGGCAGTTTGGATTCCGCCATCATCGCGGCCGTAAATTGGATCAGCTCATTTCGCGCCTTCATGGCTTTTTGAGTACCGGGAGGAAGCGGATGAACCAAAATCAAATTTGTTGGACCGTGGGGTGCCTGAATGACCGCATGAATTCTGGGAGAATCGAAGACTTTTTCGATCGGAGTCTCGACATCAGTCAGCGGGTATTTCGAGAACACACCCATCCCATAAACACTCGTCAACGCGGTGGTTTGAACGTACGGATAGCTCTTGCGTAGGCTGTCTGCGAGAGGCTGGTCGAGCTCGGTCACCAACACGAGGTCCGCCCGTGTATCCTGCGCCAACCGCGCCAGGCCGGTCTGGTCGCGGCTGCCAATATATGCGTTGATCGTCAACACTCGCAGCGGGTGCTCGCCGTTTCCTGTAGGGCAAAACGGACTTCCACCATCATCTGCATCGAAACAATATCGGTAGGTATTGTCCGGGATGCCGGAGCCATGTTGAACGCCTGAAAAGCCAATCGCCACCAGCAACAGACTCAAGACGCCCCATTTGGGTCGGCGGAAAACAGCGAACCAAATCACGGCTGCCACTGTCGCAGCAGCATAATAGGGCCGCAAAGATGCCGCCTGTTCACCGTAAACCCAGGAGTCCATGAACGAGACAGCGGTTAACACCACCGCGACGATCGTGCCCAGACGCGCCGCCAAGTGGCCAACTTCTATTACGGTTTTCTCGATTTGATTCATAGCTAACCTCCATGAATCCAGCATGCCTGCAGAATGTGGAAGGAAGTTGAACCCAATGTGGAATTTATGTGCAGGCTACCTCGTGCCACCGCCGATCGATTCGAAGCCCGAAATCAGGTCGAAGAGCTCTTCATCGATTTTGCCTTTTCGCAGGCGATGGTAGGTGTGTTGCATATCTTCAATCAGGCCATCAATATTTTTCTCTGCACGCTGCATGGCCGCAAGACGGCTCGCGTTTTCGCTCGCCAATGATTCCGCGCAGGCCCGAAAGAGCGACACAAAAAGGTACTCACGAATCAGGGCGAGCAGAGTCGGTTTGGTGCCGTTCATCACTTCTGGAGGAAGATTGGTTGGCCAAGGAATCGACAAGAAATCTCGATTCCAAGTCTCGTCGAGTGGCAGCAAACGCTGGCTCACCGGTGTGTAGATCGAACCAATCGGACGATTATGAAAAAGATAAATCTCCGCGATTTCATTGCGTTCACGACGAGTCTCCAATTCAGTCAAAATCCCGCCAATCAGCGGTGAGATGGCCTGAATCGAATTGGGCAATGGAAAATGTTCGCTCACGACAAGGCTCGTGTCTTCAAACCGTGACGCCACACGTTCGCCGACCACCCACACTACTTTTTCGCCGGGTAAATCAGCCAGAGTCGTCAGTACAAAATCGACCATCACATCGTTGAACTGACCAACCAACCCCTGATCGGAGCCAAAAACGATGGCAACGCGCACGCCTTTTTCCCATCGGTTGGGCTCGACGCTTCGCACCGACGGGTCCCGAAAACACGCAACCAGACCCAGTCGAACGGTGTGATAGTAATCGTCGAGTGAACGCACAGCATTTTCGTACTGACCCACGCTGGACGCAGCCACCGCCTTCATGGTGCGCACTACAGCATGCAGGTCCGACGCGCTTTCGATCTTATGCAAAAGGCTGGTGGTCGTTTCACTCATGAGCGCTTTCCTGGCAGAGCAGACTCACTTGGAAGAAAACGTTTGAGTGCCTGTGTTGCGAGGTCGATAACGACCTTGCGGTCTTCGACGCTCAATTTGGAAGCGCTAGCGAAGCGAGCGCTTACATTCACGGGGATCTCTTCGGCAGCTTGCCGTACCGCACTTTCGGCCTCGCGCATTTTCTCGACTGGCACCGTATCAAAGAGGCCCTCTGTCAAAGCCAGAAGAACAGTGATTTGCCCCCCCACCGACACTGGGGAAAATTCGGATTGTTTTAGGCAGGCACGAATTCTCAGACCATGTTGGATGCTCTTCTGCGTGCTCTCATCAAGCCGCGCACCAAACCGAGCGAAGGTCTCCAGCTCTTCAAACTGAGCGTAGGCGAGCTTGAGATCGCCCGTAACAGCGCGATAGGCCGAACGTTGGGCTTTGCCGCCCACTCGTGAAACAGACATGCCCACGTCGACGGCAGGCAACACTCCCAACTCAAATAATGACGGCGACAAATAAATCTGTCCGTCCGTGATCGAGATCAAATTGGTCGGGATATAGTCCGACATATTCTGGGCTTCGGTCTCGATCACCGGAAGTGCGGTCAGGGAGCCGCCACCGCGCTCTTTGTTCAGATGGGTGGCCCGTTCCAGAAGACGTGAATGAATGAAAAAAATGTCACCTGGAAACGCCTCGCGGCCTGGTGGCCGGCGCAGCAGCAAAGAAAGCTCACGATAAGACCGGGCGTGCTGTGTCAGGTCATCGTAGACAATCAAAACGTCTTGTCCGGACTCCATAAAATGTTCTGCGATGCTCGTCGCGGCGTAGGGGGCAACGTAGGCAAGGCCGGGAGGATCGTTGCCTTCGGTCACCACGACCACGGTGTACGGCATCGCCTCGTGTTCTCTCAACGTGGCCACGGCCTTGGCGACGGCCGACGCCCGTTGTCCGATGGTGCAATACACGCAGACGACGTTTTGCCCGCGCTGATTGATAATGGTGTCGATCGCGATCGCCGTCTTGCCGGTCTGCCGGTCCCCCAAAATCAATTCTCGCTGCCCTCGCCCGATGGGCACCAGAGCGTCCACGACCTTTAGGCCGGTCTGCAACGGAACAGAGACGGGGGCGCGATCCATGATTGGCGGGGCTGGGCGTTCGATAGGCAGACGATGACTTGATGCAACCGGGCCCAAACCATCCAGTGGACGACCCAAGGGATCGATGACACGCCCCAAGAGACCGACTCCAACAGGCACGTCCATAACACGGCCCGTTCGCTCGACTTCATCACCGGCATGAAGTTGCGAGTGCTCACCAAGCAACACCACACCGACCTCGTCTTCATCGACGTTAAAAGCGATGCCAAACACGTCGCCACCAAAGCGAACAAGCTCCTCAAAACCAACGCCCGGAAGTCCTCCCACGCGTGCAACGCCCGTCGACACACTCAGAATCTTACCGACTTCGCGTGGGCTCAGCTCCGGCGCGATGTCGTCGCGAGTCTGGTCCGCCGCAGCAAACATGCGGTCAAAAGCACTTTTCAGAGAATCAGGACGGTTCATTTGGAGCTTCCTGAACGAAAACCTGGTTTCTCTTCACCCAGAATTTGCGAAATGTTTTTCTGCAGATCGACCAGATATTCCGAAAAACTCCACGCGATTTTATGTCCGTCCGTGATCAGCTCTACACCTCCGATCACCTCGACATTGGTCTCGAATTCCACTGGCACCTCCGCCGCGAACGTCTCGTTGAGCGCAGTCGAAATGGCCGCCTGCTGCCCCGACGACAAATCGAAAGCGCTCTGAATCACGATCGGGTGCGAGGCCGCCTTTTGCGACACCCTCAAGTCCTTCTTGGTCGCCCCATCAAGGTCATGAAGACGCCCAACGAAGAGCTCGACCATGCGGGCCTCAAGCGAGGTTCCTGAGAGCTCAACAAGGATTTTTTGAGTGGTGGCAAAGACCTCGTCACGGCTTCGACGAACGATGTCATTTTGAAGAGTTCGAAATTCAGAGTTCAAAATCTCCGTTCGTTCATCGCGCAGCTTGTCCGCGGTCTGACGCGCCTCGTCGACCAGTCGTTTACGCTCGGCAGAGGCCTCGGCGGCGGCCTGCTTTAGGAGCGTGTCGTGGTGTTCATCGAATTCGGTATTTTTCTGCAGAAACAAAGCCTGCTCTTTTTCGGCGTCACTCTGCTTGGCTGCAGCATCAGCGAGTTCGGTGGCAATTCGCAGCTCGCGCGCATCGATCGCGTTCAGGATGGGTTTGTAGAGGAAACGTTTAAGTAACCACACCAACACCAGAAAATTGATCGCCTGCGCAACGACCGTAAACCAATCGATAGTCATAGCCTACTGTCCCGCTGCTTGAGCTTGGGAGAGAGCAAAATTCCAAAACGGGTTGGCGAAAATCAGAATCATCGAGACCACAAAACAGTAGATCGCGGTCGATTCAACCATCGCCAAGCCGACAAAGAGCGTTCGTGTGATGGTAGGCGAGGCGTCGGGTTGTTGAGCCAACGCTGTAAGAGCGGCCGCCACCGCTTTCCCCTCTGCCATGGCTGGAACCATTGTTCCGACCATCGTCGTCAACCCACTCATGACGATGGAGACCATCGCGATGGTGGTCAGGCTTTCCATAAATGCCGCGCTTTCCATATTGGTTTTCCTTTTATGTCTCTGAACCGAGTGTTTCCACGTCGGGTTCCTTTTTACGAGTTCGGATGGCGGCAGCAATGTACACCGCTGCCAAGATGAAGAAGATATAGGCTTGCACCATGCCTGTGAGGAGGCCCAGCGCCGTCATCAAGATCGGAAACATAAATGGGGTGATCGCCAATAGAATCGCGATGATTAGACCGCCACTCATCATGTTTCCAAAGAGACGAACCGCCAGAGCTAAGGTGCGCGAAATCTCACCGATGATGTTGAATGGCAACATGATCACAGTCGGCTGGGTGTAGGACTTCAGGTAACCCCAAAGGCCTCGATCCTCGATCCCAAAGAGTGGCACCGCCACAAACACACACAGGGCCAGCGCCGCTGTGGTCGAGAGCGACGCCGTGGGTGGCTCAAAGCCTGGCACAACCGTCAAAAGACTCGACGTCGCAATGAACAGAAAGAGGGTGCCCAGAAACCCGATGTATTTTTGAGCAGGGCTGATCCCAACATCTTCGATCTGGCCGACAATCGTGGTGACAATGATCTCGAGGGCGTTTTGCCACCGAGAACGATGCATACCCACCGAAAGCTTGCGGGTGATCAGCATTGAGCCAATCACCAGAACCAACATCAATGCCCACGTGAAGACGAGCGTCGCGTTGATTCTAACGACCCCTTGCTCCCAAAAGATCATTTCGTCAGGGCTAAGGCGCATGATTGGCCTCGGTGAACGTGGTTTTGTCGATCTTTTGAGTGACTCGGGTCACGACGATTCGAGCCACGACAAATCCGAGCAACGCGGCCAGAAGTCTTTGCCAATGCCCATCGCCTACAAAATAGAAGCCGGCCACCGTCACGGCCATGCGCACCACGAAGCTAGCCAAAAGCCAGACCATCGAATGACTCGATGACACGACCTTGCGCACGGTCCACCAGAGGCCGCCAAAAAACAGGACGCCTAGACCTGCTCCGGCGAGCATGGAAAATGCCCATGTCAGTGCTTCATTCATCGTCATCCTTGTGCATCTCGTCGCCTTCCTTGCTGACCCAATGCCAGGCGTTCAGGCAACCGATCACCAGACCAATGCTCAAGAGGGCAAGAGTCCAAGAGCGGCCACTTGGGTCGCGCTCATCCAACCAAATTCCAAGCGCCGCCCCGAGCAGAGTGGGGACCACAACCGACCAGCCGATCAATCCCATCATGCCTAGACCAAACCACACGCTCGATGGACCTTTGCTTCGGGCTCGGATCTTACGCCTTGCCTTCTTCCCGATGCGGTCGGCCAGTGAGGGCTCCTCGGGGCTTTTTTCCGGTTCGTCACTCATGATGAAAAATCGCCATTCGACGCAGGAAACCAACTTCCAACTTCGCTAAAACCGATCGCAAAACCACTTCGTGCTCCGAGAGCGTTAGAAATTCTCGATCCACAGCGCTCCGCAATTGCTCAAGATTCACGCCTCCGATGGCGCGACGCACAGAAACCGTAACGTTGGGGCCTGCCTTCACGAGGACACCTTCGTCGATGGCCACAAACATTTCGCCATCGGCCTCGGTTTCGTAAACCAAAATCCCCGGCTCAAGCACGGCCACACAGTCCAAACGACGAGGCAAAAGACCAAACGACCCGCTTTGGGTCTCCGCCACAATGCGCGAAACTTCGGCCTTTTCGTCGAAGACTTTCGAGGGCAGCAAGATCTTCAGATTCATCAGGGTCATGCCGATTGCCCCTTGTCGGAATCCTTTGCGGATTCCTTCGCGACAGCTTCATCAACCGCCCCAATCATGTAGAGCGCACTCTCCGGATAATCCCTGAACTCATCGTTCAAAATACGTTCACATCCGCTCAGCGCGTCCTCCAAAGGGACCAATTTTCCAGCCATTCCCGTGAATTGTTCCGTGGTGAAAAACGGCTGCGTGAGGAATCGCTCCAGATGCCTGGCGCGCGCAACAACCCTGCGATCTTCGGTGGAAAGCTGTTCCAAACCGAGCATCGCGATGATGTCTTTGAGCTCGGAGTATTGAGCCAAAGTGCGCCGAATTTCCTGGGCCAGCAAATAATGACGATGGCCCACGATATTGGGCGCGATCATTTTCGAATTCGAAAGCAAGGGATCGATCGCAGGAAAGAGGCCCTCGCTGGCCCGTTTTCGCGACAACACGATCGACGCCGAAAGGTGCGAGAACGTGTGTACAGCTGCGGGATCGGTGAAATCATCGGCGGGCACATAAACCGCCTGAATCGAGGTGATGGCGCCGCTGTCGGTGTTGGCGATTCGCTCCTCAAGGCTTGAGAGTTCGGTCCCCATTGTGGGTTGATACCCCAATCGCGACGGCATCTGCCCCATCAGGCCCGAGACCTCCGAGCCGGCTTGGATAAAGCGAAAAATATTGTCGACCAAAAGCAGCACATCGCGGTGTTCATCGTCGCGAAAATACTCGGCCATCGTCAATGCGGCGTGGCCTACACGAAAGCGACTTCCAGGAGGCTCGTTCATCTGCCCAAAGACCATCACCATATTCGGCAGCACTCCGGCCTCTTTCATCTCCCGATACAGCTCCTCGCCTTCCCGGCAACGCTCCCCGATGCCGCAAAAAATAGAGACGCCTTCGTGGTGGCCAATCATGTTGTGGATCATCTCGGTCAAAAGCACCGTTTTGCCCACGCCTGCGCCACCAAACAGTCCTGCTTTACCGCCGCGCTCCAAGGGTACGAGGACATCGATGACCTTGATGCCAGTCTCGAAGACCTCTGATTTTGTGGAGCGACGTGCCAATGGCGGCGGGGAATTATGAACGGAGCGCCAACTGACATCCTCGGGCGCCGGAAGGCAGTCGATCGGTTTGCCAAACACATCGAACATCCGCGACAGGATTCCCGGTCCCACCGGTGCTTTAAGTGGCCCACCAGTGTCATCGATCAACGTGCCGCGGCTCAACCCCTGAGTCGGCGTCAACGCGATTCCGCGCACGTGAGTTGCGTCGCGCTGGGCGAGCACCTCGATGACAATTTTCCCGTCATGCGTGGTCAGCACGGTATTGATTTGAGGGAGGTGATGGTCAAACCTGACATCAACGACGCTGCCTCGAATCGACACAACCGTGCCTTGGTTCGAGAGTTTGCCATCGGCATGTTTAGGCATCGTCATGGTCGTTCATCCATTTTTGGCTACGCAAAGGTACCTCAGTTCATTGGCGATCTAAATCATCAGCGCGGACGCAAAAAAAGCGCCAATTCCCGACAAAAGCGCGGATTTAGCGCCAAACCTTCCCATAAAACCGTGATTCAGGGCCCTGATTCGCCCTTAAGACGCGGGGTCCAGTCCTCAATACGACCTGACTCTAAGCGGCGTTGCGCAAGAGTGCGCCAGGAAGCCGTCAATTCCTCTAAACCCAAAATGCCTTCAAGGGTCCGTCGATCCAACAAATCCACATAAAACGTTTGCAAGATACGCGAGAGAGGCCAGTCGGCATGTGGGCGTTCAACCAGGCTCATCAGGTCTCCGGCAGCGGTAGAACCAGATTCCAACACGCGATAATACCAGCCTGTACGGCCCGAGGTCTGCACCCGTTCGGCCATGTCGTCGATTCCGAAACGCTGGCTCAATTTCCAGCACGGTTGGCGCGCCTGAGAAACCTGCAAGAGCACCGTACCGACGCGCCAAATATCGCCCACACACACGTCTTCCTCTGTGAGTCCCAAGGTCGAAATATTCTCGCCAAACGCCCCAGGAGCCGCGAGCAACTCGTCAGAGCAGCCCCTCAGATCGTTTTTCCACCCGGCATAATGATCGTAGGCATAATGGTGGACGGCCTTTTCGACGCCACCGTGATGACGCAGATCGGCCTGTTCATCACCTTCTAGACCAAGCTCACCGATTCGGATCGGGCCGCCTATTTCGGATTTTTCGATCGCGCTGTTCTGACCCCGTGCAAAGGGGCGCGCACGCCCATGGAGCAACGTCAGAACCGGGATTTCGGCAACGCTGGCTTTCACGTTTATTTCTCGAAAGGCTTGTTCTCAGTCTTGGTCTCGGCCTTTTTTGCGGGTTTGGCGTTCAGCGCCCAGTTGTACTCGGTGAAGCCAATTTTTGCCTTCCCGGACTCAAGCAATTCTTTGTGTTTTGGAAGGTATTTTGCCAAATACTTCTCGACAGAGCCTTCCGCGGTTTTGAAGTCATCGGCAAACCATTCAAACAGCTTGCTGGTGGTGACCTTGTCGCCGTCAATCTTGGTCGCCGATGGGATAAATGCTTTGGCGTTTTTCTCGAGCTGACTCTGGACGTTCTTCTCGGTAAACGCTTTGTTCTTCAAGGGCGGGCAGCCTTTTGCGCCACAAACCAGGCCAAAATGAACGCGGGCGTCTTTGAACTCCGGCCGAACAACTTTGTTTTCCAAGAAATCGAGCGTCATCTCTTTGCCGCCGATCTTGTGGTTCACTTTGTTGAAAAATCCGTCGACCTTCATCACGCTTTCCAAGGGCAAGCGCTCGATCACAGCCTTCATGACCGTGGCGTTATAAGCGTTCAAATAGAACGCCAACTTCGCGTCGTTGGTGCCCTCGACTTTGGCCGATGCAACCGCATCCACGTAATCCTCAAACTTCTTGAAGTCGGCTTCGTTGGCCTTCAAACCCGCGTAGTCGATCTTTCCCTTCGAGACGTAGGTCTTCAGGATGTCGTTAAAGGGTTTGTGGCTGATCACGTCTTTGGCAAACGCCCCTGTCGAAATCGTGAGAGCTAGTAATACGGTCAAAAATGAAAAAGCTAAGCGCATAGGTATTCTCCGTTATGCATTTCAGACGTTCCGCAGCCCGTCGTGATTCAAAAAACGATTCAGGTGGGGTTGTCTTCTTTGAGCTGATCGCAGCCAAACGAATCACCTTCCTCACAACCGCGCTTGAGCAGTTCTCGGCCAAAACGCGCCTTGTCAGCGTCTTTCAGCCACATCGAACCGAGGTACGAACAGCTAAACGCGATCCCGCCTTCACACGCCTTCATGTACAGATCGGTGGCCTTTTCCATATCCTTGGGAACGCCTATTCCGTCTTCGTACATCGCTGCCAAATTATGGCAGCCTTGAAACTCCTCGAGAGCACAAGCCGAGTCGTAGAGCTCGGCGGCACGATCGATGTCTTTGTCGATCCCGCGGCCATCTTCATACATCACGCCCAAATTTGAACACCCTGGACCGTAACCAAGCTCGCACGAGGTCTTGAAAGCCAGAAAGGCTTTGGTTGGGTCTTTTTCGACGCCTGCTTCGCCCTTCAAATAGGCGACTCCGAGCCGTGAGCACCCTTTGGCATCTTTCGATTTACACGCCTGTTCGTAGAGCGCCGCCCCACGGCCTTTGCGCTCCGCCGCAATGCCAAGATTTGTGCATCCTCTGGCAAAACCAAGCTTACAGGCACGTTCATAAAACTCAGACGCCTTCGCTTCAGATTTCTCGACGCCCGCACCGTGCTCATGAAGCGACCCAAGGCTTGAACAAGCTCGTCCATAACCGCCGTTACACGACTTCAAATAGAGTTCCGCGCCTGCGGCCTCGTCGAGTGGCATGCCTTTGCCGTATCGGTTCATGTAGCCCAGATAAAAACATCCCTCCCAAAACGAGAGCTCACACGCCCGTCGATACTGACTCGCAGCGATTTCCAACGCGCCCGACTGTTCGGCTCGCCAGCCCACATTAAAACATGCCGTGCCGTCGCCCTGTTCACAGGCACCTTGAAGCAGGGCATTGGACTCCTCGAGGTTTCCGTCGACCCGTGCCACCAACAACGCCAGATTATTGCAGGAAGAAGTGTGCCCACGATCGCACATTGCTTGATAGAGGGCGCGTGCCTCCTCGACGTTGGGCGGCGCGCCAATGCCACGTTCCCAGAGCACGGCGAGGTGGTAACAACCTTCGACATCTCCAAGCTGACACGCTCGGTCGAGCAAATTGAATACCCGCACCGCACCAGCGCTCGTTGCTGGTGCCTCCATCAGCTCAAGTGCCATGTCCCGACATGCGGTCCCATCGCCTTCGTCGCAAAGTGTGGTGCGGTCGGCAGGCCTGGTGACGAGTCGAGGATCGTCAGTCGGCGAGGCCGCTCCGCATGCGCTGACCAACAAAGACACAAAAAGGATAAGATAAACCATGCCTACATCATGACAGCGTTGCCAATTTGCTCAACAAGAGACACTTTGACGCGAAATCATTTCGCACACCCCCCCGCGTGTTCGCATTTTTTTCGCCTTCTCACGTCGTTCGATTTGCCCTCAAGTCCCAGAGCCTCAACGTTCGTGAGCGTTTCCCGATTTGTGCCATGTTTGGCACGAACCTTGGAGATGGTAGCCTCGTCAGCCTCGTTAGACTTGTTTTGGGACGTAGATGCTCGTGTTCGACGAAATCAAAGATTATATGGGATTCTCAGAGGAAGACGCCGCTCTCCTTGCCGAGGCCCGGGACTGCGTGTTGCCCGAGCTCGACCGGGTCGTCGATGCATTTTACACCGGCCTCGAAGGTAATCCCCGCACTCAGGCTGTGTTTGAAGGCCCCGAGCAGGTCGAGAGATTGCGCGGATCGCTCTACAAATGGGTCGCTGAGCTCTTCGACGGCGTGTACGACGACGCTTATTTCCAGAAACGAATGCGTATCGGACGCGTCCATGTCACCGTGGGTCTACTGCCACATTTCATGTTTGGAGCGATGAACATCATTCGTTCCGAAATCGAAGAGATCATCTGGCATTGCGATGCTTTGGGCAAAAACGGTTTTCGACACATGCGAGCCATGAATCGCCTGCTGGATATCGAACTGACCATCATGCTTCAGTCATACTGGGACAACATGATGGAGTTGAAACTCAAGGTTCCCGCAGCATTGGCCAGTGGTCTAGCCCACGAAATCCGCAACCCATTGAACGCACTTGCGCTGAACGTGACGCTCTTGGAACGAAAGCTCCGAGCACACGATGGGACCGAAAATGGCGCGGCTCCGATCATGGACGCCATGCGCTCTGAAATTCGGCGAATTACGAATCTGACGACCGAGATCATGGACTTCGCAAAACCCATCGATATCTACCCTCATTGGGTGAGCGCCAAAGGACTCGTCGACTCCATTCGGCTGACGCTTGGGCCCACGATGGACGCATCTGAGATCCGTTTTAAGGTTTCAGTCGAGGGGCCCGAATTGATCTGGCTTGACTCCGACCGCATCAAACAAGCGCTCCTGAATCTGCTGACGAATGCCATCGAGGCTTGCACTTCGAATTCGGAGATCCTGCTCACGATCAAGAGCGGCAAAAAAAGCACCGAGATCACGGTCAAAGATGACGGCGAAGGCATGCCCGCTGGGATGCAGTACCGAATCTTTGACCTGTTTTTCACAAGCAAGACCACCGGAACTGGATTGGGTCTGCCGATCGTCAAGAAGATCGTCGAAGCCCACGAAGGAACGATTGACGTCAATTCAAAATCTGGACGAGGAACCGAGTTCATAATCTCGTTCCCGCGACCGCTGCACGATGATGATGATCAGGAGAATGAACCATGGCGATAGACACAACTCCCGAAATCGAGCAGACACGCCGTACTGGCGCCATTCTTGTTGTCGACGACGAAAACTCTGCGCGTCATGTTCTCTGCCAGCTCCTTCGGGACGATGGGCATGAAGTCCAGGACGCCGCCGATGGGTTTAAGGCCATGGGAATCCTTAAGGATTGGACTCCCGACATCATCCTGACCGACCTCAAGATGCCCTTGATGGACGGCATCACGCTGCTTCGCAAGACACGTGAACTGCACCCAGACATCACCTGCATCGTGATGACCGCGTTCGCAAGCGTCGAAACCGCAGTACAATCGATGAAAAGCGGCGCAAACGACTACCTCACGAAGCCGCTGAATTTCGACGCCGTTGAACTCGTGATTCAGCGCGCCCTTGAGCGCATCGAGATGGTGCGCGAACTTCAGGACTTGCGAGAACAATCGCAGAAACAGAAGGCCTCCAAGATCATCGGAAATGCGGGACCGATGCAACAAATGCTGACCCTGATCGACCAGATTGCGCCATCCCGTGCGACTGTTTTGATCACCGGCGAGTCCGGGACAGGCAAAGAAATGGTGGCGCGGCGGGTTCACGACATGTCCCCGCGCGTTAACAAACCTTTCATGACGATTCATTGCGCGGCGCTGCCCGAAAACCTGCTTGAGTCAGAACTTTTTGGCCACGAGAAGGGCTCATTCACTGGCGCCAACGGAATGCGGCGCGGTCGATTCGAGGACGCGGATGGCGGAACGCTGTTCTTAGACGAAATCGGGGAAATCTCTCCCTCAACTCAGGTTAAGTTGTTGCGGTTCCTGCAAACGCGCGAGTTTGAGCGCGTTGGTGGAAACCAGACCCATTCGGTCGATGTGCGAATCGTGGCCGCCACGAACCGGAATTTGGAGGAAGAAGTCCGCAACGGAAATTTCCGCGAAGATCTCTATTATCGTCTCAACGTGATCAACGTCGAAACTCCCCCGCTTCGTGTCAGACGGTCGGATATCCCGGTTTTGATTCGTCATTTTGTCGATCGATACGCGCGCGAAAACGGCAAGACCATCCGCGAAGTCTCGACAGAAGTCGTGCATACGCTTGAAGCCTACGATTGGCCTGGAAACGTTCGAGAGCTTGAAAACGTGATCGAACGTGCCGTCGTTTTAGCTGAGTCCAACAGGATCGATGCGCATCATTTGCCGGCAAGTCTGAAGCTCAGGCAGGGCGGCCCACGGTCATTTTCGGACGATGTGCGGATTCCAGGTTCAACGCTCGAAGATCTCGAGCGCTTGGCGATCTTGGCGACCTATGAATCGACGGGCGGAGACACGAAAGAAACTTCGCGGATTCTGGACATCTCGCAGCGCAAGATTCAGTACAAACTTCGTGATTACCGCGACTCAGGCCATCTTCATTAGTGGTCGAGGGCGCCGTCGCCGCCAACTTTGGCGATCACCCACGTCATATTCATCTTCTCGGCCAGCCAGAGCAGGCTAGGCATCAGTAGAAGCGTCGAGAGCAGCGTGAAGACGATGCCTGTGATGGCCACGTAGCCAATCGACTGAAGTCCTTTATGGCTCGTCACAGCGAGCCCTCCAAAGCCAATAATCGACGTCACGGAGGTCATCACCACCGCCGATCCCACCTTGCGGAAGACGCTCGCGATCGAGCCGCGGCCTTCATGCAGATAGTGGTGATAAAAATGCACGCCGTCATCAACGCCGATTCCCACGACGACGGGGATGATGATCACGTTGAAAAAGTCCAACTTGATGCCAAACCAGGCCATGAAACCGAAGGCCCACATGGTCCCCATGGCCAACGGAATCATCGAAATCAGGCTGCGAAACGGGCTTTTAAAACCGACGGCTAGGATCAGGAAAACAAAGAAAATAGCGATGAGCATCATGCGCGCACCGTCGGTCTTAATCTCGTCAAGCATCGCCACGTAGATATACGACTGGCTGCCAATTCGAACGTCGACGCCTGTCTTCTGGCGAACTTCCGCGACTTCCTTCAGGAATCGACGGGCTTCGCCCCCCTTCATCTGGTCGATCGACTCATTGATGTAGATCAAATACTCATACGCATAAGGCTCGCCGGCCGCTGGCGGCTTGGCCTTGGCCCCGGCTTCCTTGAACAAGTGTTTGGTCCACTCAGGCAAGTCCTTGGTGGTAATCGGCTTCACATCGAGTCGTTCGCGCAGCTCATTGACCTTCTCGACCTGCTTATCGCTCAAGAATGCCGTTCCTTCTTTATCCAGCAAGGCGCGGATTTTTTCGATTTCGACCATGCGGGCCGCCTGCTCCTCAGGGGTGGCAGGCAAGAAGGCGTAAATCGAGGCCAACGACGCGATCGTCGTGAGCTCCCCCTTATCAAACATGTCTTTCATGACTTCGTAGACTTTCTTGGCGCTTTCGGCGTCGTCAAAAAGCATGATGGTTGGGGTCGATGACTGCTTTCCGCTCACCGCGCTGGTGTACTTGTCGCCGACGTCTTTTTGCTCACGATCTTTGATAAAGGTCGCAGGTTGGATGGCCTCTCGGGTTGCCTGAGCGCTCAGCATCACAACCTTGGCCGCCTTGCGCGCCATTTTACCCGTCAGGGCCACTTGCTCGTCCCGTTCCACGTCGGCATCGCTGATCCAGAAAGGTTGAATCTTGCCGATTTTTCGGAAGTTCTCTTCAAACTGAACGTTATGAAACTCAAACGACGCCAGAATGGTCAGGATCAAACCACCAACGAGCGCGACTTTGGACCACTTCGAAATGAATGAATCGCTGATGAGGTTGGTGAGGAAGCTCTGTTGATCGTCGGAGGTGTTGGGCTGGTAAGGACGAAAATGTTGAAAGGTCAAAACAAGGGCTGGCAACACCAACAACATCGCTGTGAGGCTGGCCACAACGCCCATCGCTGCAACGGTGCCGAACTGACTCAACCCGCGAAATTGAGCAAAACTCAGCACTACGAAAGTGACGAACGTGGTCAAAGCACCAAGAACCGTTGCTTTCCCGGTGCTCGAGAAGCATTCAACCAAGGCATCCACTGGGGACTTCCCTTCAAGACGGGCATGGTCGTAGCCGCTCAACAAATGAATGGCAAAGTCGATGCCGAGCCCCAACAGAATGGCGAAAATGAACACGGTGACGGTCGTCAATTCCCCATAGAGCGTAAACGCCAGAGCCAAGGTCCATACGATGCCCATGATCAACGGCGTCAAGACGATCGCAATCGCGCGGAAGCGTCGAAAATAAAGGCCCAGCACAAGGCAAAGACCAAAAATCGTGAAGAAAGCAGAGGTCACCACGTCGCTTAGAATCGACTTGTACTCAGCCTGACGCTTCACCAAACCACCACCGAGTTCCACGGTCATCTCGGGTTGGTAGCTCTCGGGCTTGAGGTCTTTCGCCAGCTTCCGCACGTTGTCGAGCAAGGCGTTGGTGGCCACAAGGTCGGTCGAGCTCTCGACAAAACGCACCACAATCGTCAACGAATAGCCGTCGTCGGCGATCAGGTATTCTTTGTAGTCGTTTTGCGCCTGTTCCTTGTATTTGTCGGCGATATCGTCGGTTTCGATCAATTCATCGGGGTTTGATTTCGTCTTTTTCAGCGACACAAAAAGTGGATTGGCTTCTTTTTTGGCCTGCTTGATTCTCTTGGCAAGCCGGTCGTAGAGCGTCGCGATGTCCTCGGCCTGCATGTAGAGCAGTTGATTCTTCTCGAAAAACGCTTTGTCGTTATGAAAGTGAGCCAGAGCGACCGAAGGGATCTCCTGCAATTTCGCGCTGAGCACGGCGGCGAACTTCTTGTTCGCCTCGGTATCAGGCGAATCCACCACCACAAATAGGGCGGAGCCCGAACCGACGCGATCGCCGACTTCGGTCATCGCAAGGGCTGCAGCCGAGGTCTCGGGCAAGAGCGCTTTGAAGTCGGAATTGATATTCCACTTGCTCGCAATCACCCAAACCGAGAACGCGGTCAGGATCACCGAAGCCAGTGTGACAAGCAGGTAATGGCGCGCCAGCACCTTATGAAAGATGGTTCCAACGAACTTGAGAAACAAAGCGTTCATGCGGTGATCCAGCAAACAAAACGAGAACTAAGTGTCGGCTGCGATTCAGCCACAAACATCGTTTGATGTTGGTAATGCGAAATCGCCGCCAAGGGAACACGAGCCACGTTCCTGACATATTCAAAAGACGAAAGGAAGCTACACCACTCGTCGTGGGTTTTGAACATCGTGTGATGGAAGTTTCATACAGAAACTCGTCGACTCACCTTTCTGTTCGAGATTGCTTCGATCGCATGTGCCCGTTCCTGACGCGCAAACACGACAAAAATTCAGGGCAATCTTGATCGATATAGGAGAACTCAGTCTCGCAGGACGTCGTGTTTATGGACTGGGCGCAAGTCGCAATGCCTGGCGCACCGGTCGCCGTCTGGCTCCCTGTCCACATATCCGTTGAATAATGCGTCACGAAGTGGCACCCTGCGCGTCCCAGCCAGACGTGTTCGTCGGGCGCTGACTCCTGCTCGTCGACGGCAATGGAACCCACTTCAAATACCCCCGCCTGCGTGATGATTGATGCGCGGTACGTGGGTCCACACACCAGCGGCATTGGGCGTTACACCCAGAATCTCATCGACCAGTTGCTCCGGATTGACTCCGACCTGCGGCTCTCGCTGATTTGTGATCCAGCTGCGCCCCAAGCGGGCTTCAAAGACCATCCGAACCGCGAACGGCTTACGTTTCAGACGTATGGCGTCGAGCCGAACTCGTTGCGAACCCGTTTTGTGATGCCTTCCAAGATCGATATGGACGGGATCGACATTTACCACTCGCCGTTCAATATCCTGCCCGCGAATATCAAGACCCGAGCGACGTTCACCTTGCATGACATCATGTGGTTGCTCGACGCGAATTTCTGCACGGATTCGTGGTGGCGAAAAATTGTAACAGGCACGTTCTACAAGCAGCTGATTCCGCGATCGGTGGCTCAAGCCCAGCATTTGATGACGGTGTCGCATGCCTCACGCGAGGCGATCGAGGAGTATTTCCCCGAAGTTCGTGGTCGGGTGGATGTGACCTATAACGGCGTCGACCCGTTTTTTTCTCCGATGGATCGAGACGAAGCTTGGCCTTTACTCACCGATTGGCTCGAACGCGAGACCCCTTTTGTTTTGGTCGTGGGTCAGGGTTCGCCCTACAAGAACCACGCGGGGGCGCTGGCCGCCTTCATCGAGGCGTTTGAAGACGTCCCTGAAGTGAAATTTGTGTTGGTGCGACGGCTGTCCCGAGGACCCTCCACCGAACTTTTTGAGTTGATGCAGCATCCCAAGATGAAGAATAGAATTGTGCATCTTGAGCACGTCAGCGGCGATCAGCTTCGGGCCTTATACAGCATGGCTTTTTCATTTTTGTTTCCGTCGATTTACGAGGGTTTTGGTCTGCCGGCTCTGGAAGCTATGGCCTGCGGAACACCTGTCGTGACCTCCGATTTTGGGGCGATGGCAGAAGTCGGCGGGAGCGCAGCAGTGCTGGTGAATCCCACCGACCGTACTTCGATCGCGGCAGGTCTTCGTCAGCTTTGGGACGACCGGGTTTTTTGGGAATCCCGACGCGCCGCAGGCCTGGTTCGCGCCGCCGAATTCACCTGGGAACGCTGCGCCTCACAGGCCCTCAGCGTTTACCAACGCATGTTGGAGCCTTGATGGCACGCATTGCGCTTGATGCGCGCAACATCACACAGACACCCGCAGGTGTGGCTCGCTACGCGATGGCCTTGATCCCTGAGCTTGTGGCGCAGGCGCCAGAACACGACTGGGTGGTCATTCGGCACTCGTCGAACCCAAAGCCTCTGGGTCTCGATATCAAAGAGATCTTTGTAGACCGCGAGATCGACGGGCTTCAGAACTACCTGCACGGTCATAAAGACATCGCCGCCTTGACCCGGCGAGTGGGTCCGCTGGACCTTTATCATGACCTTTTTCATATCTTGCCGCGTAAGCTGCCAACGATCCTGAAAACCGTGATTACCCTGCATGATTTTGTGTGGATCGATCACGCCGATGCATCGCAGCCGACCTGGTTAAAGGCCCGAAGCATCGAAGCGTTCGCCAAGACGGCGATTCCGCACGCACTTCAGCGGGCCGACCATGTGATCTCAGTTTCGCAGCCGACTGCCGAGCGCGCGCTGGAGTGGATCGAGCGTGATAAGATCACGGTTGTGATGCACGGCGTCGACCCGGCCTTTTCGCTGCCGGCTCCACCGGCCGATGAGATCGTGAATTTTCTGCAAGCCGATGGACGTCGCTACATCGTGGCCGTCGGAAATTCGAAACCTTATAAGAACCTTGGGCGTCTTATCAGAGCTTGGAATCAGGTCCGCAAGGAGATACCTGGCACACGGCTTTGCCTGATCGGAAATTGTTCTGCTCTGAGCACATTGGCCGAGTCTTTGAATATTCCGGCCGAAGACCTGGTGATGCCGGGATTCTTGGACGACACGGACTTACGACGGGTGGTCTCCCATGCGTCATTATTTGTTTTCCCTTCGCTGGTCGAAGGGTTTGGTTTGCCGACTTTAGAGGCCATGGCTGCCGGGATTCCTTGTGTTGTTTCCGATCGAGAACCGATGTCGACCGTGGCTGGAAATGCTGCGATCAAGGTCGATCCACTCGATGAGCACGCCATGGCTGAGGCTATTTCTAAAGTGATGAACGACGACGCCTTACACGCGTCTTTATCAGAAATCGGAAGAAAACACGCGGCCACCTTCACTTGGAAGAAAGCCGCGAAACAGACTTTGGACGTCTACTCACGTCTTCTCTAACGAGATTGTGTGCAACAATACGCGCAAAAAATGCTATAAGGGCCGGATTGACCGCGTGTGGGCTACTCGTTAGACTCGTCGCGCTTTCCAAATCAACAAGAGAGTTCAGTGCAAAATCGTGGCCCTGTCTTACATCAAGGGGTTTCCCTAATCGTCTGCGACAACGCAGCGGTGCTTCAGGAAACTCTCGTGCAGGCCAACCTTTCGGAAGTGGAACACCAGTTCTTTTCGGATAGAGCGGTTGTCATTCCTACCGGTGCGGTCCTACAAATCGTCGCAGAGTTGAAGGCCAAAGGGGTTTATCCTCAGGTCGTCGGCGGTCCTCTTGGAGTAGAACTAGTGGAGGACGAAGATGATACGTGAACCCAAACGCGAAGGCGGATTGACGCCAGAGGCGTTCCGCAAGCTCATCGATGTCGACTACGATCCAGCCGCACGACGTGTTTTGGCTGCCGCAGTTCAAAGCACCGAGTCCGATCTCGACATGATCACGGAGCGCTTTTTCGGCGAGGAATTCGCGAAAAAATACGACTCTCTGACCGGGATCGCGCGTCATGCGATGTTGTACGTCGTGGCCCAAGACGGCCTTGTTCGCGGAGAAAATCTTCGACGAGACATGCTTCTTGACGGGTTTGGCGACACGTCACCGACCTTGTGCAATTTGATCAATGAAGGCCTGTTCATCGTCCTTCCTAATCCCGGCGAGCTTGAGCTCGATGTGCCTCGATTGGTGGAAACAGGTACGGTTCTCCAACGCGATCTGGCCATTGGCCTTCATATCGTGGAGACCTTCAAAGAGCTCTCCAAGGTCGTGCTCGCCGAAGAAACCGCCGATATTGATGGTGTTGAACAGATCACGTCGTCGAGCACAGATACGCTCGAGATGAATCTGCTGCACGCCTCGACGAAGCTGCTGCATGCGCCGTTGAAGCTCAACCGCGATGGCGCTCCGCACCGTCGTGGGTTGGCAAAACTCGCTCGCGAGATCGTGTTTCCCAGCACCTTCAACGAAGCCGGTCCTGAAGTTGACGTCAATAAGATCGAGATCCTCGACTACATGGTGTTCCTGTTTGCGATGGGTTGTCAGCTTGGCATGCTCACCAACGACGGCGAACAACTCCAGGGCGCTGCTGCCGGCATGGACGCTTATTTCGCTTCGTCAATTTCGAAGCGTAATCGCATGCTCGGTGACGCGTTCAAGGGCTTGCGTCAATGGAATGAAGCCGACTCGTTTGCGGCAGAAAAAGTCGAAGATCTGGGCTCGTCATTGACGGCAGCTCGTGGCGAAACGCTGATTGGCGCACGTGGATACGTGTTTTCGATTTTGCGTCGTTCACGATTCACCAGCTGGAAACTTGAAGACGCCGTGGAATCACTCTGCGCGTTGATGGACCCTCCTTTCCTGCAGAAAGCCCTTGATAAGGCTCAGACAGAAGTTCCGGTTTGGGTGGGCGCCTTCTTGCGTCGTGGCCTCTATTGGATTGGCGCAGTCGAGCGTGGTCGCACCGAAGAAGGACCGGTCATTCGGTTCTCGAAGCGTGGCCGAGAAATGCTCGGACTCAACGTCAAGGACACACCAGCTCCCGTCGATAAATCCATGGTGATTCAGCCGAATTTCGAGCTGATGATCTTCCTGGATTCCACCGATGTGACGTTGCTCCATCGCATCTACCGTGTCGCCGAACGCGTGAAACTGTCGGACCGTGTCGCGGTCTTCAAGTTGACGCCAGAGTCGGTTCAGCGCGGTTATTCGATGGGCGAAAACGCTGCTGCGATCATCCAGTTTCTGCGTGATAACGCAGCGGTGGAAGTCCCTGAATCGGTCACTTTTCAGCTCCACGATTGGGAACGCATTCATAAACGCCTTGTGGTTCACCACAGCGGCTACCTTGTGCGCCACCATGACCCGGATGCATTGGACATGTGGCTTGGGCAGGTCAAACACGACACCAAGTGCAATGTTGTTCGATTGGGGCCTTCGACCGCCTACTTGAGCGAGAACGACGAGGTTCTGCTCGATAAGTTGCTCACTCGGGCACGTGGTTCGGTCATCAATATCGAAGAGCCAAACGGCGTCATCGAGTTTGTTGGGCCGCTCCTGGCAACCGTCGATCCCCTTCAAGCCGACGTCATCACGATGTGGGAGCTTTCGCGGATTGCCCACGAAGTTGAAGACGCGCCCCCCAGACTGCGACAGTTCGCTTTTGATGTGGCGCTTCTCAAGATGCGATGGCCGCAAGAAACGCTTCAGAAAGCCGTGGCATTCTTGGAGCCGCGTTCAAAGGGAGGCCTTCCAGCCTCGCAGAGAATCTTGCTGCAAAGCATGCTCGAAGCGCCCCCAACGGCGGCCATTCATACGCATATGACGGTCATTCAATTGCAGGATGAATTCACCGCTGACCTCTTTGACGACGTCGAAGAGTTTCAGGAATTCGTTGCTCAGCGACTTGGGCCCATGGCGTTTTCCGTGGACTCAAGCAAGATCGACGATCTGCGCGAAAGAATGATCGAACTCGGCTTCAAGCTCTAAGCTTCAAGCCGAGCGTTTCGGCGCTCGATCCAGCCTTCCACTTTCAAATAGAGCACGGGGATGATGACCAACGATATCAACGTCGAGGTCAACAACCCGCCCACGACCACTCGTGCGAGTGGTGCTTGGGCTTCGCCGCCTTCGGCATAACCGATGGCGACCGGAATCAGGGCCAACATCGTGGTTGCCGTGGTCATCAAGATCGGGCGCAGACGTTTGCGTGCACTGTATGCCACGGCCTCAGCCAGAGGCATGCCTTGAGCCCGCATTAAGTTGATATAATCGACCAAAACGATCGCGTTATTGACCACGATTCCGGTCAGCACCACACATCCCATAAACGACTGAATGTTGAAGGTCGTCCCGGTTGCAGCGAGCGTCACCACGACGCCGATCGCGGCAAAAGGCACCGAAAACATAATCATCAACGGCTGATGGAAGCTCTCGAATTGGGCCGCCATCACCATGTAGACGAGCGCGATCGCGAGCAAAATACCGATCAGCATGCTCTCGAAGGTCTTCTTTTGTTCTTCGGATTCACCGGTCACAATCACGGCAAAATTCGAGGAATGTTTCACCGTGCGGACTTCCTCGCGCACTTGCTCGACGACGGTGCCAAGGTCGACTTCGCCCGTCAGTTGCGCATCAATGCTGACCACTCGGTTTTGATTCAAGCGTTCGATCGTAAGCGGTCCTTCGACTTCCTGAATGGTGACCAGGTTTCGTAGAGGCGCGGTCCCCACACCAGGAACCACGATTGGAACCTCCATCACGGCGTCGATGCCTCGACGTTCATCCTCGCGCAGCTGAACCAGGATGTTGAACTCATCGCCTTGATCGCGCAGCACTGATGCCCGCGTGCCCTGCAGGTAAGTCTGCAGTTGAGACGCCACATCTGTGTATTTCAGCCCCATCCCGGCAATCTTCGCGCGATCTGGTAGCACCTGGACCTCGACGCCGCCCGGCTGACGGCTCACCCGCGCACCAGAGATTCCGGGAATGGCTTCCATCTTCGTTTTGACCTCGCCCGCGACGCGGTCAGCCTCGTCGAGCTCAAAACCTCGCACCTGGACTTCCAGACGCTCACCGCCTCCGCGTAGAACGCGAAGGATCCATAAACCGCCGCCGGCGCGTGTTCGGACATCTGCTCCGGGGATGATCCCGCTGACCTTGAGCCGAAGATCGTTGGCAATATCGTCGCTCGAGCGCGTGCGAAATTGTGGCTTCACCAGCTTCAGTTCAATTCGTCCTGACTCTCCTCCACTCGTCGACCAAAATCCTGGGGTACCGACGATCGTCTGCATGTTCTCGAGTTCGGGAACCTCATTTACGACGATCTGCTCCAGTTTTTTAACGGCCCTTTCGGTCAATTGAATCCGCGTACCGACTGGTAGATCGACGTTTACATTGACTTCACTCTGGTCGGAATCGGGCATCAGTTCGGTACCAATCAAGGGCGTCAAAAGCAGCGATGCCCCAAGCAAAGCGACGCTGATCCCCAATGTTGATTTGGGCCAGCGAAGGCAAAAATCGACGATTTTCCCGTAGACGGACTCCATGCGGCTTGGCGGCATTTCGGTGCTGCCCTTCTTCAAGAACCGAGAGCTCAACACAGGAATTAAGGTCAGCGCGACGGCCAATGAACATATGAGTGCGAAGCTCACGACAAACGCCATTTGCCCAAAGAAAATCGCGGCAAAGCCGGTCAAAAAGATCACCGGAACAAAGACCACCAAAGTCGTAAGGGTCGAGGCCACAATCGCTCCGGCGACCTCTTGGGATCCCTCGATCGCGGCCTGTTTTGGCGACAAACCCTGTTCATACTTTTGGTAAATATTCTCGAGAATCACGATCGCGTTATCGACCAACATGCCGATTCCGAGCGCCACACCGCCAAATGAAATCAGATTTAGGGTGATGTCGAAGGCGTACATCAAGGTGAACATACCGATGATCGAGATCGGAATTCCTGTGGCAATGATGACGGTCGAACGGACACTGCGAAGAAACATCAGGAGCACGAGGACGGCCAAAAAAGCCCCAATCAGCACGGATTCCTGAACGTTTGAAATCGAAGACTTAATGTACGAAGACGTATCGGTCAGGATATCCAGCTTCAGTTTGCCGGCATAATCCGCATTGATCAGCTCGATCTCGGCCCGGACGGTATCGGCCACAGCCACTGTATTTGAGCCGGATTGCTTGTTTACGTTCAGTCGAATCCCAGGCTGTCCGTTAACGTAAACGACGTTGGTCGGCTCTTCGTATGTGTCGAGAACCTCAGCAATATCCTTGAGGTAAATCGGGTACTGTCGCTCGTCGAGTTCCGATCGAATTGCGATGACCATTTCCTGCAAATCATGAACGCTCTGGGCTTCGCCGACCGAGCGAATCAAGACTTGATGGTCAAATTCCTCGACCACACCCGCCGGCACGTTCTTATTATTCTCACGAATGGCGGTGATGATAGCGCCCGGGGAGATCCCCAATGCGCGCAAACGATCGCTATCCAACAGGATATGGATCTCTCGCTTCAGACCGCCACGGGCCTCCACGGCCGCCACACCATCAAGCCGTTCAAGCCGAGGGCTGAGGTCGCGCTCAGCGATCAGGCGAAGGGTCGACTCATCCAGAGACCCACTCAATCCCAGATACATGATGGGAAAACTGTTCAGATTGAACTTGTAGACAATCGGGTCGTCGGCCTCGTCGGGCAATCGCTCCTTGAGTTGTTCGACTGTGGCCCGCACGTCATTGAGTGCCGTGTCGAGGTCGGTGCCCCAGATGAAACGCAACGCGACGCGCGATCGCCCTTCGGTCGAGAAACTCTCGATCCGTTCGATGCCATCGATCGTCGACAGCGCCTGCTCCATTGGACGTGTGATGATCGTTTCGATTTCTTCCGGACCCGCGCCTCCATAACTCGTAACCACCGAAATGCTTGGAAAGTCGATTTCGGGAAGAAGGTCGATCTGAAGACGTGTGAACGAGACCAGGCCCAGAACCAAAATCCCGATGAAAACCATCGTGGTCAGAACCGGGCGATTCACCGCAAAGCTTGGCAAATTCATGGCTTCACCTTGCTCGGCTCGTTGGCCACCAATTGCACAATGCCGTCGTCGGTCAGTTTTTCGTGACCACGAACCACAATGATATCGCCGACCGAAAGCCCCTCGAGGACCTCTGTTTGGTCACGATCACGCAGTCCGGGCTGAATCACAGTCTTGAGCGATTTTCCGTCGACGACTTTCCAGACGTAGCGCGAACCGTCGCGGTCTTTTTGAATAGCCTGCGAAGGCGCCAGGAGGGCTGAATCTTTGGACGCGATGATGATCTGCGCCCGGGCATACATTCCGGGTTTGATCCGACCCCAATTTGCGTCGGTCCCCTTCACAACGTCGATTCTTAGCGTTCGTGTTTGAGGATCAACGGCTGGCGCGATGCGAGCGACCACGCCTTCCACCAGATCGCCGCCCAGAGCATCGACTCGAAGCGTGACTTTCATCCCTTGTTCGATCATGCCCGAATCGTGTTCGGCCACGCGCAACTGCAGATATTTTTCGGTGTCATCGACGACGCGAAACAGCGCCTGCCCGGCCGTGACATGGTTGCCCATGTCGACATAACGCTCGGCAACGACGCCCGCGAAAGGAGCGCGAACCTTCGTATCCTGCAGATTATCTCGTCCTGTGGCGAGGCGAGCCCGGTTTTGGTCGACGGTAGCCTGAGCGACCGATATCCGTTGAGCCCCGACGGCGACCTGCGACTCAAGGTCTTCAATCTCTCTGGCAGTGACCAGATTTCTAGCCAACAAGGGCTTCTTACGATTCAGGTCAGCCTGAAGGTTTTGAAGTTGTGTGCGGGCCTCTTCGACGCCTGCCTCAGCGAGGTTTACCGAGGCTTGCAGCTCCTTGACGCGCTGCTGGAAGACCACGGGATCGACGACCGCCAACACCTGATCTTTGTCCACCGGATCTCCAAGCCGCACGTTCACCTCTCGTACAACGCCTGAGACTTCGGCCGACAAGTCTGCCATCGCGTCGGAAACGAATTCACCGCCGTAGTCACGTTTGACCTGAAACGGAGCCGCCACAATCGTATGCCCCATCACCGTGGCGGCAGGCGCAATCTTCATTTTAGAAGGACCGCCTTCCTTGGTTGGCTTGCCCGAATCACAGCCCGCAAACGCCACGAGCGCCATCAATAAAAGGTATTTCATTCGGACACTCCAATAACGAATCGATATTGCGATTCCGCGAGGTCAGCGGCGAGTTCAGCGGCGTTCAAATTCAATTCCGCGAGATAGAGATCTTCGCTGGCTTGAGTGACTTCGATACTTGTCGCTAATCCTGCGTCATAACGCCCAAGCACCATGTCGTAGGTCGCCTGGGCAACCTCAAGTTTCTTGGTCGCCACATCGATGGCCTGATGGGCAGTTGCCCAATCGCGCACGGTTCGACGCGCCTCGGCCCCAACCTGACGACGTGTCTGGCTCAACATCAATCGGGCTTCTTCGGCCTCAGCAGCGATTCCTGCGGCCCGCGCATAGCGCGCACCACCGTCGTAAAGCAGCCATGTTGCATCCAGAGAAACCGACCATACAAAACCGTCTGGATTCGACAACGACGACGGTCCAAACCTGGAGTTCGCGCTGAGCTCGATAGAAGGCAAGAGCCCCCACCACACCGCCGATTCACGAAGTTCAATGCCTTCAATTCGCTTCAGGTCTGCGCGAATATCGGCGCGACCTGCTTGCGCTGGGGCCTGCGGAGGTTGAGGGCGTTTTTGAGTCGACACGTCTGACCGAAACTCTTCGCCCTCCGTCGTTCCCAACAAGACCCCGAGCGCATCCGAGGCATTTCCCAGGCTCGCCGTCGCTTCAAGGACAGCTTGTTCGGCATCAAGCTGTTGGGCTCGAGCCCGCGACGCGTCCAGCTGCAGTGCTATGCCCTGTTCAGCAAGTGCCAATGCGCGATCGGTGTAGGCCTTTCGCAATTCAAGGGCGCGTTCCGCGATTTGAAGCTGTCGTTCGGCCGCGGCGAGCGCAAAAAACGATTGTTCGACCTCAAAATTCAACAGGTGAAGCGTCCATTCCGCGTCTTGCGCCGTCGCTTCAAGAGA
Source organism: uncultured Bradymonadales bacterium (assembly GCA_964394615.1). GTDB lineage: Bacteria > Myxococcota_A > Bradymonadia > Bradymonadales > Bradymonadaceae > JBFFMO01. The sequence continues at coordinate 201,940 of CAYMYJ010000004.1, read as the reverse complement.
ACGTGAACTGGCGCGGTAGAGCGGGTAGAGGCTGCCATCAAAGACCGTGACGGAGGCGGTTGCATCGGCACCCCAATCAAATTGTTGAACGATCGAACGACCATTCAGCTCGACTGCCACACCGTTATAGGTGCCGCCTGCCCCAACGGTGAGATTGGGCAACATCGACGCCAACATCTCTCGTTTCAACGCACGGGCCCTCTCGACGCGTTGTTCTGTGAGTTCACGGGACTCGTTTTGTGCCTGCGCCGTTTCTAAAGCCGTCGCGAGCGTAAGTCGCTCTTGGGCAACCACAAGGCCAGGTAAGAATAGCAGAAGAGGTATCAAGACATATCGCATCAAAAATCTACTTAGAGTTGGGTTTGGGATGCCGCAAAAACAAAGACCGGTTCATGGTTGTTAGCGGTGAACGGCTTTTTGGAACGCAGGTCCAGGTTTCCGGGAATTTTGGCGCAACGAATTGGGGTTCGGCCCCTGTACAACGCAGACACGAATCAAGAGAATCGCGCCGGAGACTCGCATGAACCGTATCAAATTCGCAATTGTTCCCGTCATCTTGCTCGCACCAGCCATGGCTTTGGCCTGCGGACCGAGTTCTCCTTCTGGGCATTTTGTGATGGGAACGATGATGGGGAGTGTCCTTTCGATCCCATTGCTGGTTCTGCCCATTGGGCTTTTGATCAAATTCCGCGCGAATATTCAATCAAAGCTTTGGAGTCTGCTCACGTTGGTGGTCGCTTGGGCGGGTGGAGCCCTGTCGATGGGTGCAACCGCGGCCTTCCTGATGCCACGGAGTACCTTGGCTGACTTTCAGCAGCTCCTCGTGATGGGCGGCATTTCGTTGTTGGTCATGACCGCGATGACGATGATCATGTATCGAATCCGAGCCCATCGAGTCATTGCTGCGCGACACTGAGATTTGACAAGAATGCATTTAACATCTCAGAATAGAAACGTATTCTCGCATGTTATAAGGCCTATTTGAGAGCCCTGAGTTTGAAAAAGCCACTAATCCACCTAGCGCTGATCGGCGTGACAATTATCCTGCCGATTTGCGCGCTGGTTTCGATGTATCTGCTTCCAAGTTTTCTGGACTCTTTTTATTCAGAAATGAGGCTCCTCGGATGGAAGCTGGCAATGGGTGCGATGGCATCACCCTCACTACTCCTCCCACTTTTATTGATCATAATCTTTCAGCGAAAACCGATTCAGTGGCGGTTCACCAGTAAGTCGTTGTTTTATGCGTGGGTAGGGGGAATCGGCTGCGCGGCATTGGTGGCTGAGCCACAGAGTGGCTGCGAAGTTGATATCAGCTGGTATGCCCCTCAAATCACGGCATTCTTCGTGATGACGCTCGTCCCTCTCTACATGCACCGACCACGTAGGTCGTCAAACCTTACATGATTGCCGGTCATGCCTTCAGGGGATCTCCGCGTAGCGGGCAACCCCAAAGAACGGGAGCCTTAGGTGATCAGGGCGACGACGGCGCCTGTCGTCAATGTGGCGAGCGTGCCTGAAAGAATCGACCGCGTCGCGAGCTGGATCACTTCTTCGCGTCGGTCGGGGATGATCGCGCCGAGCCCTCCCACCAAGATGCCAAGCGAACCAAGGTTCGCAAACCCGCACATGGCATAGGTCATGATCAATCTGGACCGTTCGGAAAGCGCCTCTGCGGGCACTTGGCTCATGCCCAAATACGCCACAAATTCGTTCAGGATCGTCTTGGTCCCCATCAACTCGCCGGCCACGGCGGTTTCGCTCCATGGGATGCCGATCAGCCAGACGAAGGGCCGAAATCCTGTGCCGAGTATATTCTGCAGGGTCGTTGGCGTTTCGGTGGGGATTGCGCCGAGGCCCATATTCACCAGATTGATGATCGCAAAGAGCACCACGATGATCGCCGCGATGTTCACGCACATCTTGATGCCGTCCAAGGTACCGTTGATCAGGGCCTCCATCGCTCCATGCGTTGTGCGCTCGAACGTGAAGTCGATCTCATCAGCGGAGTCTTCGCCCGGCAGAAGTAGATGCGCAAATAGCAGTGCTGCCGGAACGCTGATCACTGATGCCGCCAAAATATGGCCAAGGGCGCCGGGCAAAACCGGGCCCAGGACGGCCGCATAGAGCACCATCACTGTGCCTGCGACGGTCGACATGCCGCAGGTCATCAGGGCAAAAAGCTCGGAACGGCTGAGCCGGTCCAGGTAGGGTTTGATCACCAAAGGGGACTCGATGATGCCAAGGAAGATGCTCGAAGCTGCGGCAAAAGCCAGCGCCCCCGAGATCCCAAACGCCCGCTGCAGCGCCAGCCCCAGCTGTTTGATCACCCAGGGCAGAATTCGCCAATGAAACAAGACGGCCGAAATCGCGGAAACGACCAGAATCAGGGGTAATACGCGAAAGGCGAGCACAAAATCGGCGTTGGGATTGGTCACATCGTAGGGGCGAGGTCCGCCCCCAGCCAGGAAACCAAACATGAAGCCAGTGGCCTGTTGGGTCGCTTCCTCGAGCGCGCCCACAACCTTATTCAGGCTCAGAAATGCATCGCTCACCACCGGCACATTCAACATCAAGAAAGCGAGCCCAACCTGAGCCACCAAAGCGATCGCGATCCGTTTGGGGTCGACCGCCTTGCGGTCTTCGCTGAGTGCCCAAGCCAGCCCCACAAAAACAATAAGCCCTAGAATCGGTTGCATCGGTTCTCTTTGCTGAATCGTAGAGGGCGCACGCTAGTTGAAAATACTGTCCACGACTACGCTTTAAGCGCTGCCTCGTAGACGAGAGAAATCGGCACACCATGTTCAGCAGCCAGTCGCGCGCAGTCTTCAAATTCAGGCACGGCTTTGACTTCGGCGCCGTCCAGAATTCCGACTTTGAGTTTCACTTGGCCGTAGGACGTTTCGACATTTCGGAACTTTCGTTCCAGAATCATCCGGACGACTTCCTCGACCCGCACGCCAAAGGTCGAGGTCTCGCTCAGGATTGTACGTGCGACATCGTCAGCGGTTTCGGCCCGTGCCAGCACCGTTAGCCGGGTCCCGGCTCGTCCTTTTTTCATGATCACCGAGGTCCGGGAGACATCGATCGCACCCACTACAGGCAGGCGAGTCTCGCAGAACCACGCCAGGTGTTCCGGGTTCATGTCGTCGATTTCGCATTCAATGCGAGTGACGGTATCGGCCTGAGGGCCCGCCCCCGCCTGCTCATAAACCATCAAGCGAACGACGTTGGCGATCTCTTTGAAATTCTTGGTGCCACAACCGTAACCTGTGGCCACCAAGGTTCCGCTGCGTTGAACGGTCTTCTTGATCGGTGCCAACGATTTTTTAGCACTGAATGCAGAAATCTTGAGACCGCCTAATGCCCTTGGTTTGGCCATATGGCGCAACAGGGTCGCGCCGGTTGGAGTCACCAGTTCTGCGGCGATATCACGGGTGACGGTTGGAAGTCCGACCATCAAATCGGCCGCAGCCGGAGCAGGGACGGGAATCGTTCCATGGGCTGTCTCGATCGTACCGTGACCGCATGGAATGTCGCTGAACGACCAGGTGGCGCTCAGTTTATCGATGACGTAAGCCGCACCCACAAAATCCAAGATCGAATCGACCGCACCGACTTCGTGGAAATGAACCGACTCGATATCGATGCCGTGAATCTTGGATTCCGAGGCGCCCAAGGTCCGAAAGAGCTCGGTCGCGAGCTTTTTGACGCCGTCTGAAAGGTCGGCTTCGGCGATCATCTTTTCGATCGTCGAAAGATGACGATGATCGGAATCATTTGAGGGGTCCCAGCCATCAAAGTCTATGTGGGTCCCAGTTAGGGCACCACGACCCACATGTTGGGTCAGGACTCGGATTTGGCCGCCCATGCCAAGCTTGTTGAACACTTCTTCGAGCTCAGCAGGCGTAACCAATTGAGCATCAAGGGCTGCTGCGATGAACATGTCACCGGCAAGGCCACCAATGAGATCGAGATGAATATGCATACACGCTCCATCCGGCATTTTTTGGGATTAGGAATCCTAGAGTGCGTTGAAAATGCCGGCTCGGACGAGTATCATTGATGACAGATATACGACTAGGGCATGTTTCTGTCGTGTTCGTGAGACGCAGCGCATTAATCCCCGTACGCTTTAATACGGGTACTGTCACTGGCGCTTCAAGGTTGGGCCTTTGCGAAGATTCAGCCGCGATTCGTTATTTACGGTGCCCACCTAGTTTAACTAGGGATTAAACGAAGCATCAATACCGGCACATTCGGTTCATGTCAGACGAGAGGCGACTTAGGTCGCCTTTCGTTTTTCTTGCGGGTGTCGGGTTTCAGGAGGTCCGGTTTCGGGAGAGCCGGCGCCTGCGATGTGCTCGCTGCTCACCGCTTGCTGCCTACTTGCGGCCGATCACGCGTTTTACTCGGGCCACGTCTTCGGCGGTGAACTCGCGCAAGATGGCGAGCACGGCCAGGAGCGAGATTCCCATGACGGCCATGCGCACGACGACCATGCCCAAAATGGCGATTCGGCCTTTCTCGATGGCCCAGGCGGGAATTGGGAACACGTACGAAATTCCCCACATCACACCGGCTCCGATCACCAGACGGATGATTGTGCCAGCGGGCGGCAGCGCTTTGTATTTCCAGCCCAACCAGACGATCGACGACGCGCAGCCGCTGACCATCGCAATCGTCGTCGCGATGGCGGCGGCCTTCATGTACTCGGGCCCGTGCAACAGGTACGCGCCCGCAAGCGAGACATCGGTGGAAGCGACGCCCATCGCGTTATGCACCGCCGTCATCGCGTCCCCACCCGGCACCGTCACGAAGGGTGAATAAGACAAAAGCGGCATCACCGTGGCGTGAACGTCCGAAACCATAAGGAAATTCAGACCGGCACTCACCGCGAAGCTGATCGCCATGATCACCACGGCGACCATCGGGTGACCAGCACCAATGATGATCGTGGTCGCCACATAATAGACTGCAAAAAAGATGATCGAGACCGACAGGTACGAGAGCGCATCCGCCGCCGCACGATAATCCGCGCTGTAGAGACCGGCGATGATCGGGTCGCTGTTGAAGACCAACAAAAACGCCACGCCAGCAATCAAGAGCGCACAATAGCGAAAGGTGGTCCGGATGTAGTTTCGCGTGACCTCGACGTCGTCGTTGAAGGTCGCCGCCGAAATCATCGGGAAAATCACAAAAGTGATGGCAATCACGCCCTGATATGGAATCCGAGCCACGTTCAAGACGGCGCCGTAAAATCCAGCGTATTTATCACTCACGATCTTGAAAATACCTTCAGCACCGGCCAACGCCGTTGGGACGTCACCTGCGACAGATTTCAGGATGAACAAATCCGCCCGCATCAGGCCATTGAGTGCAAAGGTGTAGAGCATCACCAGCACCAGATACCCCAACAAACGTTTGGTTCGGGATTCCTGAAGTTCTTCGGAAACATGGTCCGGACGAGCCCGCATCAAACGGAAAACCCAGCCACCAGAAATCACCACGATGATGCCGGCAGCCACAACAAAGCCTGCCACGGCGCCCCAAACGCCCATCCCAAGGAAAACGAGTCCCAGAATTCCGGCGGTCTTCAAGGTCGCAAAGGTAATGTCCAACGTGGCCTGTTTGACGAATTCTTTGGTGCCATTGAGGTAGCCCACAAAGATCGCGTAAAACGCGTAAAAAACGATAATCAGGCTGGATAGCTGCAGATAAGGGGTCAACGATACGTCGTTGAAACTCTCGGCGATCCAGGGGCTGGCCAGCGCGTATCCGATTGTGATCGGAACGCCCAGGAAGAACTGAAGTTTGATCGCCTGAGTCACCATGCGATTGGCGCGGTCGGGCTGCTCACTGACGAGTTTCGACACCGCCTGAAGTGTGCCGGTGATCATGACCATGTTCAAAAGGCCAATGGCCTCGGTCACGACCTTGAACACACCAAATTGCTCGGCCGATCCAAAGAAAATCGGCAGACCTAACTGGGTCACCGCACTCGTGATGAGGAACCAAACCTTGGCGGCCGTGATGACCAGGAAGCCTCGACCTGCTGTTTTTACCGTATCTGACACGTATTCCTCACGTAATTAAGCACCGTGTGTCTAAGGTATTTCTCGAATCCGGTCCAGTCATGTATAGTGCGCGCCCTCGCCGACGAGGCAGAACAGGATAGAAGATGACTAAAGAACGGACGTTTCGGGACTTTGAGCTGGATCCCCGATTGATTGAGGCCGTAACAGCTCTAGGTTTCGAGGCTCCCACCCCCATTCAGGCAGAAGCAATTCCTGTCCTGATGGCGGGAAAAGACGTGATTGGACGCGCACGTACGGGATCAGGAAAAACGGCAGCCTTCGGGTTGCCGATGATACATCGCGTTTTACAGACTAAGGGAAGAGGCGCTGGCGTACGGGGCCTTGTGCTCGCACCCACGCGTGAATTGGCGATTCAGGTCGCCGATGCTTTGATGGATTATGCAAAAGGACTTGGCCTGGTGATCTTACCGATCTACGGCGGAGCACCTTACGCACCACAACTTCGAGCGCTACGTAGTGGCGTCGATATTGTCGTGGGAACCCCCGGCCGTGTCATCGATCATATGGATCGTGGCACGTTGGACCTGAGCAGCATCGAAACCTTCGTCTTGGACGAAGCGGACGAAATGTTGCGAATGGGTTTCATCGACGACGTCGAGCGTGTCCTCAAAGACACCCCAGAAACTCAGCAATTCACGCTCTTTTCGGCGACGATGCCGGCTCCGATCAAACGAGTCGCCAACCGTTACCTCAAAGATGCAGTGGAAATTCAGGTTGAAGGGCAATCGCTTTCGACAAGCCACGTCACTCAGACCTGGATGAACGTTCCAGACCGCAAGAAACCTGACGCCCTCTATCGAGTGTTGTTGAGTGAAAAGCGCGGCGGAACGCTTGTTTTTGCACGGACGCGCGCGTCGTGTGCAGAAGTCTGTGACCTGCTTAACGAGCGCGGTATTCGTGCCGACGCACTTCATGGTGACTTGAATCAGCAGCTTCGTGAACGTGTGCTTCAGCGCCTGCGTAACGACCAGATTGATGTCGTCGTCGCCACAGACGTAGCGGCGCGTGGGCTCGACGTGGACACGTTGACTCACGTGATCAACCTGGACTTGCCAGGTGATTCGGAGACCTACGTGCATCGTATCGGGCGTACAGCTCGTGCGGGTCGCGAAGGTTTCGCGATTTCGTTTGTCACACCGGGTGAGCGCCGAAAACTGCGCTTCATCGAGCGTGATACCAAACAACGCATCGAAGAAACTCAAGTGCCAAGCGATGGCGACATCGCTCGGATGCAGCTTGAGGGCCTCAAGAAGAGTCTTGGGATTGCCATCGAAGATAAGAGTGCAGAAGAAGTGAAGGTCTGGATCGACGAATGGGTTGCCGAAGGCATCTGGTCGGTCGAAGACATCGCGACGGCTGCGGTTGGCTTGGTTGTCCACGAACGTGGCATCTTGTTGGACTCGGCTCGGAAAGCGCCACGCGTGGCTAAAGAAGACCGTAAACCTCGTGAAGAACACCGAAAGGCTGCGCAGACCGAGGATAAAGAGTTTGATCCCGACGAAATCAACGGGATGTTTCTGCACATCTCGGCCGGTAAACGACACGGTGTTCGCCCAGGCGATATCGTAGGCGCGTTGGCCAATGATACCGGCATTTCGGGACAGAGCATCGGTAAGGTCATGGTCTCTGACACAGGCACCGTTGTTGGTCTTCCGACCGAAATCGGCAACACGATCTTGGCCGACTACAAGCACCTCTCCGTTCGGGGACGTGCGGCTCGAGTCAGCCTTGCACGACCACAGCAAATCGACATGAAAACCGAACGCGCTGTGCATGTGAAGGGCCGCGGTCGCAAGGGCTAAGGACCTCCGCATGGCAGTCAACGAGGACGACATTCCAACTGGAGAGTTCGAACTCGAGGAAAACGGCGAAATTTCATGGCCGCGTTCCTTGCAGTTCGATGACCTCGTGCGTCTGCGCGAAACCACCGACGAAATCACCGAACGAAGCGATTTTCGACTTCTGAGTCTCGAACTCTTTCAACCTGCATCTGATGTGGTTGTGAGCATGTTCGAGACCGGTATCGGCATCGCCGTGCCGGACCACGTCTTGTCTTTTTACCGCCGGGTTTCCGACGGTGTCGACTTCGCGTGGTCCTATTTCGAAGACGGCGAAGAGCTTCTGGGCGGTGGGTTTCATATCTACAATTTTGGCCAAGTCTTTGGGACCTGGATCGACAAAATCTGGGGCGTCGTCCCAGATGATGCTGACGTAGAAGCCAAAGATTTTTCGTGGGAATTGCGACCGATCGAGGCGCCTTCCTCGGCAGGCACTCATTATACTGCGATGCATGTCGCTGAGTTCGCCCCCACCTATCAGCTGTATTTTCACGACCCGAACGGCACGTCGTATCGGCTCGATGTCGATTTCCCGACTTATTTTGATTATTTGCTCAAAAGCCGCGGGTTTCACGGCTGGCAGTATTTGATAAGTGACGTCGACTTCGAAAAAGATCCAGTCGCCAAAGAACGGGCAGAGACCTTCCATCGCGTCATGCCGCGACTCTTCCCCGACACTGATTTTTCAGAGTTCCGAAAGAGTTGAGTCCATCATGGAAATTTTTCGAGTCGGTGCCATCACAGTAAGCGACCGCGCATTTCGCGGCGAATACGAGGATCTGGGCGGACCAGCGATTATTGGCTGGCTTCAAAACGGACTGTCTTCGTCTTTCGAGAGTGAGATTCATGTTGTTCCTGACGAACGGCAACTCATTGCCGCAAAAATCGTGGAACTCTGTGATGCTGGCTGCCATTTGATCCTGACCACGGGCGGAACGGGCCCGGCGCCACGCGATGTAACGCCCGAGGCGACCCTTGATGTCGCCGACAAAGAACTGCCTGGATTTGGCGAAAAGATGCGGGCTATCAGCCTCAAATACGTGCCTACTGCCATCTTGTCTCGACAAGTCGGTGCCATCCGCGGAACCACATTGATCGTCAATTTGCCCGGCCAACCCAAGGCCATCGGCGAAATTTTGGACGACCTTTTTTCGGCCATCCCTTATTGCATCGAGCTTATCGGTGGGCCTCGAATAGAAACTAATCCTGACGTCGTCGTGGCGTTCCGACCCAAATCGGCGAAATGACATGAGTGATATCTGGACGATTCAGCGAATTCTGGCGTGGACCACAGACTTCTTTGGCCAAAAGGAAATCGACGCACCAAAACTAGAAGCCGAATTGCTGCTCGCCCATGTTTTGGGCGTGAATCGAGTACGGCTTTACATGGAGTGGGACCGTCCTTTATCCCCTGAAGAACTGACCGGGTATCGCGCCGTGATCAAACGTCGCGCGATGAAAGAACCCGTGGCGTACATCACGGGAGAACGAGCGTTTTGGAGCATCGAACTCAAGTGTGATGCGCGAGCTTTGATTCCCCGAAATGACACCGAGACGCTCGTCGAAAAGGCACTGGATTTGCTGGCCAAGGATTCCGAAGCCGTCGTCGTCGATGTCGGCACGGGAACAGGCGCGATCGGACTGACGCTCGCCCACGAGCGGAAAAGTATCACGATGACGCTGGTCGACATTTCGCCTGAAGCGCTGGCCCTGGCGACCGAAAACCTGACGGCTCTTGAGCTTGGCGAACGCGTGAAAGTCGCTCAAAGCGATGTCCTTTCGGCGATCGAAGGACCGGTAGACCTGATTGTGAGCAATCCACCCTATATTGCGGATTCAGAAACCGACGTGATGGGCGAAGATGTCCTGAAATTCGAACCCAGGCTGGCATTATTTGCGGGTAAAGATGGTTTCGACATGATTCGTCGTCTGGTCGTCGAAGCCCATGGCAAGCTCAGGCCCGGTGGGCATTTGCTCTTCGAGATCGGATACCGACAAGGGCCGGATGCCGCAGCCCTGACGAAAGCTGCCGGATTTGAAGACGTTCTCGTGTTCAAAGATCTGGGCGGAAATGACAGAGTGGTATCTGGACGACGAGCCTAAACAGGCACGGAGACATCATGAAAATCGAAGCTTCTCTCTTGGCACTCGCCCTCCTTGTTGGGTGCGAGAATAAACCCATTCCTGCCGAAGCGCCGCCGGCAACCAATCAAGCGAAAGCAGCCACAGAAGACGAGGGTCCAACAACAGGGCCTTTGACGGTGAAAGACTTTCGGCTGGTCGCCTCGCAAAACGCCTACCAGACCCCTGGCGCGCCCAAACCCGAAGCGCTGGAGGCGCAGATTGTGCTCGCGCTCAATAATTCCGCGGGATTTCAAGCCACCGGTGGTCGTAAGGCGACGGGCTCTGCGACCTACGAAATCAAAGTTTCGGAAGGCAAAACCGAGGTCATGCTTTTTGGCAGCATCAAGGCGAAAGGCAGCGACGCACGAGGGCTTAAGGCTGAGATTCTGGTCACCGATGCAGACACCGAGGATAAATCGGCGGACGCAGTGGCGAACGAGGCTGTGAGCCGATTTGTGAAACGTATCGCGGCGCAAGCCGAGGTGGAACAAGCGTCGGATGAAGAGATCGTCGGGTTGCTTGATTCGGCGGACGCTCGTTTGGTGGCCATTCAGGATATCCGGGACAGGCGCCTTCGGAACGCAACCCCACGCCTTCGTGAGTTATTACTCGATCAAGACCCTCAGGTCCGTGTTTCAACTGCAGCTGCGCTGGTCGCTTTCGAGGATACCGAGAGCTATTCCAATATCATCAAAGTGACCGAAGAATTCTCTCGAGACCGCAGCCCACAACTGATGCCGATGATTTATGTCGTCGCCGACATCAACACCGGTGAAGCCAAGACTTACCTGCAGACCTTGGCCGATGCCCACCCAGTCGAGGCTGTGCGCAAAGTTGCAGCCGAAGCCTTGGCGAAAAAACCATGAAAGTAACGCGAACCCGGAAGGGGCAGATTTTGTGGGTCGAGGTCAGCCGACCCGATGCGTTGAACGCGATCGACTTCGACGTCATGACGGGGCTGGAAGAAGCGCTAGACGATGCGGAGCGCGAGATGCCGCGCGTCTTTGTGCTCAGTGGGGCTGGCGAGCGGTCCTTCATTTCAGGCGGGGATTTGAAACGGTTCTCGGAACTCGTAACCGCCGATGATGCACGATCCATGGCGTCACGAATGGTCGCGATTCTGGCCAGAATCGAGGCTCTACCTTGCTGGACGCTGGCCTGCCTCAACGGCGATGCTTACGGCGGTGGAACCGAAACGCTATTGGCTTTTGACCTTCGTGTAGCTTCACCAAACGCACATTTAGGATTCACGCAGTCACATTTTCATTTGCCGCCGGGCTGGGGTGGCCTGACGCGTTTGGTCGAGGCCGTCGGAGCATCACGGGCGCAGTATTGGTTAGCGACCGGCTCGGTGATCTCGGCTCAAGAGGCTCATCATGCGGGCCTCGTTCACGAAGTCCACGCCCATGTTCGGCAAGCCGTAGAGCGGCGCGCCGAGAAGCTCGCCCTGATGGAGCCGGAACTGGTTCAGATTATCAAGGATGGCGTTCGACGAGCAATCACCTTGCCGAGGCACGAAGCCATCGCGACCGAGTTGGAGCCCTTCGCCAAAATGTGGGCAGGCGAAGAACACCACCGCCGAGTCAAAGACTGGATGGCTTAGCCGTTGAGCGGTCTGCACTAAGTTAAGCTTGGGCGTGTGTTAGATGGTGCACGGGCGTCTTGCCCGCTGCTCACTGCTCACCGCTACACGCGAACACGGGCCTGAGTGATGACGACTTCGTCGTTCACGGTGACGTCGACGAAGTTTACGGCGAGCGTTTCAGCGAACCCGCCAGGACACGAGATTTGGTGGGAACCAATCGTATAATCCGGCACCATCAAGTCGTGTTTATGCCCATGCAAGAATACGGCATTCGGGTCGATCAACTCGGTCGCTTCCATCAACGTATCTGCCCCATCGACAGGTCCCATCAGTGAACCAAGGATCGTCTCGGCGCCAATATCGTACCAATCGTCGCTCAAATGATGATGCATCAGCGTAATCACGCGATAGCCGGCAAACTTCTCTTTTTGCGACTCAAAATAGGCGAGCTCTTCGGGGTAAATTCTACCAACAGTATTGGGGAAGAGCTCTTCCATGAAGTGCCGGTCGTCGATGCGGTCGGCGTTGGAATCCATCTCGAAGAGCACAACGCCGCCTGGCAGCTCGCGAAACCTGGGTTTGCGGGTGCTCGGCACGTCAAAAAACGTCTCCATCGGTTCGCGGGCAAATCGTTCGTAAAGGTTGAACCGGTCGTGGTTTCCTGGGACGACGCTCAACTGCCCGGAGTCCCACCAACCGGTCATCCGCAGCACCGATTGCATTTCTAAAAATTCGGTTTCTAGCCCGCAATGCGCCAAGTCGCCCGTGATCGAAAGGTGGTCCACGCCGGCTCGGCGCATGCCCAACAAGGTCTTTCGCAGAATCGTGGTGTAGAGTTCACGAGTGTCCGAGTACTCATGCAAAAAAGCGTTGGAAAACGCCGAAATCTTGTAGGCAAAATCGGTCAGCGAGTCGTTGGTGGTGAAGTCCCGCAGACGTTCGAGCAGCTGAACCTCGCTTGGTACGTGCATATCGGTAATATGGCCGATCCTCAGTTTGATATCGGCAGGCCGGCATAATGAATGCTCGCGCCGCGGATCACTGGACGCGACCCAATCGAAAATAGCGTCGGCATTCCCTTTGATTCGTCGTGCACGTGTTGTCAGGGCTTCGGTCACCATGAGCGTTTCCAATCCGGGTACTTTCGGTCGAGGAAACGGTCGGTCAGGACAGCCTCGGCGGACTCGCAGATATCATACATCAAAGCCGTATTGAGTACCGCGCCGGTGATGCCTTCAATGAGCGGTAGACCGTAGACATTCACGCCCGTCAGCAATCGTCTGGACCACTCGGTGTCGGCTTCCCGTTTGATGATGCGCAAAAGGCGGCCTCGTGAGGCCATCCGACCACTTCGAGCACTTACAAGCTCGATGCCTGCACCAAGCGTAGGTCCCAAAACCGAGCGAAATGAACCTTGACCCAATGCAGCAAGGATCATCGATTTTCGAATTAAGAAACTGTGCAATTTACGATGCACATCTTCAGGCTTCCGCAGATCGGTCCGAGAACCCGACAACGCGATGGCCAGAATAATGATGGGCAATTCTGGGTCTTCGGACGGATCGATTCCAAAATACCAACAGGTGGCAGCACAAACCTCGGCCGTGAGCGCCATCACAAAGGGCGCATCAAAAACCGCCGAAGCGCCAGCTGTCATGGGCGCCAATCCTCCTGCCACAGCGCCGATCGCGGCGGCCGACAAGAGCGCTTTGTGCCGAGCGTGTTGAGCCACACGAAGAACGACAAGGGCAGAGGCCCCGTGAATCTCGTGAAAATGCTGATGGTCGCCCTCGGCCTTCATCAATCTGAGAACGTGCTGACCGTGGTCTCTCTCGCGCGAGATGCGCTCGAAAGAGACCATCGTCTGATGGAAAAGCGAGTCAACGAACGAGGATTCTCCAATCTGGGTCGCCAACCAATCCGGTGGCGCTACAAAGTTCTGAACCAGCTTGGTGATGGCCGAGACCTTGTCGCGTTTGGTTCTGAAATAATGAACCAACGCCGCCGCGTCCTTATCGATATGTTCGATCTGAAGGCCGCCGTACTGCACCATTTGGCCACGCAACGATTCGTTGTAGTCCGCGCCAGCCAGATAGACATCAAGATCAAGATCCGTAACGCCAAAACGGTCCCAGTCCACACGACCACGAAGTCGGCGCGTCATGACCACGGCCGTGTTCCGCAGGTCGAAGGTGATCACGTAAAGCGCCAATAGCCGCTCCACCAATGGATCGACGTCTTCAACGGCCTCCAAGACACGGGTCAACCGGGCACCGCGATTGCCCCGAGTGCTCCCGGTTTCTGCGATCAATAACTCCAACAAATCGCGAGCTCGTGCGGGGTTGGAGTCCCACATGGCATCCACGTTCGCCAGCAAAGACGCGCCGGCATGCGTATCACCACTTCGAACAAGTCGAAGCGGACCGGCATAGAGTTCGGCGACTCGGGCTTTGGTGATTCGGTAGGTGCGTAGCCGATGAAAATCCCGATAGATTTGCCGTTTTCCGGGGTCTGGTTCGTGGCGAATTGCGGCCGCGACCAAAGGCTCCATCCAGGGCAGAGTCAGCTTCCCAATCACCGCGGCCTCAGCAGCAAGCTGCAACCAGGGCAACATCCGAGGTGTGTAATCCGAGGCAGCCTCATCGCATGCTCGAATCACGTTCGGCCGACTCGTTCCTCGCCAGAACACGCCATAACGTCGTGCAAAATAGAGCCCGAGCGCCAGCCCAACCAGACTCTGAAAACCTGCCCGATGCTGCAAAGAGAGAAGGTCGAATAATCGGCGGAAAGACTCCACTTCAAGGTCGGTGACACGCGCCGCCAGCACGCGCATCAATTCAAAGAGCCAATCGAGATCCGACGGCAATGGATGGTTAAGCAGAACCTCTTGTGCCCGCGCATGCATGGCTTCGTCGCCATTACGCCAAAGTGCGATGGCGGCAAGGGCGGCTCTGGGTTCAAGCGCCGGACGACTTCGACGAGACGAGGTCGCAATCAAATAGACGATCTCAAGGTCGCCAGGCGACAACGATTCGTAGGTCTTCCGGTCAAGCAAGAGCCAGAGCGGTTTTTCGACCAGCGTTTCTTGCCGATTAAACGCCCATGACAATCCAAGCCGTTGAGCCAGGTATGCAATCAGAATTTCGCGACGCTCTTCGGGATGATCGTCGAAGTCGCGCAACACCCGATCGACCAACTCCGCCGGGTTATGGCCCTGAATGGCCTCCCATTGCGCTTGAAAGTCGCGGGGTAGTTTTTCGTAGATCTCAGCCACCGCCACCGAAACTTCTTCGACTTCGGAAACCTCTGAGAGCTCTGTTGAAAACGTTGTTGTCATTGAGAATTCATCCCGAGTCGCTAGAATGCGACCGTTAGCAATAATACACGTGCTCCAAGGGTCTTACGATGCAGAAATTGTGGTGGATAGGTGTGGTCTCATTAGCGTTGTCGGCGTGCGGCGATGACAAGAAGCCCGAGGCAAATCAGGCCAATAATACAATCGGCGAAAACAACGTCACGAATAACGCGACGAACGGTTCGACAAATAACGCGAACACGTCGAATAACGCCACCAATGGCTCCACAAATGGCTCGACGAATAGCGGGACAAATAATGTCACAACCTTCGCAGAGCTGACCTACCACAACACCATCCGCCCCATGTTAGAGGCCAATTGTGTCTCGTGCCATAAACTTGGAAGCATCGGGCCATTCCCGCTCACCGACTACGATTCCGTAGCGAGTCTGGGCGAGTTGATCTCGACCACCGTCGAAGCGGGAACGATGCCACCTTGGCCTCCAGACGAGACCTGCGGTGATTTCCGTAACCCCAAACACTTGAGTCCAGACCAGATTCTGAAGATTCGTGAATGGACCGACAACGGCAAACCCGAAGGAGACCCTTCGGAATACCGCGCTCCAGCAGGGCTAACGGCCGTTGATTTGGGAACGCCTGATTACGTCGCCGATATCGGCACAGACTATGAGCCAAATCCGGCCGGCGACCGAATCGACGACTACCATTGTTTCGCGATTCCAACGTCATTTGGCGTCGACAAGTACCTGAGTTCTTACGAGACCAAGCCAGGCAATATCTCGACCGTTCACCATATGTTGTTCTGGGCCGCCGATGCCTCGGAAGCCTCAAAAATCGCGATGCTTGAAGCCGAAGACGAGACCACCCCTGGTTGGGATTGTTTTGGTGGAAACCGCGTGGACGACGTCAAGGGGATGTTGGGGGCTTGGGTTCCAGGCACATCCGGTATCCAATACGGCGATAACCGCGGCATTAAAATCGCCAAAGACGCCTACATCATCGTTCAGATTCACTACAACACTCTGAACAACACCAACCCCGACCGCACCAAAATCGAGATGCACTTCACACAAGGCACACCGGCCGAGAAACTCGCCATGTACCCGATGCCGATGCAAGACCTCTACGTTCCTGCTGGCGAGGCTAATGGTTATGCCAAGCTGGACGTGACGCTTCCGATCCCGGCAAAGGTTTACGGCGTGTTTCCCCATATGCACCGTCTTGGAACGCGCATCCGCGTGACCACTTCAAAAGGAAGCAACGACGCGTGTTTAGTCGATGTGCCACAATGGGATTTCAACTGGCAAAATATCTACCTGTACAACGAACCCCTGGATGTTCCGCTGGGCACCAAGATCACGCTTGAGTGCTGGTACGATAACTCACCGGCAAACCAGCCTCAGGGCCAGATGCCACGCGACGTGCGCTGGGGTGAAGGCACTTACGACGAAATGTGTCTGAACTACTTCGTGGTGAAAGATCTCGGCATCAACTTCTAAGACGATGCAGCCAAAACAAAGCCGGCCATCTCCGTTGGGGATACGCCGGCTTTTTTATGCCCGTTATTTGCGAAGTCGCAGGTTAATTACTGGTCTTTTCCGTCACAGTTGGAGTCGATTCCATCAAATCCCGGCTCTTCTGCCACCGGTTGAATAACCTGAAGACAACTCAACGGAACGTCGCCGTTCCCTTGTGGAACACACGAATAAGTGCTCGCCGCACAAAGATTGATCGAACCGTCTTGTTGGACCGTAGGTCTGATACACGGCTGGCCCACAACGTTCGTCCCGTCGGATGTATCAATATCTGCCGTGTCATCTTGGCCGTCACAGTCGTCATCCAAGCCATTGCAGGTCTCTGGTCTTGGCTCCGCGGTTTGTGGGCAGGTCAACTCCCAAACACCGTTGGTATTAGTGCACAAATTTGCACTAAGAGCACATGCGCCGACAGATGTTGGAACGGTGCAAATATCACCCACACCGCGAATGGGGGCCAAAGTCTGCGGGGCAGCGTCGTCAAAACTGTCACAGTTGTTGTCCTGACCATCGCAAATCTCTTCAGCGCCAGGATGCGTAAATCTATTGGTATCGTCACAGTCTGTCCCGTCGTGGACTGGATTGAGCATTACCAATTTGGCTGAAGTTTCGTCACAAAAGAACAACTGGGTTGTCGGGTCACCAAACTCATCTTCGTCCGCGTCCTCGTAAAAGAAAAAAGCTGGATCGGCCTCGGAGGTCTCACATCCAGGAGCCTCAGTACAATCTACAAAACCAAGACCGCATTCTGGAATCTCGTCCTGATCTGATTCGAAGTCTGAAGTGGCGTCCTGCTCGACATAGACGTCCATCCCAACGTCGGATGAGACATCGACATTCAAAGAGACGTCCGTTTGAGCATTTTGAGATGGAATCGATTCGTCCGAACAGCCACTGGCTGCGATAAACAAAATGCAGCTTACCGAGATATAGATATCCAGACTTTTCATGGTAATCCTCCACGTGATGAATATTAGTAGTGATTCTTTCAAAAGAACGAACCCCAAGCGATGAAAAAATGATTCGGTCGGGTTGAGGTCTCTATCGCCGCGGAATTCTAAGTGTTTGCCTCAATACAACGACGATTCATCTTTCCTGGGGCGTTCATCGCGGCCGAACCCAAAGCGGGTGAAGGCATCTCGGGCTTAGAACGCCTCTGGCTTGAACACCCCGACGGCCGAGTCGAGGCTTGGTTTCTTCCAGCGATCGGAAAGGCGTCTGCGCCTGTGGTGATTTTTGCGCACGGCAACGGTGAACTCATCGACTACTGGCCGGCGGTGCTCCACCGCTATCGAGAGCTGGGTTATCACGTCCTTCTGCCAGAATACCGCTCATACGGTCGGTCAGGGGGCTCGCCAAGCCAGGATGCCATCGTCGGAGACTTCACCAAATTTTACGATTTAGTCGCAGCACGGCAGGACGTGACCGACTTTGTGTTCCACGGGCGTTCTCTTGGCGGCGGCGTGATTTGTGCGCTTTCCATCGTTCGTGAGGCCCGCGCGTTGGTCCTTGAATCCACATTTACGAGCATGAGCGACATGCTGGCGTTGTGGCTTATCCCATCTTTCATGGTGGCGGATCCTTTTGATAACATTGCGGCAATGCGCAGTTTTTCTGGCCCATCGCTAGTTTTGCACGGTTCACACGACTCGTTGGTACCGCCGTCACACGGAAGGAGCCTCGCGGAAGCTGCGAAGAATGGACGATTGGTTATGTTCGACGCCGACCATAATGACTTCCCGCCAGATCGAGCGGCTTATTGGGCCGAAATCGAAGAGTTTTTGCGTTAGAACGACACCCCGCCTTGCGATGCGGGCGGCATTCATATAATTTGCGGGCCGACTTAGCTTCTATGGATGTTCAATGGCGCGGATGCCCGAAGTCGGAGAGGTTGTCGACGAGGTCTTCCGAGTCGAAGCCGCGATCGACAGCGGAAATTTTGGGTCTATCTACAAAGTCCACGACTTGTTGGAAAATCGCCCACTTGCGCTCAAAGTGCTTCGGCCGGGTCCCCACGATGAAGATGAGCTACGGCGCCGATTTGAGCGCGAAGCCCGTTTGGTTTACAGCCTAAACCATCCCCATATTGTCAAAGTTCATTATTATGGCCAGACCCGCTCGGGTCTTCCCTATATGGCGATGGAGTTCCTGCAGGGCACCGACCTTCGGACCCTTTTGCACCATCATGGGCCGCTGAATCCAAAGCTCGTCAAACGAATCACGCTTGAGACTCTGTCTGCCCTTCATGCGGCCCACGCGCTTGGAATCGTTCATCGAGATCTGAAACCGGCCAATATTTTCCTGGTCAACGATAACGCAAAAGGCCACGTCAAAGTCCTAGACTTCGGATTTGCCAAGGCACTCGACGACGATTCGCAGTCGAGCGAAATCACCAATGCCGGGACCTTGGTTGGAACGCCTGCGTACATGTCGCCCGAGCTCGTGCACAAAAAGATGGTCGGTCCAGCCGCGGATATTTATGCGCTGGGATTGATCATGGCCGAGATGGTGACTGGGGAAAAGGTCATCACGATCGAGAGCGTTTACGACACGATCCTGTTTCAGGCCTCGCCCAAAGAAATCAAACTTCCCGACGAAGTTACTGGCGACGTGCTTGGGCCGGTGATTGTCAAAGCGATCGCAAAGGCACTTCAGAACCGCTACGCGGACGCCGAAGAAATGGCCCGCGCGATCTTCGAGGTATGTGGCGAGCCCTACGAAACGCTGGAACGAAAACCAGAGCCCGTTTACGTACGGGAATCGTTGATGGAGCGTGGGATGTACGTCGTCGACAACTCCAAAGAGACCGACGTCACTCAGCCGCGAAATAACGGGATGCCGTCACTTGATGACATCGAACGAGAGCTGGGACCGGGTTTTGACTTTGGGCCAACAGCAGAAGTCGAACCGTCTCCGATCGACTCGGGTCGAATCACCGGCGAACGTAATACGCCGATGCCCATGCCGATGCCGATGGGCCGCCCACGGACGAATCCGAATTTGCGTCCAGCCTCGACTCAACAGAATTTACAGGTCAGTCGCCGGCGCCTGGCAGAAACGATGGACATGGAGCCCGT
Source organism: uncultured Bradymonadales bacterium (assembly GCA_964394615.1). Classification (GTDB taxonomy): domain Bacteria; phylum Myxococcota_A; class Bradymonadia; order Bradymonadales; family Bradymonadaceae; genus JBFFMO01. The sequence goes on along the minus strand of CAYMYJ010000004.1, from coordinate 182,370 downwards.
TGTCGTCCCTGAGCCCGTTTATGAAGACGAAGGTGGTCTCCCGATCACCGAGTTCTTGATTGGCATTCTGGTCGCCGCCGTGGTTCTGGGCGTTGTGTTCGTGCTGAAGTTCTAGTGGCCGCACCCACAACCTTCAGGGTGGCCGCCAAATTCGTCATGTTTGTGCGCGGCCTCGAGTCCCGCTGCAATCGCGGCCTCGAATCGTGGATCGCCCCAGCAGGCTTTCAAATAGTCGTCGGCCCTCGCATCGGTCGCAAATCGGGGCGCAAAATGCACCGCTGCCTCCAAATCCTCAAAAACCTGGGTATCCAAGAGTCCGTTATTGGCTCGCTCACAGGCACGATTAAAATGGGCCGCCGCAATTGGATCTTCCCCAAACGAGAGCATCGAATCTCCCTGTTCAAAGTGGATTTCAATGGCCTTGTCATAAGCCTGAATGGCCTGTTCGGATTCCAACATCCCAGTGTGCCCGATGCCTTTCCACACCAAGGACTCGACAGACTCCGGTTCAAGTAACGACCAAAAATGCGCCAGCCTGACAACATCTGGCCACTCCTTTTTACCAGCATGCATTTTGATCAAGCCAAAGAGTGGAGCGGCGATCGAGGGTTCGGTGTAGTTGACTCTAATAAATAGCTCGAGAGCCCAAGCATCAAACGAATCGGCTTCAAACTCGGGTCGCTGATGCCACCTTTCCCACGCAATCAACGCAGCGGGTACGTTGCCCTCCGCGACCTCGTAATTCCCCCGCAAAAACGAGCTCATATAGGACTCGGGTTCAAGCTCAAAAAGCTCTGAGGGATCGTCGAGCATGCCTTTCATATGCATGGCAAAGATCCAACGCGACCTCCAAGCTTGGTCATGTTGATAGAAGACGCCGAGTACATGATCGATGTCCATCTGGAACGAATGCAGCAGTTCTAAGGCGATCTTCCGTGAGGCATCCGACGCTGCGACGCTTCCTGTTTCGATTTTGTTTCGGTGTAATTCAATGAAGCGGTCGAAATCGCTGGTGTCTTCAGAGGAATACGTGCGTGCCGATTCCATGGCGGCCCAGGCGCCCCAGTGGTCACCCATGCCGTCCAGGGCGCGCGCCCTTAGCACTTGCGCTTGATCTGAATACTCGTTTTCATCCACCGCAGATTGTGCGGCCACGAAAGCCGCCTCAAAGTCGCTGGCAGCAAGCGCTTCGGCTGAGCGTGAGACCAATCGATCGATGTCACGAGTCGGCAGCAGAGTCGGCTTTTCGGCACGCTGCCAGAGCATTTCCAGCTCGTCGAGCTTTTCTTCCCAGCCACTCGTGTTCATACGACGAACGGCCTTTTTGACTTCGCTGCTCTTATGAAGCAATGGAGCGGCCGCCAGCGCAACGGCGACGAGTATGACTTCTGCGGAGTTCAATAATTCGGACCAAAGCTCGCCGAGCTTTTGGTCGAAGGACTCGTCGATTTCATTTCGGGCGACCATGCATCCCAGATGCATGATCTTTCTATATCGCCCAACACCCCGTGTATTTTGAGCGTCATCAAACGTTTGATTCAGATCACGAAGCTGGAGCTCTTCCTTTAGCTCCGCAAAGTGAATTGAGGTCTCGTCGACCTTCAATAACGCCGTCGCATAGATCAATACCGATAGGTATTCGACCCTAGACACGTCGTCGTACCAAACGCGTGAATAGTCCTCTTGATCGCCCTTGGGATACGTGAACCCTCGTTTCCAATGGCGATCCAGAACCGCTTCGACCGTCACCTCGGACACCGTATCTGGAATGTAGAATGTGCTCATTGTTCCACCTTCGGCCCCAACATGGCGCTAAGCCATTTCTGGATTTCTGGATCAGTTTCAAGGGCCCAGCGCTCGTACAGAAAAGCGTCAAACATGCATGAATGGGCCATGGAAGTAATTTTTCTTCGAGCGTCGAGGTCGTCTGTCTCAATCCATTTTTTCAGTAGAAGCTCGAACTCGAGTGGATTTGAAATCAAGACCCGTAAGGTCAAAAGATCGTCCCAAAGGAATTGAAAGTCCCCGGCATTCAGCGCGTCCACAAACATGGGTTTTGCGAGGTTTTTGAAACCCAAGATCGCGGCCAGCAGATCGGCAGGTGCGTCCGCAGGATAAGTTGACCCAACAAGTTTAGACAGTTCTATCGCTTGTTCGGACGGCGGTTGGGGGTCGTAGCGAAGTTCAAATACGAACATCCCCCCATGATCTTCAACCGTCAGGACGGACCTTGAAAACTCGGTTCTAAAACTTGTACGGGGCACACGTCCCTCGCGTTGGAGCATATTGCGTCGGAGCTCAACAATCTTGTCCACCTGCGTCCAATCCCGACTGTCGCCTGGCCATGGGTCGTATTCAAACTCAGAGCCCCACATATGCGTAGAGCAAGGGGCTGTCATGACATAATGGTTCTCGAAATTCTCGAGTTCCATCTGCAGGTCTTGGTTCGATCCCGCGAATAGACGTTGATGGCCATAGAGCTCATTCACCGGCTTGGTCACGGTCGCGATATTTCCGAGCAACGCTGCTGCGATCGACGCGTCATCGGGTTTTACTTCGACCCAAAAAAACGACGGAAATTCCTCAGCGATCGACAGCCAAAGCGCGTCTGGATATTGAGGATCAAACCACCAAACTGGCTGGTACTCGCCGATGAGATCGAAGTTATTGACGGTCTTCCCAAACGCCAATGGCACGCACCGACTCAACCGTTCGGTCGCCAAACCCCGAAAATATGGAGGCACAACGTACTCCGAGAGGTCTTCTTGGTAGGACTCGATGATTTGCGCTTTGAATTCGGTGCTACGAGCCTCCGACATCCACTCAAACCACTCGTCCTTGCGGCGAGCAAAAAGGCTGTCGAGCCAATCCGCCTTTCTAAACCAATGTTTCATTGTGACCTCCAAGGCTTACAACCTACCAAAGCGCACCGGGAATTCACCTGAAAGTTCCTCAATCTGGTGACTCCTTTGGCTCGTCTGGCTCCGTGGAATCACGAACGGAAATTTTGGATTCCAGACGTTTGAACGTCGCCTTGCCGATGCCTTTGACCCGCTGAATATCACGTGTTTTCCGAAATTTTCGTTTGGCCCGATAGGCCATGATTCGCTCGGCGGTGGCGGGCCCCACACCGGGCAAAGTATCCAGTTCTTCGGCGGTCGCTGAATTGATATTGATGGGGAATTTGGATTCAGCGAGCGGCTCTGGCTGCTCCACGACCTTTTCTGCCGGCTTGATCACATCAGGGCTTGCACGCGCCCGATGCGCTTCGACCTCGGCCGTCGTCCATTGAGTGGTCCAATCGGGACCGTCCATCGATATCAAACCAAGAAAAACCACCATGACCAATGCGTACATATCCACCTCCATCGAAAGTTTACGGAAACTCGATGGGGTTATCGGTCAATAGGTATGAAAAGTTGCGAAATGCGGAAACGTAGGCAGGGCGGGCGTTACGCGGGGCTAACCAGTTCAGTCAGGGTCTTTGCCGTCCACGGCGTAAGCAGGATTCCGTTGCGGCCATGCCCGGCAGACAAAAACAGACCCGGATGCGAGCCTGCGCGAACGATGGGGAAATTCGCCAGAGATACCGGCCTAAACCCACACCAGGTATCGATCAGCTCCTGATCGTACATGGCTGGCAGGGTCTCCCAGGTGCCGCGTAGAAGCTCAAAAACTCCGCCGGCGGTCATGCGACCATCGAAGCCTTTTTCTTCCATCGTCGCGCCCACCACGATTTGACCCGCGTTTTTAGGTGCCAGATAGACATCCGGGGCGCGGATCACGTGGGTGCATAAGGGCGGCTCACCGAGTTCGATCGCGAGCATCTGACCTTTGACAGGGCGCACATGAGGTCGATCATCCCCAGACAGGCCGTCGATTTGTCGAAGCCACGCGCCTGGGGCAACGATCAGTTTTTTGCATAATACAGGACCGGCAGACGTGTGGAGTTCGAAGCCTACGGGCTTGAAGTCGATCTTCTGAACATTCACTCCCTCCCTCAAAACCCCGCCAGCCCGCTTGAACGCCTCGACAAGCGCCGTCAGAAGCAGGCCTGTGTCCACCTGATGGTCGCCCGGGATAAATAAACCTCCGGGGGTTGTGGGCGATATTCCAGGCTCCAGCTCACGCAGGGCCTCGGAGCTCAGTCGTTGCACGTCAAGCTTGAGTTCTTGATGGTAGGTGTTGAGCCGATTGATGACTTCCAAGTCGTCGCGATCCAGCGCGACAACCAAGGTGCCTTCGGTTCGGTAGTCGATATTGATGCCCGACGCGGCCTCAAGTTCAGCCGCAAAATTCGGCCATAACGCCATGCTCTGGCGGCCGATGGCGAGCAATTCTTCTTCCTCCCAACGGACCTCGGCGGTGGGCGCAAGCATGCCCGCCGCGGCCGTCGACGCACCTGCGCCGGCGACGTCGCGTTCAAGAATCGTCACCTCGACCCCTTGTCGAGCAAGGAGCCATGCGGCTCCAAGGCTTGCTACTCCGGCACCGACGATGACAACTTCATGCATGATTTTTACTTGGAAAGAAGGGCTTCCAGACGTTCGCGAATCACGGGATGATTACGTACTACGTCCAATGTGATGCGCGCATGATCGTGCGCATATCCATTGCCAATAAGTAGGTCGACGTCTTTGCCCACGCCCTCGCAGCCGAGTGCGGCTTTCGAGAAATCAGTCGCCATATTGAAGAAATAGACCTTGCCCCGATCGCGGCATGGCAAAATCGCAGCCATCTCGGAATTCGGGACGTTGCAGGTGTTGATCACAACATCCACAAGCTCGCCGCCCGTCATGTCGAGCACGGCTTTCAAGACTTCGGTTGGGCTGGTGGCATCACCGGTCCGGAAGACGTCGATCAAGCCGGCCTGCTGCAATGCCTTCAAATTATCATCGCGAAGGTCGAAACCATAGACGGCACCAAAGGATCCCATCGCTTCGCGTGCCGCAGCAGCGCAAAGCATTCCGCTTTTTCCGGCGCCCAAAATCAGGACACTTCGTGCGCCTTCGACCAGACGTTTCGTCTGTGCCGGAGCGCCACAAACGTCCAACGACGAAAGGGCCAATCGCGAAGGCATATCGTCTGGCAGAGCCACAATCGGTGCGCTCGGCCACAAGTAGGCACGGCCACGAATATCGACCTGATCGGATTCCAGATGAACGTCCAGAATCTCGTCGATATGCAGTGGTGTGAGCGTCAAGCTGACAAGCGAAGCCACTGAATCGCCGACCTCAACCGGGCCGTCGTATTTGGGTCCGCGCTGAATCACGGTCCCGAGCAGCATGCCGCCACTTCCGGTCACCGGATTCTGCATTTTTCCACGTTGATCAACGATGCTTTTAATGCGCTCGCCGATCTTCTTTTTATCGCGACCAACCTCACCAATGATCTGATGAAAGCTAGCTGAGTCGATATTAAGCGTGGCCACATCGATCACGATTTCGTTGTCGAATGCAGGTGCAGTGTTATCGATTTCGATCGCGGCCTGAGGCAAGGCTCCCTTGGGCTCGAGCACGCGGTGCAGACCGTAAAGGTCTCCGGCTTTACGCAGCATTATTTTCCTCGTCCATCATAAGAATTGCTTCTTCAATCGCGACACGGAATGCATCACCGCGGGTCACCGAACCGGTTCGCCACGCGTCTGCCAATGCCACGATCCCTTCTTTTTCTGCCGATAGCATCAAATGGCGCATCGCGCACAGTGCCTTGATGTCGTCGCCCTTGGCGAGCTTCGTCAAAGACTCCATGTTGATGTCGCCGGTCAGCGTATTGAGCGCAAACCCAAGATCCAGATCAGATTCATTTCCAAGCACCGAGAGCATCAATTGTGCTGCTCCTCGAACAGCCGCCGGATAGTTATCGGCCGTCATCTTGGTTGCAAGGTCTTCCAGAGGCGCGATCAGTTCAGGTTCGGCCACGGCCCAGGTCGCGGCATCACACAAGGTTCGAACGACTTCCACTCGAGCGACCGCGTCGTCTCCGGCTGGGTCAAAAGCTTCCAAAAGCTCCACGACCAACGCCATCGTCGTGTCGTCGGGATCGGTCTGCGTCAACGGAAGTCCAGTGATACCGGGGCTTCCCGCCTCGTTAATCACACGAATTTCGTGCAACGCGACTTCGAACGCCAATTTGACCAATTCTTCGTCAGGCACCAGACCAGCGGCGACCGAGTATTTTGGATTGGTCATAAAATCGTTTTCGTCTTCTGGCTCGTCGATCGTTGCGTCGGGGTCACCACCTGACTGCCAGCTTGCAGCGGCAGCGACGGTTCCGAGCAATGCGGCGAACTCAAAGGCTTCGGTGTCGTCGGCGGCATCAAGCACACCGAGCACATCGAGCCATGACGGGGAACCGGTGACTTGGTAGGCGTCTGCCACCAAAACCGAATCGCCCAACCAGCCCGTATCGACCTCGCCAGCGAGCAGCTTCTTGCCGTATTTCGAGGGTTCAAGGAGGCCGAGCATCGCTGCATCGACGCCGTTCTTGATCTCTTCGTCGTCTTCGTTTCGAAGTTCCAAAAGATCGCCCAACATCATGTCGGCGCCAAGCAGACCGATGGCACGAATCACGTCGCGCACGTCTTCTGATGCTTCGATGAATTCACGCAAAGTGTCTTTGTCGTCGATTTCGAGCAGGCACATCGTGGCGGCAAATCGGTGTTCTTCCGAGGCCAGCGCCTTGCCGAGCAAGTCGTGTTCCCAGGGAACGCCAAGACGAACAAGGTCGTTGAGGACATCAAAGTCGCCTTCCGAGAGGCGATCATCGATCTCGTCGCTGACTTCATCACGAAGAACCATCAGGGCGACAAACGCCTCGAGTCCTTTGATATCTTTTCGGTTTGGCACATTCTTGTACCAGGCCTCAAGAAGTTCGGGATCGGCTACGAGTCCAAGGATGGTGACACCAAACGGGCTCACATCCTTGAGCAGACGTCGTTGTGGCTTATCCAACTCAATCTGGCGCGCAACAACGTCTACAAGCAGGCTATCGATTTCATTCATGGGGCTTTTCCGAGTCCAAAGGTTTATCTGGCGCCTCCTTATCACTTCCTTTCTGCAAAATACACGCGGTTTGCAGCAGCACTGAGTGGCAAGTGTCGAGCGGGGCCCAAATCTCGAAGTCATAACGTCAAAACCAATTTCGCAACATTTCGATGGCATTGACCGATAACCCCGTGAGTTGGAGGTTCAATGCTCGGGAAAAACCACGAAAATATCGTCGACTTTGTCGTGCGCGATAAAAGGTCAGTGCTCAAATTCCTTGGGTTCGACCTGCCCGACGACGTCAGCGTTGAGGCGGAACAAGGCCTGAACCTCACCGAGGTAGATCCTAAACAGCTGCTGATGGGCAAATTGTGATCGGAAAACCACCGACATTTGGGCTGGTGATCGAAGTCCAAACGACGATGACCCGCAAAGATTGGAAGGAAAAACAGTTCAAATGGCCGCATTACGCGATTGGCATTCGAAGTGCCCTCAAATGTCCGACCAGCACACTGGTCATCACACTCAATCCTCGAATTGAAAAGCTGGCTAGAAAACCGATTCAAATTGGCTTGAATTGCTGGTGGCAGGCCATGGTTATCGGTCCATCCAAATTGCCGCGTGACCTATCGGTCGAATTTGCCCGCACTAATCCAACGTTAGCGCTCCTAACGATGATGGCGCATGGCCAGACTTACACATCGCCTGAAACCCCTACAGCCATGTTGCAAGGGTTATGGGAGTCCGAGCTTTATCAAGCCCTTGAGAACGAACAACAACGCATCTACTATGACCGAGCACTTCAGACGTTGCCGCTCTGGATTGCTCAGGCCCTGACGGAGGACCCCATGACACAAGAATATTTCAGCCCCGTCGTGCTCAACTATGTCGAACAAGGTCGAGTCGAAGGACGCGAGGAAGGGCTTGAACGAGGTCTTGAAGCAGGTCTCCGCAAATCCATCCTCCTACTTCTCGACTCCCGCGGTTACGTGACCACCAATGACGACCTGCAACGTATTGATAACGAGCATGACAAATCGGTGTTGGAAACATGGGTTAAAGCCGCCGCAAAACAGGCAGAAGAGCCGTTTTTCGACGACCACTGAACGCTAATGCTCAACCAGGGGGCGCCATTGAACCGCATCATGACTCGCTTACTGCCTATTTTTTTTCTGCTGCTTCTAAGCTGTGCAGATCGCGACAGCGTGGCAAAAAAAGAGCGTAAGCAAGACAACTTACAAGTCCTCTTCATCGGTAACAGCCACACCTATGTCCACGACGTCCCGAAGATGGTCACTCGGCTAAATGACAGCCAGCCCGGCTCGCCTGGGATGACGATTCGATCGGTCGCTGAGCCAGCCTACACGCTCGAAAATCACCTATCGAACGACAAAGCCAAACGGACGATCGAGACTGGATTCTGGAATTTTGTGGTGATTCAACCAGCCAGCATAGAGCCCTTCAGGGATCCGGACGCGCAGGTATCGAATTTTCGAATTCTGGCTGACGCTGCTGCCACGAAAGGGGTCCCTATTCTTTACGGGATTTGGCAGCGCGAAGAGGGGCATGATTTTTACAGTTGGAAGGGTATGCCAGCGACTCCTGCCTTAGCTGCCGACAAGATCCGGACGACCAACCTTGCCACCATCGACGGGACCTCTGCGCGACTCGCCGCTGTGGGCGATGCCTGGGTTCTGGTTCAATCGAGACATCCAGAACTGAAGCTCTACACAGACGGCAACCACACCACCGTTGCAGGTGCGTACCTGGCAGCAGCAGTGGTTTTGCGGTCGATTCTCCAGCAGCCTTTGGCGGGTAATCCGCCGTGGGTGCCAGAGGGCCTTTCGGGCGAGGACGCTCAGCGACTCCTCGACGCGGCAAACTCGATTCTCATGGATGTTAATTAGAATGGTGGAGCACTCATGAAATTTGCCATAACTATTTTGGGCGTCTTAACGTCGTGGGGCTGTGACGCCTCATGTGATCATGGGGCATATTGCTCAGAAGACGGGTTGAGCATTATCACGTGCGATGAGCGGGGTGATCATGAGTATGTGACGCGATGTCGGGGAGAAACAGCGGTGTGTATTGACGTGCCATACGAAGCCATCTGTGCACTGTCGGCCACTCAAGAGCCTTTATGTGATGAAACCGAGCTAGATCTCATTTGTAAGGGAGATGTTCAGGTGATCTGTAAGTATGGATATCGGACATATAAGGTGGACTGTTCGATTGACGGCTTGGTGTGTAATCCCGAGGCTGGGTACTGTGTGATGCCCGCATCAACATCGATGTAGACAACCCAGAAGCTGCTTTGGCGAAGTCCACTCACTTTAGGATTCTGACTAGGGTGGCGGCACACGTGACCTAACGAATCGTGTATGGACAGGCTGACCGCTCACTGCTGACCGCTCACTCACCAGCGACCCTTGCGGCGGTCCGTGGCGGCTCGTAGTATCCATTTCAAATCTAGATGGAGCCAACGATGCGCAAGCCGCTAAATCTGATGGGCTGGGTGAACGAAAACCGTCACCTGCTTAAACCGCCGGTCGGCAACAAGAAGATTTGGGAAGACACCGACTTTGATGTGTTTATCGTGGGTGGGCCAAACTCGCGCAAAGACTACCATATCGATGCGAATGAGGAGTTTTTCTACATGATCGAGGGCGACATGTTGCTCAAGATTGTTGAGGACGGCGTCCACAAGGATATCGCGATTAAGGAAGGCGAAGTTTTTCTGCTTCCTCCTTACATCCCACATTCTCCCCAGCGATTTCCAGACACGGTCGGTTTGGTCGTGGAGTACAAACGCCCCGAAGGCACGCAAGACGGCCTGCGCTGGTATTGCGACGGGTGTGGAGAAGTCCTTCATGAGAAGTTTTTCCAGCTGCACGACATCGTCGGGGATCTGAAGGCCGCCATCCTTGCGTTCAAAGAGAACGACGCGCTGCGGACCTGCCAGAACTGCGGGCATTACCTCAAGCTGTGAGAACCTGGTGAAAATCGATATTCACGCACATATCCTGCCCGCGGGCTGGGAAGATCTTAAAGAAAAATACGGCTACGGCGGCTGGCTTCAGCTGGACGTGAAAGACGGCTGCGGCCGCATGATGAAAGAAGGCGAGCTCTTTCGCGTGGTCGATCCAAACCTGTGGGACCCTGACACGCGGCTTGCGGAATGTGCGGCCACACGCGTGGACGTACAGGTTCTATCGACCGTTCCCGTGATGTTCAGCTATTGGGCCGAACCCGAAGACACACTCGACCTGTCGCGGTTTTTGAACGACCACATGATCAGCGTCGTCGAACGTTATCCCAAGCGGTTTATTGGGCTTGGGACCGTGCCGATGCAGGCACCGGAACTAGCTGCAAAGGAGCTCGAGCGCTGCATGAAGCTTGGGCTGCGCGGCATCGAGATCGGCACCCACGTCAATAATATCAACCTGGATGACCGCCAGTTTGATCCGATCTGGGAGACCGCGCAGAAGCTCGGAGCCGCAGTATTTGTGCACCCTTGGGACATGATGGGGCAGGCCCAGCTTCAAAAATACTGGATGCCTTGGCTGGTCAGCATGCCCGCCGAGACCTCAAGAGCGATGTGCTCGCTGATGATGGGAGGGGTTCTGGAGCGTTTCCCCGGCGTGAAATTCTGTTTTGCGCATGGTGGCGGCTCGTTTCCGGGGACCTTGGGGCGAATCAACCACGGCTTTGAAGTCCGCCCAGACCTTTGCCAGATCGAGACCTCGACTCGCCCGAGCGAGTTTGTGAGCCACGTGTATTTTGATTCTTTGGTTCACGATCCCGGCACCCTGAAATTCCTGATGGATGTTGTCGGCTATGACCGTATTGCGCTGGGCACCGACTACCCGTTCCCGCTCGGCGAACATCACCCTGGCCTGATGATCGAACAGCAGAAGCTGCTGGCACCTGTGAAAGAGCGCATGCTGAGCGGTACTGCGCTGGAATGGCTTGGCCTTGAGCGCGCACAGTTCGAGACCGCCGAGAGCCGCGCCCACTCGAATTCGTTGGTGGACCAATGAAAGCGACCCTTCATTTTGTGTCGGGCGACGTCAAAATTGACCTGGAATCAGGCGTCGATCTGTCGACTCGGCTAGAATTTGAGGGCCAACAACCAAGCGCATTTGGGCTGCCACGCGCTTGGTCCGAAACCTTCCGAGCTGGCGGATTTGTTGGCGATACGCGGCTTGGTGGCGGCGTGAACTGCGAGACAGTCACGCTGAATCCACATGGCAACGGCACCCACACCGAATGTGTCGGGCATATCGTCGATGAGCGAGTCTACGTCAGCGATATCTTGCAGGACGTATTTTCAAAAGCGCTGGTCATCTCGGTTCATCCCGAGCCGATCGGGACCACCAACGAAAACTACGAAGCCCAGCACGCCGACGACGATATTGTGGTCACGGCAAAATCGTTGGCGACCGCGATAAATCAAGCTGACCTGAGCGGTTGGGCTTTGATTATTCGCACGCTCCCCAACCCAGAATCGAAACGCCACGCGCATTTTAGCGGCCACCAGCCCACGTATTTTACGCGGGAGGCGATGGCGCTGATTTATCAGGCTGGCGTGAAGCACCTGCTGGTGGATTTTCCGTCGGTAGACCGCGAGGACGACGGCGGCTTGCTGCCAAATCACCACGTGTTCTGGGACGTTCCGGCTGGAACCCACGCGTTCTTGAACGTGCCAAGCTCCAACACGATCACCGAGATGATTTACGTCCCAGATAGCGTCGTCGATGGGGTTGGCGTCCTGACCATTCAAATCCCTGATTTTGCGATGGATGCTGCGCCATCGCGACCTCGATACTTCAAGACCACTTTGTGATTAAGTCCTCGTCAAAAATCGATTGATAGATCGCCTCTACCCGCACGACTTCTTCGTCGACAAAGGGCGCGAACTCTTTTTCCCGCGCCCGTTTTGATAAGCGACCATTATTTTGTTTTAAGAACGAAAAAAGCAGGTCGACTGTGGAGGCTGGCATGTCGACGATTTCCTCCACCCGCCCCTTAAACTCATCGTATTTCCGTAGGTAAGCTGCCTCTTCAGGCAGATCGACCTCGATGGTTTTTTGAACACATTCAAATAGAAATTCGGCGTGTTTTGTCGCGTCAAAATACCGATAGAAATCCGCGGTATCGTTTAGGACAGTTACATTCATGTCTTCGGTTGGCTCCCATTCAATGCAGGGCAAAACTCGTTGCGAGTAGGACTCGAGGACATGCCGGTAGGCGTCGACGCGCTCTAGGATGGCAAACGAAATGGGGAAGACGATGCCTGGCGGATTAAACCCTCGCGACGTCAAAACATGATGAATCAGATAGCGGTGAAGGCGGCCATTTCCGTCAGCAAAGGGATGGATATAGACAAATCCGAATGAAAGCGTGGCCGCAGCGATCACGGGGTCAATTTCATTGGAAAAATCACCGGCGTAGTCGACCAAACCTTGGATCAAGCTGGGAAGATCCTGAGGCTTGGCGCTGATATGGTCAGGAAGCGGCTGGCGCATAGCCCGATCATGTTCCCCTACAAAACCGCCTTTGTCGCGGAGTCCCATATGAATAAAGCGGGAATCCCCAATGACAATGCGCTGAAGACGTAGAAGTTCATCCAGATCGAGCGGGTGTTTTCCTGCCTCGCCAATCGCCTGTCCCCACCGGCGAACCCGATCATGTGCAGGCGATTCACCTTCAATCACGTAGCTAGATTTGGAGTCTTTCAGCAGCAGAAATGCCGCGGTTCGAGCCAGAATGTCGCCGGGAATCTTGCCGACAATCTCGGCGGCCTTTTCTGCCAATCCTGCCGCTACAAAGGCGTCCAGAACCTCGGTGCGCCAGACCATCGGACAAAAAAGCGGCGTCCCAGGCAAGTTATTACGGACCCGATGACGGGACGATGTCGTTCCCTTGGTCGCCCACTGTAGTTTGGGGTCAACAATATCCGGGTATGGGCCTGCCGTGGCATCTGGAAGGTTGAGCTCGGTGCTTAAGAGCCACTCGTACAAAAACCAGACACGTCGGACGTTCTTGCTGCTCGGCGAGCCGTGGACCATCGCCTCGATGTCGCATGGAGACACAGCTTGGAAGAGGCGCTTCAAAATGATGAGATCGAGCCCTTCGTATTTGAGCGCAAACACGAGATGCCCTTCTAAAGACGGCGCTGGTTCATGGCGAGGCGTGTATAAGCGCCACCCGTCAGCGGCGTAGATTTTATGGCGTGGGCCGATCGCGCATAGTGTGTGAGGCAAAGGGACGTTAAGCTCGTAAGCGTGAATCAACGCGGCATAGCCGACGGGCAAGGCCTGTTCCGGCAGTCTGCTTTGTCGGAAAATGCTAAGTGGAGTTGGAAAGGGCTGCTTCATGAATTTAGACGCAAAATCGTGGATTCTTGTGAAAAACGCTCACGGTTTATGAATTTTGATATAAAAGCAGACATATTCATGAAAAACAACAATCCGACATGAATTACGATACAAAACCGTCCTTCTTCATGAAAAACGGACCTTTGTCTGTGACGAATCGACTAATCGCAATGCTGGGCCGGAGCCTGGCGGACCAATCGTAGAGCACAAGATGGCACGACTGAAATTCAACGAATCCGCGGAACGCGAGCGCACTGTCGCGAGCGTCCTACTCAAAGTCACCGAAACGCTCGAACCTTGCCCGGTGCTGGTGATAGACGACCTCGATGGGCATCTTGAAGACGGCCTGAGAGCCGCTGGATTCACAGTTACGCGTTGGTGCCGGTGGAAGGTTGGAGATCGTTCGGCGAGCGCCTGGCCGGCTGCTGCTGAGGTTCCGTTTGGATTGGTGTTGATGCGGCTTCCACGCATCAAAGACGCGTTCGAGATGGCGCTTCACGCCGCCGCATCCGTAATGGCGGCGGACGGTGTGCTCTACGTCGCTGGGGCAAATGACGAAGGCATCAAGTCATCGACAACGCTCATCGACACCGTGTTTTCAGATGCGCAGACGGTCGACACTCGCAAACATTGCCGTGTGGTGGCAGCGCGCAAACCCATCACCACCGACTTAAGAAAGACGTTGCGAAAATGGGAACGGGATATGGACGGCTGGATGTCCTACCCGGGCGTCTTTGCGAAAGGAAATATCGATGATGCGACAGCATTGCTGATTGGGACTCTGCCCGAGAAGATCTTGGGGTCGGCGCTGGACTTCGGTTGTGGCGGCGGCGTGATTGCCCATGCAGCGCTGCAACGCGGCGCGAAAATCACGATGCTGGATGCTGACGCCATCGCGCTCGAGGCCGCCAAACAAAACGTCGATCCTGCGACTGCGGTCTTAAGCGACGGCTTCCAAGAAATCGTTGGGAAATTCGAGATGATCCTCAGTAATCCACCAATTCACCGGGGCGCAAAGGAAGACTACACGGTGCTTCGTGACTTACTGGAAAAAGCCCCAGATCATCTGACCAAAGACGGTCAGTTGGTGTTTGTGGTTCAGCGGACAGTGCCGCTTAAGGGCATGGGGGCTCGGTTTACCAAGATCGAAGAGATCGCCGGAAATACCCGATTTAAAGTCTTAAAATGCACTTTAAAAGCTAATTAAAAGCTTTTGAGCCATTCCAGTTCGGTGCCGGTGATTTCCTGAAACTCGCCTACAGCCAAATCCTTAAGTTGGATTTTTCCGTAACGGGTCCGGTGTAAACTGAGGACCGGATGGCCAGCGTTGTTGAGCACACGGCGAACCATGCGGTGTTTGCCTTCGGTCACCGTCAGGCGAAGGGTCTGACCTGAAACCTCAACCAGATTGGCTTCGACGACACCTTCAGCAGTCTCGACACCCTCGGCCAGCATTTTGGTGAGGGCTTTTTTATCGACTGGGTTTTCGACCACGGCCAGGTATTCCCTTTCGATCGAGTGTCTTGGGTGCAAAAGTTTCTGAGTGATTTTTCCGTCGCTCGAAAAAATAATCAGACCGGTGGTGTCGGCATCGAGCCGGCCCACTGGATGCAAATGTCCCTGCCAACCTTCGGGCAAAAGGTCGCCGAAGTCTTCCCTGTCCCAGTTGTCGCTCATCGTTGAGATCACGCCTTCGGGTTTATGGAACTTCACAAAATCGGGAGGGACTTCCAGAATATCGCCGTCGATTTTGACGACTGAACCGTCGCTAATCTTGGTTGAGCTGTCGCGTACCACAACATCGTTGACCTCGACTCGGCCCTGTTTGCACAGCGTGCGCACGTTCGCACGCGAGTATTGAGTGCGATTTCCAATCAATTTATCGAGACGTTCCAAGATATCCTCACGCGCGCGCAGCTTTATAGAGATTGAGTTCCCCGGCCTTCTGATAACCGATCGCCTGATAGATTCGGTTGGAGGTCGGGTTGTTCAGGTCCGTAAACAAGAACACGCGCTCTTTACCACAGTCGAAATGTTTTTGCGTAAGATGTGCAACCGTGGCGCTCGCATATCCGCGTCCGCGAAGGTCCGGTGGAGTGTAGACATAAGAGATTCGGATACCTGTGGGCGTGTCGCCCAATGATGACGCCATCGAAACGATGTCTTCACCGTCTTGCCATAGATGCATGCCACCGCGTTCGACGATCTTTTGACCATCCGCGAGCAGTTTTTCGGGGTCGGAGCTGGCGGGCCTATTCATCGATTCCAGGCCAAACGCATGCGACCAGGTGCCCACCAACATCGCGTCATCGGGGCCCGCAGGCCGCATGGCTCCAGAGACTGGTCTTGGCCATACGATATCTGTGACCTCGTAAACACCTTGATGAAAATCCACCGAGCGTTCCCCGAAGTCCTCCGGTCGAAGTGTTTTTTCGATCGACGACCAGGCCGATGCATCGCATAAAAACTGGATGGCGTCGCCGTCGGTGGGGTACCAAGCTGTCGCGTATTTGGCCAACTCGACGACTGCCTCCGCGCTGGATCCATGCGCGATGGATATGGGATGGGGAACCGTTGCCATCGCGACGCCGACGACGGTTTCGCCTTCCTGGGCAACAAGCCACAGGCATTCGCGCTTGTAGAGGCCGCGGACCGCGTCAGAAACCACGCCAAAGATGATGTTGGTTAGGGCTTCGTTTTGAAGCAGGAAGGGCGTCGCTGCGTCGCGGAAGACCGATGGGTCGTCGAATCGTTCGAGTTTCATAAGCACAAACCACAATGCCAGGCTGGAGCCTGGCGGACCGAATCACAACCTGAGAAGCGAAAACCGAAAACAGCCGAAACCCTACCGTCGGTGCACCGCGACCGTGATTGGGGTGACCGGCCGCATCGTGACGGCAGGTTGAACCTGAAGCGGTTGAGTCATCTTCAGATCGAGATCGATCGATTGGGCCATTGTGGCCATGATCAAGACGGCTTCCATCATCGCAAAATGATTGCCGATACAGACGCGTGCGCCGCCACCAAAAGGCATGTACGCGTAACGAGGCAGGCTTTTTTCGAAGTTTGGATCAAGCCATCGTTCGGGGCGGAAGACCTCAGGGTCTCCCCAGATGTCCGGGCGTGTATGCATGACGATCTGCGAGACCAGGACCTGCGACCCTTTTTTGATTTTCCATGGACCAATCTGCACATCTTCCGTGGCGTCTCGACCAATGATCCAAGCAGGGGGAAACATGCGCATCGACTCTTTGATCACCGCCGCCAGATAAGGCAATTCCTTCACATCGTCGTCGGTCGCCATCCTGGAGCCCAGAACTTGATCGACCTCTTCAAAAAGGCGCTTTTTAACCTCCGGATGCTGCATCAAAAGCAACCAGGTGTACGAAACCGTCAGAGCGGTGGTTTCATGGCCCGCCAAGAACATCGTAATGACCTCGTCGCGCAGTTGTACCGCGCTCAAAGGCTCGCCGTCTTCGTCTCGAGCCATCATCAAACGAACGAGCAAATCGTTGCCTTCGGACGCTCCTTTTCGTCGATCGATCAGGTCGTAGATGATCGAATCCAACACCTTAATGGCCTCTTGAAATTCGGTCCGAGCAGGCATCGGCATGACTTCAGGAACAAAACGCCACGGTGTGTGGGTCATCAGATGAAAATAGTGCATCGACGAATCGACCGATTTTCCAACAACGTCGAGTTCAGGGCCCGGATCTAGGTTGAAGAGGGTCTTAACGACGATCTCCATCGTGAGGTTCATCATGTCGTGATGCAGCTCTCGGATGTCTCCGGTCTGCCAATCGTCCATATGACGTTTGGTAAAAGCGGCCATCGTTTCGGCGTACGAAGAGATTTGTTTTTTCTGCAGCGTGGGCGCCGCGATCTTCCGATGCCGACGCCAAATCTCGCCCTCGGCCGTAAGTAACCCCTGACCAAGAAGCCGCGATAATTCTTTCGTGACGATATCTTTTTGGAATTTGTCGGCCTTGGTGACCAAGACTTCGTGGATGGCCTCGGGCTCGCTGATCAGCCAGTTTTCGACTGCCCCTAAATAGAAATGAACGTAGTCCCCGTACTCACGCTGGAGGCGCTGCACAAAGGGAATTTGTTCCTTCATGAAGTCTACGGTCAGTTTGGGCGTTTCCCAGAGGGTGGGGCCAGGAGGGGTTGGTTCATCTCGATTCATCAACTTTTCGAACATGTTCGGGTCCTCCTGAGTGGATGTTGATGATGGTGCCCGGAGGCGTGAAATCAAGGACAAACATGAGCGATTTAGGAATGGCGTTGGCGGAGCTACTGGCACAGGAAGACTTTGTGCAGCTACTCTCGTGTGATTATGCGGTCCTAAACAAAAGGTAGAGTGTCATGATGAAACCACAACCCATGATTGTACTTGTTGATGTCGAGGCCGGCTCGACTTGGTTTCAGGCCGTTTTGGGCCTGCGATCTGCGCATGGCGGTCCCGAATACGAGATGCTGATGGACGGGGAAAGTCTGGTGATGCAGCTGCATCATTGGGATGCCCATGAACATCCGCATCTGGGCAATGAGACCGACCCATCACGTGGGAATGGCGTTATTTTGTGGTTTGCGACCGACGATTTCGGCGCGACGGTTGAGCGGGTGACCGCAGCCAACGCAGTGATCCTGGATGGGCCGCTCTTCAATCCGAATGGGCAGCAGAATGAAATCTGGCTACGTGGACCGGAGGGCTTTGTGATCGTGGTGGCGGGGCCGCGAGAATAGTTGATTTTACGAGTCCGTCGCAGGCAGCCCAGATAGGGCCTGCGGACCAATCGCAGGGCCAGGCGGGAGCCTGGCGGACCGGTCACATAATCACAGCCATTTTGTTGGACCGAAAATCGAAAATCGAAAACCGAAAATCGAAAACCGAAAACCGAAAACCGAAAACCGAAAACCGAAAACCGAAAACCGACGCCTGCATCAGCAGGCCTTCAAGACACCAAATAACCAGCCTTAGTACGACTGGCAACCTTGGATTTCACCGTCGTTATTTGCGCCCTTGGTCAGGCAATTATCAGCGGCGCTTTCGACCATCTCAAGGGTTGGCAGGTAGCAGCGGCCGTCGGTTCCGGTCTGGCTGATCCATTTGACGAGGCTGGTGCGCCACGCCCAAAGGACGGCCCCACGAGCGCTTCCGTTGGCGTTTTCTGGGCTGAAGTCGTCGTTCCAGTTGAAGAAGCTTCCGCTCCAATTCGTGTCTTCCTTAAGTTTGATCAGGGTCTCAGGCTGCGTGGCCATGACGGCTTCGAATCGACGAGCACTAGCGTACATGCATTTACGGCCGGCTTCGGTTCCAGCTGAGTAGCTGTAAGTTGGATTGAGACCGCCTTCCCATTTCTGCCAGAATTCGGTGCCGCTGAGGCTGAAGCCTTCGGTGACTGGGCGGTCGTAATCAGGCGTTTCAAGGGTTGGATCGATGACGATCATCGGGAGGTTCACGTTTTTGGCGTCGGCCCATGGATCGGTGCTGACGACCGCCTCGGGCTCAAAACCTTCGTCGGCGCCAGCTTCGAATGCAAAGAGTTGGTCGACTTCTTTGTTCAGGAACTGACCTTTGATGCGCACGTTCAACACTTCACGAGGCATCAGATCGGCCGAGGTGATGGTGTCGGTTATAAAAGCGCCCACGCCGTCTTCTTCGAAGATCAGTGTTCCGTCGACCGACGCTTCGGAGGCACCGTCGCCAGATCCCGAAACGGTCACGGCCAATTCATCACCGTTTACGGTGTCGAAATAGAATTCATCTGCGACTTCACCGACCAATCGGAACGACTCGGTCGAATCGGCTTCGTTAAATTCGTAGTTTGACATGGTCAACGCTTTGACCAAACGGACGTTCGATACGGGAGAGTCACACTTTGCGCCGCAAGCAGGGATCTCTGGAACCTCGTTGATCGCCGAGGCCAAGTCGTCGTCTGCGGCTTTGTCATCGGAGCAAGCGACCATGATCAGTGCGAAGGCTGGGATGATTGCGAGCGTCCAAAAGTTGCGATTCAAGCGCATGAGGTCTCCGATACAAGTGTTATGGCCGATGTTAAAGCAGAACTCGTGCCAGTTCTGCAAGCAAGAAAATCCCTCTATTCGTTGAGTTTACGAGCTCAACGCATGGCCACGCGTCCTTCCGTGGCAAGTCCATCTACCACCTGCGGGATTTTCGTTTGGAAATGTGCGGAGATGAAAGGCTTGGGTTATAGTCGCGCCAACTCGGAAACGATGGATACGCCTTGAACCAACGTCTTAGATACTTTCTGGCCCTGATTTTCGTGGCCCTCGTTCAGACCAGCCTGTGGGCCCAGCCTGCGGACTCTGTCGACGCTGGCATTTCGACGGAAACCAGTGCGCCCGAAACCGATGCCGCCGAGGTCGTCCGGCTTGCCGAGGAGTCCTCCCGCGCCCAGATGGTGTTAACCACCGGACGAATTCGCGACTTACTGGCAAAACGCTTGGATCCGAGCGTCGAGGCCAAAAGTCTTTTTGAGGTGAGTCCAGACGACAAAGGTCCGTACGGATTTGAAGCCCTGCTGCAATACGTCGATAATCCTCGCCAACGCGTGGCCAAACCCCGCGACGAGTCCGAAGCCAGCCGTGTCGAACGTCAGTTGTTCGAAGCGCGCCTGAGCTTCCTTCGCCTTTCGGACACGAAGAGAAATCAGCTGCTTTCGGCGCATCAAAGTCAACGGGCGACCGCTCTAGAGAAAGCCCAGGCGACCTCGGATGAATTGGAACGACTTCAGATAATCCGCGATGATTTGACCGCAATGTTCCAAGGGAAAGGGCCGGGTTCGTCACGAGACGCGCTGACGATCAATGCGCTGTCTGAAAATGACGTGGTTTTAAGTGCTGACCGCAGAAAGGCCTTTCTGGGCGAGAAAGTAGAAGATCAAAATGAGCTTGAGAGTTTACGGCAAGAGATCGATGGCCTGCGTAAGCGTTTTTGGGAGGCCGACACCGCCGCCCGCGCCCTGCTTTTAGATCCGCCGCCCCCACCCGAAGTGGTCGAAGCTCCAGTCGTCGTCGAAGAGGTCAAAAAGATCGAGCCCGATCAGGCCGCACTTGAGCGACAAAGAAAGGCGGAGTCCGAAGCCGCTCGCGCGGAGCGAGAACGCCAGGAAGCCATCGAATCGGCTCGAACTGCGCGCACGGAATCACTTCGTTTGATTGCCGGCGAAAAGGCGCGGCTTCTGGGCGTCAAGGCAAGTCACGCCGAACTTGAAACCAAATTCATCGACGAAGAAAAGACGATTGAAACCTCAACCGAAAACGCGCTTTTGGCGGCGCGACAGGTGCGGGAGCTGCAGCAGCGTTCGGTCCTCGATGGCAACAAAGAAGCCGATGCCAACAAGCTCTACGATGACATCATCAAACAGCTTCGAGACGTTCGGTCGCAATTGGGTGAAGTCCTAAACGAGATCCAGACTGGCGACAGCCGGGTCGCGAAGACAGGGGCCTTGCCCGACGTTCCTGAACAAATCAACGTGTCGGAGCTCGCAGACCTGGAGCGCGTACATAAGGAAACGTCGGCGTCCGAAGAAGCGCTCAAGACTCGAGAAATCACGCTCCGATGGGCACGAGCGACCGCGCTGCGGGACGCGATGGTCACGGTCAACGATTCGAGACTTCTGCTGCTTAAGAGTGTGACGTCGGCCAAGCGTGACCAGCTCACTGGATTTGGGGCCCCAGGAGTGGCGCAGGTGGTCCGAGAATTCGAGCAGATTTCCTTGGCCACGCGATATCATATCCTTGCGCTACCGCGGCTTCTGACCACGCAGGAAGACGTGTTTATCGCCTCACCTATCGTGCTCGTTTGGCTGCTGATCAAGTTCCTCTTTCTGACGAGTCTCTTTGTGTGGTGGCGACGTCGGGCAGACAAAGAGATCGCAAAATTGCTTCATTTCTGGCGAGCGAAACGACCGCAGGACGACTGGACTCGACGGATTATCACCGCGCTTTGGTACTTGAAACGAATTCGCGTTCCACTGGAGTGGCTGGTCTTTTTGTGGGCACTCAGCGGTGGCAACGAATTCGACACCTGGCCTGAAATCGAATTCGCAAAAATCGTGCTTCTTTGGGCGTTGCTTGGGTCGTTTGTGATCCAACTTGTGGACGCGATTGCCGAGCATCAGGGCGACCAGATTGAGGGGACCTCGACCGACGCGCTCCGCGTGAAATCGTTGCGCCTTGTGGGAGTGACGATTGTCGCTGTCGGTTTGACGCTCTCGGTTGCAGAGGCGAGCGTGGGTCAGGGTGCGATTTACGGATGGGTTCGAAGCACAAGCTGGTTATTCGCGATACCCATTGGCATCTTGTTGGTGATTTGGTGGAGACCCATCGTTTTTGAACGCGCCGCCCGCATCGAAAACCCGAATCCATTCATCACCTGGGTCGACTCACATAAGATCGGCATCGCCGGGTATTTTTCGGCAGCCGCTGGCGGAATCTATTTGCTCTCCGAGGGTCTATTTCGATGGGTGTACGTGCAGGTCTCGGACCTCACCATCACCCGAAGATTCCTTGCGTATCTGTTCAGGCGCGAAGTCGAAAAACAGGCTTCAAAAACGACCTCTCATGTGCTCGATCGCAAGGTTTCAGCTGATATCTACGACAAGTTTGAACCCTATCTGGAAGAAGATGTCGTGATCCCCGAATACATGAGCAAGACAGTCGCTGAAGCCGCAGCATGGCTGAGCGCAGCCACAGGCACTGTCGTCGCAGTTGTGGGCGAGCGAGGACTGGGCAAAACGACGTTCCTGGAACGGGCGACCCAAGACATGGCCGACGGAACACATCTGTACATCGTATGTGATTTTGGTGGATTTCCGTCGCTGTTGAACAAGTTGAAAGACGCCGTAGACCTTCCCGAAGAAGCATCACATCAGGAGTTGCACGCAGCACTGGCGAAGAGTCCATTCTTGGCGATTTCACTCGATGACGCACACCGTCTGATTCGCCCCGTAATTGGCGGCCTCAAAAACTTTGATGCCCTGCTGGAATTGATTCGCGGCGCCAGTCAGCAGATTGGGTGGAGCCTGTCGATCGAAGCTCCCGCATGGCAATACCTTCGACGCGCGCGAGCAGGCCAGGCCTTATTCGACCATGTCGTGTTGCTTGAGCGCTGGGAGGAGGAACAAATCGCAGCGTTTGTTCAGGCAAGATGCAGCGCCGTGGGCATCAACCCTAACTTCGCCCATGTCGTGGTTCCAAGCCAAAGCGGCTCCAATACCCGTACGATCGAGCAAACTCGAACGGATTATTTTCGAATTCTCTGGGACTACTCCAGAGGAAATCCAGCTCTGGCGATGCAGTATTGGCGAGAATCCTTGTGGACCCGTGACGGAAGCGACGAGATCAGCGTACGACTTTACCGCCCGCCTGCGGCCACTGCACTTAGCGACATCCCGCCGACGCATCACTTTGTACTGAGGACACTTGTTCAGTTGGAACAATGTGATTTTGACGATGTGGTCAGTTGCACAGGGCTGAAACCCACTGAGGTTTTGGACGCGATCCGATTGGGAACGCACCGTGATTATATCGAAATGGATGGCGATACGATGGGAATCAGGCTCGGTTGGTACAGGGCAGTGGCTGACCTTTTGACTCGACAACACTTGCTCTCGTTAGGAGGTGCGTAATGAGTCGCATCCTTTGGCTCGTCGCCCTCATCGCAGCCTCTCCGTCGATGGCCTACGCCCAAGATCCAGGGGGGGAAGTTGTAGGGCAGCTTGGGAAGATCATCCGGTGGACCGGTGTTTTCCCGTCCATTTTGTTGATTGTTGGCACCTATTTTGTGCTGCGATTCATCGCTTCGACCGTCGATCGGCTGGGAAATCAGTTTGCGAACCAACGCATGCTCTTCCAGAAGATCGCGACGTTCCTGCAATTCATCATCTATATTGCGGTGACTATTTCGGTGATCGCATTGAGCGTTCAGCTTGATGACAAGGTCATCACGCTGATTGGTGGTACGTTTGCGCTGGCGGTTGGTTTTGCGATCCGCGACCTCGTCGCGTCTTTCATTGCTGGCATTATGGTCATGATCGACCGTCCTTTTCAGGTCGGAGACCGAGTGTCCTTTGGCGGGCAATACGGGGACATCACGGCCATCGGCCTTCGGTCAGTGCGCATGCAAACACTGGACGACAACACGATCACAATTCCCAACAACAAATTCCTGACCGACATCGTTTCCAGCGGCAACTACGGCGCGCTCGACATGCAGGTCGTCATGGATTTTTACGTGGGCATGGATCAAGACATCCCCCGCGCAAGGGAGATTGTGAGCGAGGCGGCACTCTCGAGCCGCTACGTGCATTTGCCTAAGCCTGTCGTGGTTCTGGTGAATCAGATCATGCAAGAGAACCTCATTGCCGTGCGGTTCCGGCTTAAAACCTATGTGCTGGATACACGATACGAAAAAGCGTTTGAGACTGACGTGAACCTGCGAGTCATGCAGGCGTTTCGAGACGCTGGCATTCAACCCCCTGCCATTCTGCATCGCACGCTCGACCTCAAACCCTCGCTTACCAAGTAGATCTTCGTCGTCCGTGGCTTCGAAACGCGCGGGCGCAAGTGGCACAACGATGAAAGTCCTGGCGACCATCGTCCTTATCACCCTCCCGTCGATCGCGTTCGCGCAGGATCCAAGCGGTGAAGTGATCGGGCAATTAGGGAACATCATCCGATGGAGCGGTGTTTTCCCGTCGATGTTGTTGATCGTGGGCACCCTAATTGTGCTCCGATTTATCAGATCGACGGTTGAGCGGCTTGGAAAGAAGTTTGCGAACAAACGCATGCTTTTCCAGGAAATCGCCACGATTCTTCAGTTCATCCTCTACATCGCGACAACGATTTCAGTGATCGCGATGAGTCTTCGGCTGGATGATACGGTCATCACACTTATCGGAGGTACGTTTGCGCTGGCCGTGGGGTTTGCGATTCGCGACCTTGTGGCGTCGTTTATTGCCGGAATCACGGTGATGATTGACCGCCCCTTTCAGGTGGGTGACCGCATCTCTTTTGGGGGTCAATACGGCGATATCACTTCCATCGGTTTGCGGTCCGTTCGTATGCAAACACTGGACGACAACACGATTACGATTCCAAACAACATGTTCCTGACCGACATCGTTTCCAGTGGAAATTACGGCGCGTTGGACATGCAAATTGTGATGGATTTTTTTGTGGGGATGGATCAGGACGTCGTGCGGGCCCAAGAGATCGTCAGCGAGGCGGCGCTCTCAAGCCGTTACGTGCATTTGCCCAAACGGATCGTCGTTCGAGTCAATCAGATCATGAAGGAGAACCTGATTGTCGTGCGATTCCGGGTGAAAGCCTATGTGCTGGACACACGCCACGAAAAGGCGTTTGAGACCGACGTGAACCTTCGGGTCATACAGGCGTTTCGCGACGATGGAATTCAGCCCCCTGCGATTTTGCATCGTACGCTCGACAGCAAACCCTCACTTGCCGAGTAAATCTTTGTCGTCAGTGGCTTCGCGATCGGCTTCGATTTGTTTATCGAGGTCAGTGTCGGCCGTGACGTCAACGGCGGCTTCCTCGGGCTCACCCTCGTAAAGCGCGGAGATTTCGGGAGGTTTGGTGGTTCGCACCATTGGCTCTGGAAGGTCCACACCAGCCTGCATCAACGCTCGATTAACTCGGCGGATCGCTTCGCTTCGAACCGCAAAAAAGTCGTGCGTGGTTTGGTCAAACCATCCGGTAAAGTTCACGTCCAATGTGTATGAGCCCACCTGGTGGATCAGCGCGGTTGGTTTGGGTGCGGCGACAACCCCGGGTGTGCCGGTAAGTGCCTGAACGCCAATTTCCATGACTTTCGCCATGCTCTGATTTGTGGCCACGCCCATCAGAAACTCAAAACGGCGGAGCGGATTCTTGGTGAAGTTATAGAGAACCCCCTTGAAGACCGTGGCATTGGGGATGGTCAGGTGATTGCCGGACAGGGTCATCAACACGGTTTCGCGATTGCTCAATCGAATCACTTTGCCTTCGAACTCCCCGATTCGAACGAGGTCGTTTTTCCGAAAAGGCTGCCGCATGCCCAACAAAATGCCCGCAAGGTAGTTTTCAATAATGTCCTGAAACGCAAAACCAAGGCCTACGCCCAGAATACCAGCCCCGCCCATAAGCGCGGTCACCAACGAGGTCACACCGGCTGTTTCGAGGGCCGTAAAAATGCCCAACAAGACGATCAACCAACGCAGCGCTTCGCGAACAAACTCTTGGGTGAGCGGCGCATCGTTCATACGCCGAAGCGGCAAACGACGGCGAACCAGATTCCCGAGCCACCACGCAATAATCAAAATCAGGAAAGCCAGACCATAAAGCGGAAGTGCTCCTTTGATGCGCGCCAAGAGTTGGGTCGTCTTTTCGTAAACTGGTTCCACACGCTCGGAAATCGCGACGTTTTGGGTGACCTCGTTGGCGACATAAATGACGCCATCCATCTTCTTGGCGAGCGCGACAGCCTCTGTGGCTGCATTGTCGTCGAGGGTCTCACCGTCGAGCGTGACAACGCCCTCGGTGAACGTAGCTTTGACCTGTTTCAACGCGGGGATATGCGAAAAAATCTTGTTGAGCTTCTGGCCTGGATCT
This sequence comes from uncultured Bradymonadales bacterium, assembly GCA_964394615.1. GTDB lineage: Bacteria > Myxococcota_A > Bradymonadia > Bradymonadales > Bradymonadaceae > JBFFMO01. Next base: position 156,368 of record CAYMYJ010000004.1, on the reverse strand, counting down.
AGGACCGGCGCGGGGGGAGGAACCAATGCCTGCGCGGTTTTGGTGGCGATCTGGAACGCGTCGTTGGCGATCGAGACCGCGTTGGCAACCGCGCCTGCCACGGCAGCGGCATCCTCGACTGGATTATTATTCGTTTCTTGCGCGAATGCGGTTGGGGAGACGAAAAAGAAGAGGAAAATCAAAAGGAGGCGGTTCGTCATTGAGTCTCTCTTATCCAATCTTGGTGCAGGTCTACGCCACCAGGCAATCCATGCCCTATTCGGCAACCCACCGATATCACAGAAGTTCTAGCAGGGACGCGACGAAACGCAATTCTCCAAAGACCGAGACAGCTCTGGCATAGAGCTTGCTTATGGACTGGGAGCGTGTAATCGTATGATTACACAGTGCACCCACACGGTTCTTTGGAGACATCAGATGCGCCACTCAGTTTTGATATTTTTGATGTTATTGTCGATGCCCGCTTTCGCGAGCGACACGCCCCCCGCAGATGCAAAAGTTTGGACACTTGGAGGAAGCGTAAACGCGCTTGCGCTCGGACGAGATCGAGACGCGATCCTAGCACTTGGTGCAGCTTTTCAAGCTGAAGTCGATGTCACCGAGAATATCCGACTTGGCTTTGGTTTGGGGATGCCCACCGCGGTCGGCATCCAACGGGATTCGTTGAGCCTAAGCGTTCCCTTGAGTGCGCGAATTCATCCTTCGGGTTGGCGCGACTCAGGTTTCTACCTCTTGGCGCAAATGACGCCCATGTATGCGCAAGGAACACTGTGTGTCATTGCCGAGCATTGTCAGGACCTTCCCGACGATCCAGCCAGCTATCAGATTTATGGTCTTGCCGTGAAAGGGGGGCTTGGCGCGCAGATCAATTTTAAACCCGCGTGGATCTTTTTTGACCTCGGGTACGTCGCCGGTCCTTTTAAGGGGATCGAAGCCAGCAATGGCTATCAGATGTCTGATGGTACATATACCGGTATAGAGGTGGCGCTCGGCGTGAAAATCCCACTCTAAGCTCACCAACAAAATCTGGTGTGCGCCTACCCCACCTTATGCTCCACACCCTAGCTCGCCATCCAGCAACATCGTCGCAATGCTAGCAATAGCGCCGCCGCACCGCCATTCTTTGCAGACATGGAGAAGGCTGGCACAACGATTGCTATTTGTAGGGTTGTGGTCACCAAAATGGATGAATATTTAGCCGACCACCTAATTTTGTTTTTTTTGGCTCGGAGACAGCGGTGCGCAACGCGATTTTGATCTTTCTGGTTTTATTCTCGATGCCAGCGTTTGCGGACGAAAACCCACCAGCGGAGAAGGTTTGGACGATCGGTGGTGGCTCGGATTTGGGTGTGCTGTTTAAGAATCGCTTCCCGGGCACGAGCAACATGTTGGCCTCGATCGGCTTGGCATTCCTGGTCGACGTCGACGTCAGCGAAAAGCTGCGCCTTGGATTTGGGTTGGGAATCACGTCCACCGTTGGTCCAAGCGTGAGCGTACCTTTGAGCGCACGGTTTTTCCCGTTTGGGGCGAATGATTCGGGCATCTATTTGCAGGCTCAGATGACCCCAATGCTCGCCTACGGCTCGCCCTGTGCGTGGAGCCATGAATGCGACGTTCCGTATCCCGAGGTCGACGAAGGCCGCCTCTACCGAGCTGTGGGCGTGGCTGCGAAGGGCGGCGCCGGCATCCAGATCAACTGGAAGCCGGTTTGGGTGTATCTGGACGCGGCCGTTATAGGTGGGCCGTTCATCGGGCTTGAAACCAAAGACGGCGATAAGCTGACGGACGGGATTTATGCGGGGGCGGAGATGACGCTCGGTCTGCGTTTTCCGCTCTAGGAGAATCCTGAACGACTAAGAAAACAGTTCGTCGAAGCACTTTTGCGTCTCGGAAATCATTTGCGGAAAATCGCCACCACAGGCCAATGAAGGCGGAGGTTTCTGCGATGTTCGACGATGATATTTTTGTGCCCGCAAAAATGCGTCCCCGAGAACAAACTGCGCCTTGAAGCCATCAAATCCTGAAAGCTCGAAAAACGATGGTCGCTAAAGCACCGACTCTTCGACGTTCACGCGTAAGAAGTTCTCGAGCATGAAATCCCAGGGCTCAAAATCATCGATGCCCAGCCCGCGAAGCACGGCGTTATCCAGCACCGAATAGAAGGGACGGCGTGCCGCGGCGCCCCACTCGGCCTGAGTGGTCGCGTGAAGCTTCACTTCCACATTCGAGAGCTCAAAAATACGTTGGGCAAATGCATGCCAGGTCACGCCACCATGGCTGACGGCGTGAACAATGCCGCCAAAATCGTGGCGGGCCAATTTGAGCGCGGTTTTTGCCAACGGCTTAACCCAGGTCGGCGAAATGTGTTGGTCGGCCACGACCGTCAGCTCGCCGCGCTCACGCCCGTATTTGAGCATGGTGTGCACAAAATTATGGCGTCGGTCGCTGTAAAGACCCGTCGTGCGCACCACGACGGCATCGGGGTGATTATGCATCACGGCTTCTTCGCCCATCCGCTTGCTGCGGGCGTAGGCAGACAAGGGTTCCGGCGAGTAGGACTCGTCGATCGGTGATTTATGGCCGTCGCCAAAGACGTAGTCGGTCGAAAAATGGACAAAACGGGCGCCGATTTCGCGACAGTATCGAGCCATCACACCGGGCGCGATGCCGTTGATCCGAATCGCAGCGTCGATTTCTTCTTCAGCTTTATCGACCCCGTTATACGCCGTGCAATTGAAGACAATTTTAGGGCGCCGGGCATAAAGAATCGTGCGCAGGGCGTCATGATCGGTCGTGTCGCAGGTCAACCGATCCACACCGTCTGCAGCGGCCTGGGCACAGATTTCAAAGCCCAGCTGGCCGTTCGACCCAAATACCAGAATATCACTCATGGAGTTCCTTGTTCGGCGCCCATAAACTCAGTCATCGTCGCCTGTCCTTGTTCGCTGATGCCGTCACGGACCAACACTTTGCCCACCGTCATGAACAGAATCTTGATATCCAGTGCCAGGCTGGCGTGATCGACGTACCAGACATCGAGGGCAAATTTTTTGTCCCAACTCAGCGAGTTTCGGCCGTTGACCTGCGCCCATCCCGTCACACCTGGCTTCGCTTCGTGTCGCCGGGACTGTTCCGGTGTGTAGCGGTCCAAATAGCGCATCAACAGTGGGCGAGGCCCAACAAGGCTCATGTCCCCGGCGAGCACATTTAGCAAGGTTGGAAGCTCATCGATGCTCGTCTGTCGAAGGAATTTCCCCACGGCCGTCAGACGATCGCTATCGCTCTTGAGCATGTCTTCACCGGGTCGTGGTGCCCGCATCGTTCGAAATTTTTTGAGGTAAAAGGGCTTCCCATTCAGGCCCGGGCGTTCCTGCACAAAAAGCACCGGCCGACCCATCGTGGCAGCCAATGCAACGGCCGCTGGCACGGTCAATGGTGCCGTCACCACCAACCCGACGCTGGCGCCCGCAAGGTCGATGGCCCGTTTACAAATTTTGTACGTCGTATTCATGGGCGCCAGTGTGGCTTGGTGTGTTTGGGTACGCAAGACGTGTTCGAAGTACTCCTTCGGCAGCCGGCGTTATCAGGGCTGGGCAGGATACCGAGTCACCGCGACGATTGGGTGACGACTGACCTAGTAAGTTGAAGCGATGCCGAAACACGGCTAGAGTTTCCCCGAAGAACATCAAAAATACGTATTTCGAGGACTAAATGACGCGAATCGTTTGTCAGTCACTCGCCCTCTTGGTCGGATTTATCCTGCCGGTGAGCGCGTTTGCACAACAGATAACAGTAGTAGACCGCACAGTTGCCCACACCGCAGCAACAGGTGCATACATCACTCAGGCATTGCCTGGCGCCTTCCCAACTGACCTGACTGCCCCGACCGATTACGCCGGTGGCACACTGCATCATCGTGTTCAGGTCACGGCGGTCCCGGGCACAAAAATCACGTCGTACCAAATCTGTCTGGTGCAAGGCGCGAACAAGGCATGCAGCGATTACAGCGCGCTTCAATTTGATGCCGCGGGCACGTTCATGACCACTCAGGCTGTGAGCGCTCTCGATTCGATCGGGATGCTCGACCTTACGATGCCTCTCGACAACGTTGAATTGGTCGCCCGGGATGCCAACGGTTACGCCGTGGATGCCACCGACACCATGTGGGACGGCAGCCCCGATTTTGCGCTCTATTACCCGTTGAACCTGACCTATCAGGCTGTGCTTGTGGCACAGGGGGGCGTGTTCGCGGGTTATCCTGGAGCAGTCACGAAGGTTGCGAACCCTACCTTTGGGCCGGCCCCTGGCGCGTATCCGAATTCGGTGAACGTGACTCTTTCGTCGGCCACCGCTGATGCCGAGATTCACTTCACGACAGACGGCTCTGACCCTGACATGACGTCGACGCTCTACGCATCGGCGATTCAATTGACGTCCAATACGACGATCAAGGCGATTGGCCTCAAAGGTGGATTGACCGCGAGCGATATCGTCAGCGGGGCATACACGATCACGCAGCCAACTTCTGGTCTGACCGGGCGATACTATAACGGCGTCGACTTTGCCGACCTCGCACACACTCGCGTCGACCCCACGATCAACCTGAACATCACCAGTGGTGAGAACCCGGCTCCAAACACCAACTCGACGTGTTCGATCATTTGGACGGGAACGGTTACACCGATCTACAGCGAGCAATACACCTTCACGACCGTTAACGATGACGGCGTACGCGTCTGGATCAACGACCAGTTGATCATCGACGACGCCAACAACCACGGGCCTGAAACTCATACCGGAAACATCACCCTTCAAGCGGGACAGGCTTATCCAGTCTGGATCGAATACTTTAATAGTGGCGGAGGCGGCGAGATTTCGTTCTCATGGGTCAGTGCAACTCAACCCGAAGAAATCATCCCTGATGCTGCATATGCCCCGACGGCACCAGCGGGCGGAACAACCGTGTCTTTGTTGATGAACGAGGACTACGAAACATGGGCTGAAACAGCCTCGGACCCCATCATCATGGAAGTTCGTCGTCGCGGAAACCTTGACGCTGCCCTTCGTGTCGAGCTCGAGTACTCGGGTGATGCGGTCAACGGCACTGATTACGAGCAGCTTCCAGCTTACGTGGATATCCCCGCGGGCTCGCTCTCAGCTCAGATTTCGATCCAGCCCATCATCGACGGTGAAGTCGAAGGCGAAGAAGACCTGATCGTCACGATCAAAGACGGCGCCTACACGTTGAACCCACCATCGACACAGACTGTGACCTTGTTGGACTTCGACGAAAACTCCTATACTCTGGCCGGCGAAGTGATTTACACCGGAACGACTTCCGGAAAAATCTACGTGCAAGCGTTCACAGCCGAAGACCAAGAATTCGAAAAACGCTCGGTGATCCTTACCGATCCCGGCGCGTTCGCCATCACGGAAATCAAAGAAGGCGTCTACAACGTGATTGCGTTCATCGACACCAACGACAACGAACGCTTGGATACAGGCGAAGTCTGGACTCAATACGGCGGCGCTGACGAAACCAAGGTGACGATTCCACCCACGGCAATCGATATCACTTTGACGCTCAGCGACAGCATCGTGAAAACCGAAGACGGCGGCGGAATTGGCGACGAAGACGGCTGCAATACCGTCGGTGGACAGCAAGGCTGGCTCGCCCTTGGACTTATCGGTCTTGTTGGACTCATCCGTCGTCGGCGACGTTAAAACGTCACGGCGAGGCGCTCAGCGCTCGTAGATTTGAAGCCTCGCGGAAACGCGGGGCTTTTTTGTTTGATCTGGTCGATGGGAGGTTGGTGCGCCATAGCCCACTGCTCACTGCACAAGCTTCGCCCAGGCTTCTTCAAGGTTTCCAGCCTGGCAATCTTGCAGCGCGGCTTCCAACACCGTTCGGCACTTGTCGGGTTGGCCAAGCCCTTCATGAACGCCAGTTTCGGCAGCGGCAATCAGGCGTCGCCCAACCACCCAGTCTTGCCCCCTCAAGCTCGCGCAACACCGCATTAGATCTAGCTCGGCGGCAAAGAGTGCCTCGAGCTGGACCTTCATTTCAGGCGTCGCTGCGTCGATGGATTTCTGGCGGAAGGTCCGGGCATGCCGGTGGTCGATGATCGACCGATAGATGGCCCAGAGCGTGGCGCCACCGCCAAGAGCGGCGATGGCTAATGCCAGAGGTAGAGAGAATGCCGGGTCTGCCACGATAAGCGTCCCGGACTATTTCTTGTTCTGACGCGCTTTGAGCAAGTCCCCAAGCGTTCCAAATCCCGTCGAGGATTCTTCGTATTCACGCGGTGCGTTGGCTTCAGCTTGCTGGTCAGCAATGGCTTCGGCGGAACGTTTCGTGAGCGCGATTCGACGTCGTTGTTTGTCGATCGAAAGCACACGAGCGGTGACTTCGTCGCCGCGCTTGAAGTTACGGTGAGCTGTCGCTTCTTTTGGAAGGTCGAGTTCAGAGCGAGGGATAAGCGCCGTGATGCCGCTGAGGTCCACAAAAACACCGAAATCTTCGACGTTTTCGACGGTTCCTGTGACTTCAGCGCCGAGCTTGAATCGATCCTCGATCGTGTCCCAAGGATCTTCGGCCGAAGCCTTCATGCTCAGCGAGATACGGCGTCGTTCCTTGTCGATCGACTGAATTTCGACCTGAACTTTGTCGCCAACACTTGCGAAGTCTGCAGGTCGCTTCACATGTTCCCAGGCCATCTCTGACACGTGAACGAGGCCTTCAAGGCCCGGGGTAAGTTCGACAAAGGCGCCAAAGGATTCGACTCGAACCACGGTTCCGCGGACCTTCTGGCCCTCGAAGAACGCGTTGAGCCCATTTTCCCAAGGATCAGCCATGGCGTCTTTGACCGAAAGGCTGATGCGCAGGCCCTTATCGGTCTGGTCCATGCTCTTGATCTTGACGGTGAGCTCATCACCCACGGCGACCACCTCTGATGGGTGTTCAACACGGCGGAATCCTAGTTCCGAGATGTGAACCAGGCCGTCGATTCCGCCCAAGTCCACAAACGCGCCGAAGTCAGCAAGCCGGGTGACTGTGCCCTGCAAAGTCGCGCCAGGCTGAAGCGTGTTGATGATTTCCTGAGCTCGAGCTTGTTTGGCTTCTTCCATCAACGCAGCGCGGCTGACGATGATATTTCGGCCGTTCTCGCGGATATCGGTGACCTTGAACTCGTAGGTCTTCTCGAGATGAACATCGAGATCTTCAACAAATCCCGCGTCGATCTGTGAAACCGGGCAGAAGGCACGTGCGCCGTTCAGGTCGATCTCGTAGCCGCCTTTATTCTTGCCGGTCACGCGGCCTGTAACAGGTGCGCCACTGGACAAGGCTTGTTCGAGCAATTCAATCGAACCGCCGCTCATCGAGAGTGACGTTCCAAGGCTGATGCCCTTATTGGTGTCCACGACAAAAAGCTCAACCGAGTCGCCGATTTTGGCATCGGGAAGGTCGTCCCCAGACGCCACACCCGTGACCTGGCCAGGAAGCTCAAGATGGACGCCACGCGCTCCAATGGACACGACCAAGCCGGTAACTTTGTCTCCAACCCCATAGCGAATACGCACTGGCATGGAGCCCGAAGCTTCGAGCATTGCTGCGAAGTCATCGGTCGAGCCAGACGTGTCGAAAGCCATCGTCTTCACCGGAGGGGCTTGGACCGGGTTAGGCGACGAAAGCGTCTTGGCCACTGGCGCGGCTCCTCGAAAGGAAATCTCAGGAGCTTTTGGAGCTGCTTTGATCTGTGCTTTTGGGGCAGAGGCTGGCGCCTCTTCGGTCGTCTTGCGACGAAGAATGGGGCCGTCAGGCCCCAGATTATTATCTTCACTCATGGATGTGCTCGAATCGATCAGATTACTGGTTACGCACGCGTCCGAGACGCAGAAGCGGGCGATTTTCGATGGATGTATTATTAGGCGGGCCGGTCAACGTTGCCGAGAGGTCCCGCCCACCAAGCAGTCCCAAGACGACCGACGAGAATTGGTAGAATCCCGGTGGAACGTCAGGGTCGGACAAGAGCGAGAAGTCTGCTTCGACTGACCACTGGCCGTCAATCTGTGATGGTAGAATTCGCCAAGGAGCACGCATTTGCTCGGGGTCGGTCACATAGATGTAATTTCCACCCGTGCGGCAGGCCAAGTCAGCAAATTGGTCGATCGGTCCGATTCGGCCGTCGACGTAAGTCGGCATGCAATACTGATTGGCCGTCAAGGTCGTGGCTGTCGAGGCGGTCTCGCCGTACACCTCAGCCTGACGGCAAACCTCGTAATTTTGGCAATCTTTGTCGGTGGTGCAGGTTCGTGCGCCACAGGCAGGATCATCTTGACACGCAGTGTTTCCGCCATAAATCGTTGGCAAGTCCCGAATCAGGGTGGGATCAACCTGAACGTCCAAATGAACGATCACAAGGTGAATTCCCTTGGCCTGAAGCTCATCGACCACCTTCGAATAGGTCGCATCAGCGTCGTAAACTTCGTTGGGACCGTCGGTAAACACGTAGAGAAATTTTTCGTAATCGGCGTATTTTGTGAGTCCAAAATCAGTCGAAATCACACGCATAATCGCTTGATACAGATTCGATGGCTTCGGCGCAGGATCGGGCATCGTGTCGATCAACGACTCACCGATCGAAAGGTCATTCACAAAATGGTCTTGGAGTTCTGTCGGTGAAACCAACGGACGAGTTTCTGCTGGCACTTTGCCTGCGAACCACCACACGCCCACTTGCGTGTTTTGTGGTGAAGCAACGCTGGCCAGGCCAACCATGAACGATTTGATCGCGTCACGGTGAACCCGCGCCGCGTCTGAAGCTCGCGCGGTATTAATAAGAATGTCTTTCACGCCTTCATCAAAAAGCGCACCCGAGTCCAGAGGCAATCGGCCCTCAAGCATCGCGGTGTTCTCGATCATGACGCCGACAATCTGCTTGCGGTCACCCAATCCAGAATCAAAATCGTTGCGGACGGTGTTCGGGATCAGCTCGACGCCGGTCTGAAGCGTGCATTGTGCGGGCGCCCCAAACAGGCCGCCAGCGGCACAATGAAAACCATTATCGCAATCCGCGTCGACCACACACGTGGTCTCCGGCACCGAAACACGTGGACGTCGGAACGCAATCGAGCCGGTGTCCACCGATGAATTCGGCAACATCTCACGACCAAAAACGAGGTCGCCGGCCACGATGGGGACGACGTCGTTGCTGGTGAAGATGAACGGAACTCGTTGTCGGGAATCCGGATCATCACAAGATGCAGGAATCGGAGGCAGAACCGAAAAACCTACAGGCAGGCGCTCAACGCCCGGTGGAGGAAGCTCAGGCATGTCAACGGCCGCGTCTTCCTCGCCCATATCCGGGGTGGCTGTGTCTTGCCCGACATCGGTATTCGTACCAGAATCCGGCAAGTTATTGGCATTATTGCTTGGACTTTCGTCGCTTCCGCATGCTGCGAGAAGGCCGGCCGTTAGAAGCGCCAACCACGTTTTCTTGTGCATCATATCGAACCCATAAACGTTTACCGCGCGAGGATAGCGTTCTCGGCCCTACAGTACAAGAAGCGGTCTCACCTCGCATGAGGCCTTTGACGCGCTAAGTCTGAACGAGTAGGAAACTGCCTATTGGTAGATGGAGTAAAGATGTTCCTTGAAATCGCGATGTTCCTGGTTGGCCTCGTTATCCTGTATTTCGCGGCCGAGACTCTGGTTCAAGGCGCGAGCTCGATGGCATTGCGGCTTGGGATCACCCCGCTGATCGTCGGTCTGACCGTGGTGGCGTTTGGCACAAGCGCCCCCGAACTCGTGGTCTCGCTGGCTGCCGTTTACACCGACAGCGACGCGATCTCCGTTGGGAATATTCTGGGCTCTAATATCGCGAATCTGGCATTGATTCTGGGTATCTCGGCCATCATTCGCCCGATCACCGTCTCCAACGAGGTGATCCAACGCGAATACCCTGTGATGCTTGCCGCTTCGATATTGATGGTCGGTTTGAGCTACGACGGCATGATCAGCCGATTCGACGGCGCGATGCTGGTCGGCTGCATGGTCGCTTACCTGGCGTATATGGGGGTGATGGCGCGCAAAGTCATGCGAACCGGCAAAGAAGAGGGAGCCGCGCTGACCGTGCTTGAAGATCTTGAGGAGCTCGGCGGGTTAGAAAGTGATGACTCCTCCGGAGCCCCTTCGAATGTCAAAGATATGGCGCGCGTAGTCGTGGGCATCATCGGGCTGTCAGGAGGGGCAAAACTGATGGTTGATTCGGCCGTCGTGATTGCGTCCGATCTGGGCATCTCACAACTCGTGATCGGCATCACGATCGTCGCCATCGGAACCAGCCTCCCCGAGCTCGCCACCAGCATTGTCGCGGCATTGCGGGGTGAATCCGACATCGCCGTCGGCAACGTGGTGGGTTCGAACGTCTTCAATATTCTAAGCGTTCTTGGGATTGTGGCGTGCATCAAACCCATCTCCGTCAGCGGTGAAGCCGTCACCTACGACCTTTGGGTGATGCTTGGAGTCACGTTGTTGGTTTGGCCCGTCATGTGGTCCGGCAAACGCATCGCCCGTGGTGAAGGCATCCTTTTTGTGATCCTGTACATCACTTATTCGGTCTGGCTTTTCGTCCGCTGAAAGTCTTGTGATACCTTGGTGTCCATGAACCGCCTTCTCATTTTTGCTGTATTGGTCTCGGGATGTTCCTTGTTCGACGACGTCGGACAAATTCGCTTCCGCACCGATGATGCCGGGACCGATTCATCGATGGATGCCGCTGATGTCGCCCATGATGCGACAATCGACCCAACCGATGCGGCCATCGACGTGGGGAACGACACCGGCCACGACGCCTCAGTCGATGTCGAAAACGACCTTGGCCTCACCGGCTGCCAACGAAGCGGATGTCTGGAAACCCAGTATTGCGACCTCGACACCAATGAATGCGCGCCTGCCGGGCCGTGCGCGACGGAAGGCTGTGCCAACGGCTTGGTCTGCGACTACCGCGGTCAATGCGTCACTTGCGCCAAAAACATCGATTGTGGTCTTGATGCCTTCTGTGTCGGCTCGGTCTGCGAATGCCTTGGCGGCGAGAACTTCTGCGCAAAACCCAGCGTGCGCAGTAACGCATGTGTCTCCGCGGATTCGCTCGAAGCATGCGGCGAGGATTGTCAGACTTGCCCGGAACCCCCAGAAAATGGCGACGCGATTTGTGCCCCAACGGGCTGTGATTTTGTCTGCCGCTCCGGATTTGTCGAGCGCGACGGAGCCTGTATTCAAGCCGGAGTCTACTGCGACAACCCAGGTGGCTCCGTCGGCGGTGTCTGCGATCCAGTGGCACAAACCGGGTGCAACGCCGCGTCGACCTGCGTCCTAAGGCCCGCGAGTCCTACGACACTCGAACGAGTTTGTTTGATAAATTCGACGCTGCCCATCGCGCAAGAAGGGGAAGCCTGCGCAGGCTCTTCCGGAAAAACCTGTGCCCCAGCACACGCTTGTGTCGCCAATATCTGCCGTCGCTATTGCGACCTGTCCAACGCTGCCGGCTGTCGTGAAACCCAGTACTGCGCCGTCGGCTTGGCACCCACACCAGGCCTGGGTTTCTGCAACGACGACTGCACGCTCTGAATAGACTTGCTCCGATCGCTTGCAACACCCACAACTTCTGATTAGTTATCTTGGCTTCTCCACGTTGTTTTAATGGGGTTGGTCGATGCGCGTTTTCTTGATTTCAGTCATCTTTTTCTTGGCAGGGTGTGACGATTCCACGGGCGATAGCTTCGTAGATGTCGGAACCGACGCTGACATCTTCGACTCGTCGGTAGATGTCGGGCTCGATGCCGCCACAGACCCCATAGACCGAGAAGTAGGCGCACGAAGTCCGCGAAATCTTCGATGCGATCCGATGGACGCTTTTTTATGCGTTTCTCCGTGGCCCAACAACTCGTTTGCCGTTGCCGACTCCACGCCAACCGGCATTCGCCTTGCGGTTCAGCAAGACACTCAAGCTCCGGGCGACACGGTCGACGCGCTCAACGCAGCCGACGGTTTTTCTACCCTGAGCACCCTCACTGTCACCTTTGAGGGCACGCTGGATCCGAGAACTCTGGGCGGCCCTTACGGTGGCGCCATTCAGCTCAGATTGGCACAAGCCGGCCCAGATTATGGTCAGGAAGTGCCTCTCAGAATTCTTGTCGAAACACGGGTCGTCGATGGCATGACCCAATCCCTGCTGGTCGCACATCCGCTGCGACCGCTCCACCATGAGTCCGATTATGTGGTCGTGGTGAACGACACACTCAAGAGCACGTCCGCCCTCCAGGCCGATGACCTCACCAAGGCGGCGCTAGACCTTGTCGAGCCGACCACCAGTGAACAATTCGAGCTTCGTGCCTACCACGCCCCAACCCGGGCCTTCCTCACCGATGAGGGTATCGACCCCACCAAGGTCCTGCGCATTTGGGATTTCACCACGCGTTCGGCGGCCAATATCGAATCATTCTTGCCAGCCATGATGGCGACCTCGGTTCAAGCCGTGAAAGACGGAGCAGTAAACGTCGTGGTCGACAAGGTGTTCACGCCCACCGGCAGCGACATTGCCCTGATTGTTGAAGGGCGCTTGGAAGGACTCCCGGACTTTTTGGTCGACGAAGCCCTGGACCCGAACGGCCCCACCGTTCAAGGCACCACAAGCTCACCGTTTCGGGTTCTGGTGCCCAAAGGCACTGGAGACTATCACGCCGTGATGTATGGCCATGGCACGGGCGGGCAGTTGAATGACTCCGCTTTTGACACGACCTTGGCCGGGCTTGGCGTCGGAAAAGTAAGCCTTGAATGGACGGGCTGGACAGAGGCCGACCTGCCACTGACGGCGATTGGCCTGAACGTGATGCTCCAGGGCTCCTGGCGATCGACGTCAAAATTGCTGGTGGCGTTGGCCCACGGTGCCGCAATTCAGGAGGCTCTGGACGGCGTCATCGGCGACCTGGTTTCGGCCGACGAGATCGATGGAATTGCCAATCCAGCCGCGGGACGACGACCCGACATGAACGTACCGATTTGGACCGGCGGATCCATGGGAGGTACTCTGGGATTTGTCTACACACTGGCAAACCCCACAATTAATCATGCGGTCCTAAATGTCCCTGGAGCTGCCTGGACACACTGGATTCCAGATTCTGAAACCTACAGATACTTTGAGTTGATCCTCAAACGTCACTATCCATCACGTTTTGAGGTCGTCCACGCCATCGCCCTCGCCCAGATCCTCTGGGACCCAATCGACGGGGGCTCCTACCCAATTCCAGACGGATATGTGGCGCTGATCCAGGAAAGCATCGGCGACCCGATCCTGCCCAACGCTGGCACGAACATGGTGGCGACCGCGCTCAACGCGGTTCATATCGGCAAAATCCTGCTTCCGATTGTAGACCTTGAAAGCGCAGAACAGGCGGCAGGAAGAACTGGGATCACCCAGTACAAAGTGACCAGCGACGATGCACTGGACATCCATGGTTTTGGCGCCAAAGACAGCCCTGCAGGCATAGCCGCCCGCAGCCAGATCCTCGGCTTTGTCGAGTCTGTTTGGGCGGGCGCCCCTTTGATCGAAACCCCGACAGAATGCGTCAACGCATCATGTGATTTCAGCAACTGACGCCCATTCTTGGGACAAAACCCAATCCAAAGCCGCTGCCGGGTATCGAGCACCGCCCGCGTCTGGTAATCAAGATCTTCGCGTTTCGCAAAAGGGGGCTCTTGGCAGAAGTTGTCACTTGCGTGGCGCTTCGCTTCGAACAACCATCCAAGCAACGGAGGTAGAATGAAATCGATGAAATGGCTTCGCGCCGATGGGAAAAAATTCAAACTCGCCGATGTTCCAACGAGTGGTTCGACCGACGTTGAGGGCAAGAAAATCAGCCGCGAAACGGCTGAAAGAATCACCGAGGAAAACCTTCTCAAACTCACCGAACTGCAATTCCTGATGTACGCCGAGCATAAGCAAAAGATTCTGGTCGTGCTGCAAGCCACGGATACGGGCGGCAAAGATGGCGCGATCCGCAAGGTATTTGGCCCACTGAACCCACAAGGCGTGCGAATTCAGTCGTTCAAAAGGCCCACAGCCACTGAGCTCTCGCATGACTTCCTGTGGCGCGTTCATGCGCACTCCCCCGCGAAAGGCCATATTCAGATCTTCAACCGCAGCCACTACGAGGACGTCCTTGTCGTTCGCGTGCACGATCTCGTGCCCGAAAAACAATGGCGCGGACGTTATGAACATATTCGTAACTTCGAGTCCTTATTGGTCGATGAAGGCACGACGATTCTGAAATTCATGCTGCATATCTCCAAAGACGAACAAAAAGAACGCCTCGAAGCGCGGCTTTCTGATCCGACGCGGCTTTGGAAATTCGAAAAGGGTGACCTCACGGAGCGCCTGCATTGGGATGAATACCAAGCCGCCTATGAAGAGGCGATCCGCGAAACCTCCACCAAGAGCGCCCCTTGGTATGTGATTCCAGCCGACCGAAAGTGGTATCGAAATTACGCGATCTCCACGATCCTTCGTGAGACCCTTGAGTCACTCAAGATGAAGTTCCCTGAGCCCGAAGAAGGTCTTTCCGAGATCGTGGTGGAGTAGCGATGTTAGACGAAACACCTGTGTTCTTGATGAGTCCTCCCCGCAAGGATTGGACGATTCGAGGCCGCTCCAATCGTAATTCTCAAGACGCCGATGCGCCCGACCCAGACGAGGCTCGGCAGGAATGGACGCGGCTCGCCAACGCCATCGTTGCGGCAGGCGGCGAGGTCGTGGTCATTCCCCCCAACCCAAAACTAAACCTCACCGGCTTGCCCTACACCGCAGAAGCCGGCGAGTTCTTCCTGCGTGGGCCCAAGCACCACTTCATCTTGCCGCGAATGAGCACGACGCATCGACGCGACGAGGCGCATTGGATCGGGCTTTTTGTGGAACAGCATCTGGATTGTGTGACCGAGCGGCCACGCGCGATCTGGGAAGCTCAGGGCGATTGCATTCGAATTCTGGGCGGGGCGGGCATCATTCACACGTTCGGCAGCGGAAAGCTGGGACGGACGCAGGCAAAGGCCTACCAACAGGTGGCCTGGCGGCTAAGCCCCCAACATATCCAAATTCATTTTCATGCGGACCCTTGGTTCCACGGAAACACGTTCCTCAACGTTTTTCGTAACGCCTACCCCGCACGCCTTGGCGAACCAGGAGACCGGCTGCGAGAGCTTATGCTCGTTTGCCCAGAAGCCCTGATGCCTGGCGAGCTTGAACGTCTTCAGCGCTTCGCTCCCTCCGTCGACATTGTACGAATCAGCCCCGAAGAATCACGCGGTTACGACACGAACTCGCTTCAGGTCGGAAACACCGTCCTAGCCAGCGACACGTTGTCGCCGGTCGCCGAAGAAGCCTTTCGCATCCTCCAACTCGACATCATTAAACTCTCGTTTAACGAACTCTTTGGAAAAGGCGGCGGCGCCCCGGTATGTTTAACGAATCGCCTCTGGGGAATGCACCCATCGGCTGTACCCGAGGCGTATCGCTGGTCTTCGCAACCCGCGATCGAAGCCCATACTGACCTCTGAGGTTTCCGTGAAATATCTGCTCCTGATCGTCCTACTTATCTCCTGTTCCGACGAAAGGAAGCCGAGCGTTTCTACGGCCAAAGACGCAGGAGTGGACGCGACTGCCGACGTCAACGCCGTGATCCCACCTGAGGCAATCACATTTGGTGCGCTGGGTTCACTGACAAAACCAGAGGGAAAAGGGACGTTTAGATTCGGCGCGGCGACCGCTGCGGCACAAATCGAAGACGGACTGACGCAAAACGATTGGTATTTCTGGACCCTCCCCAAAGACGACGGGGGCTTGGAAAACGGCGAGGCTTTTGTGGGTGACGCTGTACGCGGATACACAAACGCCATCCAAGACGTGAGCCTGATTAGTCAGGCTCATTTAGACGCCTATCGATTTAACGTCGATTGGTCACGAGTCGAGCCCAAACGAGACGAAGTTAATGAAGCTGCCCTGACGCATTATTCCGAATTACTTGATGAATTAAAACGGGCCAAAATTAGGCCGATGATTACCGTTCATCACTTTTCGAGTCCGATTTGGGTCGATGATTTTCGAGAAGACGAATGCGACGCTGACACGCCTATCACCGATCAAAATCTCTGCGGTTGGGGCCATCCTCTGGGCGCCGATGCCATCATTGAAGAACTCGCCGAACACGCAGCATTACTAGCCCAGCGCTTTGGTGACCGGGTCGATGAGTGGTGCACTTTGAACGAACCTATCAACTATTTGTTGGCGTCCTATGGCATCGGTCTGTTTCCGCCAGGACGCAGTTATTTGTTGACCGATTTCGAAGTCCTCGTCGATATTTATCGGAACTATTTGCGTGCCCATATTGCCATTTATGACGCAATTAAAGCCAACGATTTTGTCGATGCCGACGGTGACGGAATCGCGGCCGATATCGGATTTAGTTTATCAGTTATCGACCTGGTTCCGACCCGAATGGGTTCCATCAGCGAGGATCCAGATGACCTCGCCGCACGAGACCGAATTGAATATATTTATCATTACCTTTACGTCGACAGTATCATAAACGGTAGTTTTGACAACGACTTAGACGGAACTCCAGACGAGGAACATCCGGATTGGAAGGGCAAGGTCGACTGGCTCGGTGTGCAGTATTATTTCCGTACAGGTGTATCCGCAACGCCTCCTTTAATTCCGCGATTAAATCTAATTTTCTGTTTCGACCGTTTCGATCTTGGCTCGTGTCTTGATCGCGAAGACGACACAAAATGGGTGCCGACGATGGGCTACGAATATTACGAGCCCGGCATCTATAACGTCCTCAAAACGATGGGAGCTCGCTACCCCGCCCTGCCCTTGGTCGTGACCGAAGCCGGCATCGCCACAAAAGTGGGTGAACGCCGCGCCGAAAATATCGTGCGGACTCTTGAGCAGGTGGATCGGGCGATCAAAGAGGGGGTCGATGTCCGCGGCTATTACCATTGGAGCCTGATGGATAACTTCGAATGGGCCGAAGGCTACGAGCCACGCTTTGGGCTCTACACCGTTGATTTACAAACGTATTCCCGCACCGCAACCAAGGGCGCCGAGGTCTATGGTGAAATCGCCAAGGATAGACTGATCACGACAAAACATCGTGAAACGTACGGTGGACTGGGCCCGATGACACCCGAGATTGAATGATGCGAATACGAATCGAACACCCATGCATCTATCTTGACCCTAAAGGCACAAAGACGAATTGCCTTTTAATCGAAGACGGCAAAATAGTTTCAACAGGAGCCAAAGCCCTATTGGGTTCCGTGGACAGAGTCGAACGACCAGAAGGCAAATGCGTGATGCCGGGGCTGATCGATTCCCATATCCATTTGTGGGGTCTTGGACTCCGGGCCGGTTCGGTGAACCTGCGCGGGGCAAAATCGACCCAGGAGGTTTATGGGCGACTCGCCGGTGCTCGACCGGTTGGCGGTTGGGTCCTCGGGAAGGATTGGGACCAAAATCTATGGTCTGACGGCCGAGAATTGTCTCGAGAAGTGCTGGATGAGCTATTTCCGGGCACCCCTGTGAGCCTTCGTAGAATTGACGGACACGCATGTTGGGTCAACTCGGAAGCTCTCAGGAGGGCGGTAATTTCGGACTCCTGGAAGCCTCCAGCCGGCGGGGATGCCTGGCGAGAAGGCGGAATTTCGACCGGAAGACTCAACGGGTGTTTGGTTGATGACGCGATGAGGCCGATCGAAGCCATCATGCCACCCGAGACCGAACACGATGACCTCGCCACTTACTTGGAGAGTGCACGGCTACTTCGCAGTTTTGGAATCACCGGGGCTCACAAAGCGTGGATGCCCGTAAACCGATTGCCGATGCTGGAGCGGTTGCGGGATTCTGACCGGTTAGGATTACGACTTCATCTGCTCTTCGACTGCAACGATACCCATTTGGGATCATTGTTGGAGCGCGGACCATGGGCCGACGATTGGATTTCGGCGCGAGGCATTAAGTACTTTGCGGACGGTGCCATGGGGTCTCGCGGCGCCGCACTCTTGGACAATTACAAGGATACCGACCATCCAGGTCTGGTCGTGGAAACACCTGAAACGATGAATCGGGACATCCCGAAATACGCGGCGTTGGGCTGGCAAATCGCCGTACACGCGATCGGAGACCGTGGAGCCCAGAACGTTTTGGACGCTTTCGAAAAGATTCCAGCCGAGGACCGAGCGAACACCAGACCACGACTTGAACATGCCCAGATGCTCGACGATCGCAACCTTGCACGTTTTAGCGAACTCAGTGTGATCGCAAGCCTGCAGCCGATCCATTTACACAGCGACGCGGCCTGGATCGACGAAGCGCTGAGCCAAGAACAGCTGCGCCGACTTTTCCGTTGGAGGGATCTGGCGTCCTCAACCCGGGTCTCTGGCGGGAGTGATTACCCGATCGAAGACCCGAATCCATGGCATGGGATTTCGGTGGCCGTGACCCGCCAACATGCCGGAGGGCAAGTGTTTCACGTGGAACAATGCCTGACCCGCACCGAAGCCATCGCGCTTTACACGACCGATGCAGCTTTTGCGGGGTTCGCCGAAAACGTTGTCGGTCGACTTGAGGCCGGCTTTTTTGCGGACTTCTGCGTTCTGAATACAGACCCGTTTTTGGCGTCACCGGAAGAGATCTGGGACACCCAATGTCTGGGGACCTACCTCAACGGCCAACTCGCCTGGGCTCCTACAAAAGTGTCCGGGCACCATCCAAATCTTTGACTGGGATGCTCAGCAGAACGGCCTGAATCAGGCGTTCGACTTCCCTACCCTCGATGGTCGGCAACATCCCAACCAACTTCTTTGTGGGTAGAATCGGCGTGTCGAATCGGCTCAAGAGCAGCCGTGCCGACGCTCGGATTTGGTCGACGTCCACGCCGTATGCGGCCTTCAAGGCCTCGTCGCTCGTGCGGACGCGCCACGTGGCACGTTCGGTAAGCCACTGAATCGTAGCGGCGATCACGTATGGCGAAAGATGTTCGTCCAAACCGTCATGACGTGCCAAGGCCCAAAGACGCGCGGCTACCTCAAGCAAAGGCTCGGGATTTTTGCGGGAGGCCAGATGGGAAACCAGAGTATGAAGTCCGGCCGGGTGAGTGGTCAGGCTCATCGCCTGGTCATCCTCAAGGTACTCGTCGTCTGGCATCACGATCATGAAGGCACGACGCAGGTGATCGCTGATGGCGCGGACGTCTTCTTTGGCTTTCGATGGTGCGATCGAGGTCGTGTCCAAGACCGGTTCACTTCGGAATTGCACGGGCAGATTGGATTTCAAAAGTTCAATCAAATCATCGCGAGCCGCGATGGCTTCGACCCAACGCTCCATTTTTTCGTATTGAACTCCCAAGGCCTCGATGATTGAAGGCTGGTTGGGCGCACGCTCCAATGCCCCCAAGAGGACCACTAACGCCGCCTGATGGAGACCAAGCTCACGTAGTGCTACGGAGAGGGATCGCAAGTATTCCGGCTCATCTTGAGGCTCAGACATCTCGACAAATGCCCGTAAAAATTGAAGAACTGCCAACCTTGAGCCCTTAGCCAGGGCGCAATGTCCGCGTGCGTAGGAAATGAAGGCGGGCTCCGCACCAAGGTCCAATGCGACCGCAAAGGTGGCCTCGGCTTCTTCGATCGCCCCTCGCCGGAATTGCGAGACCGCCAATTGCGTGTGCACGTGGGTGCGCGTAACCTCATCCAACGCAGGCTCGTCCAACAAACGAGTCCAATACGTCTCGGCGGCTGGATCGCGACGAGCCATGAGTGCATCTGCTTTGGCGAGTAACCAGTCTATTGAGTCTACGACGTTATTCTGCGACATGGAGCCTCCTCGTTGGATCAACGCCGCAAAGTCTTAATTACTTCCATGGTCGCCTCAATAGGGGTTTTCGGGACGATTTGGTGGAGTTACACGCCCGAGACAGCCCGTCCAACCTGGCAAGAAAGGCTCGGTGAAGCCGCAGACGACTCGCCCTACCCCTCGGTCGGAATGACTCGCCCACAGCGCCCACAGGTCCAGGAAAAACCCGATGGCTTTCGGCCGTTGAAAAGTCTCCCGGACGACGATGGTGCTGATGACGAGGCTCAAGGACTCGACCCAACAACACCGAGCATCCCCAAAGAGCGCGAACACGTGGCGGTTGAGATCACCGGATCGACCTCGGAACAGACCACGTGGAACGACCCTGAAAACCAGAAAGTGCTTGGTGATAAACGTTGGATGGCCGTTGAGTCACCCGAAGAAAACGCTCGAATTCAAGCTCTGCTGGACAAGCCCATGCCCAGCGACCCACGGGCCACGCCACTGGATCGGCGGGCATCGATTGAGTTGCTCAAACCGGAGGTCGAGTTTTGCGTAGAGACCGCTCGCAGAACCACTCCGGCAGCGAAGGGTCGACTGGTGGTGTCCTACGACCTAAGTGCCACCGGCGAAACCGCCGTGATTCAAAACGCCGACGTGGACCCGATCGTGGGTTTTGAGGGTGTGGTCGGATTACGCGAGTGCATCGTCAACCGAATCGAAGGCCGAACCTTCGAAGCTTCACGTGAAGGCGAACGCCTGAGAGTCGAATACCCGTTTTTCTTCGACTAGGACTATTCGCAAAGCGGATAGCTGTCGCCGCACGCCGCATCCCACGTTCCCGTCCCATCGGTACACGTGACCCCAGGCTGCCATTTGGCCCCATACCCCAAAGTGATCGCGGTAAAGAGCGGTACATCGCATCCAGCCGTACCGGTCCGAGACGCATATCCCAAAACCGGTCGCTTGGGGTCCGGACGGACCACACTGATATTCTGCGCATATTCCGGGCCCCAGATCGCTGCATAGCCCCCGTCATCACAGGCGCGCAGAACCACAAACATGCAGTCAGAGTGATTGCCACACATTTTTAGATTGGCGATGACGTCGATCCGTCCCATGGCATCCACATCGACTTCCACCAGCGTATGCTCTTCGTCGGGAATCGAATCCTCAAAAACCTGACCGTCCTTAATGGCCCAAGAACAGGCGGGATTGGCGGTGATTTCGCTCGCTTGCACATCGGGTAGGGCGGTCTGTGGATCGTCGTTCTGGACCACGGGATTGGCCATCGGCGATGGTTCACTCTGCGGTGCCGAGCAAGCCGCCGAGACGACGCTAAGCGCTAATATGATGGGTCTCATTCCTCACCTCGGATTGGCGGCTTTTTGGGTCTTCGGCAAAGTGCAACAACACGCCCGCGGGGTCCCAGACATAGGTTATCAAAAGTCCCCAGGGCATCAGCTTTGGCGCCGCCACCTTGGTCCCTGCGAATTTCTCGGTCAGACCTACACTCAAGAAATAATCGTACCACTCCTGAGCCGAACCCACGTCGAAGTGCAGCATCAAACTGTGCGCATAGTTATTATGATTCTTTGGCAAGAGTAGAAACCGAAACCCAAAACCGGTGTCGACCTCACAGACATCGCCGGAATCCCAGGAAATCGTGAACCCCAGACATTCATAGAATGCCTTTGAAACTTCGTATTCATTTGACGGAACAAAGGGTTTAAAGTCACTTATAGTTCTCATTCCAACCACACTAGTCGCCACCTCTGGAGAACGCCAGTGATGGGGGCCACGATCCAGACCAGCGTTTTTTTGCTGATCATGGACATTGATATCGAAGCGGAGGGGCGGTTATGAAACTCGACAAAAACAAAAAAGGGTGTGGCTCTCTCGCGATCAAAGGGGCCGCGATCCTTGCGGCGCTTGGAGCCCTGGCATTCACCGTCTCTGAAATCGATTCCATTCGAAGCTCGATGATCAAGGCGCGCTTTGAATCAAACTGCAACGACTTCAAAGTCGATATCGAGGCGTGTGGACAGTTTGGAATGAGACAATTCCGTGAGCCTGGCTCGGTCGAGGAAATGATTGCCGGACGGGCGCTTCTGCAGAAAATGTGCGACGACAACCAGCCCGTTGCCTGCCGACAAATCGCATACAGCAATCAGTCGTGGGCGATTGAATTCGTGACCTATCGCGACTGGCGAGACGAACTCACGACACGCTGTGAAGAAGAAGGCGGAACGGCATGTCTGGCGCGCGTCTATATTACTGGTGAGGATTTCTCGCCGACTTACTCGCCAGAGATGGCCCGGAAGATGGGAGCGTATTGCCAGAACGGAGATAAGGACGCGTGCGCGGGTTGGTTGGCGCTAAAACCGTACTTCCCCGACCTGAATATCTCGTCCGGTGCCGCTTGCAAGGCCGGCCTGCCCGGCGCCTGTGAAACTGGCGACGTACTCTTTTATCCCGCGTCCGCGGCCACGATTAACCGTGAAGACCCCGACGGTAAAGGAGCCGGTGTGGACGTCGAAAACGCCAAGGCGAAATGCCGAGAAGGCGATGCTCCAGCATGTGAATCGTGGGGTTCTGAGCTTCTAAGCCAAAACATGCGTGAATGGCGTGCAGCTCCGTTGGACGCGGCCATCATCGAAGAAACTTTTGGAATGGCATGTCGAGCCGGCGATCCCCACGCCTGTATTCATGGCGCGAATGCGGCCGTGGACCGTCAAGTCGGCACACCAAAAGACACCAAGCTGGCTGATGAATACCTCACGATTGGATGTGGTTTGGGCGATGCTCAAGCCTGTTGGTTCAGACTCTCCATCCAAAGCCTCCCTTTGGATGAATCACGTGAAATCGCCAAAACTGCCTGCTACGCATCGCGGCCCGAGATTTACGCACCTGCGTGCGAGACCTATGCGGCAATTTGGATGGCGGATAACGGGTACACGCCGTGGATCATGAACACCGCGCTGAACGCTGCGGTCATGAAAGATACATGCTCAAAATTCAATGACACCTATGCTTGCGGTCGGCTGGCCATGAATTCGCAATTTGACAATGACCGAGCCCTGCCGGCCATCTTTCCAAACCGCGTCGAAGCGTGGAGTGCTGCGGCAATGGCATGTGGAAAGCAAAACGATCTGGCCTGCACCGCGCTCATCGGGATTGCAAAGGACTGGCCGACACGAACCGATCAGAGTGTGCATGAACTGACCGAGAGCATCTGCACCAAGCTACCTGGCATGTGTCCGAGCGCGAGAGCCGGTCTGGATCTATAATACGCCGTCGGCGTACTGTTTTCAGCCTATAACTACACCAATGGAGGCATAATGGGCCTGGCACTGAACGTCGGATATCTGGCGGATATGAAGATCCATGATGGTGAGGGGTATCTTTGGGCCAAAGAGTCGTTGGCAAAAGTCATCTCGGTCCTCGAAGCCAACGAATGTGCAACGTGGGAAGAACCTGAAGAATTCAGCGCTCGCTTTCGTCCGCATTTGAGCAGCTTTCCTTACTCATGGATCCACTTTCTTCGCCGGGCCTATGCGTGGCAAAACGAATATCCAGGCGTGGCACTTCCACCTTGCGCCGGAGAGATTTCTGACGAGGACGACCGCTTGATCGAAAATGTCGCATTGGATTTCCAAAGTCATCTGCTCTGCCATTCTGACGCCGAGGGCTATTATGTTCCGGTCGAGTTCGAAGAGCCCATTTTTGATGACCGAGTTCCCGGGGCGATGCTGGGCTCAAGCTTTGCGCTGAAGCGTGAGCTCGTCAAAACCGCTCCACTCTTGGAAATCAAATTGGTGGGCGACGTACTTCCCGATCCCGAAGCCGCTCGAATCCACGCCATCGAAGACGACCACGCGTTCTTCCGAGAGAACGCCGTTTTCCTGGCGTTATGGGAAGTCACCCGAGTCAGCCTTGAGCAAAGATCCGCGATCGTGTTCAGCTGATGGCCCACGTTTTCCCGAGCGAAATCCCGGCGGACGTCTCGGCAACGAAGTCGGAACGTGCGCTATTTTCCGCGCTGAAAAACCAGCTTTCCGACGAGTATTTTGTTTATTGCGCGATGCCATTCATCACCGCGGAGTTCGCTGAACAAGGCGAAGTCGACTTCATCATTTTGCACCCAAAACATGGGATGCTCTTTTTGGAATGCAAAGGCGGGGGCGTCGAACGCGACCATGACGGCACGTGGTATCGGCGAAAAGGAAAGAAGCGCGAGCGACTTTCTCGCTCTCCGGCGGAGCAGGCGAAAAAACAAGTCGAGGCCCTGGTCACCAAATTTCGAAAACCCTGCACGCGTCTTTTTGGCCGGGTGGAAGGCCGGTTCCCAATGGTCTACGGATGGGCGCTCGCCTTTCCGTTCACAAGCTGGACCCCTGACGAAATCCCACCGGACGTCGAGCCCGCGATCTTTTTGGATGCCGAGATCCTTCTGCAAACGCAGGCCAACATTGATGCGGCGTTTGCCTTCTGGCATCGCGGCCATACGAGTGCACCACGCCTTGATGACGATCAATTTGAGACGTTTCGAAAAGCGGTCCTGAGCCCTGAGATCAAGTTGGTTCCCAATTTGGGCGGTCATTTGCAGGCCGAGCGAATGGAGATGGTGCGACTGAATCAGCAGCAAGCGGCCATTGCCGACACCTTCGCCGCGGGTCGGCGAATCATGGTTGATGGCGGGGCAGGGACCGGGAAAACCTTGCTTGCTTTGCACTGCGCCCAACGGATGGCGGCCGAGGATAAACGTGTTCTCCTGCTTTGTTCGAGCGCGGAGCTCGCACAGCAGCTTCGAACAACCACGGACAGACTTGCCAGGCAGGTCCGCAACGCGGGCGCAGAAACCACGACACTCAAACGTCCAGACACACTGCAAACCACGACGGCTTTCAAGCGGCCAAGCCAAGATGCCGCCACCTTGCCGCTGCGGATGGCCGACCTTGAGCTCGCCACAAAAGCCATTCTAAAACCGGATGCGGCCGACACCACAATTCAGTTCCAACGCCCCGATCTGGTGCAAGAGTTCCACGTGAAACAACTCCCCGGCACCGTCGAGACCTTCGACCTCGATGGGCTCTACCATCACGCCGCAGCACTTTTGGGGACGGGCGCACCCGGACCAGACGCGTTGATGGGCGCCATTCAAAATCAAAAGCTGGGCCCGTGGGACGCCATCATCGTCGACCAAGCGAACGACTTCTCGGCAGCGGTCTGGCTCGTGTTGGAAAGCAGCATCACCCCCGGCGGTCAGATGGCGATCTTCTTCGATTCAACCGCGACTCAAAAGCCGGTGCCAAGACTTGGTCCTGTCGTCGTGCTCATCCAAATCTTGAAGAACCTCTTGGATGGAGCGGATGGATTTTCCAAGGGACTTCGCAAGACTTTCTGCTCGAAGTCCGACCGTAATCGTACCGTGAGCCCGAAACGCATAAGTGACGTGGAGTAAAATCGCATCGAGAACCGCAGCGGTCAGATCGAAGCGGCTTGAGGCGAATTTGGATGCAATAGAGAGCAAGGCCTCTGGAACCGAACCCGCGTCGACTTCGTGAAGGGTGCAGCATTGTGAATGGGCTTCTTCGATTTGAAGCCAGGCGTCCAACTTTTCATCCGAGAGATTTTCAAAGTCGGTGGGAGTTTCTGAACAGAAGTTTTCAAAACCTTCGGCCGGAAAATTTCCAAGACTCTCTTCAAAGTTCGGAGAAAAGTTTTCAGATTCTTGAGAGAGACCTGAAGAAAATTTTTGAAAGTCTGACGTATGTTTCGTCAGAGCGCGTTCATCCGCGCCAGATTTTACCGGGGCTTCCATGAGACGTAACTCGACTATGCCGCCGAAGCGGTTAGTTGTTGACACGCCAATGTTAGGGAGTAAACTTCGAGGACGTTTTAGGTTCCTAAAAGGATACAAAAAGCTCGCTCAGTTTCGACGACTGTTCGGGCTTTTTCCTTTTCTTGGCTCGTTGGTTTCTTTCATCGACAAAGTTCGGTGACCTTGCCTTATTCGTCATCCATGACGCGCACCCTCCTAGTGGGTTGATGTGAAAGCATTTGCATCCTGTCTCTGTCGTTAAACTTGGTCAAGCAGGGTGTATCGCGCTCTTGAATTAATAAATGCATATCAGCCCTGTTCTGTCCGGTCGAGTCCTATTCTTAAAGCGGTGCTTGGATGGACTGACGCACTTGTCTGCGCTCTGTTGCGACGTTTGGCGTGGGCCTTGAGGGGAAGCGCGTGAAATCTTTCTGCCAAACGTCGCAACAGATACGCCAAGAAAGTTTCGGCCAGTGTGATCAAGTCGCGGAGTTGGCGAGATCGACAGCAAGAAAAACTTCTTGCCGAAAGTTGGATGAGTTTACAAAAAATTTTTGGAAACTTTCGATTCAAAACTCGGACGTCTGGAAAACGAACCCCGGAAGCTTTTTGAAAAAAAAACCATCGGGGTTCGTGGGAAAAGCCTCGAGAGTTTTTTGAAAAGCTCTCCCCGTCTTCTTCTCCAAACTTTTGAAAGCCTCCGAAGTCCAATTCCACTCGAAACACGGCGGAATTCTGGACTGGTTTTCGACCTGAAAAGGGCGGAAATCTGACAGCAAGATAAAAGGCTTGGTCCGCCCCCCCACTAAACCAAAGCTACGCTTAGGTTTTTAATGCTAGCAAACACGGGGTGTCTGCTAGCATTGGTGGGTTCTACCCAGACCTTAACCGCCCGGTGGGCGACTATGAAGGTGCTAGCATGGCCTTTTGGGCCATTTTCCGACCCTCTGACCTCAGGCCCCCCTGGAAAGTGTGCTTTTCGTCTCTTCGAGAGGTGTTTTTGACCAGTAGAAGGAGCGTTTTTTGATGACTTCGAGTCCTTCACCGACATGTTTTGATGCGTTTCCGATGACTGCTTTGAGTGTCCGGAGCGACGACTCGGAGTGTCCAACGAAGGCAGATTTGGACGCTCCAGCCTGCCAAAATCCACACGATGACCCACCTCGGAGGCCTTCGAGAGACCTTCTCGGACGCGTTTTGATGCGTCTCCGATGACGGATTCGAGACGTCGGCGAGGGTAGGGTGAACCCCTTTCGCGCTCCTTCGACATGGTTGAACGGACTTTTGGACACGTCCGAGACCCTTCGGTCCGATGACTTTGACACGTTGGCCGAGGCAGGTTTGGAAGCTCCAGCCTGCCAAAAATTTACACACTGACCCCACCTCTGAGGCCTTCGCAGGACAGCCTTCGACGAGACGGTTGGATGGGCCCTTGGACACGCGATTGGGTCGCGGCCAGGTCGGTCCGAGACTCTTGGTGGTGCGGTTTTGATGCGTCAACCGAGGCCGATGCAGGACGCTTTTGAGTGACCAAACGCCCCGCGGGAGGTCTCCAATCGGGCAGAGTTGGACGGTCTTCGGCGACGATTTTGGCGCCTCACAAGGCGACTTAACAGCATTTGACGCTGTACTTTTCGTGCGTGTTGAAGGGTCCTCGCGTACAATCAGCCGATGAAAACCGACGCCAAAAAGTACCGCTGCCCCTTCACTGTGGACTGGGTTCGCAACCAAGCGGACGCCGAAATCTTGCAGCTTGTGCTCATCGAAGTACCCCAGCAGGCCCACAAGAAAGTTGTGTTGGACCTCGGAGCGGACACCGTTTCAAAATCCGCTGGGCCACAAAAAAGCGTGGCAGTGGTCGTTGGAATCGTGAAAGGAAAACCCTAAGAGTCGCTACTCAAGAGGGCGCCACGTGTGGTAAAAAGAATTCGTTAGGACGTCCGATTATGGGTCCCCCCAGGACGTCATCGAGTTCCATAGTCGCATCGATGCGCTAAGTCCTGACGAAAAAAGTGTCCTCCGTGCTCTGTACAGAGGGCATTTTTTTGTCCCGAGGTCGGAGTGTTAGCTCGGCAATGTCACTATCGCGAGGTTTCGTCGGCCTGTGAATTAATTCGACGATGCCAAGCAAAACACATCTTGCCTGAACGCAAAAACATAATTATTTTCAAAGAATAACTTTCCCATCTCGGGGGGAAATCGTGTGTTAACACTCAAGCAATGCAAAAAAGTTTGTCTTACATCAGCCTGTTTGGCTGCGGTATTCGTTCTTACTCTTTGGCTGGGAGAATGGGTTAGAGGGACTGACGGTGTCGACTCACCAAGTCAGGTATCCGCTGGCCCATTCGAACGAGAGACTGCGTCAACTTCAAAGCTGACGACGAGTGGCCGTCCAAAACCGGCGGCCCCCTTCTCTAACGATCAGCTTTCGAATGCGGTGCAGGGAGAGGCGTATTCTAGTCGACCAGACGATGAGTGGCAGGGCATGCCCGTCGACGAAACTCGCGAAACAGCGGCTTGTCATTCCAAGATAGGTTGTGGCTTAGGCTTGGCCTGCGTTGGTGGTCGATGTGTTGGATGCGCGTACGACGATGATTGCATGGAAGGCGAGCAGTGCGTTCTCCAGCATTGTCTCAAACAAGAATTGGTTACCTGCGTTGGACGTGCTGATTGTGAAGCTGGGGAGAAATGTATTTTATCGGGAGTATCGGCTGGCCCCCGAGGTAACGAAACGATGAGTTCGTCATGCCTGTCCAAGACAACCGAAATCCCACAGCAAATGACAGAGGAGATCGAAGAGCTTCAGGCCAACATCCAGGACGTGCCTCAGTTTAGAATGACTGATCGTGAACAACTGCTTCAAATACTTGACGCAAAATTATCGGAGAGCAAATGAAAGTAAAAGGGATTCTCTTAGCTCTAACCGTAGGTACGGTTGGATTCACAAACGGCTATGTTGGTAGCCATTCATCAAATGAGATGTCATCGGCAGATATCCATGAGGAAAACTCTGATAGTTCATGCTCAAGAAACAACAACGTTGAAACGAGCCTGGACATTAACCTTCAGGTGTCACAGTCCCCAGATGGAATTCAACTTGGAGTGGTGTTGACGAATCGTAAAGAAACGCTCGTCGACACTCTACATGATGCAGTTATCGTCGACCCCTTCGGAAATCCCGTAACAGGAGAGCAAATAGGTGAGCCGTATTCACTCGCCCCCAATGCGGAGAAGATGAAAACTGATGTCTTGGCGTTTGAACTCCCCTCAGACGGCTACTATTTGGCGACGGTCAGGACAGCGTTTACCAGCGATGGAGGTGAACGGGGTGTTCGTGATGACTCTCTTAGGTTCCGTGTTGAATCTGGAATCGTCCAAGCCGTTGATCGTCAGGAGTATGAAGAGTTTTCAAGCGAATCCGTAGCACAAAAACTGTAGGGGGTAGGTCATGAATTATCGTATAGTTACAACCAGTTTTCTTCTGAGTCTGCTCTTTTTATCCAACCCTGCTTTCGCCGCAGGTGGAGGGACTATTAAGGGAGTTCTTAAATTTCATAACAAGTTGGGCCACTTTTGCTCAAATATTACCGATGGAATCAATTGCACCGGCTCGAACTACAATGAAACAGCTTATGACACCTCGTTACCGTTGAGTGATGTAAAAATCCAAGTACGCGTTAATGGTGCCTTAGCTGGCTCAGGGGCGACTGATATTAATGGAAACTATCAAATAAATTGGACATACGCAGGGAGTGGCACCCCGACGAACGCCCAGGTGGAATCATTCTTAGAGCACAAAGACTCCGCCTTCCAAGTATTTTCCAGTGGTGGTGTGAGCTATAGAGTTTATGGAAATTTTACAGCATCTTACGATTGGACTCAAGAGCCAGGAAACGCGACAGGGACGATTCAAAACTTGGGCACTTGGAATTGGGGGTCTTCAACAACACCCAACGAAAAGGTTAATGCTTACAGCGCCGCCTGGCGTACTTGGTATTATGCGTTCAAGTATTCCGCCGTGTTGGTTACTGACTTTGGTACGTTAGCAATCTATGCTGGCGACGCTAGAACTGATTATGCCGGAAAAAATAAAACGAGCGGCGACTTAATTCACAGAGTCCGAATCAACCCAACAGACTTGGGTAACTTAAGTTACGAAGCCGTCTACCATGAAATGGGCCACGCGGCGTCCTTCCGAGCCTCCCAGTCCAAGTTCGTTCCCACCCTATGGTATGATTGGCCCTCAACGGGAAGCACTGACATCCATACCTACGACAGTCCCGAATGGTCATCAGCCGGTTTTGAAGAGGGATTGGCCGACTTTCTTGGGGTAGTTGGACAGTATTGGTTCAATGCACCTGAGGCACGCGCATGCTTGATTTATGCTGGCAATAACCATTGTCCCACTACGATTCTCCCCGACAGGGGCATCAGGCTTGATACGCTCCCCACGTGTGCTTTCACCAACGAAAACCGTTACCAACGGAACAATACGCGTTTTCTTTGGGATTATTATGATTCAGTCAATGCGGGGGCCGACACAATCACAGTTTCTTACGCGCAAATTCTGCAGGGATTGGACGCGATGGCAGATGGATACAACAACAACAACGTCAACGAGGCATGGGCTTCTAGCTCATTCACGACAGTTGATGATGGTGACGGTAGGTCGCTCTACGACTTGCGTCACATGCTGTTCGATATTAACGCGATTAGCTCATATAATATGTTCTTGGGTCATTGCGCACCTCCTGGTAGTTACTGATGACCGGAATCAAGAGGGTTCTTATTGGAGCCCTTATGGTTCTTGGTTGTTCGGACCAGGACGAAAAACCAGCGGACAAAGACATTGATGCGGGCCTGTCAGATGCGGTGTCGGATATCGCTTGGAGCCTGCCCTCTCCGACACATTCTCATGCCGAATACGTTAGCTTGGCGGAAGAGATCTGTGGAACCCCTGAACCGGATCGATCGAAGATTGTGTTTCAGCTCCAAGATCAAGGTGGGCATGCGGTTGGGCTTCAGCTTAATTGGCGCAATGGAACCCCAACATTTTTGTTCATTAACGAGGCATGTGAGATGTGGGTTCAGGCCTTCTACATTGCGGACTCGTTTTTAGCGCTGCCGGTCCAAAAGCATCTATCTTTCGAAGAGATGGCACATATTCTTGAGAAGTATCGAGTTCTTGAGTTCTCCCTGTTTGACAATACAAAAACAACGTTCTTCATAAGCACAGAAACACCAAGCTACACTTTCCTAACATTCCGAGATCGAACTTACGCGATTGGCAGCTTTTATGATGGGGTGTTTGGCGGGAATGGTGAAGTTGAACCTGGGTTGAAGTTCTACGATTTTAAAGACTACGAACTCTTGGCTATCGCAGTGTTGAAAGATCCATTTTGGGAAGATCCTGCAATAATGGTCAACACTCAAGCATATATGGGGGATCGACTGTGGATCAGCGTATGGCCACAAGAGCAGGTAATTTCGCCAGAGCGCCTTTTTCAGGCATGGCCTTTAGATAAGTCGGTCGAAGAATTGGGCTGGGTCTCGGTAAGCGGCGGCTGCAGCGACGATTTCGTTGTGCTCGAGGGGGACGATGCGGACGCGTTTCGTCAAGCACGTACCTGGCTTTTGAGTCAGGAGCCTGCAACTAGCGCAGGTCACTTTGCAGTTCCGATGGTCAGCGGCGAAAATCGCTATTGGGTTGAAATGGCCGAAGGGCTGCCGGTAGAAGATGAATTTGGCTATGTTACTTTTCGAGGTGAGCGCGTTTATTACAGGCCATGCCCTACTGAACCGGAATAGAATGCCAATGGCAAAAAGCTGAGTTCAAAAGTGTCCGCCGTGCTCTGCACAGTGGGCATTTTTTTGCCCAAAACCTCACTTTGCACCCAGTGTCCGGAGTGCGGATTCAAGCTCTTCGTCGACGATATGGGTGTAAATCATCGTCGTGGAGAGGTCAGAATGCCCCAACGCCTTCTGGACCAGCCGGATGTTTTTGGTCTCGCGGTAGAGGCGAGTGGCGAACGTATGCCGAAGGGTGTGCGGCCCGATTTCGTCCGCGTGAGGGATGCCCGCCTTCTCCGCGTAGCTCTGAATCGTGCGGTGAATTGACTGGCGGTGCATCTTGCTTCCCGTTCGAGTTGGGAAGAGCCAGGTGCTTTCCGTCCGAACTTCCAGCCACCTTCCGACGAGGTCGCGAAGCTCGGCCGACACCCACAACACTCTATCTTTGCCTCCCTTCCCTTCGATGACGGACAGCTTGCACGTCGTCATGTTGAGGTGGCCGGGCTGCAGGTTGGTGACCTCTGAGACACGAAGACCCGCATCAAGCATGAGCCGAGCCATGCACAGATTTCGAAGTCCGGAGATCCAGCGAGGATTGAATTGACGAAGCAGCGCGGTGTGCTGTTCTTCTTCGAGAATACGGGGAAGCTTCTTGGTGCTCATCTTCGGACCGTGGAAAGGGTGCCCAAAGAGTTTAGCGAGGCTTTGACCTCAAGAAAAGGCCGTTTGTAGACATTCTGTAGAGAATGTCTACGTATCCGCACGGTTTCGGGGCTTCGGTCGCGATGGCTGGAAAATGTCTACGTATTCACCAAGGGAGGTTATGGAGGGTCCTTTGAAACGTAAAACTGGACGTGCACCTGATGGCTACCTGGATCAAATTGATAACTTGCAGCATCCCCAAATGACTTCACGCACTCAAATACGGCGACATTCTTAATTTCGCCGCCATCTTCTTGCGAGGCGATCTCTCCTGTTAAGCGAACGACCCCATCCTCCCCAACATCTACCTTCAAAAGCGAATCGAATGTGAAGTCAACGTCTTGGAATTCTGGATTGAAAGTCATCTGAAAATCTTCGTTGACCTGCGTTCTCACCACACCGTGGTGCATCACTTTTTCACTGCCGTCCTGCAGCACATCAATGAACTTCGCTCCAACAAAAACAGGCACCCCCACTCCAACGTCAAATGTGGTTCCAAAGGATGGCTCGCATGGCACCATGACAATGTCAGTGTCTGCACCTGCGTCCTCCTGCCCAACAGATAAGCCAGCATCTGGAGGGTCAGACACGCTCGCCGCGTCAGACGACGCGTCCCAATCGTGTTCAATAATAGCCGTCACACCATCACTAGATTTGCGATCGGATGCGCAACCAGCGCCGACAGCCAATGAAAAGAGGATTATTGCAAAAGGTGACTTATTTTTCATCCACATGAGGGACTCCTGGTGCGGCTCTAAATGAACGTATGAGGGTCAAGTGATGAGAATGGTGTCTCATCATAGAACGGCGATGGATCGCTACACCTCTCTTCAAAGCCGTCTGTGTTATTGCAGGTTCCAGAACACTGGTCCCCACCTCCACAGTAACAAGGCTCGTTATCTTGGCATACAACGGTCACCGTATGCTTGGTGCAGTGACAACCAGTGCCATAGGACCCCACGTAAGAAGTGCACGTCACCCTAGTCGTAGTTGCCGCTGGATCCCAGTCGAGTGGAATGAGAATGCCAGCATTCGTTTGATCAGGATCGGCCCCTATGAGCGGCGCCTCTCCAAACGAACCATCGTTCGGTATGTAGATATATGCGCCATCGGCGGACTTGATTAGAACCACCAGAGTTTTAGGAAACTCTGACAAGGTTTCTAAATAACTCACCACCGATGGACTCGAATGGTCGGGGTCAAACCCAGAACCAGTCAATATCGGATACACATCCCCGCCCGTAAGAATCTCAAATGAATAACCCTCTCCATCGAAGCAGACCTCTTCATCAAGATTGAGAAAGTTATTGAAAATGAGTTACCGAACATCGCCAACCGTCAAAGACGGCTCCAGTTGTGCTGGTGCTGTTCGCGCTGTTGTTTGCGCTTCGGTGGAATTGTCTGAACAAGCTGCGGTAACCAAGACCACCGAACATAGAAGTACGCCTAATCGATTCACTTTATCCCCCTGTTTGGGATGGGTTTTATCTGAGAAAACCGGTTCGGAAGAACCGGTTTTCGAACGGACAGATTCTGAACCCACAACATTCTTCCTGTCAAGTCGGCCTTTATTTCCGCCAATCCGGCTAACTGGGCCTTTTCAATTCGGTCGCCATCCACACCTTAACCTGCGTTACGTCCTTCATTCTTGGGTTCGACACCTCCTTTGAGATGGAAGTCGTTTTCGGCAAACAACACATCTTCAAATGCTTTCCGGTAAGTCTTCGACCCCTGAATCCTCTTTGACACCAGACTCAAAAAGCCCCTAAAGCGTGACCGAGCCGACGCCATTGAAACACTACGAATAGCGGCGTCTTCAGGAATATCTGGCGTGTAAAAAAAGTAGATCTGGACGAATTGGCCGAGGGTTTCCTCGATGAGTTCAAGCCGCTTAAGCTGCGACCGATTCGTGCGGTCAATGTTACCAAGGTAGCCAAGAGCT
Organism: uncultured Bradymonadales bacterium; assembly: GCA_964394615.1. Taxonomy (GTDB): domain Bacteria; phylum Myxococcota_A; class Bradymonadia; order Bradymonadales; family Bradymonadaceae; genus JBFFMO01. Next base: position 122,203 of record CAYMYJ010000004.1, on the reverse strand, counting down.
ATCTTTTTGTAGTCTTCGGGATTCATGTGGTCAGACACGGACTGTTCAATAATATCGCCCATCGACCGCCCTTGCGATTGCGCAAACCCCGCCAAGTGGTTTTTGAACGCCTCATCCACGCGAACGTTGAGTTGGACCATGTTTTTTCGTGTGGTCTTCAAACGTCCCCCTCTAATTTTTCTGGATGCAATGCGCTGGATTCGGCGCGAGCGAGATAGTCTTCGAGCGCTTTTGTCGTTAGCGCGCTCATCGAAATACCTAAGCGCTCAGCAACAGCTTGAATCTGCGATTTAACGTCTGGGCTCAGACGGACTTTGAACTGAATTTTTTGAGACATCGCGACTCCTCTCAGGAAGACGACGACTCATAGGTACCACAACGCAAAACGCATTGCTATACGTTTTTTTGCTCACTGGCCAAGTGTAGCAATGCTGCGGAATATGCCGCGTCATTAATCGTTACGCTATCCGTATCTGCCCACTCGCGGAGGTCCAAATCATCGAGCACCGGAAGCCATACGTAGACCAAAATCACATCATCATTCTCACTACTCAACTGCGGAGATGCGCGCCAAGGATAGCGCTCACCTTCATGAACCCTCTCCCACTCCTTCCGTATCTTAACCATCTCCGCATATGCAGCCGAGAAAAACGAACGTAACGACGTTTTGGCCTGCGTCGTATGCTCTTTCATTGCCTCAAATTCATGCGCATAGATGGTGAGAACAATGCACGATGGAGTGCGTTCGTCCGCCTCAACGGCTTGTACGTGTTCGGCTAAAGGTCGTCTGGGTTGGGGCACTTTAGAAATCCAAGAACAGGGTTTTCGCGGCGGCGGTCCAGCCAGAACGCTACAGCGGTGTAATATGCGTCCGCACCACTCATACTATCACGCTTGGCCCACGCCTCCAGTGGCGCCACCTGCTCAGGCAGGGTTGCTACTGTGATGCGCTTTTGATTCTTCTTTGGAAGCGGCATACCCAACCAAGGAAAACGGTCAAACGGGCCCGAGGGAGTCCAGGCTTCGCGGCTCTTAACGAGATCTGCATAGGCTTCAGCGACAATTGCCCGGAGGGTTAGCCCCTCATAGGACTTGATTTGTTGGTGCTGAGCCTCCGTCAATCGTATGCCTTGATACTGGCGCTTTGGGGCCAAAAGAACTCCTATCATCTGTAAAATGGGCGTCTTGGAAGGACCAATGGACTCGGAGCGAAACCTCCTATCGTCGGAGTTTGGCCATCTTTTTTCGCCGCTTTTCAAGAATTCCATCCACTGCAACATGCCATCCTGTGGCGTGCTCGATGGACTCCAGGCGAAGAAGTAACTCAGCGTGTGCCGCCTTCATTTCGAGGTGAGCGGCCTTCAACTCTGCGTTTTCAGTTTCGAGCCTTTCGAGGCGTCCCAGCGATGCTTCTAACGCGTCCAATCTCGCAGACGTTACTGACACTACTGACATCTCTGTCACCGCTTCCAGGGCGGTCTGTCTCGCAACTGCTACTGACATCTCTGCCACTGACATTTGCGTGTCACTGACACGGTAGACAGTGCCAGTGATGTCAGTACGAGATTCAATTTTCCCAGACTTCAGCCAGCGGTAGGCGGTCCGGTCGCTGATGCCCTGTTTTCGGGCTATCTTCTCAATTGTAGTCCATTCGGAATGGATGCGTGTGATGTTCATCTTGAACCCTTTACTGACAGTTACTGACAGTCCTTTGTCACTGACACGTGTCAGTATCTACTGACACGTGATGTCAGTCAAAAACACGACAAATCTACTGACACATAAATGTCAGCTACTGACACGTGATGTCAGTAGAAAATTTGGTCTCCGAAGCTCTTTCAAAGCTTCCAAATCCTGTCGTTACTCCGAAGCTCGAGCTTTTCCAGACGGGCTACTACAACTTCGCTTCAGTGACCACTCAAAGGAGGCTCTTAAGGGTATGGGGTCCGGACGGACCACACTGATATTCTGCGCATATTCCGGGCCCCAGATCGCTGCATAGCCCCCGTCATCACAGGCGCGCAGAACCACAAACATGCAGTCAGAGTGATTGCCACACATTTTTAGATTGGCGATGACGTCGATCCGTCCCATGGCATCCACATCGACTTCCACCAGCGTATGCTCTTCGTCGGGAATCGAATCCTCAAAAACCTGACCGTCCTTAATGGCCCAAGAACAGGCGGGATTGGCGGTGATTTCGCTCGCTTGCACATCGGGTAGGGCGGTCTGTGGATCGTCGTTCTGGACCACGGGATTGGCCATCGGCGATGGTTCACTCTGCGGTGCCGAGCAAGCCGCCGAGACGACGCTAAGCGCTAATATGATGGGTCTCATTCCTCACCTCGGATTGGCGGCTTTTTGGGTCTTCGGCAAAGTGCAACAACACGCCCGCGGGGTCCCAGACATAGGTTATCAAAAGTCCCCAGGGCATCAGCTTTGGCGCCGCCACCTTGGTCCCTGCGAATTTCTCGGTCAGACCTACACTCAAGAAATAATCGTACCACTCCTGAGCCGAACCCACGTCGAAGTGCAGCATCAAACTGTGCGCATAGTTATTATGATTCTTTGGCAAGAGTAGAAACCGAAACCCAAAACCGGTGTCGACCTCACAGACATCGCCGGAATCCCAGGAAATCGTGAACCCCAGACATTCATAGAATGCCTTTGAAACTTCGTATTCATTTGACGGAACAAAGGGTTTAAAGTCACTTATAGTTCTCATTCCAACCACACTAGTCGCCACCTCTGGAGAACGCCAGTGATGGGGGCCACGATCCAGACCAGCGTTTTTTTGCTGATCATGGACATTGATATCGAAGCGGAGGGGCGGTTATGAAACTCGACAAAAACAAAAAAGGGTGTGGCTCTCTCGCGATCAAAGGGGCCGCGATCCTTGCGGCGCTTGGAGCCCTGGCATTCACCGTCTCTGAAATCGATTCCATTCGAAGCTCGATGATCAAGGCGCGCTTTGAATCAAACTGCAACGACTTCAAAGTCGATATCGAGGCGTGTGGACAGTTTGGAATGAGACAATTCCGTGAGCCTGGCTCGGTCGAGGAAATGATTGCCGGACGGGCGCTTCTGCAGAAAATGTGCGACGACAACCAGCCCGTTGCCTGCCGACAAATCGCATACAGCAATCAGTCGTGGGCGATTGAATTCGTGACCTATCGCGACTGGCGAGACGAACTCACGACACGCTGTGAAGAAGAAGGCGGAACGGCATGTCTGGCGCGCGTCTATATTACTGGTGAGGATTTCTCGCCGACTTACTCGCCAGAGATGGCCCGGAAGATGGGAGCGTATTGCCAGAACGGAGATAAGGACGCGTGCGCGGGTTGGTTGGCGCTAAAACCGTACTTCCCCGACCTGAATATCTCGTCCGGTGCCGCTTGCAAGGCCGGCCTGCCCGGCGCCTGTGAAACTGGCGACGTACTCTTTTATCCCGCGTCCGCGGCCACGATTAACCGTGAAGACCCCGACGGTAAAGGAGCCGGTGTGGACGTCGAAAACGCCAAGGCGAAATGCCGAGAAGGCGATGCTCCAGCATGTGAATCGTGGGGTTCTGAGCTTCTAAGCCAAAACATGCGTGAATGGCGTGCAGCTCCGTTGGACGCGGCCATCATCGAAGAAACTTTTGGAATGGCATGTCGAGCCGGCGATCCCCACGCCTGTATTCATGGCGCGAATGCGGCCGTGGACCGTCAAGTCGGCACACCAAAAGACACCAAGCTGGCTGATGAATACCTCACGATTGGATGTGGTTTGGGCGATGCTCAAGCCTGTTGGTTCAGACTCTCCATCCAAAGCCTCCCTTTGGATGAATCACGTGAAATCGCCAAAACTGCCTGCTACGCATCGCGGCCCGAGATTTACGCACCTGCGTGCGAGACCTATGCGGCAATTTGGATGGCGGATAACGGGTACACGCCGTGGATCATGAACACCGCGCTGAACGCTGCGGTCATGAAAGATACATGCTCAAAATTCAATGACACCTATGCTTGCGGTCGGCTGGCCATGAATTCGCAATTTGACAATGACCGAGCCCTGCCGGCCATCTTTCCAAACCGCGTCGAAGCGTGGAGTGCTGCGGCAATGGCATGTGGAAAGCAAAACGATCTGGCCTGCACCGCGCTCATCGGGATTGCAAAGGACTGGCCGACACGAACCGATCAGAGTGTGCATGAACTGACCGAGAGCATCTGCACCAAGCTACCTGGCATGTGTCCGAGCGCGAGAGCCGGTCTGGATCTATAATACGCCGTCGGCGTACTGTTTTCAGCCTATAACTACACCAATGGAGGCATAATGGGCCTGGCACTGAACGTCGGATATCTGGCGGATATGAAGATCCATGATGGTGAGGGGTATCTTTGGGCCAAAGAGTCGTTGGCAAAAGTCATCTCGGTCCTCGAAGCCAACGAATGTGCAACGTGGGAAGAACCTGAAGAATTCAGCGCTCGCTTTCGTCCGCATTTGAGCAGCTTTCCTTACTCATGGATCCACTTTCTTCGCCGGGCCTATGCGTGGCAAAACGAATATCCAGGCGTGGCACTTCCACCTTGCGCCGGAGAGATTTCTGACGAGGACGACCGCTTGATCGAAAATGTCGCATTGGATTTCCAAAGTCATCTGCTCTGCCATTCTGACGCCGAGGGCTATTATGTTCCGGTCGAGTTCGAAGAGCCCATTTTTGATGACCGAGTTCCCGGGGCGATGCTGGGCTCAAGCTTTGCGCTGAAGCGTGAGCTCGTCAAAACCGCTCCACTCTTGGAAATCAAATTGGTGGGCGACGTACTTCCCGATCCCGAAGCCGCTCGAATCCACGCCATCGAAGACGACCACGCGTTCTTCCGAGAGAACGCCGTTTTCCTGGCGTTATGGGAAGTCACCCGAGTCAGCCTTGAGCAAAGATCCGCGATCGTGTTCAGCTGATGGCCCACGTTTTCCCGAGCGAAATCCCGGCGGACGTCTCGGCAACGAAGTCGGAACGTGCGCTATTTTCCGCGCTGAAAAACCAGCTTTCCGACGAGTATTTTGTTTATTGCGCGATGCCATTCATCACCGCGGAGTTCGCTGAACAAGGCGAAGTCGACTTCATCATTTTGCACCCAAAACATGGGATGCTCTTTTTGGAATGCAAAGGCGGGGGCGTCGAACGCGACCATGACGGCACGTGGTATCGGCGAAAAGGAAAGAAGCGCGAGCGACTTTCTCGCTCTCCGGCGGAGCAGGCGAAAAAACAAGTCGAGGCCCTGGTCACCAAATTTCGAAAACCCTGCACGCGTCTTTTTGGCCGGGTGGAAGGCCGGTTCCCAATGGTCTACGGATGGGCGCTCGCCTTTCCGTTCACAAGCTGGACCCCTGACGAAATCCCACCGGACGTCGAGCCCGCGATCTTTTTGGATGCCGAGATCCTTCTGCAAACGCAGGCCAACATTGATGCGGCGTTTGCCTTCTGGCATCGCGGCCATACGAGTGCACCACGCCTTGATGACGATCAATTTGAGACGTTTCGAAAAGCGGTCCTGAGCCCTGAGATCAAGTTGGTTCCCAATTTGGGCGGTCATTTGCAGGCCGAGCGAATGGAGATGGTGCGACTGAATCAGCAGCAAGCGGCCATTGCCGACACCTTCGCCGCGGGTCGGCGAATCATGGTTGATGGCGGGGCAGGGACCGGGAAAACCTTGCTTGCTTTGCACTGCGCCCAACGGATGGCGGCCGAGGATAAACGTGTTCTCCTGCTTTGTTCGAGCGCGGAGCTCGCACAGCAGCTTCGAACAACCACGGACAGACTTGCCAGGCAGGTCCGCAACGCGGGCGCAGAAACCACGACACTCAAACGTCCAGACACACTGCAAACCACGACGGCTTTCAAGCGGCCAAGCCAAGATGCCGCCACCTTGCCGCTGCGGATGGCCGACCTTGAGCTCGCCACAAAAGCCATTCTAAAACCGGATGCGGCCGACACCACAATTCAGTTCCAACGCCCCGATCTGGTGCAAGAGTTCCACGTGAAACAACTCCCCGGCACCGTCGAGACCTTCGACCTCGATGGGCTCTACCATCACGCCGCAGCACTTTTGGGGACGGGCGCACCCGGACCAGACGCGTTGATGGGCGCCATTCAAAATCAAAAGCTGGGCCCGTGGGACGCCATCATCGTCGACCAAGCGAACGACTTCTCGGCAGCGGTCTGGCTCGTGTTGGAAAGCAGCATCACCCCCGGCGGTCAGATGGCGATCTTCTTCGATTCAACCGCGACTCAAAAGCCGGTGCCAAGACTTGGTCCTGTCGTCGTGCTGCAGCCCACGCAGTTGCAGACGATATCGCAGGCGATCCAAGGACTGGTTTCGGAGTCGAAACCCGAGCCCGTCATCATCGTTGAACCTGACCCAAATCGAGCAAAAGAGAAACTTGCGAAATTGCTCCACGAGATGATCGAGCAACACAGAGTCGGCTACGACCAAGTGGCGATTCTAACCCCGGACGCATCCGATGTGCTCTTGGACACAAGGGCGCTCAATGGCATCCCACTGGTCCACGAAGCCCTGGCGTGGCAGACGGGGGTTCTGCAATTGCCCATCTCAGGCTTCAGGGACCTGCACGCGGATGTTGTGATTCTTTTCGGCTGTCCGTCCGATTGCGCCAGCATCGAGGCTTACCGACCCTTTCTGGATGGCTCAGCGCCGAACCTACGCCTCTATATGTTCATCGCTCAACACATCTAACGAAGACTCACGTGATACGGATTCGCCGCCTCACTGTGGCTTTCCCACGGGAACTATCCCCATCAAGGGACCTCAACGCGAAAGCTGGACGGCTTTTATTCAAGTTCAAACTTCTCGAATATCACAACGGCCCCTTCGTCCTTCACCTTCGAATCCAGCGGCCTCAGCACCAGCTTGCTCTCTGAGGATTCAAGAATCTCGAACGAAGATGTGGTCGCCGGCGAGGGCTTCCAGTCCGGCCCGTCCGGATTTCCGTCAGCGCCCTTGATGAAGAGCACGATCCGGTTTCCCTTGATACCTCCGCTATACAAACCGTCTCCGCTGGGACTTCCATACCAGTGCGCCGGGATGTACGAGATGGATTGCTCGGCCGAGATTCGAATAAGATCCCCGTATTCCGAAGATCCGTCGGGACGGTCCATGTAGTCGCCCGGCACCAGGTGGGTGGGCGGGCCACTTACTTCGTCCGTTCGAATCTCCTTGTTTGCGCACCCTGCGCAGAGGGCAACGAGCGCTATCATGATCAGGTTGGCTTTCATCTGTTCACCAAGAGTTTATCCAAATTCAAGTACACAGGGCCGACATAAACATCATAGGCATCCCTTGGGAAATCATCGTAGTCCGGTTCGTCCAAATCGGGCAATTCGGCTATCTCGTCTAGCCTCTTGAACGGCTTTTTCGCGCGCCAGCATCGGTTGAAATCGCCGGGCCATTCATCCTCATATGAGATCGACATCAAAAAGAGTTCTCTATCGCTTCAACCAGCGAGAGCACGCGTTTGCGAGCGCCTCACAAAACATGTAAAAGTCTCGCCGTGCTGCCGCGAGCCTGCTGCGTGCGGTCGAAACGGACGGACTAAGAAGGGACGAACAATGTGGATGAAAACGCTACCCGCGATTGCGGCTCTTTTGCTTATTGCTGCGTGTGGCGACGACGACTCGTCGGCGAACAATACGACCGGGGACAACAATACGACGGGGGAGAACAACGTTCGGCTCGACGACAATAATCGGTCCCCAAACAACGCTTCGTCGAATAACGCATCGAATAATGGTTCGTCCAACAACGGTGCGTCCAACAACACTTCCGGGACGAACAACACTTCCGGGACGAACAACACTTCCGGGACGAACAACACTTCCGGGACGA
>CAYMYJ010000004.1:87559-114217 GCA_964394615.1 uncultured Bradymonadales bacterium | reverse complement strand
CTTCCGGGACGAACAACACTTCCGGGACGAACAACACTTCCGGGACGAACAACACGAACAACACGACGGGTGGCAACAACGGCGCAGGCATCCTCGCCGAAGCCGAACCTAACGATGACCGTGACACGGCGAACATAATCTCGTTCGGAGATACCGTGTCGGGCGTGCTCGAGTCCGGCGGCGAGGACACGTTTGTGTTGACGGCGACCGCGGGGCGAATCCTCGAGATCGAGATTCTGGCGGCCAATCCATCACTCAACATCTCTATGTTTGTGGAGGGCGCGACGAGCAACGTCGGTGACCGTCGCTTTGATTTCGACAATGTCGCGGGTTCTAAGCGCCAGTACTTCCTGCCTAAAAACGACACTTGGTACGTCACTCTACAATCGCTCGAAGAGGTCGGCTGGGACTACAAGTTCGTGGTTCGAGAGGTCACGCCCTCACCGATGACGAATGCTTTCTTGGCCCCAGTCGCCGGCGACCTCAACGACGGCGCTGTCGATGTTTATGAGCTGCCAGCGGCCAATGGTCAAATATCGGCTCGCCTCGATGCCGAGCGCCTCGCGGGGGATTCTGACCTCGACTCGGTCTTGTACGTCTACAGCCCATCCGTCGGGTTCGTGAAGTTCAACGACGATGCCTCCACATCGACAGACTCCGAGCTCACCTTCAACGCCTCCGCCGGCATAACCTACTGGTTGGTCGTCGATGCATGGCGGCTTGGAGCGGCCAATCCTTACGAACTGACGATTCAGCTCCCGTAGTCATCGTTATGGAAAGTGCGACACTGGGTACTGGATATTGCGCTGACGACCCCGGAAAACGGTACCCTTTCGGTGTCGCTGTGGTCATCGATGCCACCGACGATCGGGTGCTCTTGCTGCAGGAAGGCGACGGCATGATGCTGCAAGCCAGCACGTTTCCACTGACCGCCATATTGGACGACAAGTGGACGCAGCATCTCGCGCTCACCGGATGTCTGTGGCTTAGAGAGCTTGCGCGTCACGCCCCGTTAAGCTCGCCGCAACAGATCCTTGACGCGGCGCCCTAACAAATGTCTGGAAGGTCTTACGAAAGACCCAAAGATGTTTCTCGTGAAGCTGCGAGATTGATTCGACGATGCCAAGTCTGGTCATTAAATAATCTATCTTGGGTTAAACCATTTGTAGTCCCAGTCTCCCAGTTCTTCGTGGGTCGACTTCAAAATCTCGAATGAGGCCGTGGTCGTCGGAGAAGGCACCCAATCTGGTCCGTCTGGGTCCCCGTCCTGTCCACTGACGTATATGCGTATTTGGTTGCCTTGGAGTCTACCGCTGTACCAAGGATTCTGCCGCGGATTCCCATCTCAGCTGTCAGAAATGTATCTGATATCTTGATGGCCAGTGACTTTGATTGTGTCGCCGGTACGTGAAGACGAGCCAGTGTCCTCCCGAAACTCCCCAGACTCCATAATGGGTGGCGCCAGAAACCGGGTCCGTCCGGAGCTCGTTGTTGCTCGCGCACGCTTTGGACTGATTGTGGGTGAGACACCCAGTGGGGATCCAACGTGCTCAGCTTCGATTGACCTTCAGAAAGACGGTGACGGTGAAGGGCGAGTGGACTCAGAAGCCAGCAAAGCTGCGTTCGTACAACGCACGCTCCCACTGGCCGAACACAAGTTACCGATACGAAGTCGATGGTCGTGAGTACACCAACGACGTCATCGTTTACCCCAACGAATGGCATAAGTTCAGCGCCGATGAGCAAGAGACACCGACGATCGAATACCTAACGGCGAAACCCGAGATTTCCGACCTCGAGTTGGGAGACAGGTCATTCGCACAGTTCATCGTCGCGATTATGATCATGCTCCTAGTCCTTTCAGTGTGGCGAGGGATGGTGTTCTTTTCGCACTTACGCTCGTAAGCCGCTAGAAAGCTGGACGCCAAGCAACAAGCGTGGAAGAGGTCGAGTAGGATGAATCACTAGGGATGGTGGGGTTTTTCTTAGTGGTCGTTCAGCGCATAGCTCCAAGCGCCCACGGCTTTGCCGGTCGCAAGCTCGTAGGCGAGTACCATAATATCATCCTGTTGTCTGAGCGCCTCTCGGGGGGACGGGCTACGCATCAAATCTGAGGCGGTCATCTCTCCCAATACGATCGAGACCAGAAGCCAAGGCCCCTCGACTTCTACAAATAATGTTCGCGTGTGCCTCCCAGGATTAATCGCCTTCTGCCAAACACGGTTCCCTGTTTCAACGTCGTATACGCTGTACTCAAGATAGGAATGGTTGCTGTACTGCACCCTCAGACCGTTCGACACCAAGTCGCCTTTGGTGTTCGGCGGCCATTGGTCGGATTTCCAGCGAGCGGTGCGAGATCTTTCGACGAGGGCCCATGGATCGTTGACGACACGTTGAAGGCGTTCGTCAAGCCGTTGTGTTCCAACCACATCACCGGTCCTGGGATCCATCACGGTCACCCCCAAGAAGCCGCGTGCATCCTGCGTATGAATGACGAGCAGACCCGTGGGCGTCCAGACTGGCCAAGACGGGTCTGCTGTGATGGAGCGGGTCCAGCGCAATTCGGCCTCGGGCGTCCATCCCTGCAGCGTGAGCGTTGAGCCGCTCTCGGAGACATCATGGCGTGCGGTGACCGTCGTATGGCCAACCAGCCCGACAAGAGTCCCGACGTCGGGCAGCTTGGTCGTGGCGCGTGTCCATTCCTTCGACTCGGCAGGCGCGAGCTCAAGCCACTTGTCCGAGTCGCCAGACACGATGCGCCTCACGCATGTCTCCCCCACCTCCTGTAGGTCGGTATACGAGAAGTTCAGCGCGACGATGCGCTCACCATTTGGACTCACTGTGCGGCTGCAAAAGGCCTTCGGCAGCTTGTTGTAGTCCATCGCGTCGTCCAGGTTGGACATCCGCGGAACGTCACCCCGCGATCCCTCGAATTGTGCCTCCCAAAAATGATCAACAGGCTGCGTTAGTTGGTTTGTTGGCAAGCTGGGCGCAGCTTGGGCTTGAGGGTTTTCGCTGAGAACCGACCCCGACTCGGGGGCGACTGCCACCGGGCTGTTTTCCAGTGAACAAGCGGCGAGCCCAAAAAGCGAGAGCAAGAGAAGGCGATTCATGTCGACCATGTAGGTAGAGGTGGGGAAGGGCCTGCAGTTCACGCACATAAACACACAGCACGTGGCTTTATTCAACCTTTGTTTAAATCCACCCTGCGGATCTCGAACAGTTATTTCGGGGAGCCCAGAAATCACGTTTCGTCGAAGCGGACACAAGAAAGCCGGTCATCGACGCATGATCGATACCGGCTTCTGTTTCACGTGGAACGGGGACTACTTAATTTCTTTCATGATCTCGCGACCGATGATCATGCGCTGAATCTGGCTGGTTCCTTCGTAGATTTGGAAAATCTTCGCATCGCGGAAAAGCTTTTCGATCGGCTGTTCACGCGAATAACCGTTGCCGCCGTAGACCTGAAGGGCGTCCGTGACGACTTGGTTGCACATGTCAGCAGCAAATCGTTTCGCCATGGCTGCGACTTTGGTGTTGGGTTTTTCGGCATCGTGCAACCACGCTGCCTCACGCACCAAATGGCGCGCAGCCTGAATATTGGTCGCCATATCGGCGAGCATGAACGAAATCGCCTGATGGTGCGCCAACGGCTTACCAAACGTCGTGCGCTCGGTGGCGTACTGACGGGCGTGTTCATAGGCAGCGCGGGCGACTCCAACCGAAGCAGAAGCGACAAAAGGACGCGATTTATCAAAAGCGCCCATCGCCTGGTACCAGCCGGTTCCTTCGGTTCCACCAAGAACATATTTCTCGGGAATTTCGACGTCCTCAAACGTCACACCACGGGTGTCGCTTGCGCGCTGACCAAGGTTCATTTCTTTGCGACCGATGGTGATGCCAGGTGAGTTTGCTGGCACGATGAAGCCCGTCAAGCCTTTGTAGCCTGCGTCTTTGTCGGTGTAGGCCAACACAAAAAACCAGGTCGCTACGGATGCGTTGGTGATCCACATTTTTTGGCCGTTGAGGATGTATTTGTCCCCTTTTTTCACGGCGGTGGACTTCACGCCCTGCACATCAGATCCGGCGCTTGGCTCGGTGACGCAATAGGCTGCCAGCTGATATTCTTCAGTCATCGGCGAGAGGAATTGCTTCTTCTGAGCATCGGTGCCGAACATGATGACCGGCGCTTCCGCTAGGCCGTTGGCCTCCATCGCGGTGCCGATTCCTGAACATCCCCACGCCGATTCTTCGGCGATAATGCAGGCGTCAAGACACCCGAGTCCAAGCCCACCGTTGGCTTCAGGAATCATGGTGTTCATCAAGCCAAGCTCCCACGCCTGTTTCAACACAACGTGTGGGTACTCGCCGGTTTCATCATGATGGGGTGCTGCAGGTCGAATCACGTCACGTGCAAATTCGTGAGCGGTCTTCTGGTACATTTTCTGGTCTTCAGACGGTTCGTAACCAATCATTATCGGCTCCTAAAAAGTTCGATTAGAAAAGAGATGGCGGTCTTATATCACTGTGCGATGAGGCTTTCGAGCGCGGCAATCGAAGCGGCTCGAACGTCTTCACGTGTTTCTTCCACGTGGAACAGGCTTTCACCAATCAGGCGCTCATCAAAGAGGGGCCGGCGGCGCTGATCCAACCCCTCAAGCACCTGCGAAAACGTAATCTTTGCACGACGCCGTTCGCCCGAATTGGCATGAATTTTTGCCAACTCGAACGCCGCATACCAATGGTGTGGGTCCAAGAACAGCGCCTTCTGCAGCGCTTCAGCGGCGCGTTCTGGCGCGGCGTCGGCGAGTGCGGCAGCCAAATGAATATAGGTCTCCAACACAAATGGGTCATAGCCCGCGGCCGCCTCAAAACATGCCAATGCGGTGCCCAGATCAGAATCCAGATGGGAAAGACCGGACTGCACCAACTCAATGATCGGCGCGTCACAGTCGATCTCCTGCGTAGCGTCGAGATCACGACCCGCAAGCAAAGGCACGGATTCCTCGTCGAGCTCCAAAATAATGGCGCTGGTCGAGCCCGCATCCTTTTGTGTGTGCCGATAAACAAAACCACCTTCGCGGCGCGAAGCACGAAAAAGCTCGTGACCTTCCATCAATTGCTCGGACGACCCCAAAAGCAGATAACCGTCGGGATTTAGAGCCGCGGCGAAGTTTTCGGCGGCACGCTCACGGGCACGTTCGTGAAGGTAGATCAGAACGTTTCGACACAGAATCAGGTCCCAATGAACATGAGATTCTGGGGCGCGACTGGTCACAGAATGGTAGCGAAACTCCACGACTTCGATCAATCCATCGACCACTTCCAAAAGGTTGGAGTGAGGCCGAAAATAGGAGTCTTTTCGGGCCCCACTCAAGCGTCTGAGGCTCCAGTCCGAATAGCGACCCAGCGCCGCGTGACTCAAGACCTCGGTGTTGATGTCGGTCCCCAAGACCTTGACCGATATTCTTTCTTCGGCGGCAATCATGGCAACGGTGTACGCCTCTTCGCCGGTAGAACAACCGGCGCACCACACGCGAATAGGTCGGTCTTGGATTCGCTGGGCAGTCTCGACCAACGCTGCCCGAAGGGCTTCCAGCTGAGGCTCATCTCTCCAAAAATGCGTCAGGCCGTTGGTCACCAGGTTAATAAGACGCTGAGGTTCGGCTGCAACGGCGTCCGCGACCTTCAGGTCCTCAAGGTAGGCGGCCGCACTCGAGTAACCCAACTGTGCACTACGACGCTCGACAAAGTCGCGGATACGCTCTGGAGCGATGCTTCGCAGCTCAAACCCCGTCCAACCGGAGATCAATTCGCATGCCACTTTCACTAAATTACCGGTCATTCTCTTTCCTGGACTTCCAGAATTTCTGCTCTCAAAACCCCAGCAATTTCATCTAGTTTAACGATCTTTTGGACCACTCCAAGGTCAATCGCCGATTGCGGCATCCCGTACACGACGCTTGATGCCTTATCCTGAACCAATGTGCGCCCGCCGGCCCGACCAACCGCCGCCAACCCTAGGGTCCCATCGCTCCCCATACCGCTCATAACGAGCCCAACCGTTTTTGGCCCCGCGAATTTTGCCAGGCTTTCGAGCAAGAGGTCACCACTTGGACGATGACCCGAAACCGGAGCATCGTCGTGGACTTTCAAAATGCCTGATGGGCCCAATTCCAGGTGCGAATCGGCTGCCGCAATGTAAACGACTCCTCGCTCCATTCTCATTCCAGCCTTGGCCTCGACGACTTGTAGGGTGCCAAGTCGGTTGAGCCAATCTGCAAGATGGGAGGAAAAGCCAGGCATAATATGCTGGACGACAAGAACGGGCGCCGGGAAATCCGATCCCAATTCGCCGATAATCGTACCCAAGGCCCGGGGTCCGCCCGTCGATGCAACAATACCAACGACGCCATCAACCGGGGTCGCGGAAGACTTGGAAGGCTGCAGGCTCGGCGGCCGGACAGGTTGTTTTCGACCCCGCATATGGCGGACCACAGGCACCTGAGACAGCAAGCGGATCTTCCGTAAGAAGTCACGCCGTGAGCCGTCGGGCCATGGCAGGGTTTCGGGTTTTGACATGAAATCGAGGGCGCCGGCTGAGAGGGCGCGAAACGAAAGGTCGACGCCTTTATGAAAGGGATCGGCGGTGATGACCAGAATCGGCGTCGGAGTTTGGGCCATGATGGCTTCCGTGGCCTGCATGCCGTCCATCTCAGGCATCTGGATGTCCATCAACACGATGTCTGGACGAAGCTCCTTGCAGAGTTTGACGGCAAGGTGCCCGTTCTCGGCCACCGCCAAAACTTCCATGTCGAATTCGGCCTCAAGCGTATTCTGCAGAACTTCCGCAAATAGAGGACTGTCTTCAGCTATGAGGATTCGAATAGGTTTCATGGTTTCACGTGAAACTCGTCAAATTTCGTCGAAGAGCCGCACCTGCACCCGAACCTTGTCTTCGGGAACATTGAAGAGTTCGCGAGCCCGGGTCACAGCCACGCTGCCCATAAGTTCGGCCTCGAGCGCTTTTTTGCGTTCTTCACGCTCACGCTCGCGCTCTTCCGAGATCGTGGTGACGCGCATGCCCTTGGCATCATTTCGAAGCTGCACATCGATGACCCAAGCGTCCCCAAGAAATCGTGTCACGACCTCCTGAAGCGTCTGGACTCGCCCTTTATCATTGATAATGGCCAGATATTTATCGGCGAGCGAAAATTCAATGCGTTGATTCTCGAAGGATTCGACGTACGCATACTCAAGGACAGCGGCCAGAGGTTTGCTCACCAGGCGCACGACGTCGACCAGACGGTCGCGACGTTTCATCGCGCTCAAAGATTCGAGCTCAGCCGCAGAAATCTTGTGGATCTCTACCGTATCCACCGGCACTTCATCATCTTCGGTCCACTCGGCGGTAGGCGGTGGAACGGGAGCCTCTGCTTTCGGCAGCTCAACTGGCGCCGGTGGCTTTACCCGAACCTCCTCAACGACGATTTCGGGCTCCGATTCCTCGTCGAGGTCGTCGAAGTCGCGTTTCAGCTGCATCGAATCCGCGCCAGCACTATGAGGGATATCCTCAAAATCGGGCTCGGAAGGCATGTCGAACGATTCTTCTTCTGCCTCTTCAACAACAGGGCGCGCTTCAGGCGCAGCGACCGGTGCTTGAACGGCTGGAGCCGCCACTACGACCGGAGCTGCTTCAACCACCGGGGCCGCTTCAACGGCTGGGGCTGCTTCAACGGCTTCAACGGCTGGAGATTCAACCACTGGAGCGGCAACGGGTGCTGCTTCAACAACCGGAGATTCAACAACCGGAGATTCAACAACCGGAGATTCAACCACGGGAGCTTCAACGACTGGGGCCGCTTCAACAACGGGTGCTGCTTCAACGACCGGTGCTGCTTCAACGACCGGTGCTGCTTCAACAACCGGAGCTTCAACGACTGGGGCCGCTTCAACGGCGGGGGCTGCTTCAACGGCGGGCGCTGCAACGACTGGGGCCGCTTCAACAACGGGTGCTGCTTCAACGACCGGTGCTGCTTCAACGACCGGAGCTTCAACGACCGGAGCCGCAACGACCGGAACCGCTTCAACAACGGGCGCAGCCGTAACAATTGGTGCGGGGTTCGTGGCCTGGACTCGTGGGTCCTGCGCTGGAACGCGTGGAATCGCGTCGGGGCGTGGCTCACGCGCCAATCTTGACGCAGTAGGGTCAGGTCGTTCCAAATGCTGAGCAGGCAGCTCACCATCGAACTCGGCTTCCAGCGCTGCGAGACGATCCACCAAGAGGTCGATGCCCAAAAGTGGCTCGAGTTGAGCAAGGCGAACCAGCGTCATCTCCAGGATCAGCTTGGGATACGACGAACGGGTCATTTCTTGTGAACCCGCGACCATCACCGAAAAATAGCGGTGCAATAATTCGCCAGGAATCCCTTCTATCTGCACGCGGGCCGCGTCGATCTCGGTCGCAGTCAGGTCCGTCACGCGCTGTGCGTCGTGAACAACCGAAATCACCATCAAATCGCGGAAATGCCCGACAAGTTCGGACGAAAACTGGGGCAGGTCGTAACCGTAGCGATTCACCTCATCCAGAACCACAAGCGCGCGTTCGGCGTCGTGTCGGATGATCGCATCTGAGAGTTCAAAAAGGTGCTGGCGGTTGGCCACGCCCAAGATCTCAGTGACTTCTTTTTCGGTGACGTTGGTCCCAGCAAAACTGATGATCTGGTCCAGAAGACTCAGAGCATCACGCATACCGCCAGCGGCCTGACGAGCGATCAGCTGCAGCGCGGAACGCTCTGCCGAAATCTTCTCGGCTTTGCAGAGCAGCTCAAGGTGTTTGACGATGTCTTGCTGGCCAATCCGCTTAAAGTCGTAGCGTTGGCAGCGACTCAAAATCGTGACCGGAATCTTTTGAGGTTCGGTCGTCGCAAAAATGAATTTCACGTGCGGCGGAGGCTCTTCGAGCGTCTTCAACAACGCATTGAAGGCCTCGGTCGTAAGCATGTGAACCTCGTCGATGATGTACACTTTGTACTTCGATCGACTCGGCGCGTAGCGAACACTGTCGCGCAACTCGCGGATTTCGTTGATGCCTCGATTGGACGCACCATCGATCTCGAACACATCCACGGACTGACCGCTGGTGATCTCGGTGCACGACGAACACTCGTTACATGGCGTGGGCGTTGGCCCATTCACACAGTTGAGCGCTTTCGCCAAAATTCGAGCGGTCGATGTTTTGCCAACACCACGAGCACCAGTGAACAAGAACGAATGCGCCACACGATCTTGTTCAATCGCGTTCGACAGCGTTCGAGCCACATGCTCTTGACCCACTACTTCATCAAATTGTCGGGGGCGCCATTTGCGCGCCAAAACCACGTAGGACATGCCCATCTCGGTTGCTTGCAGGACTGACGACAATACTCGATCACTGCTAAAATAAGAACGGGCAAAGGGGCGAACTTAATCCGCCAATAATTTGGGCAACACCGACGCTAGAATCTCGTATTGCGAGCGCGTGTTGTAGAGCTGCGCCGAAAGCCGAATCAAGCGGCTTGGCGAACTCGGCCACGGAATGATCGGAACTTCGATTTGGTGCTCAAATAAAAGCCGATCCTGCAGAGGATCGATGAAAAAGACCGATGATTTGGCGATCTCTTTTCCCGCCGGCAAAGGCACGGCAATCATCGAGCCGACCATGTCTTCCGGACACGCCGGTTCCACACCCAATGCGGCACAAAGGATGTCCCGCGCTTCGAGCGCGAGCGCGTGATTATGCCGCATGATGATATCCCAACCGCCCTCAACCAGGCCGTCCATGTAGGAAATCAGAAAAGGCAGACTCAAAACAGCAGATGGGTCTGAGGTTCCCATCCAATCGAATTCTTGATGAAAACGAGCTTCGGGGCTGACCTTGGCGTTGGCGCCGTGGCTGATCACCAGCGGTCGCGTGGTCGTGCGGCGATCGTGGCGCACGTGCAAAAACGCGAGCCCCTTGGGTGCGCACATCCATTTATGGCAATTGCCCGTGTAATAGGTCGCCCCAAGCTCATCGAGATTCAACGGCAACATCCCGGGCGCATGCGCTCCATCGACGATGGTATCGATGCCCAGCTCGTTCATTTTTGCCACGATTGGGTTCAAGGGCAGAACCATCGCCGTCTGTGAAATCACGTGGTCAATCAATAAGAGTCGAGTCTTGGGAGTGACGGCGGCAACAAAGGATTCGACCAGATCGCGATCATCCATGGGGAAGGGGATCTCGACGACCACAACCTTGACGCCTTTGACCGCCGCAACTTCGTTCAGGGCATTCCGGCAGGCGTTGTACTCTTGGTTGGTGACCAGAACCTCGTCGCCCGCCTCAAGTTTCACCGAGCGCAAAGCCGTGTTCACGCCCGTGGTCGCGTTGGCCACAAACACCAAATCAGCCGGACTTGCGCCGACAAAACCAGCGAGCGCCTGCCGTGAGTCATCGAGCATGGCCTGCATTTCGCGCAGGAAAAAGCGGACGGGCTGCCTTTCAACGCGCTCGCGGAGCTGTGTTTGATGCTCCAAAACGGCGATAGGACAAGCGCCAAACGACCCGTGATTCAAGAAGTGAATCTCTGGATCGAGCCCCCATACGCTTCGAATATCTTCCGAGAATACCGTGATCGGTGTGCCCATTATTGCCACCTGATTAACGGTTGGACCACCAATTGAAGAACTCACCGTACTCGATGCGACCGTTTCCGTTCGTGTCGATGATTTCAAAGCCGATTGCGACTTCTTCGGCCGACATATCGGCCCCAAGCGCGTCGAGCAAGTTCGTGAACTCGGCCTTATCGATCGAGCCATTATTATCGCCATCAAAATGGTCAAAGTTCTGTCGAAGTTCCGAATGGTCGTTCATCGTGCGCTCCTGTTGGGGGAAGGCCCTCAAGCTAACGTATGACGCCCGAAACCACCACGGTATTTACCCCAAAAAGTTAGAGGCCAAGGGCGCTCAGGCGACCAAGCTCAGCGGCCGTCCCGGTCTTCCGGATATGTTTGGCCGCCGCAGAGGCTTCAGGAGTCCGGCCTGCAGCCACGAGCGCTTCAAGCCAGAGCATTTGCGCCTCGATTCCAGCTCCCACCTTGATGCCACGCCCCAAAAACTCGACCGCGCGGCCAAAGTCTTGAACCTCGAAACACGCCCTGCCAGCCGCATACCAGCCCCAGGGCCACTCGGGGTTGAACTGAACCAGACCATCAACCAACGCCATCGCGTCTTCTTTTCGGCCCGCATCGATCAAACGATGGGCGAGCTCGGACACCGCAAAACACTCCTCTTTCGACAGCATTAATCCTCCACCCTCAACGAATAAACATATTGCAGGACCTCCGCGACGGCTTCAAAAAGCGTGGGCGGAATCCCCAGATCATCGTCCACCTGAAACAAAGCACGCGCCAGATCCACGTTTTCGACGATAGGCACGCCGTATTTGACCGCGGCACGTCGAATCGCGCGGGCATGTTCGTCGAGGCCCCGGGCGATGATCTCCGGCTCCTCCATCGTGTTTTCATCGTACATCAGCGCAATCGCCACATGGGTTGGATTGACCACCACGGCGTCCGCATTTTTTACCCGTGCCGCGCCTCCACCACCCTTGGCAAGTTGTTGATGCATGCGCTTGCGCTGAGATTTCATGCTCTGGTCGCCCTCGCTTTGTTTGAATTCGTCTTTCACCTCCTGCTTGGACATCATCAGGTCCTTATGATGACGACGGCGCTGAAGTACCAGGTCCACGATCGAAATCGCGAGCAGCACAAAGGCCAGCCATACGGCCAAATCAAAGAGCACTTTTGAGGCAAACCCTAAGGAACTGTGCAGATCATAGGAGGGCAATCGGCCCATATTAGGCAGCGCGTCCATGAACAGCACCGTCCCAACCCAGGCCATCAGGCCCAGCTTCGCGATATTTTTCACCAGGTCCGTGACCTTACGCTTGGAGATCACATTCTTGATGCCCTCCGCTGGGTTCAGGCGATTCAGATCCGGCATCACGGCTTTAAGCGAAAAGATCGAGCCGACCTGCACGTAATTCACAAAAATCGCGCCGGCAAAGGCGGCGACCAACACCGGCGAAATGGACATCACCAGAACCAACCCGGCGTCTGAAACAAACGACACGGCCTCGATCGGCGTCGGGCCTCGCCCCACGATATCGGTCGCACGCCGAAAGAGAGCCATGATCTGCCCGGCCGCGGTCGGACCGTAAAACCACGACGCTGCCCCCGCCACAAACATCACGACGATGCCCGTGAACTCCGCCGATTTAGCGACCTGGCCATCGTCGCGCGCCTTCTGAATTTTCTGAGAAGACGGTTCTTCGGTTTTATCGTCGCTCATTCGGCCCACCCCTCAATGATGGTCTGAAGTGCGGAGATGTCCTCGACCCCCTGTTGCATCAAGCGCTGCATGATTCCTTCGACACAAAGAAGCACCACAAAAAGCCCAAGCGCGGCCTTGAGCGGCATGCCCAAGAAAAACACCTGAACCTGAGGCGCTGCGCGGTTCACCATGGCGAGCACGACGTCGGCCATCAAGACGGTCAGGACGACAGGGAAGGCGATGACGAGGGCCAATTCGAATGAATTTCCAAAAAGACGAGCCACCAGCATCCCAACATCGGAGATCTGATCCATGTCTGGGAACCTGGAAATCGGCACCGCAATATACGAGCGCAGCAAGACGGTCAGCAGCAGGTGATGCGCGCCAGAAACCAGGAAAATTGCCACAAAAAGCAGGTAAAGGGCATCACCTGTCACACTCGATCGGTCAGGCAATTGAGGCACCAGAGCCGTGGCCATATTCTGCCCTCGAGCGGTGTCGATGATCTGGCCCGCGATACGAATCGCCTCGAAAACCAGCGCGCCGATAAAGCCCATCGTCAGTCCCACCATCGCTTCTTTGGCAATCAAGAGCGCCATCCCAAAACCTGTAGGAAGCACATCGGAAGTCCAAACCACGGGGAAAATCAAACCCGACAACGCAAACGCAATGGTGGTTTTTACCGACTGAGGCGTCGCCTTTCCGCCCAGATAGGGGACCATTTGCACCACGGGCGCGATTCGAGCCGTGATCAGCAAAAGCACCAACATTCCGTGCTGAAATAGATGGCCGATCGAGATGAAATCTTTCATCAGGCCGCCTAATTCACGAGGGCGATGCCCATCAGGACAGCGTGGGTGAATCGCACGATCTGGGCGCCAATCCAGGGTCCTGCGAGCGCAAGACTGCCAAACACAGCGACGAGTTTTGGAACAAAAGTCAGGGTTTGTTCTTGGATTTGGGTCGTCGCCTGAAAAATCGAAATAATCAGGCCGACCAGCATGCTCGTCAGAAGCGGCGGCGCGGACACAACCAGCACCAACAACATGCCCTCACGCATCAATTGGATCAGGTAATTTTCCATCAGGCGTACCCCAGAATCAGGCCGCGGATCACCAGATACCAACCGTCCACCAGTACAAAGAGCAGCAACTTAAAGGGCAGACTTACGGTTGTGGGCGACAACATATGCATGCCCAGGCTCAACAAGATGTTGGCGACCACCAAATCCACCAGCAGGAACGGGACAAACAGAATGAACCCGATCGTGAAGGCTTCCTCGAGTTCGGTCAGAACAAATGCGGGGATGGCGATCAGCAGGTCGTCGGGTTTGACCGACGCACGTTGTTCTTCGGGGCGTAATTCAATCGCCAATTCATGCAACAAAATCCGTTCGTCGGGATCGGCATGTTTGATCAGGAACGCCTTAAGCGGCTTTGAAGAAACCTCGAACATCTCGATGTAGTTTTTGTAGCCCGTTGGCGCAGTCCCTGCCTCCATCTGGGCAACATAGGGCTCTGCTGCGTCCCAGGATGCCACACCTACCGGAGCCATCACGTAGATGCTCAAAACCATCGCCAAGCCGGTGATCACTTGATTGGGTGGAGCCTGCTGAACACCAATGGCTGTGCGCAGGATCGACAGGACCACGGCTATTTTGACGAAGCTTGTGACCATCATCAAAAAGAAGGGGACCAGGGCGAGTCCGCCCAGCAGAACCATTAGGTTGATAGGGTTGTCTGCCATTATGCCTCCTCTTGGGTGGCTTGGGCGGGCCGCAGTCGTTTCAGCGTGTCGGCGAAGGAGACGACCGGGGTCGGCTCGATCTCTGGCACGTCGCAAGTCTGCATCTGCCCGAGGCTTTGCATGCCGTGTTCGGTCGATGCCACGACAAAGACTTTCTCCCCAATCTCCAACAACAATATCGACCGTCTAGGCTCGACTGGAATCCTCGCCCGCACCCGAACTGGGCCGCCCGTCGAGGGTTGGTAGCGCTTAAATCCCCAGCGCAACGACACCCAGGCCAGCAGACAAACGCCGACCAAAACCAGCGCCAGCCTAAGCAGAGTGCTGCCGTAATCGGGCATAGGCAGAGGCGGAGGCACCGCGTACGCCGACGACGAACACAAGAAAACCAAGAGGAATACGGTCGCCTGCCGAGACATGCGCTCTCCTTCGGTCGACCCCCCCAAAGTAAAAAACAAGGGATTCTAACCGGTTGATGTTAGGCGGGTAACATAGGAAGGGATGACCGGACGCGCAAGACGAAAATCGGTCAGCAGTGAGCGGTCGGCAGTGAGCGGTCGGCAGTGAGTGGTCAGCCGACAACCGACCTCTAGGCCGGGCCCAGAAGAACCGGGAGAAGCTGCGCCATTCCCATCATGCCTGCATCCTTCGAGACGGCCCCCTTGGCACCAATTCGCAAGGCCTCTGCGTCGAGTTCGGCCTGAGGTCTGCCGGACATCAAAACGACGGGGACTTCGCATCCAATCGCGCGAAACGCGGTGACCGGGTCGGTGTCCAGGTCCGGGAGATGTACGTCGCTCAGAATCACGTTCGGGGTTTCACGTGAAACAAGCTCTTTTGCCGCAGCAAAGGAGAGCGCCGTTTGTACAGAATAGCCTGCGCCCGCACAGACCATCTCGAGCATCTGCAGGATCAATTCCGAATCGTCGAGTACAAGGACGTAGCTCACGGCATCACCAGAAGTTCTGCGACCACGCGTTGCAACTCACCCCCGCCGACCGCGCCCTTTAGAAGGAATCGATTGGCGCCGGCTTCCCGGGCGATCAGGCGCTCTTCTTCAGAGCCACGAGACGTCAAAATCACGACAGGGATCGCCTTCATATCCTCACGGGCTCGAATGATTCGGAGCAGTTCGATTCCATTCATGGATGGCATTTCAATATCCGAAATCACCAGATCAAAAAGGCGTCGTTCGAGTTTATAGAGCGCGTCTTGACCGTCATGCGCCAGGACGATCTCATAAGGTCCCTCGCTGAGCACAAAGGCGATGCTGGCGGCGATCGTCTCGGTGTCTTCCACGACCAAAATCGTATGAACTTCCTTGGCGATCGTGGGCACATACGGCGCGTCCAAAAGCAGCTCGGTGACACGTGCGATAAGCTCGCCGCCGCCGATCGAGCCTTTGACGATATAATCGTCGGCGCCGGCTGCAAGCCCGCGTTCACGCTCTTCGGGACGATCAAGCTGAGTCAGCAAAATGATCGAGATATCGCTCAACATCTCGTCGGCCCGCATCGCTTTCACGAGTTCGATTCCGTCCATGCCTGGCATCGACACATCGCTGACGACCAACGAGTAGGGCCGCTCATGAAGCATTCGGAACGCCTCTTTGGGATCGGTCACCACATCCACCGGAACGTCGAGTTCCGAGAGCACAAAACCGATGCTGGCCGCGATCGTTTCGACGTCGTCCAACACCAAGATCCGCTGTTCCAACTGCCGCGTGTGGACTGCCGTCTCTTCACGGGTACGGTTTTTTTCGACCGAACCGCCAAGGGTGCGCAATTCTTCAACCACGTCCTCAATGATCGCGTCGACCCGTTCTTCAGGGTCTTCGATGGCCGTTTTCAGCACCGCAAATGCCCGCAGCAGCGGTTTGACCGAAGTGCTCTCGCGAGACTCTGCACGAGCAAGCGCATGAATGAAGTCTTCCATCGCGCCAGAAAGCGACGCGACATCCGTCATGCCCAACATTCCGGCCCCCCCACGAATGGCGTGCAGGTGTTCCGCGCTCTGCCGGACTGAAGCCTCGGCCTCGCCAGAATTAAAGATCCCCATCATCGAAATCGAAAGACCGGCGAGCCGTTTTTGAGCTTCCAAACGAAAAGCGCCCACAAATTGGTCCAACCCCGTGGGCGCGGGCTTGGCGGCCGGTGGCGATTCAGACGCAATCAACGCGTCGGTCAGCGCATCCAAACCGCCAATCAAAGTTCGCAGGCGCGATTCTTCGATGCCCAACTTGAAGGCGTCGTCGAAAACGCTCTGCAGTCCCACCGCAATTTGTTGAAAACCATCGGACCTGAATTCTTGCGACGAGAGCTCCCAAAAACGATGGGTTACGCGCTCAATCTCCGCTGAAAGATCCGTTTTGTCGTCTTGTGTCATGAGGGCTCGTTATCCGCGTGGTCTGCGGTAATCATACGATCGGCATACCGCAATACGCAACGGCCCGAGGCACATCATGAAAAAACGCTCAGAGGCCGAATTCAGCCTTCTTGGCGTTGAATTCCGCTTCACCGGTATAGGTCGGTGGGTTTTTCATCGCCTTGATTCGCGATTCCGCCGTGCTGGCGCGTGCTGCGGGATCAGGGTGGGTCGATAGAAATTCTGGACCACCGGATCCGCCGAGCTTCTTAAAGAAATTCGCAAACCCATGAGGGTCGTACCCAGCCGCTGCAGCGTACCTGAGGCCAACTTCGTCGGCATCACGCTCGTGATCACGAGAGTATTTCAGCAAATATCCCTGAGTCGCGACGTTGGCGACGGTCGAGGTGACCATGCCTGGGTTTTTACCCAGCCCCATATCCAAGACGGTTTGCAGCCCGTAATTCGTGACCATCTGCTGGGCGACATGGCGACGCGTCACATGAGCAGTCTCGTGGCCGAGCACACCGATGACCTCAGCCTCCGAACTCGCGGCTTTCAGGAGGCCTGTGTAGACGTAAATGGTCCCGCCCGGGATCGCGAAAGCGTTCACGGTATTTGGGTCATCGACGACTTTGTACTGCAACTTAATTCCGCTCGGAATGTCTGTTTGAGCGGCGCGCGCGACTTTAGCCCCCAAAGACGCCACGTAACTTTGAAGCGCCGCGTTTGAAGACAACTTCGCCTCGGATTCGATCTCCGGCTGCATCTTCAAGCCGAGGCTATTTTCCTCGGAGACTGGGACCAGAACGTTCGCCGCAGCAATGGTCGCCGAGGACGTTGCGCAGCCCTGACCCAAGGTCAGGACAGACAGTATAATGAGCAGATAACTTTTCATGTGATTAGGCCCTCGATCAAGCAATAGATAAATATCAACGAAACGAGTCTAGCAGGTCCAACCCAGTCTCAGATGACGTTTTGCGACAGAATAGATGCAAATACTCGTGCCGCGCTCAGGCGTTAGCGAGTGCTTTGGCCCGAATGATCGCGAAGATCAGCAGGGGTATCCCAAGCACGGCAAACATCAACTGAACGGCCGACGTTGCCTGGCCCCACCATGGCATCAACAGGATTGACGCGTAGATGAAGAACATATGCGTCCCTAATCCCATGAACGACATCAGCCGCATCGAGACCCGGAAGCGAGCCCGAAACGCGGCAATCGTCTCATCCGTGACGTCGTGGGCGATCGCATCTTCCTGACGTCCGGTGAATAAGCGCCCGTACTTGAGCTGCCCGTCGACGTACATCGACATCAGGAACTTTTCGAAAAGAGTCCCGGTCTTTTTGATTTCGGCGTAATGCGCCAGCACTTCGTCCATCGTTTCGACGCCGTCTGCATTCGCCGTGGGCAGCGTGTGCGCCAGATAGAACGACTTCACGCGGTCGTAGACGCTGGTACGCATGAAGGTGCTCAAGCCAGCCACAACCGCGACCGCAAAGACGCCCCAACCAAATCGCATCCAGATGTCGACGCCCACCAAGACGTAGATGGGAACCAACACAAAGGCGTCCACGACTCCATCGAGGATTCGCCCCATTCGAGTCCCGCCGCCCGTGGCGCGGGCGAGTTGGCCATCCATGCAGTCCAAAACGACCGAGAAGAAGACCAAGGCGGCCGTGAGCGGGTAACCAACAATTTCGGGCAATAAGGTCGAAAAAATGGTGACCGCGAACACAGCGCTCGCCGTCCATCCCACGATCAGACTTGCTAAAGTGACCTGGTCTGGCCGAATCCCCGTATCCAAAATGAGAGCGGTCCCAACAGCCGCGAAACGGCGGTGCCAGTACATGTCGACAATTTCTTCGACGTCTGGTGACTTAAAAACAAGGGACTTTCGAACGCGGTCCGAGAAACTCATGCCGGCTCCGTTATTCGAGTTCCCAGCCTTCAAAAAATTCGTGAACACGAATCATCAATTGGACGGGTTCGGTCGAAATTTCGGGCCAATTTCCGATCTTGGAGACCGCGAATTGGGCGTCTCTGGGAACCACCACACAACCACGACCATTCACGACGACGATCACGTCTTCGGTGGCCTGCAAGTCCATACCCGCTGGAGCTTTGACTTCCACGCGAGCTTCGTCGTTTTCGACGATGAACGTGATTTCGAGGTCATCCTCGTTATGTAGAATTTTCTCAAACGATTCTGACATCAGATTCTCACGCGGGTTGTGCTTGTTGGCCGGGTTGGTTGACCTGAATCACCAGCTGACGTTTACCGCCGAGCATGCCTGGAGCCTCAGGAAGCTCAATCTGCAACTGCCCAACATTGGGGTGTTCTTTGACGATATCGGGGATCTTGGCCACGATTTGTCGAATCACGTCCTCGTAGCCCTTTGGTGCTTTCTTGGCTTCGCCAAAGAGGTCATCAAGCAACGCCCGAACATCGATCGGCTTGCCCGGATTGATCGGGATATTTCCGGCCGGATTCAAACCGCCGTAAACATAGGCTGGCAATCGGGCGACGCCTTCGGCCTTATCGAGCCACTCTTTAGCCTTGTCGGGCTTGCCAAGCTGTTCGTACGAGGCGGCGCGCAGTGGGAAGATGTCTGGAATATCGTAAATATTTTCGACAAGATCTTCGGCCTTCTTGAGGAATTCGACGGCCTTTCCTGGCTCGGCGCCTTTTCCAAGCACACAAGCCGCGGCCTGCAAATAGCCCCAAGGAAGTTCGGGAATCAACGCAATGGCGCGATCGGCGTCCTGCAAACCAGCGTCGTAGCTGCCAAGAGCCAATGAAAGCTGAGAGCGCAACAGCGCGGCTGGCGCCACATAATCGACGTCATCGCCGTCTTCGACCAAGACCTCAAGGAGCTCCATCGCAGCTGCGCGATCACCCTTCAATGCTTTGATTCGAGCCAAGTTCAGGCGAGATTCTTCATCAAATTCGTTGGCGCCAACGGCGAGCGTGAGGTCTTTCTCAGCCTCGTCACCACGTCCAAATCGAAGGTGAATCGAACCGCGAATCGCAAAAGGCTGCCCTTCGGTCGCGTCCATCGAAATGGCGCGCTCCGTGTCGAGCATCGCGGCGTTGTAGAAGCCCATATGCTCATGAATCATGGCGCGGCCCACGATCGCCGAGAACAACTCGGGATCGGCCTTCACCGATTCATTGAATGATTTGCGGGCCTGGTCGACTTCGTCTTTGTAGAACTGAGCATAAGCTCGAGCCGCCAAATACTGACCGCGGTCTTCAGCGTTTTCGACTGCTTCGGCCTCGGCCACTGCCGCAAGTACGCCGTCGTAATCCTCTTGCTCGAGAAGCATTTCAGCCTGCGTGAGCACCAATTCTGCGACCCGTCCGAACTTCTCGAATGCCTTCTCCAAAACGGCTTCCGCCTTCTTGAATTCAGCTTGTTCGCTCAGTTCTTCGATCTCTTCGACAATTTCTTCGATGGTATCCGCCATGCGAGCCTCGGCAATGCTTGGAAGGCGCGTAATCTTTCACTTTGCGCAAGTATGGTCAAGGGGCGAGGCAGCGCGCGTGGGTGTTCTCGATTGCCGATGGCGAAACAGTGGGCGACGATGGCCCTCATCCGATACGAGTGAAGACATTGGCTCAGATGTTTCCCTGCGAAATCCCTTTGGACGTCAAGACCACCGAGTCCGAGCGCGACCTATTTAGTGCCTTGAAAAACGGCCTTTCTGACGATTATTTTGTCTATTTTGCGATGCCCTTCATCGAGCCAACCCACGCCGAGCAGGGCGAAGTCGATTTCATTATTCTGCATCCAGAAAAAGGAATGCTCTTTCTGGAATGCAAAGGAAAAGGCGTCGAACGCGACCTTGATGGCACCTGGTATCGACATAAAGGCAAAAAACGTGAGCGGCTCAAACAAACGCCGATCGAACAGGTGAAAAAGCAGCTCGAAGCTCTGGTCACCAAATTTCGCTCCCCATGCGCGCGGCTGGTTGGGCCCGTTCATGGGCGCTTCCCAATGGTCTACGGTTGGGCGCTGGCCTTTCCGTTCACCAGCTGGCCCGCGAGCGAAATACCGCCCGACGTTGAACCGGAAGTCTTTTTGGATGCGCAGATCTTGCAAAATACCCAGGCCATGGTCGACGGGGCCTTTGCCTTCTGGCACCGCGGCCACGACGGCATTCCACCTCGGCTGACTCCCGCAGAATTTGAGGTCTTCCGGACCCAGGTTCTGAGCCCCGAATTCCGCCTCGTGCCCAATTTGGGCGGCGCCTTGGCATCCGAACGAACCGCCTTCATTCGCCTGAGTACCGAGCAAGAATTTCTGGCGCGAATGTTTATCGCCAACCGCCGAATCATGGTCAGTGGCGGGGCAGGGACGGGGAAAACCCTGCTGGCACTCCATTGCGCGCGCCTTCTGGCAAACCAAGGCAAACGCGTCCTCTTGTTATGCTTCAACAGGGCGCTGGCCGACCACCTGCATCAAACGATCGAAGACGCACCGCCAGCCGCCGGCCAGGTCGAGGCTGTCAATTTCCACCGACTGTGCAGCCAGGCCGGATACGCGCTCGACCAACCCTTTGAGTCGTTGCCAAAAAAAATCACCTCCAAAACCGATTTTTGGGTGAACCAAGCCCCCAAGACCTTATGGGAGGCCATAGCCCACAAAAAAATCGGTCCTTGGGACGCCATCATCGTCGACGAAGGACAGGACTTCGCGCCGGACTGGTGGGAAATCCTGGCATGCGGCATCACCGAAAACGGATATATGGCCGTCTTTTACGACGAGTCTCAATCGCTTTTTGAACATGGTGGAGGGCTCCCGGACTTGGGCCCCATCATGCCGCTTGACCAGAATTTCCGGAACACACAGGCCATTGCGACGGTCCTGAACAAGTTGGTTCCCTCGCGAACCACTTCCCACCCACGATGCCCGACTGGCGAATCCCCGACCGTGATCCAGCAAGAAAGCGCGGCCTGGACTCGCCGAAAACTGGCAGAAATCATCCATAATTTGGTGTCTGTGCATGGGGTTAAATACCACCAGATGACGATCCTCACCCCGCGCACCCCCGTCAATTCCGTACTCGAAGACGCGACAGACCTTGATGGCATCCCTATCGTTCATCAGGTGAACCTTCGTGAACAAGGCGTTTTCCACACGTCGATTTCAGGCTTCAAGGGGCTCGAGTCCGACATTGTTTTCATGCTGGATATCGACCCAGAACACGAGCGCTGTTCGAATCGAGCTCGTTATGTGGGGGCGTCGCGTGCCTGCCATCGGCTCTTTGTGTTCGAGAAAGGCGACTGGCTTGATTGAAGGTTCAATCGCGGTCGTGCTATCTCGCCCGCCGAACCCTGAGGTGAAGCGTGCTCGGTAAGTATCTGGATGACCGTTTTTTGGTCGAAGAAGAACTCGGTGAAGGCGGGATGTCTAGAGTCTGGCGCGCCCGTGACACGGTGAGCGGTAAACGGATTGCGGTCAAAGTCCTCAAGTCCAGCACCGCCGATCCGTCGATGCGCGAACGATTTTTGCGAGAGGCCGAAACCCAGGCCAAGTTAAAATCCCCGCATATCGCGCGCATCTACCATTTTGGCCGCGACATGACCCTGGGCTGCCTTTTCATTGTGATGGAACTTGTCGAAGGCGATGACCTTGCGTGGCTCGTGCAACATGGACGACTGCCCCTCGACCTGAGCATTGCCGTGGTCGATCAAACCCTCGAAGGGCTCTCACACACCCATGCCGCAGGTGTGATTCACCGCGATATCAAGCCATCAAATATCAAGCTTTCAAACAGAAATGGCGAGCTTTGCGTCAAGCTCTTGGACTTCGGATTTGTGCGTCTTCAAAAGACCGAACGCCATTTGACCGCGGACGGCATGATTGGCGGGACGCTGACCTATATCAGTCCGGAAGAACTTGAGTTCAAGGACCTCGACCATCGGCTCGACCTCTATTCGTTGGCGGCCGTCTGGTTCGAAATGCTAGCCGGTGTTCCACCTTTTGTCGGACGAAACCCACAGATGACGGCGGTAAAACACCTCACCGAAACAGCGCCGCGCCTCGACGAATTGGTTGAGGTCCCCGAAGAAGTCGCGGACCTGATCGAATGGATGTTGCAGAAAGACCCTGAAAACCGCCCCGAATCGGCCGACCATATCCGTGAGTACATCGCGGCCATCCGCCAGAAGTACCACCTGATTACGCCGCCCGCTCAGGCCGGGGCCACCCGCGACCCTGTTCAAGCTTGGGGACTCATTCCCATGTAACTCGATGCTAAGAGGCGTTGAATTATTCTGGGGTGTGCACAACGTTCGGATTAAAGAGCCGATACATCTCGGTCGTGTCCGACTTCGTAAAATCTTCGGCCTCGTGCAGCTCGGGTTTTCCGGCTGGATACCAAACGCGGAACTGCCGTCCCTGCTTTAGCTGACGAGCGATTTCCTCGGGGATGGGGCGTGCATGTTCGTAAACTGCACCGCGCACTGGAAATGAGTAAAAGACCTCCCAAACAACCACTCTATTCGATTCCTGACTCACGTACTCCCGAACCCCACCCACCGTCGCTTGGCTCACCAGCCAATCACCCATTGGCGGTGACCACGCATCAGAAACGTACCGCATTCCCACCATGATCGTGGTGAGAAGCAGTCCAGAAATACCGACCGCCACGGCAATCAGAACACCCGATTCAAAACCGACAGCAAGCGCCTGCCCCAGATAATACGTGCCCATCGCGATGGCGGCGACGATGAAGCTGATGACCAAGATCAAAACGGGATGAATGCTCGGCCCCGACGCCTTTTTCAGCGCACGTTCCTGGGCTTTTCCGCGCTGAGCCATATCGCTTTCGATACGCTCCAGATGCACCATTTGCCCCGATGTCAACCCGTCCAGATCTTCTAAAATTTCGGATGCCAAGCGATAGCGATCGGCCAGCATTGGCGCGCACATTCGACTCAAAACGCGCTTCAGTCCGGATGAAATCTGAGCGCCGGCGATCAGGCGTTTTACGTCTTCGCCCACCATATCTTGCGGAATCGAGCGCGTCAGGCACTCCACCATCGTGATGCCCAGACCGTAGATATCGGTCGCCGGGATGGCACGGCCCATCAATTGTTCGGGCGACATGTATCCAAACGAGCCAACAATCGTTGAGCCGCCACGCATGGTCAGGCGCACGACCTCACGCACTGCCCCAAAGTCCACCAGGGTCGGGCGTCCGTCGCTTTTACGCAGGATGATGTTTTCGGGTTTGATGTCGCGATGAATCGCCGGGGTTTTCAACCCGTGGATCGTTTTCAGAACATCGAGCATGTCGCGTAATAACGCCACAAGGTCGGCTTCTTCAAACCGCCGAGCACCGCGCAGCTCCTCGCGAAGCGTGTGGCCATCGACCCAGGTTTGCGCCAAAAAATAACAAACAGAGTCGCCTTCGCCCTCATGAAACGAATCGATATAACGAGGAACGAGCGGATGTTCGATGCGCTCCAGAACCGCCGCTTCGCGCTGAAAAAGCTCAAGGTCTTTCCAGTCGGCCAAACGCGACGGATAGAGGGCCTTTATCGCAAGCTGGCTGCCGGTCTTGGAGTCGTCGGCCAGAAAGGTCCGTCCCATCGAGCCTTCACCGAGCACAGAAAGGCAGGTGTATCGCCCATCCGCCAGAGTGCGTGGATCGCCGGGCTCGAGTTCTCTTGCGTCAGAACTCAAAGCTGCTGCACCGAAAGCGTGTAGGCGCCGTCGGCATTCTGCGCTCCGAACCCGTCGACCATGATGAAGTACGTCACGTTGGCCAATAGCGTCACATCAACGTCTGCGCTCGAAGAAAACGCCCGCGCATCACCCGCCAAACAAGCCGAGCTGTTTGTGCACGCGGTTCGCACGTAGAGCACAGACTGCCAGCTGGTGGCCAACGATATCCGATAGGTCGCATTCGCAGTCGGCGTGAACGAAAACACCTCGTCGTTTGAGTTGTTTCCGCCTCCAGTGGGGAGACCAGGGCACGTGTTAAATGCGGCGCCAAAATCATTGACTGCATCCGAGGTGTCGCCGCTAAACGTATAGGGCAGCGCGCCCACGACAAATGGATTGATGCACGTTTCACCCGGAATCGAAGGGTTGCTGCACGTCACTCCGTTGCCCGTATAACCCGCATTGCAGGTGCATTCGTAGGAGCCTGGCAGGTTGGTGCAGGTCGCATTCACATCACATACCGGCGCAAAGCCACCACACTCGTCAATGTCCATGCAGGAAAGTCCATCACCCGAAAATCCTGAAGGACAGGCGCACTCAAATCCGGCCAAAGTGTCGGTGCAAATCGCGTCGGACGCGCAGTTATCAAGCCCGCTTGCACACTCATCCACCGAGACGTCGATGGTATAGGGCCCGGTTCGTCCCTGAACGCCGTCCACGATGATGAAGTACGACTGGTTGGCGCTCATCGCGACGGTGAAATCTGGGTCGTTTTCATCGGCCACCAAACACGTAGTCCCAATCTGTGAGCAATCCGTGACCACGTAGGCCACGCCGGGCCAACCCTGCATGTCGATGCTCACGCGGTAGGTCGCCGCAGTGGTGGGCGTGAATTCCCAAACCTGGTCGATATTATTATTGCCGCGTCCGCCACCCACGCCGGGACATTGGCCGCCCTGAAAACGATAATCCGACTGAAATCCAAACGTGTTGTTCGAGCCAGAAAACGGCACGGTCGTGATTGGGAAAGGCGCCGCGCAGACGTCGCCCACCAACACACATGTATTCCCCACGGCAACTGTTCCAGGGCTGCACGAACACGTGTAGGAGCCCGGAGTATTGGTGCAGGTCTGAAGCGGCGAACACTGGTTTTGTCCAAGGCATTCGTTGACGTCGAGGCACGTAACCCCGTTGCCCGCGTACCCGGCGTTGCATGCACACGTAAAGCTGCCGAACGTATTTGCGCACGTCGCGTTCGCCGAACAATTATCCGTCCCTGCTGCACATTCATCAACGTCGACGCAGTTTGGACCTTCGAATCCCACGCTGCATTCGCATTGCAGTGCAGCGTTGCAAATCTGATTATTTCCGCAGGCAGGCACGCAGGAATTAATGGGAGCGCAGGTCATGCCGTCGCCCGCATAACCGGCGTTGCACGTGCACTGATAACCGCTGGGCGTCGGCGAGCATTCTGCGTTGGCGTCACAATCATCGAGCCCGAGTGAACAGGCGTCGCCCCCCGTGCAAGTTGCGCCATCAAAGGTCGTTCCCATCGGGCACGAACAAGAATACCCGCCGGGTAGGTTTTGGCAGACCCCAACCCCACAGATGGATGGGTCCGCCGCGCACTCGTCAATATCCGAGCAGGCGACGCCGTTGCCTTCAAATCCTGGCAAACAATCGCATACAAACGACCCCTGAATATTGATGCATCGCGCGTTGATCGAGCAATTATCACTGAAATCACCGCACTCATCGATGTCTTCACACACAAGACCATCGCCCATCCAACCCGAGAGACACTCACACGAAAAACCGTTATCGGTTTCGGTGCAGCTCGCGTCTTCGGAGCACGGCATCGTGTCGCATTGATTGGCATCACAACTCAGCCCATTGCCCGAAAACCCTGGGAGGCAGGTGCAGGTAATCGCTCCCGTATCAGCGACGTCACAGGCAGCGTCGGAAGCACATTGGTCGCATGACACGATGCAGCCCGGACCAACGCCCGATTCAGGACAATAATCCTCGGGCGTGCAAAGGCTTTCAAAACAAACAAAACCGGGCGCAGGGCATTCGGAGTCGCACTGAACGGTACAAATCGCCTCGTCACCGAACGTGCGGCAAATCCCTGATTCGCAATCCCGACCCGTTTCACACGGCTCTCCAAGCTTGCCTTCACCCCCAGAAACATCGCCAACATCTGAACCTGCGTCAGCTTCTGCGTCGGCTCCAACATCCAGCGCCGTGTAATCAGGACCCCCATTTGTGTCCAAATTCGAACGGTCAAAAAGGTCTGAGCGCCCACAATTTGTGAGCACCAATAATGGCAACAGAACCCAGATCTTCTTCATGATAACTCTCTCTAAATCTCAATCGTCTGCTTTTATCGTAACCACTTTCGGCTTCGAAACGTCAACACTTTTGACCGCAATCGGTCCGAATCACGGCGACCTGCTGAACCCCAACCGTTTAGTCGCAATGCCAGGCTGGAGCCTGGCGGACCCGTC
>CAYMYJ010000004.1:0-87459 GCA_964394615.1 uncultured Bradymonadales bacterium | reverse complement strand
TGCTGAACCCCAACCGTTTAGTCGCAATGCCAGGCTGGAGCCTGGCGGACCCGTCTGATGGACCCGTCGCAGTGACACAAGACAGCGGTCGAGTTTTTAGAACGTCCTGAAACCCGCGCTGATTCAGCTATTCCGTCAGTGGAGTTCGACGGCAATCGAAGGTCACGGGGAAGGTGTCCGAGTGATGAATCACCTCGAAATCTTCGACATCAAGCGCTGCGAGGTCACGCGACGAAAGCAGCCCCTCCCATTTTGCGGTCGTATGCCGGTCGCTCTGGGCCGTCAGCGCAATATTGCCACCGTCGGCATGGTACATCCCGTATTTCTGCAACGCCCGGGCAACCACTCGAGCGCCTTCATTAGGAAGGGTGTCCAGCGGATAATCAGCGCGAAGCCGAAAATGAACGCCGTAAGGCGGGGCGTCAGGACCGCCACTTGTGTTGGTTCCATGCGTTGCGGGACGAACGTAGGTTTTCTGCCGCACGCGGTTATTAGGCAAAATAAAGCGAATCGCATGGTTAATCTCGCCCGCCGCGACCTCGTCCGCATTGAAAAGCAGCGGCGTGATCGGGAACCCGGCAGCATCAGCACTGGTGCATTGGTCACCTCGACCGACCTCGGGATAGAGCTTCTTTGTGTCCCAGATGGCCAAACAACCGCCCTGGAACGTATCGCCCTGAATATCAGCGCGCCACATCTCGTAAAGACGGTTTTCGTCGGGAACGTGCACAAGCAAATGGCAATCACCATCACCCTCGCACGCGTATCCGGCTTCGCCCTCGACATTGCCGCCATCGGGCACAGGAATCGGCGCAGGGTCACAATCCGGCGAATAAAAAGCACTGCTTTGTTCAAACACGCGCTTGGGCGTTGAGGCGCTTGCCGTCAGAACATCCAGCGAAAAATCGATCTGAAAACGGTCGTTATTGCCCCAACCGCCGGCACTTCGTAAGGCGGCAATGATGGCATCGGAATCGGCGGCCGCTGCCACGCCGCTCACGTCCTGATTAAAAAACGCCCCGGCGGGTCCATAAACAGAACCCGTCGACTCATTTGCCATGTCATTTCCCATGTCACCGGCGTCTGACACGACGTTGTTCAGCGCAATATCCGTGGATAAATCCACTCCAGCGTCTGGTGTCGTCGCCTGGGCGTCCATGCTGGCATCAGCCTGGGTCGGAACCGCATCGTCTTTTCCACATCCGCCCACTAGCAAAAAAAAGGCGCCATAAGCGCAAGTCATTTGGATCGATGTCATCTTCATATGAGCCTCAAGGTAGTTCTTTCAACGCACGAACGTAAATCGCACCCTGGCCATCAAAATTTCCGTTGGTCGAACACGAAGTGCCCCGCAAACGCCAACCGTCTGGATATAGACCGGTAGTGAACGCCGAAGGATCGAGACTTTCGCCAAACCAAAAAAGCCCAATCAGACCGCTCTGGCCAAATGCGGTAAAAGCCGAAGCCCCCTCGCCCGTGCAAGTGCTCTGGAGTCTTGTGACGGTTAATGGCAAAACAGACCTGTTGCCAAAGTCACCCGTCGAAACTTCTGACGACAACTGAATTTGAGTGACCTCAGAAAACTTCTGATACGCCACTTGTCCTGCCGGTCCCGCCCCCACCAATATCTCAGAGAACCTTAAATCGGCACCCAGTGAATATGTGTATGTTTTGTCGTCAAGAGAGCCTGTCGACGCCAACCACCCGAATTCACGTGCCATACTAGGATCGCCACTGCGGGCAACCAGCAGCCATCCGCCGCCATACTCCTCCAGACACTGAACCTGCTGAGACGGCTCGCCACCCAAAACCTTAATCTTCAGGTCGTTGTCGGCTTCCTCGCAAATCGTGCGCCCAGACTCATCTTGGCCCATGTCCACTTCGACTTGGCCCATGTCCACGTCTGTCTGTGGCAGAGCATCATCAAGACATCCACAACACCCCAGCAAGAATATGAGCCAACTCTTCATTCCATTCCGTCGAAATACTCTTCCATCGGATCAAAATAATACTCTTCCCATCCCTTCTGGTAACTCTCGCCCTGACCGCTTGGGATATTCGTGTGACGAAGCGTCAACAGACTTCCCTCGTCGGTCTCCTCAAAGGTCAGCTCGAGTCTCGAGTCTGGATCGGAATCGTCAAAATCCGTCGTACGCCACGACTGGACAATGCGAACGCCGGGCTCAAGCTCCAGGTTTTCACCCGAGATATAACCATCGCCTGACGAGTGACGACCACCAATTCTAGGGTCGATCTCCGCAGAGCTTTCGGTCATTTCCCCATGAGTTTCAGAATCGAGCCACGCTTCGTAAAGCGTAGTCGGACTGACATCAAATTCCATTTTCAGTTCAAGATCATCCACGTGTGCCTCCTGCAACTCGCGCAACTTACACATCATGGTGCGGTCCGCCAACACGCGAATTGACTCGCTGAACTCTGGGTTTCCGCTCTTTTCGCAAGAGCCAAGAAACTGGCCGGCCAAAAGACCGACCAGTCTGCTTAGAAGACGTATTTCGTACGCCAAAGGGCCGCGATCATCAGAATGAAAATCTCCACCGTGATTCCGATCCACGCCCCAACAACGCCCATGCCTAACCCGAAGGCGAAGAACCAAGCGCTTGGTACAAGAACGAACCACGACCCGAGAACCAACACGATCATCGAATACCGTGTATCACCCACACCGTTCAGGGCTCCGAAGGTGGTCATCACAATCGCGTCAAAGACCTGAAATACAGCTGCAACGGCCAGCAGGCTCGCCCCCAACGCCAACACGGCCGGCTCAGCCTGAAACACGCCAATCAGGGACTCAGGAATCGTCCAAAAAACAATGCCACAAGCCCCCATCAATCCAACCGCGAGCACGACCGAGTTTTTGTAACTTCGGCGAATCAAATCTCGACGCCCCGCACCATGGAATTGCCCCGCCAACACAGTCGCAGCCTCGGAAACGCCATAGCCCGGGATGAACGAAATCCCGACTATTTTGAAGGCAATCTGATGTGCCGCAAGTGCGTCATCCCCCAGCCGCGCAACGATCGCGGTGAACACCGAAAACCCGATATTCGACAGGAAATATCGAAGGCCCAAAGGCGTCCCAAAATCCACGATTCGCCGAACCATAATCTTGTCATATCCAGCGAAAGGATGAGCCCTCGCCACGAATTCCCATAGGATCCACATGAATCCAAGCGCGCACGACATCACAGTTGCGATCGCTGCACCCGAAACTCCTAACGCCGGAATAGGACCGATTCCAAAAATTAAAACGACGTCCAAAACTACATTCAGGAGGTTCATCACCAGATTCACCCGCATCGGAGTCTTAGGTTCGCCGCGGCCCTGAAAATAGTCCGACAAGGCAATCACACCGAACCAAAACGGGTAAGCCCACACTCGCCAACCCAGGTAGTCGGTTCCAAATCCAAGCGCGTCTTGGCTGGCTCCCATCCACGACAAGACCGTCTCGTCAAAGACCGCTAGGCCGATCACCGGAACACTGAACGCAAGCCCCAACATCAGACCGTGCCAGCCCGCCTGGTCAACAAGCACGTCGTCTTGCGCACCCGTCGCCTGCGAAACGACGATTTTCGTCCCGTGAATCATGCCCACAAAAAGGGCACCAAATAAAAACACCACAATGGTCGCAAGCCCCACGCCCGCAAGCTGTGGGACACCCAGACGAGCCACAAGAAGTGTGTCCGCGGCGTTCATTGCTGTGTACGAAATACTGCTCACGACAAGCGGCCACGCGATCCTCGAGACATGTCTCAAGCTCCCGTCGTTTGTCGCGTTCTGCGATTCCATGACAACCTCCTTCTGGGCTTCTCGCCCGAAAAGATCTGCGGCTTTCATGGATGGAATCGCAAAACCATCAAAAAAAAGAGCCGCAGATCGTATGCTCTGCAGCTCATTTCCAATCACTATTTTTGGAGAATTTAGGAGCTGAAGAAGCCTCGACCCTGATCGACGCAAATAGCGACGCAATTAACTGCGCTGAGCTTTTGTGTGGTTGTGGTTCGTGACATCAATCGTCCTAAATTCAAGCGCCTACGCGCATCCGTTGGGGAACTAAAACACGGGGGCCTTCTAAAAACAACACCGTGAGTTAAAAAACTAAGTCTGTGGGATATCTACGGTGAAAGAGCCGTTTCCATTCATCGAACCAGCATCGTTCCCACACATATTTCCGTGGTACTCAAACGTCGCCGAACCGCCGGTACCACCCGTCGTCGTCGTGATCTTCGAGTACATATCAAGCGAACAATCGCCGCTGATATCGCCAGCAAACGAAAGGTCACCCACGTAGCTGTATTCCAGCGACGAAGTTGTGTCTGTTGCGGACAAATCAAGTTGGTAAGTCACCTCGCCGCCCAACGACACTCCCTGCGAAACACAGTCGTTAAATGTCACCACGTAGGTGAACGAAGCTTCTGTATTCGCGCCTGTCTGAGCGTCGTCCAAGGTGCCCACAAAATTGGCAGTTCCACCTTCGAGGCAGTTAAACGAAAAATCGATCGCCACCGCACCGTTGGCCGCGCTCGCCTGTGCTGATGCACCGCCCTGAGACAACACTGCATTTGCAGCCGCAAATCCTTGCTGTGAATCTTCTTCGCTAAGTGAATCGTCACCGCAAGCAGCAAAACCGACCACACCAACGGCCAAAAGTACTCGAGTTAATTTGTTCATTCGCGCCCTCCACAGGGTAAGTTGAGTTAGCGGTAGTCTGTTCAGCGAGAGAAACTTTGTCAAATTCAGGGGCGGGTATTCTTGCCTATGATTTGCCGAATTGCCCACGCAACAACCTCGTTGTAGGCTCGCCACTTATGCAATTAGGCACCTATTCAATCGACTCACGCCTCGCCAAAGGAGGCATGGGGGAAGTCTGGTTAGGGACGCACATCGTGCAGTCCTCCACCGTCGCGATCAAGGTCATGACTGACCTCACGGCGCTTAGCGAAGACTTTCAGGCTCAGTTTCGCCGCGAGGTGGAATCCACGGCGCGCCTTCATCACCCCAACATCGTGACGGTATTTGATTTCGGCCTGCTCCCTGAGGCCGCGGTCAGCCTCGAGTTGGTCCGGGACAGCCCGTTTTTTGTGATGGAATACGTACCTGGGGGAAGCCTCACGGCACGTCGCTCCGAACTCACCTGGCCTGAACTTCGGCTCATGTTAGACGACGTCCTGTCCGCGCTTGCCCACGCTCATGCGCGGGGCGTGATCCACCGGGACATCAAGCCTGACAACATCCTGATGGGTTCGTACCCAGACGGTGAACCACGCACGGTCTTGACCGATTTTGGCATCGCCTACGCCATCGAACGAAACACCACCACTTACGGCTCTGACATCACGACCCGCAGCAACGAAGACATGTCTGGAACGCCACTCTACATGGCGCCAGAGCAATTTCGCGGGGAATTTCGCGACTACGGTCCGGGAACCGACCTCTACGCCATTGGAGTGGTCGCCTGGGAGTTCGCCACGGGCATGCCGCCATTTACCGGCGTGAATCCATACAGCCTCGGGCGTGCGCACATGACGCAGGCCCTGCCCGAATTCAAACCTCAGATCATGGTCCCAGAGGGCTTCGAAAAATGGGTCCGCAGGCTCCTAGAAAAAGCACAAAATCAGCGATACCGAACCGCTGCTGACGCACGATGGGCGCTGATGGCCCTCGAAGATCCGGAAGAATGCTGCACCACCAGCGAGCTGGATGCTTTGCCGAGCGAAGCAGAACTCCAAGACATGCCCACGATGTTTATGCCGGTCGTGCTGCCCGAGGGATCCACCGAAGCACCGCCTCCGCAAAGGGAGTGGAGAGACGTCGATCTTCGTTCGACCTCCGGAAATATGGAGGCAGGACTTGGCCTCTTTGGCCTGCGAACCATCCCATTTATCGGCCGCGAAGACGAACGAACTGAGCTCTGGCGAGCCTTTGTTCAGGTCAATGATTTCCACAAACCACGCGCCATTATCATTCGTGGACTCGCCGGCACCGGAAAAAGCCGACTGGCTGAATGGCTTTTTCAGACCACTCAAGAATCAGGCGCAGCGGTCGGGTATCGCGCAACCCACCAAGCTGAGCCGGGCGCGATGCACGGTCTTCCATGGATGCTGACCGAGCGTTTTCGCTGCGCGGGGCTTCGTCCCGCGGACACCCATTCGCGCGTGTATCGAGTGCTCAAGGAATACGGCCATGTCGACGAGCAAGAGGCCCGAGCACTCGCCAATATCATGCGCGTGGAGCGTGCGGACCGCGACCCCGAAGAGGGGCGCAAGACCACGCAGGTCTCGCTCACCGTTGAACAGCGAGTCGACTTTATCCGGCGCGAAATCGTACGCACTGCCGGTGACCGGGTCGCCGTCGTTTGGCTCGATGACGCGATTTGGGACCGCGAATCCATCCAACTCGTCCAGACGGTCCTGAACCAAGAAACCGACCCGATTCTTTTTGTACTTACGGTCCGCGAAGAAGCCCTCGCAGAAGACGTGCGCGCCCGTGAAGCCCTCGAATCCATCGAAAATCATCCAAGGCTCAGCACCATCAACCTCGAGTTTTTTGATGACGAGACCTTCGAACGATTGGTTCGTGACGGCCTGATGTTGACCGGCCCTGCCGCGTCTCTGGTGAGCTCTCAATGTGACGGCTCGCCGCTCTACGCCACCCAGCTCGTTGAGTTTTGGCTGAGTCGTGGAGCCCTGATCGCCGAGAACGGGCAGATTGAATTGGTCGACGAGACCGTGATTCCACCGCTTGATATTGCCAACCTCTGGCAATCGCGGCTCGACCATCTCGTCGCGGAGCTCTCCCAGGCCAAAAGCCTGACGACCAATCAATTCTCAGCTGTTTCCGATCCGGACGCGGTCTGGAAACGCCTCGAGATGGCAGCTGCACTTGGTCGCGATGTCGATACCGACGAGTGGAATCACGCATCCGAATTGGCATCGATCGCCGTATCACTGCGCTTGGTCGATGCCCTGGTGGAAGCGCGACTCGCCGAGCGTACCGCCATCGGCTTTTCGTTTGTTCATGGCCTGCTTCGAGACGCGTTGATCAAACATGCCCATCAACAACGCCGGTGGAAACGTCTGAATCTGACCTGCGCCCGCATGCTCACAAGCCGTTATGCGCAGGAACACCCGGGTCTGGCCTTTCGCGTGGCCCGTCATTTTGTCGAAGCCAAGAACGCCACCTTCGCTCAAATCGCCCTCGATGAAGCGTTTAATCGCGAATCACATGCCGCCGAACCCGCCCGGGTTGTCGAAGTCTGTCGCCTCATGCGCAACGCGCTGGAGCGCACCGAAACACCACTAAACCATCCATCATGGCTGCGACTCTGGACCAGCGAAGGCCGCGCTCTCGTAACTTCGGCCAGACTGCACGAAGTCGAGCGAGGCGAAGAACTTTTGCGGAATGCCTTTGAAGCCGCCACGAAGCTTGGGCCCGGTGTCGAACTCGCCAGGGTCTACGGCGCGCTTGGGTTTGCGGCGAGCCTGCGGAACGACCATGAAGACGCAACGCTCTTTTCAAGCGAGGCGCTACAGCAAAAGCTCGACGACACCTCACGTGCCGAAGCGCTGCTGGATGCCGCGGATATTCATAATGCTGATCGTCATCCCGACAAGGCAAAACGCCACGCATCGGATGCCTGGCCCCTCGCGACGCGTCCAGATTTGAAATTGCGAACCCATCTCGCGCTCGCCGAATCAGCCCGCTTACTCTCGAATTTCGCCGAGGCCGAATTCGAGGTGGAGACCGCGCAGGCCCAGCTTGAAAAAGACCCTTTCCCCGCGTTTGATGCCCGAGTCCGGCTCCTGTACGGCTCGATCTGTGACGACGATAATCGCCACGAAGAAGCTCTTGAGAACTTCTCGGAAGCCTGGTCCTTGCTCAAAGACTCAGACACGGTCTGGACGCTGCAGGCCGAAGAACTTTTTGCACGCGCGCTGCTTCATCACGGCAAAACCGACGAAGCTCGAGCCTTACTCAACGACCTTGCGCGTCGACTGCATGTGGGTGAGCGCGGCGTTGAAGTCCATCCTTGGGATGCCGATTTATGGGCATCGGCCGTCGAAAAAGACTGGCGCGCATTTGAAGTTGTTCTGCAAAAAGCTTTTGACTTCGGCCCCTTGAAACCCGCCCTCCGTCACTTTCGTGCGCTCGCGACCACGTGTCAGCTCCTCGAAGACGCGCGGGAGACTCAGCGCATGCGGCGCGTCGCAAGACACACCCTAGAAGTCATCGAACGTTGTGGCGTAGGCGAATCTTGGACTGGCCTTTTCGCGGCCCGCCTTCAATAAATCAGTTTACAGCCATCGGTTCCGAAAATATCAATGGTTTTTTGCGACCCAATTTCCACCAGACGACGGCTGTATTCCGTTAGAACACGGAACTTATCCCACCCCGCACTCAACTTGTTGGTGGATTTGAGGCGTTGCCGTTACCTTTGAGGCACAGGCTATTCGCGCAGTCTGGTGAAGCAGGAACTGTGTCCCTCCCCCGACCTCGTGGCCTGCTTCACACCAAAACGGAAGATGTGTTCACATCTTCCGTTTTGCGTTTCTTGCCCCAACTTGTGGTGTCGAATGACTAGAGCCGATTCACGCGACCGGCCAAAAGCACAAACCCAGTCGAAGACTCCCGAATCGCAAACAGATAGGGTTGATCGAGGGCAAATTCGCCACTGAACACCGCCCCCACAGAATCATTCGGGAAAATCGCGCTCGTGCCGCTTTCGTCAAACGACACCACCGCGCGCTGAATCAACGCTCCGCTGGCTTCAATACCGGCGTTGGAAAACGCCCCCTCACGCTCAGCGTTATCGGCGACCGCACCACCAAAGAGGTTGGATTCCAAACGTCCCTCAACCTCAACCCTTGGCATCTTGAGGCGTACCTCCTCGACCTGACTCTCGTTGATGATCTCGGTTAACAACTGAGCCGAAAACTGCCCCTCGATGCGTGTCCGCGCTGCGACGTCTGCCGCCTTGATGAGAACAAGCGAATAGGTCGATCGATAAGGCACCACGATGGCATCATAATCCGCCGCACGACGCACCAAAAACGACCCCTCACGCTCCATGAACGCTGTCGTGACATCCCCGCCGTCTCCTCGAAACACGCCCTCGGCCGTGTCATCGACAGAAAACGGAACGTCCCACGCGCCGTGAAAGTAGACCCCATTTACCAGAGCCGACCGTTCCCCAGTTTTCAGCCCAAGCGGGCCAACAACACTGGGCAACAACCCCTCACTCTGCGTCCGGTAGTAGTTGTTAATCGTCTGACGAGCCTGATCGAGAGACGAAAAGTCGACCGTTCGAACGTCCTGAACCAACTCAGGCACAACCGCTCCCAAGAACGCCGTGTTGATCGACGTCGACGGATCCACCCACATCGTCGATAGGATCACCGGCTCGTCTTCCCCACCATGCGTTGCCGAAATCACATCCGAAAGACCCAACGCAACACTCTCCAAATCACTCTGGGCGAGCCGCCCTTCGACGGCATCACGCATCGCTGCGTCACCGGCCAGACCGGCCACGCTCAGCGTGCTCGCAAGCGCCAAAGGAGAAAAAACAAAATTCCCAGATGAGGCAGATGCGTCGGTGAATGTGGCGCGGGTTATCGCCTCCATCGCCGACAATGCCGCCGGGGAGACACCCTCAACCCCCTCGTCGGTCGTGGGAAAAGGATCCGGTGACGAAAGATTATTGGTGCCGCCGGCCTCATTATCCACATCGTTGGGAACCGCAGTATCATCGTCGCCATTTGACGCCTGTGAGTCCCCGACTGGG
This sequence comes from uncultured Bradymonadales bacterium, assembly GCA_964394615.1. Taxonomy (GTDB): domain Bacteria; phylum Myxococcota_A; class Bradymonadia; order Bradymonadales; family Bradymonadaceae; genus JBFFMO01. The sequence goes on along the minus strand of CAYMYJ010000004.1, from coordinate 77,660 downwards.
ACGCCGAACGAGCCGCCAGAGTCGCGCGAACCAAACTCGTCACGTGTGCAACCCGCCGAAACGAGGATCAATAAGAGGGTGATTATTCTGAGGTTCATGAGATGCCTTTGACCGCGTCGCTGCGATTATTTCGTGGGATCAACCACACGGCCAATAAAGATGATGGCATCGGTCTGACGGTCGCGAATCAGGAACAGGAATGGACGATCAACATCCACGCTGACGTCTGCCATAGGAACGCTGGTTTCGCCAATAATCACCGCCGTTGCGGCTGCTGCTTCGGTCCCCTTTTCGTTCACATCCACGAACGCCTTATGCAGGACATCCGTAATCGCGAGGTCCATCGTCGTAGAAATGCCCGAAAAATCCGCGTCATCAAACGCGCTCGGCATGCCGAGGTCCTTCAAGATCTCGTTCAAACCAATCGGTGACTCAAACTTGAACTTGGGCATCGACAACTCAACCATCTTATTTTCCAGGTCGGATAACGCACCTTGAAGTTTAGTGGCATCCAAATCGGCCTCAAGCGTCGCCAGGTCCGAACCCGCGTCTGGCAACAAAATCACCATCGAAACTTCTTGCCCGTCGTAAGGAAGCTCGATGGCCTCAAACCCTGTCTCAGCCGCGTAACCATACGTGGTCATCTGCTTCATCATCGGTGTCGTCACCGCCCCAGTCGGGGCCGCAAATGAACCATCGGCGGTCATATTCTCCTCGAACTGGTCAAGCCATGAAGCATTAAAGTAGATGGCGTTCGTCAACACAGCGACCGTTCCCTGGTCGATCGCACCCTCAGGAATCAAATCCTTGATCTTGTCTTCGGTCTGGTCTTCCACCCACGTGTTGATTTCGATTCGAGCGGCCTCTGGGTCCGTGTTGTAATCCATCAAATTGACGCCCGCACCGTAATTCAGGGCCAGAGTATCCAAGAAGTCGGCCTCAAAATCGGCACCGTCCTGCAACCACAGAGCATTGGCAATTTTGAGCCGGAACGGCTGGTCATCTGAACCTTGAGCGCCTGCGCCCCGCGAAATCAGCGCCAGGTCCAGCGCATTAAAAGCCGGATGAAGCTCGCTTTGAGGCAGCGTGAAGTTCAACGCCGTGGCCATCTCAGTTTCGGTATTTGTGCGAGCGCCTGCATAGGTCATCGCCAAAGCGATCGAAATGCTATGCGGCGAGTAAATCACGTTGCCGGGATTAGTCGTGCGAATCTCGCGAAGCAAACGAAGGCCAAATTCGGTATTACCAGCCACAAGCTCTTCGAGCTGCGCGTCACTGACATTAGGCGACAAATTGCGCTGAAGATCGGAACGAACAACCTCGGCGCTATTGGTAGAGTTATTCGTCGAGTTATTCGTCGAATTATTGGTCGAATTCGAATCGTCACCACCACAAGCAAACGAAAATCCGAGAGCCAAAGCCAACATGATATTTTTGAGGTTCATTTTTATCTCCGCGCAAATTCTAAATCATCACCGACAAACCGGTGCCTCCATAGACAGCAGCATCCATGCCACCGCGCGCAAAAACTACCAAGGTGTTGATTTAGGACGACTTTCTCAACTTGCGGCTTTATCGAACCTCAGATTTTCGTGACCACGACACCTCCAAGTCACACAGATTCTTGAGGATCATAAATAGCGCCGCCTCAAGCTACCCGGATTGGTGCGCCGAACCAGCCGATCCCATCCCGCATTGCGACTTGCTACCACTCAGCAATATCGACTGGAAAACACCTCCACTTAGTCGTAGACCACTGAGATGTCAGACAAAGCCACATCAAATGTCGAAGTATTTAACCGCGAATGGGACCACTTCCATCCCGGCAGACGTCCCATCGGTTGGCTGCTACGCAAACACGACGATCTACCCTGGGTTCGTTTTCACGCATTACCCAAATCAAAACGTTATCCTCAAGATGACGCTGAGCTCGATATCATCCTGTCACGAGCGAACGAAATTGCTGACCACCTGCTTGGCCCCGAAACCCCCTGCTGGATGATCGAGACTGGCGGCGATGATGCGGGCAGAACTGGCGAGTATGCGGGTTCTTTTACGGTCGACGACGACGACCCATATCCCATGGTCTGGCACTACTTCATTAAGCCCGTCGATTGGCGCGCCGAAGCTTTTGACGAGGTCTTGACCCCAGTGGCCAACGACGAGTGGCCTGGACATGTAATTTGGATGGCGAGAGACAGCGGTGTCATATTTGCGCCTTACGACGGCGGTTTTGATCTCTTCCCAAACAATTTCAATCAAATCGACGCACTGAAGGCCAAATGGCCAGATTGGCTTTCTGCACACCCTTCGGGCCTCTAAAAGTCATTTTGTTGGGTCAACGACACGACCGATGAAGATCACGGCTTTGGTCTGCCGGTCTCGAATCAGAAACAGAAACGGACGGTCGACATCCACGATGACATCGGCCTGCGGGATGCTCACATCGCCGATAATCACAGCCGTTGCAGCCGCTGCCTCGGTTCCCTTTTCGTTCACATCAATGAATGCCTCGTGCAACACATCGGTGATGACCAGGCCCAAGGTAGGGTGAAATCCGGTGAAGTCGGCGAGCAGGGGGTCAAACGCTGAGGGCATCCCCAAATCGATCAGCATTTGGTTCAATCCCAACGGAGACCGGAACTTGAATTTAGGCATCGATAAATCGACAACCTTATTCTCAAACCCCGTAAAGACGGCCCGCAATGTGGCCCCATCCAGAGTCCCCTCAAATTCCGCCAGACCGGTGCCGGCTTCAGGCAACAAAACCACCATCGAGACTTCATTGCCGTCGTAGGGAAGCTCCACGGCCTCAAAACCCGCTCCCGCGAAATACCCGTAATCCGTCATCTGGTGCATCGTTGGCGCAGAAACCGCCCCACCAGGAGTCATGAACGAGTCGTCTGTCGTCGAATTCGGGTCGAATTGCGCCGTCCACGACGCGTTGAAGTAGATCGCGTTGGTCAGGACCACCAACGTGTAGGGCGTGATGGCCCCTTCTGGAATCAGCTCCTTAATCTTGTCTTCAGTTTCATAAGCAGCCCAGGCATTGATTTCCTTACGTGCACCTTCGGGGTCTTCAGAATAATCCAGAAGGTTCACACCCACCCCGTAATTCAGGGCCAACACATCCAAGAATGGATCCTGAAAATCGACCGATTTTTGCAGCCACAGCGCATTGGCAATGCGCAACTGAAACGGCAATCCATTGACACCTTCTGTGTCTTCTCGGCTCATCAGCGCCAAATCCAGCGCGTTAAATGCTGGATGAAGCTCGTTCTGTGGCAATCCAAAATTCAGCGCGGTCGCCATCTCAGTTTCGGTGATCCCGCGGGCGCCGGCATAGGTCATCGCCAACGCGATCGAAATGCTATGCGGTGAATAGATCACGTTCCCCGGCTCCTGAACGCGAATTTCGCGTAGCAAACGCAACGCAAATTCCGTGTTGCCGCTCACCAATCCATCGAGCTGTTGAGCACTGACGTCGGGCGACGTGATGCGTTGTTTTGATGAACGCAACACTTCGGAGGGCTCAAAGCCTGTGTTTGACGCACTTCCGCCACACGCCGCCAAAAGGCCAAGCGCGACCATCAACACGATATACTTAAAATTCATTTCGATGCCTCGATTCAAGTTGCTCTGTCATGTTCCCGCAAAATAGCAGTTTCCATGCCGCCGACTTTTTTGGGTTCAGCCTTCCGAACCGGTTTTGAATGGCGTAAACACGGCTCATGAAACAGCATCTCAAATACGGTTTTGGCATCCTGGCCGTCGGGTTGATGGCCTCGGTTTTTGCGATCCTTTTTCGTGGGACGCTTTCGCAGCTCAATCAGGCGGTGTTCGGGGTCAAGACGGTTGTGGAAGTCCTCACGAGCCTCACGTGGTGGCAGCGTGCGCTCTTACCCGCGATTGGTGCTCTGTTGGGCGGGTTAGTCTCGCGGGCCATTGGGCCCACCGGTGGTGGCGTCGGAGACGTGATGGAGGCCGTCGTTCTTGGCAAAGTCAACCTCTCCCTTCGCTCCACGGTCCTAAAATCCCTCGCCTCATGGCTCGCCATCGCCACTGGCGGATCGCTCGGCCGTGAAGGCCCCTTGATTCAATTCGGTGGTGCCGCAGGAAAAACCGTCGGCCAGAGCCTAAAACTCACCCAGGGGCAGATTCGAATTCTAATCGCTGCTGGAACTGCCGCAGGCTTTGCTGCGGCGTACAACACCCCAATTGCCGCCGTGCTCTTTGTGGTCGAAGTCGTGATTGGCGTCGTCGTCGTCGAGGCCATATGGCCGGTCCTGATCGCGACCGTCTTGGCCACAGCCGTGACCCGCTTTGCGATCGGACCAGGGCCGCTCTACGGCGAACATACGTTCTCGATGACCAACAACTACGAGCTCTTCGCCTATGCCGCGCTCGGCGTGGTTGTGGCCTTTGGAGCCCAAGGTTTCATGCGAACTCTCTCTTTGGGCGAAAGGCTCTTCAAAAACCCGCGCCTACCCATGCCCTGGAGACCTGCTCTTGGCGGTCTTCTTGCGGGGCTGGTCATCGCTGTAATGCCCGAAATCGCGGGTAACGGGTTTGAGCCACTCTCCGGAGTGATTTCAGGTCATTATGCCTGGGGATTTGTACTCTTCATGCTCATTGGAAAAGTCTTCGCGACCACGGCCTCGGTGTCGTCCGGCAGTCCTGGGGGCGTTTTTACGCCAACGCTCCTGGTGGGAGGTTCGCTAGGATTCCTGTTCGCAACGGCCCTTTCGATGGTGTTACCCGCGGGGACAATCACTCCCGGCGGATACGCTTTGGTCGGAATGGCTGCGGCCACCGCGGCCACAACTCACGCGCCTGTCCTCGCGTGTGTGATGGTTTTTGAGCTTAGCGGTGACTACGCCATTGTCCTACCTCTGATGATCGCCACCGCGATCGCCACCGCGGTCTCCCGGTTCTTGCGTGAAGACTCCATCTACATGGCCGAACTCAAAGAAAAAGGCCACGACTGGGAGCTCACCCTGGAAGGCCGCGTGCACGACTAGTGGCCTTCGGTTTTCGGCCAACATGCGATTGGTGCGCCGCGATCGACCGCATGAGGGCTAGCCGAAACCATATTCGCAACATTTCGACATCATTGACCGATAACCCCACCAACCTGCGTGGAGGTTCAATGCTCGGCCAAAATCACGAATCTATTCTCGACCTCGTCATTCGCGACGCCCGTGGGGTGCTCGAATTCCTTGGGATCGATTTACCCAAAGACGCCGTCACGACGCGCCCCAACATCCGCAAAAAAGCGGACGAACGGCTCACTGCACCTGCTGACCGTCTACTGAACAAAACATAATAAACCACTGAACATCCAATCCGCGTGGCGCCCACGCTTCGGCTATGTTAATTCGATCGGACCATTTCCTACGCCCCAAATACGATCATGGAACCGATCGAAGTCCGCCTACATGAAACCGCAAAAGAGCGGTACCTGAACTACGCAATGAGCGTGATCACCAGTCGCGCTCTGCCTGACGTACGTGATGGTCTAAAGCCCGTTCAACGCCGTATCTTGTACGCCATGTACAACATGCGTCTGACCCACGACGCCAAACACCGCAAATCAGCAGCGGTGGTCGGTGAGGTCATGGCCAAATTCCATCCTCACGGCGACTCGTCAATTTACGACGCCATGGTGCGAATGGCTCAGCCGTTTTCGATGCGCTACATGCTCGTTGATGGACACGGTAACTTCGGCTCCCTCGACGGCGATAGCGCTGCCGCGATGCGTTATACCGAAGCCAAATTGGCACCGCTTTCCTCCGAACTCTTAAGCGAAATCCGCAAAGAGACGGTCGACTTCAAACCCAACTACGACACGACGACCGAAGAACCCATTGTTCTTCCAGCGCAAGTTCCAAACCTACTCATCAATGGCGCCACCGGCATCGCCGTCGGCATGGCCACCAATATTCCACCGCATAACCTCGGCGAGTGCCTTGATGCGCTGATTGCTCTGATCGATGACCGCGAAATCACCGTGGCCCAGATCGTGGGAACCCACATCCACGGCCCCGATTTCCCTACCGGTGGCGTGATGCTCGAAAACGTCGAGGAGCTTCGTGCCCTCTACGAAACGGGACAAGGCACCGTCACACTTCAGTCCAACTGGATGGTCGAGTCCGAAGGCGGCAAGAAGTGCATCATCATCACTTCGGTCCCCTACACGGTGAACAAAGCCAGCCTGATTGAAAAAATAGCCAGCCATATTATCGGTGGGAAACTCCCGCAAATTGTGGATGTGCGCGACGAATCAACAGCAGAAGTCCGCGTCGTACTTGAACTCAAACGAGGCTCAAACGTCGAAGCCGCAATGGCGTACTTATTTAAGCACACGCCACTGCAGAACCGTTTTCACGTGAACATGACCTGCCTGATTCCGACCGATAACCCGATTGTCCCGGCCCCGGCACGACTGAACCTCAAGGACATGCTCGTCTACTTCCTCGAATTTCGAATGGAAGTGGTCACTCGTCGCCTGGCCTACGATCTGCGCGCGTTGCTGCATCGTATCCATATTCTGGAAGGCTTCGAGCTCATCTTTAATGACATCGACGCCGCCATCCGCATCATCCGCGCGTCGAACGGCAAAGCCGAAGCCGCAAAAGGCTTGATCGAATATTTTGGCGTCGACGAGATTCAGGCCGATGCCGTTCTGGAAACCAAGCTCTACCGACTCGCCAAGCTGGAAATCCACGCGATTGTCGCTGAGCTCAACGAAAAACGAACCGAAGCGGCCCGACTGCAAGGTCTGCTGGACGACGATGTCTCGCGCTGGGCGCTGATTCGTCAGGAGCTTTTCGAGATCCGCTCTGCTTATGGCGACCCACGCCGAACCAGCGCAGACGTCGAGGTCAAAGAACTCGAATACTCCGAAGAAGCCTACATCATCGATGAATCCGCATGGATGATCGTGACCCGTGATGGCTGGATCAAACGCCAGAAATCCTACTCGGATATCAGCGCGATTCGCGTCCGCGAAGGCGACGAAGTTCGATGGATTTTGCCCGCGCGAACCAAACAGACCGTGCTCTTCTTCACAAGCGCTGGCCGCGTCTACACCAAGCGTATCGCCGATATCCTTCAGACGACGGGTTACGGCGAGCCGATTCAAGGCCATTTCGACTTCGAAGACGGCGAAAAAATCGTTGGTGTATTGACCGACGACAAACGAATCCTGCTCGAATCTCAGATCGAGAACGACCAAACTTCATTGGTACCCGACGAAAACCCAACCTCGACAACCGTCGTTCAAATGGTCAGCGTTTCCGAAGCCGGACAATGTCTGCGTTTTTCGATCGAAGACTACCTTGAGCCATCCACCGTCAAAGGCCGCCGCTACATGCGAATCGGCGAAAAAGACGGCGTAGTCAACGTCGAGAATTCCGATGGAAGCGACACCGAACTGGTCGCCATCGCCAGCCGCAATGGCCGTGGACTGATGTTCCTGGTCAGTGAAATTTCGTATTTCAAAAATGCCGCAAAGGGCGTTCGGGCCATGTCCTTGGACAAGGGCGACGAAGTCCTCGACTTCACGCTCTGCCGCAAAGCGCTTGATGGGCTTGATGTCGAAACCAACCGCGGCGCCCGTGTCATCATTCGCTCCACCAAGTCGAAATTCGAACCAGCTCGACGTGGCAATAAAGGCAAAGCCATCATTCAGCGTGGCCATCTGATTCGTTCACACCGTCCACCCGTCGAAATCCGCCTGGATGCCGACGACGACGTCGAACCGGAAGTCCTCGAGGACGAAGGCACCCCAGCCGAACCATCCCAAGAATAGACTGCGACTTGCGACAGCCTCCCTATGGCCTGCACTGCGACTTCCGATCAAAAGATCGCCATCATTTCGACCCAGTGCACAAACCGTTGAATTGATTTACTTTGCCAATGCTTAAACAACGGCAGGTGAAGAAATGGACGCCAAAAAACTCTTGGCTATCGCCTTTATTCTGACAATAATCGCCCTTCCCAGTGCCGTCTATTATGGGCTCAACCCATCTATGGGGACCCCGCCATCTGTGGTTTTGATCCTCTTTTTTGCTACGGGTTTGGCCGCTGCCTCGTACTACGCCAAACCCGAAGACACCGACCGTATCCGCCAAATGACGATGGGTACGGCTCGCGATTGGGCATGAACACTTTGACCGTGGTCATCTTATCACCCTTCGTCATCGCCACTTTGGAAGACTGGCGCCTGCGCTACGCCGGATATGGGCTTGCTGGCTACTCGCTGAATCAATTAATCGTTCAAGAGGTCCATTTCTAAGCCCTTGCATGGAGCGCCCACTCTTATCTACATGTGACCACACGACCGACATTATTAGAATGGAACTCGATGAAACGACTTTGGCCTTATCTAATTATTCTGGCGCTAATTTGCGGCCTCGGAGCGTATTTCGCAGGTTATTTTGACGGTGAGCACTTACACCAAACTCCAACTCCCGCTGATAACCAAGAACCAAACGATGCTCAAGAGGCTAGCGTCTCCTCACCCTGCAAGGGCGTCATCTGTTCGGAAGGTCTTACCTGTGAAAAGGGGGTCTGTGTACAGGCTCCCTGTCAGGCAGGTTGTGTCGGCGACACATGTGAGAAGTGCTGGGGAAGTCAGTCGTGTAGCGCGAACGAAGAATGTGAAACTGACCAATGCGTGGGCGGAAGATGTGCCGTGAACCCTTTCATCACCGTCTGGAACACTTCCACTCGCCCTCGCTACGGAAACGCCGACGCCACGGGTACGTATGAAAGCGGTACCGACGAAAAAAGCATCCATTTACCGTTGGTAAAAAACGGCAACTATTATTTTCGAGTCGCTTGGGGTGATGGTTCGGACAGCCTGATTACACGAGGCGACCAGCCGGAAGCCACCCATAATTATGCCAAGGCGGGAGAGTACACCGTAATCATCGAGGGGATATTTGAAGGATGGTCATTTGAGGTGCAGGACCTGCCAATTCGCGATTCGATAAAACTACTCGAAATCAAAAATTGGGGTGTCTTCCGACTTGGTTCGTCCCAGCTTTACCCACCCAAACAATTAGGATGGTATTTTTTGGGCGCACGTAATCTGACCATTTCTGCCACTGATATTTTGAACCTCGAAAAAACGACAAGCCTCAACCGATTATTTGCGGGATGCGAAAAAATAGACCGCATTCCTTCAATAAATCAATGGGACACCTCTTCGATCACAAATATGGCAGGCCTTTTCCAATACGCTCACACCTTTAACCAAGACATCGGGAATTGGGATGTGTCCTCGGTGACCGACATGTCGAATATGTTTGATGGGGCAGCGCGCTTTAATGCGCCGATTGGTGGCTGGAACGTCTCCTCGGTCACAGATATGACGCACATGTTTCTGGAGGCCAATTCATTCAATCAAGACATTGGTCGCTGGGATGTGTCATCAGTCACGTCAATGATGACGATGTTTGCGCAAGCGTACGAATTTAACCAACCCATCGGTCAGTGGGATGTCTCGTCGGTCCACGGGATGCACGGGATGTTTCAGGAGGCCCACGCCTTTAACCAACCCATTGGTGGTTGGGACGTGTCATCGGTCACGGACATGTCGTGGATGTTTCAAGAGGCCCATGCCTTTAACCAACCCATTGGCTCTTGGAATGTATCCGCGGTCACCTCTATGGAGAACATGTTCGACTCAGCCAAACAATTCAACCAGCCGATTGGCTCTTGGGACGTGTCCTCGGTCACGACCATGGCATGGATGTTCAGCCTTGCCACTCACTTTGACCAAGACCTAGGGGGCTGGGACGTGTCCTCGGTCAATGATATGGAAGGCTTCTCCACTTCAACTTCATTATCAACAGCCAACTACGACGCGCTATTACTAGGTTGGGCCGCGCGGCCTGTTCAGCCAGGCGTTTCCTTAGGCATGGGCCCGGCGAAGTACTCCCAGGCGGCCGTTGCGGCGCGAGCAACGTTGACCCGCGCTCCAAATGTCTGGGTCATCAGCGACGGTGGGGAGCAAGATTAGCTGCGACGTGACAGCGACTCGGCACCCGCGACTTGAAATCGCCGGCCGACTTCGGCCCACCCGGAAATACTCCACGCCATCTTTCGACGCTGTGCCCAAAGCCACGTCGCAAATAGATCCTTGACCGGCCCTATCGGCGCTGATTAGCCGTAGGGCTGGCTCTCGCGAATGATGTATGGCGACGTGTGCATCACGACTTGAACACTGGTCTGATTCTCGGTCAGGATGACCCAGAAAGTCGTCTGATCGTTACAAACATCTCCGTAATAAACCGTACGGCCCGTCACCTCAAACCCTTGTGTATTGGCGAGCCGCCAGTCACCGGGAGTATAGGAGCCTCCACTTGATGCTTTGATAAGCGGCGTCACATTAAAGCCGTGTTTACCGTCATAGTGCAGACCGGAATCGTCGAAATCCGAGCCATCTTCCCAGAAGAATGCGCGGCGCCACCCTTCGATGCCATAAAACCCGTACGTTCCATCTTCAGCGGCCTTCAGCTCCTTGTTGTTCAGGAAAAACTTCCCCAAATACTGCACATCGCCTTCGTATTCGAAGCCGTGCAGCTCCAGAAACCGCACGTGCGGCGTAAACCCGACTTTTTTCCACTCCACACGCAGGTCCCCGTGTGGGCAATCGATCTTCAAAATGCCGGTCTCGAGAACAGGCAATTTGCTCAGATTCTCGCCGTTTGGAACGTCCGACGTTTCAGGAAAATCCGAGGGGTTTCGTCCTTCAAGCCGAAGCAGAAATTCGCCCTCCGTAAGGATGGTCACCTTGCGTGCAATCGCATCGCGAAGCTTCGTTCCCCATTCCAACCCCGCAATCATAAAATCCGTCTTCGTGGATGGACTGCCGACAAGCTTGCCGCCGGAGGCCTCAATCAGCGCCTTAAGCTGAGCGCGTTTCATCGTCGTAAGTGTGCCAGTGGTGCAGATCGACTTTCCCTTGATGAAGTCATGCTTCGTACCCAAACCTTCGGGAACGTCGACAGATTTTGCCGCTTTTGGAGCCACCTCAACGGTCGCATCTTGTTTAAGAATCTTCGCAAAATCCGCCTCAGTCAGCGTAGGCACACCGAGCTCTAGCGCCCTGGCGAGCTTTGAACCGGCCGCTTCACCCACGATCAAAAGATCGGTGTTTTTGGTCACGGATCCGCCAATTTTTGCCCCGCGCTCTTGAAGCGCGACTTCGGCTTCGTTTCGGGTCATCAGAGTCAATTTACCGGTAACGACCACCGTCTTCTGGTTCACGTCCAGACTTGCCGCTTTGGCAGGTGCCACACTTGCGGGCGGAGCCTTTGCGGGCGTCTTTGATTTTGTCGCAGAGCCCCCAAGCAGCTCCATCAACTCGGTCTCACCGTAAATCGGAATTCCAAGTTTTTCCGCCTTGGCGAGTTTGGAGCCTGCTTTTTCGCCTGCAAACAGGATATTTGTTTTTGACGAGACGCCGCTGTTGACCTCGGCACCCAGCGCAGAAAGCTTGGATTCAAGGACAGAGCGTTGTTCCGAAAATGATCCCGTGACCACGACCTTTTTTCCGCTGACTTCGAGGCCCATCTATTCTCCTTTGCTGTGTGGATTGCCAGACTATCGCCAGCAGATACACCCCGAAAGAGCATGGCCGAGATCTTCAGATTCTTTCAGCAATGTGAAGGTTTCATTTGCTGTGGGAGTTACGGCTCTGCCGCGCGATTTTCCGTCGCCTGAGAAATCATTTTTAACCAGTTGGATGGCACGCCTAAACAATCGTCCAAGTGGTGGTGTAAACCTGCGCCACTGAAGATTTCACGCCCGGGATTATAATCACACGATAACACGCAAAACCTAGTAATATTGCGCCAAAACACACTTCACACCCAACATGAAGCACACTGGCACACCGATTGCTATATTGGTGTTCGTCACTTCAATTTTGCGAAAAAAAACATTCGGAAGTACCCCATGAAAGAACGCGTCGCTCACCTGCTCACGATCTGCACCATCGCTGTCACAGCCATGACCACTCAAATGCCCGCGGCATATGCGGACGACTGTCCTCAAGCAGCTGTCCTCGATTCCTCACAGATTGAAATAACGCCGGCGCTGGATTGTCTGGAGGTATCCCTCCTAGACGGTTGTGGAAGTTTAGGCCTTGATATCCACAATCTGTGTGAGGGTCCTGTCCTACTGGAACAAATCGCCCCCGAATGCCAAAGACGACAACTGACATCGGGAATTCCATGCAGTGAGGAGATACCAGCAGAGGTGCCTAACAAATACCCCTCCATAAATTGGGTGACCTTTTATTACCAGGCACGGGAGGATCAAGAGATTCTGGTCGACGTCACCCACGACCAAACACCCTATAAACTGCACGTGATCTATTCTGGACACACGGTGGATTTAGACGACGGTTGCACATCGGCTCCCAACGGCCAGTCAAACCCCTCGACCCCCTTATCCATTCTCACCGCACTCGGCATCGTGGCTTTCGTTGGTCACCGCCGTCGCAAATAGTTCCGGTGAGGGCCAACGCGCTTGAGTTGGTGAGTTAGATCCCTTCACCACTTTGAATAGTTTCGACCCTGCCGCGTTCAAACGCTCATACCCCATGAGCCTCTATGCAACGCCTCCTCCTCATTTCGATTCTGACCCTTAGCGCCGCCTCTGCCAACGCTGAGACTTACAAAGAGCTCAGTGTCGCTGGTCAAGTTGGGGTCGGCGGCGACTCGAGCGCCGACACGACGCAATCCGCACAAGCATTGGCCGAAGCCAAAATCGGGATGGGGCTATTTTTGCCCGAAATCGGCCTGAACCCGTTCGGCGAAAACATCTACTTTTTGCGAAAACCCTTGCTCGGTGTCACCGCAGAAGCAGCTGCGGCCGCGACCCTGCAATCCTGTGATGGATGCACCACGGCCGAAGGCGCCCTGACCGCAGCAGGCACGTTGCACGCGCTCTGGGTGGATGGTTCGGCCGGCTTTAAATACCAAGCACCTGTCTCGATGAACCAGAAATTCTGGCGTCCCACACGTGGACTGGAAGAGCGAAGTTACGGTTTCCAATTCCCAGGAATCATGAACATCGATGCGGTCGAAGATGAATTCGAAGTTCACCTGAAGCTCGGCGGTTTTGAGACCACACGGACCGAAGTCCTTCAACATATCGGTGCCGCCACCGAACATTTGGGTGATGACTACAGCTGGTACGTTTATGGGTTTGCCGTGGATGTCGACCTCATCAAAGAATCCTTCCGTTTGCGCGGCATCACCTATGAAATCAAATACTGGGTCTCGCCCCATCCAAACACCGATGCGCGCGACGAACCGATTCCTTTTGTGCGCGACTATCGAGACGGCGCCGATCGAGTCTCGTCGATGGACCTCACCTTGCTCGACTTCGGCCGAAGCGCAGAAGGCATCGGTGTCACCCGCGCCGCCTTTGGCATAAATTTTCTGACCCCGCTCAATCCAGGCGTCAAAGACTTTAATGATGTTGGTTACACCTGGGCCTTTGGTGTGGGCGCCGACTCTTTTGATTTGCAACGGACATTATGGTCGGGCGACGGCATCGTGAAACCTCGCTATGGCGCCCTTGGCTGGAACGTCGAAGTCGGAAGTTTTCAGCGAATTTCCCCGTCGGGCCTTGCCGCCGACCGCGGCCAAAAACTACGCGGAGACCTCGGTTGGAAAATCAGTGACAACCTCAACGCAAGCCTTACCGCGACCGCTATCCGCGCCGAACGCACCCTTGTTTACGAACCATGGGCACATTTCCTGGATGATTTTGGGGATACCTTGCCGATGGTCATGGGGCGCCTTGAGGTCAACGGCGTGTGGCAACTCAACGAACTTGCCAACCTCTCGGCGTCTTCGTGGCTCGAAAACTCAGACCGCCCTGCGACCACCGGTGAGGCCGGAACTTCGCTCGATGCCGGAGTAAACGTGGCGCTGGGGTTTGCCTATTGAGTCATCTGAACGGTCAGCCCTGACCTCTTCAACGTCAGCAGCGCCGGAGTGATCGCGAGTCAAGTGACCGCAATTCATGGATTGGTTTATCCCTCCACCTTGGTATTTGGGCTGTCGATGATGCTCTTTCTGGGCGGCACTCATGACAGCCCACATCGTCGGTGGGGTTGGTGGGAGCCAGCAGTTTGGTGGGCATCGGGTTGTCCTGGCTCCTGCACGGACACTAACGAAACCTGTACGACGGTCGTCTTGCTTGGATATTTAGCGAATCAAGGTGCGCAAAAATCAGCGCTCGCCATCTCGATATCCGCACCGTAATAGTATTCGAGCAACTGCGTTGCATCCCAACCAAAATTCGCCAGACATGCTTGGCCGTTCTGCGAAGCCGCACCACGGTTTGCGGCGTTTCGGGTGCAATCCGAGGTCACCAACCCAAGGTTCGACATTTTAATATCGCAATCAAATTTGCCGTAGTTGTAGGTCACGTTGCCTTCTGTCCCCAAACCATTGCTTCCGCCTGTTCCCTTGCACGAACCGACAGGATCGGCCGCATTGGGTTTCGGTGGCACATTTCCGGCCACATAAAATGGAGCGATGATATTCCCGCGCCATTCCGGATGAACACCAGTCGTGGCCGCAGCCGCAGCAAAATGCCGGGCTTCCGCACCGTTGGGACGGTATGAACAGCGGTAAACTTGGTCAGCCTCGCTGTTCCGGAGCACCTTGGCGCCCTCAATCTTGGTTTTGTAGTACACAAATCCACGAGCCATGATCGCTGCAGCCTTAAGGGCTTCTGCAGGCGCGTCGCCATTTTCGCAGGCAACAACGTTGGGGATATAGTCGTTTTCAAGATCGACCATTCCGTACCCTTCCACGTTGACCATGCAGGGCGCGTCCATCATCGCGACTTCGAACTCAACCTCTTTTGACGTGGCTCCAGCCTCTGCGCCTACGTTGATGGTGAAAGTCTTGATTTCGCCGCGAATGCTCACTTCGACATTCGCCGTGCCACTGGTCAAACCGTCATAATTCACGACAGAGACCCGGTAGGTTCCGCCCGGAGCCCATGACTGATAGCGAGCCTCTTCCACCCGCTCCGTGCCTGGTTCACAGCGGCTGGCGATGCACGAATCCTTCGAGAATCGCGCGCCTGCATCCGTTTCACGGTTGCGGTAATAGACTTCTTCACCGTTTGGCTGCACAAGGTGCAAATCCAAATCGGTGTCATCATTCCATTTCATCGTCACGGTTAACGCCGCGTCCTGAGCGGTCTGGGTTTCCTGAGTTCCCTGAGTGGCTCCCGACTGCTTAGCCGCGTCTCCGTTTGGATCGAGCCCTGCACGCGTATTGCCCGAAGCATCAAACGCACCTGCACTCAGCATCGTGGGGTCATCACCACATGCAACACTGGCGCTAAGCGAAAGAACGAAGACGATTTTGGTAAGGATCGATGTGGGGCGCATGCGGTCTCCTGTGCAGTCGTCTTTGGTAATTGCACGGGGTGTGCCAAATACCTACACCAACACACATTGGCCCAACATATTGATCTTTAACAACTTCACGTCGATCGTAAAACCGGGGACAATTGTTCGCAAGGGGTCATCAGCCCGAGGTCAACTGACACCACCAAATTCCGATGATTTGCGTCAGGTTTGAGGCAAACGAGTTCTGCTCACACAATATACGACAATCACCCCTCCAGTTGATTTGCCTCACGAAGTCGAGCGACAAACTCGGCAACCGAGAACCAATTCCGATTCGGCGGCGTCTCCGCGGTATTCACTTCGTATCTCTGGGTTTTCCAGGTGCCGGTAGCCAAATCCGCATTCAACCACTTTCCATGTAGCCCCAAATTGCGGCCCATCACCCCAAACTCCAAAGTATTGGCCTTGAACTGACGAAGAATCTCGGCTCCGGTTAAGTGATCTTCCGCGTTCTTGCCGTAACTATCCCCAGCACCGCTAGCACCCACCATATGGTCGAAGTCCTTCAGTGCAGATTTCAGCTCACCCAGAAAATAGTGGCCACCTCCCACAATCGGTTCATACGCGTCGACGATCTGTTCCCAGGTTAAAACAGGAAAACCAAGCTGATGCATCGACGCGGCATGAGTCTTTGCCAAGAGCGCCCCATGCCAAATGGCGTCAATCTTGAGCTTCTGCGCCATGTACCCCATCAGCTCAGCCTGCTTCGTCATCTGCGTCCGAAGATCGCTACTCGTAGCTGGCGAGTACATCTTCCCCTCAATAATAATCATGACACGTCGAGACACGCCGTTGATTACCATCACAATATCCGGGGTCTCACCCGTCGTTGGCGCATCCTCAAACCGAGACTGGTCCGCTTTGACCAGCGCCTTCCGCAGGCTGTATTCCGTAAAAAACTGGAAATTACAGGCCTCTCCCGTGCGAAGCGGTGGAACCTCAAAACCATCCAATAAAGCTACAAATTTGTCGAAACTTCCAAAATTATCTGCGCCAACCAACGAAGGAAAAATGGCACCAGTATAAAACTGTTCGGAGCGATTATGCGGCAGTTTCCAAGTCATCTCTCCATCCTTTGATTGATATATTCGAGCACAAGTAGGTCAGTTCAAAAGGCAGAAACTATTGTGCCTTTATCGTCACATTATCGACGAATCTGTACCGAACAGCGTCTTCATCGAACTCCCCAAACAGCTGAACACAATGTGTGTACTCAAGTCGATTCATCGTCGTTTGCGAGGTCCCCTTCCAATGTGCCTCGGCCCCCAATCCCCAGCCGTACTTCAATCCACCAAGCTCCGTAAGGATGTAGCGGTCATGTAGTTTTTCTTGGGTTTCGGTCCCGACATCCCAACGAACAACTTTTAGCTTTAACCCCGACGGAATCGACGAACACAACAACTCACAGGACTTCCGCCACTCTTCGAACGGCTCCGCGTCCCTTTGGTCCACCATCGTATGAAATTCGATAAACGTCTTAACAACATCATCGGATGCGCAAAGCTCCAGCAGACATTTAACACTCGCGCGCCACTGCTCTTGATGAGGGCTAAAGTACGGGTCCACAAACCGCACACGACGACTGTATCGCAAGAGTTTTGCCGCAGGAGTGAATAAGTCAGGTAGCGAACGCCTCACAGATTGACTAACTGGCACCTCAAAATCCGCCACATCTTCAGACCGACACAACGGCAAATCAAGGCCTGTCGACTCGGCGGCCTTTGACGAGACCACGATCAACGAGAACGGATCCTTCGAGTGCTCATCAAATGCTCGCTCAAGCCAAGTTTCCCCCGCCGCGGTCGATCCTTTCCTACGAACAAACGACTTCTCACCCAAAACCTTCCTCAACTCCTCAAACGCTACCTGCCCCCGATAAGTAGTCTGGAAATCTTCGAAGACGAGCTTCTTCCATCCCTTCGGAAACTCACAGATAAGCCTTCCACGACTGGCGCCGAACTGCTGCGCGAATAATTTCCAATACTGGTCCAACTCTGCAAAAACCAATGGGTCGATCACCACAACTTGAATCATGAGAAGAGCTCCGTTGCCCTTTCGGCAAAAAAACCTTTCGGCCAGCCGCCCTGGAAGTCCCCATCCTCGTCGATCAAAAGACGCGAGGCCTCAACGGCTCCCTCTCGATTCTCGATGTAGTAAATGGCCACTTCTTTTGGGGTCAGATGAAACTCGGCATCTTCAAGTGTCCCGCGCGCTGTCTCGCGAATTCGGCGCATAAGGCGCAGCATCAAATGTTCGCTATGAGTCTCAACAATCCATTGGCCATTTTCTCCATATGACCCACGGTCGAGCGTACTAATGAACAAGTCGCCCATACTTGCTTGCACTGCTGGGTGAACATGCAGCTCTGGCTGCTCCACAATCACTGTGGAGCAGCCATAGCTAGCGCCAGCGACAATAATCGGAATAACCTGAGAAATACCTGTACCCACCTCTTTCGGACCAACCACAGCCCCACTTCGGTGGTCCAAAATTGAAAACGTGGAGTGAGACCGATGACCCCGATCAGTTACCAATTTGCGAAGGTCTTCATCGCTTAAGTCTTCAAGCGCCTGATTGGTTGAGATGCTCAGTTCATACCTTCGGCTTGGTGATATGGTATGCCCCATATTTAGTTTATCTTCGTTTATAAGCCATCTGTTTACGTCCTCAAGCAAATCTCCTGAGTTATGAAGCCGTTGCCACGCAGCGGACCCATCATACCACTCATGTAGCTCTCCCCACCCCTCGAAGCCTTCTCCCGCATCTACACGGCGGCGGAGCGGTCCGATGTGGACATGGCTGTTGAGAGACCATCGTGCGATAACGAACGGAGCGAGAAGAAGCTCGACCAGTCCCAAGGGGAAATCGCCGTCTAATTCAAATTCCCCGAAGCGGCCGGGCTTTGCGACAAGCGTGCCGATCGTCATCCAATCTTTCTCTCCAATTTCTCGCGCCCAGTCTTTAATCGAGCAAATTCGGTTCGGAATGCCCATTTTCCGTACCAACAATTCATCACAAAGCTGTGCTAACTCCCGCGGGCATGCGGAGAGTTCACGATCAGTTAGACGGCTAGTGGTATGGCCCAAAAAACCTCCCTCCATGATACGATGAGGATGGAACACTGCAATTGGTGCATTACGAAGAGCAGCAAGATTCTGTTGGACCGCTGACAGCGGTTCGATTGGCTCTGGCTCCATTTTTGGGATTTCAGCTACTTGGACTTGAGGCGAATGCTCTTGCTGCCAAGCCTCTTTACTCAGTGGGCCCAAATCAACAACGCTAACCGAACCAGGCGCGAGGATAATGTCCTGCAAATCAAGCGCTTCCAACCGATCAAAGTCATCCGGTTCCTTATCCGTCATCCAATCCGTGTAGAGTTCGAACTCAATTCGGACCCGCACATCACCTGTAGTCCCTTGGTGCGCGATGTTCCGACCGCTGCTGGCTGGACCATCCACCGCGCTATGAACGAAGTCAATGGCCGAGATAATCGCGGATTTCCCCACACTGTTGGCCCCAAACAACAAAGTAATTGGTGCAAACTCAATCCGTACAGGCTTGCTAAAAGCCTTAAAATTCTCGAGTTCAATGGCGTTAATCATCCCTACCTCCAATTTCTTCTAAAACTTCTTCCATCAGCACCACCGCTTTACGAAGCTGTTTTTCACCAGTTTCGTAAGGATTCTTTGGCAAATCCGCCCTGTTCATCCAAGCATGGCTGTAGCTGTTACGAAGCTCTTGAACCGCCACAAATGCTCGGACGAGCGGGCCAGACGCCGCATCTCGACTAGACATCGACCAGCTCACCTCTTTCCGTCGATCGGCATCATAGATGTCTTCATGGCGCATTCGGACCGAGATCAACCACTCCGTCGCCAGCACCAGTCCAAGTTGCAGTCGCCCCGTCTCTGCAACCCACTGAATGATGCTAAACTGAGCTCGAAACCCTACTTTTGCACAAATCGGATCAAATAACTCTCGTAACTCGGCGAGCACTGGCTTCAGAAAGACGGAGACATGCGTGTCAGACTCGGCCAACCCAATGGCGGCAAGTACTTCCTTCGCAAAATCCGCGGCTTTTTCAAGGGCTGCAGCTTCCACATAGTCCGCAAACTTCCCAAGTTTTGAGGCTAGAGCTCCCATATTTGCGGGGTACGATTGACGCCTCGCCGCTGCTTGCGCGGACCCCGCCAATGACGCAAGCAAGCGCAACTGGCCCGATTCCTTAAACTGTCGAATGCTTTGAACCCAATCACGAACCCGCGCGATCTCAGTCAAGACCAGAATTTCTCTGCTGTTAAACTCGCCGTAAAAAATCTCACCAAGTCGAAAATCCTTTTGTAGCGCCTCATGGAATTCCATCGACCAGAGCCCGATTATTGGTTGGATGCGGAAACCATGGGTGACATCAAAATGCAAAGTCACCTCACCTGCCGGGATCTTTTCTATCATCTTCGCAAAAATCGACTCGGCTTCACTCTGTGAGCCCCCGTCAGCCACATCGACAAAGCGGAGTGGCATAACCAGCTCTGCTTGTCGCCAAGCCAAACGGAGATTTTTCTCTTGGTGTTTACGAGCCTCTTTTGTTGCAAAGATAATCACCTCGTCCAGCTGTTCCCCCTCACGCTCTAGATACGCCGCGACCGCGACCTGAATGAACCGCGTTTGTTTTTCAAACGAACCTCGGTGGTATTTAACCTCCCCATATTCGAAACGATTTGTCTCTTTATTGAGCGGGCCTTTTCCCAAAAATGAAGCCAAAACTGTTTTCATTTTTGGCTCAATACGGAAAATGATCGGCAACAAATGAAGCCAAGCGATCGTCTGACACCTGATACGCCACAACCATCTCAGGCAGTGGATGAAGACACTCATCTCCCACGACTAAACCGCGCGCCAGCTGATACGCTGCGTCACCCTCATCGCGGTACAAAAGCTCGTCCAGCCGCTCAAATCGCGAAAAAGACGCCTTTAAATCCACGCCGTCCAATAACTCAACATCTGCCACGGCCACTCCTAAGCGACGACGGGCACGCTTCTGCCAACGACACGCACTCGCTCCCGGATAATCGCCCACAAACCCTGCAAGCATATCTACGGCGCGCTCCAGCTCACTCGAGGTCGCGTCCGGATCCAGCACGATGCTCGAAACGAACGCCAAACGGACATACTCCGAGCCAAACATCTCCCGGCCAGAAACCAGGCCTCGACTCTCTGCAAAGCGCCCTAAATGGCTGCCAGCCTGAATCATCGGCGTCACCGAAAACCCCGCCTGAAAAGCTTCCCCTCGCAAAAGCCACTGCTCAAAACACTCCCGAGCTATCTGATACGCATCTGCAGGCCGACCACCGACCAAGAGCTTTCGCGCCCAGGCGCCCGCGAGTTTGAGCTGCGCAGGAAACGCGTCCACACTGGTAATAATCAAACCTGACAGGTCCGGCAGGTCCGACAAGCCTGGATTTCCCGTATCGTGAGCGTGCTGAATCACCTGTGCCCTCAACAACGAGCGCTCTGGCTGTGGAAGCCGATCCAGCCAGCCTCCTTGCGGCATCACCGTCTGTGGTTGAACCCCATAAAACAGCCCTTGATGCCGAGTCGCCACCTGCTGCGCCAGCTGCACACGGTTGCGATCCTCGACACTCAACCAAGGACGCTGCACCAACTCATCACAAACCAAAGCCACCCCAGACCACGATGGTCTTGACTCGTGATTCCCAAACGCCAACGACACGAGATCCCGCATTAAATAAGCATCGGCGGCGATCGCCCAGTCTTTGAGCATCCCTTGGGAAAACACCTCAGCAACTTCGACTGCGGACCCAGCCAGGTGGCAATCCAATCCCCAATATTCCGCCAAATCCCTCGCGTCCTCTTGCTCCGAGCTTACATAGACCATCTGGACGCCCGCCTTTTTTGCAGCGCGAAATTTCGGCCCGAGCCCGTCCACTCGCCCCAGCGTGCCGTTGTCGTTCAAACACGCCGTAAACCCAATAGTCGCTGGAATATCCTGTCCAAACTGGGCGCAAAAATGAGACATATAAAAGCCCAGCCCAAAACTCCCCCCCTGCGCGTCACTGAAGCCCGCCCCACGAAGAAGTCGAGCGTGAGGCGTGTTTGTAATCTTAGGTAACAAAGCCAAAGCAGGGGCTGTCTGCAAAACTACATTCGCCGCACGACGCCACTCATCCAACGCACTCCGGGTGAACGTCACGGGTGAACGACTCGCCTGAAATTCAAGCCTGAGCACCGCGCCCTGGCCTTCATGGACGGCCAATAACGTGACCTCACCGCTCACTCGTCGCCGCCATCAACCATCTGCGTCCACCACGCGTCCAAAAACACCCCACGCGCTCGAAGCAGCTGCTCGTCTTCTGGAAGCGGATCAACTGCCAGCTCCGTCGCAAGCGCGTCGACCTCTGCCAAGATTGGAATCAGCCCAGCCCACTTGTCCGACGCCAAGAACATCACGGACTCAAGGTCATCACGTCTACGCGCTACGCTCAACCACTCCGCCGGACTTGGCGACACAAACTCCGCGATATCGTTGAGCAGGTCGATGGCCTCCAGCTCTACTTGTCGCTTTGCCCACCCTTGCTCGCCGGCTGAAAGCGACGAAAACCAGGCCTTCTCCGCAGCTTCGTAGCTCATCGACGCGATGGCCTGCGCGACCGCATCTTTGGACAGCTCCTTAAACCGACCAAGCATGCCGATGGCGACCAGATACTGCCACGAGCTGCCACTAAGAACTCGAGTGTCCATGGCCTCGATCAACCACTCGTCCGAATCAACAAACTCTTCCGACCACTCAAGGAAAGGTGCGTCGAATTTTGGCGCCTCCGCCAGCTTTGACGGATTAAGCAGCTCAATCACAATCAGTCGACGGCCTTCCAGCTGCAGCGCGATGCCCTCGTCGTCCTTATTCACCAACGCTACCCAGTCGCCTTCCTTCAATGAGACGACAAAACCAGCGGCGGCTTCTTTAGCCCCACCGGTGCGGGAGACGGCGTGAAACCCATCCGAGGGGGGCGAAACTAAAAAGACGTCTGGAGCAACCTCACGGATCTGAAAATCGAGATCTTCGGCGACCTCAATCCCGATATCCGGAAATTTCGTAATTTCGAATTCGCCTGCGCTGTCCGTCACTAAATCATAGGCCCACTTCATAATGGAAGAGACAGGCCCGGTTGCAACAGGCCCAGTTGCCACAGCCCCGAGCGCAAACGTGCCTGCCAAACCTTGAGCCGGCACTGGTGACAACGTGACGGAGTTTTTGCGAAATCGATTCAGATTGGGGAACTCGTCCCAAAAGGTATCTTTAGACATATTTTGACTCAAATATATATTGCGGCACGGTTGCCGTACTAAGTAGACGAGCGGCTCGAAGCTTACTGACAAACTTCATACCGATTTCCTAGCGCGCTGCCGCAAACCCGACTCGATAAACCCCAACATGATCATCTTATCCCCGTCTGGCCAATCCAACCCGCTCACCAAACGTTTCAGAAACTTCCGAGCCCGCGTATGACGCTGCTGGCGCGCCGCCACGCTCTCAGATTCATCAAAATTAGGTGGATCAATCTTCTCAGCGTCTGCACTCTCCTCAGCCTCTGCAATCCTCACCAGAATCCGCATCTCGGTCACTGACCGCACGAGCCGCTCAGCATGACGTCCACCACGTTTGGCAGCCTCATCAAGCAACCCAGCCTCGAGGTTTTCCATGAGCCGCTCAGGCGGATCACAAAATCGAGTCTTGATTTTCGAACATATCAATATCGCCGAATTCCTTACATCAAGCGCAGGCGTCTTTTCGTAAATGCTGTCATTAAGGTCCGTTTTCTCCCTCTTCTTTTTACGACAGGCATCATTAAAAGCATTTTGCTTCATTTTATAAAGATAGGCCTCCGGGGTGTCCGAAAGAACCACCTTCTTTTGCGTCAGAAAAACCTGGCAAAACCGCGCGTGTGATGCTTCTTCTTTCTCATCACGAGTCAGTGACTCATAACCTTTGACGATGATCTTTAGATAAGACTTATAAATTAACTCAACGGCCTCTTTCCGCTCCGCCTCATCCTCAGAAGCGACCAACGCCAGCGCCTCAGCAAGTGACATACTCATGCCAACCCCCGCATAATCTTCGCCTGCTCCAACGCCCACTTCGGCTTCACTTCGTTAGGCAGCTCGCCCCCCGCAATAAGCGCATGACGAATATCCCCACAGGACGCCAAGGTCGGGACCTGATTAAACTCCACAGCGACGCCCAGGCTCTCACTGACCCGCTTCAATAAAAATAGATTTCCGCGCAGCGACCCCAGCAAGTGATTTGCGACGAAATCCGCAGCCACCAGCCCAAAAGAAATATCCTCATCATATTTTTGAAAACCGTCTGACGAAAATCGCAGGCCTCTCGGCGGCTTCTGCGACACGTTCCCATGCACCCATTCAAGGTGTGCGCGCCCAAACTCTGACACCTTACCAAGCGTCGGCAATAACGCCCGCCGCCTCGCGACAATCACACCCACGTTCGCATCTGCCTCGGCCTTAGAATAGGCAAAGTTCACGCGCTCAATCATGGCCGTCATGCAGTTCATGTATTCGTCTGTGGTCGCCGGCACCTCATTCGGCGTCGAGGTCCCGCCCACAAAGGCCTTCACCTCGAACCCCTGCAATGACCCCACCATAAACTCTTCAAACTTTCTGGCGCGATCACGGCCGTATACCGACGCGCTTGGGCACTGCTCCTCCAATATTCTACTTAGGCGAGTCAGCTCCGAAACCCCCAGATTTGAACTTGTAAGCGCCTTCAAATCCGCGACGCTCAGCCCTTTGCAATACAACTCCACCTGAGTGTTCGACGTCGCTAATGCCCGCTTCACCCAATACGCAGACCGACGCACAACCGTAGAATGTGGCGGCCACTCCGCCTCAGGGAAGTTCTCGGCGAATTCCACCTTCTTACGAGCCTCTGCCAAACGATTACGTTCGAACAAAACTCCTACTGCCGCAGAAACCCGTCCTTCAAACGTGCCGGTCTCATCGACGTAAAGCATATAACGCGACGTCTTCTCGCCCATTTTTAGCCCACTTTTTAATCAAGAATTGTGCTGACCCTAAGAATTCATTGCGCGACCTCTGCCGTCAATCGCAAAAGTCCTGTCAGTAAGAACTACCAGCAGCGTCAACTCAACGAGACCAATTCCGGCACGCAACGTGCCACGACACCCGAATCCCCAACGGCGGCAAATTTTGCGCATGACAGCCACATCCGTTTCGACAACACTGCGGAAAATTCCAACACCCTGTGGGGAGATCATGCTCCGTTTTACAGAGTTGATCGCGCATTTAATTGCGGTCGACCTTGTGCAGCTTCCACCCTTCAACGGCTCATCATTTCGTGGCGCTTTTATGAGCAGCCTCAAGAGTGCGACTTGTATCGGCGGTGGATCCAACTGCACCGACTCATGTGCCTGGCCCGACAAGTGTCCCTATGGACAGCTTGCAGAGACACCTGTGCCTGAAAACGCCCCGTCGCAGATTGCCGGCTCTAAATACGCGCCTCACCCGTTTATTTTAACGCCACCTCCAGAAGGCGGCCTAGTCTTCCCAGGCGACACGCTGGCCCTCAACGTCCGGCTCTTTGGCAGCAACGGCATGCGACATATCCCGTCCGTAGCCGAAGCGCTCGACCGCTTGGGCGCAAAGGGAATCGGTAAAGACCGCGGAAAACTTCGCCTGCAGCGCATCGAGACCCGCAACGGCGAGCTCCTCTGGAAAGCCGGCGACGTCGACATGAAGCTTGGCTCACTTGACCTCGAATCCATCGAGCTCAAGACCGATACCCCGGTCCAAAGCATCGACGTGGCCGCCCTAACCCCGCTCCAGCTACGACGCAATAAGCGACTCATCGACCATCCCGACTTCCTGGACTTTGTTTACGCCTCAGCCACCCGACTCGAGATCATGCAAGGCCTCTACGGCACCAGCGACCCTGAGCAGCTCTCGCCACGGCAATGGACCGAGCTCGCAAGCCGAACCGAGATTACCGGAACCTCACGAAATGTCCGAAGGCTCGGATTTGAACGCTACTCTAAACGCCAAGACTCCAAACATCCCATCGAGGGTGTCTTAGGCAACTGGCGCTTCGAAGGCGACCTCACCCCATTCGCGCCGCTCTTCACCGCGGCAACAAAAACCAATCTAGGCAAAGGCACCTCTTTTGGACTTGGACAGATCGATGTCGAGTTCAATCGTCAGTAAATCCATGGAGAATCAGATGAATGACACTTGTTGGCCGACCCCAAATTAGGAGACTTATCAATGGAATGGATACTTATTGTTCATATTGGTCCTGTACAGGACTTCATTGCGTCCGCTCGTCGATGCCGCGATCTTTGGTATGGATCGCGACTACTTAGTGTGCTCGCAGCATCGGCGACAGAAGCTATGCTGGCCGCATCAGACGGCGCTGCTAAGGCGATCTTCCCAGGAAACATCGCACAAGAAGGTGGGTCGGTTGCGAATAAGGTGCAAATTGCCCTTATCGATGTGGACGCGGATTGTGTCACAAAGGTGGCGGAAGCCGGGCGCACGGCAATGGCAGCAAAGCTCCGTGAAGTGGGTCAAGAGGTGTTCGACCGAATTGAAACTCAGTCTGATGGACTCGAGCGCGAACTTGCCGAGCGCCACATCGAGCAGCTTATGGAGTTTATGTGGGCCGCTACCCCAGTGGGTGATGCTGGCTACAGAGACGCCCGCGCTCAAACCGAACGCTTGCTGGCGGCACGCAAGAATTCACGAAGCTGGCCACAGGCCGATGATGTCAAAGCGGGAATTCCAAAATCATCGCTGGATGGTTTTCGTGAGTCCGTGATTTCTGAACACGTCTACAAAAAGTATTCGGACATGAAACGACGTAAGGTCTTTGGAACCAGCGGCAACGAGAAACTTTGCGGTGTTGGTCTACTCAAACGTAATGGCAGAGACCCTCAATCTGGCAATCATGACGACGTGCCTGTCTTCCATTCGGCTGCTCACATCGCGAGCGCCCCAACCCGTGTCGCGATGGCCGAGGCGGCAAAGAATGCTTGGCAACGATATCTTTCGGAACTCC
Organism: uncultured Bradymonadales bacterium; assembly: GCA_964394615.1. Lineage (GTDB taxonomy): Bacteria > Myxococcota_A > Bradymonadia > Bradymonadales > Bradymonadaceae > JBFFMO01. The sequence goes on along the minus strand of CAYMYJ010000004.1, from coordinate 51,093 downwards.
AAGGAATCGGGGTGCCCCTAAACGACCACTATGTTCGGATCTCGGGCGATGAAAACACGATCATTCCCATGCTGTCGACCGAAGGTCAGGCCCCCAAGCACATAACGATGGACGGCGGACTTCTTTTTGAGTCACGGCTAAACACCTTGATTAAGAACAGCCTCGAGATCACCGACAAGAAGCAACTTGATGAAAAGGTCACTCACGCAAAAAAAGCCCTACGAAACGTGACTTTCTTTACAGGAGAACCTTATCCCTATTTCGCGATGTTGCTCGCAGACGGTGATAAGATGGGCGTCGCTCTTGATACAATGAACGACGCCGAGACCCATCGACAATTCAGCGAAAAGCTGGAACGCGAGTTCGCCGGCCGTGCCCAAGAGATTGTCGGCAGACACGGTGGTAGTTTAATCTACGCGGGTGGAGATGATGTATTGGGGATTGTACCGATTACCACCGCGCTGGCCTGCGCAAAGGAGCTGAAGGATCAGTTCGCCGTTGCCATGGAGGATGTCAATAATACCAAAATCCCAACACTGTCAGTGGGCATCGCCATTGCCCACTTCTTAGAGCCTTTTGCCAACGTTCGCGAATTTGCAAAGACAGCTGAGCGGGCGGCCAAGAACGACGCAGGACGCAATGCGCTGGCAGTCTTGGTCAAAAAACGCGGCAGCGCCGCCAAAATGGTTTATGGCAAATGGGACGACAAACAACCCTTACATGAACGCCTAAACACTTGGGCACAAATGCAAGCAGATGGGCACCTGCCAAACGGATTTGCCTTCCACTTAGAGGATATTGTTGAGTCACTTGCTCCGCGTTCCGAAAAAGTGGCCAATCCTGGTGAATTTAGCGACATGGTGCGAGCCTTGGTGAAGCGAGTGATTCGACGCCGAAAAATCGACAGCTCGATAGCCCAGCAAGCGGAAGAGCTATTTGACAATTACTTAATATTTGAAAAAGGAGATCCATTTAAGGCGGTGATGCGGATGTCGAAAGAACTCCAGATCGCGTCTGAATTTGGAGCTGCGAAACAAGCCAGCCAACCAAGACAAAATATGGAACAAGGAGCAGCGGAATGAAGATGTATTCAATAGAACCCAGGGACTCGTCCCTCTTCCGTGATGCTCGCCCGTTCGAGGGCAATGCGGGCGCCGTTTCAATGGCTGCGCCCTGGCCGAGCACCGTTGCTGGCTTATTCCGAACCCTTCAGGGATTGGATGCCAACGGCAAATGGACCGGAAACGCCGATGAAGCGCGGAAACTAGCTGTTTCGGGGCCATGGCTGGTTCAACTAAACGACAACGGTGATGTGGTTGATCATTTTGTGCCCGCACCCATGGATGCAGTGTTCTTCTCGGAGAAAGAGCCGCCTTTCTCAAAGAAAGAAAAGCTCACGCGCCGTCAGCTGGCGCCGCGAGCCGAGTTTTCAGCCAGTCTTTCCGACCTTCCCGCTGGCCTGACTCCTGTCGCGTTTGCAAATACCGATAACCCAGGGAAAGCCGGCAGTGGTCCCGCGTGGTGGCGATGGTCTGCGATGATGGAGTGGTTGGAAACCGCTGAACATCCAAACAAAGACATCGAGTTCAAACAGATTGGGCTTGCACCACTGCTGGACGAGGATCGAGTTCATGTCGCCATCGATCCCGCGACAGGAACCGCCGACGATGGGAAGCTGTTTGCGACCAGCATGCGTCGTTTTGTGGTCCGAAATGATGGCGGAACGCTCACGCGCTATGCGTTAGCGGCGATGAGTAACTGCCCTGTCCAGGATCACGTTCTGACACCGTTCGGGGGCGAGCGTCGACTGGCCACAATACGAGCGGCTGGTGAGGCTCCTAAAGCTCCGAATGTTGACGGTGCCAAGCGGCTGCGGGTGACGTTGGTCACGCCCGCCATTTTCATAGAGGGCTGGCGTCCAAACTCGGACCACCTTGGTCAAGGTCGCCTGGTGGGCGCCATTATTGGGCGACCCCAGAGCGTTTCTGGCTGGGATTACGCCAATGGAGGTCCCAAGCCAGCTCGTAGAATGGTGCAAGCCGGCGCCGTCTATTGGTTAGATTTTGAATCCACGGAACTGGCCAAAAAATGGGCTGACGAACATCACTTAAAGTCAATTTGTGACAACGAACAAGACCGCCTAGACGGCTTCGGTCTAATTCTTGTGGGGAGGGGATAATGAAACCAGCAAAAATTACGTTTAAAAACGAGCGGATTTCGCAAAAGCTGGAAATACAGTTTTTAACATCTACCTTTGGCGGCGGCACGATCACAAATGAGGCCGGTCAAGGTTCACAGTTCAAGAACGCAGATCCAGAAACGCCTATACGGGTGCCATCAATTCGCGGGCAATTGCGATTCTGGTGGCGCGCCACCAGTGGCGCATGGAGTGGTTCATTAGAGGAGATGCGAGAACGTGAGCAAAAGATATTTGGCTCAACATCTACTCCTTCCAGTTTGTCGGTTTCCGTTGATGCTGGAAAAGTTATTCCGCAACCGCGGGAGATATACGAAACGAATTCGGGTCAAACCAGCATTAAATCTAAACGTGGTAGTGAAGGACTTTGTTACGGTGCGTTCTCACTCACACCCCAAAATAAAGACATCGAGAAAAATCATAAAAAACCAGGTTCACTAAATGATCTGACGAACGCCCCGTGGGATCTGCATCTTAGTTTTACATCCGAATATGCTGCCGACTTAGAATTGGCTTTGGCCGCGTGGATTGCATTTGGCGGAATAGGCGGCCGAACAACCCGTGGGTTTGGTCAAATTGCCATCACGAAAGCCCAATCGGTAATTTCTGTATCCGAGATATTATCAAAAGTGTCCGCAAAGGGGTCCCCATTTTTGGGAGCGATAGTCCCGGCAATAGATCCGACGAACCTCGTTCGTTTTCGGTCCAACCAGTCCGGAGATGATTTATTAAATGAAGCATTGAGTGTGTTTAGCGCATTTCGGCAAGGAAGCGATATCGCACGAGATCCCGGGCCGAAGCCAAATCAGCCAAAGAGGTCTCGCTGGCCGGAACCCGACACAATTCGCGATATTCAAAAACGCCATTCGTACGGACATAAACCAGTGCACGAGTACGCAATGGTCCGTTGTTTTCCCCGTGCTGCCTTCGGAATGCCAATTATTTTTCATTTCAAGGATAAGAAATCTGGCGATCCAAATGACGCCACACTGCAACCTAAGGGAGAAAAGAAGGAACGAATGCGTTCACCTTTGCAGATCGCGATAGGGCCCGACAGAACCGTCACCTTCCTGGTACTCACAGCGCCACGCCCCACAGAAGTTGAATTGAAAGATGAAAAGCAAAACATCACACATCAGCTTTCCGAAGGTGACCGCGCGCGGTTGGCAACACGAGCACCACAAGTGTTTACCGACACCGATCCCCTAAAAGCATTCTTCAACTTTGTTCGACAACAAAAACACGATTTTATCATTCATTGATTTGGAGCCCGATATGACAGCCAAACTTATGTTCATTCATTGTTTATCACCACTACATGCCGGTGTGGGCCAAGGCGTCGATGTGGTTGACCTTGCCATCGCCCGGGACCGCGCTACAGGTTTTCCTTACCTGCCTGGTTCATCTATCAAAGGAGCCCTTCGTGATCGTTCTCGCGGCATCGACGACCAGAAGAAGACCATATTCTTGTTTGGACCAGAGTCCGCCAATGCCTCGGACCACGCAGGCTGTATCGCGTTCGGTGATGGCAACCTGCTTTGCCTGCCAACCCGCAGCATTAAAGGAACGTTTGCTTATGTGACGTCGCCTTATCTATTGCAACGGTTGAATCGTGATCTGCAGGAAGCTGGACTTCCACCATTCAACGAAATCCCCAGCCCAGCAACCGACAAGGTAGCTGCACCCAGCGACCTGATGTCGAGCGATAATAGAGTCTATTTTGAAGACTTGGATTTATTCGCCGATTCAGACTTATTTGATGCGATGGACAGAATTGCCATTACGCTGAGTAAACTGATCTTCTCGGATGCAGCTCAACAGAACAGCTTCCTCACGCGTTTTTGTATTGTACATGACGATGTGATGGCCTTCTTGAGCAAGCATGGAACAGACGTTGTTACCCGCGTGAGCTTGGATGCGAACTCCAAAACAGCAAAAGATGGACAACTTTGGACCGAAGAGAACCTGCCGTCGGAATCGATCCTTGTTGCCCTTACCGCACACATACCGGGGGGCTCCAAAAACAACATGTCGGTAAGTCAAGCCTATGGCCATATGGAGCATTTATCGGAAACAGAGGTGCAGTTTGGCGGCAAAGCAACCGTTGGTCGAGGACGTTGTCGCATTACATTGCAAGGGGGGAATCAATGAGCCGTCAACGCGCATGGGCCGCTGAGGCCCACAAGCAGGTTTTGAGTTTTGCGAATGCCGACATAAAGACGCGCAAAAAATTTCGAACGCTGTGTATGAAAACCCCTAGCATTATTCATCAAAGCGGACTCGCCCAAGCCATCGTTTTTCTGCGCTCGCGCGATGGCGTGATTGGGGAGAAGTTCGTGGATGCGATTGCAGCGGTGTTGCATACAACCAGAAAAGATCTAGCGAACGGCGAAGCTTTACAGCGAAAGGCACTGACTACCGGTGAACTTGAGGCCTATATAATGCTCACGTCTGAGGTTTCGGATGTGTCTGGTTGGTTTCGCAGATTTGCCCAAATTGAAATCGAAGCTGATGACTCGAACGATGGAGTTGGTCATGAGCAATGACTCACGCCGCGCTTCGCTGCGACACGTGCAGTGTCAAACTACGACTCACGCTGGATTGTGGCTTGATCGATATTTGATGTTGCAAACCAATGTGCCAGGCGGAACCGACGAGGCGGGCGCAAAGACAGCTAGATCCACGCTGATAAAAGACGCGACGACCGAAATCAAACAACCCGTCGGTTATTATAACGCAGCCCATGCACGAGCCGTTTCCCTGGTAAAAAAACCCGCCGGTATTGCTCGTGAGGTTCGTATTTATCGTACTGATGGACGCACGATTGTTGGCCTTGGCCAAAAAGGCGTTATTGAGGCTGGAATCTCGCTTGAGCGGACTTGGGGGATCCCCATTATACCGGGCTCAAGTCTAAAGGGCGTCACTGCCGCAACGTCTCACTTGTTGGTTGAATCAGACTCTTGGCGCAAAGCCCCCAAGGAAGGCATTCCTGGCGAGTCGTTTGCTGAACTGTTTGGGACCACCGAAAAACGAGGAAAGGTCATATTTCACGATGCATGGTGGTTGCCAGCATCTGAGCACGAAACACCTCTTGCGCATGACATCATGACTGTCCACTACGCAAATTATTATCAGGGAAAAGACGTTGTGCCGGATGGAACTGAAAGTCCTAACCCCGTCTCATTTATTACGACGCGCAACGCACAGCAGTTTGTGATCGCGCTGGAGTCCACGGAGGCGGACCGCGAATGGTTAGCCGCGGCATGGCAGCTATTAGAGAAAGGGCTCACCGAATTAGGCGTAGGAGCAAAAACCAACGCGGGTTATGGCCGAATGACCTTGGACCAGAAGGCTACCGATGCATTGGTTGGAACGCTCCAAGCCAATCTACAAGAGGAACGCGACCGAGCGGATTTTGAAGCCGCCGACACTAAAGAACAACTGTCCATTTTGATCGCATCAACCGGTAGTTTCTACGATAAGATTCGCGCCTACGAAGTCGGCACTGATCCGTTTGAACTGTTTTCGGATTCCCTCCGAAAGCCTTTGTTTAAAATGTCCCCAGATGCGCCCAGCATGTTCTTAGCTGCACTTTCGGCCGACCCTGAGTGGGGCAACGCCATCAAGAAAGGTAAATCTTTACCTGGGCTAGGGATCAGCGATAACAAATTCAAAGAATTACGCGATCGTTTGGGGCTAGTCGATGCCGAGGCGTCTGGTGAACTCTCGCCGGACGAAGAAATCACTGCATTGGCGTCAGTACACCAATCATGGATTGAGGCCGCAAAACGAGCTCTCCTAAGCGAATCACGCGAAGTGGTTATCGCTGTCCGTTCGGAAGGAAAACGTCATTTCGGCACGAGGCTAAAAGGCGAAAAAGACAAATTAATGAAGGCCTTGGATAAACACATGAAGAAACTGTCATAACTAAAGAGTCGATGACCTAAGCAGGGCCACCTAAACTTCGCCGCAGAAGCGGCGAAGCTCGCACTCCTCGCAGAACCGCGCCTCGGCCTGACGCGGAAACACCCCCGTCGCCTCGATCTCTTGAATCTCCGCGACCACTTTGGCGATCTCCCCCTGCCAATCTCGCCATCTCACCTCGACTAGCCTGTCCAACCGTGGATACCAAAGCCACGCGTGGACCGCTTCTTGCGCACTCGCCTGCAGAATCGCCGCATAGGTCGAGACCTGCAGCACATGCGTGCGGGCCTCAAGATTTAACGAGAACTTCGACTCGACCACGTGCAGCGTGTCATCGCCATAGACGACAATATCCGCCACGCCCCGAAACTGTTCGGAGACCAGCGGCACCCGCCTAGACACGAACCCGTCGATCTCCAACCGAGCGCACCAGTCCTCGCGCTCGGCCCTGTGGTAGCTCGTCCCCATCTGCATCTTACGCGTCCGCCGCCTTGGCGCACTGACCACGCGCCGCCAGTAAGTCCGCCGCGCACAGAATGAATGATCAACCAACTCCGTCACCGTCATGCTCGCTTCACTCATCGTGTTTTCCCCATGGATTATGAAAGACCTGCATGTCCGACACCGTCTGACCATGCAGCGGAATGATATGAATTCGACCTGGCGAACTCCCCAACATCTCGGCCAACACCAAGGCCAGCTCGTCACGACGGTTATTGCTAAGGCGCCCTACAAAGACGCTGTATTGAATCCGTTTCAGCGCGTAATCCTTGCACAAGCTGGCGATCGCCACTCGGAGCGGATCCGCGACGATATCGTAGAGGACCATGACCATCATCCAAATACCTCAGCAAACGGGTCGGCCTCCGGCGCCTTCGGGCCACGAACATCCCAGCGATAGACCTGCAGCTTCCCCTCACCGCGCAGAAAAGCCGCGACCTCGCGCACGCTCCGCTGCATCGCTGTGGCGACCCGAACCGACTCGCCGCGATACATAACCTGGGCCTCTAAGCGATTTAGCACCTCATCAACCACGAGGTTCATCCAGCCCGACGGCACAACCTCGGCCTCGACCTTACGCCGCCGACACAACCCAAACACCGCGTCGTCCACCAGCACTCGCCAGGGCTCGATAAGGTCTTGCACCAAGGAATGACGCCCCGGCCGATCGCGGTGCATAAGGCCAGCGCGAGGATCAAGCCCCGCGCGAACACACATCGCCCAGATCCGGTTCGACAGCACCGCATAACCATAATTGAGCGACCGATTCACCGTATCTTCGGCGCCTCGACCCTCGCGTTGGCCAAAGAGCCCAGGCTCAACGGTGTCGCGTAGTGCCGCCCAATAGTTTCGAGTCGCTGCCCCCTCAAGACCCATCAGCTCCGCAAAGAATTCCGGGCGAGGACGCGCCGAGAGGCTCAGGACTCGCTCTCGCAATTCCAGCATCTGATCAGTCAGATGCTTAAAATCCGCCGAGTCATTTGATCGACGCGCCACATAACGCAGCAGCCGTACCCGACCGCGAATCTGCTCGGCGATAAGTCGGCTCGAAAGCTGCGCACCTTGCCGCGTATCTACCGCGTGAAATTGTGCCCGCAATGTGCTAAGATTTCCTGCAATCTGAGTGCTATAAAGACTCGCCACCGGCGTCTCTAAATTATCCAGAAAGACAATGTCTATGCCGTGTTCCGCGCACAACATAATCAAGTCAGATGACAACGACACCCCGCGGTGCTGCACTGTGATTGACCGGATATCGAACAGCGCGATCTCCTCGACCAGCTTGCCAGACTTCCGCACGACCAATCGTTCGGAACTCTTTCCAAGAGAGACACCATGATCTGGGGAAAAATAGTCAAACATTCAGTCTCCTTTTTGCGGTTCACTCTGTTGACGTGTTTACGGTCGCTTACTGACCACAAAAACCGCGTTTTTCTGTACCAATCTATTTGGGCGGCTTTTCGAGGGGTCTTGGTTCAAAAAACCATCAAAACCAGGCGAACGCCGCATGAAAGCTGGCATTTTGAGGCGTTGCCAGGGCATTTAGTTAAAATGGAGCATATTGGCAAAGCACCGCGCAACCCGCTGGTTTTATTACGTAGTTCCGAGATTGGTTCCATCACTAAGTTCTTGAGCCTGGCTAGACGTGATTTTTTCTGCACCACACCCCGGGCAAATCAGTTGTTTGAGAACTGGTACAGTTTTTCGGCATTTGCGTATGCCGCTTCCCCAGCTAGAATGCAGATTCTAGGGGCTGCCGAGCCCCACGCCTCGCACCGATGAGGACTGAAACCTTGCACGGGCGCCGGAAAATTGCCCGACGGGCAGACGCCGAGCCCCACGCCTCGCACCGATGAGGACTGAAACTTTTTCCAATCCCTAAGATAATACTCGACTACCTCAGCCGAGCCCCACGCCTCGCACCGATGAGGACTGAAACATGTGGGTCTTAGATCTAGATCAAATTAGATCTAGAGCCGAGCCCCACGCCTCGCACCGATGAGGACTGAAACATCAGTTGACGGAATTTTGTGTTGTCTTCACTTGCCGGCCGAGCCCCACGCCTCGCACCGATGAGGACTGAAACATGGGATCTGAGATCATGATCGATTCCCCTTTTTGGGCCGAGCCCCACGCCTCGCACCGATGAGGACTGAAACTGACAACGGTATCTGAATCCACTTCTACACCTCCGAGCCGAGCCCCACGCCTCGCACCGATGAGGACTGAAACTGCCAAATATCCAATTACCACATTGAATATTTCGTCGCCGAGCCCCACGCCTCGCACCGATGAGGACTGAAACACAGCAACTGCGATGTCCCCATGAAATCGCTCCACAGTGCCGAGCCCCACGCCTCGCACCGATGAGGACTGAAACCTTACGCCGTGTAGACGTCCCCTCGGACACCACGTCAGCCGAGCCCCACGCCTCGCACCGATGAGGACTGAAACTAAATGCTTCGAAGAGTCCCCCTACCATAACCACAAGCCGAGCCCCACGCCTCGCACCGATGAGGACTGAAACATACATGCATGATGAGTTCCTTTTTGGTTAGTAACTGCCGAGCCCCACGCCTCGCACCGATGAGGACTGAAACCGGGTTAGAAGCCACGAGCAGTTACTGACGCGAAACGCCGAGCCCCACGCCTCGCACCGATGAGGACTGAAACATATGTTTTGTTCTTCTATACTACTAGATGTTCACGCCGAGCCCCACGCCTCGCACCGATGAGGACTGAAACTTTGCACATTGATATCAAGATTCATTTCACACCTTAGCCGAGCCCCACGCCTCGCACCGATGAGGACTGAAACATGGATTATGTGCAACCCATACACCGAGATCGGTAGCCGAGCCCCACGCCTCGCACCGATGAGGACTGAAACAACATATCTAGGAAGGTATGTGGGAGCTAAAATTAAGCCGAGCCCCACGCCTCGCACCGATGAGGACTGAAACCATCGCGAACAGCTACCTTGAAATCATCGATAGGCAAGCCGAGCCCCACGCCTCGCACCGATGAGGACTGAAACCGGCCATCGGGAAGCTCATTCTCGGCCCCGCAATATGCCGAGCCCCACGCCTCGCACCGATGAGGACTGAAACAAGGGCTCGGAAATGAAAGTCTTAATAGCCTGTGAAGCCGAGCCCCACGCCTCGCACCGATGAGGACTGAAACTCAATTGAGAATCTATCATCATTAAAGGTGAAGTGAGCCGAGCCCCACGCCTCGCACCGATGAGGACTGAAACATCGGGACGGCAAACGCACAGGTGTATTCGACACAAGCCGAGCCCCACGCCTCGCACCGATGAGGACTGAAACGAGCTATCCACTTCAAAAAATATGATACTCTTCAAGGCCGAGCCCCACGCCTCACACCGATGAGGACTGAAACGATAAGCTGAAAGCAGCTAACTTTAGTCGTGAACAAGCCGAGCCCCACGCCTCGCACCGATGAGGACTGAAACCTCGACGAAGGCCGCGTTTCTGACACCATGCTGCGGCCGAGCCCCACGCCTCGCACCGATGAGGACTGAAACCTGACCCTTGATGGTCAGTTGCTGGCCTGATTACCGGGCCGAGCCCCACGCCTCGCACCGATGAGGACTGAAACCTGTTAAGAATAGGTGCTCCCTTGTATTGTTCCTGAGCCGAGCCCCACGCCTCGCACCGATGAGGACTGAAACAAACGATCTTTATCCGCCGTGAGGGCTGCCGCTACTTGCCGAGCCCCACGCCTCGCACCGATGAGGACTGAAACTCAATACGTCTCTATCTAGGAATGGGGTCATTTTGACGCCGAGCCCCACGCCTCGCACCGATGAGGACTGAAACTTCGCGATCGCGATCTCGTGGGCGTAAGAGGGTTCCATGCCGAGCCCCACGCCTCGCACCGATGAGGACTGAAACTTAGTATCCTAGCTCTTCTGCCTTGTCCTCCCATTGCCGAGCCCCACGCCTCGCACCGATGAGGACTGAAACGAGCCTATGTTCCTATTACTCCTATACTTCCTATTCCGCCGAGCCCCACGCCTCGCACCGATGAGGACTGAAACCTTCCTTTTTAGCTGCCTCATACATTAAGTCTAATGCCGAGCCCCACGCCTCGCACCGATGAGGACTGAAACAAACACTTCAGCGGTTGACCAGTCAAGATCGCTTAAGCCGAGCCCCACGCCTCGCACCGATGAGGACTGAAACTTGGGATGCCGGATTCGTTCACCCAAAGGTGAACGGGCCGAGCCCCACGCCTCGCACCGATGAGGACTGAAACGCACGTCCCTAGTAGGGACTAATTAAACAAAGGATCGCCGAGCCCCACGCCTCGCACCGATGAGGACTGAAACGAAGGCACAGTTCCCCGGGCCTTCTCGTGCTCACGTGCCGAGCCCCACGCCTCGCACCGATGAGGACTGAAACGACATGCCTAGACCATTAGCGCCACTAAAGACGTAGCCGAGCCCCACGCCTCGCACCGATGAGGACTGAAACCGCATGCGAATCATCCAAGTGAAGGCGCGATCGTCTGCCGAGCCCCACGCCTCGCACCGATGAGGACTGAAACCAATAGTTCTATACAAGTTAGCCAAGCCAAGTACGCCGAGCCCCACGCCTCGCACCGATGAGGACTGAAACAGGTCGAGCGCGGCGTAGGACAGGACAGTGGTCTGCCGAGCCCCACGCCTCGCACCGATGAGGACTGAAACCGCCGCCCTGCATGAGGTCGAGACCCGACGCGACGGCCGAGCCCCACGCCTCGCACCGATGAGGACTGAAACTCGGCCGTCAAGCCGAACCATCTTTTCAGGTTCCTTGCCGAGCCCCACGCCTCGCACCGATGAGGACTGAAACTCCGACATAACCTTATCACGAAAGAAGACGCGATGGAGCCGAGCCCCACGCCTCGCACCGATGAGGACTGAAACAGAAGATGCGTCACCGAGGACGAAACGCCACGTTCGGCCGAGCCCCACGCCTCGCACCGATGAGGACTGAAACCTTTTACGCGACGGATCCGAACGTTGGGCTTCTGGGCCGAGCCCCACGCCTCGCACCGATGAGGACTGAAACACGACGCTACTTTCTTCCAGGCACGCCCCCGCCTCGCCGAGCCCCACGCCTCGCACCGATGAGGACTGAAACGCCAGAACGCATTCCGCATGGAGCTTGCACGACGAAAGCCGAGCCCCACGCCTCGCACCGATGAGGACTGAAACAGCAATGCCACATCGAGTTCTACCACCGAGTGTCTGCCGAGCCCCACGCCTCGCACCGATGAGGACTGAAACTTGAACAATATGGGAAACATGATTAAATTGGCAGCAGCGCCGAGCCCCACGCCTCGCACCGATGAGGACTGAAACTACGCTTACCGCGCTTCATCGATTTCGGAATTAATGCGCCGAGCCCCACGCCTCGCACCGATGAGGACTGAAACTCCTCCAGTTGTTATGATTGGATGTGGCGGAATTGGAGCCGAGCCCCACGCCTCGCACCGATGAGGACTGAAACCTCACTCGGAGCTAATGTTAGTTATTATGACGATGGAGCCGAGCCCCACGCCTCGCACCGATGAGGACTGAAACGACCACTGACCAACCTGTTAGCAGCGTTAACACTGTCGGCCGAGCCCCACGCCTCGCACCGATGAGGACTGAAACCACCAGTGGTGCCAATAACAGTGACAAACCCACTGGGGCCGAGCCCCACGCCTCGCACCGATGAGGACTGAAACCTCCGTTGCCTCCTTCTGCTGCGCAAGAGAAGCCTCGCCGAGCCCCACGCCTCGCACCGATGAGGACTGAAACTTGACACCCGCGAAAGTTTCGAGCCCCGCCTCATCAGCCGAGCCCCACGCCTCGCACCGATGAGGACTGAAACCGCGATCGAAACTCACGACGAGCTTACATACTTCAGCCGAGCCCCACGCCTCGCACCGATGAGGACTGAAACGTCGCACGCTCTTAGTGGCTGGCTGCTCGACGGTCACGAAGCCGAGCCCCACGCCTCGCACCGATGAGGACTGAAACCCCTGTCGTCGAGAGCGAGACTATCAAGAGACCTCCGCCGAGCCCCACGCCTCGCACCGATGAGGACTGAAACTGGGGGTCCATGCCCCCATACAACAAAGAATTCCCGGGCCGAGCCCCACGCCTCGCACCGATGAGGACTGAAACCGTGGTGGATGGCGCGGCGGACGTTGCGTAGTCTTCGCCGAGCCCCACGCCTCGCACCGATGAGGACTGAAACAACAGGCACAGCGACCATTTCTGGTGACTTGCTCGGCCGAGCCCCACGCCTCGCACCGATGAGGACTGAAACTGACCAACGAAGAAACAGACGTTTGATTGCGAGTAGGCCGAGCCCCACGCCTCGCACCGATGAGGACTGAAACTTATATCAATAAAATCTTCATGGTTGATGCAATTTGCCGAGCCCCACGCCTCGCACCGATGAGGACTGAAACTCCCTCATCTTCTTCAATGATATTTTCTAGGAGGGTGGCCGAGCCCCACGCCTCGCACCGATGAGGACTGAAACCCATTATCAACCCTGTAACAAACATTGCCCATTACAGCCGAGCCCCACGCCTCGCACCGATGAGGACTGAAACTTGACAGTTCTGCAATCCACAACAATGCATCAGGAGGCCGAGCCCCACGCCTCGCACCGATGAGGACTGAAACTTGCATTGCTTGAACACGTTCTCAAGTACCGCCTGATCGCCGAGCCCCACGCCTCGCACCGATGAGGACTGAAACTTCCTTTCGGCCAACTAAAGGCGATGTTCCCTGACGCCGAGCCCCACGCCTCGCACCGATGAGGACTGAAACCTAAGCAGCAACATTCCGAGTGGTCGCAGCATGCCAGCCGAGCCCCACGCCTCGCACCGATGAGGACTGAAACCTCTTGGAAGATTCGAACTTCCATTGATCGGTTGCCGAGCCCCACGCCTCGCACCGATGAGGACTGAAACATATGAACTAAAATTCATAACAAGCAAAAGGGCAGAGGCCGAGCCCCACGCCTCGCACCGATGAGGACTGAAACATTATTAATGGTGGCCCTATTGAGCCAATTATGGAAGCCGAGCCCCACGCCTCGCACCGATGAGGACTGAAACCACACATGTTGATATGAATAGATAGAAGAGTGGGCGGCCGAGCCCCACGCCTCGCACCGATGAGGACTGAAACTGAATTTTGATCGACAGTCAGGTATTGTTTCTCGGCCGAGCCCCACGCCTCGCACCGATGAGGACTGAAACCTTGTAGCAAGAGCGCACAGGTCGGGATAGAAGCTCGCCGAGCCCCACGCCTCGCACCGATGAGGACTGAAACGAATCCTGTAGCCTCCTTATTGGTCATCTGGAGAGCTTTGCCGAGCCCCACGCCTCGCACCGATGAGGACTGAAACTAAGGATAGCTACTAAACTATCGCGCTCATGGCCACCTAGGCCGAGCCCCACGCCTCACCGATGAGGACTGAAACCCTCGTTCAAGTCATCGGCACGGTTCAACTCCTCAGGCCGAGCCCCACGCCTCGCACCGATGAGGACTGAAACGACACATCCCCAAAGTTTCGTCTTCATATAAGATGCCGAGCCCCACGCCTCGCACCGATGAGGACTGAAACGCTGCATGCCGGATTCGATCAATGGATGTATTAAGAGGCCGAGCCCCACGCCTCGCACCGATGAGGACTGAAACATATACTTCTATATTGTTTCCACGTTGTGGTTTAGCCGAGCCCCACGCCTCGCACCGATGAGGACTGAAACTAGGCTTCCGAATCCTCGTCGCTTGCAAGGTCAGCGATGCCGAGCCCCACGCCTCGCACCGATGAGGACTGAAACAATGACGCAGTGGAACAACAATCGAAGAATCTCCTAGCCGAGCCCCACGCCTCGCACCGATGAGGACTGAAACTTTTCAGATGTAAACGCGCTGAATAACGAGGCATAAGCCGAGCCCCACGCCTCGCACCGATGAGGACTGAAACGGGAACATTTCGAGGGCTTTCGCGTCGATGACCTCGTTGCCGAGCCCCACGCCTCGCACCGATGAGGACTGAAACTTCAATACAACTTGAGACCACACACAAGATGGTCAGGCCGAGCCCCACGCCTCGCACCGATGAGGACTGAAACACGAGGCAATCAATTCGGATGGTTTGATGCGGAAGTGCCGAGCCCCACGCCTCGCACCGATGAGGACTGAAACCTTCCACGCCGAACATATTGTTAGGCTTGAAAACAAGCCGAGCCCCACGCCTCGCACCGATGAGGACTGAAACTCCTCACCCACATCACGGATCTGGACCTTCTTTCCGGCCGAGCCCCACGCCTCGCACCGATGAGGACTGAAACCAGTTGTGGCCGATGGAAGAAGTGAAAGATGCGAAGCCGAGCCCCACGCCTCGCACCGATGAGGACTGAAACTGTCAAACATATGACGAGCAGTATCTTTTGCATCCGCCGAGCCCCACGCCTCGCACCGATGAGGACTGAAACCTCGATGTGGCATTGCTCATCTATTAGACATGCCGCCGAGCCCCACGCCTCGCACCGATGAGGACTGAAACCTCGACATCAAGCGTGAGCTTGAATCAAAAATCGAAGCCGAGCCCCACGCCTCGCACCGATGAGGACTGAAACTTGAAAAAGACGTAGTGAAAATGAGTAAGTCAAGCCATGCCGAGCCCCACGCCTCGCACCGATGAGGACTGAAACAAGTTAGTTAGTGGTTTGAAGTCATCCATATGTTTAAGCCGAGCCCCACGCCTCGCACCGATGAGGACTGAAACTAGAATTCTTTATCAATCCGAAAATTTAATTTGGGAGCCGAGCCCCACGCCTCGCACCGATGAGGACTGAAACCCAACCTTCGCCGTCATGTGTTGCATCTGTATAGATGCCGAGCCCCACGCCTCGCACCGATGAGGACTGAAACTGTGACTGGCGGCTTGGGCTGCACGGGTGGGCCAAGGCCGAGCCCCACGCCTCGCACCGATGAGGACTGAAACTTCATCACATGGGGCTAACTCATCTGCTGCGTCTTGGCCGAGCCCCACGCCTCGCACCGATGAGGACTGAAACCTGCAAGCGTGCTTACTGGGCAACAAAACAGCATGCCGAGCCCCACGCCTCGCACCGATGAGGACTGAAACTTGGTGTATACAATATTAAATTATCGGGATGTGCATGCCGAGCCCCACGCCTCGCACCGATGAGGACTGAAACCTGAGCAGAATTCTATAGCTGCTTGTTCTGTATTGAAGCCGAGCCCCACGCCTCGCACCGATGAGGACTGAAACCGTGGAACACTTGTTACCACGATCGTCGTGTCGTAAGCCGAGCCCCACGCCTCGCACCGATGAGGACTGAAACACCCGCTCGGGATGTCACGAAGGACGTCACGTGGCCGAGCCCCACGCCTCGCACCGATGAGGACTGAAACAACGCCACTGCACTCAGGCCAACACACCAACCGATCGCCGAGCCCCACGCCTCGCACCGATGAGGACTGAAACTTACTGAAGAGGACGGCGAAGTTGTACTGGTCTGCGGCCGAGCCCCACGCCTCGCACCGATGAGGACTGAAACTTGGGTGATGAGCCAAGAAGATCATCTTCTCTCCCTGCCGAGCCCCACGCCTCGCACCGATGAGGACTGAAACCAAGCTCAGCGATCAAAGCGTGAACCCGTGGCAGCGCGCCGAGCCCCACGCCTCGCACCGATGAGGACTGAAACCCAAAACCTCTGGGTTCCGGCTACGAATAATTTCGGCCGAGCCCCACGCCTCGCACCGATGAGGACTGAAACGCAGATATCATCAATAGATTCGCTGATGAGCCGGAGGCCGAGCCCCACGCCTCGCACCGATGAGGACTGAAACCTAGTTCGGTTGGAATTTTCAAGGTTGAACCGTCCCGCCGAGCCCCACGCCTCGCACCGATGAGGACTGAAACTAACAAAGGAGAGCCCGCAGCGGCAGTGCTAGAGCTTGCCGAGCCCCACACCTCGCACCGATGAGGACTGAAACGTGGGGCATGGCTCTCCGATGCACGCGATCGACGATAAGCCGAGCCCCACGCCTCGCACCGATGAGGACTGAAACACTAGTTCATCATCCGACTTCAACGCTGTAAGGAAGCCGAGCGCCACGCCTCGCACCGATGAGGACTGAAACCCCTCATACGTCAATTCAACGTTCACAGCGCAGAAGGCCGAGCCCCACGCCTCGCACCGATGAGGACTGAAACTCCTCAAGCAGTAGTTCAGGATTACGGAATCGTTTTGCCGAGCCCCACGCCTCGCACCGATGAGGACTGAAACAGGGCGTTAGCACACCCAAACTGAATCCGAGGCAAGGCCGAGCCCCACGCCTCGTACCGATGAGGACTGAAACCGACGACGTTAACGTCGCGAAGAGGTTCGCCGGGCGGCCGAGCCCCACGCCTCGCACCGATGAGGACTGAAACCAGGGCAAAGAGTGGAACCGTTGTTCAAGCGGGCAAGGCCGAGCCCCACGCCTCGCACCGATGAGGACTGAAACCAGGAATGAAAGAATCATCTCGGTCTCACCGTCTGAGAGCCGAGCCCCACGCCTCGCACCGATGAGGACTGAAACTCCGACTCTTTGAACTGTCGCTTGATCAGACACTGGCCGAGCCCCACGCCTCGCACCGATGAGGACTGAAACTTGGCTCTACATCGATTCCGAGCGCTACTGACTCAGCCGAGCCCCACGCCTCGCACCGATGAGGACTGAAATCGCCAGTTATCGTTGCTGATATTGCGCTGGTACTTGTGCCGAGCCCCACGCCTCGCACCGATGAGGACTGAAACGATCGAAGCATCAGGATCTCGGAGTACCGCGAATATCAGCCGAGCCCCACGCCTCGCACCGATGAGGACTGAAACGTACGACTCACACCATTCTCATCTAGCCCCTTAATAGCCGAGCCCCACGCCTCGCACCGATGAGGACTGAAACATGATGTACCCAAGATACATAGTCCATACCACGGCCGCCGAGCCCCACGCCTCGCACCGATGAGGACTGAAACTAGCGTTGCCTTCGTTCGTGTTGATTACAGAATTGTTTTGCCGAGCCCCACGCCTCGCACCGATGAGGACTGAAACAGCTCTACGCTGAATTCCATAACAAGGTGTTTAGCGGCCGAGCCCCACGCCTCGCACTGATGAGGACTGAAACGCATCGAACTTCACGATGTGGGTAAGAGTGTTGAAGCCGAGCCCCACGCCTCGCACCGATGAGGACTGAAACCCACCTTCATTGATGTCAACTTCAAAGGCTTTAGAGCCGAGCCCCACGCCTCGCACCGATGAGGACTGAAACAAGGTCAACGCCTTGGCTACTTCGCCCGACTCAGTGAGCCGAGCCCCACGCCTCGCACCGATGAGGACTGAAACCGATTCTCCACGGCGAACCCCTCCCCTTGGAGGCGGCCGAGCCCCACGCCTCGCACCGATGAGGACTGAAACCGACTAGGAATGAAGGCCAACATCGCTTATCACGCGCCGAGCCCCACGCCTCGCACCGATGAGGACTGAAACCTGGCCCGCATGGTTGCTGGCCCAAACGAGTCAAGGCCGAGCCCCACGCCTCGCACCGATGAGGACTGAAACTGCATAGGGGCGATGATATGAGTAATCAAACTATCAGGCCGAGCCCCACACCTCGCACCGATGAGGACTGAAACAAGCATGCCAGGTATCTGGCATAGCCCCTCGGACAGCCGAGCCCCACGCCTCGCACCGATGAGGACTGAAATCAGGCTCTTCTTTGAGTGCTTGAATGTCGGTATACAGAGCCGAGCCCCACGCCTCGCACCGATGAGGACTGAAACAAAGATGACGATCTTCACGAGCATTTTCATGCTGAGCCGAGCCCCACGCCTCGCACCGATGAGGACTGAAACTTCAAGTCCAAACTTCCGCCACACGAGTCCAGCGGAGCCGAGCCCCACGCCTCGCACCGATGAGGACTGAAACCACCATGGATTGATGAATTGCTTCACGATCCTTAGGCCGAGCCCCACGCCTCGCACCGATGAGGACTGAAACCAGGTTATTCATACGACTCGGTTCAACTGCAAAGCCGAGCCCCACGCCTCGCACCGATGAGGACTGAAACTACGCAGTGTGCGTTTGAAAGCGACTCATCAGACCAGGCCGAGCCCCACGCCTCGCACCAATGAGGACTGAAACATCCCGATCGCAACCAAATACTCCCATGGACTGTGCCGAGCCCCACGCCTCGCACCGATGAGGACTGAAACTGAGCGGCATCTCAAAGCCTCGTGACTCAGCCATCCAGCCGAGCCCCACGCCTCGCACCGATGAGGACTGAAACAAGCTTTCATCTCCACAGTTAACGGTGAAGATGAGGAGCCGAGCCCCACGCCTCGCACCGATGAGGACTGAAACTAGTACAATACTTGCTCAATGTTTTCAGATCCGTTAGCCGAGCCCCACGCCTCGCACCGATGAGGACTGAAACTTGTTGCTTACCTTTACACCCTTGCTAGCTGCAACGGGCCGAGCCCCACGCCTCGCACCGATGAGGACTGAAACGTCGACGTGCCGAACACGCCTTGGTTATCAAACCCATCAAGCGGCCGAGCCCCACGCCTCGCACCGATGAGGACTGAAACATTCGCTGAGTGTTGTTATAAGTCACTGAGACTACCGCCGAGCCCCACGCCTCGCACCGATGAGGACTGAAACTATGATGAGTTCCGATTCATCTGTGGTTTGATCAAGCCGAGCCCCACGCCTCGCACCGATGAGGACTGAAACCAGCGTTAAAACTGCGGCTGCACACCGAGGTGATGGGCCGAGCCCCACGCCTCGCACCGATGAGGACTGAAACGGATGTCCAGTGAAGGAATGGTTCCAGTTGGGGCGTGGCCGAGCCCCACGCCTCGCACCGATGAGGACTGAAACTCGGTACCGGCATACTGACAGGCGTTAGTGGGGGCCGCCGAGCCCCACGCCTCGCACCGATGAGGACTGAAACTTCTCAGCCAGATAGTGAAATCCGGCTGCACAAAGAGCCGAGCCCCACGCCTCGCACCGATGAGGACTGAAACATGAGTCTAGCGAAATTGCCAGAATCAACTGATGCCTGCCGAGCCCCACGCCTCGCACCGATGAGGACTGAAACGACTCGAATGCGCACTGAATGGCAGTCTCATTCTTTGCCGAGCCCCACGCCTCGCACCGATGAGGACTGAAACCCCGGACCGTTTTTCCGACGTGGCGAGCGCGCACAGGTCGCCGAGCCCCACGCCTCGCACCGATGAGGACTGAAACAAGACATGTGGGAATTGCTGTTCTTCAGAAGTGAAGGCCGAGCCCCACGCCTCGCACCGATGAGGACTGAAACATTGATATGGCCGTTGTCCCGAAGGAACGCCTGCTCAATGCCGAGCCCCACGCCTCGCACCGATGAGGACTGAAACAACGCCACTGTACTCACAAGCGATAAGGACCCTCATAGCCGAGCCCCACGCCTCGCACCGATGAGGACTGAAACTCGGCCACCCGATATCCATTCATAAGGCTTTGCAAAGGCCGAGCCCCACGCCTCGCACCGATGAGGACTGAAACAGAAATGCGTCCTGGGCCCAATGAAGGCCGATTCTGGGCCGAGCCCCACGCCTCGCACCGATGAGGACTGAAACAAACACACGCCGTGTTGCCGCATCCACTGGTGGTGGTGCCGAGCCCCACGCCTCGCACCGATGAGGACTGAAACTTGAAATTATTATCCTTAATTCACACGAAGTGATTTATGCCGAGCCCCACGCCTCGCACCGATGAGGACTGAAACGCGCAGCCAGATAGGAGGATTGCGAGGAGGTATTTCAGCCGAGCCCCACGCCTCGCACCGATGAGGACTGAAACGTCTCAACCGTAACCATTCCCGTGTTTTTGCTGTTACAGCCGAGCCCCACGCCTCGCACCGATGAGGACCGAAACCCACAGTCAATCCCTTGAAAGTCTGGAGCGTTCACATGCCGAGCCCCACGATGAGGACTGAAACTGTAACTTCATGTTAAAACCCTTGGCCAATAATGTGGCCGAGCCCCACGCCTCGCACCAATGAGGACTGAAACACATCTGCGTATGTTAGGCCGTAAACGTACACGATGCCCAGCCCCACGCCTCGCACCGATGAGGACTGAAACCCACTCCACTTTAGTTGGTGAGATTAGTTGGGGATTCGCCGAGCCCCACGCTTCGCACCGATGAGGACTGAAACTCACCTCTCCGTTGCTTCGCGTGACGGTCACGCGAGCCGAGCCCCACGCCTCGCACCGATGAGGACTGAAACATACCAGCCCTGCGCTGGCATATGGGACACTATTGTCCGCCGAGCCCCACGCCTCGCACCGATGAGGACTGAAACAGAAACGACATAACAGATCCTTATTTGATTAGTCGCCGAGCCCCACGCCTCGCACCGATGAGGACTGAAACACGACCGTCCCTTCCAGAGTGACACACTCCAGAAAGTGCCGAGCCCCACGCCTCGCAACGATGAGGACTGAAACAACGCCGTCAGCGAATGCACCGCGCTCGTTGCGCA
Organism: uncultured Bradymonadales bacterium; assembly: GCA_964394615.1. Classification (GTDB taxonomy): domain Bacteria; phylum Myxococcota_A; class Bradymonadia; order Bradymonadales; family Bradymonadaceae; genus JBFFMO01. The sequence goes on along the minus strand of CAYMYJ010000004.1, from coordinate 29,842 downwards.
GGCCGAGCCCCACGCCTCGCACCGATGAGGACTGAAACTCGAGTGCTCCGCCGACATAGGCCTGCATTGCCGAGCCGAGCCCCACGCCTCGCACCGATGAGGACTGAAACAAGTCAACCCGCTTGTTGCTGTATGTGTGTTTCAACGCCGAGCCCCACGCCTCGCACCGATGAGGACTGAAACATCTGCCAGCATAATGTCACATGCGGCATAAGATTGCCGAGCCCCACACCTCGCACCGATGAGGACTAAAACGAGATGCCCTTCCGAAATCGAAAAATCGATTGTAGTCTGCTTTCTTTGATACCCTGAGAACCTGTCATGTCTGACGACCTTCGAGATTTGCCAACACCAATCGCAGCGGCTTTAGCTTACGCCCGCCGCTGTCCGCCCGACGGTGAACGACTGCAGCGACTCTTCGTTGCAGCAGAGTGGACCGCACGATATCTCGCGCTCGTCTCTGCCGCTCGATACCTCCACACATGTCCTCGACAAGAGTCAGGGCAGGTCGAAGCTGCCCTACAGCAGCTCGCCAGCCGACCGAGTTTCGGGCATTGGGTTTCGGCATTTGTCGCAATTGAGAAAGTTTTCCGCGAAGATCCCACGTTTAGGGTCACATTGAGCGAGGGTCTTAAGCTGCCGCACGGCTTGGCGTTGAAGCGACAAACCGGCGAGTGGCGTAAAGCGACGATCAGCGCAACCGGAATCCTAAATGTGTTTGTCGAGCTTCGTAATTCTCGCGTTCATACCAAGTCCCGTCCTCTTAGTAAGGAAGAGATTCCGGCGCGGTGCGAACAACTAGAAGCGGCGCTCCTCGAGCTCCTCGCGGCGCTTGATGTAGCAGGTTCTTATCCGGTTTATATAGAGAGGGTTGAGAGGGGCCGGAAGATGGAGCGGGTCTCCAAAGTCATTTATGTTGGCAAAACACCCAATGGACTGGTCGTCGAAGACAGCTCGCACCACCCCCTCTTTTTTACGGACGGGGTCGTGCTCTACAAGGGCGGAGAACCAACGTTCTTATTGTCTCCGCTGATGATAGAGAGAAACGATAAGCTGTATCTCTTGTACGAGTTCCCGGAGGGGCGACCAAAGTTTCAGTCGCCTCTTCCGGATCAAGACATCATTGATCCGAGTGAGGTCGCTTCGCATTTTGAGGAAGTGGCAGGGCATTTGTTCCAATCCAGAAAAGACACTTCGTTCCAGGCGTCAGATCTCCTGAAATTTGCCCATGAGACCGCACTTGAGGATGGGGTCATTAGTCCTGACGAACATCGAATGCTTACAGCCATTCAAAAACGTTTCAACCTCCCAGAGCTCGACCTCGACGACCAGCTTGCAAATAGTGCTGGCGACGATACCGAAGCGGAAGAGGTCGAACCTGAGAAGCCTGCGGTCGATGCTATAGATCCAGATGACGTCCCCAAGGCGGAGGACCCAATACCTCATGAAGTTAACCCTAAGGCTTCATTTGATCTTGTGGAGCAGGCGGTGGAGTTCTTTTCTGGTGGGTTCGAGTCATTCAAGGAGTTGATGCGATCGTCCAACGACGACGAAAATCAGGCCGGTCTCGACCTGGACCCCTGGGAGCCCATGCAGACAAACGTTGTTCTCGACTTCAATAAAATGAGCAAAGCTAATGGTCAGTTTCGGCTCAAATTCGAACGAAAAGGAAACGAGTGGTTCCTTGAACTTAAGTTTAGCGGCGAGGAGGTCCAAGTCAGCTTGTGGCTTGATGACGTCGAGGTATCGTCGACCACATCTACGCTTAAAAACGGCCAGTTGGCGTTCACATTAAAGCTACCCGAGGGCTCCCGTGATCTGCTCGTCGACCAAGCAGGATCGATTCGCATTTCCTCGCCTTTTCTGCTGGGTTTTAGCAAGACGGAGGTCTGTGTGTTTGACGTCTATGTTCGTAAGTCGGTCGTCTCACAAGATACTGATGAGGACTGAAATTTAGAAGGAATTCGGGGTTCTATTTGCCAAGTATGCCGAGCCCCAATCACACCAACCCATAAAAAATACATATCTCGTCAGTAAGGGCTGCCGGCTGCGTCTACCTAGTGAACACCGAATCTAAACCGTTCATTTAGGGACACCTTATGACAGACCTCGCGATCGCACTCACAAACAGCCAAAAAGCCGCACGCGCTGGATTTGAGCTCGCCTCGCACAGCCTCGACGACACCAAACGTGCGATCGACCAGGTCGCGCGAACACTAAACGGAAATATTCGCAATTTTAAGCAGCCCTGCGCAAAGACGTCCGATATCGAGGCCCAGCTGCAGAGCCAGCTCAAGCAGGTCGTCTCGGAGCTGAATGATTTGCAGACGACCTCGCGCGTCGACCTAAACACCCGCAGCCAGAACCTCGATGAGTTCTCTATTGCGCTCTTTGGCCGGACCATGGCGGGCAAGTCCACGCTCATGGAGATCCTCACCAATGGCAACGGCTCGAGCATCGGGAAGGGCGCCCAGCGCACCACTCGCGACCTCCGCGCCTACCACTGGAAAGGCCTGAAGGTCATCGATGTCCCAGGCATCGCCGCCTTTGACGGCGATGCAGACGAAGAGCTCGCCTTCAAGGCCGCCGCCCAAGCGGATCTAGTGATCTTTTTGGTCACCGACGACGCGCCACAACCTGCCGAGGCCGAATGCCTTGCGCGCGTTCAAGCCCTTGGGAAACCGGTCGTTAAAATCTGCAACGTGAAGATCGCGCTCGAAGACGCAGATGACCTCCACCTGTTCCTCCGCGACCCAAACAAAAACTTCGATTTTTCGCGCCTTACGGGGATTACCAAGCAATTCGACAACTTTATTGATCTCTACTCGCCTGGCCAGCGAACGCCGTTCATTTACACGCACCTGCGCGCTTCCTACCTGTCTAAACAAAGCTCATATTCGTCGCTAGCCGATGAGCTCGCCCAGGCCAGTCGTTTCGACCGGGTAGAGAGCCATATTATCAACCAGGTCATCAAGCGCGGGCAGTTCCTTCGGATCAAGAGCTTTATTGACGGCGCGACCGTCCCCCTCTTAGAGCTGAGCGACCGACTCCTCGACTTTAGCGCCCAAAACTCCGCCAGCGGCCGCGTCCTGGTCGACAAGCGCCGTCAAGTCCTCACCTGGACCGACCGTTTCCGCGGAGACGGCGAGACTCAGATCAACCTGCTCATCACCAAACAAATCAGCTCGTTGCGCAATGACATCGCAGCATTCGCTGAAGACAACTACGAGCGCGCAGACGCTGGCGAGCGCTGGTCCAAACACGTTGAACTCCGTGGCTTGTCGCATCAGGCTCAGAAACTCCAAGAATCCCTTCAAGCAGACTGTCAGCAGAAGCTCACAGAGTTTTCGCGTGAGCTAGCAGCCGAGCTCAACCTCGTCACGACCCTCGCCGGAGATCGACGGTTCTCGATGCCCTCGATCACCGACGGAAAACGCATCCTGAAATGGGGAACGACGCTTTTATCTGGCGGGCTGACCATCGCCGCAATGATCCTGGGCAGCGGCCCACTCGGCTGGGCAGCCGCCGCTGTGGGTGTCGCAGGATGGCTGGTCTCATGCTTCTTTGATGACCGTGAGCTGAAGGGACACCATCAAAAAAAGCAGCTGGTCACCTGGCTCAATAAAAACGTCCAGACGTTAGAGAATGACCTCCGGAAAAAGCTAACCAGCTGGTTTCATGATCAGCTCCTCAAGAAACAAGTCCAAGCTCTGGTTGATGACCTCAACACCATGACAAATGGCATCTTTCAGCTGGCAGACACGCAGCGAAAGCTCGCATGGACGCTAAACAGACAGCAAAAAGCCCTGCATCGCAAACTGCTCAAAGAGGCGCTCGCGACCCTTGGGAAGCCGGAACTCAATGACCTCGTCCTTGATGTTGTGCGCATCCCTGGCCAGGAGATGACGCTCAAAGTGGCCAAGGGCAGCTGCTTTCCCTATCAGGTGCAGGCTGACCTCAAATCGCTCCTGGGCGAAAACGTCTCATTTGTGACCGACACCAAAGATCCTGCGTCGATCCTTCACCAAACGATTCACGGGCAGTGCCCCCTTCGAGCCATCCGAATCGAATCCAAAATCCAGGTCGCGCACATCCCGATCAGACGCCTTAACAACGCGGGACAAACTCGGATTCGCTTAGCACAACAGCTGACAGAACTTCACATAACCCAATGAAAAACCACGGCGAGGCAGCTATGAAAACAGTAGAAATTCATGAATGGATCAAGCGCGGACAAGACATCTTAGACCGCGCCACCCAGACGATCGAGCAGGCGCCCAGCGACCCCGTCCGTGCGCTGTTGTCTCGAGTCCCGAAGAGCGTGGTCCCAACCAATGACGCAATCCGGGTGGTATTCGCCGGGCAATACAGCGCGGGGAAATCCTCGATCCTAACGGCGATGACTGGCCGCGACGATATCGCCATCGGCGCGGATATCACGACTCAGGAAGCCCACGAGTACGACTGGAACGGTATTAAAATCATCGACACCCCGGGCATTCACACCCAGGTGCGACCAGACCACGACGCGGTTACCTACGAGGCCATCAGCAGCGCGGACCTCCTGGTCTTTGTGACCACGAATGAGCTCTTTGATTCGCACGTGGCCAGCCACTTCCGAAAGCTAGCCATCGACCAGGATAAAGCCCACGAGATGCTTTTGGTCGTCAATAAGATGAGACGCTGCGCGGCTGGCAACACGCCGGCAGCCCAAGAGGTCATCCAGGAAGATCTGCGGAACGTCTTGGCCCCATTTACGCCTGAGCAGCTTCGCACCTCGTATATCGACGCTGAAGCCGTGATCGCGGCAGCGGGCGAGAGCGATGAAAAGATTGCCCAGATTCTAATCAAGAAGAGCGGCTTCGCCGCATTCATCGAAGAATTCAACGGCTTTGTCCGCGACCGCGGGCTCGGCTCCAAATACACCACCACGCTCTACACTCTTCAGCAGATACTTCAGGAGGCCATCGGTACAGAGTCGACAGGTGACGTGGACATCGATTGCATCAAAAAAATCCTACTGCAAAAACGGCGCGCGCTCGTCGAGACCCAATCGCAGATCCCACGCTCCGTCGCGAACCAGGTCCATACGGTGACCTCCGCCATTCGCCGTGAAGGAAATGAAGTGGCCGATATCATACACGGCAACGCGGATCCGAAGGACGTAAACAAAAAAATGGCGCAGGCGCAGACGCGGGTACAAGAGCGAACCGACGAGCTTGTTCACCGGGTTCAGATCACCGTTGAAGAGCAATTCGCACATCTGGCCGAGCGGGTCGCTCAGATCACCGAGAGTCAGTTGGCAAAAGAGCTGCTCCCTCGCCTGGTCGCACGTCTGGAGGTCGACCTTGCCGGCCTCGAGGTGGACCCCGCCAACCTCGCCAAAGCCCGTCAGGTCTCCGACGCCACGCAGCAGCTTGGTCATTTTCTGGTCAAAAACTCTTTCAACCCCTCGGCGACGACCTTGGGTGGGTTCTTTAAGCTCAACCAATACTCGGGGACCGCGACCCATGACGCCGTCAAAGCGGTTGGTCACTTCTTCGACAAGTCATTCATGCCTTGGGAGGCCGTGAAATGGACGCGGAACATTGCAAGAGCGGGGCAGGCGCTCGCCGTTGTGGGGACTGTCGTGAGCTTTGTTTTACAGATTAAGGAAGACGTCGATGCGGCCAAACTCGACGCTGATCTGCGCGAGAGCCGCGCTGGCTTAAGAGCGGGCTTCAATGAAGCCGCCCACGCCATCGAGATGCACTTCGACAAGACCACGGGCCAATATGTCCAGGAGACCATTGGTCAGGAGCTTGAGGCCATCGACCAGCAGCTCGCCGAGCTTCGGCAGCTGCAAGAATCTCACAGCGCGCTCTCGCTGGACCTGTATGGCTTGTTAGAGGAGACCCAAGCCCTAATCCAGGACATGCACACCAATTCAGCCTTTTAAACGGTCGATTCCTTGTCAGTAAGGCCGACCACCGTCGTCATCTAAGTAAGAAGCCAATCAAGACTGGTCTTCGCGGCCCTGAAATCAACCTGTTCACGAATCCCTTGGAGACTCCCATGGCTAGGTTTTTGTTTCATATGTTTTTACTAATGATCTTGTTGTTTCCCGTGTTTCTTCTTTTAGATTTGCTCACTGGCGACAGCAAAAAGCAGAACAACGACCCAAAGAAAGATAGGAAAGGCCGACAATAATGCCGATGTCTTTAACTCAATTCGATTTCTACCCGTGATCTTGGAGATGTTATGTTAATGCTGCTCTTGATTAAAATCGTCTCTATCTACCTGCTTTGGGGCGCGATAAAACTGCTCGGAAGAATAACGAGTTAGTGTTTAGAATGTCCTATTTTTAATCGCTGTAAACCAATGAAGACCTCATTAGGGGGAGATCCAATGGCTCACGAAAAATCAGACCCAAGCGCCGAGATCCATGAGATACTGCGAGCCGTCGACGCCAAGGCCATCCCGGAGATCGGAGACGAGCCGGTCGACTGGTTGGTCAGCCTCGCTGGGTACTCGCCTGGGACCACCGCCTTTGCATTTGACCGCGTCCGGCCAAAGAACCTGCTCGTGATCCACACAGAAGAGACTAAAGAAAACTATAATCTGCTCGCTGGAATCCTGACGGCAGAAAAGAGGATTCCGTTCTCGAATCTAAGGCACGCGGCCTGTAACCCAACGGACGCCCGCAGTATTTACGAGGAGACTCGCAAGCAGATCCCGTCCAGCAATACCAAACAGCGGATTATGATCGACATCACGGGCGGCAAAAAGGTGATGAGCGCCACGGCGGCATTGGCGGCCTGGCAGCTCGACTTCGAGATCTGCTACGTCGAGAGCGAATACGACCCCGTCACGCGAAAACCAGTCCCGGGCACCACAGAGCTCATCTTGATCGACAACCCAAAGTCACTCTTTGGGGATGATGATATCAAACGCGCTGAAGATCTCTTTGACGCAGGCGCCTACTCGGCCGCTCATACGCTGCTCACGGAGCTCGCCGATCGCGTCCTCAGCCCCGAACCAATTCGTGGCCGCGCCCACCTGGCAAAGATGTACGAATACTGGATCGATCTCGAGTTCACCAAGGCCGTCGAGGAAGGAAACCGCGCCTATAGGACGGCGAGCAATGGGCTGAAGAAACATGGAAACGACCAGCTTCAACGTCAGATTGCGCTCTTGCAAGAGATGGGCGCCGCGGACCAAAAGTCTTCAATTCTGTGTTTTTACGCGCTCGGGAAACACTTCCAGGAGCAGCACAGGTATGACTTTGCAGTACTCTTTTTTTACCGCGCGCTCGAGGCCGTCTTTGTGGATCGACTGGTAGAACACTACAAGGTCGACCAGCGAAATGCCGACTATATAAAATTGGGCGTGACCGAAGACCAGCTGCTCGTTGTTTCCCAGAACATCAACCCAACCTGGCAACGACGCGGGCTCGCGCCAGACCTCGGGTTCATTAATTCATTGGTGTTGCTGAAGGCTCTTGATGACGAACGAATCTCGGCACTAGAAGCGGCCGAGGGACAGGACATCATCAAAGTCTTGTACAACCTTAGCCTGCTTCGTAACGATTCTGTCTTGGCTCATGGATTCAAGACGATCACCAAAGACGACGCTGAGCCATTTAGAGAGCGCGCAAAAGCGACCTTAGAGGTCTTCCTTGGTGCCCAGGTCAAACAATCCATGAAAGACCTGACGTTCCTGAAATTTGCCAATCAACGCTAATCTTTGCCTGAGTCCAAATATGTCATCAGAAAATTACAATTTTAATTTCGAGCGAAAATTCCTCCGTAAATTTGCCTCGTGGACTCCGGATACACAGTTGCAGGAGCGGCGGACATGGATGCTTGAGGTCTTCCCTGAGCGTGTTGAAGCGATTAATGAGGCGATTAAGGCAGGCGCTCAGGCACTCGCTTTTGATATTCAATACAAAAGAGCCCTTGATACTAATAATGCCGACCAAGCCGAGGAGATCCTCAAAAATGTCCACTCCTTTTCTTGGTCTGATGACCTGACTTTTAATGGCAGCTGCATCGATTTTGCCCTCGCGAAACTAAAGAAAACAAAGGTTTTCTGCGAGGGCGCGAGCAAAAAGGCGCTCCACACGACCACTTCAGTCGTGCCTTCTGCGGTCCGACATCGCATTGATGAACTGTCACCAGAATCCGTATGGACATTGGTGATCGACGAGACCGGCGAGAGATTCGAAGACAAAGAAAACGGCAAGGAAGGGCGAATCGTCGGCTTGCTTGCTGGCGCCTCGCTACGAGTGCCATACGCCGATGGATTTCACGGCAGCAGCGCTGCGCATGAAGTTATCGACACGATGGTGCAGCGCGTATTGGACAACGAAATCGGAGTTCTGGGCTTGTCACTTGGCGACATCCCCAAGAGTGACGCTGACCGCTGGCAGACCGGTGTGCTCGAGCTTTTGGATTGGGTCACGCGGCTCTTGCCGGTCGACAAACCCACCACAATCAACGTGTTCATCGAAAATCGATCGCAATTTGTCGATGGGGAGACCTGGCGAGACGCAAAGGCCGAGATTCAGCGCCGACTGACCAAACAAAAACGGCCAATCACGCTGAATATCGAGGTCGTCGCGAAAGACGGCCACCCACTACTGCCGTACGTCGACGCTGTGGCCTACACCTGGGGAAGTTCGCAAAAAGCCTCACGCGCGCGCCTAACAGCCTCTGAGCTCGTCCCAGAGTGCCTTATGACGAACAGTATGGCCTACGGCGAGCTTTGGGACGATGTGTTCCGTGGCCGCGACCTCTCCTACCAAGACTGGGCGATGCTCTTGCAGAGCCAACACCCACTCGCCGCGCGAATCTTGGACGAGGCAGGTCGATATTCAATAAATCTCGCGCATTACGTCGAAATGACGCAGATGCATCTAGAGAGCCGAAACATCAATCTCCATCTGCTGGACCGGCAAATGGCTTGGCTCGCAGACTTTGCCACCGAATCACTTACCGTGGCTCAGAGTTTTGCGTTGCTCTCGTCTGAACTTGCCAAAAACAGCCATATTGGTGTTGTGAATTCGGGTCTAGAATCCCAAGTTAATAAATTCGGAAAAGCGCTCTACTTTGAAAACGCACCGCTTGTGTGTCTTGCGGATTTGCGGCTTGCGGTGTCAGCCACCAATCGTATGGAGTTTGACCGAGCGAAAAGCATCATCGATCCATGGCTGAGCCGTGATCCAGCCATCGCAGGCCGTTGTTATCATGGTCGGGTCCTGAGTTCTGCAGGACAGGTCGCAGCCTTTTCTGGAAATCCGACAAAAGCAATCGAGTACTTCAATCTGGCGATCGTGGAGTTTGAACAACTGCTCGATCCTGCACAGCGTGGCGCCGAAATCCTACATACGTCGGCCTATCGGGCGATTGCAGAAATGGACGCAGTCACGTCAGATGCTGCGCCAACGGGATACTTGCTTCAAGCCCTGGCATTCGACTCTGTCTTTGATGCCATTGACGCACTTGCACCGGACCTAGCCGTTGCTAATCAATACAGGCACCATATTCTTGTTCGGTATATCTTTTTAAAGGGAACCGAGGCCGAACGTGCCCGTTATGTCGAAAAGTCGGCGGTGATTGCCCAGCCGACCAGCGTGCCGAGCTACCATCCTTGGCAGTTGATATTGATGTACAATGCGCTGCTTTGCGAAGAGCCAAAGACGCTCTTTCACACCGCGATTGAAATCATTATGACATCGGAACTTCCGGACATCTTTCAGTGGATGATCTTGGTCATCGACCGAGTCGCCCAATTGCAGAAGATCGAAGGTTTGCCACTCGAGGTCGTGACCGCATTGCGAAAGCGGGTTGAACGTCGAATGCCTCATCTGCGTCCGCGTTTTGATGCTCTTGATAAGACTCAGGATGTTGCACTGCTGCTTCATGAGTGCCTGCCGTTCAACTTCCATTGAAGGGTGAGTTTTACCGCACTTGGTCAATCATATATTGCTTCAATCAGCTCGCTCATTCGACCGTTGTTAATGATCAACTCTTCTTTGTTAGGCGACTGGAAAACCACAAAATTGGCGCCATCTTTGCTGAAGTGATTGAAGAAATAACAAGTGTCCAGTGTTTGCGCAGGTGCTGGCCCCATATGTAAGAATGGAAGCAACTCACACACCTTCCCCGTTTTTTCTGACACAAAGTGGAGTCTGCCCTCATCCATCGGGCGTTCCACGGACAATTTTATTGTTTCAAATGGCGTTCTTGGCCCCATCAGTTTCTGAAGGTCCGCAACGATATGTCCTGACTGTTGTCGGAAGGTGTTGGGAAGAACAAGTGTATGGCTTGCCCATTTTGAGCCCACAATTACCCTAAATGACGCCAAGAGATCCTGATACCGACGATGTCTCGCCTCGACATCAGCTATGACATTACCATGGCCTTGCCATCGATTTCGTCGTTTCCCCGCGTCGTCAAGCAGTTTGACCATATCTTTGCTTACAAGTGCCTGTAAGAGATTAGCGTCATCGCACGCGGTCGCCTGTTTCCAGTCCTGCAATCCCTCCCCATGCTCATATACAATGTCAGTCCGAACCCGTTTCGCCAGATACGCGAATATTGTGGTCCAAGTCGCAAAGGATGGGGTCTTTAGATTGTGTGATTGCTTCAATGCGACGCGAATGACCTTTTGAATCGAATCAGGCTCAAGATGCTTTCGCGCACTCAGCAAAATCGTTGCTAAGAACTGAGCCAACGCTTCAAAGAAGTGACTCAGTAACAGATAAGCCCTTAAGTCATCACTCCTGACAGCATGGTAGTTCCAAAGGATACTTGCGAGCGGGAAGGGCAATGTGTCAAGCCAAAGGGGGAAAGTATCCACCTGGTTGACGACATTAAATGCGCCGATGACTTCATCCAGAACCGCTGACGGATGCCAAAGCGAAGTGCGAAGTTCATCGACCGTCGATAATAAATCCGCCATCTTCCGATCACTTTCAAAGAGTTTTTCCTGATCTTCCATGGTGGGTAATAGAATCGGAATATCTCCAAGCCGTCTTGGATCGAAGCGTTTTACTGTCTGATGATCGACACAACTCCTAACTGCAAGTCGCCCGACAGGACTCATTAGATATTTCGCAACAACCTCCGCAATAGCCTGCTTAGGATCGATCGAAATCTCGAGCCATCCTTTAAAGTCTTCCGGTGGTTCTGATGGTCCGCGGACCTCAAACGAACCTGCACGTTGAATGTAGATGGCATTATCATCCAGCACCCCAGGTTCTCGCTCCTCTAAAAATTTCGAGATCGCGGATAATGGCACAGTCGTTCGGGCCGAACGTTTTACGTCTTCACCAAAACGATGAGCACTCACAAGAGCTTCCATGCCGGTGAAGTTTTGCAGATCAACAAATCCACCTAGCTCCGGTCGATCACCTTCGAACTTGCCGTGATAATTGTTGATCACGGCCTGATAATAAGGTGGAGCCGCTTCTGCCACAAAAACAGCCTTGGGTGCGCCATGTCGAATAATAATAATATATGACTCAATCCCAGTCGACGGTTTGAAGGTACCCGCTGGCAGTAGGAATGCCGCTTCAATATGCAAATCCAGTTCCTCTAATATCCCAGAAATGGATACATTCTGACGGTGGATTAAGAAACCTGGTGATACTACAAACACGCCAATGCCTCCCCTTTTCAGACGGCGACAAGAGCGCATAATCAAAACCGTGGCAGCATCGCGGGATTTGTCTGAAGACTGGCCACGTAGTGTGATTTTTAGACCAAAGGGCAGTACCGAAACGATCACATCAAAGAGATCCTCTGAGTCCATAACCGCGTCATCCCACGACCCCGAAATGATTTTACACGACTTGGGAAGCAGTGCGTCTGCTATCGAACTTCCACTTTTCGAAAAACCGACGACACGTTCTGGTGCGAACCGGTCAACGATTGGTTTCAGAAGAGTTCCCTCGCTCATCCAAGGGTTGAGAACCGAAGTTACGTCGATGCCTTGCAACAAAAGCGCAAAGAACTCGGAAACCGCGGGTGGGCAAAGGCCTTCATTATGGTGAAGCTTCAGATTCCAAAGGAAATCTGTCGTGAGTCTACAACCTTTCGCAACCAAATGGGCCGTCAGATTCTCGCGTGTGACGGTAGTGCCGAAACCCTCCATTCGGTCAATAAATTCATGTGCACATTGCTCAATCGATGGTTCTGCTTCCAAGACAACCTCGTCATTGGCAGTTGCTCATCAACCGCATTAATGGGGAAAGCTGGATAATAAATCCCCATTATATCCCTGTCTACGTTGGCCGTGTGTGATTGTCGGGACAATCCGCTTACGTTAGGTTGGAGACAGGAGGACCAATGACATCGAGTCGATTGCTCAGAAATCTGATCAAGACGGGAATTGAGGGTACTTCGGACGACTTCCAGTTGGTCGCGGAAGAGGTGATCAATGAGGAACGTAAGAAGCAACACCATTTGCTTGCCAACGACCTTGAGCGGCTTCTTTTCAGGCGACCACAGGCTGTCAGGCCCTTGGTGGAACTTCACGTGCCAAGCGATCGCGAAACGGGGGTGCCACTCTTGGACGTGCGCACGCCCGCGCGCAGACTCGACGATTTATGTTTGGAGGAGCCAGCGCGCCAAGTCATCTTGCGAGTGCTACAAGAACATCGGCGGGCGGAGGAATTGGCAACTTATGGAATTCCAGTGGCTCAACGTCTCTTGTTTTTTGGACCACCTGGTTGCGGGAAGACCGTGGCCGCGGAAGCGATCGCCTTTGAACTCGACCGACCTCTGGCGATTCTTCGACTTGATGCCGTCGTCTCATCTCTACTTGGAGAGACAGCCACCAATCTTCGAGCCGTTTTCGAGTTTATCGAAAACGTGCCCTCGGTCTTGCTCCTCGACGAATTCGACGCGATGGGTGGCGAGCGTGCTGGGAAGGGCGAACATGGCGAAATGCGGCGGGTTGTTAATACAATATTGATGTTGATGGACCAATATCGTGGGGAATCACTGATCATCGGTGCGACCAACTTCGCCGAAGCACTGGACCGCGCTTTATGGCGGCGATTTGAAGAAGTCGTCAAATTCAACGCGCCAGATGAGCGTCAGGCCGCACAGCTCATCCTCAGCCGAACACGCGCCGTCCGACGCGAAGTCGATATCGAAGCGCTGCCTCTACGTGAGTGGTTCAAAGGATGGTCCTACGCCGATATTGAACGTATTTGTTCACGCGCCATCAAAAACATGGTTTTGGCAGGTGACGAGTTCTTGTGTCGACGCCACTTCGATGACGCCTATTTAGCCGAATCATTCCGTCGCGACGCAATCAGGTAATCCGCATTTCTGGAGGGGAATTGAACAAGCATCTAACGTTTACACGCGCACACGTCTCACAGCGCTTAGACGTAGTTATGGCGATAATAAACCGACAAGAAGTCCATCACTAAAATGTAGTTTATCTGTCAGCAAGGGATTTGGACGGCGTCTATGTGGGTAAGGAGCCCACATGACTTTCAAATATATCCATACCGCTGACCTGCACCTCGACAGTCCCTTCATTTCGCTGGGAAAGGTCGACCACGAACTCGCGAACGTATTGCGAGACGCAAGCCTCGACGCGCTCGACAACATCGTCGAGCTCGCCATCACCGAACAGGTGAACTTTGTCCTCTTCGCTGGCGATATCTACGATGGCGCCCGTCGTGGCGTCCGCGCTCAGTTTCGATTCCTAAAAGGTCTTCGAAAACTTGATGAGCACGGCATCCGCGCCCTGGTCATTCACGGCAACCACGATCCTATCAGCGAGGGTTGGTCGGCGATCAGCGAGTTTCCCGCAAACACCCATTTTTTCTCGGCGAATCATCCGGAAACGCTCGACTTCGATTTTGGTGACGACCACGTCACGGTCACAGGCATGAGCTTCCCGACCCGTCACGTCACCGAAAACCTGTCTAGACGGTTCAAGGTTCCGGCGGCTCGCGGTTTTCATATCGCGATGCTCCACACCGCGCTGGATGATTCAGAGCGCGGTGCTAACTACAGCCCCACCTGGAGCACACAGCTCAAAGCGAGTGGCTTCGACTATTGGGCGCTCGGGCATATCCACACCCGCACCGAGCCCGGCGAACATCCCTTCATCGTCTACCCTGGCAACCCCATCGGACGTGGTTTTGGCGCCAACGAACGCGGTCAAAAAGGCGTTTACCTCGTGACCGTCAAGGATGGACAAGCAGACGTCGATTTTCGGGTCACCGGCAACGCGGTCTTTCTTGAATTGACTGTCGACGCTTCGGACTTTGCAAATATCTCGGACCTGCAAGACCAAGTGGTCAACAGGCTGGCTCAGGTTGCTCTCGAGTCCATCGTTGAATATGTCGCGTGTCGAGTGGTCATCGATGGAAGAACCTCGCTCTACGACGCGCTGAAGCGCCCGGACCTCAACGATGATTTCCTGGAAGCGCTCGCAGACATCACGCTACGACGCGACGTCCAGATCTTTTGGACATCCCTGCTCGACCAGACGCTTCCGCTACTCGACCTCACCACAGTCGCAGACGACTCGTTTCTGGGCGTGATGGTTCGGCAGTCCAATGAAGGCAAGACGGACATCCAGAAAGCGCTTGCGCAAGTCAAAGAAGACTTCAGCGGACTTGATGCGCAGACACTCGAAGAAATCAAACGACGTGCCCTTGAGCGCGCCGCACACCTAATCAATCAATAAACTCTGGGACCAAAATGTATTTAACTAAAGCAAACCTGTTCAATTTCGGTCATTTTCGAAACCGCGTACTCGATTTCGGCGCAGGCCTAAATATCATTGTGGGCCCCAATGAAGCCGGCAAATCCACGTTGGTGGAGTTCCTGCGCTACATGCTCCTGGGCAAGACACACCGTGTCGCCATCCCGACCCTCGACAACAGTCACCCAGTTGGGCTGTTATGGTTGAACGACGGGACCCTCGTTGAGCGCAAGAACTACAAGATGTCCAACGGTTCGCCCGACGCGCTCGAGTTGGGCGCCACACCATCGGTGTTCCGTGACGTGTTCACCTTTGATCTCGGAGACCTGCATCGCCTCTCGGACCTAGGCGACGGCGACCGTGTGTTTATGGGCGCGCTTTCGGAGTCTATTCGAAAGTATAAATTCGCGGTCAACTCCTTAAAAGCCCGGATCGACCAACTCTACAAACCACGCTCCACCAACGCCGTCTTGCGCGCTCTCGAAGCGCAAGAATCCGTCCTGTTATCACGGCTCAAAGAAGCGGAACGCCATTCCGGGAGGTACACACAAATCTTCGCCGAGATTGCCGAAAAAAAAGTTAGCCATGCTCGTCTCGAACTCGAACTCGACGCCTATCGTAATGAACAACGATTCTGCGGCCAGCTCGTCGAAAACTTCGAGACCTACCTTCGACAACAAGAAGCCATGGATAAGCTCGCTTCGTTTAGCCCATTCATCGTTCAGGCAACCGAGTTTGAGCAACTTCGCGAACTCCACACTCAGATCCAAACCGAATCTCAGAAAATTGACGTCTTGGCGCGACAGCTGGCGATCAAGACCGAACAACTCAAGACCTGGGCTGTCGATGAACGCCTTCTGACCGTCGGTCCCGAGCTGCAACGACTTGTGACGCAATTTGACGTCACAAATGGCTACGACTTCGTCACTCAGCGCGCCACGCTGGAGCGCGAACAAGCAAACCTAGCTCAGGCGCTCAGGAACCTTGGCGCTGGCTCAGCCGCGGACCTGCCCATCTGGACAACAGGTCAACAAGCCCTGCTTCGAGAAGCCGCGCGACTAGAGCTCGAGCGAACTCAACAAGACCGCATTATGGTCGAAAAACAGCAACTAGTCACAGCTCAACAGGGCATGTTTCAGGAATTGGTCGTCAACGAAACGGTGGAACGATGCGCCACCGCGATCGAAGCGCTTCCAGACGTTTTGCAATACGAGATGAACGCCAATCGTAGTGCAGAGCTCAACGCCCAGATTGGAGAACTGGTCGTTGAACATAGGGCCACTAATGCGGACGTTCAGCGCGAAGCAATGGTCGACCTCTCGCACCTAGCACAGACTTTTCCCATAGCCGCTGCAAAGGCCGAACAACTGACGAATGAAGTTGAGACTCGGCGCCAACGTCTGCAAGACACTTCAAATGCGGTCAAGGCCATCGTTCTTGCACCCCTTGACGCCAATCGTGTCCACGACCTCAACGAAGCCATCCCCGACGCCCTCACAAGCGCCGCACAAGAAAACCAACACTCAGCTACTGCCGAGTCGCAGACCCGGCGAATTCGCCAGTTATGTGAAACAATCAATTTTGATTTCGCCAATATTGAACAGTTCGAGTTCACAGGCGAGTTGCGATCGCAGCTCGAAGCAGTCGCAACCGAATTGCAACAACGCAAATCCGCGTTGGCAATCGCCCAAGACGATTTCGCAGCCTTCGGCGATGTCGCGGACCTAAAGCTCGAGAACCTTGATGCCGTCAAACACCGCCTCGAAAAGCTCAAGCTCCTAGAACAACTCTGCCAAAATCGAATCGCGCCAAAAAAACAAAACCGCCTCGCAACTTGGGCGCTGGCGCTCTCGATTATTGCCCTGATCGTGGTTTCTGTGCTCACGCAAAACTACATCGTAGCTGGTGGTCTGGTTGTGGTCGCTCTGATTGCGATCTGGTTTTCACGTAGCGGTAAAACCGCGGAAAACTCAAATCAAGATGCCGATATTCTGTTCCAAGAACTCAGGCTGCCGACCACCACCACCGTTGTCGAGATTCTCCATGCTCGCCAAGCCGAAGAGAAAAGTTTCGATGACCTGTCAAAAGTAGCGACCCGACTTGAGCAAAAGCACAACGCCGCCCGCACCGTCGACTCGCGAAAGAGCTCGCTTCTGATCACTCAGGAGCAGTGGACGACCCTTACAGCCGCATTACCTGTCATCATCCCCGTCGATCACGCCCGTGAAACGCTAAACGCACTTCAAGACATTCAGAAGACGCGGCATGAACGCCTGGAATCATTACGATTGGTGAATGATTGTCGGGAAAAACAACAGCGTTTTCTGACCTCATATAAAGCCGAGCTGCAGGCATTTGGCGTGGTGGGTGTCAACCGCGAGCTTTCGACTAAAATATCGAATTGGCTGCAAACCACCGCCACTTTCGAGCTCAAACAACACGAGCAGGACCAAGCTGCAAACGAGCTTCAACGCTGCCTTGAAGAGTCGGGAAAGGCACAAAGCCGACTTGATGCAATCAAGGAAGATGCAACCCGGCTTGGATACCGCGGCGAGCTCACAGAACTGCAGCAAAAATTGAACGAAGCACAGCGGCATTTCAATCTTGCCGACCAAATTGCCGCTGCAAACACTGAAATTGCGCGCCATACCAGCGCCCAATCCCCAACTCAGGACCGCATCGCCTTGATACGATCGGCGCTGGATTTTTCTGGAAGCGACCCTGAACTCATTCAGTACGCAAAAACGCTTTTGACCGAAGCCAAAAGCCTACGGGCTCGCTGGACCGCCGAAAAGATCAAACTCGACGATCAGGCACGCGAACTCAAGGCCGCTACTGAACGCCTCGACGACATAGAGAAAACGATCGCACATTCCAAACTCGCCTGGGCTAGCGCGCAGGCTAACACCCTGATTCTTCAACATGCATCACCAGCGGACATCGACCATATCGTCGAAAAAGTGGGCACCCTTCATCAAGCTGCTCAACGCGTAGAAGCGCTTCGAGCTGCCATAGCTGCGGCAGAAATCAAGCGACAAGCCGTGTCTGACGACCTCATCGTCATCCGAGACTCGTTTGGGGAGCAGGCCCCCCTTGAATCTTGGTTACCTGTTGTGCTTGAGGCCCTCAAGGGCGCTAACACAGCCTGCACCAAACGCGACCAGACCCTACAAGAATGCTCCGCTCTTCAGGTCGAGATCGACTCGCATCGAAGCCACCTATTGAGCCTGGAAGCTGAGCTCACCAGCGCATTAGAATACCATGAATGTTCAAGCTTTATGGAGTTCGAGCAGCGCCGCGAAGACGGTCAGAATCACCAACAAATCAAGACCTCTTTGGAGGCCAACGAACGGACGCTACGCAAAGTGTTTGGTGTCCGAACTGAAGATGCTCTCGAGGCATTCGAAATCGCGGACGCGCTAGCGTGGACGACGAAGGTCGAGTCGCTAACCGTGGCAATTGCCGAACTTCGTGAGCAAAGCAGCTGTGTCACCCAAGAGATCGGTGTCCTGACGAACACGCTTAACGATTTGCAAAATAATGCCGACATCCCGGCCATCGAGCTTGAACTGGTTATGGTTCACAGCGAGATTCACAACGCACAACTAGAACTCGCGGAGCTATTGGTCGCCAAGACATTGCTCGAGGACACCCTTGAGACTTATCGCAACGTACACTTGCCGGCCGTCCTAAAGACTGCGGGCCGCATGATCAAGAGCGCCACAGAGGGCGCATACGTGGGGCTGACGCCAACAGACGATGGCAAAGACATCATCATCGAAGACGCCGCTGGCAACACGCGGAACGCGACCGAACTCAGCCGCGGGACCCGCGAGTTGGTCTTCATCGCAATCCGGCTTGCACTCGCCATGGACTACGCAGCGCGAGACATTCATATGCCCATCATCATGGACGACGTGATGGTCAATTTGGACGAAGAGCGCGCGGCGCAAATGGCGAAGTTGATTGCGGCAGTTGGCGAAGAACACCAAATCTTCTTTATGACCTGCAACCCATACACATCTGAAATCCTCAAAAACGCTTGCGCTGACTACAACGAAATCCCGATCGACCGGTTTGATGGCGCGGGGCAACCCATGGTGTTTACCAAACCAAAAGTTGTCGCCCAAAAGTTCGATGAACTCACGCCTGAAGCAATTGAAGCAGTTCTGCGCGACGCCGACGAACCACTTGGCAAGAACGAGATTCTAGAACAACTAAATGCGGACGACTCGTCGTGGCAAACAGTCATCAAATCCCTTAAAGATGACAAAATAGTACAACAAATCGGCGATAAACGCGGCGCGCGCTACTGCCTCGCGACCAATAATGATGAGGTCGTCGCATAATCCATCAAAATTGTTGAGTATATTTAGTCAGTAAGGTCCGCGTCATGCGTCTTCCAAGTAGAAACCCTTGGAGGACTTATGCAAGACCTGATTCTGAAAGCCATCTCCCCGAATATTGAACGAGCCGTCGCTGCCGTCGCGTCCGAGCGCGCAGGGCGTCCGAACGCCTCGAACCGAGAGCTCGCAGAGCGTATTCTGAAGGGTACCTCTTGGCGCCTGGGAAGCACGGGGTTCATCTCCGGTCTGCCATCGAACCCGGCCTACGCCGTGTCTGCTGGTGTGCTCGAATCATTGAACACAACCAACGAACAGATGCAGCTCGCGGCCAGGATTGCGCTCATTTATGACCCAAGTTTCTTCGAAAGCGACAGCGCTGTGGAAGAGCTTTTGGTCCCCATTTTGGGCGCCGCTAAAGTCGGCGGACTGTTGCGGGGTGCCGCTATCAAAGCAAGCGGCACCATCACGCGCCGTTTGATCCGCGACAACCTGAAAGGGGCAGCGCTGAAGCAGTTCAAGAAGCTCTTGCTGAAATACCTGGGCCTGAAAATCACCCAACGGGCGCTGATCACCAAAACCATCCCCGTGGTGGGCGGCTTCATTGGCGGCGCATGGAATTTCGGCCAAACCCGCACCATAGGCTACCGCGTCATCGACTTCATGGAAGCATGAGACCGAAACCGCTGCTCCGGCAGTCAAAATAGTTTGTCGAATTTCTAGTTTTTTGGTCAGTAACGACTGCGGTTGACGTCACTTAATACGAACCCTTGGAGGACTTATGCAAGACCTGATTTTGAAAGCCATCTCGCCTAATATTAACCGCGCAATTGCTGCCGTTGCCTCCGAGCGAACAGCACATCCAAGCGCGACGAATCGTCAGATCGCAGAACGGTTCTTGCGAGGGACGTCGTATCGACTGGGGACGACGGGGTTCATTTCGGGCTTGCCCTCCAATCCAGCCTACGCAGTTCCCGCCGGTGTCGCGGAATCGTTGACTACGATCAACGAGCAGATGCAGCTCGCAGCCAGGATTGCGCTGATTTACGACCCAGACTTCTTCGATAGCGAGAGCGCTGTGGAGGAGCTATTGGTCCCAATTTTGGGTGCGGCCAAAGTCGGCGAGCTGTTGCGGAATGCAGCTGTTAAGGCCAGCGGCACGATCACGCGCCGGTTGATCCGCGACAACCTGAAAGGGGCAGCGCTAAAGCAGTTCAAGAAGCTCGTGCTGAAATACCTGGGCCTGAAAATCACCCAACGGGCGCTGATCACCAAAACCATCCCCGTGGTGGGCGGCTTCATTGGCGGCGCATGGAATTTCGGGCAGACGCGAACCATCGGGTTCCGTGTCATCGATTTCATGGAGGTCTAAATGCCAAGCCGACGCCTTCTAATTAAGACAACTAATTTCGAACCGGAGTAACCCATGTCAGCCAATGAAAAATCGTCCAAATCTACGCTTAATGAAAAGGGCAAAGATATCCTCGGTGCAGCCGCAAAGAGTGCGAGCAAAAGCGCCGCCCGAGTCGCTTTGGGTCTTCCTGCACCAAGTTCAGCGGCGGCCCTCTCAATCACCCAGCGAATCATTCACATGCTCCCTGGCGGCGCCAGCGCCGCGACAGAAGCGGCAGTGATTCATGCAGCCCGCGCAACAGGTGGAGCGACCGGTATCTCGGTTGTCCTAGGTGCTGGCATTGCGTCGGCAAGAGTCTTCAAAGACGTGCGGTCCGGATATATTACAAAGCACGATGCGGCCCGCTACGTGGGAGTCGAAGCCGCAAAGGAAGGCGCGGCCGGTTTTGCAGCGGCGGCCGCTATCAGTGCAGTCGTGATGGTATCTGGGCCGGTGGGCCTCCTAGCGGCGGTGGCAATCGGTTTTGGAGCAGCGACCGCCGCTCGGATGGCACTCCCGAAAACGCCGGCGCCAAAAATAAAATGACGTTTTCATGTCAGTAACGAACTCAGTCGACGTCATTTAATTACGACAACTAATCTCGAACGGGAGGAACTCATGTCACTTTTTGACCACGCAATGAAATCTTTGACCACGTCATTTGTCAGCGCCTCGGCCGCAGGTGCGACGTTGTACCGAAACGGTGGCCAACAACTCCTCGGCGCAGGCGGGCAGCGAGCCATAACGGGGCTCGGCGAGAGGCTCCTGCAAACAGGTGGTGCCATCGCTTCAAACCTCCCAATTCCTAGTGTCAATGCGGTCACCGTAGCGACCCGTGTCAAAGAGTTGCTTCCTGGTGGAGCTGCAGCAGCACGACAAGGTGCGCTAACGCAGGCCACGCGAGCTGCTGGAAGCGCGACGGGCGTGTCGGCTTTGCTGGGGGCAGGTGTTGCCACCGTTAACGTCGCAAGCGACGTCAGATCCGGAGCGGTCACCCTCGAGGATGCCGCCCGCTATATCTGCACAGAAGCAGCAAAAGAAGGCGTCGCGGGTTTCGCTGGCGCTGCCGCCATAACGACTGTCGTCGCGTTGTCTGGCCCCCTCGCACCAATCACCGCGATCGGTATCGGTTTCGGTGCCGCCACAGCCACTCGCCTGGCGATGCCTCAGACACCAGAACCCAGAAAAAAATAACGCTTTACTGTCAGTAAGGCGATGGAGCGGAGTCCTTTATGTGAACCCAGTCAACGAGGTGAGGTATGGAAATGAATCTGAACATAGGCAATTTTCAAGACGATTTTTCAACCGACTTTACTGACTGGGCACTCGAGGATTTCGAGATCCTGAAATCAGAAACCAACGACTTTTCCGCTGATTCTGATTCAGACGATTGGGCCGACTTTTTAAGTGACCAAATCTTGGATGCCCCACTCGCAATCGACGAAACCACCGAATCGATGCGAGCAGGCGCAATCAGCGGGAAGATTGGCGAACGTGTTCAACGCATGATGCATCGCACCTGTTGGGACGACGCCTTCGCGCGACAACTTTTTCGCCAGATTCTCGAAGTCTCTCCCTACGCAGTGACGGAACAAACCGTGCTGGGGCTAGTCACGAAGTCTCAGGCCTCTGTAGATGAAATCACCCTCATCTTTGATATGCGCGAGTTCTGGGCAGAATACATCCCGTTCAACCATATCGGTACGCATCGCGATATCATCAAGCCCTCATGGCCACTAAGCCTCGAGATCATTCGTTCGTACGACTCGCTGCCGGACGTGGAAGAGCTCCTATGCGCAATGCGCCAGCTCCATGAGCGTTGGTCTGATGATGTCCGCAATGAAATGACCACCGGATTCACGACCTCGCGAAAACCGTCTCGATATTTTTCGACGGAAATCCGACAGGTTTTGGGGACGGGCGCCCACGCTTTCACAAATTATCTTTAAAAGGAGATTTTCATGAACACAATTCCTGTCATTGGTTGCTGGGTCACCCATCCTTCATTTCCGGCTGCGTTTATGGTCGTCGACCATGAACAACTCGCGGACCACATCTGTGTTGTCATCGAAAACAACACTGGGCGAAAAAGCGCACGCGCCGAAGACCTCAAAAGCGCGTTTCGTGCCGACCAGACCGTAGAAGAGGTTTCCAACACGGTCCTGCGTGCTTCACGTGGCGAAGGCAGAATTATCGATACACGAACACTCGGGGGACACGAACAAGTGCTCGTGGAGTTCTTCGAATCGAACGAACGTGTGTGGCTGCCCTTCCAACATTTGCGCCGAACCAAGCCGCGTCAGGTGGCGTCACAAGCCGCCGAGCGATTCCGTTTGCGCGTGCTTGCGCACGCCCTCGAACATTGGAACGAAACCACCGGCGCGCTCTCGCACCTGGACCTCGATCCTCTGCCGCACCAAATCCATTTGGTTCATAATATTCTGAGCAGCGGCAATCTAAACTGGCTGATCGCCGATGACGTTGGCTTGGGAAAGACCATCGAAATGGGGATGCTTCTTGCCGCATTCCGTCAGCGAAAGATGGAGCGAATTCTCATTGTCACGCCAGCCGGGCTCACGCCACAATGGCAGGAAGAGCTCGCCTCCAAGTTTGGGATGGACGATTTCCTGGTCTATAATCGCGATTTTGTGGTGAACGACCCGGCACATTGGCCACTCTATTCCCGCGTCATCGCGTCGATCGATACGCTCAAAGAAGAGGCGCATCTCGAGAGTCTGCGTGCATGTGGTTCGTGGGACGTCGTGGTGTTTGACGAGGCCCATCGTCTTTCACGACACCTCTCAGGCAACTCTTACCGAGTTACCGGCCGCTATCGATTGGCCCAGGTTCTGCGTGGCATGACCGAAAATCTCTTCCTCTTGTCTGCTACCCCTCATCAAGGCGATGCCCATCGTTTTGCCGCGCTCATGGAGCTCGTCCGCCCCGAGTGGAAAGACGAATTGCGCTCGCTCGACTATTCGCCGGAGCTCTTGCGTCAGTGCCTCTATCGTAATCGGAAATCCGAAGTGACAGATGCAAACGGGCAAAAAATCTTCAATGGCCAACTCACCAGCGCCGTTGTCGTTCCGCTTGGCGAGCCTGAACATGACTTTGATCAAGCTCTGCAACAATACGTGCAGCTTGGATATAAACAGGCTGCGTCCTCGATCACCCAACAGGGCAAGGCGGTGGGATTTGTCATGACCACCTTCCGAAAACTGGCGGCCTCGAGCCACGCAGCCATTCGCAGCTCGCTAACTCGACGGCTTTTGACCTTGGAAGACACTGTCCTGGCAAAGGAAGAGGACTACGTCGACAACGACGATAGCCGTTTTGAAGGAGAGCAAGATGAACAAGCCCTCGTCAAAAACTTTCAACCGCAGACCTTCTTTGACGGCGAGAAAGAACTGCTGCAAGGCCTTATCTCGCTGACCGATGAGCTGATTCTGGACGACAAAAAGCTGCGGGCTTTCCGCAATGATATTCTGGGCCCAGTGCTGCAGAAAAACTCTGCAGAAAAAGTACTGGTCTTTACCGAATATCGCGGGACCCAACGCTACCTCGTTGAAGCCCTAACAAAAGAGTTTGGTCACGACGCGGTCGTGGTGATTAACGGTGGCATGTCTGTCGACGAAAAACGTGACGCTGTTAGGCAATTCGATAACCACGCTCAGTTTTTGGTCTCGACCGAGGCGGGCGGCGAAGGCCTCAATTTGCATCGTCAATGCCATATTATGGTCAATTACGACCTGCCATGGAACCCGATGCGATTGGTGCAGCGCGTCGGTCGCCTCTATCGCTATGGTCAGGCTAAACGCGTCGTCGTGTTCAATTTGCATGCACCAGCGACTGCTGACGCTCGTATTGTTGAGAGCATCTACAGCCGCATTGATCAGGTCGTACAAGACCTGGCTGATGTCCACAAAGACTTCCATCAGAATCTCAAAGCCGAGATCTTTGGGGAATTCGCTGGCCTGATCGACGTTGAAGACATTCTGAAGTCGGCGAGCGAAACGAGCGAAGAATCAACAAGCCTTCGGGTTGACGCAGCCATCGAGTCCGCTCGCCAGGCTCAACAGCTTCAGCGCGAATTTATGAACACCGCGAGGGGCTTTGATAGCAATGAACTCGCGGACTCGCTTCATCTCGATCTGGGGCACCTTCAATCATTCACACTAGGCACCTTGGCTGTATTGGGCGCCGACATCGGTCGCACACTCCACGATGGCCGTGTGCATGAAGTTCTTCTGCCTGACACTGTCGCCAACGAGCTCAATTCGCAGCGTCGCTTCCGAATCACCTTCGACCGCTCGCTCCACGGCATTGGGCAGGCTCGAATGATGGACTTCGGAGACCCGCTTCTTAAGGCGCTAATTTTGCTCGCGAAAAAACCGAATTTTGGCGGGACGGGAGCGGTCGCGGATTTTAAGGGAGGCACGTTCGTCGCGGCCATCCTCCGTTGGCAAGACGTCTTTGACCGCACCATGCGAGAGGAATTCGTCGCTGTGATGGTCGATGACAACGGGCAAGCCCATATCAACCCACGCGCTGCGTCGGATTGGCTGGCAACCTCGCTTTCCGAGAGCCAGGGGCGTGTGCCCTCACAGATTCCGACGAGTGCCTTGGCCATTCTGGACAAACGCCTAGGGGAAAGATCCACTGCCGATCTCTACCCTCAACAGATGTGGCCGATCGGGATCGCAACAAATAGAACATGCGAATAAATGCCAGATGAACCAAGCGATCCTCGTCTCAGCCCACCACCACAAGCATCGGATGGGTCGACATCGGACCGCCCGACGAGGAGGAGGATTAAAAACATCCTTTCTACCCCACGGCCGCCTACGGGCACTTTGGTCGAGATGACCTGAACCTGCCCTGGGAGGCCATTAAATAGAACTGACGGCATCCCCACCGCAGAAAAAAACCTATCTGGCGCCGCCCTTAAATTTGCTGCGTTGGCACGATACGCGCCAAACAAAGAACTATATTGAAGACAACCAATGAAGGAGGGGCATTTGCATTACCAGTTCACCCACCACGTCTTACGGCAGGCTGTTTTTGACGCCACGCCATCCGAACTGCGCTCATTGATCCAAAAGCGACAATTCGCGAATTTCTGTTTTGACCTCGTGACGGAGTGTTTTGGGGCCGACACGGACCCAAACGTCGACGCGATCATCTTTGAAGCGGAAATGGGGATTTTTGAGGTCTTACACGAAGACATCCCGATGATGCTGATTTCGTTGCCCACGCCCCAAGCCATCACTCAAGCCCACTACGCGGTCCTCGCGCTCACCGAAACGCCCCGGTTCTTCACACTCGAAGCGACCACGGACTCACTCGATCGCCTCGACTCGAGCTTCGGATTCTTATGTGAATGGACCTCCGAAGGAGCGCACTACAACTACGGTAGCTGCCCACTGCACCCCACAAAATTCGTGAGCCACGTGATGATGCAAATCCGCAATCTTCGCCGGAGCCGTGCATGACTTTTGACCTTGAGTCGGCGGACACTCCAACGTGGCTTGACACCGTTAAACATCAGATCTTGGAGTGTTCGCTCTTCTGCGGAGCGGCCGGGCTGAACGGCACCTCGATCAAGTCCTCGCAGGCAAGCTTCAGCTAGTTATATGTCGGCAGCGAGCAATCAAGCGTGCATCAGGAGAGTGTATGACAAACATAAACGAAAACATTGACGCGCTTGAGGAAAGCTCACTTTCCAAAATCTGGAGCCACAATCAAAATCATGAGTGTGGAGCGATCTCGGGATATCGGCATTATAATACCCCTTCCACCAACAACGAGAACAACCGGGATATCCAAGCCTTTCTAAAAAGCAAAAAATACTCCGTCACACGGGTTCAAGGAAACTACATAGAGAACAAGGGCGGGAGCGATGAGGGGGAGGTTGTGGAGCCATCATTCTTTGTTGCTGATATTCAAAATACCGGGAATCTGAAACGAGACCTAATGATATTGGGGAAGCGTTTTGACCAAGACTCGATCTTAATCGTGCCCAAAGGCGGAGAGGGTGCCTACCTGATTGGAACATCAAAGCGCGACAATTCCTTTCCAGACTTCGGGAAGGAGCAGGTGGAAAGTTTGGAAAGGCGCCGGCTATCTATTTGTCCCGAATTAGGAATCGAACCTTCGCGTTTGAGGAAGTTCAATTCCCAGGAACTGTCAATGGCAGACGCGGCTGGTCAATTCTAGCTGATCTAATTGAGCAAGAGTGAAAAGCCCGCCTGAGCTTGAAGGAAGACTTAATTTAGACTAAATATGGTCTCCTGACTGATTCGCATTGGAAACACCATGAAATCTCTTAAAGTCTCCGAAGATATTCTGCCCTTGGGCGAATTCAAGACCAATGCGGCTTCCATCCTGAAATCCCTCGCTGAGCGAAAAAGTCCGTTAGTGATTACACAAAATGGTCGGCCTGCATGTGTCATCATCTCACCAGCCGAATTTGACCGATTGCAGGAGAGGCAGGCATTTTTGGAGGCCGTCGCAGATGGCCTGAACGACATCAAAGCCGGCCGCGTACTCGACCACAAAACCTTCGCCAAGCTCCTTGAAAATGAATTTGGAGTCGAGAAGTAATGAAACTTACTTGGTCTGAGCGGGCGCAAGCAGATATTTTCGAGATTGCTCGATACATTGGGACTGATAATCGGTCTGCAGCAGCAGCCTGGGTCAAGAAGGTTTCTGACCATGCTCAGCTCGCGCGTGAGTTTCCGCAAGCAGGCCGAATTGTCCCAGAATACTCTAAAGACGACCTTCGCGAGGTACTCATGGACAATTATCGGATTGTCTATCTGGTGAGCACGGAGGGCATCATGATCGTCACGGTTTTCGAACGACATCGTCAATTTCCTGAAGAATGAGTTGGTGATCGGCGAAAACTTCCAAATGCACGTGCAGTGGCACGTCGGCGGTTCTATTTTGGCGCGAACGCAAAGTCGCTGAAGCGCGAGCAAAACAATATCCTGATGCGCCATGCCACCAGTTGCCTTCCGATTGGGTTCCAACGAACGACTGAAAGTGGATGACCTTTTTCGCGCGACTTGTCGAAGTTGGCACGATACGCGCCAAACAAAGCACTATATTGAACGAAACCAATGAAGGAGGGGCATTTGCATTACCAGTTCACCCATCACGTCTTACGGCAGGCTGTTTTTGACGCCACGCCATCCGAACTGCGCTCATTGATCCAAAAGCGACAATTCGCGAATTTCTGTTTTGACCTCGTGACGGAGTGTTTTGGGGCCGACACGGACCCAAACGTCGACGCGATCATCTTTGAAGCGGAAATGGGGATTTTTGAGGTCTTACACGAAGACATCCCGATGATGCTGATTTCGTTGCCCACGCCCCAAGCCATCACTCAAGCCCACTACGCGGTCCTCGCGCTCACCGAAACGCCCCGGTTCTTCACACTCGAAGCGACCACGGACTCACTCGATCGCCTCGACTCGAGCTTCGGATTCTTATGTGAATGGACCTCCGAAGGAGCGCACTACAACTACGGTAGCTGCCCACTGCACCCCACAAAATTCGTGAGCCACGTGATGATGCAAATCCGCAACCTTCGTCGGAGCCGTGCATGATTCTTGACCTTGAGTCCCTAGACACTCCGACGTGGCTCGAAACAGTTAAACCCAACGATGAACTCCCGTTGCAGGGGATCTTAGAACGGTCACTCTTTTACGGAGCGGCAGGGCTGAACGGGACCCCCGTTAAGTTCCTCGCAGGCAACGTGCACTCGTTTGTTTACGCGGATTACGGAGTTTCCAAACACCAGTTTCTTTCGAATTTATTGGGACGTGGACAAGACTGCGGGTTCTTGGGATATCGCCAAGTATTTTCCAAAAAAATCCCGCTCGAAGAACTGTGGCCAGCAGACTATCGCCAGCCCATTCCGCGACCCCAAAACATCCGCTTGATGTCATCCGAGTCACCAGAGCGATGGGCGCATTGGAGCGTGTGGGAATCCACCCACGAGCGCCAGCGGTTCAGCTTTTTATACGTCGGCGCCGAGCAATCTGACGTGTACCAAAACGTCTATAACAGGATGGGGCAGAAGCCTCATATCCTGTCGATCATCGCCCCAGGAAACGGCATGGGCGGTGGGTGGGAAAACTGCGACTCTGTGGGTTCACACTATCATACTGTTGTTTCCGCAAATTCCGCTGGGACACCAAACTACTTGCTCTACGGCGGTTGGGGTGGTCCACATTTTTACGAAAAACCTTGTTGGCCCGAGATGTTCGCTCCGCAAAAAATCTGCAGGCTGCCCGAACGCTACGCCACCCTATTTCCCGCACAACAAGCTTCGTCGGGCGCAGAATAACGGCCGTTTCCACACCATTGAAAAACCATAAACATCGCCCTAGATTCCAAGCACGAAAACTTCCATGAATCTGGGGTTGGAAATGAAAGGATTAATCGCTGTTGGATTGGCTGTCTTCGCCCTTGGCTGCGGAAACTGGAGCTATCCCTCCAACGACCCCATCACCTTTCGCCTTCCTGGCGTCTATGTGGATGACGATTCCCCCGCTTTTGCGCCGACGATGTGTTTCATTGGTCTGAACTCCGATGAAATTCTGATTGGCGAGGTTGTCCGCACGTCGGAGGTTTTTGTCCCTGAAATTCAGTGCGACGCTGCTCAACAAAAGCTTCAGCGCCCCTACCAAATAATTGAACTTAAAACAGAAGACGGAAGGTCTCGAACCGTCGTGGCCGAGGTTATGCTGCAACCTCATAATGACCTCGTCCCGGCACAACAGGTGATGATGGGAGTCATGGCATCCGCGGACACCTTATTCTTGAATGCCTACTTTTTGATCGACGACGCTGAGGACGGTGACTCTACACCTGGGATGCCATCCACCCTCTCCGAATTGATCCAAGTCTCCAAATCCCAAGACTGCGGCGAGCGAACGGTTTTATGGGAAACGGTCGCTCAAGAAATGTTCTCGCCGCCAGTCGGTAGCTGCAATTCTCCCGGTCTTTAATAACTAAGGTGACTTCGATGAAATCTTTTGATGTCGTTCAGGCCATCTGTCACGGCGTCCAAAAAAGACTGGTTTTGCTGCAACGCCGACCGGGTCCTCGACCACGACACCTTCACCAGTATTCTTGAAGCTGAATGCCCGATTTGATCAGAGATGGACGCGTCGAAACAATCGCGACGTTTAACACCTGAAACCCAAGACCTGACAGCTCGCCAGCCGAACAGACCAATCGCAGGCGCGGCTGGAGCCACGCGGACCAAGCACAACGCCTAAAAACCGAAAACCGAAAACCGATAACCGATAACCGATAACCGATAACCGAAAACCGAAAACCGAAAACCGAAAACCGAAAACCGAAAACCGAAAACCGA
>CAYMYJ010000003.1:106838-233201 GCA_964394615.1 uncultured Bradymonadales bacterium | reverse complement strand
GTGGGAAGACGGCACGCTGAGCCTTGGCTCGATGTCGATCAACGGCGAGGTCATCAACTACACCTACGACAACGACGGCCTGCCGCTGCAAATCGGTGCCGAGTCGCTCTCGTACCTGGCCAACACGTATTTTCTGAAGCAGCGAACGGTCGGAACGGCGCAGGTCGACTACACCTACAGCGAATTTGGAGAACTCAGCGAGCTACGTGCTCGCACCGGCGCGGATTTGTTGCGTGTGCAATACACCCGCGATGATCTGGGCCGCATCACACAAGCGCAAGAGGCGCTTCAAGGCACGACCACGACCTACGATTACGCCTACGACCTGCTAGGCCAAATCGTCGAAGTTCGCGTGAACGGGGTCGTCAGCGCCACGTATTCTTACGATGCGAACTCCAACCGAACCGGCGTGGTTTCTGCGGCAGAAACAGTGACCTCGGCTCAGATAACCCTCAACGCCGACGACCAACTGACACGCTACGGCAGCACGCTTTATCAGTACAACGCGGCGGGCCAACGCACCCGAAAATCAGACGGTGCCGCCATCACTCAGTACACCTACGGCGTGATGGGCGAGCTGCAGCAGGTCGTGCTGCCAGACGGCCGAACGCTGACGTATCAATACGACGCGCTAAAACGCCGAATCGGCCGGAAAATCAACGGCACGACGACCCATCGATACCTGTGGGCCGGCGGGCTCTCGCCCGTGGCTGAGGTTGATGCCAACGGCATCACCACCACCGCCTACGTTTACGGAACCGGCCTCAATGTGCCGGACTATATGGTGCGGGGCGGCGTGACCTATGTGTTTGTGCGCGACCATTTGGGCTCCGTGCGATTTGTGGTCAACGCCGCGAGTGGCGCGGTCGTCCAAGAATTGCGTTACGACACGTTTGGTCAGGTGTTGCTGGACACCAATCCAGGCTTCCAACCCTTTGGATTTGCGGGTGGGCTTTACGACCCCGACACCAGCCTGACTCGATTTGGAGCGCGGGATTACGACGCACAAACTGGTCGATGGACGGCGCGAGACCCGGTGGCGTTTGGGGGTGGGCAGGCCAATCTGTACATCTATGTGGGCAACGACCCGGTTAATTTAGTTGATTGGAGCGGGACAAATGCAGGGAAGTTACAGCCAATTCTGACTTCGCTTCTGATATCGATGGTAGTTTCATCCGTGTCTTCCGGAGCCGCAAATGTCTACTCTACAAGTGGCAGCTTCAGCGACTTCTGGATTGGCTTGAAATACGGATGGATGGGAGCCCTGACACCGATTGGGGCATATTATGCTGGCACAAGAATCTCCGCGGCCAATTTAGATCGATGCGGTGTCCCACCTGAAGACCAGATAGCCCTTAATGCCCAAAGCGGCCTCCATTCCGCTATCGGTAGCGGCTTCGGTTCTCTCGCTGGATTGATAGGAGGCATTTCTGGGGTTTTGCTCGGTTCCGGGATCGGGACCGCAATTGGCCTGACTCTTGATCGTGCAGATGAAATCGTAAATGAGGTGGGTCCAGGGTTGGAAAACATAGGCCCGCAGATTCAAGAGAATAATCGAAAAAGAGCTATGATGCCGAGTGATTATTGATAGTCTGTAAAAGAACCGTAAAAACAATAGGATATTAATGCTCTCGACTTTTCGCCTGATAACGTCTGAAAATCATTTTGAGTTCGACGCTCGATTGCCAAATGATTTCATAAGTCGGGCAATTCGAATTGGCGTCATTTTATTGGTTTGTTGGCTTTTGAGTCGAATCGAGAATGTGAATTCCAATCTCAAGATGTTGATATTGATCCAAATTCCAATAATGGGCCTTTGGGCCGAGACCTATCGATTTCGTGCAATTCGTTGTGGGGAAGAACTCAACATCGTCGCTTCCAGGTTCTTATTCGGGAGCAAGCGGATCACACTGCCGTTGGCAACCATTCGTTCGGTGCAACCGACTCCTTGGCTTGGACCTTCCCCATGGATTTCGATCGAAAATGCAAATCGGTTTAATCGCCTACGACTTATGAACCCTTACTGGCCTAATCCTACAGAAATTCAACAAAAGGCTTCATCGTGGATAATGAGCCAAACTTTGATGGGAAAAGACACTACGGAGACATGATGCAGAGGTCGCGTTTACGTGGGACGGACCTATGCCCACCAGCCAAACGACGCTGAGCCTTGGCTCGATGTCGATCAACGGCGAGGTCATCGACTACACCTACGACAACGACGGCCTGCCGCTGCAAATCGGTGCTGAGTCGCTCTCGTACTTGGCCAACACGTATTTTTTGAATCAGCGAAAGGTCGGAACGGCGCAGGTCGACTACACGTACAGCGAATTTGGAGAACTCAGCGAACTGCATGCACGCACCAGCGCGGATTTATTACGTGTGCAATACACCCGCGATGATTTGGGCCGCATCACCCAAGCGCAAGAGGCGCTTCAAGGCACGACCACCACGCACGATTATGCTTACGACCTGCTTGGCCAAATCGTCGAAGTCCGCATGAATGGTGTGGTGAGCGCCACATATTCGTACGATTCGAATTCCAACCGAATCGGGTTGGTTTCCGCCGCCGAAACAGTGACGTCGGCCCAGATAACGCTCAACGCCGACGACCAGCTGACACGTTACGGCAGCACGCTTTATCAGTACAACGCGGCGGGCCAACGCACCCGAAAATCGGACGGCGCCGCCATCACGCAATACACCTACGGTGTGATGGGCGAGCTGCAGCAAGTCGTGCTGCCAGACGGCCGCACGCTGACCTACCAATACGACGGGTTAAAACGTCGTATCGGCCGGAAAATCAATGGCACGATAACCCATCGATACCTGTGGGCCGGCGGGCTCTCGGTGACGTCGGCCCAGATAACACTCGACGCCGACGACCAGCAGACGCGCTACGGCACCACGCTCTATCAACGTCGTCGCGCCCACAGAAAGCCAAAGACAAGCAGCAGAAACGAGCCGGCCGGACCCTGAGACGTGCCGCATCCACAACCGCTTTCAGCCTCGCCCAAACCGTTGTTAGTGGACGGGGTAACCAAATCGTCGGCCATATCCACGATTCCCATATCAAGCTCGGGCGTACCTACGTCGTCGACTGGAAGACCCATGTCCGAGTGCGGGTTTCCCATGTCCTCTGTCGGTTCGTCAGCGCAGATTTCGGCGGTGGATGTGCACACTTCGGCGTCTCCTACCTCGATGCCAGACAGGCCGATGGCCCGCACCACAAAACAGTCCTCGACGCCGTTCAGGGTGGCAGGAAGCAACTCCGCCCTTGCCGTTGGGGTGGGCACTAGGGCGATTGGTTCATTGCCCCCAGCGCGGTAAACCAAAATCCCTGCGGCGTGTTCAGGCACCGGGTTGTCGAAGGTGAATCGGACCCGTGGAAAGACATCATTATCATCGCAACTGGTAGGTTCTGCGGGCGGTTTGATGCACGTCGTTGTTACCGAAGTTGCGCCACCGAATATAGGCGGCACGGCATTCTGTTCGCCCGTCGTGAACTTAAGCGAAGGCGCCCCGCAGACCGAGCCGTCGCCAAATCCCAGTTCATATTCCGTGTTTGGTGCAAGTGGGAAAAGCGGTTCCAGAACCGCGACGTAATTTCCGACTTCGGCATCAGGATTATGTCCGTTGAAAACTTGTGCCGACCCAAGAATCCCTTGTTGAGTGTCCGCCTCGACCAGCAAAAGTCCCGACTGCGGCTCGGTAAATCCAGGCGTCGAGTTAAAAAACACAAAAATTCGGCTATCGACCGGGACGCCGGCTTCCTGATTGGCAGGGACCGTGGAGGTCACACAATAACCAGGGTCGCAGGCCCAAGTTGTCACTGGGGCGAGGGTCAATACGACGAGCGTGAGTGCGACTATCCGAAAGAGCATAAAAATCCTTAGTGGTGAGGTAAGGCGACTCGATCGCGCGAAACCCGACAAATGACGGGATGAAATGGGATTTACGATTCAGAGCATGGCTCCGACAAAAATAAATGAGGTGGTGAAACAACCCGACTTAAAAAACCTATCTTTGGCTGAGTTGAGGATATGTTTTTCCGAGCGAATCGCGCTGCTCGTTCATGGTGTGGAAGTCATCGTTCTTGAACAAGCGCCGGTTATTGGGCCATGCTCGATTTCGTGGACGCTCTTCATCGTCTGATCAAAAGTTCGCGGAAAGTAGAGGTGGTTGATTTCTATGGTGAACATGTTTTGGTGTTCCAAGAGACCACCGGAGTCATCACCCGTACAAGCGAGTTTACGGGGGAATAAATCCAGGTGTCACGTTCCATGTTCGGGACCGCGATTCAGATTTGAAGCGAGGAGATGCTGACTGGGATTAAAACATGCCATCACGAGTGCGGCCGGCCTGCTTGCTACAACAGGCTCGTAAAACCGTCGTGATTCTTTGAAGCGAAACCAACGCTACTTGATTGCCGAGCCGGATTAGATGCTCATAAAGATCATCCAGATGAGCATGACCGGCATGGAGATAACGGAAAGCCCCATCGTGAGTATGATTAGCGAAGTTTTAACAGACTCCACATGGAGCGAGTAATATTTCGTCGCCGCAATTTTATCTTCCATCGACAAAATTTGAATGGGATTCGCACCATGTCGTTCAGCCACTTCCATGAGCCAGGCTCGGTGGGCCTCGAGATCTTTTTCGAAACTGCCTTTGGACCCGACTGAAACGACCAATCCACTGCTCTGAGTGTTGGGATTTCTATGGGACCAGGTAAGGCGATACCGCCCATCATCTGTGACCGAAGACAGGTAATACGTGAAATCGCTATCGGACTCTCCAAAAACACCTGGGCGGGCTTGCAATGCCACTGCTCCGTCTTCGCTGAAAAAGACTTCCATTTCTTCTGCCGGGAGTCCAAGAACGGATTCCTTCTTATATCCTGCAGTCTTAAAGCCATGATGCTCGAATTGGGTTCGAGCAGCTGTAGGAATTCCTTGGAAAAACGCCTTCCGTTTAGGCGTCGCTGGCAAAATGCGGACGAATACCAGACTCCAAGCCAGAGACCGCAAAGGATTCGGCCGTTTCTGTACTTGCAGGAAATCAGTCGCCCTCGTCGTGACCAAGGCCTGCGAGTCGGCCTGAATTTGTTTCACTGGCTCTGCGCGAAGCGGGCGATAATAGGAATCGACGACCTCTTGTAGGACTTCCGACTCATTTGCATTCATCGAATGGCCGAACGTCTTCGAAACCCCACCCTCATGTCTTAGTTTGACTGGTGCGCGTCTATCTAGGCCGCGATCCATCATCTCTAAGAGTAGTCCTCTACTTAGCGTGAGCTCAGTTGGTCGGGAACCCTCATAAAATAGGTTTCCGTTTCGTTCCAAACGGAATCCGGTTGGCGTCAACGTCAGTAGCCAGACCCGTGAGCCAAACCACTCGCGACGGATAATTGGAAGCACGAAAAGACCGGTTGCTACAAAAGTCATCCCCAACAACAGATAGGAGTCAGAGAGTTCAAACCCGTTGAAGGCAAGGAAGAGCGCCGAGCTAACAGGCAACGCAATGAGGGCCATAACACTTAAGAACAAGTACAATTTATTGCTGCGGGCACCGATCATGATTTCGACTTCGTCGCCGTTTGGTTGGGCCGACAGCACAGTCTGAGTGTCTGCTATCGGTTCCAACGCAAACTCCCAATCTTCCATCCCGGCGCCGCTGAGCACAGCTTTCAACGCAGTCTCAACATCCAGGAATCGTTCCTTTGGATCAGGAGCGAGCATCCGATCGAGGACTTTTTCCAGGCCAAGAGAAAGTCCGGCTTGGTCGATTTCAAGTTTGAGTTTTCGCAGAGGGAAATCTGTCGGATGGCGATGCGTCGCTAGGTGCAGCGTTGTTGCGGCGAGTCCGTATTGGTCTGAGGTGGGAAACGCCTGTCCAAAGAATTGTTCTGGTGCTGCATAGCCGGTTGTGCCGATCACGCTCACTTCGCCATCACCAAGCACGGCCTCACGCGATGCGCCAAAATCGATCAACACCCACTTATCAGACGTGTGGACGATATTCTCGGGCTTGATGTCCCGATGAATCAACGCAGGGTTTTGACCATGTGCCACGGCCAATGCTTCAAGGGCCTGCTCCATGAATCCGAAAAGCTTTTCGTCCGAGTAACGCACGCCACGTGCGATCTCTTGAGCGAGCGTCAATCCTTCGATCCATCGGAAGGCGAGCGATACCTGCTCACCGTCTTCAAAGATGCCTAGATGCTCTTGAAGTCCAGGATGAGAGACCCGGGCAAGCGACTTACTGAAGTGCTGAAGTTGAAACTTCTGTTGCTCTGAAACGGATTCAAAGACCTTCAGAACAATGACGCCGAACTCAGCATCCAGACATTTGTAGGTCTGAACCGAATTACGTCGGGAAAGGGTCTCTAGGATTTCAAATCGGCTCTGAATCATCGCCTTTCCTCAAGTTCTTCAAGTACGTGACGAACTAACCACTGAGCCTGCGCGCCCGAGAGCGCACCAACACTTTGTTTTTTCCCGGCTTTATCCTGAACAACGACGGTAAGAAAGGCGCCTGTTTTCTGCGAGCGAATATCGGAAATATCGTCGACAGCCCAAGCTTTGACGCGGGAAAATGGTCCGAGTCCTCGCATAAACCGAATGCCTTCGTCGTCGATAAGAACCCGTCCAGGTACCGTTAACTGAAAGATGCCTAAACCGGCCCAGATAAGTACGGATATATTCTGAAATCTGGAGGCGCCTTCGAACAAAATAGCAAGCACACCCATGACGCTGATTAGCGCATAAAGGGCTATCAGGCCGAGATGTGGTCTAGGCAGAAGGATATTGGTACAGTCGTCTTGACGAACTAATTTGAACCCATTTTCACTAATATCGGCCTTCACGAGGTCTTGCGATGGATTCAGTCTCTGCTGAGCCTGACGGACACCCTGGAAGCGTTTTTCGGGCAATGGGTGAACAAGTCTCTCCAGAATCCGCAAAAGTCTTGGGCTGAGTCCAAGATCGTCAAGACGAAATGCGAAGTTTTCTCGCGTCAAATCACTTGGATGTAAACCGGTCGCGAGTTGCAGCGCCGTCGCACCAAGCGAATAGAGGTCGGAGCGTGGTTCGGCCCGACCCATCATTTGCTCCGGAGCCATGTACCCGTTGGTGCCGACAAAGGTCGACGCGTTGGTTTTTTGGGTCGAGGTGGCCGCGCCAAAGTCAATCAACGCATAGCTGCCGTCTTGGCGAAGGATGATATTCGACGGCTTGATGTCGCGGTGCACAACGGGAGGATTTAGCGAGTGAAGGTAGGCGAGTATCTCGAGCATCTCCGCCAAAAACGCCAACACATTCTTTTCGCTCCACGCTTCATTTTCCTCGTCGAGCAATGCTTTGAGCGAGTCGCCCTCGAAGTACTCCTGGACCAACACAACGGCCTCTGGCTCGTTGTCTTGAGGCGTTTCCGGAAAGACAGCCAGCACCTTGGGAACGGCGGGGTGATTTAGCGTCTTGAGGATGGCGATTTCGCGAAGAAAAAGGTCGTAGTTTTTCCAAGAGCTCAGCTCAAGGAAATCCAGCACTTTTAGGACGACTTCTTTTTGGTCGGACTTACGGGTGGCTCGGAACGTGAGTCCTTGTCCGCCACGTCCAAGAAATGACAGGTCGTCGAATTCTTCGCGTAGCTCCGATGGGATTTTTTCTAGTTGGTGCATTCTGGGGAAATACTACGAATACCCTCCGCACGCCATCCGGTGCGCCATCATCGCATTTCGTCTGGGAGTGCATTAGACGAAACTACGAAGGGGTGATAGTGCCCAATTCACGGAGGTTCGGCGTGAAGAACTTATTTATTTTATTCTGTTTTTTGGTTGCATCATGTTCGG
Organism: uncultured Bradymonadales bacterium; assembly: GCA_964394615.1. Classification (GTDB taxonomy): domain Bacteria; phylum Myxococcota_A; class Bradymonadia; order Bradymonadales; family Bradymonadaceae; genus JBFFMO01. The sequence goes on along the minus strand of CAYMYJ010000003.1, from coordinate 225,349 downwards.
ATGATACGCAGCAGCGTGCCGTTAATTCGAACACGAATGGGGCAGACACGGGGGAAATGCAGGTCGTTGTTGATATGGCCCCCGACCAGAATCTTGCGGATATGGGTCTCGATACTTGTATTGACTGTGATGCTTCCATAGATGGCGCTGAAGATCTGGCGGATATGGAGCTTTTGGGGTGTTTGAACCCTGCAAACGAAGGCACACCGTGCGATGGAACGGCGCCCGAGGCCGTTTGCGCCGACGCACAAACACTTAGAACCTACGCCCCTATAGGGACGTGTTCCGCCGGTGAGTGCGTGTTTGAACCGATCGAGACGTCTTGTGGCTTAGGATGCAGCAACGCCATGTGCAATATCGATTGCACAGCGCAGCAATGTGTCGCCGACGTGCTCGCCGACAATCAAGCAGGGGCTCAAGATATCGCGCTTGATGCAACTCATGTGTACTGGTCATCGGCAAATGGGGACCAGTTGATGAGGGTCAGCAAGGCCGGGGGAGTACCAGAAGTCGTGGCTGATATGCAGGATCGACCCGGCGGCATCGTCTTGGACGCAACCCATGTCTATTGGACGAGCGTTTACGATGACAAAGTTTTGCGACGGCTGAAGACTGGCGGCGCGATTGAAGTGATTGCTGAAAATCAGGATGGCCCGTTAGGGCTGGCGGACGACGGCACTTATATCTATTGGGGAAATTATATGGGCGACACCATTATGCGCTGGCCCAAGGCGGGTGGGGCCGTCGAGACCTTTGCCGATAACCAAGACTACCCACACGGCATCGCAACCGACGCAACCCATGTTTATTGGGTCAACTATTTTGCGGATACGATGGTTCGAAAAGCCAAAACAGGCGGTGTCGTGGAAGTCCTGGCGATGGGGCAAGACGGGGCGACCGGCATCTCGCTTGATGCGACTCATGTCTACTGGACGGCCGCATCGGACAACGCGGTCAGGCGCTGGCCCAAAGCGGGCGGAGCTGTCGAAGACTTTGCGCCGCAAATCAACAACCCGCAACGCGTCGCCATGGATGCGACCCATGTCTACTGGACCTTATCCGATGGCAACGGGGTGATGCGTAAAGCCAAGACCGGCGGAACCGCCGAGTTTCTGATTGGGAATCAGGTGGGAGCGCAAGGAATCGCCCTGGATGGTCCGATGATGTATTGGACCAATTTTGGTGGAGGCCAGGTCTCTCGTGTAGCGATTTGCGCCTGTATTCCTTAAGGGGCGTACCAGTCGCGGAATCGCAGGCAGGCCCCAGAGCCTGCACATTAAACCTGAAACTTGATGCCGTCTCAGCTAAGCCAAGCGCGGAGCATCCAGGCGTCTTGTTCATGCTGCTGCGACAGGTCGTCGAGCAGGTTCACGGTCGTGTCATCGCCCGATTTTTCAGCGGTTTTGCGGACAGCGTTCACGTAACCAACGAGTGCGTTCAAGTTGTCGCGCACCTCCGCGACCATCTTTTCGGCGACCGGCACTTCGGCTTGTTCCTTGATGCGGCTCGCATCCAGAAACTCTTTCAGCGTGGATTTTGGTCGTCCACCAAGGGCTAAAATTCGTTCGGCGACGGCGTCGACGTTCAGGGCCGATGCTGTGTACATTTCTTCAAACTTCACGTGGAGTTGGAAGAATGCCGGTCCACGGACATTCCAATGGAAGTTGCGAAGCTTCTGGTAGTAGACGGCTTCGTCTGCAAGTAGCTGATTAAGTTCTTCAATTCGTTGGGTTGGCATGATTGCCTCCGTTTGTCTGAGTTGGCTGGTAGATGCGCAAAACTGTGTCGAGGATTCAAATCCACGTATTTGAGTTGAATCCGTAGATCACTGCGTTTAGGTTAGATGCACTTATGCACGGAGGCATGATCGTGAGTTTCCACGGATCTAGGAATACAAGTCGCACTCAATCAAGCACGGTCACCGCACCGGGTTCAGTCGGCATCGAGATTCGGGGACAAAAGCTCTCGATCAAAACCGATAAAGAACCGCAGGCGGTCCGAGACCTTGCGAACTTCATCGACTCTAAGGCTGCACAGATTCAGGCGCTCGCCCCAGGCGTGCCGCTTGAAAAGATCTTGATGCTGGTCAGCATGACCGTTGCGGAAGAACTCTTTGAAGTGCGCGAACAAAATCGTGTGCTGCGAGACCAGTTCAAATCGAAAATTGATGCAGCGTTGAAGGCCGTCGAAGAGGCGGAACGTCTCGATTGAGGGCGCGTGCCTCCAAAGCTCGACTTCGTGCCCACTACAAGCGCGCCCGTGTTCAACATGTGGGTCTCGCGCCTGAGTTATCCCAGAAAATTTGCGAAAGACTGCAGGCACTCGATGCCCAGATCATCGCTGTGTACTCCGCATTGCCCGGCGAAGTCAGCGTTTGTGCGGCCGTCGATGCGTGGCTGGCTGCGGGCAAAACCATCTTGTACCCACGTGTGATAGGACCCGGCAAAATGGTCCTGATTCCGGTTCAGAATCGAAACGAGTTGTCCGCGGGTAAATTCGGCATCATGGAGCCTGATGGGCCGCCATGGACTGGGCCTGTCGACGTCGTGCTGGTGCCCGGGCTCGCCTTTGATTTGGCGGGTCATCGGCTTGGTTTTGGCGCCGGGTTCTATGACCGTTTTGTCGAAGCTAATCCGTCCCGAACCCTTGGTATTGCCTTTGATTGGCAGATGGCGCGTGTGCTGCCTGCGGAGGCACACGACCAGCCGATGGATGCTGTGTTAACGGACCGGCGTGTGTATCGCGGCGAGCGCGTTTCTAAGGCGCTGTGATTGGCCTGCGGTTGTCGGTTATCGGTTGTGAGTTGCGATTGGCAGCTGCCTGAAACCATCGAATTTTAGAACGCGAAGCTGGTTCCGGCGCCTAGGTGTACGTTTAGGGCGAAATCAGGCATCGAGAAATTGGCGCGCGCGGTGCCAACCAGGCTTACGCGGTGGGAGATCGCTGCGGTGTAGTCGAGGCCGATTTCAGGGAAAATCCAGCCGTCGCGGATAGCCGTGTCGATAAAGCAGAAATCCTTACCGGGCTCGCGATTTCCCGCCCAGCAACGCTCATCGGTTTCGAAAACGACGAGGCTCACCATCTTTCGAGTTTTCCCAAACCCAAGGCCAGCATTCCATGACAGTGACTCATCAATCGCCGTGTGGATCCTTGCACCAATCACGCACTCGCCACCAAAACATGGTCCTGAAAACGCGTCTTCATTCCGGAATTCATCGCGTGACGGCAAGACTTGGTATTTCCAGAAAATGCCTAATTTTCGGGTGGGGCTGAAAACGTATGTGGGCTCCACTTCTAGATTCAAAGGCATGAACGCAAGTCCTGCTTGAATACCACGTGCCTCGGGTCCTTCCTGTTGGCTGATAAAAGATGTGGCCGTGGTGAACACCAGTCCGACACTCCAAGGCGAGGGTGTAGCCTGGGGTTCGGTGTTGCCGGCCTTTTCCAAGTCTACAGGCAAAGGTGTCGAGGTGGGTTCGGAAACCGTCGCGATAACATTGTCATTGATTTCGTATCTATGTTCGCCTTGGTCGATTTCGTTTTCGCTCACCGCCAACGAGTCCCTTGTGGTTCGGGCAATCAGCGAGCGCATTTCAGGAGGCACCGCGTAGAGCACGTAGAGCTCAATCTCGGATGCGCCTTCGACCCGAGGAGCCAAGGTCCAATCTTCGATTTGTGTTCGGACACAGGCCTCTTGTTCGGGCCGTGCGCCTTGCACATCGAGTGACTTGATCTCTCCGTTGTTATTCAGGGAAATCTTGATTTTGACGCGCGTCCGCGTTTCGCTGTCGCCGCATGCTTGGACCATGCCTTGGTTCAGGGCGAGCCAGCTCTTTGCGAGGTCGTAGGGCATCGCGCCGTCGATCTTGGTGATGCGAAGGATCGAGGATTCGTTCAGAGTTGTTCGCAATTCTGCGTCTGCCATCACCCAACCGCCAAATGCCAGAATATTGATGACCTGCGCATCGGTCAGAATTCCGTCGGGTGCGTAAGCTGGGTCAGCTTCTAGGCGCCGTTTTAGCGCCTCAAAATGCGGTCGCATTTGTGCGGTGATGACAAGTTTTACCGGCTGATCCTCGGTGGGTTCCCCGGCCAATGAAGTCGACGCGACGCAAGAGATGGCCGTCGCCATCAAAAGTGTTCGAATTGTGTTCATCATCTTTCCGCCCCAGCGCTGGTTGCATGACTCGCGCATGATGCCAGAAGCTGCGCTTTTCGTCGAACCTCTGATTTGCGATGGCTCCAGGAGGCTGTCACATAAAGATCGATGACGAGAGTGTTTTTGCGATTGGTCCGCGTGGTTCCAGTTGTGTTTGCGATTTGCGGTGGGCACCGAATCACAGCAGGTAAAATGCCCGCGCACCGAATCACATCGATCACCCGAAACCGCACCACCTGAAACCTGACTCCCAGCTGCAAGAATCGCCCCCGCAAAAGACTCGTGACTTGTAGGCGGCGGGGTCTATGGGTAAATCTGGGCGCATGAATACACAAATTGCCAAAGAACTCGGCCTGACCATTGCTCAGGTGACCTCGACGCTGGGACTTTTGGATGAAGGGAATACCGTTCCTTTCATTGCCCGCTACCGAAAAGAAGCCACGCATAATCTGGACGAGGTCCAGATTCGGCAGGTCGAGGCGACCGCCCTACGTGTACGAACTTTGGAAGCACGTCGCGAATCCATCATTGGCAGCGTGAAAGAGCAGGGCAAGCTGACGTCCGACCTGGAAAAATCATTTCGGGCCGCGACCGATTTGACCACGCTTGAAGACCTGTATGCGCCCTACAAACCCAAACGCCAGACGCGTGCGACCAAGGCCATCGACGCCGGTTTAGACCCAGTTGCCCGCGCTATGCTTAGGGACGAGGATATTCGGGCCTTGGCCCGAAAGCTTACGTGCGATGTGTTTCCAGACGAAGCGTCCGTGATCAGCGGAGCCAAGGACATCATCGCCGAGGAGTTCTCGACTGAGCCTGAAGCACGGCGCTTGGTTCGAAGCATCGTGAAGGACCACGGAAGCCTTGCCGTCAAGAAGCGGCGCGGATCTGAAGTCGATCCGAAATTTGAAGACTATTACGATTTTGTCGCTGCTGTCGGCCGCGTGAAGCCACATCAGGTCTTGGCCATCCGGCGAGGGGAGAACGAAAAAGCGCTCTCGGGCGGGCTCGAACTTGATGATGAGCGCATGGTCAAAGAGCTTGACCGGCGTTTTAATCCTGCCCGTAAAAACAAAGACTTGGTTTTTGAGGCCATCGCCGACGGTTATGCGAGATTGCTTAAACCCGCCGTGGAGCGCGACTTGCGCGCAGAGCTCGATGCGGCGGCGGACGAACACGCCATCCACGTTTTTGCCCTGAACCTGAACAACCTTCTGATGCAGGCGCCGCTCACCCATCGCCGGGTGCTCGCCATCGACCCGGGTTACCGCTCAGGCTGTAAATTGGCGGCCTTGGACGAATACGGCGCGGTTTTGGGAACGGACATGATTTTCATTCATGATAACCGCGCCGACCAAGCTCCCTCGATCATTCGAAGTCTGCTCAAAAAGTACGATATCGACGTGATCGCCATCGGAAACGGCACCGCCTCCAGCGAATCGCAAACAGCGGCGGCTTTGGCGATCGACGGCACAGACGCTCGATATGCAGTGGTCGACGAAGCTGGCGCCAGTGTTTACAGCGCGTCGGATGTGGCGCGTGAAGAGCTGCCGGGCATGGACGTGACCTTTCGTGGCGCCGTCAGCATCGCAAGACGACTTCAAGACCCGTTGGCCGAACTGGTCAAAATCGACCCGAAGTCGATTGGCGTCGGGATGTATCAGCACGACGTCGACCAGGGACACCTTCAATCGGCCGTAGAGGCCGTCGTGGTCGATGCCGTGAACCGAGTCGGCGTTGAGCTATCTACGGCGTCTCCGAGCCTTTTGACCTATGTTTCGGGGATTGGACCTGCGATTGCGACTCGTATCGTCGAATACCAGCGTGAAAACGGCTTCAAATCGAGGGCTGAGCTTAAAAAGGTCAAGGGATTGGGCGAGCGGAGTTTTCAGCAGTGTGCAGGGTTCTTGAGGTTGCGCGATGCAGCTGAACCACTGGATACGACCGCGATTCACCCTGAAAGTTACGCCGGCGCGCGAGCGATTTTGAAGGCTGCTCAAGCCAAGATTGGGGATTCGGATCTTGGTCAAAAACTGGAAGGTCTAAAGCGGAGCGGGTCGCTCGATAAAATCGCGGCGGACCATGGCCTTGGCCGATTTACTTTGGACGATATTCTGGAAGCGTTGGCGCGTCCCGGCCGCGACCCTCGTGGTGATGTGCCCGCCCCAGAGCTGCGTGCTCGCCAGATTTCATTCGAAGATATTCGCGAAGGCATGCGAATGAGCGGAACCGTCCGCAACGTCGTCGACTTTGGCGCGTTTGTGGATCTAGGCGTCAAAGAAGACGGTCTGGTCCATATCAGCCAGATGGCCGACGGCTTTGTGAAAAACCCGCACGACGTGGTTGCCGTGGGCGACCGGGTCGACGTGACCGTCGTGTCGGTGGACACCAAACGAAAACGAATTGGGTTGTCGATGGTGTAGGCGGTGAGTGCATGGTGGGTGGTGATGACACACATAGGCTCATCTGGGTTTTACATTTCATCACTCGAGCATGACCAAACCCGCCAGAACCCCAGAGCCTAAAAACGGAAAACCGCCGTCGTGATTAACGCTCCACTACGTCGGCGGAATGGCAGGAACACCACACGCCGGCAATGAACTCGGCGTCTCGGACGCCTTTGTCACAACCAGCATCCGAATCGCTCAAAACCCCGTCCGTATAACGGGTCATTGGCCCGTAGAATTCGGTCATCTCTCCTGGCGCCGAGCTTTGGACATAACCAAGGACCTCGATGCAGGCGAGGCCTTCTTCCGCACATCGCTCCGCACAGGTTTTGGTTTCGCCTTGGTCGATTCCCAACCATTCGATGCAAGCTGGGGTCAGGCTGTAAGCCGACATCAGCGTGACAACTCCGGTGTTTGGTGTGAATACGCGGAGTCGCTCAGGCGATCCCCCTGCGCACACTCGGTCCAGACCACTTGGCGCCGAACATGAAACCCCACAAGCTCCACACGCGGTGAGTGTGTAAGGCAGGCAGGTGTCGCCACAAATTTCACATTCCTCGAAGTCGTTGATGTCGTCGTCGACGCGAATGGAGGGTTGGTCTGGAGCCTCCGAGGTGGTTACCAATACGGCTTTGGATGGTGTGGCGCTTGGCTCGACCTCAAAGGCGACCTGACAGCGCAGGGCCCCGCCGGGTGTCAAAATAAGAGGTTCGGCCGGGCAGGGGTTTTCCAGGATTTGGGCGCTAAGGTTTGCGCCGACCTCGGTGGGGGATTCATCGACGACAAGGCGAAGTGCACTCGCCTGAACCAAGAGACCGCCCGACAAACCATTGTAGATCTCGACATCCACAATCACCTGCGGAGGCTGATTGGCGCTCAATGACTTGCGCTCGGCGCCCATGACGGTGAGGCCCACCGCGTTTTCTGGGCGCTCGATTTGAACGTCCTGAGCGTCGTTTGTACCAGCGTCCGTCATTTCAACGTTTGTGTTCTTGGCCTTATCCACCGGCTCAGAACAGGCCCCGATACTGACCGACAGCATTAGTGTAATCGCACGCTTCATCGACGTCTCTCCCACGGATTTTGCGGCCATGCGTATCGATCGCAGAGCGCGGCTGGAGCCACGCGGACCAATCACAACCGCGGCACTAAACTGCTAGCCGCTCATTCCACTGCGTTTACTGGCAAATTGTAGGGGTGGCTTGAGCGATATAGGCGCTGCGAGCGTCGGTGCCCTGCAGTTCTGGCAGGCTATTTAGCGCGTCTGTGACCTCGGTGGACGACACAGAATCTACGCAAGGCTTCAAGTTCACGTAACGCTGCAGGCCGTCTTTGCCGCCATCTGAAGCCCGATTCCCTACTTTCGTTAACAAGTCGCTAAATCCGATGGTCCAGGAGGCGTACGCACCGTCACTTCCGGCATCGGGAGCAAACGCTGCAGCATGGTCGAGGACTTGGGCTTCGCTGGAGTCGACCGTGCTGGTCGGACTGGGAATGGAACGATTGAGGATCGCGTCAAAAAACTCGCGGAACATCGTGTAGTTTTCCCCGCCGCCCGCAACCGGTTTATGGGCAAACATGGCGTCATAGTTTTCGATTTCACTGTTATCCAGTGTGCTCGTCGCCATTGGTGCCATTCTCCCAAAATACTCTGCGGTTAAATCGAACCAAAGGGTGTAGCCGTTTTCACCGCCGACGAAGGGTTTAGCGTTGCCGATGAGCTCCAAAAAGAGCTTCTCGTCGTTATCCAATGTGGATGTGCTGGTGGGCAGGAATTTACGAATGAACTCTTCGAACACGACGAACCATGTCATGTAGGCCGCGTCTGTGGCTGCGGCAGGCATGATGCTCAGCACGATATCCAGTGATTTTCGCTCGTTTGCATCGATCGAGCTGTTAGCGCGGACCAATCGATCATGGAATTCAGTTGCCCAAGCGGTGTAGAGCGCCTCATTCACGCCGGTACATGGTTTTTCGGAAAGCGCCGCATCAATCGCAGCTTGTTCGGATGTGTCGATGCTGCTGTTCGAAGCGTCGACAAGGCCAAGAACCTTGTTCATCCAAGTGCTGTACTCAGCATCGCTGCATGTTTGGACGACCGGTTCGTTGGGTGTTGGGTCATCGGGGTTCGGGTCATCGGGGTTCGGGTCGTCAGGGTTAGGGTCGCCTGGAATCACGAGCTGCTCGAACCCCTTTCCGACGCATGAAAGCGACCCGGTCACCTGAACCTTGCGAGTTCCCGTGACCAATTCGCAATCTTGGACCTCAAGATTGATTCCAAAATCGCCGTCTTTCCCTTCGTTTAGAATCCCTGCGACCTTAACGGAGCAGCCAGCGCCGCCTTCCGAGTTAAAACCAGACCCGTCAAAAACGAGCCGATCGAATCCTTTCAGCTCAACCACGTCGCCCATGTTGGGAAGGCGTCCGCCGTTGAAGCTCATGCTGATTCGACCTGTGGGGAAATCGTACGATCCAGAATCCTGATTATGCCAACCACCCATAAACATGAACTGTTGGGCATCACACTGGAAGGCCTTCTTCAAGGTGATGGTCGAGTTCACACTGCCCGTAAATGTCAGTTTATTTGCGGTGGAAGTAAACGTGTCGCCCTTTCCATCCAAGGATTGATCCGCGGCATCTTGTCCGGAGTCGTCTCCACATCCCATGGAAGTGAAAACGGCGATCGAGATAGGCAGGAGAAATCGAAGTGTATGGAATCGCATCAAATATCCTAAAGCTGGCATTTAAGAACATCTTATATCAAGGCAAGGGTCATACCATGCTTCTGATGGCATCGTGAATGGTCTTGTTCCCCTGAGGTTGCTGGTCACGGGCCAATATCGGTCAGACGAAAGGATGTGGCAATTGGAATGGCCATAGCCACAACTCAAGGTGCCATTACTTGTCATCACTCCGTCGCAGGGCGCGGCTGGAGGCGGCTGTCACATAACGGGCGATGACAAGGCTGATGTTATGATTGGTCCGCGAGCCTTATGGCTCGCCTGTGTTTAAATAATCGCATGGCCTGCGGACCAATCGCATGCAGGCCATAAGGCCTGCGCACCAAGCGCAGAAATCGCAAATAGGCCGAAAACGGTTCCCGGCTTTTCGTGCACCAAGTCAAAGAGACATCTTAAAAAGCCTGTGCACCAAGGCCAGGAGCCACGCGTACCAATCGTAAAGTTGGCACTAATCTGCTAGCCGCTCACCGCTTACTGCTAGCCGCTACTCGGCGGGTTCTGGCGCTTTCACCATCGATTTGCCTTTGAACAAGCGGCCGGCGTCTTCCAATGCGAGGTACAGGCACGGCACGATGATCAACGCGATGAGGGTGGTGAAAAGCACACCAAACCCAAGGCTGACCGCCATTGGAACAAGGAATCGTGCTTGCGGCGAGGTCTCCATAATCATCGGTGCGAGGCCGAAGAACGTGGTCAGCGAGGTCAAAACGATGGGGCGGAAACGACGAGTGGTGCCAGCGACCACGGCATCCCAGGTGGTCATGCCGCCTTTGCGGAACTCGTTGACCGCATCGACCAGAACCAGCGAATCGTTCACCACCACGCCAGACAAAGCCACGATGCCCATCATCGAAATCATGCTCAGGTCAAAACCCAGCATAAGATGCCCAATGAGCGCGCCCACAAAGCCGAAGGGAATGGCCGTCATGATGATCAGCGGTTGGGTGTAGCTCTTGAAGGGCAACGCCATCAGGGCAAACATCACAAAGAGTCCGAACATGAAGCCTATTTTTAGTCCGCCAAGGCTTTCTGCGCGGTCCTGTTCCTGACCCGCGGTTCCAAAGGTCAAACCTGGGATATCGCGTTGCAGGTCTGGCAGCGCGGTCGACATCAGGCTGGTCATGATTTCGGCGGTACTCGTCACCGTTTCATCAAGGTCCGAGGAAACCGTCAGAACCCGTTTTCCGTCCACACGAGAGATCGTCGTGTACGACTTGCCGCGGACAACTTCTGCCGCCTGTGCGAGTGGAATTTCTCCGCCGGACGGAGTTCGAATCAACATGTTTTCGATGTCGGCTTCCGACGTTCTTTCAGAAAGTGGGCGCCGTACAAAAATGCGTAATTCATCGCGGCCGCGTTGCTGTCTGCCGACTTCCGCACCGTAAAAAGCACCGCGAACCTGGCGAGCAAGGTCGGATTCCGTGAGACCGAGCGCTCGTGCTTCGGGACGAAGTTTGAGGTCGATCTGGTCTTTGCCGAGCGTGAATCCATCGTCGACATCAAAAACGCCAGCGTAGGTGCCCATCGTTTCGCCCAATTTTGCAGCGGCCGTTTCAAGCGTTTCTGCGTCACGATGGCTCAGCTCGACCTGAAGGGGTTGGCCACTGCCGGGGCCGACGTTGAATTGGAACTGAAGCGATTCTACGCCCGGGACTTCGCCCACAGCCGCGCGCCACTCGTTCGCAAAAACCGATGTCGTGACTTCGCGGTCATCGGCAGGTACCAGGAAAACCTGAACGTAGGCCAGATGGCCGCCCGAAACATTTGATCCGCCGCTTGCGCCCCCGCCCGAACGATTCGCGCCAAGGTCGGAATAAATACCCCGTGATAGCTTCAGCTCGCCGCCTTCTTTTTCCAAGATATTGCGGGCTTGGGCCAGAACATTTAGGGCTACTTTTTCGGTGTCTTCTACAGGCGTACCAAAGGGCATCTGGATATTGGCAGTCACCACTTCGCCTTCAACTTTTGGCATGAAGGTGAACTTGATTCGCCCGCCAGCAACGATGCCGAAGGCTCCGATGAGGATCGAGAAAGCGATGGCCAGCGTCAGGTATCGGTATCCAAAAATGCTTTCGGCGATGGGTTTGTAGAAATTATAGATGAAATTCTCGACGCCCTTGCTGAATCGCTGTTGAGCGCGATGCACATAGCCAAACAAACCGGTGGGTTCGGTGTTTTTTGCGTGCGCAAGGTGAGACGGCAGGATGAACAACGCTTCCAGCAACGAAACGAGCAGAATCGGAATCACGATCATTGGGATATTCTTGAAGAATTTACCCATGATGCCAGGCACAAAAAGTAGGGGCATGAAGGCCACGACGGTCGTAAGGACCGAGAACGTAATCGGCCCAGCGACTTCCTGAATGCCGCGAATCGAGGCCTCGAGCGTTCCCATGCCCTCCTGCCGATGTTGGTAGATCGCCTCGCCCGCCACGATGGCATCGTCGACGACGATGCCGAGCGTCAGGATGAAACCAAAAAGCGAAATCATGTTGATCGAGACCCCCATGACCGGCATGAACAACATCGCACCCAGAACCGAGATCGCGATGCCCGACGTCACCCAGAAGGCGAGCCGGATTTCTAAGAAAAGCCCGAGCACAATCAAGACCAGCCCGACCCCAAAGAAGGCGTTCTTGAGCAGCAAATTGATACGCGCTCGAAAGACTTCGGATTGGTCATTCCAGACCGCGAGTCCGATTCCATCGGGCAATTCCGTGTTTTTGCGTTCGATGTATTCTTTGACTGCGTCTGCGACCTCGATAGGGGTTTGGTCGCCAATTCGATACACATCGACGCGAACCGCACGTTTACCGTTGAAGGTGGCTTCTCGGTCGACTTCCTGAAAACCATCCACGACGTTTGCGACATCGCCGACCTTGACGGTGGTTCCGTCGGGGCGAGCGAGCACGGTGATGTTCTCGAACTCGAAGCCAAAATCACGTCGTTCTGTGGTTCGAAGCAGGATTTCTCCGCCCGAGGTTTTCACCCCACCACCTGGGAGTTCGACGGAGGCCTGGCTCACTGCTGCGGCGACTTGTGCCAAGGACATATTGTAGCGGCGCAGGTTGTCCTGCGGCACTTCGATCGAGATTTCGGGAGCGCGAACGCCGCCAAGTTCCACCACCGTGATGCGTTGGTCGCCAAGCAATTCGTCGCGCATTTGCTCGCCGAGCGCGCGGAGTTCCTTTTCGGATTTATCGCCGTGAATCACCAACGAGATGACTTGCTGACGGTTGGTCAGCAAGCTGATCACGGGGCGTTCTGCGTCCGTGGGAAGAGACGTCACCCGGTCAACGGCGCTTTTGATGTCGTTCAGTACCTCGTTGGGTTCACTGCCGGTCAGCAACTCGGCCGTGACCGAACCTACGCCTTCGCGGGAGGTGGAGCGGACTTTCTTGACGCCATCGACGCCGCGCACGACTTCTTCGACGGCCAGGACGACGCCTTGTTCGACTTCAGCCGGACCCGCGCCTGGATACACAATCGAGATCGAGACCATGTCGAGGTCAACCTCAGGGAAGACCTCTTGTTTGATGCGTGACGACAACATCAGGCCGCCGACCACGAACACAAACATCAGCAAGTTCGCGGCCACCGAGTTGTTGGCCATCCATGCGAGGATGCCCCGATTCCAGGATCCTGAGGTGTCAGCAGCTTCATTCGGATCTTGTGCGCTCATGGCTTCTCCTTCTTAGGAGCGGCTTCCTTGACGGCCGGCTCGGACTCCGTTCGGAGCTTCATGCCTTGAACTGGCGTGGAGATGCGGCTGGTCACGTATTGTTCGCCAGGCTTGAGCCCAGTGCCAATCCACACGGTATCTTCGTCGCCCCACACGACTTCGACTTGGCGAAGGTCGAGGCGATTATCTTGAAATGCCCAAACGTGGTCACCATCATGGACGGCGGCACGTGGAACCACGGCAACTTCTGCTTCGGAGCGCCCGTGAATGTCGACGGTTACGATCGTGCCCATCATCAACGGGACACCGCGTTCACCTTCTGGCGCGGTCAGATTCATGGGGTCTTCAATCCTCGCCAGCACCCGCGCCATGCGCCCAATTGGGTCGACCTCGGGCAGAAGCCGCAGAACTTGGCCTTTGCGGGTTACGCGTTCGGCGCCATTTTGCTGGTTCACAGTTGCCACAGCGCCCGTGGTGGCATTCATTCCGGGGATTTCGATGAAGCTTAGTTTGTCGACGGGCACGGAAACCTGGACCCAATAAGCGTCGGTCCCAACAATGGTCGCCAACTGGCTTTGCGGCGTTACGGTCTGCCCGATTTCGACATTCTCACTCTGGACATAGCCGTTGAACGGAGCACGAATCACTGTGCGGCTAAGGTCAAGTCGGGCCTTGTCCTGGCCGGCCTTGGCGGATTCCACGTTCACTTCGGCAATTCGTTGCTGAGGCGCGCGCAACGCCAATGATGCATCGTCGTTTCCGTTTCCAGCGCGTTCTTTAAAAAGCTCCCACTCTCTTAAAGCCACCCGTTGTTGGCCTTGTTCGATGCTCAATTGCGCCTCGGCCTGATCCATGGCGGATTTGCGTTGGGCCAAGATGATTTCGTAATCGCGACGATCGATCTTAAGGAGTGGGTCTCCTTTTTTGACCAAGCCTCCCGAAACCAGCGCGTCGCTGACCCAGGTCACAGAACCCGAAACCTGCGGCTGAAGTGTGACTTTTTCAGAAGCCATCACCGTGCCCTGAGCACTCAAGTCGATCTGTTTTTTCTCGTGAGCGGCGGTGGCGAGTTCGACCAGAATGCCGTGATTCACGGCCTCGGTTCGCTCAGGTTTTGCTTTGCTCTTAATCAGCGTCCTCGCCGCAAAGACGGCGGCAAGGATGATGACGACGGGAAGCGCGTATTTCAAAACGCGTTGAAGATTGGTGTTCATCAGTTTTCCTCGCTTGGCGCGGTCAGTTCTTTTGTCCACGAACCGCCAAGCGCTCGACAGGTCTGGACTCGCAATGAAAATTGTTGGCGTCGTGCGTCCAAAACCGATTGCTCGGCGGACTGCAACGTTCGCAATGAGGTCAGTACACGTAGGTAATCAAGTGCGCCGCTGCGATAGCGTTCACGCGCGAGGTCGAGGGCCGTCGCCGCGACTCCTTGTTGGGCTTCGAGGTGCTCAAGAACCACACTCTGGTGTTCTTCCTGGACGACAGCCGTTTGGACTTCTTGCACCGCTTTCACGACCGTCTGTCCATAGGCATAGAGCCGTTCTTTGGCCTGAGCCGCAGCTTGATCGACCGCGGCATTTCGCCGTCCGCCTTCAAAAACCGGCTGAGTCGCTTGGGCAGCGAGGCTCCAGAAAAGCTCATCAAACAGGTTGCCGAGCTCGGCCGCCTGCAAAAAGAGATTTGCACTCAGCTTAATACTCGGAAGGCGGTTGCGTGCTGCTGCAGCCGTGCGGGCGTCCGCGGCCTCTAGGCGTATCCAAGCCGAGCGAACATCCGGACGTTCCTGAAGCACATCGGCAGGCATGCCAACTTCGGGGAATGCTGGCAAGCTCGGAAGCTCGACACCACTGATGGCCAGAGTCCCCGTGGGTGGTGTTCCTAAAAGTGCTTCAAGTCTGAACACCGCCACTTGTTCGGCGGCGAGCGCCTGCTCGAGCCGGGCATCCAGTCCGTAGATGTCGCCGAGCTGTGAATTCACATCGAGCGCGTTTGCGAGTCCCTGTGAAAGTCGAAGGCTGGTCAACTCCAAATAGCGATTCGCCACATCAACCTGGTCACGCAATAAGGTCGCGCGCTGGCGAGCCGAAACCACGTCTAACCAAGCCTCTGTGACCTGCGCAGCCATCGTGATGGCCAGCGATTGGGTGTCGTTTCGGAACGCTTCGACGTCCAAATCCGAGGCTTCACGCTGTTTTGCCAATCGACCAAAAAGGTCGAGTTCGTAGGAAACCGGTGCACTCAAATTAAAGGAATTTCCTTCGACCGAACCCACGGGGGCAGGAGCGGGCGATTTGGAGCGCCCGGCCGTGGCCTGCAAAGATACGACTGGAAAAAGCGTTGCGTCGTTTTGTGCCGCAATCGCTTCGGCTTGTTCCAGACGAGCCCACGCCGACTTCATGTCGAAGTTCTTGTCCAGGGCTTGGCTGATGAATCCGTCGAGTTCTGGAGCCCCGAAGTCGGAACACCAACCATCACGCGCCATCGAGGGCAGCGCTGACTTCTGGAATGCCGCCGGCGTCGGAACGATTTTATCGGCTTTTTCGGCCATTTGAGGCCCGGAACAGGCCGTTACGCCCGCCAGACTTATGGCCATGATTGTATTTCGAAAGATCATATCTTCGTTGTCTCTGGCTCTAAACCACGCAAGAGATTGACGACCACGCCTCGCACAAAAGTGTGTTTTGGCATGGGGCTAAATTCATTGATTCCGACGATTTCGCCGAAAACATAATGCCACGCGGTGCCTATGAGCATTCGCGCGGCGATTTCTGGATCGTGAGGTCGTAGGCGGCCAAGAGCGTGCTCGGCTGCCAGATAATTGGAGAGAGCTCGGATCGCCGCCACCGGTGGGGAATCAGCGCTTGGAATGATGCGCGCTCCGGCTCCGCTGGCCACCATCAACATGATTTTGGGAATCACGCGCTCAAAAAATTCGAGCATTTCATGCACAAAGGACGTCAGCTCTTCTTCCACGGTGGTCCGGCCGACGCGTTCGTGGAGCCTTTCCAGGAATTCTGGGTGGGTTGGCAGGTTCATAGACTCAAAAAACAGAGCTTCTTTGGTATGGAATCTACGGAAGAGTGTGCCCTCTGAAACCCCCGCACGACGGGCGATTTCAGCGGTCGTGCCTAGAAGTCCGTCTTCAATAAACACTTCGCGCGCAGCCTTGAGAATCGTCTCTGTATCAATTGTAATCGCGCGACCCATAGAACCTCGTTGCGGAGTAGATGCTTCGCAAAAGCGATCCGATTCACCCCAATAGTCGTTTTTTGCGGAGTGTGCACTCAATAATTGTGGGGATTCGTTTAACCCGTTGGAAGTGTGATTTGCCCTCAAGAAAATTGGCGTGACTCGACATCACTCAACCTTATTGAATCGTAACGGCTCAAGGTGACATCATGATGGGTGAATTCAGATGATAGAGGTCCACATGAAAAAGCTCATTATTACCCTGACGTGTATGGGGTCATTCGCCACGTCGGTCGCGTTTGCACAGAAAGCGCCCGCGGTGATTCAAACGGACACGTTCGCAAAAACAGCAACCGATTTCCGTTCTTATTGGTACCGCGGTCTGGCCGAAATGAACCGATTTGAGGTCCAGCAATCGCGTTATGGCGAAATGCATGAAGGCGAATTGGTGGCGATTTTTGTCACCGAGGACTTCCTCAAGACGAAGCAGGTGAAACATGATTCCGGCCCGAAAACAGACGCCGTGCCCATCATGAAGATGCTCGCCTACCGCCATTTTTCGACCGGAATCTACCCCTATAATTTGACCACGACTGCGTTTGTCCCGGTCAAAGAAGGCAAGATTTCGAAATTGTCGTTTTCTCAGACGGATTGGTGCGGGCAGGTCTTTTCGCAATTCAATCGGAACGAAAAGGGCTTCAACGTCGAGAGCCGCTCGTATTTTCAATCCGAAGGCGACCAAGACTTCAAAATTGGTGACGCGGTGCTGGAGGACGAACTTTGGACGCGACTGCGTCTGAACCCCAAGAAATTGCCCACGGGCACGTTCGACGCGGTGCCGTCGATGCAATTCCTGCGGTTGAACCACAAAGAAGCCAAGGTCTACACCGCGAAGGCCAAGACCGAAGAAAAGGTGGTCCGAGATTTCCTAAAGGCTCCCGCGAGTGCGTACACGATTTCGTTTGAGGACCTTGGTCGAACACTCACACTCTATTACGAACCGGCGTTTCCGTATCGTATTTTGGCGTTCGAGGAAGTCGCTCCGGCGATCTTTAATCCAAAAGGTGGTGAGCCTGAAGTCCTTACAACGCGCGGTGTTTTGGCTGAATCCATCATGTTGGATTACTGGAACAAACATACCAACGCAGACAGCGGATATCGAAAATCGCTCGGATTGAAACCGCTCTAAGCCTGTTGGGTTTTGGGAGGTCGGATTTCAGGGGCTCGCTGTGCATTGCATGACAGTCGCGTCAAAAACAATCGCCTGCGCGTATAGAAGCCGATTGGATTCGGATGTACAGATGCTTGCTCTAACCTAGGAGCAATTTATGGAAACGATCCATGTAGTGCAGCCGTTCGACCACGGGAAGAATGGCTTGGTTGCGGGTCCAGTCCTGCAGTTCAATTCCGCAGATGAGGCCGCGCGCAGGGCGGGGCGGCTTGCCGACAAACATGCCGGCATCCTCGCCTACAGCATGGACGTGGACGAAGATACGGGCGACTACAGCACACCGATCGTATTGTTCAAGTCAGGAGAAGTGCCAGACCTCTGAGCCCGCATCCGCACCGCGCGGCCGCTCGATGAGGCCTTCTTCGAGCGCTTCGTCCAAGAGCGCAGGATTAAAACCGATTGGGTGCCTGTTAAAATATTATGAGAAGCCGCCGCCCCAATCGAGAACCGTCCTCCACCGCTTCGAAAAGGCGGTCGCGACGGCATCCACGCCGCGATATCCCTCGCGGGGGCGACTATTATCCCACCTCTTACAGTCCGAAACTCGCCCAGCGCGGCGCATCTGCGCGGCTTTGGCTGGCTGCGGGAAGTGCGTCACTGACGTTGCTGGCGATTGTGGCCGCTCTTCTGTCGGTTCAGGGGCCGTTCTCGCTGGCTGCGCTTGCGATTCTGGCGTTCCTGTCCTTCAACGCGACAATCGCACTCGTGATGAGTGCGCGCCGCGAGGAGGCCGTTCACGGGCTCGAAGGAAACCACACGCCGCCGCTTTTGGAATGCGACGGCGCGGATGGTCATGTGGATCGCTACCGGCTTTGATGGGTCCGCAGGCCCTGCATTGCGCTTGGTCCGCAGGCCCTATGGCCTGCATTGCGACGACTTCAGCGTGGAAGCGTCAAAAAGTCGATGGTCTTTCCAAACTCCAAGTTCTTGATGTTCTTGGTGTCCGTTTCTTTGAGCAGATGTTTGGCGAGCGCGATTTTTGAGTCGTCCTCACCATGCACCAAGAAGATGTTCTTGGCCTGAGTGCTTTTTGCCCAAGCGGTCAATTCTTTTTGCCCGGCATGAGCCGAGAAGCCATTCACGGTCAGAATCTTGGCGTTGATGGGGATATTCTTGCCATAAATCGTGGCAAATTCGGCTCCGTCGACAATATGTCGGCCGAGCGTTCCATAGGCCTGGTAACCGCAAAACACGACCGTGCATTCGCTGCGTCCCAGATTATGCATCAAGTGGTGGACGACTCGGCCACCCGTGGCCATTCCGCTGCCCGCGAGGATGATCGCGCCCGATTGGATCTCGTTGATCTTCATCGAATCGCGCGTTTCGCGTGTGTAGCGCAACGCATCAAAATCAAAGGGCGTCTCACCGGCATCGTGCAACGCCATGGCTTCGGCATCGTAAATATCTGGGTGTCGCTCAAAAATACGGGTCGCACTGATGGCCATCGGGCTGTCGAGGTAAATCTCGACGCTCTTAGGCAGGCGGCCGTCGCGCCAGGCTTCATAGAGGACGTAAAGTAGCTCCTGAGCGCGTTCCAAGGCAAAGGTGGGAATGATGACATTACCACGACGTTTGGCAGCCTCTTCGACGGCTTCAAGAAGCTCATCGACCGAGCTTTGGAAGGGGCGATGGTCGCGGTCTCCATAGGTCGATTCCATCACGACGACGTCTGCGTGTGGCGGTGTCGAGGGATCGTGAATGATGGGTTTGTCTGAATTGCCGAGGTCGCCCGAAAAGATGAACTTTCGCGTCTCTCCGCCTTCGACGAGATCGAGTTCAACGTACGCAGAGCCCAGAATATGGCCCGCGTCGTGGAAGGTTGCCTTCACGCCTTCGCAGACATCGAAGGTTTCTTTGTACGCATGAAATTCGCGCCACACGTCCATCGTGTCCAAGACGTCTTCGTCGTCGTACATGGGTTTTGCGGGCGGTTGGTCTGCTGTCTTTTTACGATTGAACCGCGCGGCCTCGTTTTCCAGCAATTTGGCGCTGTCTAGAAGGCTGATGCGAGCCAACTCAAAAGAGGGGCGGGTGCTGACGATTCGGCCTGTGAATCCGCGTTTTTTCAGAAGTGGTAAACGGCCAATATGGTCCAAATGCGCATGGGAGACGATGACGACGTCGATCTGTTTGACGTCAAAAACGAAATCGGCCTCGTTATCTTCTCGGGCCGTGCGCCCGCCCTGAAAAATACCGCAATCCAGAAGGATTTGTTTGTTGTTGATTTCGAGCAGATGGCAAGAGCCCGTGACGCCGTCGACGGCGCCATAACTTGTGAGTTTCATGTGTTCTCCGTGGATACTTCTCTAAGCTTCTAAACAATCGTAGACGGCGCGGCAGAGCGCTTTGGCACGCAATGATCGCACGCGCCAGTCCATCTTATTTGGCGCATAACCGATCGTGATGCCGGCTGTCGGGTCCGCCCAACCCAAGGCACCACCCATCCCCGCGTGACCAAAGGACTCGGGGTTGGGGCTGAATACTGTCGTTTCTTCTTTGAGGAAGCCGTTTGACCAACCCAGAGGTTTTTGCAGCACCTGATCGTGGTCGGACCATCCCAATCGCGTGTACACCGGTTCAAGCGTTTCGGGCCGCAGATACTCACGCCCGGCGAACGAGCCTTGTTGTGCAAATGGCAAATAAGCGCGGGCAATGCCGTCCGCCGTTCCAGTGGCCGAACCGAAGGCCAATTCAGCGCGACGGATCGGCGGCCGGTTGTAGATCGTGAGGTCGTTTCCGGGAACGCTGGGGTTGGTGAACGCCCGTTTCATGGTCGATTTTCGCGTCAAATATTCCCGCATCACATACGCTTCCGAAGACCGCGGCGCCTGAACAAACGCCCCGACCATTTTCTTGATGCGTGTGGGGACTGACGGTGGGTAAAGCGTCGCAAATTTTGAATCGAAAAACGACGGTGTGCCCAACCGCACATCGGACTCAAGAGGTTCGAAAATCTCGCGCGTCAGGAACTCACCCATTGAGCCCTGCGTGATGCGTTCAAAAAGCTCGCGGACGTACATCCCAAACGTGATGGCGTGGTATCCCTGATTGGTCCCGGGTTTCCAGATCGGTGTTTGGGACTCCAGTGCGTCCAACACTTTTGCCGCCGCACGTGGGTCGGTCAGGTCGGACATCTGAAGCGTTTTGTCCAGATAGGCGAGCCCGCCGCGATGGCCGACAAGCGTTCCGACGCTGATGTCTGCTTTTCCGTTTTTTGCGAATCCTGGCCAGTAGTCGGCGACGGGTGCGTTCCATTCCACCAATCCACGATCCGCGAGCAGGTTCATCGCCATGGCGGCAAAGCCCTTGGTCACAGAAAACAAAACGATGCGCGTGTCGCGTTCCCAAGGTGCTTTGGACTCAAGGTCCGCAAGACCTCCCCACAGATCAACCACCTGCACGCCGTGTTGATACACGGCAAAGCTGGCTCCGATTTCGTCGCCATTTGCCAGGTTTTCCGCAAATACCTGCGCGACTCGCTCGAAGCGGTCTGCGCAATGCCCCTGCAATCCGGGGGGAGCTTGATGATTCATGGGTTCAGGCCTTTCGCATCGCCGGGATATCGCCGAGACCAGCCGGTCACGAGGACGTCATGCATTGTGGATCTTCAGCGCTTGGGGGTCAATCCAAGTCATTTTGCAGCGGGCTGCATGGCAGCACTCATCGGATTTGCCATGACGATTGCTCTGGTTCCCCATGGAAACATCTATTGGGGTGTGGGCAGGCAAACCTTGCGTGAAACACCAGGTTCGTTAAAGCGA
Source organism: uncultured Bradymonadales bacterium (assembly GCA_964394615.1). Classification (GTDB taxonomy): domain Bacteria; phylum Myxococcota_A; class Bradymonadia; order Bradymonadales; family Bradymonadaceae; genus JBFFMO01. The sequence continues at coordinate 204,139 of CAYMYJ010000003.1, read as the reverse complement.
GGTTCGACGACACACGAATAGCCGGGTCGGCATTCCGCGTCTTCGACACATTGCAGCACGCAAGAACCACTACCGTCGCCGAGGTCCACGCAGAACGTCGTTTGACGTCCGGTGACGTCGGGGCATCCGCCGTTGCAGTCCATTGTGCACAGGCCACCGGGTAGCTCGGTGTCACAGGTGGTCGTCCCACCGCATGCGATATCGGATTCACACGAGCCGCCGGTCCAGCCATCCTGAGAATGATGAGGGACCCAGCTTGGGTTGCATTGTGGGTTGGTGACGACCGCTTCATGCGGCATCAACAGGTATTTACCGCCCATCAATTTGGTGACGTGTTTACGACTGTCTCCAAACGCGCCGGCACGGTCGATGGCTTGCAGCGTCAGTTGGCCGGTGGACGTCTCGGTCATATGCAATGGGATATAACGTGCGCCGCGGACTTTGACGCCGTCGGCTGTGCGTACCAATCCCAGATAAAGCAACAACGTGGTGCGTCGTTCCAGCTGGCGCTGTCCGCTGACAAAATTGCCATGCGAATACATCACGAAGGTCTCGCGGCCGTCGCGTGTAACGTAACGCTCCCAAGGCTGAATCACGTGGGGATGATTACCCAGGATGGCCGTGGCGCCTGCGTCCAAAAGCCGATGTGCCAACTTGAATTGGTCGCTGCTCGGGTTGGCGGTGTACTCGGAGCCCCAATGTGGAGTCACGATCACTGCGTCGATGTCGGGCCGGGCGGCAAGTTCGGCCACCATACCCTCGATTTTATCGGCGTCTTCGAAACAAAGCAGGACTTGGTTTTTGCGGTCGGTGATGCCGTTGGTCGCGTAGGTGCAAGCCAGGAACGCGACCTTCCAGCCGTTTTTGTCGACGACGGTCCACCATTCTTCCGAGGAGCTATCGGAACGGCGTGTGCCGGAATGCGGGATATTACGTGCGTCCAACTCGTCCAAAGTTCGATCGGCACCAAGTTCACGTCGGTCGATGCTGTGGTTATTTGCCGTTGAAACCACGTCGATCCCGCTTGCCTTCAACGCGTCAAGCAGAGCGGGGTGGTAATTGAACATCGGATAAGAGGTGTAAACCACGTTATCAAAACGTTTGCCGGGGTCTGTGACATCCTTGCCGTAGGCGTTGGTGCCGGGAGCCGTTGGGCCTTCAAGGTTGGCGTAGGTGATATCGGCCTGCTGTAACAGGTCAGTGACGCCCGACCACAGGCTGTCGAATCCGCTGGCAAACCCTTGTTGTTGCAGGCGTCCGTGCAGCAGCACATCGCCGACCGACGCGATCACAAATTCGTCGCCGGTTTCGCATGCAGACTCGAACTCGATGTCTTGGGTGAATCCGTCTGGGGCGTCGCCTTTGCCGGCGATGAAGGGATCGTAGGCATCGCCTTCTTCGGTGTCCGCTGAAGGGTCGAAGTTTGGCAACTCCTCGGTTGTTTCGGTGCCGCATGCGCTGAGTGCAAGGGCTAGCATCAATATCAACCGCTTCAAGTTCATCGCCATCGTCAACCTCAAGTGTAATCACCGCGGCACATTACGTTGAAAGTCGACTCTCATCAATGCGGTGGCTGCCGATTGGTTTGCCCAAGCAAGAATTCAACAGCAATCGGTTGGTGCACTCGAAAAGAATGCCTGAGCGTCAGTGTTTCCACACGCCGCAATCACCCTCGTTTTAGCTGTACCCATGACCGAGATGTCGCAGTTCACCTGGGGGAGCTTGCCGCAAAGGTGCGCCTTTGCATCGGCACAGGTTTCACCCTGTTCCACCTCGGCGGCTGCAGTCAAAACCTTGGTGTAGCTCTCGCCGTTGTCGCGGCGCGTCAACACCAATTGCGCAGTACCGATAACCTCTGCGCTGAATGAAATCGTGCCATCCGTCGAAATCGTGCTCGATGATGGTGAACAGACCAAGTTGGACCCGCTGCAAAATATCGATGTCGGGTTTGAAACCTGCACCACGTTGACGTCGACCGTGAATATCTGGGAGCCGTTCGTCGACGAACTGGCTGCAGAAGTGCTGACCGTCATTGTTCCGGCTAAGGGTGGCGAATCGAGGTTCAGTGGATTCTGCGGTCCTAAAACATGCGAAGAGGCCTCATGCGCCAAAATACCTTCACGAATGACAACCACATCAGCCGGCTCGTCGTTCTCAAAATACGGCAGAGGCAGTGTGTTTTTGAGCGTGTAGGAACCGTCGTCTTCTTTTTCTTCGTCTAAGGTGGATGAAGTCAGCACAAGTTTTTCGGCGAGCTGCACCGAGGGCCCAAACTGGAGCGTTAGGGCTTCGGCAACTTCCTGAGCCAACGCCACCGCGGCATCCTGAAGCTCGGCAGGCTCAACAGTGGCATCCCCGTCAGCCGCCCGTTTCAGGACCTCGCCCGCCGCAGCCGGTGAGGTCGGGGAGGTTTCCGATGGCAAGTCAACCTTGTCGCCACCTGTCGCATATACCGTGACGTTGCGCTGAACGATGTCTGTCGGATTCAATTCGGCGGCTGTCAGGGCAAGGTCTGCAACGGCCCCTGGGACTCCTCCCTGGATGCCGCCAATTCCACCGGTCACGGCCTGAACCAGACTTACGGTCTGCGTAACCGCAAACGCACCGGCCTCGTTTGAGATCTCTGGAACATCATCACGCGCCTCCTCAAATCGACCGCTGGCGTTGTTAGCGGCCGCCTCATCGTTCGAGAAGAACTCGTCGCTATTCCATTCTTCAACTTTTGTTGTCACTGTCCGACGAACGTCGCGTGGCAGTTCTTTGAAGGCCGCGATGACCTCATCCGGACTCGCAGTATCCGATACTGTCGCGCCATTATCCTGCAGGGCTTTAATCACCGCCAAACGGCCGGGTTCTCCGCCTTCAGCGGTCGAATAAACCATGCGTTGAGTTTTATCGGCGAGTTCCGCAAAGGCGCTCAAAAACCTGTAGGCTCCGATGGATAGGGTTGCCACCGCTAGAACGGCCAAGATCAGCGGTTGTTCCCGCACCTCAAGCGCATTGGTCGCGACACGAAAATCGATGGATTGTTGACCAAAGAAATCCTGTCGTGCGGTCTGCATTTCGCCGGCCTTGAGGGCAAACTTAGAGAGTTCCTTATTGACCTTATCCACTTGGATTCGGAGCGCATTACGATTGGCGATCCACGCTTGAACCTCTTGCTCCGTCGTCAGCGGCAACTCTCGGTTGGCGCGGCCCAAATCTGCGACACCGCCTTCACCCAGAATCAATTCCGCGACGGCCATCGCAGCGGTGTGCGCTTCGGCTCCTGAGGTGTTCAAATTCACCATGGCGGCTGACGGTTCGGTCTGCAGCGCTTCGGAGGAGGGCTCGTCGTCGCCTCCACACGAAAATAACAGGACGAGCGATAAAAGCAGTGCACCGAACTTCATAATAACCTCACAAAAGTGGTAATTCTCTGCCGATTTTCGGCGCCTCATGTCCAAAATTCGGTGCCGCCGTTCAATCTAAAAGGCAGTTCCTGTGCCAGACCTGGTTTTTAAGCGGTGATTGGAATCAAATGGTAGCAATATCAAATGGTTGTGTGGTGGATCCGTGGCGTCCAAGTCCAAGAAGGAAACACGAAAATATTTCGGCAGCCACATGTCGCGCAGAAATTGCCGTTATTTGTAAAAATGACATGAGGATAAGATGAGCGGTGGTGACTCATTTTATTCTCATATTTTCTTAGGATCTAAACACGGCATCAAATCAAATGGATACGCGTCAAATGAGCGTGACGCATAACAAGTGTATCTGAGGCGTCGTCTAGTCGTTTTCAAACGGTTTCGAAATCCTCGCAAGAAGTGCTAGGACTCACCCATAGTTTGCGTTTACGGCAGGCAGGCCGATATTTGGCCGCACGCCTCAACCCCGAATCTCTCAGGCGCGTATGAAATCGTTCTCCAGAAGTCTTGTGTTGGTCATGTTTTTGGCGAGTTGCGGTCAGGATGCGACCGAGCCCGCAGATACGGGAATGATGGAGGACATGTCGTCGGATGTGTCGATCGATCAAGCGACAGCGGATGCGGGTGGCGACTTTGCCGACACTGGCGATTCTGCCGATTCGGGCGAAGAGCCCGCCTGCGCGACCTCTTTGCCGCCAAGCCTTCCCACTGGAAACGCAGAGCTTGAAGCCCTTGCAGCCACACCCAATCGATGTGGCCAGCCGGCATTTTCGTGGCTGAACGACCCTTCTCTGGGTGATCTGGTGTCGGAGGGAGCGTCGAAGACCTACACCGTGGAATCGCTGACGGGAATTGCGAATGCGGCGGGGATCGAGCTTCCTGTTGGCCTGAAATACGACGTGAAAGTGAGCGTGATCGAATACGTCACTCAGGACCGCGGCGTCCTGGCGACGGCCACGGCTTTGGTTGCAGCTCCGGTTCCCCGAGCCGACCAAGCGTCTGACTTTCAAACGCTGATGTTTTTACACGGAACTTCGGGATTCACCGACGGTTGCGGAATCTCACTCGATACCGAGACTCAGGTGCTCGGAGCGGCGTTTGCTTCATCTGGTTATGTGGTCGTGGGACCAGATTATCTGGGTTTGAAAGGCAGGGGAGAGCCCACTGGTTTTCTGCATCCCTATCTTTCAGGTCAACCGGTCGCGATTTCATCATTGGACGCTGCTCGGGCCGTCAAAAAGATGGATCTTTATGAGCGAAACGGGGCGTGCGTGGGCGACGAATTGTTGCTTTTCGGGGGCTCTCAGGGCGGTCACGCTGCGCTCTGGGTTGATCGCCTTTTGCCTTATTATGCTCCAGAATTTGAGTTGTTGGGCACCGTTGCGACCGTGCCTCCAGCAGACTTGGTGACAGAAATGAAACGCTCTTTGACGTCCCCCGTCAAAGCCACGGCAAATACAGCCGCATTCTTTTCGGCGAGTGCGGGCTGGTATGGCCACGACGCGCGGCTTGGTGAAGTCTTGGTCTCGCCGTTCGACGTAGACCTACCTGCTGCAATGGCCGACTCCTGCGACCCCTCGGACTCGGTCAACATCGATGTTCAGTCGTTGTCAGACTTATTTGTTTCGGCGTTCCTTGCCGGCGTCGACACGATCCAAGACGACCCCACATGGGGCTGTATGGCTGTCGAAAACGGACTCACAACAACGTCGATTGCCCGCGTAGATACAAGCGATCGTTATGCACCGACTTACGAAATTATGTGGGTGATGGGTGAAGCTGATAACCTTGTAAACACGCCGATTGAACGCGATTCCTTCCTGACCCTGTGTGCCCAGGGGATGGATTCCATGATTTACACAGAGTGCGCGGGCGCAGGGCACACCCAGGCGACCTCGCAATCCCTGCCTGCAATTATGAGCTTTTTGCGCGAGCGTGCTGACCGTAAACCCCTTGTTGCCCAGGGTGTTTGCGAAGTGACCGCTCCCATTCAATGTGCTCAATAAGGCGTCCGAAAAAGCACAGTCGCCAGGGTATAAAAAGGGGTCATCCATGAAATCTTCGATAATTTTTCTGTTTTTAGTATTCTTGGGAGCCTGTGCCGCGCCACAAGCCACCGTCAGTAAAAAAGCGACGACTCCGACCCGTGTTGAGGTTGAACAACGGCTGGACAAACACCTGACGGAAGACCCCAATCGTGAGCTATGCGAGCGCATTACCACGCGTTTCAAGGCAGGGGATATCGATGCTTTGACGCCAGAGTTTGACACAAAGTCGCTGGCCGAACGCATCATCGCAAAGGCACCTTTACCGATGCAGGCAGTCGACGAGATCAACACCTATCACGACCAAATTCCGAATTTTACGCGGTTTCATTTCCCCGAGGGCTTGAATTTCCTGTGTCTGGGTACGCGTGAGTTTTTGGGCTCCGATCATATTGTAATTCGCAACTGGCAGCCGGGGCGTTTCGACTATTTGCTCCTGCATCTGACGCCTGAAAAGAAGGTGGATGATTTTCTGGTTGTGAGTGCGGGTTCGTATCACTCGGAACTTCAAAATCTGGCCTATAACCCAAAATATTCTGCGGCTAGCGATACGATCGGCGTGATGTTGAAGAAGTCGTTCAATCAGGATTTTGCGGGGATTTTGGCGGACTACAAGACTTTGCCGGCTGGTCTTCAGCAAGAGCCCGTGGCCTTTATTCATTTCATTAATGCCGCATATTATGGGGAGACCCCCGGCCAACCCGATTACGATCGAGCATTTTCGGAATTGGATACCGTGATGGCCGGCCGGGTTTATTCGATCGCCTACTGGAAAATGGCCGATGCACGCAGACGGCAGGACGAGACTCTAGATACGAAGTACCGTCAGCTCCTGCTGGAGCTATTAGATGACTACGAACTGCTCCAATAGCTTCAATATTTGGTTGTTTTTTTAGGCGGGCCTTTTCTTTGGCAAAACCTGCCCCGCGCAGACCTGGTGAGTTCGTCTGGCCTTCAGCACCGTTTTTAAACCAGCGGCCATCCAAAACGCGGGTGTTCTTGAACACGCGATTCGATCAAGATTCCGTGAAAGTTCCGGGGGCGACAAGCGATTGCGACGAACGTGTGCTGGCACGTGTCGGTTCCAGCTGCGACAAATTGCCTCAGTCTATTTGGGTGGCTTTTGTGACATGAATCATACGCCGCGGTCGGATGGTGAATAAGCTGCCCCGCGGATGTCGAAATGGAGTCCGCATGAAGTTGTTCCCATGGCTCGCTCTGATGGCGATGCTGACCTGCCCAATGGCCGCGCAGGCGCATGATTTGGGGGAGTGCCCAGTACTGGCAAAGGAGTCGTTGACCGGCGAACTTATTGATGTCCGCAAGTTGAAGGCAAAGCTCGTCATCGTCGAATATTGGGCCACTTGGTGCCCGCCATGCATTGCGAACCTTCGTCATTTGCAGACGTTAAAAGACACACATGAAGGCGTCGAAATTGTCGGGATCAACTCAGAAGATGATGCCAAGGCGATTCTGGCCTTCATGGCCAAATGGAAATTGAATGTTTTGACGCTCTGGGACCGCGATTTGAGCCTGTTAAAGGCAGCGGCCCCATCATCACTGCCTTATACGGTGGTGCTGGACGCGTCTGGTTGTGTGATTTGGAAAGGAAACGGGACGAGTCAAGAGACCTTGCAGTCCTTAAATACCGTGGTTAATCGCCATTCAGGAGGTAAATAATGAAAAAAGTAGTAGTCGTAGCCATTCTTGCATTCACCATCGGTTGTGGTGATGACGATGATTCTTCAAATAATGCCGGAAATAATACGGCGACAAATAACGCGACGAATAACGCCGCGACCAACAATGCAGCGACGAATAACGCCGCGACCAACAACGCGACCAACAACGCCGCGACGAATAACGCCGCGACCAACAACGCGACAAATAATTCGGTTGAACCCGCGTTTTCGCAAACTGTCGATGGATTCACCCTTGAGATGAATCCAGCTGCAGAGGTCCTGAAAGTTGGGGCGAATACCTTTGCGTTCACCCTCAAAGACTCAAGCGGTCCCGTGGACGCCACGAGCTTCGAAGTGACGGGATGGATGCCGGCTCACGGTCACGGTACTGCTGTGCCAACCACGGTCGAAAACACCGGAACCGGCACGTACGACGCGGTTGTGACGTTCAATATGGGCGGAGACTGGGACCTTCAAATCGCCGCCGATGACCGGGACTTCACGTTCTCGGTTCAAGTGGTTCAATAACGCTCGCGTTTTCTGACGCGTATTGCGCCAAACCCTAGCGTTTTTGAACGCGGAGGTGCCCCGTGAGAAGTCTAATATGGGCCGCTATTTGTCTTGTTTTACTGAGCGAATCGCAGGCGTTTGCGCAGGCTTGTTGCAGTGCGACTTCTGCCGGAGAAGCAGGCGTCGTTGGGCGTTGTCATAAGGCAATGATCCAGGCGGCGGTTGGGCTCGACCATGGAACGGGTGTTTTTAACCCATCCAGCGAGTACGAGGGGTTCGAGTCCTCTAGCAGCGACGATATGAACATCTCGCTCTCAGGCGGAATCCGACCCTTTTACCGACGGTTCCGCGTGGGAGCCTCGGTTCCCGTGCATGTTCAGCGTCGCACTTCCGAGGACCTGAGTAGTACGAAGTTCGGGATTGGCGACTTGGCCTGGAGTTCTGGATTTTTGTTCCTCGAAGATCCGATGGCAGGGATTTTGGAGAGCTGGATGCCATTTTTTGAGGTGGCAGTTTCGGGGACTTTCCCCACAGGCACCCATCTGGGGGAGAGCACCGATCCACTCGCCGCGGATGTCACAAGCCCAGGAGGAACGACTCTGGGCGGTGGTTTGCGCGTCACGAAATTCATCACTCCGGTTCACGCACTGCGGATGAACGGTGACTACAGGTACTCTTTTGCGCATGAAGTCACGAACGGTCGTAATACCGTCGACGTCCAGCCTGGGGCTGAATGGTCGGGACTCCTCGGCTGGAATTATGAGCATAGTCTTTTCTGGAGCGTCGGGTTGTATGGGCGTTTCACGTACACCGAGAATCTTCGTACCCAGGACCTTGAAATCGACGACAGCGACCGAAAACGTCTTTTTATCGGCGGCCTTTTCCGTAAATCCATCGCATTTCCGTTCTGGGATGCGAATTTCTCGCTAGGCTCGGATGTCCTGTTGGGCAAAAACCTGCCCCGTGCGGGTGTGACGGCTTCGCTAAGCATTCAGCGGAATTTCCTTTAGATAGTCAGCGGCCGGGAGATTGCCGAGACGGAACCATCTGAGTACTCTGGCTTTTTAATGGAGTGCTTGGATGACCACGAAGTTCGATGGCGTATTTTGGCTGATCGCGTGCCTTTTTTGGGTGATTTTGGCTCCTTTTGATGCGTTTGCGCTTCCGATTGACGAACTTGCGGTAGACGCCAATGGCGCACCTCAATACACCGTCAGCCTTGTCTTGAACGAGGCTGGAGAGAAGACCGGAGAATTAGAGGCCAAAATGCGTGATGGGCGGTCGTTGTGGCGAGTCATGCATCGTTCAGTGCGCCGCGACGCCGGCCTTCATGGGCCGTTTCTGGTCGGAAAGATATGGTACTACGCCATTGGCGGAGACGTTCTGGAGCTCGACCTTAAGGGGCATATCGTTAAGCGCACGCAATACCCAGCCACAATCGGTGGTTTGTGGGTCGATGGCGAGAAGCTCTGGGTGACACTGGAGTCCCTACGAGGCAGTGGCACAGACAGCGTGGGCGTGTTGCATACCGGAAAGACTGCCGGTCATGGTCCATGGGGGAGTTTTCTGTTTGTGGCACTTCGGTTGATCCAAGACTTGCCCGTCGATACGCCCGATTCGCTTGAGCCGAGCAAGTGGAAGCCAGTGATTCCGAGCCTGATTGAGGCCGAGAATATCGACCTCACAAATCCTATCCTGTCCGCGTATGTGGGCCTGGGATTCTCGATTCTGAAAAATGAAAGTGATGCCGATGCGGCATTTCAGCGGGCTCAGCGACGCAGTCTCTATTGGTCCGATGATCTTATGGTTTGCGGCGTGCTGGAGCGAGCCCACCGTGGTGCGCAGGCTGCTGCCATATGTGGACGGGCCGTCGAGCGGATGAAAGCGGCTGGCGTGCGCCCCGAAGCGTTGTGGAGCCCGATTCTGTTGGTGAGCACCACCGGGGATCTTAATAAAGCGATGGCGCTCGCCGTTGAGGCCAAAGATTTGGAAACCGTGAATCGCATCGCAGGCTATCAGCGAGCCGCATTTCCCAACGTCGGAGGAGCTGAGCATGTGTGGTCGAGCCTTGCCGATTGGTTTGCAGAAAATGGAGCAGCAGAGAAAGCAAGGGTGTGGACGACAGCATCTGATGACACGCCTCGCGTGCAGGGCATCCAGACTCGCATGATCGACCTGTGGCTGGTCTTTAGGGTCGCTGCGTATTTAGGCGTCTTGCTGGTGGCTCTAGCCTTCGGGATTCGTTCTGAGCGCCGCAAGCCTGGAGATAATAAATGGGTCACCTGGCTCCCGACTCCGACGCTGCTGGAGTCGATATCGCTCTTGGTCTTCACCGGTGCCATTTTTGCGGCATCATTCATGGCCAATCGGGAACTCGCCGTCGTCACCAGCGGCCTTGAGATGCCTCTATCTGCGGCGACCGACGGCCTTGCAGCGCCGGAAGTCGTGACTTGGCTTGATGGGTTCGACACGACGCCAATGGTCAGAGAGCTACGGCTTCATTCGACGCAGGAGTTGGAGTTTCTGAAAGCCGGTCTACCCGTAACGTCCAAACCACCACGAGTCGGTTTGACCCTCGATATTATTCGGGATCAGGCGACGGCATCCGCCAATTCCACGGGGTTTGGGGACTCCCTGTCGCTGCTTAACGAGCTTTATATCATTCTCTTCGTTTTTTCGGTGATTGGGAGACTAGGCGCGCGCTTATTGGGGCCGAATAACAAAGTGTTCATGTTGGTCCCTGGTGTCGCGCTGGGGCCGTTCGGCGTGTGGTGTTCCACTGCGATCGCGGCGGGTTTTCTTTACGTGGCCACGCCGATGGGTTCGATCTTATCGTCAGTTTCTACGCCAGTTTTTGGCACCTATTATGGCTTGGGCGCCTTGGGTTCCAAGATAAACCTAAAGCCAGACATGAACGCGATGATCACGCTGCTGGTACTAGGGCTCGTTCTTCATGGGGCGAGTGTTGTCTGGGAACTCAAACACTCATCCCGCGAAACAAAATAGGTTTCGGCTTTTTTGGGGGTGAAGTGGCCTCGGGAGGAGGCCAGATATATGGAAGGAAATCTCAGTAAGAGGCCTCCTGAGAAACGCGTTTTTCAATAAGGAACGGCTTCAGGCCCCCCGGCCTTGTGACTTTCTCGGACCAAAATTAGTCGCAAAGATACCAAGGGCTACCGCTCAGCGAGTTCTTGCCCGACTGCGCACAGATGTACCCGTCTGGACAGCTGCCTTGTGTGCCAGCGTCGCTCTCGTAGCACGTATATTCACAGACTCCATCCCCGCTACCAACGTCGTACACACACGACAGATTGATATCTTGACTGAACGAGAACTTGCATCCGTTTGTGTTGCCAGAAACGCTCGCGTACTCATCAGCAGGCGCACTACCAGGGGTTTGGTCGGGATCATGGCAAGGATCCCCTACGTCGCCGTCGTTCGAGGTGTTGTTGGCGGTATTGTTGGTTGTATTATTGGCCGTATTATTGGTCGTATTATTCGTAACCGTCGTATTGTCCGTGCATTCTCCCAGAATTGCGGCGCAGGCGGCCGTTTCTTGATTCGTGCAAACCTCACCTAAGCATTGTCTAAAATGTGAGGTCGTGGCGCACGCTGGCAAATTGGAGAACCAATCGCCACACAGCTCGGGAGGCGTGAACTCGATGAAGTCTTCTGGGCATTCAAGGTAACCCGTTTCGTCTAGAAATTCGGCACATAACGCCTGCGCTTGGGCTGCTGAAAGCGAATTCAGCGAGTCGGAACTTGGGACCACATTATTAGCAGTGGAGTTGTTCGCTGTATTATTTCCACCGTTATTTTCGTCGACTTTTTTGTTGGAGTCAGAGTCTGAGTCCCCACATCCAACAAGCAGTACTAATATCAAAAGTCGTTTCATTCACACTCCTTGATTATCGTCGGAAGAAATTAAGATTTACCATACATCTCATCAAGTAAGCACCGAATCCGCGTGGTAGGGGCAGAAATTAAGGCGCGCATGAAGGCCAAACTCTGAGATGCGGCGTCTCTCCAAGCGACCTCGTCTAAACCCCACCGACCTTGCGCGGCAACGGGCGCGAGAATGGTCAGCATACTAACAAATGCGCGGAAGCTGTTCTCCCGACAACACATCGAGGACTCGTTTTGAGCCGAATGCATTTTTTGCCACCACTCCGGCGCTGGCCGTAGTTCTGCCAATTATTTGTGAATCTTTGCGAAATTTCCGAAGTATTTCGAGGGCTTTGTCGGCGTGGTCTTTTGCCACCAAGGCAACAAAAGTACCTTCGTTGGCCACATAGAGCGGGTCGATGCCAAGCAGTTCACATGCGCCGTTGACGGTCTCTTCGACCGGGAGTCTGGTCTCGTCGATTTCCATACCGAGACCGTGTTCGACACCCAATTCATTTAAAATAGTTGCGAGGCCACCGCGCGTTAAATCACGCACGACGCGGACCTGGATTTGTTGTTCGATCAGCGCGTGAACAGCCGGCCAAATCGAGCCGCAATCGCTTTCGATATCCGAGCTCAGACCGAGCTCTCCTCGGGCCATCATGACCGCGATTCCGTGCCGGCCAATATCGCCGCTGACCAAGATAACGTCACTCGGGCTCGGTTGCTCCCAGTGGTCTTGCGCGACCACGCCGATGCCCGTTGTGTGGATGTAGACGCCGTCTCCTTGGCCCCGGCCAACCACTTTGGTGTCTCCGGCAACGATCGACACCCCCGCGCTTCTTGCGGCTTCAGCCATCGAAAGCACCACTCGCCAGAGTTCTTCGATCGCAAAGCCTTCTTCCAGAATAAATGATGCCGTCAGATGTCGCGCTTTGGCGCCCACGCAGGCCAAGTCGTTGACGCTTCCGTAAACTGCCAATGACCCAATGGAGCCGCCGGGGAAGAACCTTGGAGTGACGACAAAGCCGTCCGTTGTGACTGCGATTTTGCCCTGAAGTTCGCCCAGAACTGCGGCGTCGTTGCCATTTAAACCCTCGTCATCAAAGGCTGCGCGGAACATCGAGACAAGTTGCTGGGTGAGCCTCCCGCCACCGCCATGCGCCATGATAATCGAGGGATATCGGTCGATCGGAAGCGGACATTGAAGAGTCATTTTAAGCCTCGATATCTATAATATGCAGCGCACGCGCCTTCGGCCGAGACCATGGGCGCTCCCATCGGTGATTCTGGGGTGCAGCCTTTTCCAAATTCTGGGCATTCAGCGGGTCGAATCAGGCCCGTGAGTACTTTTCCAGCAAGGCAGCGTGAGGGTTGAACATCTTTTGGATGGATTTTAAACCGCTTTAGAGCGTCAAAGTCCTTCCATTCTTCCCGAATAATCAGACCGCTCATCGGAAGGTCGCCGATGCCTCGCCAGGTACGGGTTCCAATTTCAAAAACTTGGTCGACCACCGAACGTGCGATGGGGTTTCCATCGTCCGCTACAGCGCGTTCGTACGCATTCAGGCAGCCGCTTTGATGGGACTCCAGCATTTCGACGCAGGTCAAAACGCCGCGCAAAATATCGACAGGTTCGAACCCGGTGACGACGATGGGGATTTCGAATTTGGCCGCAATTTTATCGTATTCTTGGACGCCCATCACAGTGCAAACATGGCCCGCAGCAAGGAAGCCATCGATCTTGTTTTCGCCACCCAAAATGGCCTCCATAGCCGGAGGCACAAGCACGTGCGAAACGAGCAGAGCAAAGTTTTTTAGGTCACGACGCTTGGCTTCGAGCACCGCCATCGCGTTGCCCGGAGCCGTGGTCTCGAATCCCACAGCAAAAAACACGAATTCTTTTTCGGGTTCGTTTGCGGCCATGTCGACCGCATCGAGCGGTGAATAGACGACCCGCACATCGCCGCCCGCCGCCTTGGCGGCAAGCAGGTCTCCCCCATTTCCAGGGACGCGCAACATGTCCCCAAATGACGTGATGACGATGCCTTGTTGACTCAGGTCAATCGCGGCGTCGATGGCATCGGCCGGAGTCACGCAAACGGGGCATCCAGGGCCGTGCAATAACGTGATTTTGTCCGGCAATAATTGGTCAAGGCCGTAACGTACGATGGCATGGGTTTGTCCGCCACATACCTCCATCAACGTCCACGACCCTTTACAAGCCTCGTCGATTTTCGTCAGCAGGTTCTTGGCCAGTTCAGGGTCGCGAAATTCTTCCAAAAATTTCATTCCAGATCCCCGATTTCTAAAAGGTATTTGAGTGTTCGTTCAGCTTCTTTTGCATCGATGGCCGTGAGGGAAAAACCTGCGTGAACCAGCACGTATTCACCGACTTTGGCGTCCGGTGTGTAAGCCAAGCAGACCTGTCGTATCACTCCAGAAAACGAAACTTTGCCCATTTTTAGTGGACCGGAATCGTCGAGTTCTAGAATTTCTCCGGGCACGGCTAAACACATCAGATTTCCTTAAATCGTCGAGCCACTTGACCCACGGCGAGCCCACCGTCGCCGGCTGGAAACCGCGTGGGCCAATGAACGTCGAGATCGTGTGCCCTGAGGCGCTCGATGGTCAAGCGCAGAAGCATCCGGTTTTGGAAACATCCACCAGACAGAACGACCGGAAGACCTTCGCCGATGCTGAGTGCCTCGACCTCGATTAACGCCGCCAGACCCTCATGAAACCTAAACGCTCCCCGATTGGGATCATCGGTGTCGAGTGCCCAACGCATGACGCCAATCCAGTCTCCACGTGTTAGTTTTGGGGGCTCGTCAGTCCCCTCAAACGCTTCTGCAGCCGCTTGAACAACCTGTGCGGCGTGAGCCTCGAAGGTTGAGGTTTGGCAAAGGCCGCTCAAGGCTGCGAATCCGTCAAAGAGGCGGCCCATGCTGGTCGTCAAAACGCCATTTCGGATCAGATTTTGGTCCAAGGTCTTCAAATCGGCCTCCGAGACCGCGTCTGGTCGTGGCCAGGGACGCTCTAGGATGCGCGCTATGGCGTGAGCGCTGCGCCAAGGCTGGGTGGCTGGCAGATCGCCGGGATGAACCCGGTACGGCGAGATGCTGGAGCGTTCATAGTTGCACCCGCGCACGACAAAGAACTCACCACCCCACGAAGTGTTGTCCCGAACCACCTGTAAGTGGTCCGTCTGCATGGCGATTGGTCCACGGGCATCCTGCCCGCAATGCGATTGGTCCGCAGGCATCCTGCCCGCATTATACTGGCTCGGCCGACCATAGCCGATGCCGTCCCACGCCACGCCAAATGCCTCGTCCAGCCCGTGTTCAGCCATCACCGCAGCAACATGGGCTTCATGGTGTTGAACCGGCCTGGCGTTCATTTCTTCGGCAATACGGGTAGAGAAATAGTCGGGATGTTCGTCGCACCGAAATTCGTCCGGATGGGCATTTAGCAACGCAGGGAGGTCCTTGACGGCTTCTTCGTAGCGGGCTCGCGCTTTGGGTCCAACCAGATTTCCGATTTGTGGACCAAGTTGGATTTCGCCGTCGACTCGGAGCGCCAGCGCCGATTTTAAATGGCCTCCAAATGCCATCGCGTCTGGACCTTTTTTCCATGCTACGGCGCCAATGGCGTAGCCGCGACCGAAACGATGAAACAGTGTATGGCCGCCGAACGACTCGAGCACAGAGTCTTCGATCGGTCGGGCGATAGGGCGGTTATGGTCGACAACCATGTCAAAGACGCCGTTCAATTCGTCAAAAAGCTCGTCGACATGAATGCACATCGGCTCGTTGTCGAAATTGGCGCTGGTGGCGACCAGCGCATCAAGGTCGGTCATCAACAGATGATGCAGCGGAGTATGAGCCAAAAATGCCCCGGTCCTGGTGCCGATTTGGTTGATGGCCGGCGCAATCCCGCGTTTTCCTTCAACCAATACGATTGGCGCTTGGATGCTGGTCAAGAGGCTTTTTTCTGCCTCCGTGATATTTGCGACGCGTTGCACGGCCTGAATATCCCGAAACATCACGGCAAAAGGTTTATCGGGCCGACTCTTTTTGCCACGAAGTCGGCGAACGGCCTCGTCGTTGCGGGCGTCACACATCAGGTGGAACCCACCGATTCCTTTCACGGCGACGATGTCGCCAATATTCAGCGCCGCTGTGGCGGCTCCAAGGTTGGCCCCCAAATCACCTGCCATCGGCCTGCGTTTTTCGTCAAAGATGGTTAGGTTTGGACCGCATTCGACGCAGGCATTTGGCTGAGCATGAAAGCGTCGATTCGCGGGGTCGTCGTACTCGGCCTGGCATGCGTCGCACATCTTGAAGTGCGCCATCGTCGTACTTTTACGGTCGTAGGGAATATTCTGAATGATCGAAAATCTGGGTCCGCAATTTGTGCAATTCGTAAACGGATAGCCAAAACGCCGATTATTAGGCTCAAAGACCTCGTTTAGACACTCCTCGCAGCAAGCCAAGTCGGGAGAAATTCGGGTGTTTCCCTTCGCAGAGATACTGGCCCGAATCTCAAAAAACGTATCATCAAGAGCCGGCATTTCGACGACGTTCATGTCCGATATTCGCGCGGCCAGCGGAGGGTTTTTTAGAATTTGACGGATGGCCTCGTCGACCTGGTCTCCTTCCAACTCTGCATAAACTCCGTCCATGTCGTTTCGCACAAACCCGCTCAGCCTGAGCGACTGTGCCACCCGAAACACATGAGGACGAAATCCAACGCCCTGAACGATGCCGCGCACCTGAATCTGGACGCGCTTTTTCAAAGCTCAGGTACTTCGACGCTGACCAGAATGATCTCCTGGGCGTCAGGGTCGTCTTGGTCGGTGGATTCGATGATTTCGAGGCGTGCGTGTTCAGCGACATGGCCGGTCGTTGCGTGGTGCCAGTGTTCGCGGAAGTGCTCACCTGAGATATGCGCCAGAGCGCCAATCTTCACCGTGGCCGACACGATATGGTCGGTGTTGTTCTCGGCGGCGAGCGAGTCGAGTTTCTGCAACAAATCTCGTAATAAAGACATCTCATGCATGGAAATTCCCCAGGGTTTTTAAAGTCAGTTTAACGGCCGAATCGATCTTGTTCTTGGCGAATTCCGAAAGGTCATCGCCGTGTTCAAAGTTCAGGCCCGGAACCGCGATGATCCACAGTTCACCGGGCAAATCACCAAGGGCCCGTGCCAACTCTACGGCTTGGGAGAGACCAAAGGCGTGCGTCGAAGCGTTCGATAAATCGTGCGGAGTCTTGGTCGAGATCGCGTCGATCAACACGACTTCATCGCCACCGACCATCGCGTCCACCAAAATTACCTTTTGGGCGTTAAAAAAATCCATGATTTCGGTCGCTTCCCCGTGGATTTTTGCGATGCGCACGGGCAAGGGGGGAAGGGCGTCAACCACCGCATGGCCGATGCCGTCGTCGCCGCGCGTGGGATTGCCGATGCCGACGATGACGGTGTTCATCGGTTTCGCTCCACTTTTATGTTCAAAAAGTGAGTGGCGCACGAAATACACGGGTCGTAATTGCGGATGGATTGTTCACAAAGATGCTGCAATTCGGCGTCTGGAAGATGGAGATTCTGGGTCACAAGGTCGAACAGATCTTCCTCGATCGTGGGTTGGTTTTGTGAGGTTGGAGGGATAATCACGGCGTCTTGGATGATGCCCTGATCGTCAATGGTGTAGCGGTGGTAAAGCAGTCCTCGAGGCGCCTCGGTGATCGCATGACCTGTGCCTGCCACGAGTGGGATTTCGACGAATGGGTCCCGTTTTTTGAAGGCATCAATGATTCGCAATGCCTCGTCGCAGGCGTAGACGGTTTCTAGCGCTCGTACCAATAGGCTTCTAAATGGATTCTTGACGGGATGCTCAAGGCCGCCGGCCTTTGCAGCCACTTGAATGGGTTCCGGAAGCCGGTCGTAATTTAAATTAAATCGCGCCATCGGGCCTACAAAATACGCGTTTCCGTCCTTCATTCGCCCTTGCAGGGCGGTCGAGTGCTCGACATGAATCTCTTCGAAATGATTGGGGAATTCTTCGACAGGAATGTCGAGCCCCTGGCTTGAAACGACGCGGCCCTCGTTGAAGGGGTATTCAGACTCGTGGCGTAGGGCGACAAAAATATAATCCCGTTCTAAATCGGGGAAATCCAGGGTCGCAATCCAATCCAGGGTTTGTTGCGCCAGATCCCTTGCGTGTCGCAGGGTTTGGCCCAAGGTCTTCATTTCTGCGCGGTTGGGCAGTTTGTAAAAACCGCCGACACGCACGTTGATGGGATGGACCTCACGGCCCCCGAGCGTGGCCATGATGGCGTTTCCAGCTTTCTTGAGTTCCAGCCCGCGCCGTACGATATCGCCGTGATCTTTGGCCATTTCCACGGCGCCTGCGTACCCCAAAAAATCCGGAATATGCAGCATATACATGTGCAAGGTATGGCTCGAAATCCATTCGCCGCAATAGAGCAGGCGCCTCAAATCCCTTAAATATTCCGGCAAGATTACGCCTGAAATCGACTCGATCGCATGCACCGCGCTCATCTGATAGGCCACGGGACAAATGCCGCAGATTCTGGCCGTGATGTCGGGGGCCTCGGTGTGGTGGCGGCCTCTCAAAAACGCTTCAAAAAAGCGTGGCGGCTCAAATATTTTGAGCTTCACGTCGGTGACTTTATCGTCGTCGATGCGCACGTACATTGCGCCTTCGCCTTCTACCCGCGCCAAATAATCGACCTGAATGATTTTAGTCTTTTCGGTCATGGTTCTTCTTGGGCTTTAGGGATTTCTCGAAAGGCAGGAGCCCACGCATTAAAGGTGTGCACGGATCGTTCAATTTCGGGTTCGGTGGCCCCTACATGTCGCCATTCTTCGAGGAGCGACGGAAGGTTCGGCGTTTCACAGGGGCCATAACAACCAAAACACGCTCGATCGTAGGCCGGGCAGATGGCGTTGCAGCCTGCCTGAGTCACCGGGCCTAAACAGGGGGCGCCCCGCGTCACCATCACGCAGCTGTTTCCTCTGGCTTTGCATTCGATGCACACGCTGTGTTTGGGGACGGTAGGTGTCTTTCCGTGCACCAGCGCAGTAAGAACTTCGAGCAATTGTCGTTTGTTAATCGGACAGCCGCGCAGTTCAAAGTCCACATGAACGTGTTCGGAGATTGCCGTCGACTTTTCGAGGGTCTTGATGAAGGTGGGTTCGGCATAGACGATGCGAATAAAATCATCGACATCGGCAAAATTCCGAAGGGCTTGGATTCCACCGGAAGTGGCGCAAGCGCCGATCGTCATGAGGAATCCCGACTGGGCGCGGATGTCCTGAATGTGTTCAAGGTCGTGGGGCGTGGTGACCGAGCCTTCAACGATCGAGATATCGTAGGGGCCAGGTTCAAAATGCCGGCTGGCCTCCATGAAATAGGCGATATGGACGGCATCAGCCAAGGCTAGAAGCTCGTCTTCGAGGTCCAGAAGTTGCAATTGGCACCCGTCGCACGATGCAAATTTCCACACGGCGATCTTGGCTTTTATGGCGGTTTCGTTCATCAGAGCTCCCGAATTTCCATGAGGTTTTTCAAGCGGTCGAACGACATCACTGGACCGTCACGACAAATCAAATAGGGCCCAAGCTGGCAATGTCCACAAATGCCGATTCCACAATGCATGGAGCGCTCCATCGACAAGAATATGCGTGTCGGGTCGTACCCTTGTTCGATAAGGCCAAGCGCCGTGAATTTCATCATCAGCTCCGGCCCGCAGACAAAAGCATGGCCGTGGCAGCTTGCCTCGGCTTGGCCCAAGATACTTGTCACAACCCCGACGTTGCCGCGCCAGTCCTTGTCCGCGGCGTCGACGGTGACGTGAACGTCGAGGTCTTTTAGTTTTGAAATTTCATCCAAAAATAGAAAGGCTGCGGGGTTTCTGGCGCCGGCGACGAGCGAAATGTTTTGGAATTTATCACGGTGCTGAACCACGTGGTCCAAAACGGGGCGAAGCGGAGCCAGACCGAGTCCTCCTGCGACGATGAGCAGGTCGCCGCCTTCGGGTATTTCTACTGGCCACGGCTTTCCAAAGGGGCCTCGGACCCCGATAATTTCGCCGACTTTTTTTGCAATTAGTGCGTTCGAAACCCCACCGACTCCCCGGATGGTGTGCGTGATTTTTTTTGCATCAATTCGAGAGTATGAAATCGCGGATTCCCCAAATCCAGGGATGTAGAGCATCGTGAATTGGCCAGGCCGGGCCGCAGGAATCGCCCTGTCGACGGGTTCCAGATCGAGTGTCACGACGCCCTCGAGTTCCTGGGCCGTACTCACGACGCGGTAGGGCGTCGGATTCATGCTTTGTGGGTCATCAGGCATAGAGATCCAGCAATTGAATTCGTGTGTGTTGCAGCCGAGAAGTGACGATTCGGGCGAAGCGCCTCATCAATTCAAAGCCCAACTCATGGTCGTCTTCGCACGCCTGCCGGATCGCCGCCCCATCGAATTCCACGGCCGTCACCAATGTCATTGCGCGGGCATCGAATTGCCATCGATGTGGGGCGAAGAGCCACGAAAACCCCAGAATATCGCCTTGATTCAGGGTGGCGATGACACGGTCTCCATGCGGCGATGGAACGTCGAGCGCAATACGGCCTTCGAGAAGGACCCAGAACGTCGCGGCATGTCCGTCCTGACGGAAGACAAACTCGTCTTCGAGGAAGGTGGAGACGCGTGCGTGCGAGGCCAGCGCGGCCCTGTGCCGTGCCGCAAGTCCGTCAAAAAACGGGATGGATAATGCTTGATCGACGGGGTTCATGTTGACGCTCCAGACAATGAGGCGACCTCGGCGGTCAAATCGATTCCAACCGGACACCACACAATGCATCGGCCACACCCGACACATCCCGACGAGCCGAATTGGTCGTGCCAGGTCGAGAGTTTATGGGTGAGCCACTGACGATAGCGTGATTTGTTGGTGTTTCGAACGCTTCCGCCGGCCATATGCGAATAATCGATCGTAAAACAGGAGGCCCATTCTTCCCAGCGTTGGGCGACGGCGCCATCAAGGCTGACGGTGTCTTCGGTGTCGGTGCAAAAGCACGTTGGGCAAGACATGGTGCAGTTTCCGCAGGTCAGGCAGCGCTGAGCGATGTTTTCCCAATGCGGGTGTTCAGGGGAATCACGCAAAACCTGCGCTGCGTTCGCGGGGAGACTTCTTTGCATTCCCGCTGCGACTTTTTGGGAAATCGCCTGGGCCGCATCGACGTTGGCTGGACTGGCGGATGTGGATTGGATGCCATCCATCAGCTGACGGCCGGCTTCGGAGCCAATTTCCACCAGGAATCTTCCGTCGGGAAATTCGCTGAGGGCCAGGTCAAATCCGTCAGCTGCTCGAGGACCTGTCTTGGCCGACACACAAAAACACGTCTTTGAGGATTCCGCGCATTGAACTGCGACGATGAAGACGTTGTTTCTGCGAGCGGCGTAACGCTCATTGACGTGCTCGCCGCCAAGCATCACACGGTCATAGATTTGGATTGCGGCAAGGTCGCAGCTTCGGACGCCCAAAAATGCATAACGCGGCGCGGGGGCGGGCGGCGAAAGCGCCATGGTCTGGGGGTCAGTTTCGAAAACCAAGGTGCGGGGCGGATGCAGGAAGCGTTTCCACGGGGTCGGACCGAGCGTGTAGCCAAACACGGCGTCGTCCTCCCGCTTTTTGAGTCGGAACCGCCCGGCGTCCTGGTCCGCGCCCATGCCGATCGGCAGATCGCTCAGCTGGTCGACCTCTTGGTAGATGATCGCGCCCGCATCGATAGCCGGTCCGATGACGGTATAATCATCGTTTCGAAGCGCCTCGATCAACGCCTGCAGGCTGTTTTTGTCGATGATCACTCTTTGGGCCTCCGCCGAGGTCGTGTCAGGAGCGCCGATACTATCGTATTTGGAGAAAATCTACGAGACTCCGGCCCGAATTCCGGTGGGGATATAACTAAAGCGTACTCGCTTCAGACCCGCTTAAGATTTATGGCGTCTCATGCATACGAACGGTGCTTTTTTTGGAGGATTCCGTGCAAGCCAAACTCAACCAGCCTTCTGCAGACGACATCAAACGACAAGTAAAGGGCGGTAGCCGCCCTTGGGTCCGCTGGGTCGTCATCGCCATAATTCTCGGGGGCGTCGCGACGGCGGTCTACATGTGGCAACGCCCCGACACCTCGCTGGTTTCTTATCGTTCCGAAAAGGTCGAGAAGGGCGATATCGTTACTTTGGCGGCGGCGACCGGGACCCTTGAACCCACGCGTGAGGTATCGGTGGGGGCCGAGATTTCGGGCCGAATCGACACCGTGTTGGTCGAGGAAAACGAGGTCGTGAAGGCAGGGCAGGTGTTGGCCACATTTGATAAAACGACCCTTGAGAGTCAGCGTGAGATCGCAAAGGCACGTCTTAGCTCGTCCAGCGCCTCCGTTCGTGTAGCGTCGGCATCCTACGACTCGGCGGTTACCGAAAGGACTCGAACTCAGAAAATGGTCGAAAACGGTGTTCTGGCGAGCGCAGAGCTCGACGCAATGAAGACCGCTGAGGCTCGCACGCGGGCAGAGCTCGACCGTTCTCGGTCGGACGCGGCGCAGTCCAAAGCCAATTTGGCTGAGGTTGACCTCCAGCTTCAAAAGACCGTGATTGTGTCTCCGATCGACGGAGTGGTTATGATTCGTGATGTCGAGCCCGGCCAAACGGTAGCGTCTTCGCTGCAGGCCCCGGAACTCTTTGTGGTGGCTGAAGACCTGTCGAAAATGACGCTTAAGATTTGGGTCGACGAGGCCGATATTGGCGTCGTGAAACCCGAACAAACCGCGACCTTTGATGTTTCGGCTTGGCCGAACCGTAAATTCGAAGCGGTTGTCGGACGGCTCAGTCTTTCCCCAACCACGACGAATAACGTCGTGACCTATTCTGCTGAACTTCACGTCGACAATAGTGAAGGGCTCTTACGGCCCGGTATGACAGCCAATTCAAACGTCGTTACCGGCAAACGCGAAGGCGTTCTAAAAGTCCCAAATTCAGCTCTTCGTTTTCGACCTGAGGTTGAGACTGCATCGTCTGGATCGCCGTTGGTATCGATGCCTGGGCCCCGCAGATCGTCGACCGGCTCGTCGTCGGCTCCAAGTGCTGGGACGCGAGGGAAAGTCTATATTCTGAAAGCAGGCGTGCCTCAAGAAGTCAGCGTCCTGACCGGGCGATCTGATGGACGTTATACCGAAATCACAGAAGGGGAATTGAAGGTCGATGACGAAGTCATCACCGGGCTCGAACAAAGTGTTTCGGGCAAGAAAGGTGCGAAATGAGCGAACATATCATCCAGCTTGATAAGGTCTTCAAGATCTACGGAAAGGGCAATACCGAGGTACGCGCACTGGATGGAGTTGACCTGCAGATTGACGCCGGTGAGTTTGTCGCCGTGATGGGACCGAGTGGTTCGGGTAAATCGACGTGCATGAATATCATTGGATGTTTGGACGTGCCGACCTCTGGCGCCTACCGATTTTGTGGTCTCGATGTGTCCAAATTCGACCGCGATGAACTGGCATTATTGCGCAGAAAATACCTGGGTTTTGTCTTTCAAAGTTTCAACCTGATGGCCCGCACGAGCGCGCTCGATAACGTCGAGTTGCCTCTGGTTTATCAAGGTGTTGGTAAGGCGGAGCGTCGCAAAAGGGCGTTGGCAGCATTGGATTCTGTAGGCCTTGCGGATCGTGCACACCATACGCCGTCCCAGCTTTCAGGTGGCCAGCAACAGCGCGTAGCGATCGCAAGAGCCCTGGTTTCCAACCCGACGCTTTTAGTGGCGGATGAGCCTACCGGGAACCTGGATACCACCACGACCCAGGAAGTTATGACGCTGCTCGAAGATCTGAATCGCGACCAGGGGCTCACCATCGTCATGGTGACACATGAACCCGACGTGGCCCTTCACGCAAAACGTGCCGTCTGGTTCGTGGACGGCGACGTCCGAAAAGACGGCACGCCTGAGGAGGTGCTGAAATGAGCTATTTTGACGTATTTAGAATGGCGCTCGGGGCGATTTTTAATAATGCCGTGCGGTCGATCCTGACAGCGCTCGGGATTGTGATTGGTGTCGCCAGCGTGATCGCAATGGTTCATCTGGGGCAGGCTGCGACGCTGAGCGTGACCCAACAAATCGAAAGCATGGGTTCGAATCTCTTGATTGTTCAGTCCGGGACCCGAGGGCGAGGACCTGGCGGAACTCGCCAAAGCTCAGAGTCGCTCACAGGGGCTGATGCGGTAGCGATCCGTAACGAAATCGACGGGGTTACCGTGGCCCCAGTGGTGAGCTCCAACGCGACCTTGGTGTGGTCTGCAAAAAACTACCCGGCTGCGATCTACGGAACGACGCTCGACTTTTTCAAAATTCGAAATTGGCAGGTAACTAGCGGTCGAATCATGGAAGAGTCAGAAATGTCGACGGGGCGTTCCGTTTGCGTGATTGGCACCACCATCGTCACAGAGGTTTTTGGGACGCAAGACCCGCTGGGAGCCACTCTTCGTTTGGGGCGCACGTCCTGCCAGGTCGTAGGGGTGATGGACTCTAAGGGCGCAACTTTCGGTGAGGACCTCGATAATACCGTGATCATGCCGCTCAAGACCGTGCAGCAGCGAATCTTGGGAAGTACCGATGTTAAGCAGATTTACGTTTCTGCCGACGACGCGGCGATTCTGCCGCGAGTTCGCACTGAATTGGAAAGTCTGATGCGCCAACGGCGTGGCATTACAGGCAAAAAAGAAGACGATTTTAATATCCGAGATATGGCCGAAATGGCCGCGGCGCTCAAGGGGACGACGGCAACGTTGACGATGCTCTTAGGTGCCATCGCGGCGGTTTCATTGCTCGTGGGTGGTATCGGTATCATGAATATTATGTTGGTTTCGGTGACCGAGCGAACCCGTGAAATCGGGATTCGGATCGCCATTGGCGCGACTGTCCGCGACGTCCTCACACAGTTTTTGGTCGAAGCCATCACGTTGTCGATGTTGGGCGGATTGCTCGGTGTTGCCCTGGGCATCGTTGGAACTTATTTCGCAACAAAACAGATGAACCTGCCCTTCGTGCTGACCCCTGAAGTCATGCTGATAGGGTTTGGGTTTTCGGTCTTAATTGGTGTTGTTTTTGGTTTTGTGCCGGCTCGAAAAGCCGCACAGATGAACCCTGTCGAGGCATTACGTCATGAATAAATATTATCCAATTATTTGCGGTCTTGTGTTCGCATGCCTCGTTCCTCTTCCCGCTTTGGGGCAAGATTTGATCACGCCGGCGAAGGCTCTGGACCTCGCGTCTCGAAGTCATCCTTCGCTCAAGATCGTCGCCGCAGAAAAGCGACGTGCCGAGCTCTTGGTCGAGCAAGAAGAGTACCGGTACGTTCCGACGTTCAACGCCAGCGGCGGCTTCCAATACGGTCGCACTCCCCAGCTTTCGGCGACGGGAACCACTTTGGTCGAGAGTAATTCTTTGGTTTTGGCTTCTGGGATTTCGCATACGTTGCCCATCGGTACTCAGCTTGCGGCGACCGTAGAATTTGGGCGTTCATTTCGCGATTCGGTCGCCTTGGGGGCGCTTGGGACAGCCTACGACACCACGTTAAAGCTTGAGGTCACTCAGCCGTTATTGCGTGGTGCAGGTAAAGACGTGGGCGAGGCGCAGCTCAGGGCGGCACGGTACGCATTGACGGCCTCCGAGGCCGAAGCCCGTGCCCAGACGAGCACGCTCGCCTTGGATGTTTTGACGGCTTACTGGTCGTTATGGTCGGCGCAACGAAGTGTCGAGATCGAAGAAGAATCGTTAGAGGTTTCGCGCAAACAATTGGCCGATGCGGAGTTTCGTTTGAGCGTTGGAGCGGTGGCGCCATCGCAATTGGTGCCGATGCGGATCGAAATCGCGCGAGCCCAAGAAACGGTCGTTTCAGCTCGCGCGGTTGTTCGTCAGAAAAGTATCGCGTTGGCGCAGTTAGCAGGGCTCAGTCCGTCGGATGTGCTTGTCGCAAGTCCTGATGGACCGGTCTTGTCGGCCATCGCTGGCCTGAGCCAATCGGTGGAACTCGCAACCTCGACGTCGCCCCGATTGGCGCGGCTGAAAGTTACGATGGAGTCCTCGAAGATTGCCGTCACCAGTGCAAAGGATGCCGCGCTTCCGAAGTTGGATGCGAACGGATCGGTGCAGGTGGCAGGATTGGGAACGACTGTCGGTGATTCGTTTACGGAGTTTGGTGGCTTTGACGCCATCGTGCTCTTCGCCGGATTGAAGCTCGAGTTGCCGATCATTAATCGAGCTCGTCAGATCGACGTGGAACGGTCTGAAATAGCGGTGCAGATCGCTAAGGACGAATATGACCAAGCAGAACGTGAGATTAAATCGAGCGTGACGAGCCTGTTAAACGATCTCGGTGCAAGCGATGAACGTCTGGCGCTCGCCCGCGAGACGGCCGCCCTCAGCCGGGAAAATGTCGACGCTCAGTCGGCTCGTTTTGATGCCGGAAAAGGCACCACACTCGAGATCATCGACGCGCTTAAGTCGTTTCGTGAAGCCGAGTTCCGTGTTGTTCAGATTCAGGTGGAACGTGCGTTGACGCAGCTTCAGCTTGAGGACGCGACTGGAGCGCTTGCCGGGCTCTGAGCTCGGTTGCAGTTTTCGGTTTTCGGTTTTTCGTGCGGACCATGTATCGTGTTCCCGAACCACTGCATTCGGAACTCTATGAACACCGCTCTAGTTCGTTTCAACGAGACTGATGGTCTACCTGGCATATTTTGCCCTGTTTGTGGCGCTGCGACGCCCACAGACAGCGACGGAAAAGCCTGCGTGCACCTGATGTACGTATTTAACGGTCAGAACGGTGATTTCATCTGGTTGGCGCCCGACATGAGCGACCAGATGGGCAAATTCCATTCACCTGATGAAGACGACTTGGAGGCGCCCACGCTGGTCAACATGACGGACCTGAGCGAGTTGGCGCGGCTGGCGGGTTCCGAGACGTCCATTCATATTCAATTGCGCCCCTTTGGCGCTAGCGCAGGTCCTGCCAACGCGATCGTGGCGGGATTCGACTTCGCTCGTACGTGATTTGAAACTTCGACCGGACGACGACCCGTGGAGCTTCGCATGCGACCCATCATTATCTGTCTAATATGTCTCGGGGTTGGCTGCTCGGATTCCTCGAGCACTTCGTCGAATAATGAGGTTGGGTCGAATAATCCGGTCAATAACTCAAATATTGTCGTCGTTCCCGCGTGTGAAACTGGAGCAAATCCAGGCGAATTTCAGACGCCAGTTTTTAGGAAAAACCTTTCTGGTCAGACGAGTTGGTTTGCATCTCCACTTGTGGCCGACTTGGATGGCGACGGGAAAAACGAACTTATTAGCGCCTATTATGACGTTATTATTTTCGATTCCGAGATGAACGAGATCGCAAGGGGAGAGGCCGGCGAGGGTCGCGTTTACGCGCCGCATATTGTGGCGGACCTCGACGGCGACAAAATTATGGAAGTTGTCGTGGGCCGAGGCTCCCAGGTCATCGCGTATGAATGGGTTGGCGGCGCTTTACGAGTCAAGGACGGTTTCCCGGCGGACACCACCAGCGCGGACAACCCACCTGAAGTTCGGGGACTTGCAGCGGGCGACCTGGATAGCGACGGCGTTTTGGAGATCGTCGCCACCACCACCCAAACCGTAGCCACGGCCGAGGGTGGCGCTCAGGTTTTTGTCTTTGACTCCAAGGGACAATCCTTTCAGCCCGAAGGTGGGCATTCGCCCGCGTGGCCGCGCTATAACGCGCTTAGTGGCGACGGCAATGACTTGGACCGCAACGGGCAGGGCCATAATGGATATGGGTGTTATGGCCTCAACGTTGCCATTGGGAATATCGACGACGACCCCGAACTTGAGGTCATCGCCACCTACGATAACCATCATATCCAGGCCTTCGACTACGACGGCGTTGCCATTGATTCATCTCCTTGGTTCACAAATCGGGCAAACGAATTTGAAGGTGAACGCCTGACCTGGGGGCAGTTTATTCGTTGGGCTGACCCGTTGGTCGAACAAAATCATTACCACGATCATACCGGGGATTGGCCAAGTCCGACCACGGAAGAATGGCTGCAATGGACGGCTTCACCGCCCAATGTGGTTGACTTGGATGGCGACGGGAAAAACGAAGTCGTGGGCATCCCAAATATCGAGAAAAACGAACCCTACGAGACCCAGGCTTACGCCGTGATGGTGCTCGACGGTGCGTACGGCGACGGTTCACGGTCGGCCATGCGAAAATCCGGCTGGGAGACGCTTCCTCGTGGCTCCGCCCCGATTTCGGTCGACGGCTATTACCCTCCAGGGGGGATTCCTGCGGCGACCACAGTCGACATCAACGGTGATGGGAGGCTCGAAATCATTGCTCCTTTAAATGACGGTTTTATTCATGCTTTTGGAAGCGATTCCAAATTCCTTTGGAAGGTCGATATCACGCATGGACAGGCCATCATGTTTGCCACCGAGGTAACTGTGGCCGACCTTAATCAGGATGGAATCCCCGAGTTGGTGTTCGCGACCTTTGGTGCCCCGAACAAGAGCGCTGGATATTTGATGGGCGTGAGCGCCCGCGGAGAGGTCCTATTCGATATCGCGCTGCCTGATCCAGGCGATAATGGAAACGGAAATGGTGCGCCAGCGGCGCCCTCGATCGGTGACCTCGATGGCGATGGGCAGCTCGAAATCTTCGTTCAAACTTTTGATCATGGGATGGATGTTTTCACGGTTCCAGGGTCGGCCACCAACTGTTTGCTCTGGCCCACCGCTCGTGGCTCTTCGCTGCGTCAGGGTAATGCCTCGACGCCCCAGGATTGAGTGATGAATCAAGAATTATTTAAGGATATCAAGTGAGTGGACTGGGCTTCCAGAACCGTGGAGTTTTCGTGGGTCGGGCCACCGAGTTGAAGGCCTTGTCTGGGGCTCTGGATGCTTCGGGCTTTGTGACGCTGGTCGGGCCGGGAGGTGTTGGAAAAACCCGCCTCGCTGTCGAGTTTTTGAAACGCCATGATGGCGATTTTGTTGTTCATGCCCTTTGGCTGGACGAGATCTCAGAAGCGTCCGAGATCCCCGCACGACTTATCAGAACCCTTGGTATCGCCTCGACAGGAGAGGGGGATTTTGAGAAGGCGATCGTGGCGCTTTCCGGGGTAAAAAATTCGCTGGTTTTTATCGATAATGCCGAGCATGTTTTGGCCGGCGTTCAGCAGCTTATCCCAGAATTAGTTCGTCAAAAAATCCCGGTCTTCGTGACGTCTCAGGTGCAGCTTGGGTTGCCAGGGGAAACCGTCGTGCCGGTTCCTCAGCTTTCTGCAACCGAGGCCAAAGAGCTTTTGAGGGTTCGCGCGCAATTGAACGAAAGTGACCTCGACTCGAAGACCGATGAGCTCGTCGCTGCCCTCGACGGTTTGCCCCTCGCGATTGAGCTCGCCGCGGCCCGTACGCTTGTCTTGAGCCCTGACCAGATCTTGACTCGGCTGGGTTCATCAAATCAGGTTCTTGGGTCGTTGCGTGCATCACGCCATGGCACCCTTGACCGGACGATCAAGTGGTCATGGGACCTTTTGGAACCAGCGACAAAAAAGATAGCGACCACGATCGCGCTTTTTGATCACGCCCTTGATCCTCGGCTTCTGGACGAATTATGGCCGGAATACGATGTCGTATCTCTGGCTCAAGAACTTGAATCCAGATTCTGGTTGCGTGTGAACGATGGCCCTCGCGGCAAGACATGGTCGACGCTTTGGGCGATGCGACGATTTGTGCGCACGCGAATCACCGACGAAGAACACGCCTTGTACGAGCAGCGTTTCTGCATTTGGGCGCGAGCTCATTTGGCCGAGGCTCCCGGCTGGTGGGCGTTCCTTATCCCGGAGGGGATCTCCTCGTTGAAGGCATTGATGCGAGAGGGGGCCTACGCCGATGGCGCAGTTCTTTTGGAGAAATTATTTTTTGGTGCATTCGGAGGCCCTCATTTCAAAGACGTACTTGATTTGGCCGAAAACCTCCTGAATAAAATGGACCGAACGGCAGACCCGGTGGCCTGGTCGATTTTGGCCACCAAGCTTTCTAAGGGAGCGTTTCTCTATAAGTCTCGTCATCGCGCGATCGATTGGTCGGCGCCTGCGGTCGAGGTGGCCCCAGTTGGATCGACCGCGCGGCTTGGAGCCATGGCGCAACACGTGCTCTGCCTTAACGATAAAGGCCGGCGAGAAGAAGCGGCTGAGCTTTTGAAGGTCGCTGTGACGAGCTGGGAAGAACAACCACTCGAGATGTCCTTGGTGTCGGGCCTCCTTGATGTCACATCGTCCCTGCACGAAGTCGGGGATTTTGTTGAATTGCGTCGAACGGCCACAGCAATATTGGAGATTGCACGGCGTGAAGGAAACGCAGACGCCGAGGCGCGAGCATGGATTCATTTGTCGTACGCTTCGTACGACCTTGGCGAGTTCACCCGTGCCGACGAGGAAATCGGAAACCTGAATCGTCTTTTGGCCCTGCGGCATGCTCACGATCGAGTCGCCGTTGGTGGTGCGGTGGCGCCCCTCGTTGCATTGCAGCTGGGCCGGAAAGCTGAGGCCAAAGCGGCTTTGATTGCGTGCGAAGACGTCGTTCGCCAGACTCATAACGCTTCGCTTGAGTTTTACGTTGAGTTGGCCTGGGCAGAGTGGGCCGCACGTGAAGAAATCAGCGCCATCCGAGCTCATCTCGACCTCGCCTTGAGCAGCGCAAATACTCAGGCATCGCCTAAATCAGTGGCGCACGTGCGTTTTTTACATGCGCTTGAGGACATCGCCTCGGGTTCGTTTGAAACGGCTTTGCTGCGCATTGCTGCGTTGCGTCGCGACGGGCTCAATCCAGCCGCCACTCAAAGTTGGCAAGATGCCCTCGATTCGACGGAGTGGTTTTGCCAGAAGCGCCTGGGAACAGCGCTTGAGCCGCCAGATTCGTTGCTGGGTGAGCTTTTCGCTGCCGTGGAGGCCGCCATCTGCGGAGACGAAGCTGTGTTGGCAGATTTGTTGGACCGCGAACCTGCGTCAGCTTGGGCGGTGCCTGGCTTGTATTTGTTGCGGATGGACGATGTCGCTCGAAGGCTGCCAGCGAGGATTTCGAGGCGGTCGGGGCCGCGCCTTCAACTGGAGAAAAATGGAAGGAAATTCCGTGTGAACCAGGACGCGATTCAAGACATTTCACGCCGTCAGGCGCTGCGGAAAATACTCGTTTATTTGGCCGAGCAACAAAAGGGGGCGGAGCAGGTTTCCGTCAGCGTCCATGACGTGATCGAGGCCGGATGGCCCGACGAAAAAATCCTACATGACGCGGCTTTGACTCGGGTCTACACCACGATGAATCGCATGAGAGCCATGGGGCTCGATGACATCATCATCACGCTTGATGACGGATACGCGATCGCGCCCGATGTCGTCGTGGAGTGGGTCGACTCGCTGGTGTAGTTGTCGGGTTTCAGGTGGTGCGCCGGGCTCCAGCCCGGCATTGCGACTGGTGCGCAGGCCCTATGGCCTGCATGCGATTCCTGCGATTATTCAAATATAAGCGAGCCATAGGGCTCGCGGACCCATCACAAAAACAGCCTCATCATCGATCCTCATGCGACAGCCTCCTCTTGCCCGCATTGCGACTTAGGTTTCAAGGTTCGCTGTCGGTGTTTGGAGGCTTGGTAAGGCAGGCCGTGGCTCCGGGAGACGTCTCGTAGCAGAGCGTCCCAAGTCGGCAGGGGTGCTTTACCAACGTATTGTCCCGAGAGTCATTGACGCTAACGCAAAGCTCTCGCGCGTTTTCTTCTTCGTTGCATCGGCTTTCATTTGGAAAGTCGCATTCCACATGTGGGTCATCACCACAGGCGAACACAATGAGAAGAATCATGAGGCACCAACGTGGCGGATGTATTTTTCTTTGTTTTCTGATGGAAACCCCTTCATCGCGTTGAACAGTCATGAGGCCACACAAGTTGGTGTCGTTTTGCCAATCTGTCGTGTCTGCTAATCGGCCGATGGTACCAGGCAATCGGATTGTGTTGGTGACGTCTCGTAGCAGAATGTCCCAACTCGGCAGGGATATTTTACCAATACCTTGTCTGGGGAGTCATTAATGCTAACGCACACCTCTCGTGCGGTACCCTCCTCGTTGCATCGGCTTTCATTTGGAAAGTCGCACTCCACATGCGGGTCATCGCCGCAAGCAAACGAAGAGACCTGCATCGCAATGAGGATAATCGCGAGGCACCATCGCCGCGTATGCATGGTCATGGAAACCCCTTCATGGAACCGAACAGGCATGAGCCTACGTAAATGAGTCTCGTTTTGCCAATCAGGTGGTTCGACTCTTTGCTCAGGCTATTTGTGGTCCGCCAAACGGACAGGCAGTCGTCGCCGTCCCCACTCCCCAGGTTTGTCTTCAAACACACCCGCGCACTGAGTTTTGCACTTCGTACACTGCCCCTTTTCGTCCAGATTCCACTCCGACAACTCGTACCAGTCGCGGCCGATGATTTTCTGTCCGCAGCCGTGACAGTAGGTGCTGTCGCCCTCGGGGTCGTGAACATTTCCGGTGTAGGCGTAGCGAACTCCATTGCCCATCGCGATTTGCCGCGCCCTTTGTAGCGTCGACTTGGGTGTGCTGGGATGGTCCATCATCTTAAAGTCGGGATGAAATGCTGAAAAATGCATCGGAACGTCGGGGCCCAGATGTTTTACAACCCATTTTGTCATGGCATCGATTTCTTTATCGCTGTCGTTTTCGCCCGGTATGACGAGGGTTGTGAGTTCCAGCCACACATCGGTTTCGTGTTTAATGTACTCCAAAGTCTCCAAGACCGGCTTGAGTTCAGACCCGGTGATTTTCCGGTAAAAGTCCTCGGTAAATGCCTTCAAGTCCACGTTGGCCGCGTCCAGTTCCGCGTAGAGTTCTGCCCGGGCAGCGGGTTTGATGTAGCCAGCGGTCACCGCCACGGTCTTGATGTCGGCTGCGC
Organism: uncultured Bradymonadales bacterium; assembly: GCA_964394615.1. Classification (GTDB taxonomy): domain Bacteria; phylum Myxococcota_A; class Bradymonadia; order Bradymonadales; family Bradymonadaceae; genus JBFFMO01. Next base: position 171,529 of record CAYMYJ010000003.1, on the reverse strand, counting down.
GACAGGCCTGAGCCACATCAACCGCGTATTCTAGGAAAATAGTTGGATCATTATAAGTGAAGGCGACCGACTTACACCCCAGTTTCTTGGCCGCATCCGCGATGGTCGTGGGCGTTGCCGAGTCCGCCAGCGTGTCGAATTCGCGCGATTTTGAGATGTCGGAATTCTGGCAGAATTTACATCCCAAATTGCAGCCAGCCGTGCCAAAGGACAGCACCGGGCTGCCCGGCAGAAAATGATTCAGTGGCTTTTTTTCGATGGGGTCGACGCAATAACCACTGGAACGTCCCCAGGTGGTCGACACGATTTGGTCGTCTTTTCGAGCTCTTACAAAACAGTAGCCGCGTTGGCCCTCTTGTAATTTGCATTCGCGCGGGCATACGTCGCATTGGATTCTGCCGTCTGCCAAACGACTCCAGTATTTTGTCGGAACCACCGATGGGTCGTCGAGACTGATGATTTCGTCTTTCATGGCTTTGTTCCCCATTGTGCGTGCCGATGTTCTCACCTTAATAGGTAGGCACATGTAGGAGAAAGACCAGATGGCCATTTTTAGTGAAATGCGGAGCATGAGGCAGGCTGCGGTCGCGGGGCAGTTTTATCCATCGGACCCAGACGACCTTTCCAGGACGGTTGACGGTTTTTTGAACGACGCAAAACCGGTAACTGGCCGCGCAAAAGCGATTATCGGGCCTCACGCTGGCTATGTTTTTTCGGGTCCCATTGCCGGGTCGGCGTATCGGGCGTTTGACGGATTGGAGCCAAACTCCGTTACACGAGTGATTCTTTTAGGACCCGCGCACTGTGTCTCTTTTAGAGGCGTAGCCGCCTGTGCGTTCACGCACTTTAGTACGCCAATGGGAGACGTGATTGTCGAGCCCGGCGCGATGGATCGCGTTCTGAATATCCCTGGTGTCATCGAATACGACGGTTCACATTCGGGCGAACACAGTCTGGAAGTTCATTTGCCCTTCATTCAGCGCGTGTTTCCCCGGGCGAGGATCGTTCCGCTACTGGTAGGCCACGACGCAGAAAACACGGTGGAGTCGATTCTGGAGGCCCTCTGGGGCGGAGCCGAGACTCGGATCGTGATTTCATCTGACCTGAGTCATTTCCATGCCTACGACGTGGCCAAAGTCATGGACCAGAATACTTCGCAGGCCATCGTCGAATTGGACCCTGATGGGGTGATAAGCGATGGAGCCTGTGGCGCAGTGCCTGTGCGCGGATTGCTTAGGGTGGCGCGGAAAAAGCGCATGAGCGCCAAGATACTGGACCTTCGCTCTTCAGGCGACACCGCTGGAAGCCAGGACCAAGTCGTGGGTTATGGAGCCTACGCATTTTATGAGGAGACCTCATGAGTGATACCAAGGGCACCAGAACACTCAGCGAGACCGAAGAAAAACTTCTGTTGAAGGTCGCCCGTTTGGCGGTCGAGGGTGCGGCCCGTGGCGAACCCGAAGCGATCGTCTGCGATGCCGCGGCCCGGAGTGCAGCGAGTCTTGGAGACCTCGGCGGAGCCAGTTTTGTGACGGTTTACGTGAATGGCCGGCTGAACGGTTGTCTGGGCAGTCTTGAGACGCGTCGCAGGCTCGTCGATGATGTCGCCCATAACGCCTACAATGCGGCCGCGGCTGATCCTCGTTTTCCCCGATTGCAGGCGAGCCAACTGCCTGATGTTGGGTTGCACGCGTCGGTCCTTTCGCCGTTGGAGCGAATGCCTGTTTCGTCATTTTCGGAAATGAAACAGGCCGTTCGACCGGGAGTCGATGGACTGATGATTGAGGCGGGCCGTCATCGTGGAACTCTGTTGCCTTCGGTATGGAAAAACGTGCCAGAACCCGAAGTTTTTTTAATGCATTTATGGGAAAAAGCCGGTCTGACGGCTGGCACTTGGCCCGAGGATATGAAGGTCTTTCGATACACAACACAGGAGTTTAGCGACGAGGCCTGAACAGATCGTTGAAGATTAAAGTGAATAATAGTTGAACAATTTAAATGAATGAAAATGAAAGAGGTGGATGGGATGAGTGCTGAAAAAACAAAAATGCGGAAAATCGTGATTCAAAAACCCGGCGGATATGAACGGCTGGAACTCCAAGAATTTCCGATTCCTAAGCCGGGGCCAGACGAGGTGTTGATCGATGTGAAGGCGACAGGCGTGAACTACGCCGATGTCATCGTTCGCATGGGGCTGTACCAATCCGGGATCGAACTGATTGGCTGGCCAATTACGCCAGGTTTCGAGGTTTCGGGCGTCGTCATCGGCCTTGGTAAAAATGTGAAAGATTTGGAGCTCGGAGACGAGGTCGTCGGCCTGACACTTTTTGGCGGGTATGCGTCGCATGTGGTGACTGGTCGCAGATACATCTATCGAAAACCAAAGAACCTGAGTTTTTCGGAAGCTGCAGCGATGCCTGCAGTATTGATGACGGCGTGGTTTGCGCTCTTGGAGCTCGCGCATCCACGTCCAGGCGCCAAGATGCTGATTCATTCCGCAGCAGGCGGGGTGGGGTCATCGTTGGTGCAACTGGGCAAGGTTTTGGGATGCGAGGTGGTCGGCGTGGTCGGCTCAAGTCATAAAGTCGCCGCAGCCAAAGCGCTTGGCTGCGATCTCGTGATCGACAAATCCAAACAGGATCTTTGGGCCGAGGCAAAACGTTTTGCACCCGAGGGTTACGATGTGATTTGCGACGCCAATGGCGTAGAGACACTGGGCAATTCGTACAAAAATCTACGACCTGCCGGAAAACTCGTCGTCTACGGATTTGCCACGATGATGCCCAAAGAAGGGGGCAAGGTGAAATGGCCCAAACTAGCGTTGGGTTGGCTGAAAACGCCGCGCTTTAATCCCCTCGATTTAACGAACGATTCCAAGTCGATTTTGGCGTTCAATTTGAGTTTTCTTTTTGACCGAACGGACCTTCTCGAACTCTTCATCGCCGATCTTGAACGATGGGTTTCCGATGGCTCGGTGGTGGCCCCGACGGTCACGGAGTACCCACTGGCCGACGTTGCCCGCGCCCATGCGGACATCGAGTCCGGTAAGACGATCGGTAAGCTTGTGCTGATTCCTTGACGCCCGCAGACTCGAAGGCCCCTGCACCCATCACATCGTCCTGCAGCCTGATAACCCGAAACGTCGCAATGCGGAGAGGATTTATTGGCAGGCCCCATTCGCATCGCAAACGGGTGTCTCGGCCGGGCAATCCGCGTTGGTCGTGCAGGCATATAGGGCGGGTGGAGCAGCGTTTAGTTCCATTTTGTAAATGGTCGCTTCGTGAAATTGGGAGTCGTTTGTGGCTCCCAAAACGATTCGAATTTTGCGTGCGTTGATGGGGATATTCACGACGTCGGTCGACTGAGCAAACCCTTGCTGCGCCAGCAGCAGATGGTCGTCCGCGTAAACTTGGAACCAGCCGTCACCGTCGTAGCGGTAGTCGATCGTGAGGTTCTGTCCGCCGATGTCTTTGCCGAAATCCTTCACCATCGCAAATTCGCCGGTTTTCAGAGACATCGTCTGTGCACGACGGGTTTTTGTGACTTCGTAGTTCTGACCGGATTCGTCCAGGATTTCGGTCTCCCATCCCTGCGTGAGCGTGCCCGTAACGAAGTCTGTGTCGATGGGGACGCCGTCACCCTCGAAAATCTCAACAAAGGGCTCAGGACCGGCTACAAACGCCGCTACGCAATTTTCTGTGCAGGGAAGCAAGCCGGAGTCGGTGATCTGCGATGCAGGCTTGGCGACTGCTTGCACGCTCCAGCGATGAAGCGTGTGGTCGACGCCACCGTTATTCGTGATCTCGAGGGTCCAGGTGCCCGCAATATCCTTGAGCTGGGCATTTCGCAAAATGAATGGGACCTGAAATGCCGTCGCGCCGCCGGGGGAAGTATTCACGGGGTAGGCCGTTCCCGAAACAGCTTCGCCATTTGCAACCAATGTAAACGACTGCTCGCCGTGGGTGAGCGTCACATTCAAATCGCTGATTAATTCGGCCCATGGGAATTCTTCGGGAATTTCTTGGCCAATAAAATCGAAAGAAACTGTGATGGCTTGCGCCACTCCGGCGTCGGTGATTTCGAGGTTTTCCGTTGTCGTTGCGCCTGCAGCAATGATGGTCGCCTCTGCGTTTTCGTAGACGTTCCATGGCTCGGTATAATGCGCAAAATGCCGGGTGTGTTGGATCACCGGTGTTGGGCAAAGCCAAGGGGCGGTTTCACAGGTGAATTGCGAATACTGGTTTTCGGTTGAGCACTGACCTTCGGTCTGGTTTTCGAAGGGCAGGCAGGTTCGTTTTTCCCAGACCAATTGGGTTCCAGTCTCATCACATACGCAGCGTCGACGAGACCCTTCGGCGCACTCGCCGTCCCACGTACCGTCCGTGTATTGGCCTTCTTCGTCACACGACGTGTCGCAGGTTTTTCCGGTCTTTCGGTCCAGACTCCAGCCTTCGTTATAGTACTGCCAGGTGAAGTTGGAGCCGCCGCAAGTCACCAGGCCTTGGACTTCGCCCGTGAGAGCATCAAAAACGCCCGAGCCCGAGTTCCCACCGATGATGTCGTGGGTTGTCGTGAAGGCATTTGAGCCTTCTGAAATGACGTGACCGTTTAAAGCGTATTTGCGGGGCAATCCGAAGGGATGACCGATGATGACCAGATTGTCTGCGTCGAGTTCGTCGCTCGAAGGACGAACATAAAGGGGTTCTCGGTCTTCGACTTTTCGGTCGAGCTTAATGACCGCAAAATCGATGTCACAATCGCTTGTGTAGTCCCAAGCGACGATGCGGTCACACCCGTAAACATTGCTCGCAGGCACCGAGGTGATCGGTTGGCCTTCTGCGCTGATGGCGTAGTCGAATACGAAGGAACTTGTGTCGCATGCCTGCTGACTTGGGATGCAGTGGCCATTGGTCATGATCGTGTCGGGAGCCACCAGCCAAGCCGAGCAGAATCCGGTGACCGGTTGGTCTTCAAAGGGCTCACCAGGACACAGCATGTACGTGTCAGCCAAGGTCTGCGTGTTGAAGCCAATGAAGTCGCCGTCGGGAAGCATTGAGTCGTTCGCGACGATCATCGCCGTCGAGCGTCCGGTTTCACGCAATTTGTCAGTGATATCGCCTTGGAACTCTTCGCGTCGGTCGTCTTCGCCGATCACGTCGCATTTTGCGCCGGAGCAGGTGGGGACTTCGTTCGTTTCAGGCGCATCTTCGCCGCAAGCGGCGAGGGTTAGGCAGGCGGCGAGTGTCCAGTGGATCTTGAGCGACATCGAATCTCCAAAAAAATCAGGCGTGCGAAAACAGAGCAATGTGCGTGCCGGAACCGACAGATGGTTCTTGCGGCGGTTTTATTCAGAAAAAACACGAAAAACTGCGATTTAATTGGCGGTGGTGAGGGTCGGTCTCGGGTACAATTGACCACACATGGTAACCCGAGTTGCCGGTTGGTTGCAGTTTGGGAAGGTTTTATATGGACGACGAAAAACCGGGTTCATGCATGGAAGCGAAGCCCAAGAAAACCTGGCTCGTGGAGCTGGTGGGCGAGCCAAGATCTCCGTGGGCAGGCAGTCCGCTACTGACCGCTGGCCTCAGCCTCATATGGCCTGGACTTGGTCAGATCTATAATCGCGAACCTGCGAGAGGCCTTTTTTATTTTGTAGCCAGCTTTTTGCTTTGGTTCGTGCTTTTGGGATGGATTCCGCAGGCGTTCGCGGTCCTTGAACCGCTCTACAAGGCGTACAGAAGGGCAGGTCGGTCGGCTTTGCACGTCGCTTGAAAGCCAGTTCAGCGGTCCGAAATCAGCTCGCCGCCCGTGCCTGTTTTCATGGCTGCACCGACCGCCAGGCCGATCCATAAAAGGTCGTAAAAAGAGAAATCGAATCTGTCCTGAATCGGGGCGTCGGCCACCAATGCCTCGGCGTAGGGTGTCGCGATGGCCTCTCGTTCTTCGACCGACATTCGTTCAGCCTGCTGCTTGAGTTCAGCAGCAAGCACACTCAACTTATGTGTGATCTCGTCGGGCGGCACTTCGCCGTCATGGGCGCCCTCGTACCAATCGGCAGTTTCCGGGGCGATGGTGCCCTTTTCGAACTCGGCTGTGTACAGCAGAGTTCCCATGACTTCGGGGTCTTTCGCGAGTTCGGTTGCGACCTGAACTGGCAAAAATAAGGCAACGATCAATACTTTGGCTACGATCAAGCCGAGTACCGCCAATCCCACTGCCAGTATGCCCGTGCGGTTGTCGGGTAGTCCCGCGCCGAATGCGACGGCAAATCCCGTCAAGCCTCCTACGCCGACTGCCAGGTATCCGATTTCGAACCCTGTAACACCAACGATCACGGCCCAGATTCCAGCCATGGCAAGCGAGGCAAAAAGTCCGAAAATCGTGGCTTTCAGAAAACTGGTTTCTTGTGGAGGTCGATGTTCTCCCCACATGTCGCCGGAATCGTCGGAATCCTGAGGATCGTCGCTGGCGTCAAAAAATTCTACTTCTGGTGATTCAGTCACAGGTGACCCCCCAAGGATTTTAGTTCGTGGATTTTCGTGAGGGCGCGAAGGTGCCAACTTGGAGAGGCCGAGTCAAGCAGGGGGATTTCATTCCAACCAGATCCACAGCCATAGAATCGAGCCCGTGCCCAATAGAAATCCGCTCAGTCCTGTTTTCAGGAGCATGCGGTTTTTCCATCGCATTATCGCGGCTTGCTCCGATGAAACGTGTCGAACGACGTAGAAACAAGCCGCGATCAAACACATGAACACGATAGAAGATCCCACCAAGAGTGGTTTCCAGACCCAGTAGTCTTCGATGTCGATATCACCGCGATAAACCTGAGCGAACACCATCGCTCCAGCCGCTGCATTGGCGCCCCAACCGCCCATGAGCCCCAGAAACCATCGTAATCGCTGCCCTTGCCTCAGGTACAAGGCGTGCGCGCCGAGCCCGAAAATCAGGAGCAGAGTCAGAATTCCAATCATGGTCCAAAGCATGGGCGTTCCCTGCGGGTGTGTTGAGCCCCGAGTCTAACACACGCAAAATGGAGTCGCTTCTGATTATGGATTTGATTGAACGACCTCGATATCGGCCAGACAGGCTGCGCTGAACGACGGGACCGGGTCTTCGTCCGCAAGGACTTTTCCCTTCACCTGGTCGAAGATACCGGCCACATCGAATTGCCAATACATGATGCTGCTTGGGTCTGCATCGTGTTTGGGGTGGTCGGGGTCTTCGTGATTTTCGACCATATCCAATCCGTCATTCACTAAGCCGATGACGTGCCCTAACTCGTGCAGCCAGGTGCCAATCACTGTGGCGTTGCAGGCCTTCTCGACCAGACCACGCCGTTTCAGGTCGTCGCTGCTGTCTGGGGTGCAGGTGTTTTTCAGGGTGTCGGCGAAGAGGACGACATTTCGATTGGCCCAGGCGACTCCCAAGACGTCGTTGCTGGTCGCGCTTTGGGCGTAATGACCGTCGACGAACATCACATGAATCACAGCTTCGTTTGCCTGGGACGGACCGTTGTAGCTCTTAGCCTCGAGCGCTTCGAGTTCTGCGAAGCTCCAGCCGCCATCGTCCGAGGAACTCAGCGAGGCTTGGAGGTCGACCGTGATGGGTTTAGCCAGAAACCCCAATCTTGCGGTTAGACCATCGATGACGTCTTGGTTTGGCGCCAATCCGGCCACGTGATCGACTTCTAAACGGATCGAGGTCTTTGGCTGAGGTTCAAGATATTCGATAACCCGTTGGCGTAGCTCTTCGTCCGAGATCGAGTCCGTAGAATCGTCTGAGCACGAAAAAGAAAAAGCCGCCACGAGTGTGGCGGCTGCACATATGCTTGAGATGTACTTCATTCAGACGCTCAATTGGCAGGTTCGTAATCAAGGTAAAGAACAGCCTTGTAGATTCGAGCCGGTTTCTTGTCGCCCTTGATGTAAATCACGACGTCAAGGTCGTCCGTGAGTTTGGCGCCCTCGAGCGTGATGTCGGTCGATCCGTCGCGGAGGACGGCGGGATCGGCCTGGGTGAGCTTGTCGCTGGTTGGGAAGAGAATCACTCCGTCTTCTGGGTCGAGCAGGTTGATATGCGTGACCGTAATCGCGCCCTTCTCGTATTTAATCTGGTCCTTCTTGAGCGGGTAAGGAGTGCAAGGCTCGCTTGGGATTTCGAGCTCAGGCAGGTCTTGTCCCATTTTGGGGGACTTCAGGCGCCAGCGTGGGCCGTTGGTTCCGTCCCAAACAAAGGGGTTTCGGTCGGTCGAGGTGTACCAAGCATTGGTGAACCCGCCTCGAATATCCTCCATGAAGTGGTTGGGGTCGGCGAAGCTTGGGTTACGGAGGACCGTTCCCGCAGGAATCACGTCACCGTCGCCCTCGATGCAGTCTCGTGAGGAGAGCCAGCGTCCTTCGCTATCGACGGTATAACCTGGCAGGACTCCACTCGCGCCTTCGTTCGACTCGTCCTCGGGGCGGATCTGGTCGTTGGGGTTATTGGTGATTGTGTGAACGACCGCGAGTTCAGCGCGGGTGATGTTGAACGGTCCACCGGTTTTGAATTCGGCAGGCAGCGCAATCGATGTTTGGAACCGAATATCCGTGGGGCGTTTGTCTGTGTCACCCCAGACCATTTTCACTTCGCCCGGATGGTCTCCGAGGCGCAACGCGTAGCTGTCTGTTTTAGCCTGACCAACGATGTCGTACTCGTAGGTGGTGAGTTCACTCAACGGTCGGTCGAAGTTGTCGCTCAGCGGTGGACAATCGGTGTAGTCGGCGGTCGGCTGACCAGTCAACCAGTCGTAGTAGTGATACGGAATCGACTCGTGACAGGTCAACGCGTGTTCTGCGACCACATAATGCTCGGCAATGCACTTCACCGGTGACGCGCCCACGCCCGCACACCATGCGCCGAGGCCTGGGCCTGTCTTGAACGTGATGGTGTCCTTGTCGGATACGGCGAGCCCGATCGGGTTGCCCTCGTCGTCGGTGATCGTTCCGACCCAACCGTCGTCAAAAACACCGTCTTTGGCCTTTTTCTCGGCGCCAATGAAGTCTTTGACGGTGAAACCAAACCCAGTATCGATGGGCTTCATGGTGACCGAACCGTCCGTGTATTCGAGCGCCTCACAACCTTGACGGCATACGATGGAGCCTGGGTCGTCACCGTCCTGCGCACCGTCGTATCCGCCGATGACACCGTCGATTGTGAATATAGCCTCGGCAGAATAATCGAACTGGCTTGGGTCCGGCAGCGTGACGCTGTTGGGGTCCGGCTCCCCACTGGTCATGTTATTGGTGCCGTTATTGGAGCCGTTATTGGAGCCGTTATTGGACCCATTATTGGAGCCGTTATTGGAAGTGTTATTTGTTCCATGAATTCCGTTATTCGTTCCGTTATTGGTCGTATTATTTGTCGCGTTGTTGGTTGCATTATTTGTGGTGTTGTTTGGGTTGAGTTCGTCCGGCGTGGTGTCCTGCGAATCATCGCCACAACCCCATGCTCCAACGCTTCCAATCAAACCAATCGCGACTATTTTCTTCAAGTAACTAGACTTCATGTCCCTCTCCTATTTCTTTTACATCAATTCTTTGGAGCGCCATTTGCGTCCTTCGGTCGGGATAGGCATTTCAAGGTACGTGCCATACTGGACCGGATTTCCTATCGAGTTGTTTTAATTATGCTCTGGTTGGAATTTGGCTCCCTTGGATTTTGATGTTGGTGGAAATATTTTCGCCATTTGGGCTGAAACGAAAATAATTCGCCATGATGCGAATTGAGTGATTAGTGTGAATATTATGACTTGATTGACAGGTGTGATTCGCGAAAGCCAGTCGGCCGTCGGGACTTCCAAATTATGAAGTCTTTGGCAGTCTCAGACTGGCAGTCGAGGGGGATTTGCGAGCAATACTGGCCACGACGTGACCGCGCTGCTGCTTAACCGCCTGAGTGACCGATGGAGATGATGTCATCGCGAAGCACTTTGGCGTTCATGTAGGTTTTTTCTTCATCTTCAAGATGCTCGAGCAGCTGGTCGATGAGTTTTTCGATGTCAGCGGCGTCTGCTGTCACGGCGAGCGCGGACACGTATTCCAAGATTGACCGGTGCTCTGCCTGATGGTCCTCGTTCATGTGTAAGGCTCGCACCTCACCCCAAGCGTCAATATTGGGTAGAATTCCCCCTAAAAGTTCATCTTCGCGCTTATTGTGAATCACCAAGAGGTCCCGCAATTGTGTCAGATGCGTTCCATACTCGGCCGCATCCGAACTCCGAATTCTCCCCAAAAGATCTCGGATCTCGTTGTGTTGCCCAAAAAGCTCATTGTGGATTTCTTCGAATGTCATGACGACCCCCTTCCAGCAATCGCTGTGTGTTCCAATCGCGGTTACCCGCGCGGGTTGAATTTCTACACGCATGGGATTTGGTCAAATCTTAAGGACGCGCATCGTGTTAATTTTTAAGAATTAATCTCCGAAAGTAATCGTCGAATCGGGCCGGTTCACCGAGGGGTAAACACGGGCTTCGTCAATCGAATAAGTCGGAGCATGGGAGCAGCGGCCCCGCTGGTTGGGCAGAAACGTTTAGAACTCGGCCGGACCAAATCGCATGCCGAAAAGCTCTAAACCTTCGTGGACAATATTCAGGTAGATGAGCGGGACTCCAGGTGCAGCCGACACTTCATGAGTGCTTCCTGCGACGCGTTCGACAAGCGACCCGGGGCCGTGCACGACGCCGTTTTCATCAAGCAGGCCGCCCTGAATCACAAAAATACGCTCTTCGCCAAGATGGGTGTGTTCGGGGAAGAGCATACCTGGTTCAAGCCGCACAAATCCGAAGATGGCTCCCTCAACCGCAGGACCGCCGTCGACATGAAAGAGGTGCAGGCCTTCCATCGCAGTGTCGGTCCAACTGGCTGCTTCATCCATGCGCGCAAGCCAATCTGTAGCGATTCCTCGAGCGACGTCTGAAATTGAGGCAATCGCATCGGTGAAACGTTCAAATCGATTAAGAGTCGTGGCGGCTGCCATCAGTCGATCGAGGCCGTCTTCTGCGGGTTGTTTGTCGAGTGCGGCAAAGAGCGCAAGATGGTGATCGAGCGCTTGTCGGCATTCTGCACAGCCTGCCAGATGCGACTCGACCTCGGCCATCTCTGCCTCGTCGAGCGATCCCACGAACCAGTCGTGTAATATATCGTCGATATGGTTCAAAGCGTGTCCGTCATTGCTGCGTACAAGATTTCACGTGCCCGTCGCATTCGAGATTTAACCGTGCCCTGCGGAAGGTTGAGGTGCGTCGCTATTTCGCTTGTGGATGCGCCATCGTAGTAGGCCAGCTTGGTGATTTCGCGCAGGTCCTCATCTAAGTCTTGAACCGCCTGTCGCAGGCGGTTGCGTTGGACCGTGGCAGTTCCCGGCGGAGTCATCTTCCGTGGGAGCATGGTGTCTGGATTCTGGATCAAAAGATCTGAGCGTCGGTCTTCTTTTCGAATTCGGTCGATGCATCGCGAACGCAGACGCACGGCGAGCCAGGTCAAAAGCGAGCCTCGTTCCGGGTCGAATTCGTGGGCCTTTTGCCACAGCTCAAGGAACACGTCGTGGACCACGTCGCCGAGTTCTTCATTGCGAAGGCGAAAATTTCTGCCAACTGCGTGCATAGCGGTCGTGTAGCGCCGGTACACCTCACCAAGAGCATCTCGGTCTCCGGTGGAGATCGCCATCGTCAACTCAATGTCCGTCCTGGTGTCGTTCAATCGATTCTCGCAAATTTCGCGTCCGCGTCTTCGACGGTAGCTAACCTGATGCCAGTCAACGTGTCTAGGTCCATGTCGAGATAAGGAGGGTAGCATTCTGTTCTGCAATCTCGGGGGGCGAGTCGTTCTTGTCGTCAATCACGGTACGAGCCGGAAATGAATTTGGATCACCAAAAAATAAAATGAAAAAGCCGTGATCCGAATCGCAGTCTCGCACGTACCCCTTGTGCTTTCTGGCGACGCTCATGGGCGTTTGCCCCAAATCAATTGAAGGAGACACGATGAAACGAACTGTTAAATTAGTGCTGACCGGCGTCGCGCTTGCGGCTGCCTCTGCGACCTGGCTCGGTGGAGCCGTGGCAGCAGACCATAATGATCCACCTGCACGAATTGGTGGAAACCTTGACGCTGCTGACATCGCCGACCTTTACGCCTGGCATTCCGCAGACGCACAGACACTCAAGATGGTGCTCACGTTCGGTGGGCCGGCGATGCCAGTCGCCGACCAAAGTGGCGCGTATGATGCCGACGTCTTGTACGGCATTCATATCGACAACACCGGCGATAACGTCGCAAACACCATCATCTGGGTTCGTTTTGGGCAGAATGACCTTGGGGATTGGGGCCTGCAAGTCGTCGGCCTTCCTGGCGAAGCCGGACCGATTTCAGGTGCGGTAGAAACCCCGCTGACGGGGACGACAGCCAAGGTCTGGGCCGGTCTCAGAGATGACCCGTTCTTTTTCGACCTTCAGGGTTTTCAGGACACGCTCCAAACCGGAACGCTTTCTTTCGACAACACTCGAGACTCTTTCATGGGTCGAAATGTGACCGCTGTGGTCATCGAAGTGCCCGTCGCCGCTGCCATCGGTGGCGGTTCTAATTTGTCCATCTGGGCGACCACGTCACGTATCTGAGGAAAATCATGAAATACAATAAAGCATACCTGATTCTGGCAGCGTCGCTGGCTTGGACCGCATGTGGCGATGACGATTCAAAGCCAACCGTCACCATTCCAGCCACGAATAACGCGACAAATAATGCGACGAATAATTCGACCAACAACACCACAAATAATTCGACGAATAACTCCACAAACAACGCGACAAATAATTCGACGAATAACGCTGTCGCGGCCACGTGCGACTCGTATTGCGATGCCGTGACAACGAACTGCACCGGAGATAATGCGCAGTTTGCGAGTCGCGAAGTATGCGTCGATTACTGCGAGAATATCGCGGCATGGGATGCCGGAACGGTGGGCGATACGGGCGGGAATACCGTGGCCTGTCGCCTTTATCACGCGGGCGATCCCGCTGCGGCTACGCCAGCGGACCATTGCGGTCACGCAGGTCCTTCAGGCGACAGCATGTGTGGATCATTCTGCGAAAACTACTGTCAGCTCTCGGCCAACACCTGCACGGGGGACAACGCCCTCTACGACACCGATGCCGCTTGTATGACCGCGTGTGCAGGGTTTGAAACCTCGGGTACGCCGGGCGACGCGACTTACAATACAGTTCAATGCCGAATCTACCACGCTGGCGCACCAGCGGCTGCAGATCCGGCGATGCATTGTGGCCATGCGGGTGAAGTTCCGACGATGTTCTGCGTGGGGCAACCCACGGATTTTCATTTCCGTGTCGACGCTCCAAACACATATACGCGGGTTGACCGAATGGGCATGCCAGGGGTGTCGACGGCCTTGATTGCCAGCAAGAATGCCTACAACGACGATAATCCTGCAGGTGATGTCTCAGGGACCTACGTCTCCGAAATAATCGCGACGTTGAACTTTTTGCATGGCGCACTCGATGGACAATTGAATGGATTGCTTCTCACCCCATGTTCGATGGCGGGCGCGACTCCTGAGTGTGTGGCGCAGGCTGCCCCATTGGTTCTCCCCGATACGCTCAAGATTGACCCCACGGCGGGTGCTGGCTTTCCAAATGGACGCCGTCTGTCCGACCCTGTGATGGACATTACGCTCGCGGTCATTCTTCTGGATTTGTCGGTGCCAGGACAGTCGGCCACGGCACTTGTTGGAGTGAATCCCATCGCCAATGACCTTGGTGTCGAGGGTGCCTTCTTGACGAGCTTCCCTTACCTCCACGCTCCACACCAGCTCTGAACCCGACGAGGATCTCATGAAACGATTTGCCACCCTATTTGTTTTCGGTTTGTTCGGCTGTAACGAAGCTCCCCACGTGGATCCTGCCCCTCAGGAGCCTGCTGTGGTTATCTCGCCAACGCTGCCTGCGGCTGAAGCGCCCGCGGTGAAATCCACGGACGTGGATGAGACCCTGGCGAAACTGCAGGCGAGCACCGAGTTTTACCAGCGTCGTTTCGACGAGACTGGCAGCTGGATGGATGCCGAAACCGTTGTTGAGGCGCGGCTTGCCCGGGCCCGGCTGTCTGGAAATATCGACGACTACCTTGCCGCAGGGCGGGCTCTAGACGCGGCATTTGCAGGCGCGAAACCGGGTACCGGTCCGTTTTTATCGAGCGCCGGATTCAATATGGTGGTGCATCAAATCGATCGCTCCGAGGTGTCCTTGGACCAATACGCAAAACGTATTTGGCTCAAGGATACCGAAAAAGCGGCGATTGCTGGGCTTCGTGGGGATATCGCGTTTCATCGCGGTGATTTAGTGGGCGCACTTGCCCATTTTGAAGACGCAGAAAAAATCGACCCGACGACGGCTTCGGCCGGTCGTTTGGCCAACTATTTTTTGAAGACAGGAAATTATGAGAAAGCCCGTTCGCTCTATGAATTGGCTGAATCCAGGGTGTCCTCTACAGATGCCGGAAAACGTGCGTGGGCCATTTTGCAGCGGGGTGTGGTTGAGCTTGAAGCCGGTGATTTAGACGCGGCTTTGGCGCTCGTTGATCGGGCAAATTCGACCTATTCTGGATGGTATTTAATTGAGGAGCATCTGGCCGAAATCACGCTTTTGAAGGGGGAGGCGGCTCGAGCCATCGAGCTGTACAAAAGTGTGATTTCGAGAGTTCCGAATGGCGAATTCTACGCCGCATTGGGTGATGCTTATACGGATTCTGGGCAGGGCGAATTGGCCGAGGGTGCTTACACTCAGGCGAGGGCAGCATTCGAACGAGATATCGCCAAATTGCCGTCGGCGGCGAGCGGTCACGCCATCGATTTCTATCTGGCGCACGATTACCCAAGGGCGTTGGTGCTGGCGCGACAGAACTTCGTGCTTCGCCCAGGACACGAGGCCCGCACAAAATTGGCTCAGGCCCTCTTGGCCAATGGTAATCAGCCCGAAGCCATCAAGGTTTTGGAACCGACGACGGAAACGCATTGGGCCACGGTGGAGTTCCTGAGCACCGCTGCACTTGTCTTCGACGGAAGGGACGCGGAACGCGCCGCGGAGTATCGCAAACGTGCCGAAGGCATCGACCCAGCAAGCGTTAGCGGTCTGGCTGCTCAGCTTGGCCTACACGGCTGAATGCTCGGCAAGTCTTTGCCAAACCCAAGTAAGGGCTTACCTTAGGCAGCCTAGGGTGATTGACGTTTCAAAAGGACCGCCTTGAACGTTTTGGGTTTTTTATTTCGAAGCGTATTTTGGGTTGCGGTCATCGCAACGCCACTTCTAAGCGTCTGGGTGGCAAGTTCGCTCGCGACCTTCTTGGATGGCCCTCGGTGGTTGGCCATCGTCGCGGGTGCGGCGCTTTTTCCCGGACTTCCCTTGGTTTGGGAGTTGTGGGCTCACCATCGATTTTCGAGAAAAAACGAGAGGGTCTTGGCAGCCAAAGGTGAGGCGCCACAGCGGTGGTTGACCACCTCAGACCGCCTGATTCTTCGCACTTTATTCGTAAATATACTTTTTCTTTCCGTGTTGATTGGGGTGTTTCCGCGAAAGGGGTTTCAGGCAGTAAGTGCGCGGGGCGACTGGTTTCTTGATGGTGTGGAACCAAGCCCCATCGTGGACCATGTCCGCAAAGTCGTATTCGCCTCAGCGGAGCATCTGCAGTGGTCCTACGACGCCGTGAGCGACAACGAATATGACACTGAACCCGAACCAAGACGTATTGAGCAGGCGGAGATCGTGGAGGTCGCGCCATCAGACGACGTTTTGGCTGATGGCAAAGTCATTGCGGACGTGGACACGGTCCCGGAACACATGCCCGAGCCGACACCGGAACACGATGCCGGGATGGACGGATCTGTGTTGGGAACTGAAGCGATAGCGATTCAAGACGCGGCCGTGGCACCTCCAGAGCGTCCAGAACCTCCGGAACCCAAAAAACCTGACGATAAGAAGTCGGAGCTGAGGTCGGGCTTAACCTCATGGCCGCTCGCGAATACGCTGCATCCGTTGGTGGTCGGGATGCCCGCGAGTGCCGAGACCAGTATCGAGTCAGTTGGGGCCTATCTTTCGCGCGAAACGGACCCACTGCAACGGGTGAAGGCAATTCATGATTATATCGCCGACCGCATCGCCTACGATTTGAGCTCGAACACCGGTGGTGGATCGCAAGATGCGGAGGTTGTCTTTAAGCGTGGTACCGCCGTCTGCGCCGGCTACGCGTTGCTCGCCGAGGCTCCTGGCAAGGTGACGGGAGATGAAATTCTTTATGTGGTCGGTTTGGCTCGAACGGACAAAGTGGGCGGCGAGGGCCACGCTTGGAATGCGGTGAACGTCGGCGGGCGCTGGTATTTGATGGATATCACTTGGGACGCAGGGGAAGGAGATGGCGTTTCTGCGCCGTTCAAAAAGGAATATCGGACCGATTATCTTTTCACCCCGCCGAAGGTTTTCGTTGCAGACCACCTTGCTGATCGCGACGACCTGCAGATATTGACCCCGCCTGTTAGCAATGCTGAATGGATGCGCTTACCGAAGTTGCGTCCTGGCTTCCACAAGCAGGGGCTTGAATTGATTTCACCCACGCGTTCACAGACGAACGTTGGAATTGAGGGGAAAATTCAACTTAAGAATCCCCGTAAGCGCGATATTTTGGCCACATCGCGCAATATTGATTCAGGCAAGAAAACCGACTGTGCGGTGTCGGATAATGGAGAAAATATCACGTGCCGTTTATCGTCCGGGCGCCATCAGATTGAAATATTCGCCGGACCCAAAACTGCCACAACACTTTGGCAGGTCGGCGAGTTCGAAATGATCAGTAATTAGCTGTTCACGAGCTTAATGAGCCCGGGGCTCAGCTCGATCAGTTGTTTTCGATAGAGTCCGCCAATGGCGTCTTTGTAGACACGTTTGCTGACGCCGTATTTCTCGAAAATATCGTCGGGTGAGCTCTTGTCGGTCAGCGTCGAGACACCGCCACCGCGTCGCAATTCTTCTAGGATTTGATCGCCCAGGCTGGTGCTCGTGATGTTTGGGGGTTGCAGGCAAAGGTCGACAAGGCCGCCTTCGCGGATCGCCTTGATGTAGCCGTCGATTTCGATGCCTGGCTCAAGCTGACCCAGGGAGTCGTTGTTGAAGACCATGCCCAAAAACTCGTCGTCGACCGAACATTCCCAGCCCAGTTCTGTCGACCGAATTACAAAGAGGGTGACTTCATCGCCCACGTTCACGTCGTTGGAGACCTTGCCCATGAACTTCTTGACCTTCGTGCTCGCCGCGATTCGCCCCGTATTGTCGATATAAACGTAGACGACGTAGCTTTTTCCGGGCGTCATTTCGCGCTGCTGTTCACCGAAGGGAACAAAGAGGTTCTTGTCGAGCCCCCATTCAAGGAACGCCCCGATATCATTGACCTCGACGACCTCTAGGAACGCACATTCACCGACTTCCGCGAAGGGTTTTTCGGTGGTCGCGATCAGCCGATTCGAGAAGTCTGGGTAGATAAAGGCTTCGATCGTCTGGCCGACTTTTGCGCCGTCGGGCACCGAATTATTCGGCAGCAGAATGTCGCCCAGCGCCCCTCCATCGAGGTACGCCCCGTGTTCTGAGAGTCTGCTGATTTTCAGTCGATTTGTTTGTCCGATCATCGCCATCGGGATTCTCACTCTAGAGTTCACAGGTCGCGAAGCCGTACCTCGGCTGCGTCGGCGACCTTCTATCACAGCGCATCGGTCCACAACACAGTTTGAAACGGATACACGCTTTTGTTTCGTGTATAAGGCCGTGGCGTGTTGCTTCCTTTTGGCAACCAGAACTCAAGGTCTTCCGTGTCGTTTGATACCCTCGGTCTCCCCGACTACCTCCTGAAAACACTCTTGGCAGCTTCCTACCTTGAGCCCACGCCTATTCAGACTCTGGCGATACCCCGCATCCTGGAAGGTTTGGATGTGATCGGTGTTGCGCAAACAGGCACGGGCAAGACGGCTGCTTTTGCGTTGCCGATTATTCAGCAACTCAACCAGAGCCAGCCCAAAGAAAATGCTGCATCAGTGCGGGTCCTGGCCATCGCGCCCACGCGCGAGCTCGCCCTGCAGGTCGCTGCTGCGTTTAAGAATTACGCCAAAAATTCTCCACTCAAAATCGGTGTGGTTTCGATCATCGGCGGCGAGGACCTGGAGAGTCAGATCGCGGCGCTGCGCCGCGGCGTCGAGGTCGTGGTGGCCACGCCAGGACGTCTATTGGACCTGGTCGACCGCGGCCAAATTCGGCTGAGCGAAGTCCAGACCTTGGTCCTGGACGAGGCCGACAAATTGTTGGACTTGGGATTTGCCGAAGAGCTCGACTCGTTGCTGAAATTGCTTCCAGAAAAACGACAGAACCTGCTTTTTTCGGCGACTTTTCCGGCGAAAGTTCAAGCCTTGAGCGCGCGGTTTCTGAAAGACCCTGTGAGGGTCGAGGTCGAAGGCGCCGAGCCCACCGTCGACAAAATTGCCCAGCGAGTTTTTGAAGTCGACGCGGATAAACGTCGTGGGCTTTTGCAGCATCTTTTAGGCACAGAAGACTGGAACCAGGTGCTGGTTTTTGTTGCGACCAAGGTGAAGGCCCGAAACCTCGCCCATAAGCTCGTACAGGCTGGGTTTTCGGCGGCGGACTTCCATGGGGATTTGGAGCAAGACGAGCGCATCGAGGCGTTGAACGGCTTTAAACGCCAGACCTACAAGATCCTTGTAGCGACGGACGTGGCGGCTCGAGGCATCGACATCGACAAGCTGTCTTGTGTCGTGAATTTCGACCTGCCGCGCTCCCCCAATGATTATGTGCATCGCATCGGTCGTACGGGTCGGGCTGGACAAGTCGGGGTCGCGATTTCTTTTATCGACCACGAAACCGCCGACCATTTTGCTTTGATCGAAAAACGCGCAGGAATCGAATTAGAGCGCGAAGTGGTCGAGGGGTTCGAACTGACCGGCGATGCGCCGCGAAGGCAAAAGGGCGGGGCGCCTGTCAAAGGAAAGCGGCCCAGCAAAAAGGACCGCTTGCGGGAAGCCGCGTCGAGAACTGTTTTGGACGATTAGATGGAATGATTGTTCAGAGGCACGTTTTGAAGGCCCGCGTTCCCGCGAATATTGGGAGTGTTTCCCGATTTTTTGGCGAAAGTTGAATCTTGGCTCTGGGGGGAGTTTGCGTTGCGTGTTGGTGGGGCGCTAGATAGGGTTATCCAAACCGACCCAATGGGAGTGCCTGTGAAATTTTTTCCTGCGATTGGAAAGGCTCTGTCTTTAACCGCCCAAGTCTGGATGGAGACATTACTTTTTGCCGTGGTTATGATCCCGGTATTTTGGGGCGGTATGGAGATCGCAGGCCGAGGCGGGGACCCAAAAATATTGCAATTTGTGTTGATGATCCCGCAAGCCGTCTTCACGGGTTTCAGTGCAGTTGTCTTGTATCAAGCCTTTGATAATCGCGAGAATGGGACCGAGATAGAGTTGTCGACGGAGCGTCTGATGGGACTGACGGTCGCCATTTCGATCGCGACTTTTTTGGTCAATATAATCGTGAGCATTGGCAGTGCGTTCTGCCTAATTCCGGGTTTATTTGCGATGACTGGGCTTTACTTGACGCAGATCACAATTTTTAAGGAAGACGCTACAGTCCTCGACTCGTTGCGCCAAAGCTGGTCGAAAACCGAGGGGCATCGGCTCGATATTTTCATTCTTCTCCTCATCGTGGGCGTGGCATCCATCCTTCTCGCGATTCCGATATTCGGGGGCTTACTTTTTGCTTTGTTTAGCAGCGTGACGGTCGAGTCTGCATCTGGCTCTCTTCTGTTCAATGTCGGGATGGCTGTGATTTTCGGGTTGTTCGGCGCGTTCGCATTGTCGTTTTCGCGGGCCCTTGAGTACACGGTCTATGCTGAGATTTCGCCCGACATGGATCGATGGATGCGGTCTTCGATGGATGCGCGTCCGGCTGCAAGCGGACTCACCGAGCCAGTCGGGTCAGTCGAGCCTGTCGCGGTTCAGGAACGAGTCGCTCCTCCGATGCGGCCACCGATTACGGTCGACCAGGACATCGTTTTTGGTCAGGACGCGAACGACGACGACAAAGACGGCTGGTGACTCGAGCGTTTATGCAGACTCTGGAGCCAGACTTGGCATGGCGTCCCATGCATCTGCCGGCGTTTCGCCAAACCAAAGCTCGTCTTGCGATTGAATCGCTCGTTCCACTCCACGAACCCTTCGCGCCGGCTTCACCGCATGAGGCGGAGGCCAAATTGGGGCTTCTCGATGTGCCAGCGCTAGATGGGCTCTCGCTGCAAGAATCAGGGTCTGGTCATCGAGTGTCCACTCGTCATCATTCTGAGCGCCCCAAGCCAACCATTCTTGTGCCGCGTCCAAGTCCCCAAGTCGTCGCTCCATAGCTCCAGCTTCGAGCGCAAGATAAAGACGTTCCTGATTAGGTCCGCCATGGGTTCGACCTTCCCAAAAGACCGTTCGCGCTTCTTCGATTCGCCCAACACCGGCCAACGCCATGCCGAGTACCGTCTGAGCTTTTAAGAGGGTCGCGTCGCCAGTTTCGGCGACGATGTTGAGCTTCATCGCCCTTTCCGCCGTTTCGACGGCTTCGTCGAAGTCACGCATCATCACCAGCGTGCCGGCTTCGTACATCGAGGCATGCGCCTCACCCGGTAAATCGAAGCACGCTGCGTGCAGTGCCACAGCCTCACGAACCAATCGGAGGGCCTCGGGTAGGTTCTCGATGTGCTCACGATAAATAATACTCAGGTTGCCCAAAACATAGGCTTCAAGTTCGTCCAAGTCGTTTTTTTGACAGATTTTCAGAGCGTCCAAAAGCCCTTCAACAGCCTCTTCATAGCGAGACATCGTCAGGAGTGCTGCGGCATGGTTCATCGCAGCCGAGGCTGTCGCTTGGCCTTGATCAAGGCTTGATGCAAGAAGACGAGCCTCACGGAAAATGGGTTCGGCTTGCGCACCGCGGCCGGCCACGAGCAAGAAATGGCCATAGGAAACCAGAACACGGCAGCGCATGTCATCGTCACGAATGGATTCCACCAATTTCAACGCTTGAGTCATCAATTGGATGGAGGCTTCGATGTTTGACGAGCCCAACTGGCTGGCTTGAAACGTCATGATACGCGCGCAAATATCGATTCTTCCGGCAGCCTGCGCTTTTGCAAGCGCTTCCTCGGAGAGCGCCCGGATCTCTTGCGTTCTGGCCAACCGTTGTGAGTGCGCGAGGAAGTCGAGATAGGCGGTAAACAGGTCGTCGGACGCGGGTGGCTTGGTGTCTAGATACGCGCGCAAATTCTGCCATTGCGTGGCCACGTCGCCACGGCGGCGGGCTGCATGTGCGGCAACTAAGAAGGCAGATTGCGCCAATTCGTTTTCGCCGGCCTCGCGGTGATGAATTGCGACGACTTGCAGATCGACGACCGGTTCGCGTCGTAGCTCCCGCGCAAGGTCGGAGTGGACTTGACGGCGCATGGTTTGTGATAGCCGCTGGTGCACGGCTTTTTGCAGCTGATTTCCCTGAATGCGTACCTCGTTGGGCCGAAACTCCACGGCATTGCAACCGATCAACGGTGCGATGGCCTCATCCAACGCCCCCGTGTCCCCAAGCAGTCGCTCGATCAGCGGGATGTTGAGCGGGTGATTCGCGAAGGCCAGGTAATGAATCAGCGATTGGCTCGCAGATGGAAATGTTTCGATTCGGTTGAGCATCAAGCGCCCAGCATCCGTGTCTTGAGGAAGCTCTGGCGCGTCTTTCCTTGTTGAAAGCAGCCATTTTCCTTGTGCGTTGCGTTCGAGGTACCCGTGTTCGACTGCACTGCGCAGCAACTCCATCGCCAACGCTGGATTTCCGCCCGAACGGTCATAGACGAGTCCCGCCAAGGCTTCAGGCAGCACTTTTAAGCCCAGTGCCCGTCGCACCAAATGTTGTGTGAGGTCGTGGTTCAAAGGCTCAAGAGTCAGGATCTGATGACGCGCAAAACCATCGACCACAAGTCGAAGGTCGGAACCGACGGTCATGAAGATCCAGAGCGGCGTAGGGCGTGTATTTTGTTCCGCGCGCACCATCTGAAGATACCTCAGGTACCGTGGATCAAATTCGTCCAGAATCAAGGCCACTGGCCGCCCCGAAAACACCCGCTGCATCAGTTCCAAGAACGCCTGAGTTCGTAGCATCGCCTCGGAAACCATGGGTAAATCAGGGGCAGGAACGACGTCCTCCATCCCAGGTAAATCCAAGATCGGTGGATGGACCTTGGCCAACACGGCGACTCGACCTTCAAAAGCCACGCGTGTGAATTCTGGACCAAGCTCACGGCATCTGTCCGCAATTTCAGACAAGACGGAGGTGAACGGGTTCTGGCCCTCGGAGTCTCCTAGGTTCGGGTTATGCGCGACCAACACGCATTCGACGTCGCGAAGGGACTCGACCATCGACGAAAGTTCGATGGCAAAACGAGTCTTTCCGATGCCTCGTGGACCCGTAATCAGCGTGAGTCCGCCTTGACCCTTACGCAGTGCCGTGATCACACGTTTACACTCTTTTAGTGGTTGTTCACGACCGACGAGTTCGGGGCGACAAAGGTACACCGGTGGCGCATCGTCCGAACGCTCGGCGCCAAGAATTCTCTCAATCTCCCGGGCCACATCGTGCCCATATCCGGGCCTGTCTTCGGGGGCTTTTTCCAAAAGGCGGTAGACCAGATTCGCGAGGTCCACCGAGACGGAAGCGGGCAGCGGTGGCACCGTCGAGTAGACGTGCGCGGCGGCATATTGAACAAATGAATCCGCCACAAAAGGTGGCCTACCGCTCAGGATCTCGTAGATCATGCAGCCGACTGAATAGAGGTCAGCACGCGCGTCCAACCAGAGGCCGATGGTTTGTTCAGGTGCCATATAGGCGGGTGTGCCGGCAATATTCGCGACTCGGCTGAGGCGTTCTCGGGCCGACCCTGCCGACTGAGTGGCGATCCCAAAATCCACGATGACGGGGTCCTGGCTGCGTTGTCGCACGACGATATTTTCGGGCTTTAAGTCGCGGTGTACCAGGCCGGCGGCGTGCAGATGCCCCAGACCTCGAAGCACTTTGGCCATCTGCAATAATAATATTCGTTGTTCGTCGGGCGGCAACAGACTGGAACGCCACGCGCCTTTAGCGTCTCGGTACGTAACGGCTGCCAAGGTTTCGGCGTGGACCAAGGTTTCGATGTCCTCGTCCAGCAGCTTGGTTTCGTGGGACGACGTGAAATGGTCACGTAACGGAAGGCCGTCGATGTACTCCATCGCAAACCACGGCATGGCCTCGTAAAGGCCGTGGCCTACAATCCGAACAATCGACGGGTGGTCCAGCGCCAGAAGCGCCCGAATTTCATGCCTGAGGCCGACCAAATGTGATGCAGAACCACTGTCGACCGTCTTGATCGCCACGCGCTCGCCGGTTGGTCCGGTCGCCAGATACACCGAACCCATGCCGCCCGATGCTAAGGGGCGCACGACGGTGAAATCCCCCAGTCGTGTGCCGGATTTCATGGTCGCGCTCATGTTGTTTGCCCGGCTAAGCTTGGCAGCGCAGCGACAGCGTCGGCCTTATCTTCGCCAAACCATCGCTCTTCATCAAGGATACGGATGGCGCGCTCTAACGCGCGAACATGCGGTGTCGGTTTCACCGGCTGCGACGGCGGCCATAATGGGGATTTGCCATGCGCCATTGCCAGATGGGCTTGTGCCACGAGCAAAAGGACTTGATCGTCGGGCGACCATTCTTCGTCATTTTGGGCGCCCCATAGCAACCATTCGTCGGCCGCGTCTAAGTTGCCCAGACGGCGTTCCATCGCGGCTGCCTCAGTCGAATGGAGCAGACGCTGCGTAGCAGGGCTTTGTCTGTGGCGCCCTTCTGCGAAGACCGTCCGCGCTTCGTCTATACGTCCCACGCCAGCCAGTGCCATGCCGAGGGTCGTCTGAGCAGCCAAGAGCGCGTAGTCGCCTGTTTCAGCTACAATGTTGAGCTGCAGGGCGCTCTCTGCGGCTTGCAAGCCGTTGTCGAAGTCATGCATCAACACCAGTGTTTTGGCCTCGCCAATCGCAGCGTACGCCTCGCCTGGTAAATCTAAGCAGGCGTGATGCATGGCGCGGGCCTGACGGACCATCCGCAACGACTCGGGAAGGTCCTCAAGGTGTTCGCAGTAAATGATGCTCAGATTTCCCAAGACATAGGCCTCGAGTATCTCAAGGTTATGTTCACGACATGTTTTCAGGGCTTCCTTGAGCCCAACGATCGCCTCGTCGTAGCGCGACAACGTCAAGAGGGCCACGGCATGATTCAGCGCTGCCGAAGCGGCTGTGAAGGCATCAAGGTTTTGGGAAAGCCGCCGCGCCTCCGAACAAAGCGGTTCGGCCTCGGCGCCACGCCCGATATGTAAAAGCATGGCGCCATAGGCCGCCATCACCCTACAGCGCACATCGTCGTCTTCCAGTGCGTTCGCCAAATCCAAAGCTTGAGTCATCAACTCGATCGCCTTGTCGATATTCGACGAGCCCAGCTGGGTGGCTTGAGTTGTCATGATTAGGGCGCGCACATCGACCCGCCCAGCTGCGTCCGCTGCCCTTAGTCCTTCTTCAGCGAACGTCCGGACGTCTTGAGTTTTTGTGAGTCGATGGGAGATCGACAGAAACGTTAGGTAGGCATTGAAGAGGTCGTCGGAACTCGGTGGTTTGGCTTCCAAATAGTCGCGCAAATTTTCCCAACGCACGGACAAGTCTCCGCGATTTTGGGCAGCTTCGGCGGCGCAAAGAAACGTCGTCTGCGCCATTTCGATTTCGCCCGCTTTTTGATGATGTATCGCGATGACTCGATGCTTGAGGGAGGGGCCCTCACTAAGCGCCCGCGCCAGATGGGAGTGGAGCGTCCGTCGCTCGTCCTCTGCCAATTTCTGAAGCACCGCCAGCTGCAGCTGATTGGCGAAAATTCGGAGTTCGTTCGATCGGAATTCCACTGCGCCACAGTCCAAGAGGGGCGCGATGGCGCCGTCCACGGCATCTTTGCTCCCGAGCAGATTTTCCACGACCTGCACGGTGAGGGGGTGTTCGGCAAGGGCGAGGTAGTGCAGCAGGACTTGGCTCGCGGCTGGGAAAGCCTCGACGCGATTAAGCATCAGCCGCCCAGCATCTGTGTCACGAGGAAGTCCCCGTGCGTCCGAAATCAGCCATTGTCCATGTGAGTCTCGTTCCAAGTACCCAAGGTCGACGGAGCGCCTCACCAGTTCCATCGCCAAGGCCGGATTGCCGTGCGAACGTTCAAAAACGAGATCGGCAAACGTCCGTGGAATTGCCGACAATCCTAAGGCCCGCCGTACAAAGTGCCCGGTTGTTTCGCGGTCCAAGGGGGCGAGCCCCACGACCTGATGTCGCGCAAATTTTTCGACGACTCGACTGAGCTCGGAGCTGACCGTCATGAACAGCCAAAGTTGCGTGGGATGGGTGTTATGCACCGATCGGATCATGTGCAGATAACTCAAGTACCTGGGGTCGAATTCATCCAGAACAAGGGCAACGGGTCGACCGTGAAATACGCGTTGCATCAACTCCAAAAATGCTTCGGTTCGACGCATGGCCTCGGACGCCGCGGGCAGGTCCGGTGCGGGAACGACGCCTTCCATCCCGGGCAAGTCCAGCAGGGGCGGATAAACCTTGGCTAAGACCGCCACACGCCCTTCGAAGGCCTCGGCGGTGAATTCCGGCCCAAGTTCTCGGCAGCGGTCGGCGACCTCTGCCAAGACTGAAGTGAAAGGGTTCTGGCCCTCGATGCCGCCGGAATTGGGGTTGTGGGCGACCAGGACACACTCGACGTCACGCAGAGCATCAATCGCGGTCGAGAGCTCGATCGCAAATCGCGTCTTTCCGATGCCTCGTGGGCCTGTAATCAGTGTGAGCCCACCTTGACCCGAACGCAACGCTTCGACCGCTCGGTTGCACTCTTCCATCGGTTGATCACGACCGACCAATTCGGGGCGGTAGAGGTACACCGGTGGCGCATCTTCTTCGGACTCGACCCCAAGGATTCGTTCAATCTCACGGGCGACATCATGGCCATAACCGGGCCTGTCATCGGGCGCCTTTGCCAAGAGACGATAGACCAGGTTTGCGAGCTCCGCCGGGACGTGTTCGGGCAGCGGTGGGACGGCCGCGTAGACGTGCGCGGCGGCAAACTGCACGAATGAATCCGCCACAAAAGGCGGCCTGCCGCTCAAGATTTCGTAGATCATGCACCCGACCGAATACAAGTCAGCGCGCGCGTCTAGCCACTTTCCGATCGTTTGCTCAGGGGCCATATACGCGGGTGTGCCGGCAATATTTGCGACACGACTCAGGCGCTCTCTGGCCGAGCCCGCCGACTGAGTGGCGATCCCAAAATCCACGATGACGGGCTCTTGGCTGCGTTGTCGCACGACGATATTTTCGGGCTTTAAGTCGCGGTGTACCAGGCCGGCGGCGTGCAGATGCCCCAGACCTCGAAGCACTTTGGCCATCTGCAATAATAATATTCGTTGTTCGTCGGGCGGCAACAGACTGGAACGCCACGCGCCTTTAGCGTCTCGGTACGTAACGGCTGCCAAGGTTTCGGCGTGGACCAAGGTTTCGATGTCCTCGTCCAGCAGCTTGGTTTCGTGGGACGACGTGAAATGGTCACGTAAAGGGAGGCCTTCGATGAATTCCATCGCAAACCACGGCATGGCCTCGTAAAGACCGTGGCCGACAATCCGAACAATCGACGGGTGGTCCAGCGCAAGCAGTGCCCGGATTTCATGCCTGAGGCTCACTAGATGCGCCGCTGAGCCACTGTCAACCGTCTTGATCGCTACGCGCTCGCCGGTTGGTCCGGTCGCCAGATACACCGAACCCATGCCGCCCGACGCCAAAGGTCGAACGATGATGAATTCCCCAAGCTGTGTTCCAGATTTCATGGCAGGATTCTAAGTCTGGACCTTCCTCAAGATCCACCTCCAACGACAAATCGCAGTCTACCCATCGTCAAGACAGGAACCGGGGTTCCCTGTGAGGCGGTTCGGCGCTAATTTTTCACCAAGCCTGTGATATAGAGATGCCGTCATCTTTTAGGATTTTAAATTGAAGTATTTCCTTGTTCTGCTTTTTTGTTTTTCGATGTCGTGTTCAGACGACGTCAAGAAAGGTTCGTTCTCTGACTTGCCGGATATGGGCCTAGATAGCGCCGCCGACAGCGCGCTGGACTTACGCAATGACGTTGACGACGAGCCCGATCAGGCGATCGATACGCCCGACCAGGGGATCGATGCCGCCCCCGACATGCCCGTCTTCACCGTCGGTCCGATTAAGATTACGACTTGGAATATCCTCTGCCTGCGTGAGATCCAGGAACCCGCCTTCTGTAACACCGACATGGGTAACGAATATGTACGCTCGCCTGAACAGGTCGAAGCGCTGCGCCTACATGCCGAGGCCATAGGAACCGACCTCTTGTTTTTGCAAGAGGTTGAGACCCGCGCCGCCGTCGTAAATCTGCTTCCTGGTTGGGAGGTTTTTGATATCGGCACCGACGGGCAGAAAATGGCCGTGGCGATTGCGCCTGGTTCGACTGTAAAAATTCGCGAAGTTTCAGCGCTCACGGAATTGAGTCTTGGGTCGTCGCAGCTTCGGCAGGGACTCGTTGCATTGGTCGACCATGCTGGTGTTTCGGTTCGTATACTTTCCGTCCACCTTAAGTCTGGCTGCCAGGTTGCTCCTTTTGAGTCGAATAACGCGAACTGCGGCGCCCTTCGGGACCAGCTCGAGGTCTTGAAAGACTGGATTCGGGAGCGGGAAGCACAAAATCAGCCCTACATGATGGTGGGCGATTTCAACCGAACGCTCGAGGATAACGACCCCTTTATGCTTGGGTTGGAGGACGCTGCTGGAAAACCGCTTTATCGGACGACGGTCGGCCAACGCCCAAGCTGTTGGGATCATTTTCCGGACGCGCCAAGCTACCCGTCGTTCATCGACCACCACATCGCGTCGCCGACAGTTGTTGCGGCTTGGGGCACGCCGACCCTGAATATTTATAATTATACTGAGACTTACCCAGATGCTTGGCTCTACGTGAGCGACCACTGTGCGATCACGGCGAACTTCGAGTGATTTAGTTGGACGATTTCGAATCCCGGATCTTCATCCTGATGATTCCGCTAACGTTTCGATCGTGCCAAGTGCATTTAGAACGAGTCTCTTGGCGTCGATCGGCGTCACGCAAGACGAGGCCAAAGGCGGCTTTTCGATTTCTGTGGGCGGCAAGGGCCTCGTCCCAGTCATCGACCCCGCAGATGGCGACGAGCCCTGGTATTTGGTCGATACGACGATGAGCCGTTCGGAAACCGCGACACCGATCGATAGCTCGAGGCTTAGAAGACGCTGAGAGTTCGCCGAACGCGCGCGTGCAATGCATTGGCTTCTGCAAGATCGTAGGTGTGCGACCTGACCTTACAATGCCTTACACGATGCCCCCAGCTATCGAACTCAGTGCCTGCCCCCGGTAAGTGTGTCCCATCTTCTCGGAGGTCCGACATGCGAAAAATAGTTGGATGTTTTTTAATTTTGGCGGGTTGTGGTGCTGATTTGGACAAGAATCCGCGCCAGATCGAGTCTTCAAATGCAAATGAACTGGTGGCGCGGGCGAGATGTGTGAAGGGGCTCGAACCTGTCGACCAGTTTCGGCGGATCGCCAACAAGCGTGCCTCTAATCTCAATTCATTGGGTGAAAATAAATGAAACCAATATTTTTTTTGATGTTTTTGTGCGGGATTGCGGTGGGTTGTGGAGACGAGCTTCAAAAGCAGTCGGGCGATCATCTGATCATCGTGGACACGTCCGATAGTGGTGATGCGACCGTCGACACGTCCGACGGTGGTTCGTGCGTCCCGAGCTCGTCGTGCGCGGCCGAGGGCGCGACGTGTGGTGAGCTTTTCGACGGTTGCGCGACTCGAAACTGCGGACACTGCGCCGCGGGGTCCGAGTGCATCGATTCTAAGTGCGTGGTCGAAGAGCGCCTGGGGACGGCTTGCGAATCGCCCTCAGATTGCGCGGGTTTGGGATGCTTGGGACCGGCCAGCTCTTGGCGCGGCGGCTATTGTGCGTCCCCGTGCACCGACGATTCGACATGTGGCCCCAATGGCGCGTGCGCGATTAACGGTGCAGCCAGTCCGCTTTGCGGTTTGTTGTGTGAAGTTGACCAGGACTGCGGACGTGCCGATTACGGCTGCCTTCCCGGGCTTGATGGGCGAAAAATCTGTCAAGCGGCTGCGGTTGGATCTGCGACGGTCGGGGACGCGTGCACGTACGCTCAGGACTGTTCCCTTCATGGTGGATTCTGCATCCGAGTTTCGTCTTTTGCCGGTGGCTACTGTTCGGGGTCGTGCGCCGCGGATTCGGATTGCGACGCAGAATCGCATTGTGCTCAAGGCATCTGTTACGCAAATGGTTGCAGCCGTCCGGGCTACTTGGAGATCGACATCGACCTCGACGATCGCGTTGAGTGTGTGCCTGTGGGCGGACAGGGTAGCGGCTTGGTTGGCGATGAATGTGGCGATGGGAGAGACTGCGGTGGCGGCGATTATGGCGTGTGTCTTGGCTATTCCGGAGGCTACTGCTCGATCGGCTGCGGTCCCGGTGAGGGAACGTGCGGTTCAGATTCGATTTGTCACGCGTTCTCAGGTGTCTCTCAATGTTTGAAAATCTGCGACGCCGTCACTGAGTGTCGCGACGGCTATAATTGTGTGTCCGTCGCTGGCGGAAAGTCGGCGTGCATGGCGATTTAGAACTCTCCCAACCGAATCGGCGACGTTATGGGGTATGCCGCCGCGTGTGTAGCCCATCGGTGTCGCTTGTCCATCGCCCGTTGGTCCTTACTTTCTGTGCGATGCCACGGACGGCGCCACACACGAGGTGATGTCCATGCCGAACACCGAACAAGATTGGGTAGAGACTTTCAAAAACGACGGATTTGTCGTGGTTCGCAACCTGTTTTCAACAGCCGAAGTCGCGGAAATCCGCCAGGCCTTTGAGAGGCTACAGCACACTGCCGAAAATCTGGCAGGAACTTCCACCCATAACGGCTCGGACTTTGTGATCGATAAGGAGGCCGACCGAACTCGGATTCATCGTGTGGTGTGGTGCGGGGCGGCCGAATCGGTCTTGTCGATTTTCGGGAAAGACCCACGGATCGTTGGCCTTGCGGCGACTCTTTTGGGGTCTCCAGTGCTCGACCAACTCATCAACCAGGCTCATTTTAAAATGCCGGGCGATAACGTTGCATTTCCATGGCATCAGGATTCCAGGCACCGCAGGTACGGCACGCCGCTATGGACGGACGTGAACGGTAGCGGGAGCTTTGTCGAGATTGCGATGGCCATCGATCCTGTGACTCGGGAAAACGGCCCGCTTCACTTCATTCCGGGCTCACACAGACTTGGACATATTGAGCCAGCGCCTGGAACCAAGGATCTGCCGGCAGGTTCATTTGATCCCAGCTTGAAAGTCACACCCGAGCTGCAACCTGGAGACGTCGTCGCGTTTGGGCCGTACATGATTCATGGCAGCGAGGCGAATCAGAGCGACTCTTCTCGCAGGATGTTTCTAAACGGGTTTTCGGTGCCTGGTGCAAACCGCCGCGTGTATCCAGGAGAAGGCTCAGGCCGTCGAGTTTATGTGGGGCCTAAGGACGAGTTCGCCGCATAAAACTAGTTTTGCATGCGACGAGCGTCGCTGACCCGGCCGCTTTCGAACCAGATCTCAAGTGAGTAGCCATCGATGACGATGTCCTCGTCTCTGGTAAGTGTATACGAGAGATTTCCTGACCCACCACTGGCAACTTCGAATTCTCCAGATGGGGGCCCAAGCCTCTGCAGCACTTCTTCTTTGGTGGGCTTTTCCGTGGTCAACCACTCAATGACGTTGGAAGACATTTTTTCTCGATCAACCGAGGCCATCCACGCCGTTTGCTCAAAGTCCTGCGCGTTCCAAGCACGCACCAGCTTCGGTCCAACGACGATCGCAACCACAAGGATGAAGAGCGCAGCGATTATGCCGAGTGTGGTTTGGATGATTGCCCGAATGATTGCCATGATTTCCAGCGGCTTTAGAGAAGCCGTTTGTACGACAGTTCTGATAAGGCGCGCAAACCACAGACCAATTAAGGACTAAACGGGGTTGGGGGATTTCAGGCGTAGAACCTGTCGATTCCCTGTTTGGCGTCGCTCTTTAAGTCATCAGCCCATTGACAGTGTGGGTCACAAAGCGCCGCGATGCGGTCCATCACATCCTGAGTCCACTCGGTCAGGAGCTTCGCGTGGGTGGCTTCATCGTCGGGGTGATAGGGGCGAAAGTCTTCAGGCAGCGACTCATGTTGGAGCTCGATCGGCTCGCCAAAGCGAATCGTTATGAGTCCGCCTTTGCTCACGGGCGTCGCGCCCTTGAAGACCCCTCGGCACCCAGAAATTCCAACGGGGACGATCGGCAATCCCAGCGCGATGGCGGCCTGTACGGCACCGTTTTTCCCCGGCGTAAGCTGGCTTGAGGTCGCGCCTTGCGGGTAGATTTGCACATGGCGTCCTGCATCGCGTGCAATCCGAGCCTTGTCCAAAGTCGTCATCATGAATTCGTAATAAGCCTGCCGAATCGCACCGGCGTACCCGAGCTGACTGGGGTCCGCCGCCGAGCCCATGATCGAACGCGCGCGAACAAGACCGTCAAGCAACGCTGGGTCTGCCGCGAATCCGACGTCTACGTGGTCTCGCAGCTGGCGGTATTCCTCTTCGGTTGGAGGCCGTCCAAACTCGCCAGCAAAGTCTGCGCAGATAAGGTATCCACGTGATGCGATGGGGATATTCCCCATTTTTGACAGCACCATCGCACGCGAAGCGGAGCGGTAATCACGCGCTTTGACCCACGTGACGATGTCGATGTCGCGCGCATCCAACGCGTAGCGAATCGGCAAGAAATCGTAGCGATGGGTATGGTTCGCCGTGATGATTGCCAAGCCAGCATTTTGAAGGTGTTCAAGGCCTTCCAACTCGATTTTGGTTCGCCGTGGAAGGTTGAATAACCCATGAGCCAAAGCTCGACTCCCAGCCATCCAAGCGCGGTTGTACATCGGGTCGATGGCCGTAAGTTTTGTAAAGTCGAGCACGTTGAGCCCTGAGCAGAAGGGAGGGCAACAAATCGCGCTGGTGTTTTTCTGTCAACTGTTCAACGCAAAAACAAACAATTTAAGGCGCTATATAGAGTGCGAATGTGAAAGCTGGGCGGTCGAAAGCAACGTCGTGTATCCGCCCCATCCACCTTCGCTATTGGCTTCACCTGCTGTCTTAATCACCGGTCGCCTGCCTTGCCAGTGGAATGATTTCGAAATAAGACTCTGTGGGTTGATCTCTTCTTAACGTTCTAATCTGGTGGGACCTCATGAGAGATGGTTTGGCGGTGCTCGTCGGCTTGCTGATAGGCGCGGTGGTCCTTGTTCTTGTGCTTGTCATCGGGCCTCGTTTGGTGCGTTTTTTTGAGGCCCGGGATTTTGATGGATCAGATTCCGTCCGACCAGGGATGTGAGAACGGGTGCGAGGCAGCCCTTTTGAGCGGAAAACTCGATATGTTGCCTTCCTCGGAATGGGGCAAAAATGAGGCTGCCCAGGTCGCGGAGTGGAACGCATGGCAACAAGGCGGATTACGATCTCAACGCTACGGAGCATTCAACTGAGGCCGACTTAGGCCCGGTGTCCGCCTTTTCTGTATTCGGAACATAAGTGGTCGGCTGATTCGCCATTGGCGTAGCGCCACATGTAGTGCGTGTTGGCCGAGACCTCACGCAGGATGCCTCGACGTCTAAACCTCCGAGCACTCACATGGATTCGCGCTGGCAGGCTGCTCACCCGGGCAACTCGACGAGCGCGCCGGAAAAACTCTACATCCTCGAAAAGTGGCTGCTCTGGCATGCCGCCGATGGCGTCGTAAAATGAACGCCGGCAGACGATTCCTTGGTCGCCATACGAAAATAGATATCCGTCCAATCGTGTAACCCAGCCTAAGGGCCGGTAGAGCGGGTTTCGCCCGTCAAAACGAAGTCGCAACGTCGCGACTTGGTTCGTTTCGCTCGCCGCAAAAAAGTGCTGGGTTTGTCGGCCCGCGCTCCGGTCGACTTGCGTGTCCGCATGCAGGAACACAAGCAGGTCTCCCGTTGCGCAGGAGGCGCCGCGGGCCATTTGTTGGCCTCGGCCGGGTGCTGATTGCAGAACGGTCGCTCCAAGGGCGCTGGCGAGCTCACGGGTTTGGTCCGTGCTGCCCGCATCGACGACGATGATTTCGATGGGATTGAAGGCCAATTTGGCTGACCGAATCGCGTTTTCGATGCACGAAGCCTCGTTCAAGGTCGGGATGATGACGCTGACGCCTTGTTTCGCTGGTGTTGGAAAATTGGGCCGCGGGACTTTGGCGATATTAAACCAACGCCAATAGCCGAGCGCTTTGTATTCCTCGACCCCGCGTGAATCGAAGGTTTCACGGGCCGAGAAAAATATATTTCCGCGTTTTCCACGTGAGCGAACATCCAAAAAATAGAGCCAGGCCAGGGATTTTTCGAGCTTGGTGTAGCCGCGTGGAACCAACACATAGTTTTTGGCGAAATAGGACGTCGTCACAGGCGGTCGTCCTAGGGCGTCGAGATTGCCTTTCCAAAGCATCCGCATGTCTTCCATCCATGCGCCATTGATGGGATTCAGCGAAGCGTATGGCGCCTTGTTTCCCCACAACACCGGCTTGTCCGACGGGCCGTTGCCATTGGTAAAATAGGGCAGGTGGGCACGTACCGCGGAGATAGCATAGGCATACTCCGTGGGGTCGTAGTCGCGGTCTCGCAAAACAATCGTGACTTCCCGTTTTTCTGCCTTCACAAAGCGAGCGAGGTCACGACGAAATGCAGGGTCGTTCACGTGCGCGACGAGATCTTTGCAATCGTCAAAAACGATGAATCCACCGTTATAATGAACCGACCCATGCAGGTAATTCACAGCGTGCGGCATGCGTCGCCTTGGTCCTTGGGGGATTTCGTTGGTTCCAACTGAGCGTTTGACCATCGACCTTAAGAATTGCCCGACTTTTATGACGATTTCGGCATCCGACGGTGCGTTTTTGAGTCTGGAGGCCGAGGCGAATACGATGTTTTTAGGCCAAATTGGCGTCCCATCGACGTCGTTTCCGACCGCCCATGGATGGTCTTCGTTTAATAAACCGACCTTCATGGCCCGAACGTAAAAAATCACGACGCCGGCCTCGACGGCGAGCAACCACATTTGTTGAAGAAAGCAGGTGAAGAGCAGGGCGTAGCGTTTCATTTGGACTCCAGAAGTTTCTGCTGACTCATGAGTCAGTGCACTTTGGATGCCAACGATGAAAAGCCCTCTGATTGGCCAAATACGCCACCGATTAAGGCGTGGCCGAGTTGTTGATGTGCAAAAGACGCCTGCGGCCGAGCACAAATTGTATGCGTTCCGGTGGGTGACGACCTTACAAGTCCTTACACGATGCCCGGCGCTATCGAATTTCTACTTTGGAATCTGTAGATCTGACGACACTTCTCGGAGGTCAGAAATGCAGAAAGTGCTTGGTTGTTTCATATTTTTATTGGGTTGTGGTTCTAGCTTGGACAAGAACCCTAAGCAGGTCGACACCCCGAACACCAATAACGCTGCGGCGGAAACGACGGACGATAGCCCCGCGACATCGACGCAAGAAGTTGATGCGGGAGTGGATGCTGCTGCTGATGCGGGAGTGGATGCTGCTCCTGTAAGTCTCGGAACCACGGGCTTTGCAGGTCGCGCTTGCCAAGACAACGCCGAATGTGGCGGCGGTTTGGTTTGCCTGTCCGAGTCGGGAATATCGGGCGGTTATTGCACTTTGACATGCATCGCTGATTCACATTGTGGCGAAGGTGCCCATTGTGTCGGAGCCGCCCAGAGCCCCAATAATAAGGGGCTTTGCATGCCCCTATGCACCGTCAATGCGGATTGTCGCGGGACGGGTTATGCCTGCTACGACTCGGATGATGATGGGCGAAACGAATGTTGGTTGTCGGCCGATGGGGACCTCGCGATTGGAAGCCCCTGCGTTGCCGACCAAGCCTGTAGCGGTGGAATCCACGGCTATTGCCTTATGGAGACCGAATTTAAGTGGGCTGACGGCTATTGCACCAAAGAATGCGCCACAAACGC
Organism: uncultured Bradymonadales bacterium; assembly: GCA_964394615.1. GTDB lineage: Bacteria > Myxococcota_A > Bradymonadia > Bradymonadales > Bradymonadaceae > JBFFMO01. Next base: position 136,169 of record CAYMYJ010000003.1, on the reverse strand, counting down.
AGATTGCGGGGAGGGTGCCCATTGTGGTGTGAGCGGGGCCTGTTACGCGAATTACTGCGACCGTCCCAACTATGTGCTCGATGACACCGACGGCGACGGCGTCGCCGAGTGTGTTTCTGGGGCGACCGGGCAAGGGGAAATCGGCTCAACCTGTGCGGACGTGAATGATTGTGCCGGCGGTCGTTGGGGGCTCTGCATCCCTGAGACCCCAAGTGGGCTCGCCAAAGGCGGGTACTGCACGCTCGGATGTGGCGCTGGTCAGGGGGAATGCACGGCCGGCTCAACCTGCCTTGAACTCGGAGAAGGCGAGTCTGGTTGTGTGGCGACGTGTGGCGTGAACGATACGTGTGAGGGCGGTCGCGCTTGCCTGACCGTTACAGCCGATGGCCAAAAAGCCTGCCTCTAAATTTGATGAATGGAATGGGAGCTCAAATGAAATCAATGATTCTAATGACGTTCTTTTGTGCGGTTTCGGTGGGCTGTGGAGACGACGTTCAGAAGCGCACAGAAGCCCCAATTATCATCTCGGATGGCTCGGACGCCTCAAGTGATTCCGGAGACGACGGTTCCTGCGTTCCGAGCTCATCCTGCGCGGACGAGGGCGCGATGTGTGGAGAGTTTTTCGACGGCTGCAAGACACGAAATTGCGGGAGCTGCGCGTCGGGGGCGGAATGCATCGGCGCGAAGTGTGTCGCTGCCGGAAGCCTTGGGGCGGCTTGCGAAACACCGGATGACTGTGCAGGGATAGGGTGTCTGGATTCTTCCAGTGGTTGGGCGGGAGGATATTGTACCCCCGAATGCGTTGACGACGCGGTCTGCGGCCCAAATGGTGCGTGTGTCCTAAAGGCTCAGGGCAAAAGGATCTGCGCCCTATTATGCGATGTTGATCAAGACTGTGGTCGAGAAGGCTATGGGTGCATAGCCGCACCGGACGGACTCAAAATTTGTCAGGCGATAGCAATCGGAAATGGGGCGGTCGGAGACGCCTGCGAGTCGGCTCAGGACTGCTCATTGGACGGAGGCTTTTGTGTATTGGAATCGTCTTTTGCCGATGGATACTGCTCCAAGGCGTGCACCACGAATGCCGAATGTGATGCGGATTCGCATTGTGCGACCGGTTTTTGTTTTGCAAACGCTTGCACCCGGCCTGGCTACATCGAAAAGGACTTGGATCGCGATGCTCGCCTGGAGTGCGTGCCAGTGGGCGGGCAGGGAGACGGCTTGATCGGTGACCTATGCACGACAGGTGCAGACTGTGCCGGTGGTGACTTTGGAATATGTTTGGGTCAATGGCCGGGAGGCTATTGTTCTGTAGATTGTCGCGCCGGTGAAGGCATGTGCGGGGCAGATTCCATTTGTTATGCTTTCTCACCGACCTCGTCGCAATGCATGAAGATTTGTACGTCGGCCACCGACTGCCGGGATGGCTACAGCTGTCTTGCGTTACCCGGCGGCAAGTCGGCGTGCGGGTATGTAAATTAGGGCGCTCACGCCATTTAGGCTTGAGCAATTTACGACGACACGGCAGGCTTCCCGAATGCTTTTAACGCCCACAAATTTCGCCCTGATTCGCCAATTCATTCTGAGAGAGGGCGACCAGAAAACTTACTGCAATATGTATAATAACAACCCGCACCTTGGTGGGTTGGGTTTTGACGTCTTTCTGAATCCGGCGGACGGGCAAAAAAATGTCGGCTGCGACCCTGAATTGGGTGGGTTCGACACGATCGTAATTTCGGATCCTCGAGCCGCCGGATTTATCGACGTCCGTCTTGATTCGGGGAAGCTGCATTTTAAAGCGAGCGATAAAGAGTACCTTGAGTACTATTTCGCCGCGTTGATTTCCCACATATCTCTGGCTGCCTAGGCCGCCAAATCCACTCCCTCTAGATTTATGGTCGGCGTCGGATTTTTCGCGTGGGTCACGTCACCTGGAGCCCCTCGAGCACCCGGTCAGCGACCCAATGCACGTGTGCTCGTCGTTCTGCCACGTTATCGTCGGATAATGGATCCCCGCCCCAGGCCTCGGCCAGCACCGGCCCGTAGGTAAAGTAGTTGATCACCATTCCGCTGAACGTCACGTAGAAATGACGTGCCGCTAACGGCCCATCTGCCGGCAAATATTCGGAAAGAGCGGCTTCGGTCCATTTGTAGAAGGGCTGAAGGTTCTTGCGAATCAATTTGGTCGTATCACCCGAGGCCACCTGTTGCTGAATTAGCCGCGGGTAACGCCTGTTCGCGTCGATAAAATTAAAATAAGCGTCGATCAACCGATGCAGTCGTTTTGAAGGTGGTCCCTGATCATCGAGCGCCGTCGCCAGAGCCTGCTGATGTCGCGTGTAGTAGCGCTCGAGCACGTGCTCAAACAAAAGCGCTTTGCTTTTATAATGATAAAAAATGAGCGCCTTGTTCACGCCGGCAAGCTCAGCCACTGCGCGCATGCTCATGCCCTCGTAACCCGATTCTGCCAGCACTTCGTCCGCTGCGTCCAAGATCGCTGCGGCGCTTTGTTGGCCGCTCTCTGCCGTGTGTTTTTTCATATCCATAGCTTACTTTTAACAGGTGTCTGACCGCTCGGTCAAGAAAGTGTTTGACCGGTCGGTCAGACCTCGTTAGGTTGTTGAAAGTTGAACACAAACGAGGAGGATTTTATGGCTGTTGCGATTCGAAGGAATAAGAACTCGATCATCAAGGGCGGAGAGCTCATCACGCGTATTCTGGCCGCCGAGGGTGTCGACCAAGTATTCGGCATCATCGACGGGACGTACATGGGCCTCTTTGGTTCGTTCGAAAAAAACGGAATCAGCTTCCTGACCCCGCGTCACGAGACTTCCGCTGCGCACGCCGCTGGCGCCTACGCTCGGCTGACTGGCAAATTGGGAGTCTGCATTGCGAGCAATGGTCCAGGCGTCGCCAATATCCTGCCCGGCGTTGTCGTCGAGCAGGCCGAAGGCAACCGCGTGTTGCTCATCACTTCGTGTCGCAGGGAGGGCCTGATGGGCCCCGACCGTGGTGGCTCCTATCAGTACTTTGCGCAGACCGCTGTGACCGCACCGACCACTAAATTGAGCGTCACGGTCAACGAAATCGGCCGTTTGGCCGAGGTGATGCGCCATGCTCTGCGCGTTTCTTATACAGGCCGTCCAGGTGTTGTTCACGTCGACGTGCCCGAAAGCATCATGAATGGGCAGTTCGAGCTCGATCCGACGTGGCTGCAAGAGCCTTCGCAGTACAGAAACACGACTCCGATTGCGCCTGCACCCGAGCTCGTCGCGGCCGCTGCGCGAATGTTGTCCACAGCAAAGAAGCCGCTGATCCATGCAGGATCTGGTGTGATTCACGCAGACGCGTCGGCGGCCCTAAAGAAGCTCGCGGCGATTTTGGACGCGCCAATCACAACCAGCTGGGGTGCGCGTGCGGCCGTGGATGAACGCGACGAACACTCGATGCCGATGCTGCATATCGAGACGGTAAATAAGGCCCGTGTCGAAGCCGACTTGATCCTTGTGTTGGGTTCACGTCTTGGTGAAACCGATTGGTGGGGCAAGGCGCCCTATTGGGGAAGGCCCGAGGACCAGCAGATGATTCAGGTCGACATCGACGCTGACATCCTTGGCAACACACGTCCGGCAGACCTGCTCGTTCAGGCCGACGTAAAAGAGTTTATCGAGGCGCTGAATCTGGTGCTCGGCAGCAAAGACTTTGCGCGCGCGGATCGGCAAAAATGGCTGAAAACACTGAACACACAAAAATCGAAACACCGCGCCAAGCTGGACAAACATCTGAACGACATGGCCGCCCCAATGAACTCGGCACATGTCGCAAAAGTCTGCCAAGAGGTGTTCCCGGCAAAAACAGTGACCGTTCTAGATGGCGGCAACACAGCGATTTGGGGGAACTTCTTCCATCAGGTTCGCGGGACCGGTCAGATGCTCGGGACGCCCAAAATGGGCATGCTCGGCGCCGGCGTGTCGCAAGCGATTGGCGCAGCAGTGGCGACACCTGGCGTGCCCGTGTGCTGCATCATTGGCGACGGTGCGATGGGTTTCCACCAGCAAGAAATCGAAACTGCGGTCAGAAATAATCTGCCCGTTATTTACCTGGTGCTCTGCGATAAACAGTGGGGAATGGTCAAAATGACGCAGCAATTCGCCCTGAAACCGCTGAAGACCTTGATTAAAAAATCCCTGGATCCAGGTGAGACAATCAACGCAGATTTAGGTGAGACCCGATTCGACGATTTAGCGCGCGCGATGGGGGCTTACGGTGAGCGTGTGGGCGATCCTGCAGGTCTTGCTGGAGCGATTAAACGCGCGCTTCAGACCAAACGAACCTCGGTGATTCATGTCGATGTCGACCCCGTGAAACACATGTGGGCACCGGCTCTCCAGCACTTTAAAGCCATGCACCAGGAGCCAAAGGGATGAATACCAAAACCGTATTAATCACTGGCGCCGGCGGCTATATCGGCGGCTTGGTCACCAAAGAACTCGCCTCGCGCGGACACATCGTGCTCGCCACGGACATCGCTCCGGTCGACTTCAATGGTGTCGAGTCGTTTGCGCTGGATGTACGCGGGGAAGGCCTGCATGACCTCATCGTCGACCGCAAAGTCGACGTCGTGGTTCATCTGGCCGCCATCCTTTCGCCAAAAGACGATGATTTTGCCTATTCGGTGGACGTTGAGGGCACCCGAAACGTGCTCGATGCGTGCATCAAAGCAGGCAGTGCAAAAGTCATCATATCCAGCAGTGGTGCGGCCTACGGCTATCACGCCGATAATGACGCGCTGCTGACCGAGGACAGCCCAATCCGCGGCAACGACGAGTTCGCCTACAGCCGGCACAAACGTATCGTCGAAGAGATGCTCGCCGAATATCGGGACAAACACCCGGAATTGGGCCAGTTGATCTTTCGCCTTTGCACAGTTTTGGGGCCAACCGTCTCGAACCAAATTACTGACATCTTTGAAAAGCCAGTGGTGCTGGGGCTGAGCGACTACGCGACGCCGTTCTGCTTCATCTGGGACAAAGACGTCGTCGGCTGCATCGTGCGCGGCGTCGAGACCGACGGCACAGGCATCTACAACGTTGCGGGCGACGGCGTGATGACCTTGAAAGAGGTCGCAGGCCGCCTAGGAAAGCGCTTCATTGGGCTCCCTGCCAATATTGTGGGCGGCGCGCTCAGCGTGTTGTCGAAATACGAGCTGAGCCAGTACGGGCCGGAACAAGTTCGTTTCCTGCAATACCGGCCGGTACTCGGAAACGACCGCCTAAAACGAGATTTTGGCTATCGCCCCGAACTAACCTCGCGGCAGGTGTTTGACCTCTATGCGGACCGCTGAGGCTTGTCGGGTTTCAGGTGGTCGGGTTTCAGGGGGGCCTTTTTTCCGACTTTTCAAGCATCTTTTCTGGTAAGTCGCTGGATGCTTCCGAGGGATCATAAGCCACCACACGGCCGTTGATTCCTGCCACAAGCCGACCATCTTTGGTCTCTACGATGAAACCATCATCGTCATCGAAACTTGGGTGGTAGGATTCTCCGCGCCGTACCACGGAGGTATTCCATGCGGTCTCAATCTCTTTTGAGGTCGTCATGTAACTGATTTGGTCACTCACCAGCCCGCGCTCGTCTAGCCGAACAATATCTACATAGGTGTCGGGCATCATGGCAGCTGTTGTCCGCATTACGCCGTAGGTTTGACCCTCAAAATCGATGATATCAATGACATCGCGATAAGTTTTCATGACGAAATGGAAAAAGACCGCCAGTGCCAGCACTGAAATGGCCAACGATCCCAAAAAACCGATAAGGAGTTGCCCGCGCCGGACTGCCAATATCCAACACCACGAAACACCAAACACAACACTAACAGGAAGCACAGGTAGGCCGGTTGCCCAATCAAGCCAAGGCGTCAACAACACTGTGGGCCCTGTGACCCAGAGCGATATCGCGAGCGCCATCGTCACCACGGTACCGGATAACGCAGCTGCGACTCCAAAGAACCACATGAGATGATACAACCTATTTTTCACGTGATTAGACTAACGTCCACCTCAATATGGTCAACAATCAAACATCCGCACCATGAGATATGCCGAGCGAAAATTCGTAATCCAGTTTCGGTTAAAATAAACCAGTTTTCGCCAACGCAGCCATCGTGATTGATTCGTGGGCATCTTGCCCGCCCGCACTTGGACCGCGGGATGATGCCCGTGAACCAAGTCGCCCGGGGGGCCATCGGGCCAGCTACGGAGTCGCAGAGCACGACTGGAGCCACGCGCGTGTTGACGAGATTCAGATCTGCGAGGAACCTGCTCAGCGATGTCCACCCAAACCAAAAACTCCGTGCGTTCCGTGTTTCCCATCGATCTGGCCAATGGCGTGCGACTGGAATGCCATGAGGCGAGCGACGAACACATGACCGTCCGGCTCATCCAGCGCGATGGGTCCGGGGCGGTGTTGAACATTCAAGAATCTCAGCTCTATATCAGCCCAGTCTTTCGCAACGACCCTAGCCTTCTGTTGCTCACCGCTCAGCAGAACGCGCTTCGATGGGGAAAGGACGCATTCCTGGTGGATCTACTCACCTATTTCGAACCCTATCGCCCTGTGAAATGCGCCCCGGATACTGCGTCGGTGCGAAACGCAATACGTGACGAAGCCCACGCCGACGAAGAGTGGGGATTCGATGGTCGCTTGGAGCGAATGACCGCGTGGCCACCGGAGGCCCGGGCCGTCTACTTTGTCGATGCCTTCGACGGGGACGTGGGACGTAAGTACGCCATCGAACCTTTCATCACAGACAAAGCATTCGAGGCGGACACGCTCTACGAGTACGTCGCAGGTGCATTGGACGGGCTGGAGCGCATCGGTGCAAACAAGTCCGCCAACCTTTATCGCGAGGCGCTCTCGTTGGCCTCGGCGAATGATGACTTTGTCGAAGCGATGTCCGATATTTCGGACGGCTGGCTTGAAGAGGAGCGGCGCACCACGACGCGCACGTGGAAAGAGCTCAACGAAGAAGCTTGGGATCTACTTGCGGGCGAGATCCTTCCGTTGCTAGACGTCTATGTTGCGGAGCACCGGAAGGTGCTTTGCGCGGAACACTCCTAGGCGTTTTGCGACCTCGGAGTCCTTCACCGAAGGAACTGCCCTGTAAAGGCCGTCAACATTAGGGCGAAAAAATGATCGAGACAGCCGTTTACAGCACCAAGACCTATGACCGTGAATACCTCTCCGCCGCGGCCGAGGATATAAGCTGGCGTTTCTTCGAGTTTCCGCTGAATGCTCAGACCGCGCCGTCGGCGCAGGGCGCGAGCGCGGTGTGCGTATTTGTGAACGACTTGGTCGATCGCGAATGTCTGCAGGGGTTGGTCGAGGTTGGCGTGAAGATCGTGGCGCTGCGCTGCGCAGGCTTTAATAACGTGGATCTCGACGCTGCGCGCGAGTTTGGTATTTCCGTGGTGCGGGTTCCGGCCTATTCGCCGCACGCGGTGGCCGAGCACACTGTCGCGTTATTACTCACGCTAAACCGCAAAATACATCGAGCTTATAATCGAGTCCGCGAGCTCAATTTTTCGTTGAACGGATTGGTGGGATTTGACCTGCACGGCAAGACCGTCGGGATCATTGGAACAGGTAAAATCGGACGCCTGAGCGCCCAGATTTTTAAGGGATTTGGAACAAAAGTGGTCGCCTTCGACCGACATCCAGACTCTGAGTGGGCCAAGTCCCACGGTGTGGAATACCTCGACCTCGCCAGCGTGCTCGCCCAAAGCGATGTGGTCTCGCTTCATGTGCCCTTGGTGCCCGATACGTTTCGCTTGTTGAACGACGTTACGATCGCCCAAATGAAACCTGGGGTGTTCATCGTAAATACAAGCAGAGGGAAATTGATCGACACTCTGGCTTTGATTGCGGCGCTAAAGTCAGGCCATATCGGCGGGGTCGCCCTCGATGTTTATGAGGAAGAAGAGGGCGTGTTTTTCGAAGACCTTTCAGGCCAGATTCTGCAAGACGACGAACTCTCACGACTGCTCACGTTTCCGAATGTCCTGATTACGGCTCACCAGGCCTTTCTTACCCGTGAAGCACTGAGTGAAATCGCCCGCGTAAGCGTCGCGAATATAAAGCGGTTTGCGGCGGCGTTACCCTTCATAGAAGGGACTGTGCTTTAACCACTTAAATCTACTACTTTGCCAGTCATGGATTCTTTACCCAACATGCCCACCGATGTGGCTGCTGTATTCGCAACGTACTCAGCTGAGGCCGCCGCTCGCCTTCTCGAAATACGAGATTTGATTCTCGAGACTGCTGCATCAACGGCAGGGGTAGGGCGGATCGAGGAAACGCTCAAGTGGGGCGAGCCTGCTTATCTGACCACCAAGAGCAAGGCTGGAAGTACATTGCGGTTAGGTTGGAAGGCCGCCAGACCCGACGAGTGTTTTGTATTTTTGAACTGCCAGACGAGCCTTGCCGAGACGTTTCGGGAGTGGTTTGGCGACGAATTACTGATCGAGGGCAATCGCGCGGTTGTGCTGCTTGTGAACGAGCCAGTCCCCGTTGAAACCCTGACCAGATGCATCGAAGCCGCCCTGACTTATCATCTGCAAAAGACGCGCGGCGTTGAGCGTATTGAAATCGAATGAGGAGATCTTTTATGCGTATTCAGACGTTTGCTCTCGCCATTGCGCTTATCACCGGTGGTTGTCAGGCACCCAAGACGGTCGAGCCCACCGAGCCTGTGCCCAGCGAATCTGTTTCAAGTGCGGCTGCGCCCGAGCGCGGCAGCGCGTTTCCAAAGCTTGGTGCTTGTGATGAAAAAACCGTCGCCGCCGTGAACAACTGGCTCACCAACTGGCACGCCTGGCACCGCGACGGCGTGATTCTTCCAGCTTCAGACAACCCGTACGTCGAACGTGAAGGCGAGCGAGTGTCGGAGAACACGATTTTCATACAGCTCACCGATGCTCTGATGGTTGACGGTAAAGTCGTGGCACGACCACTTAGAACTTCAGCAGAAATGGCCGAGGCGTTTCGTGAAGAAATGGCTGAGGCTAAAAAGCGCAAGCCTGAGGGCTCCGTCATGGTCGCTATTTCGGCGAACGTCAGCGGCGAGCAGCTTTTTTCTGTCATGCCGCTGCTGGAAGGAACTCAGGCATCACTGGCATTTGCGGCTCCTCCAATCGCGCAGGAATACCTTGTCCCCACGATGATTCGAGAAATATACCCTGAACTCTATGCGATCCAAAGGTCGGTGAGATCGAGCATCCCAGCGGATGAGCCGCACGAGTGCAAACCGCTCCAAGACTTGGGAAGTGCTGTTGAAAAAACGTCGTTGGACCAGCGTTGGTCGCTTATTGAGACTCGCCTGGGTGCGGGTTGGGTGGAGTGCAAGTGCCCGTTGAATCCCGATATCCCGCGATACCTTGGCGCGCTCACGAATCGCTATGAAAACGACCAGCTGGGCACGGCAGGTAATGCCTTGGATCCGACCGCGGCCTCGATCAGCGTGAAAGCCACGGAATCATGGGCGCAAATCGCCACCCGAGTACCGGCAACTGGAGCCGTCTGGTTTACAGCCGCCATTCCATGAAAGGCAGGCACTTGGTCGATTGGGCTGAGCTTCACACGCGGCGTCTGAAGCAACAGGGGGCTATGGGCATTCCTTAATCTTACGAAGCAACAGGCGGGCCCGCTCTTGGCTACCAACATGGCCTGCAATCGCGTCTTCAGTCGTCTCGGGGTCAAGTCCACGCAACCATTCTTTGACGAACACTGCGACATCTAACTCTTCGGCCAATCTGTCCCACACATTGATGCTGCCATCTAAGATAGTGGCGATATCTTCGAAGTCCTGACTAACGAAGAGATCGCCTTTTCCGCGATCTTTGAAAGCGTCAATCTTTGCCGCCAGAAGGTAGAGTATATCGAAAACTAGGAGTATTTCGCCTCCCTCTAGTTTGTAACTGAGGGAACGGATAAATCCCTGTTCGAACCACAGGCTTTCCGAGAAACCAATGATTTCAGGTTTGGTAGGCAAAATATCTAGGAGCAGGCCTTCCTTGGTCCAGCGACAAATTGGGCCGTCGTCGGTGAAGGTTTGCTCAAAACCGTTTTCACGTAACTCGTCTTCCAAACCACAAAAGTCAGCGTAGTTCGCCACCGCAATTGCTACGTCAACATCCTTGGTTGTTCAAACTGGCGCCGCAGCTGGATCGTTCACGTGTAGATGAACGGTGGCTCCTCCCAAAAAGACGAACCGTCTTCCGAGCGGTTCCAGCAGGCGGTTGGCTTTGACGAGCATTTGTTGACTCAGATTATCCAAGCCGTTGCTCTAGTTCTTCAGCCGCGACCTTACGTTCCCGTGCCGACCCGACCCTTATGAGATCAATCAATGCAAAGAGTGCATGCAATTCAGCGTCGCGGGATGCGACGATGGGTAGCGAGCCATGAAGTGGCTCGAGCGATTGGCCGCGAACAGACCCCATCGGATTCGGCCAGATATACTGTTCTGATGAGTCAGTGACCATCAGTTCTGATAGCCCAGGTGCCTGCCATCCAGCGGGGATTCCACGAGTTATTGAGCCGGCTTTTACCGGAAAGGCATATCGCGCTCCGTGCACGAGAAACTCGAGAAGATTCCGCCTAATCACGCGACGTCCGTCTTTGACAAAGAGGTCCGCCATTTCTGCGCGTTCAAGCGATTTAAACACCTGCGACGGCGCCATTTCTAACTCAAGTGCAAGTTGGTCGTAGGTCCAGTCGGGAACGTTTCGGTTCGCGATGGCGATCAGTATGAAGATTTCCTGGGGTTTTAGCATGACTCACCGTTTCAAATTTCGAAATATAGAATGCCGCTTTTTGTTGAACGACACAAGTCGTGTTTCAAATTTCGAAATATGAAATAGTTTCATTTGCCCTTCGAGCCGTGCGATATAGTGTCAGGGAGCCGATAACCCGTGGTTGAGGATCAGAATGACCATAAACATCAATGGAGGTGCCTTTGCTGGATACACAGGCGAGCTCGTTGAAGCGGGCGAAAAGACTTCAAAAGTGAGGGTGTTGGTCTTTGGCCGTGAAACGGTCGTCGAAATTCCGAACGAGTGTTTTGCCTCCGATGGCGAAGCCTTTGACGTCTTTGCGAGCTTCGAGAAAGAAATAGCGACCGACCGCAGATGGCAGGCAAACGAGGCCACCCACGAGTGGTGGCTTGAACAGGTCGGTCTTGTGTCGGCCGATACCTGGACTGAACACCTTGACCGCCTCGAGGCAGTCGAGCACACCATCAAAGAACAAGCCGCTGGCTTGCTGCAGCGGCTCAAAGACGAGGCGCCAAAGGACTCGAGTCACGCGCAGGTTGACGCGTATTTTCTCCAGCACGAATCAACCTTTCGGCCGTTCCGCGTCCAATGGCGTGCTCGCCAAAAGGGGCTCGGGGACGGCGACCAAGAAGAGCAAGTCTTGCAAATGCATAAGGTCAAGTCGTTGCAGCGCGTCGCGTTTCGCGCCTGGTGGGCAATACAGCCGCGTCCTACCGAGAGCTGCCGAGAATTTCTGGAGGCCGTTTGGTCTGGTAAGGACTATCAGGCGATGACGGCTGCCGAGTACGAGGCGTTTGACCGATGGGGACGCGAGGCCGTGGAATTGAGTCTCAGCCGCTGGCGCGACGAATCGATTGCTGTTCGGGATTTGGACTCACTGCCGACAGGTCACGCATGGCGCGAGTTCATCGGGATCGACCCGGGGGAGGCCGTCCGGCAGGGCTTCGCTTCAATGGCGTCGCATGCGCCTGAATGGATAGCGACCTTCGCCCAGGCTGTGCGCGCCATCTACACGCTGGAGGCCGCAGGCGAGCAGTATTTGGTATACGCGTGCGACATGACCGAGGGTTACGGGGCGCAAAGCCGCCCGGTGCTTTCGGTCCTCGTTGGAGCGCCGCCTCTTGATTCCGCCCAGCTTGCCGCCGTTGATGAGCGGCTGACAGATTATGTTCGCAAGGCTGGCTGGAAGGTCCCACTGGAGCTTCGTGAGCTTTATGCGATTCATCACGGCTTGGGTCGACTTGCATCGTGGGGGTTCCGCTACGACAACGCTGGCAGCATCTATCCTGTGGAGCAGCTCTCGCTACTCGGCGAAATCATGAACTCGATCGCTGAAGAGCAGAACTTCCAGCCGGACGGGTATTGTTTTGATGACCTCCTGACTTTTTTCGAAGACGGCGCCGGCAATGGCCAGAATTTCCTTCGGCGGGAAGGCAACGTCGTGGGTACGGTGGATTGGGACCACGAAACGCGCGAGATCAGCTATGCACCGACGTCTTTTTGGAGCTTCCTTGAGGAATCCCCGATGCGGTGGTGGTTCGGCGCAGCGCAAAGCCGTTCTTGAGTCGTGTTTCGCGTCGTTGATTTCTCACGTATCTCAAACCATGAACACAATCTTCGCGGATGACGCGGTCGTGTGGTCGCTGTGGCGCTGATTGCGCGCAATTCTGGGTCGTGGGATGCGGCGATAAATAAATCACTATAAGATAACTCAAAAAGCTAGCCGCGAAGCGGTCCCCAAGCATTCTGCCCAATCTACGGACTGGCGTGGTCATGCTGCATCGAACGTCGATGCTGGGCATCTTAATCGCTCAAGAAAATTTGCAGCAGCCGTTTGAGAATCGATGACGACATTACTTGATGACGCCGCTTGGCGAGATATCACACAGTTTTGGCGGGAGTTTGCGCGCATCCCTCAGCTTTCCTTCGAAGACTCCATTCTAAAGACCGTCGACGCACTCCAAGCGTTGATGCGCGGTTCGCACGTGCTGGTCGTTGTGCAGATGCGCATAAACTCAGCACCGCAACTCGCAGGCTTCTATCCAGTGGTGTCGCGCGACTTCGGGCCTGACAGGGAGGCCCGCTTGGCGATTACGCATCAATGGGCGAGTCACGAACCTCACTTAGAACGGGATCCTGTACTGCGAAAAATTGTCGAGGGGGTGGGGGTGTTACGCCTTGTGCGCCATCAGGCGGATACAACTCCGGAAGCCTGGAGCACCGCGCCGACCCGACGTTTGTTGGAGCAGTTGAAACTCGCAGATCGGGTGAACGTGGTCATTCCCGTTTGCCCCGACGTTGAAGTTTCGTTTTGCGTCGACAGGCCATTGGGGCAGCCAGCGTTCGACGACCGTGATCGCGAGATCATTCTTCAAGTCATTGATGCGCTGGTGCCACTCGCGACCAATATGGTCCGATTCCATGGGCTCATGCCGGGTCAGCATCGGCTGGAGGACTCCGAGCGTCGCGTTGTGGAACTCTTGCTCAGTCCAACGCCGGAAGAAGACGTTGCCGAAACCTTAGGGATGAACCGCGACGAGTTACACCAAGTGGCCGAAGCAATTTACGCGAAGCTCAATGTTCGTTCACGGTTAGATCTTATGCACTTCTGGCAGGCGACGATCGACGTCTCTGTTTCCCACCAACAGGAACTACACGAACTTCCGAGGAAGATCGTGACGTTACCACGTCCAGAATCTGGCCCATTGAAAGCCCGAGTCCGTGAAGCCGTTGATCGCTCAATCCAAGCCGGAGACATTACGCTGACCGCTGTGGCACGACAGATGGGCATGAGCGAACGGGCTTTCCAGCGCCAGCTCAGTGAGCATGACACCTCTTTTACAGCCATGGTGGACGAGCGCCGCGAACACCTTGCCAAGGTGCTGCTGGCGCTTCCTTGGCTAACGCTCACGGAAATTGCCATGAAGCTGAATTACTCTCAGGTTTCGAGCTTCAATCGCGCGGTCCAACGATGGACAGGCCGCACCCCGTCCGATGTTCGTGCCGAACTGCTCGAAGACCGCATGAATTCAAGGCGCTCCGCCGACGAGGGCGCTTAGGGCGTAACACTCAAAAGAAAGGGGTGTGGGCTCAGCTGCTAAGGTTCTGGCGCCTAAAGAGAAGACCGGAATCCCATAAGTTGCCTAAGCTAAGGGGTGAATTTGGAAATGGTTTTCTCTTTGCGTCGTTGGCCGCCTCACAGGTCGTCAGCGCGCTCGCGGGCTGGCATGCGTTTTTCTTTCATTCTTATTAGTACTCTGGTCCTAAGCATTTTCAACGCGAGCTGTGGCGACGGAGGTGGCGGCGGGGAGGACCCGACGTCGACTACCGTTTGTGGCGTCGACCCCGTCAGGGTCGCTGCGCGCGATCGATGTCAGACCGATGACAGTTGCCCGTGCGGGACGTTCTGCGACCTGGGACGCTGCGCCGCGCAGTGCGTCACTGACGCCGACTGCGGCGAACTTGTGTGCAGTGCGGCGGGGCGATGCGCTTCGCCTGCCGATGCCGACGGCCTTCGACTGCCGTCGCAGCAAACGGGCGGCGTCGTTTCGTTTACTTCGCTGCGCCGCAACCTCGATGGCGAAACGCCGGTTCCAATCCAGGCGCGAACAAAAAACGAGGCAGTCGCTCGCGCGAGATTCGAAGCCTTCGGCGGTGCACAAATCCGCTGTCCGGGGGCGACGAATTGGGGCGCGGAATGCGAAATTGAGGACGCGGATGCGAATTCCGTGGTCGTAATTGAGGCACGTCGAACGCCGTCGGCTGAGCAAGCTGAAGCCGTCGATCCCGGTGTGATTGCTTCGCTCGAGGTCTACACGTCACTGGGGCGAGACAGCATGAGCTTGTTTCGCCCGGATCAAACGATTGATGGGTCGACTTCTGCTGCACCTGCTGCTGTCATTTCGGGCCGCTACGAAGGGTCCATTCGACTCGCTGGAGTCGGGACTGACCGCGACTTAAGCAAGCTTTCCGATCCCGCGGGTCCGATCAATTTGCCGCTGACCGCAACCGTTTGGGGCGAGGATGATAGCTTCGTCATTGAGTTCGACGATGCCTTCAACGCGCTCTCAAGCCGCGAGAAGTTCATCGGCCAGATGACGTTGACGAGCCAAGATGCCGAAACTGGGGCAGAAGTCGGCACGGCGAACTTCCCGATTCATCCTTTTGTTGAGACGAGCGTCGCCGGCCGCCCGACGGCGCTTTTGACGCAGACACAGCAGGCCAAGGTCCTTGCCAAGAATAACCCACGCACGCTGAGCATCGAACTCACTCAAACGTACCAAGGCCTGGGCGCGGGTGTCGCTCCGGCGGCGCGCTGGGTGGTTGAGTTGGCTCGCACCGAGGGCGCGCGTGGTCTTCCGCCGCAGCTTCCGAGCGATGCGACAATATCGGGTTATGACCCGGCCGACCGTCTGGACGCTGCGACCCCATGGGAACAAGCATTTGCGCGGACTGTTGGCGGCACGGTCGATCGCGCTGCTGCCGTGGCTTGGTACGAAGGAGGCAAACCTCCACTTGGAATGTGCGACGCCGAAACCGATTCGTCAGTGACCGCTGAGGCGATTTTGGATGGGTTGTTGACGCTGGATGGGCGGCCGGTTGGGCCTGCACTTGTCGATAACACACCCTTCTTTCCACTGCTGTCGGATGCGCTCTCCGGTTTCGGTGTCGGTCCGACACTGAGCTTCCCTCAACAGGGTTCGCCTGGGTTGCAGGGCGGCGAGATGCCGTGTGGCTTCTTTAACGTCAACATTACTGTCGATATCGGCTCTCCGTTGCCAGGCTACCAGGCTTTTGCGGACTTTTGCTCGGAGCTCGCCGCGAAGACTGGCTGCATCGTCGAGACGATTCCAGATCGAAACCTCAACTGGTCGGTCGACGGCACATACACCAACCTCGGCGGGGCAAGTGGGCCAGCCAAGGCCACGTATCTCATGGGTGTGAACCAAGTATGCAGGCTACCAGCGGCGGCGCCGAACTGCGCCGAGTCAATCTACTGCATGGCGCCCGGTTCGAACGCTACAACGGCGGCAACTTATTTGGCTGACGGCTTTGATGAAGATCCGGCCAACTTGACGCGTGGCGGCGATTTTCTGTGTGCCAACAGCACACGTAACGCGGGCATTGCGTTCGACAGTGTGGATAGCGAATTGAGCGTCAATCAGGCTGTCAAAGACTGCCTTTCTGAGCTCGACCTTGTCGTGGATGCTCCGCCATCGGTTGGGGTGTACGCTGCGGGATTTAACGCTCTGTATCCCGATGCTAAGTGCATAGAGGTCGGTCGCCTACTGACCGCGGTCGCCGCACAAACGCAGGCGTTACGAGGTAACCCACCGTCTGATTCCGACGCGGTTGCGGCGGGTTCGGCCTATAGCCAGCGGCTGCTTGGGCGATGGTTGCAGCTCCACGGGTTTATCGCTTCCGAGGCGAATCAGATCGACAGTGTGCGCGGCCTGTTTCTGCCCGGAACGGCAGGCGAAAGCAACCTGATCGACGGCCCAGAGTCACGAGCAGCGCTGCTTCGCGGCTGGAATCTCATCCTGTCACAACACGTGCTTTACTCTCTGCTTAACGCGCCGGCCGCGACTTTGAACGACCCGGACTATCGCCACCAACGCACAGGATTCGACCCGACGTCGCCAGACGACGCCGCGATTCCATTGCCCGTTATCATCCTCGATACGCTGGCACGTCAGGCACAAAACCTGACACAAGCGATGGAGCAGGGCATTGGAATGACCGAAGAAGAGCGCAATGCCGTCGTCAGGGACATCACGCCGCGGGCCGTCATCGCGCAGGCCATTGTGGGTGACATGAACACGAGGGCAACGGACGTCTCTACGTTTGCAGAACGTCAGCGGGAGCGCGCCACGCGTGGTCTTTCGGTCCGCGCCAACGCGTACTCTAAAGCGTTCGTCGAGGGCGGGCTCAATGGTGCACAAGACCAGAACCTGCCACTGTATTTCCAGACATCGACGATCACAGGGGCTTCCGGCCGGTTTACAGCCGTCAGCGACTTTATCGCCGGGTCTGGGCCTGACAGCAACGCTTGGGCGCCAGCGATGGTCGACCGAGCCAAGGCCTCGCTCGACGACGCGCGCCAAGCATTCCTCGATGAATCGGATAGAAAGCTCGAGACCGCTCGTTACCAGCGTGACGTCGATCAATGGGCGGCGGACGTAGGCGCGGATTACAACAGCAAGTTGTGGGACTTCTGCGGTCCAATCGATGGTTCGCCGATCGACGATCCGGACTTCGACGCCTCACAATGCGCCATCAGCAAGACGGACCCGAAATGCTCAGTGAGTCTGCGGGATTGGTACACGTCGTGGACGCCTGACGACTTGATGGCGCGGTTCTGCGTGAACGACGCGATTTCGCGCGGCAACTATGACAACGCCTTGGGATTTACGGATCCAACAACCAAGGTCTTTGCGGACGCGTGTGTACTGTCCAATCCGGATGTCGCGTACCCCGTTTCGATTCAGGCGTGCGCAGCCGAATCCAACGCTTTATGCCTGCATTGTGACGCCGATGCCGCCGTTCCCGAGGTTGAACTCTCTTCGACAACCCTCGCTTTGCTCGCCGAGACGGTTGGCGACCGGGAAGACGTTCCAAGTAATCTGTGGGATTCACAGTGGAGTCGGTGCCAATCAAGTTATCCTTTGGCCCGACGAAACGTGCCGTCACCATCTTCACCCTTCGAAGAGCCTGACTGTGTCAGCGGGTCGATCGGCGAGGGTTATCTTGGCGTTGTGTCCGCGAACCTCGACCTCCAGGAGGCACGGGCTGCGCTAGACGAGCATATTGAGGCGTACGACATCGCGATGCAGTCGTGCATCTTGCTGCGTGACAGCAGCAATGACACCAAAAGCGCGCGCGACACGCATCGCGAAAACATGCAAAAGCTGCGGATCGCAAAGGGCGTCGCCGATAGCGCAGCGGCCGCCGCCGCAGGCGTCAAAGACTGCATGGCTACCGCGGCCGGCTCTGATAAGAGCAATCCAGTCGCATTGGTCATTTCGGCTTCAGCGTTAGGCGGGGCCTGTATTGCAGGCGCCGTGGAGACGGCCGCAACCATCGCAAGTATCGGTCTGGGTGCCGAGATGGAGCGCGCGCAGCAAGCACATGATGATAATGTGGCCAACATCGAAGCAAAGACGACCGAGCAGATCTGTTACAACGACGCCAAGCTTGAGTTGGTGGGTTCGACCACCGCCTCATACGCGCTTGAACGTGCGAGCCTCGACCTCAAGACGGCGTACGCCAACGTTTCGGGCCTGATTGCGACCGCCCAGGCTGTCCATAGCGATGGGTATGCGTTCATCCAAGAGTCGGATTTATTCCGGGCGCCATCGGCGTCAGGTGACCCCTGGCTTAACGAAAGAATCAGCACGTACACACGTGACTTTGCGCTCGCGCGGCGTGCGACATTCCTCGCCGTGAAGGCTGTTGAGTACGAGTTTCAGCAGAATCTGGGGTTGCGCCAAGACGTCCTTGAATCGACGAATCCGGCGGACCTAGAGGCGGTACTCCAAGAACTCTGGCAGGAGTCCGGCACCCGTTCGATTCAGGGAAGCCGGCCGACCGAGCTCAGCAATGTTTTGAGCCTGCGTGATGATATTTTCCAGTTCGCAGACCGCAGTGATTGGCCGGAAGGCACGCGCGCACAGACCCCGCAGGAGCGATTTCATGTGTTGCTGACCTCGGAACGTTACGCCGTTTACGACGAGAACGGTCAGTACGAGGGCCAGCGAATCCCATTCGCGCTCGCACCACTTGGTGCGCTTGGGCGGGACGCCGGTGGCGTGGCGATCTATTCCGAAAATGACTGTGCCGAACGACTTTGGTCGATCAACGCGTCGCTTATCGGTGACGAACTCTATCGCGGCTCGGACACGTCGTTTGTGCGGCTCGATGTGCTCAAACGCAACACGTTTTACAGCCAGTGGTGCGGCGAGCCTCCGAAAAATCAGCCGTTTCAGCAGGCAACAGTGCGTCCGACACAGAACCTGTTCCGCGTTCCAGGTTTTGGGCAAGAGGTCGGCACTGAGCAAGGTGTTGATCAAAGTCGCGACCGATTCTCACGCGCACGGATTCAGGCCTTCTTCGGCGTCGACCGTGCTGCGCTTGAAGACACCCAATACGCCAATGGTGAGACCAGCGAGCTGGCAGCCCGGGGCCTGTATGGCGACTACGCCCTGTTCATCCCGGCCAGCTTAATCGCCCGGGATTCAGGGGATGGTTTAGTGCTCGAGAACGTCGACGATATTTTGCTTCGCCTTGATTACCTGTCGGTTGCGAAGCCTTAACCGGCGTGCTCGCGGCGTGTTTTTGAAGTTCATTCTATTTTGGAAAGTTGGTTTCATGTCTAAATTCCGCATTTTGATTTTCTGCCTGTTGCCTTTCTACGCGCTGGGCTGCGGCTCTGATTCGGGAACGCCGACCACCCAGACGGATCCAGACGCCGGCGTGGTCACGGATCAGGGTGGTCAAACCGACACGGACGCCGAATCCTGTCCGGATGGAGGCTGCTCCACCGGGCCGACTTGCGACGATGGGATTTTCAACGGTGTCGAGACCGACGTCGACTGCGGGGGTATCGACTGCGAAGCGTGCGTAATCGGCAAAACCTGTGATGACAATACGGACTGCGTCAGTGGCCTATGCGACGAAGGCGGGAAGTGCGTGGCTCAACCCAGTTGTTCCGATGACGTCAAAAATCGCAACGAAACAGACGTGGATTGCGGCGGCCCTGATTGTGCCGCCTGCTCAGATACGAAAGCTTGCGCAACCGCCCAAGATTGCGTCAGTGCATACTGCAGCGCAGATAACCTGTGCGAAGCGCCGACCTGCGATGACCTCGCCCAAAATGCTGCGGAGACCGCCGTCGATTGTGGAGGAGGCGACTGCCCGGCGTGCGTTGATGGCTTGAGCTGTGGCCAAGACCTCGACTGTGAGTCCGGCTACTGCGACGCCGCCAACGTCTGTGCCACGCCGACGTGCGTCGATACCGTCGTCAACGGTAGCGAGACCGACGTCGACTGCGGCGGTCCCGATTGTCCAGTCTGTGAGGCGGGTAAACTTTGTTCGGTTGATGGCGATTGTCGCACCGGCGATTGCAAGTCAGACGGTACGTGCGCCGATATTGTTTGGGCCGCAGTCGCGGCGGGCGAGAAACAAACGTGCGGCATTCTGACGTCCGGAACATTGTGGTGCTGGGGCGATAATACAGAAGGCCAATTAGGCATCGGAAACACGATGGCTGCACGGTTTCCGACTCAGGTCGGAGCGGCTTCGAATTGGGAGAGTGTGTCCAGCGGGCGTTTCCACACGTGCGGCATTCAAACGGATGGCTCCCTGTGGTGCTGGGGCGACCCATTCGCGGGAAAACTCGGTCTGCTCCAAAACCAGATGGGTGGTTCCTTAAACTATGTGCCGACGCGTGTCGGGACGTCGAGCGACTGGGCCAATGTTTCTGCGGGTTTGGTGCACACGTGCGCCACGCGGGATGACGGTTCCATGTGGTGCTGGGGTTCTGACCTCTACGGTCAATCGGTCGGAGCGAGCAGCACCCCTCATTCCGTTGGGGCTTTCGGCAAGGCTGGAGTGGCGAGCAGGTTTAACACCACCTGTGGGGTCAAGGCCGACGATTCGCTGTGGTGCTGGGGCCAGAACGGTCAGGGGGAGGTCGGTGATGGGAGCACCGACGACCGTTCTGCGCCCACAGCCATCGGCGGCGCAAGCTGGCGGTATGCCACGAGTGGTTACGACAATACCTGCGCCATTCAAAGCAATGGCACGTTGTGGTGCTGGGGCGAGGGTAATTATGGCGTGCTGGGCAGCGGCGGGTTGCAAGACAGTCTGACGCCTCAGCAGGTCGGTGCAGCCAGCAATTGGGCAGGTGTTTCGGTGCTCAATGACTACGCGTGTGGCATTCGGGCCGACAACTCACTGTGGTGCTGGGGACGAAACGCCTACGGTCAGACCGGAACGTCCGTTGGCACAAACCTGACCTCACCCGCTCAATACGACACCAACAGTTGGAAGCAAATCACCGTGGGCTACACGCACACGTGCGGCATTCGAACCGATGGTAGTTTGTGGTGTTGGGGGCAGAACACCGAAGGCCGCATCGGCGATGGTTCGGTGCTCGATCGGGCGGCGCCGCGAAACATTGCGGTCCCCTGACTCGCTGTGCGTGTCCGTTTGCCATTTCTTAAAAATAACCACTCCTTCCCTGAGTATTGACCATGAAATTCTCCTCGATGCGCCTGACGCTCTTCTGTGCTTTGTTTTCTGCCGCGCTCGCCTGTGGCGGCGATAACGGGACCAGTGGCGCCAATAATAATACGGTTGATTCAGATGCCGGAGCTGACAGCACCACAGATGCCGACGCAGGAACGATCGTCGACGAAGGCGTCGTCCCGGAGTGCACGAGCGGGGCTGACTGCGACGATGGCGTGTGTTTCGAAGGGAGCTGTGTCGCCCCGACGTGCGCCGACGGCGTAGCCAACGGTGCTGAAACTGATATCGATTGCGGCGGCGCAGATTGTGGCCCTTGTGAAATAGGAAACGCGTGTGTGGCCGCTGCGGACTGTCTGTCGAGCACGTGCGATGCCGAGACCTGCGTCGTGGCGCCGACGTGTGATGATCAATCGTCCAACGGCCTTGAGACCGACGTCGATTGTGGGGGAGCGGATTGCGATGCCTGCCAGGACGGGCAGGTATGCGCTGTGGGTTCGGATTGCTTTAACGGTGTGTGTGATAACGGCTTGTGTGCGGCTCCGACCTGCGAGGATGGCGTCACAAATAGTGCCGAGACCGATGCCGACTGCGGCGGAGCTGATTGCGACGCTTGCGCGGTCGGAAAGGCCTGCACCGAAGACACGGATTGCGTGTCTGGTGTGTGCCAAGCCGGGATCTGCGGCGCGGCCGTCTGGACCGACGTGTCGACTCATACGCGTCATACCTGCGGAGTCCGAAGCGATGGAAGCTTGTGGTGCTGGGGAAGTAACACCACCAGCGGGATTTTGGGGATGGGGGACACGGCGGACAGCTTCGTGCCCAAACGGGTAGGAACCGACTCAAATTGGGCGCAGGTTTCGGCGGGACTTGAGAATACCTGCGCAGTCCGCACCGACGGAACATTATGGTGCTGGGGGGAAAGGCGCGCGCTGGGACGAGACAGCAGCATCCTGCTACCGCCGTCGTACTATTCGCCGCTGCAAGTTGGCCAAGACACCGACTGGGTGAGCGTCTCTGTTGGTTATGCTCACGCGTGCGCGAAGCGCACAGACAATTCGTTGTGGTGCTGGGGCCGTAGCTTCTACGGACAAATCGGTGACGGGACCGATGTAGACAGGCCTGAGCCCATCTCGGTGGGGGCTTATGGTGCTTCATTCGCCGCAAGATATCTTCACACCTGCGGGATTCGTGCGTCCGGCACCCTGTGGTGTTGGGGTCTGAACTCCGACGAACAACTTGGTCGCGGCGGTGCGACCGCGACTCCGGAAACTCCGGCACAGGTCGGCAACGATTCCAATTGGAGCGCCGTGGCAACGTTGGAAGACAATACGCTGGGGGTTCGGACCGATGGGACTTTGTGGGGATGGGGCGGCAAGTACACGATCCTTGAGCCAGACGGTGTGACGAACACGCAGAACACGCCCACCCAAATCGGCAGCGCGACATCATGGAAGAGCATCTCCGGCGTGAGGTTTCACGCCTGTGGCATTCAGGGTGACGGCTCGCTTTGGTGTTGGGGAACGAATTCAAACAACCAAGCAAGCACGCTTCCCGATGCCCTCATTTCTCAGCCGGCGAAGTACGGGACCCAAACTTGGTCGAGCGTGTCTGTGGGAGCTTTCAACACGTGCGGCATTCAGCCGGACGGCTCGTTATGGTGTTGGGGAGCCAACCTTTTCGGACAGCTTGGTGACGGGACCGTGGATGACCGAGAAACGCCGTTCGAAGTCACGGTGCCGTAGGGAGTTTTATCGAACTTGAGTTCGGCGGCCAAATTACGTTTGCTCGCAGGGCTGGCAAGTCCCTTGGGGTGGTACTTTTTTTGTTCGGCAAACCCAGAACCCAAGAACAAGAAAAGCCCACTCAAAAGAGTGGGCTTTTCTGTTCGTAGGGGCAGAACTTCAGGCGGAGCCCGTTAGCCTTTCGAATCGTTTCGTGTATGCTCGCGGCACACCCTAAGTTGTTTCTGACGCAGAGGTATTCATGGAATCGATGCCCTTGGCCTGGTTCGACCACACCTCAAGTAGTGGGTTGTTTTTAATCTTCCCCAGCCTCGCGTTCGTCATCGGTGTTCTCTTGCTGATGGCAGGGAAATCCAAGACAACGAGAATCCTGGCGATGCTTTTTTTCGGCTATATCTTGGTCCACGTCGCCGCCATGGTGGGTCGCAGTCACGTGCACGAGTGGATCGCCGGAAATCTCATCAACGACGAGCCCGAGCAGGAATGGGTCGGTAACGTCAAACTCGCGAACGGGGAGCTCATCGATTGGTCCGCCCCAACTCATTCCCTGCGAACCTGGCCGAACGCGGACCATTTTTTCCCTAAAACAAACCAAGTGTATCCAGTTCGCTATCGCGCAGCCCGGCCCAGCTTGGTTGTGGCGCTTCTACCGAACGCAGCGGAGATCGACCGTTGCGCCAAGATCGGCCCCAAAGTTCGAGATCTTCAAGCACGTATCATGTTGTTGGAAGGCGAAGCCAAAGTTGCTGCGACGGCCGAACGCGACGCCCTAATTGCCCAAATGACCGACTGTAGAAAGAACCTCTAAAGGGGCCAATTGTCGCACTACGGCAATATACTGCATTCGATCCGCGCTTGCTCTTGAGCCGAAACGCTATAGCACTGGCACTCTACCCGTTCAGCCACACATGCATCCGCCGCAACCTGGTCGGGCGTTGGCTCTGTCCCATGGCAAGATAGCGCTGCGGGCTTTCCCCAGACATAATCCCCGCCCCGCGACCCGCAGGACTTCGCCTGGTCCGATGCCGGATCGCACGGCGGCGGAATTTCGCGCTCACACCATGGGATGTGCCTCTGTCACCTCATCGCCTACTGCGCTTCGCCCAGGAAGTTCTCAGGCAGGCTCAGTTGAACCCAGCCCAGTTGCCGCGTTCCAGAACTTCACCTGTGAAGGCATCGATGGTGCGCGACTCGCCGCCCTCTTCGCCCGCGGTCTGATCGAGCGTGTTCAAAGTGGACCAGACCCAGCCGAACACATCGTGTCTGAAGAGGCTCGCGGTGGTCGGCGCGACACCCTCCACAAGTCCATCCGCCTCGGCGATACACAGCGCGGCCTCGCGTGTGATGACTTCGCCGCATGTTTTGCCTTCGGCTTCACAGGCTGCCTCGACGTCTTCCGGTGTCGAGGTACTCCCTCCACCGTCGCTTGTGTAGGTGCCAGCAGAGTGCTTCGTGATGCACTGATTCGCGATGGCTTGCTCGTTGGTGAGCTCCTTTTCGTCCCCACTACCGCAGCCAGCGAACAAGGTCAGGAACATGATACAGAACAGCTTCTTCATGGTTTCAATCCGTAGTTCGACGGCGAGGCGCGCACATCGACTGTAGCCCACTTCTTGCCACCACTCCAAGAGTGCACGACTACTGCGTTTCGATGACGCCGACGCGGAACGTGTTCTTGTACCCAAAGGTCGATGGCGTCTCGGAGGTCGGATACCACCTGCCGCTTCGTGGCTTGGGCCTTCAGAGCATTCGGGTGTGTTTTGTCGACTTGCGCCGTGACCTGAAGACCGACCGAAGTGTGTTGGTCGAGGAGTTGCGGGACGTTATCGGTCGCAGTTTTTGTTAGCGATTCTGGGTCACTTGCCGGGTTGGACGTTTAGAACGCGGGCATTAGAGCGACACGGCCAGACGCGTGCCCTGGTCGATGGCCCGCTTGGCGTCTAGCTCGGCGGCGACTTCTGCACCACCAATCACGTGCACGTTTTTGACGCCAGATTGACGCAGCGCGTCCGCGAGTGCGTTGTCGGATTGCTGCCCGGCGCACACGATGATGTGGTCGACTTCGAGTGTGCGTCGTTGTCCTTTCACGGTGAGTTCGAGGCCTTTGTCGGTGATGCGTTCGTACTGGCACTCGGCGAGCATGGCGACGTCGAGGTTCTTGAGCGATGCGCGGTGGATCCAGCCTGTGGTCTTGCCAAGGCCGTCGCCAAGCTTGCCGGCTGAGCGCTGGCACATCGTGATCTGGCGGGCGGGAGTAGGGTGCTGTGGTGGCTTGAGACCGCCACGGTGCTTGTGGGCCATGTCCACGCCCCATTCGTCCATGAACTCTTCGGTGTTCAATGCGGAGCTCTCTTTTACCGCCAGGAATTCGGCGACGTCGAACCCGATGCCACCCGCACCAATGATCGCCACACGATCGCCGACTTCGGCGTCGCCGCGAAGCACGTCGATGTAGCTCAACACCTTTGGGTTATCGATGCCGGGCAGGGCGAGTTTACGGGGCATGACGCCGGTCGCGACCACCACTTCGTCGAACTCACGTAAGTCGGCGGCACTGGCTGTGGTCCCACGCCGCAGGTCGACGCCCGATAGCTCGATGCGGCGCGCGAAGTAACGCAGGGTTTCGTGGAACTCTTCTTTGCCGGGGATTTTTTTGGCCATGTTGAACTGGCCGCCGATCGAGGCCTCGCGTTCAAAGAGCACGACGTCGTGGCCGCGTTCGGCAGCCGTGCAGGCGCAGGCGAGGCCTGCAGGCCCAGCACCGACCACCGCGACACGTTTGCGGGCGCGTACTGGGGCGGCGATGAGCTCGGTTTCGTGGCAGGCGAACGGGTTGACGAGGCAGCTGCATCGCTTGTTGCGGAAGATGTGGTCCAGACAGGCCTGGTTGCAGCCGATGCAGGTGTTGATTTCGTCTTCGCGATTTTCCTCGGCCTTGACGACCCAATCGGGGTCGGCCAGGAACGGGCGGGCCATGCTGACCATGTCGGCGCAGCCGTCGGCGAGGACGTGTTCGGCCACGTCCGGCATGTTGATGCGGTTCGACGTCACGAGCGGAATATTCACCTCGCCCATCAGGCGTTTGGTGACCCAGGCGAAACCTGCGCGCGGGACCATCGTGGCGATGGTGGGGACACGCGCTTCGTGCCAGCCGATGCCGGTGTTGATGATCGTGGCACCGGCCTTTTCGATTTCTTTGGCGAGCTGGACGACCTCGTCCCAGGTGCTGCCGTCGGCCACGAGGTCGAGCATCGAAAGTCGGTAGATGATGATGAAGTCGCTGCCGACCGCCTCGCGACAGGCTCGCACGACCTCGACCGGGAAGCGGATGCGGTTTTCGTAGCTGCCGCCCCATTCGTCGGTGCGTTTGTTGGTAGACGACACGATGAACTGATTGATGAGGTAGCCTTCGGACCCCATGATCTCAACACCGTCGTAACCGGCTTCTTTGGCCAATCGGGTGGCGTTCGCGAAGTCGCGGATCGTGCTGAGCACCCCACGTTTGCTGAGCGCAAACGGCGTGAACGGGTTAATGGGGGCCTTGATCCGGCTCGGCGCGACCTGCAACGGATGGTAGGCGTAGCGCCCGGTGTGCAGGATCTGCATCGCGATGCGGCCGCCTTCGGCGTGCACGGCATCGGTGACGGTGCGGTGCTTGAGCATCTCGATTTTGTTGTTCATCGTGGCCGCAAACGGCTTGGTCCAACCGGCGATATTGGGAGCGATCCCGCCGGTGACGATGAGTCCCACACCACCGCGTGCACGGCGGGCGAAGTAGGCCCCAAGCTTGTTCAACGGTCCGAGGCTGTCTTCGAGGCCCACATGCATCGACCCCATCATGACGCGGTTTTGAGCACCACGTGGCCGAGGTCGAGTGGGGCAAGGAGTTTAGGGTACTTTGTGTGGGTCATGTGTGGCTCGAAGGATGGACAAGGGGGCACCGTTTTCAACGAGACCGCAGTTTGGAAGGTTGCGTGGTCAGAGGCAAGCGCCCAACGACGAGGTGAACTTCCGAGGAACGACTAAGCCGTTGTTAGTGAGTCTCGATAGTGCGTGTCCACTTCGCAATGACGAACAAGGTCGAGCTGAGTGCAACGAGCGTGATGAGGTGACTACGCCAAAAGCTGTCCGCTAAGACCGCGTTCAGCTGGAAGCCGATATTCGGCAAGCACTTCAACAGACCGAGCTTGATCCAAAATCGTTGGAGGGTTTCAGCGACTACCTCGTAGAAGTTTATGAAGTAAACGCCTGTCCACAGTCGGAAATACCTTAAAGCCTTCGGTGACAGCCGGCGGGAAGGGTGGTGATGGCGGCCCAAGGAGGCAATGGTGGTAACGGCGCGGATGGTCACTCCATCGCCGTCTGGTGCAACGGGACCTTTGACGTTTCACGGATGACTAAGACCCCGTCGCCCGGTGGTACTGGTCAGCTGAGTCTGCCCGGTGGGAACCGCCAACCAGTACTGTTGCGTTCTGTAACGTCTCTGTCATGGTATCATCAGCGGCCTTCGGGCCGCTTTTTTGGTGTCTGCTCTATAGGCCGACTTTCATTCCATTTGCTGGGGGAGGTTGAGATGGTGCGCTGGTTATTTAACGCTCAAATCGGTTGCTCAATGTGCGTGTTCGGGATGTTGGCGTGTGGTGATGATGACGCTGAGCCTCGCCCGAGTCTGATGTGTTTGAAGTTCCATCTGCACGTTTTAAGATAAAAGAGACTGGGCCAGAATGTTCAGCTGGGTCGACGCGTGCGCCGTCGTCTGACCGCCTGTGTGAGTTCGTCTTTTGTCGTTGGGATTGCGCGACTGAATTGGGTACCGATGGTCTTCAGAGTGTCTCGCTGTCATTTTCGCGCTGCGACGACGCTGGTGATTGGAAGCTCTTCGACGAGTATAGGGCAGACATTTCTGAAGAGAGTTGTCGCCTAGTATTGAATAAATAGATGCCTTTTTTGCAACGAGTTGAACAAGTTTGGTTTACACCGCGTCAATCAAGGTGGCTGTGTTTTATGTGTTTTTTGGATGTTTAGAGTTCTCTGTTGAGTTATGGTTGCGCCCGTGATGCCTGCGCGAATTTCGCGGTGTCGACCACAGTATTTCTACAGTTTTAGTTTTGGGGGGAGGTTTAAATGAAGTCAGCGTTAACAACGATAAGAGGTCGGGTCCGTGCGGTGTTTGTGATGTCAGTCTTGGCTTTGCCGTTGGTTGCTTGTGGCGATGATGGGACTCCTGATCCCTCTCAGAATCCCATGAACAACGGTACGACCGGGACAAACAACGGTACGACCGAGACGAACAACGGTACGACTGGGACGAACAACGGTACGACTGGGACGAACAACGGTACGACCGAGACGAACAACGGTACGACCGGTACGAATAACGGTACGACCGGTACGAATAACCAGACCACCTGTGAGCCGGATGCTACCTGCGTCACCTGCGGTGTGTTTGATGATGGTTGTGGTGGGACGTTAGATTGCGGTCCATGTCCTTGCGTCAATGGGGTCAAGTCGGACCTTGTGGGAGTTGCATGTGGTGCTTGTGACCTCGGAACGTACACCTGCGGACCGAATGAGACAGGTATTGGTAGTTGTGAGATGCCCATTCCTGGGATCGAATCTCTGACCTGTGATGACATCGTTTTCGTTTTGGGAGGTGTTGGCGGAGATGGTTCAAAAATCAGCCCTTTGAACGATGTTCTCGAAGCGGTCGCCCTTGCTAAGTCGACCGATAGGCACCTAGTCGTTGTTGGAGATCAGAACACGTATTCGATGGATGGGCCGCTGGAGCTTGTCGAAGGCATACACATCATCGGCGGCTTCGACTCGAGTTTCGTTCCGAGTCCAAGTAACAAGCCAGTCTTGATCAACAATAAGGACAGTTACGAGCACCTCTTCGCAGCTCGCGCGATTGAGTTGGGTGCAACGACGTATCTCAAGAATGTTGAGTTGCGCACGACGTTTGCTGCAAATGCTGGAGAAAATACCTACGGCCTTTGGGCCTATCGTGCGAACGGATTGGTTTTGACGAATGTGACTCTGGCGCCTGGGCGGGGTGGCGTTGGCGAGCGTGGCGCAGATGGTATTGTGTTGCCAGATTTTGGCAATCGAGGAGCACCAGGCTGGAATGGATACTTTCGTCCTTCTTCTCCTACTGGAACAGGAGGGTGGCCGCGCGTTGGCCCCGCGTTAATGTGGGCACCCAATGGGTGTAATGACCTTCCTGAATATAGTGGTGGCATCGGCGGTACGGGTGCTGGCTACCCGGCTTCCGGCAGCGCAAGCAACCTTTTGGCGGCGACGGCCGGCACGCGATGGGGTGGTGGTGGAGTGGGTGGGCTCCCCGGTGTGAACTTTACTGCGACTTCTTTGGGCACGAGTGGTCAAGATGGTGCTGATGGAATGGCTGGGTCCATAAGTGGAGATGAGGGGAGCGCAGGAGCGGGGATGGGGTCAATGAAGGCTCTCTATTTTGAACGCTTAGGTGCTGGTGGGGACGGTGGCGTTGGCGAGCCAGG
>CAYMYJ010000003.1:0-106828 GCA_964394615.1 uncultured Bradymonadales bacterium | reverse complement strand
GTCGCGGCGGAGCAGGGGGTGGCGGTGCAGGGGCATATAACATAGCCACCGGAGGCCAATCAGGCGGCGGTGGGGGTGGCGGTGGTTGCGGTGGCGGTGGTGGTAAGGGTGGTGGTGCAGGGGGTTCTAGCTTTGCCCTTGTGTTGCTGGATTCAGTGGGTTTTTCGTACACAGAGTTGGAATTGAAAGCGGGCCCAGGTGGCATTGGAGGTGGCGGTGGTCAAGGTCATCCCGGAGCACTTGGCGGGACCGGCGGCGCCAGTTCGAATGAGCTTTTGACGAACAACGGATTAGAACCAAAGACTTCGGCTATTCATAGCGGTGCGGGCGGGGATGGGGGTAAAGGTGCGCGCGGTGGTCATGGAGGCGGTGGCGCCGGTGGTCATTCGATTGGTGTTTGGTGTGATGGACCAACTAGTGTTGATCAGATGGTTAAGGTTTCTAACGCTGGCGGTGTTGGCGGTTTTTCATATACGCCTAGCAGCACAGGGGCTGTCGGATTGAGTCTTATGGAGTATGGATGCCGCCCGTGAGTGACGTTGCCAAAAGTCAGTAAAGGCGGTCTTTCTGGCCGCCTTTTTTGCGTCTTGGTCGCAGGATGCCAGTGGGATTGGGAGAAAAGCCCGAACACCGATCTTGTCGCTCGGGCGCGTATTCTCGTGCTCGAAATAGTGATTTGCTCTTGGAGTTCTTGCGCCGCGCGTAAAATAGGTTCGCCGTAGGCGAACCCGAAATTTCTGAAATTTCGAGGGGCTCGCTTCTAGTTTCTGGAAGCGATGGAAAGAAAGAGGCCGGTTTTCGACTCGAAAAGATCCATGAGTTGGTTATAGTACGTCACTAACCAATTTTTCCGGACCTTACTCAAGGTGGTGCATTCTCACCGGGTGAAAGCAAATGACTCACCAACTCGTCAACGCTGGCCGCGTAAACACCCTCTCGGGGAAGTAACGACGCTATTTCTCCGTGTTTGCAACTCTGCGCTTCTTCAACGATTCTACGTTTGTAAGCGGCGGTGAATTTACGGCGTGTGGGCTTGGCTTGAACCTCAGTTTCCGTGATTTTTTTTCACTCATCGGTCGGTCCAAAGCTCGGATCGAAGTGACATTAAGCATGCATCGTAACCTTTCCGCGCCTCTATACTAAATTCGAATGAAGACTATCTCACGTATCGTTGGCACAGAGGGATGCGCCGCTTCAGGTGCCGAAATTCTTCCACCCTAATCTAACCTTCAACCCGCATCTGACGCAGCGGATTAGGCCGAAACGATTCGGAGTAAGAACGAGAAAAACCTACTCAAAAGAACAGGCTTTCCTGGATGCGCCCGACGGAACTTAACAGGCGATTTAGTCAGCTGTTGCGCCACAGAAGTCACCGGTTGCTGTACCCAAACACGTTATGTTGTTTTTGCAATCACTGTTTGTTGTGCATGCGTAAGTGCAGCGGCGTGTTAACGAGCTAGCCTGCTTACACAACCCGCCATCCGCCCCATCACATGCTGTGGCATCTATGGTGCAGATTTTTCCGTATTGTTGATAGGCGTCACAGGACGTGATGGCTTCATTAATCATGCATACCGTTGTCGGAGCGCTGTTAATATCATTACGTATCATTTCGTCGGCGCCATAAGGCCCTGGACAGGTCTGGCCGTTCGAAAGCTTCATGCAGTAGTTTCCATTCGGAACCGCAGGCGCACCAAAGGTGGTCGGAACACATGCAAATCCAGTGGTACAGCTGGTGCTGCTCACACAGGGTTGGCAAGTTACACCGCTGCCCTTGATAATTTCCGAACATTTATTGGTAGAGATATCACAAGCGAATATGTCGTTCCCAACCAAGCAGTCCACGTCTTCCGTGGCCGTCGTGCACTCAACACATTTGCCGTTCGAACACTGATTTGCGTCCAAAATATGGCCGCACTGGGACTTGTCCGTGCATCCCACACACGCGTTGGAGGTCATGTCGCATTTAGAAGTTGCGGCCGTCGTGCAGTTGGTGTCCGCAAGGCATGCCACACACGCATTTGCGTCGGTATTCCCCGCGTTCACTTTACACAGCAAATCCCCAACACAGCCTTTGCCCTCGCGGCAATCAATGCAGCTCTTGGTGGCGGTATCGCAGACGGTGCTCGCACAGTTGGCGTCGGCCAGGCAGCCAACACATGTGTTGTTCGCGACGTCACACACGGCCGTACCGCCTGAACAATCGTCGTTAACGACACATCCCACACAGGTGTTGGCTGCGGAACAGACCGAGTCCCCAACACAATCCGTGTCACCAACACAGGCGACGCAGGTGTTGTTGTCGGTGTCGCAGAAGGCTTTGGCGCCCGAACAATCGGTGTTTATAAGGCAGCCCACACACGTCTTAGTCGAGGTTTCACACACACCGGTTGTGCACGCGGGGTCACAATCCATCATGGCATCCACCTTGGTATCCTCGATATCGGTTCCGGCATCCGTTACCGTGGTCGTGTCTCCCCCAACATCAGCAAGACAATATTTCGGGTCGCTTGCGCAACACTCTTCCTGCGATGACTCGCCGTTCGAACAACGATCAACCGTTTCACTGCAACCAGCCAATGTGCCGACCGCAAAGATCATAAAAAGTAGGTTTTTCATTCTCCCCCCCTTGATTTGAGGAAATATCTAGTTGGCCCTACCAGAAGCGATTTGGTTTGTGTCTGTCAACTGCACCAGATTTGTTCGCTTGCTGTAGAGCTTGGACATGGGGAGGAAACGCGTCGGAGCAAGAACGAGAAAAGCCCACTCAAATGAGTGGGCTTTTCTGGATGACCCCTACGGGATTCGAACCCGTGTCGCCTGCGTGAAAGGCAGGTGTCCTAACCGTTAGACGAAGGGGCCAAGAGTAACCATGAGCCGTGATGGGCTCGAACCATCGACCCGCGGATTAAAAGTCCGCTGCTCTACCAACTGAGCTAACGGCTCGATTCACTGGTTGAGATGTCTAAGGTCTCAACCCGTCGAGGAAGAGCTTTTTATAGAGGCTGGCTTTGCCTGTCAACGATATTTCTGGCTCGAAGGCGAATTTCTTAGCTGACCGACACCACGTGGTACTTCTTTTTGCCTGCTCGAAGCACAAGTTTCGTTTCACTGGCAAGGTCTTGCGTCCCCACGACGTGGTCCAAAGCGTCGATGCGAAAATTATTCACATACACTCCGCCTTGCTCCAAAAGTCGGCGTCCTTCGCCCTTGCTCTTGACCAAGCCGGCCGTGGCAAAGAGGTCAATCACCGGGATTCCGCTTTGAAGTTCGGCGTTTGTGATATCCGTGGAGGGAACCGACGAAAAGATCGCGTCGAGTTCCTTGTCCGAAAGTCCTGAGATCTCCTCACCAAACAACATCTTGCTGGCGCGGACAGCCTTGTCGGCTTCGGTCTTGCCGTGCACCAGCCAGGTCACCTCGTGGGCAAGCAGGCGCTGAACATCACCGCGGTTTTCGCCGCGTTCGATGATGCCTGCCTGCTCGTCGATGGCCTCGTTCGACATGAACGTGAACTTCTTAAAAAGATTGATCACATCGGCGTCATCCCGATTCACCCAGTACTGGTAGAACTCGTACGGGCTCGTACGCTCGCCAGAAAGCCACGTAGCGCCTTTCTCGGTCTTTCCGAGCTTCTGCCCCGTGGACGAGGTGATGAGCGGGAAGGTGAGGCCAAAGGCGGGTTTGTTCTCGACGCGACGGATCAAGTCCGTTCCGGCCGTGATATTGCCCCATTGATCTGAACCCCCCACTTGAAGCTGGCAGTTCATGTCACGCAGAAGGTGAAGGAAGTCGTAGCCCTGAATCAGCATGTAGCTGAATTCCGTGTACGACAGGCCCTGCTCACGCTCTTCCAGCCGAGTCTTGACTGAATCCTTGCCGAGCATCGCACCGACGCGGAAGTGTTTGCCCACGTCGCGCAAGAAATCGATGAAGCTCCATGGCTTCATCCAATCGGCGTTATTCACCAGCGGAATTGGCTGTGCGTCGACTGGGCCGGGCAGCGTTTCGGGGTGCATTTCCAGCGAGCGATCCAAGATCGACCGCAACTGCCCACCGATGCCGGCCAGGTTCAGCTCGATCTGTTCCGAAGTCAGGAGGTTTCGCTCCTCACTTTTGCCAGACGGATCGCCAATCAGGCCCGTGGCCCCACCGACCAGGCCAACCGGGTTATGCCCGTGCCGCCTGAAATTCGCCAAAACGAAGATGCCGCACAGGTTGCCCACGTGCAGGGAATCGGCCGAAGGGTCAAAACCGCAATAGAGCGTGACGGGCTGGGTATCCAGCAGGCCGTCAAGCTCGTCATGTGTGGTCTGGAAGATAAGGCCTCGCCAGTCGAGGTCTTTAAGAATGCTGCTTTTGAAAGCCATCGTTCGCACCAAGTTTTTACTTCGCGAATTCGACCGCGCGGGTCTCACGAATCACACAGACTTTGATTTGACCTGGGTAGGTCATTTCTTCTTCGATCTTACGAGCAATCTCTTTGCTCAACAGATACGCCTGATCGTCGTTCACCTTGTGGTTTTCGACCATCACGCGGATCTCGCGTCCTGCCTGAACAGCGTACGATTTATCGACGCCTTCAAACCCAAGCGAGATGCGCTCAAGGTCCTCAAGTCGTCGGATATACGTGCCCAAGATTTCACGGCGTGCGCCTGGACGTGCGCCTGAGAGGGCGTCGCCGGCGATGACAAGGTGCGCGATCACCGAGTTTTGTGGCTCTTCATTATGATGAGCCGCGATCGCGTTACGCACGATTTCGTGCTCGCCGCATCGTTTGGCGATTTCGGCGCCGATGAGCGCATGGCTGCCATCTTGCTCGTGAGTCAGCGCCTTGCCGATATCGTGCAGGAGTCCTGCGCGACGGGCCTGTTTGACGTTGATGCCAAGCTCGGCGGCCATCAGACCACAGAGGAAGCCCACTTCGATCGAGTGCGTCCACATATTCTGACCGTAGCTCGTACGGAATTGCAGGCGACCCACCAATTTGATGAGGTCGATATGCAGCCCATGGATACCCAGCTCGAACGCCGCACGCTCGCCAAAATCCTTGATCTGCGCGTCGACTTCGTCGGTGGCCTTGGCCACGATTTCTTCGATGCGTGAAGGATGGATTCGTCCGTCCGAGATCAGTTTTTCCAAGGTCAGACGCGCAATATGGCGTTTGACGGGGTCAAAACATGAAATGACGACGGCTTCTGGGGTGTCGTCGATGATGAAGTCCACACCCGTGGCTGCCTCCAGCGCGCGGATATTGCGGCCTTCACGTCCGATGATGCGACCCTTCAATTCGTCGGTAGGCAGCGGAACCACAGTCACAGCGCGCTCGGCGACGTATTCGCCCGACCAACGTGCAATCGCGGTAGCGATGATTTTCTTGGCTTTCTTGTCGCCTTCTTCGATCGCGTCTTCTTCGATCTGACGCATCAGCTTGGCGCCCTCGATCTTGGCATCGCCAGCCATGCTGTCGATGAGCAATTGCCGCGCCTGTTCGGCGGTGTAGCCGGCGACTTTTTCAAGCTCGGCTTCCATCGATGCTTCGCGTTCCTTGATGCGTTCATCACGCGCTGCCATGATGCCGAGCATTTCTTCGTTCTTCTTGTCGCGGGTTTCGATATCGGCTTCGCGCTTGGACAATTTGTCATCGCGTGTATCCAGATGAGCGTCGCGCTGAGACAGGCGTTGTTCGACCTTATCGAGTTCCTGCCGCCTTTCTTTCATCTCGACTTCGGCTTGTTTCCGCATGTCCTGCTGAACGTTTTTTGCCTCAAGTTCAGCGTCTTTGATCCGGTTGGCGGCTTTATCTTCAGCGTCTTCGATCAGTCGTTTTGCTGATTTTTCCGCCTCCTGGCGAACCTCTTCGCTCAGTTTCTTGCTCAAGTCCTCGCGGACGACAGGCTCTAACTCAAGTTTGAGCGTGTTCTTAATTTCGGTTTTGGTATCGGAGATGGTTCGATCGCGGAGTTTTTGGATTCCGTCACTCACCAATTCATTCAGTGTTCTTGCATTTCGCGCATTCATGTAGAGGACGCCTGATATGACGCCGACCACTAGACCTACTAGGAGGTACGCGATGCCCATTCCCTGTTCCATTTTACTACCTCTATATATCGAGCGGCCGGGGCCGCGTTGGACGCGGAACAATACAGGTGAACCTGTGGCATGTCGAGCACAGCTGCTGCGCCAAAATTGCCGGAGATGCCACAACATTGCCGGGAAAATTCGACCTACTGAAAGAAGCGCATCGCCTGACTCGGATTCAATTTCGATGCTTTGTAGGCAGGATAAACCGCGCCCAACATGACCAATCCCAGAACGCTGATCGTGGCCTTGATCCAGCGCGGCTCATTGATTTTGGAGTGCAAAATCGTGTCGACCATCGTGATGCCACCCATCTCGACATTCGTTCCGTAGATGTCATTCATGTCGATGCCGATGGCATTGATCAGCGTGTGCCCTAGATAACCGAGTCCAAACCCGATAATCACCGAAACGATGGCCATCAGGAATGATTCGATGAGCAGCAGACGCGCGACTTGAGAGGGTTTTAGGCCCAAAGCCGCAAGCAGTCCGAGCTCGCGGATGCGCTCCATGACAATCATCAAAAACGTGTTCATCACGGCAAATACCACCACGATGAAAATGATGATTCCATAGATGTCGCCAAACGCCGCATCCAGCTCAATCATGCCCACCAGGTCGGGCATCGCCTCGTCCCATGTCAGAATCTCGAATTCGGCGGGCAGTGTTTTGGCGACTTCTGCCTTCACTTGAGCTTGGTTCACCGTTTCTGTGAGCAGCCCAATCTGCGTAAGTCCGACCCCGATTCCGAGCGCGTTTTGTGCCGCAGAAATAGTCGTGTACGCAGGACCATCGTCAATGCTGGCAACTCCAGCTTTCAGAATGCCGGTGACGTAAAACAGTGCGCGTTGCATCTCACCACCAGGCGCGGTGACGGTCAAAACCACTCGGTCGCCTACGTCGACATTCAAGGTTTTGGCGGTTTTTGCGCCGATCACGAGCGGTGCTTCCTCGGTCTCGTCAAAGAACTTCCCATGGTGCAGATATTTGGAGGGGTTGCTAAAATCTTGTTCGACCGTCGGGTCCACGCCCATCAGGCGGGTCGCGCTGCTCGCCGCGGAAGTTGATAAAAGCCCCTCTGTGATGACACGCGAGGCCGCGGTTTTGATGTCTTTTGTTTGGGCGACTTTGGCCAAAATAGGCGCGGGGTCGGCGATGAATTTCTCGTTGGTTTGGGATTCCCAATAGCCCTTGCGATGAATCAAGACGTTGCCGCCGACCATTTCTGATGCAGCAACCTCCATGTCGTCGTACATCGAGTCCGCAAACCCGATGGAAATCAGAAACATCGCGTAACTGAGCGAGATCGCAGTGATCGAAATCAGCGTGCGCGCACGATTACGCCAGAGATTACGCCAGGCAATTCGAAACATCAGGTTCTCCCTTCCACGCTTTGGCCTGGCTTGAATAAGTGAGTCATCAAAAGAAAGCCGAAAGTTCAAAGAAATACGATTCGCCGTACGCGCCAAACTCCGAAGGGACCACGGGGATTCCGCTCAGGTCTGGGCGATCGCCGACCCCCACATAAGAGAGCAACCGTGCGTGAATATCGGGGGCTATCTCATAATCGATCGAAGGCGCAATCAACATCGACGGGTGGTCGAGCGCTCCCAACGCGAGCAGCGAAAATGTGATGAATTCTCGAGGCGTGTACGACCCCGCTACGCCTAGATAGTGGCGCCCAAGCAGATATTGTTCACCTCGTGCCACCTCGGCTTTCGCGATTCCCGCGAGCAGCTCGTCGTCGCCCAGTCCGTTAAAATGGTATTCGACCGACACCGTGTATTTTGAGCGCAGCACGTTCAATCCCAACGTCGCACGGGGCAGCTCAAGCTGGCTTTCATCGGGCAGAAAAGGGGTCGCAATTTCGCCATATAAACGAGCCCAATCCAGGTCGACCGCGCTGCCCATCGCCATCCATATTCGCTCGTAATTGCGCGCCAACATGAAATGATAATCGGCCATGTCGCTCGACCATCCGATACGAGCACCCGCCGACAAATCGTCAACGCTGCCCCGGTCCACGGCGATCAGGTCGACCTCAATTCGGTCGCCAGGATAGGTCAGGAACCGAACACCATCGACCCCACGTTTTTGTGAAGTGTCGAGTTCAAAGGGGCTGAATTGAGTCCAGAAATCCGCCACCGGAAACAGAAGCGAAACTCCCCACGTCACCGCCTGCCGCCCCATGGTGATGTCCCCGGCACGCGTGTTTATTGACGCTGAAGCGCGATCCAAGTCGTGTTCCACAAGCAGGCCGGACTCTTCCACGATGATGCTCTGAAGATCGACACTACGTTCCGGCGCTACGGTCGAGCCCAGGCCGACAGACGCATCGGTAGGGGCGGACGAAACCCGCGCAAAAAACCGGTTATGGACGTCGATCGTGATGTTGTCGCTGATGTAGGCGCGCCACTCGAAACGCACCAAGCTCGCGGCCAGGCCCGTGGTGCGGGGCAGGGTGGGGACGTCGTACGGGCGGTGTTGAACTCCGGTTGTCGAGCTCGTGTAACCACCGAGTTCCAACGCAAACGAGTCGCTTTCGATCAATGGCGTTGCGGCCAACGCAAGACTTGGAGTCACGCAGAGGAACGCCGTCATCCCCAACACCTTGAGCCGCACCCTAGTCATATTCATCCCCGACAATTTTGCCGGAATCCAACCGAATAATCCGTCGTGCGCGTTCCAAAACCAGCTCGTCGTGGCTCGAAAACAGGAAGGTGATCCCAAACTCTTTGTTCAGGTTTTCCATCACCGCCATCAACCCGTCCGAGGTCTCGGAATCCAGATTCGCCGTGGGCTCGTCGGCCAGCACGATCGAGGGTTTGCTCGCGATCGCACGAACAACCGCGACCCGTTGTTGTTGGCCACCCGAAAGCTGGTGTGGTCGCCGATGCATCATGTCTTTAAGGCCCACATCAGCCAGCAAAGGCTCGACGATCTTCTTTCGCTCAGCCGCCGAAACGCCCTGAAGCATCAAAACAAATTCCGCGTTTTCGTAGGCCGTCAGCACCGGCAAAAGGTTGTACGCCTGAAACACAAAACCGATATGCGTAAGCCGAAACTCGGCTCCTTGCGTGCGGGTCATGTCTGTGACGTCGTGTCCGCTGACTCTGACCTGACCGCTAGAAGCGCCATCAATGCAGCCGATGATATTAAGCAGCGTGGTTTTGCCCGACCCTGAAGGCCCCGCGAGCACCGAAAACTCACCGCTCGAGATCGTCAGGTCGACGCCACGCAATGCGTGCACTGGGATATCGCCCTGCATGTACGTGCGAGTGACCTCTTTGACTTCGATAATTGCAGACATTTATTTAAACCTTAGAGAAAAAAACGTGCTCTTCGAAGCTCACGTTCTGCCCGAAATAGCCTCAACAGCACTCAGTCTGGCGGCTTTCCATGCAGGCCAAATTCCACACAGAAAAGCGACGGGAACGATGTAAATAACGGGTTTGAAAACCGCGTTGAGAGTCACCGAAAAATAGAGTCGATTTGAAAACGAAATGCCCATCACGTCGAAGTTTGCTCGATCCGAAAAGAGCGAGAGATCGAGGCCGTACACCGTGTGATACCAAGAGAGGGCCGCACCAAGTCCGGCACCAATCAAAGCTCCCACAAGGGTCACGAAGATCGTTTCCAGCAACACCGTGCCAAAAAGCTGCAGGGGTTTGACGCCGATCGCCAGAATCACGCCGAACTCTCGCGTTCGCTCAAGCGCGCTCATGCGCTGGGCGTTAAAGAGCCCGAACGCGACGATCAGATAAACCATGGCAAATAGAATCAGGTCGCTCTTTTGCGACACGTCGATCATCTGCGAGATCTCGGGAACCATCTCTTTCCACGGCCGCACCGCAAGGCCCGGCAGCTTAGGGCGCATCGCTGCAGCAATCTGATCGGCCGCTAGAATATCGGTGGTCTTGACGACGATCTCGTGCACGTTGTCTTCAAGGGCTGCGTCGTATTGGAGGTCCGTCAGATTCATGTACACGGCATTGCGATCGATGGCGGTGTTGCCTGTCTCGAGAAGTCCCACGATGGTCAGCACATCGTTGCCAAGCGACCCATCGGCAGCTTCGAAAAAGAGCACCAATTCATCGCCGATCTTCGCATGAATATGGGTCGCAAGTCGTTCTCCGATCACGGCTTCACGCGGGCCATCTGCCACGCCTTTGCCCAACCAACGTCCCTGTGTAATTCCTTTATCCAGAACAGAAACCTGACCCTCGAGTTCTGGATCAATGCCGATGATTTGTGCCACGCCCGACGTGTCTTCATTACCGACAAGTCCATAAACCCGAACGCGAGGGGCCACGGCCTCAACCCCAGGAACGGCCCGGATATCTTCCAGATGGGTGCCAAGCGCGAATCCATGACGTGCAGACGGGCGCTCCACATACTCGGGATTTTGAACCTTGATTTGACCGATATCGACCGCTGTTGCGCCACGAACCATCTCGGCGACAAAGCCTTCGATGTAGGCGAGCGTCCACACCAGCAGCATCACGGCAATGGCGATGCCGCCCACCGTCAGGGCTGAGCGCCAACGGTTTCTAAACAGATTTCGAATGGCGAGTCTGAAGATCAAAATTACCTCGACTTCGCGGCGCGGCGCAGGCCCTGCTTGCTGAACAGGTCCCCATCGACTTTTTTGTCAAATTCCAGCGTCGAATATTTGAACGTCGTTCGCTCACCAGGCTTGTCGAGCGGCAACAGGTTCATGATGAAAGGGATCTTTCGGCCGTCGACTTCCCGCGTATCTTTGAACTCCATTCGACGCATCATTTTGCCGCGGTCGAAATAGTCGGCACGGACCGGAAACCAGTCGGTCGCATCAAGCAGATACTCGATCTTTTCCCAAACCACCGGGGCCTTCGGCAAAGGCGTCATCGTGGCTTTCAAATAGGTTTTCCCCGCCTCGTTTACCCACGACAAAGACGTCTTGAAATCCTCGTCGTAGTCCGACTCACGCACCAGATCGTCATTGGTCATATGGCTGCCCATCCACGAATCCGACAGCATGCCAGAAGGAACCCGAATCATGCGGTCCGCACGCGGCGCGTAATTCCAAAGTCCCTCTTTGTTTTTAAGCGTCGCGGTTCCAGCTTCGCGAGCCGGTGAGCGAATCACAATCAGCGCGTCGTCTTTGCCGCGGGTCCATTGCTCCAGCTCCAACGTTCGCAAACCACGATCGTTTAAAACCTCCATCGTAACCGTGCTGTGTGACGCGTCGGATCGGTAGAGCTCATCAAGCTTCGTGGTCACTTCTTTGACCGTCGGCAGAGGCTTTTCGACCTCTTGCGCAGAAACGTTCATCGAAAATACGAGACACATTAACACCGTGATCCATTTCATTTTCCCTCCCTATCTTCGAGTAGCCGGCGCATGAGGTCCGTGGAGCGAGCGCTCCATTTCTCAAGGTCGTCATCGTTCAAATCATCAAAGTTTTCGAGCAACCAGCGGTCGAGTCCGAGTCCGAGTCCAAACACGCATTGTGTGAGCAGGTCGGTGGGCAAGTCCGTGCGAACCGCGCCGCATTTCTGCCCTGACTCGATGAAGGTCCGAGTCTTCAAACGCCCAAACTCAAACACGCGTTTGACGACTGGTGAATTGGGCGATGACTCCTGCCACGCGTAGATCATACGCATGAAGCGCACCAACCACGTGTGTCGTCGCATGAGATTCATACCCTTAATGACGTAATTGTTGGTGGTTTCCCAAAATTTTTCGGGGGTTTCGCTGGTATCTGTCGAATCCAGAAAGTCCGAGAAGTGCTCAACCACAAAGAGCAGCACCGTGTCGAAAAGGTCGGCCTTATCGTCGAAATAATAATAGGCCGCCCCCTTGCTTAGGCCAGCGCGTTCGATGATCTGGTTAAAAGACGCACCCTCAAACCCCTTCTGCGAAAATTCTTCCGCCGCAACCTCGAGGATATCCTCGCGCTTTTCAGGTTTGAGATTCAGGAAACGGGGGCGAGGTGACATCAAATACAACGTGGTTCGACTGAGTGGTTAGACCGAGTGGTCTGAGTTCTACGCCCGTCATATTTTGATGTCAACCATGTGCGATTATGGGGCCTGCTGGGGGCTTAGCCTCGTAGGCAAAAGCGGGCGGGGCGGGGATCAATTGTTCGTAGTCCACCGAGGCCAACCCTACGGCCTCCAACGCCAGACAGACGACAAATCCGAAATCGGGTTCCCATCGCCGATACGAGAATTTCGCTGAACGCGGAAATCGATGATGATTATTCTGCAACCCCTCTCCAACGATCAGCCAGGCCGCCAGCAAGTTGTTGCGTGAGTTGTCGTCGGTCTCGAAATTTCGCCCGCCAACCGCGTGGCCCAACGCGTTGACCAGTCCTCCTTGAAAAGGATGGCTCATCATCCCAAAGAAATAGGCCGCGGCCAGCATCCAACCAACGTTCAAGCCGAGCACCAAACCGACGATGGCGTGGAGCGTGTAGGGCAGAAACCAAACGCCACGACGAATCATCCACGAGAGCCCGAAGTCCAGCCCGTGCGCATGTTGAGTGTATTTGGGATCTTCTTTTGCCAGACCCACGAGCACGCGCTCGTAAGAGCGAAGTTGCTCCAGACCGATCCCGATGATGCCAACATTTACAGGGCTGTGGGGATCGTCTGGGGTGTCCGAATGTTCATGGTGCATGCGGTGCATCACCGTCCAGCCTTTCGGATCGAGTCCAGTGATCCAGTTTCCGCCCACAATTACGAAGCGTCGAAGCCGAGGATGAAGCTGGATTGCGCCGTGGGCGAGTGCCCGGTGATAACCGACTGTGATCACGAGCACGTTCAGGAAATACGCGGTGACGAACACCGTAACGCAGAGTAGGTAATACATGATTTGAGTTCGCTCCTGCAGCAACGTATGTGCTACTTGATATTAGGTTACGGTCCCGGAAGTTACCGGGTCGTAAGTTACGGAACCGTAACAACGGCGTCAATATGAAAAAGACTAAGAAGCGTCTGACGGCCGCTCAACGGCGTGCACAGCTGTTGAGCGTGGGTCGGAAGGTATTTGCGGAACACGGATATAACGGCGGATCGGTCGAAGAAGTCGCACGTGTCGCGGGGGTCTCAAAGCCAATCATTTATGAGCATTTTGGCGGTAAAGAGGGCCTCTACGCCGTGATCGTCGATCGGGAGATGGACGCCCTTGTGCGGCGGATCGCCGACAAGATCTCCGAGGGCTCCCCCAGAAAGCGGTTTGAAAATGCCGTGTTGGCATTCCTTATGTACGTCAAGGATGAGCCTGAGGGGTTTGCTGTGCTCACCCGCGACGCCCCCATGACCATGGCCGGACGCGGCATGCCCAGCGTGATCAGCGACCTCGCCGACAGAGTAGGGGCCATCTTTTTTGAACAGCTCAAGGCCGCCGGACTACGGACCGAGGTTGCTCCCATTTATGCACACGCGCTTATCGGTATGGTGACGCTGTCCGGGCAGTGGTGGCTCGAGAACCAGACGCTGGATGTAGAAACGGTCGCTCGCCATGTTGCAGCGATCGGATGGATGGGTTTGCGACACATGCCAGAAGATCCTCAATTCGAGCCCTAGCGTCTGCTGCGGCACGAGGACGGCCCTGAAGTCACGGCCTTGACAGCACCCAGACTCGCCCTTACTTTCGCTGCCGGCCTGACGGATCGTTAGTGCGCCCCTCCCTCGCGCTAACGGAGCAAATCTCACCAAAATATCGACTTTGAGCGACGTTCTAAAGTCGCCTGAACATGTGGAATTGCGCGTATTTCGCGCCAAGGAAAGGTACGAGTCATGGGTATGTTTGATGTGGTTTCCAAGGGTTTTCGTGACGTTCGCAATCGCCTCGAAGGCAAGCGAGAACTCACCGAAGAGAATATCGACGACGCGCTGAAAGACATCCGCATGAGCATGTTGGAAGCCGACGTTAACTTTAAAATCGCCAAAGATTTCATCGCGCGAGTCAAAGAAAAGGCTCTTGGCGAAATCGTGAAGGTGAAGGCGAAGGGCGCCTCAGGAAAGGTCGAAGTCACACCTGGCGACCACTTCATCCGCATCTGCCATGACGAACTCGAAGGCCTGATGGGCCCAGTCGATTCCAATATCGTGTTTGGAAATCCGCGTATCGGGCCGACCAAAATCATGATGGTTGGTCTGCAAGGCTCCGGTAAAACCACGACCACCGCGAAACTCGCGCGTTACCTGATGGAAGAGCACAAGAAGAAGCCTCTTCTGGTGGGTGCCGACGTTTACCGTCCAGCGGCCATTGAGCAGCTTCGTGTGCTCGGCGCGCAACTTGGGGTGCCTGTGCACGCCGTCGAAGGCGGAGACCCCGTCAAAACCTGTCAGGACGCCCTAGAGCTCGCCAAAGAGATGGGCCGCGATGTGGTGATTTTCGACACGGCTGGTCGGTTGGCGATCGATGACGTGTTGATGTCCGAACTCGAACAGATCGTCGAGACGACCAAACCAGAAAATATCTATCTGGTTGTCGATGCCATGATTGGCCAGGACGCCGTGAACACGGCCCACGAGTTCAATCAGCGCTTGGAAATCGACGGTTTTATCATGACGAAGCTCGACGGCGATGCACGCGGTGGTGCGGCGCTCTCGATCAAGGAAGTCACAGGCAAGCCGATCAAGTTCATCGGTGTCGGCGAAAAACTCGACGCCCTTGAACCCTTCCGTCCTGAAGGCTTTGCCAACCGAATTTTAGGATTCGGCGACGTGATGGGCCTGATGCAGAAATTCGAAAAGTCGATGTCCGAAGAAGACGCTGCCCGCGCCGAAAAGGACGCCAAGCGCATGCTCTCGGGCCAATTCGACTTCAACGACTTCTACAATCAGCTGGAGCAGATCACGAAGATGGGACCGATGTCCGATATCCTCGAAATGATGCCTGGCATGGGCGGTATGGTGCCGGAAGGCGTGCAGATCGACGACTCGGAGCTCGGCAAAATCCGCGCGATTATTCAGTCGATGACCAAGAAAGAGCGCACCAACCCA
Organism: uncultured Bradymonadales bacterium; assembly: GCA_964394615.1. Classification (GTDB taxonomy): domain Bacteria; phylum Myxococcota_A; class Bradymonadia; order Bradymonadales; family Bradymonadaceae; genus JBFFMO01. The sequence continues at coordinate 91,751 of CAYMYJ010000003.1, read as the reverse complement.
GAGCTTCTGACTCGCCAGCCATCGCGCTTGCGTCGTATCTCGAAGGGCTCAGGCTCTGACCACGAAAAAGTCGAAGCCGTCTTGCAGCAGTTCAACATGATGCAGGCCATGATGCAGCAATTCTCGAATTTTGGCGGCGGATTCTTGGACAAGATTCCAGGATTCAAGGGCCTCAATTCGATGCGCCAAATGAAGGACATGGATATCGGATCGTTGCTCGGCGAGTTGATGGGCGGTGGCGGTGGCGGCCCGAGCATGGGCGGAGGACTTCCCGGAATGGGCGGCCTGAACTTGCCAGCTGGTTATTCACCCCCCGGTGGGAAAATGACCCTCGGTAACAGCGCCACGAAATCACGTTCGTCGTCACGTAACGACAAAAAACGAAAACGATTGGCTGCCAAGAAAGCCCGAAAGGGGAAGTGAGCGGTGCACTTTGAGCCAAAGAGTTGTGCGCAACACCCCGATTATCCGGCTCTAGCCGTTTGTTCGCTGTGTGGCAGGCCGATGTGTGGACTTTGTCATAACACGTCGCTTGTCGGTTATGCCGTGTGCAAGGGATGCCCGGTCATCGAAAAAATGACTCCGCGCACCCAGTGGGAGCGTTCGTCCGGGCTTTCGGCGGTGTCCGGTTATTTGCACACAGCTGTCGAAGTCATCACCAGCCCGCGGATGTTCTTCATTCGGTATCCGAAGGGCAAAACGATCGACGCGTTGCTCTTTGGCTACCTGAGTCTGACCATCGCGTTCACTGTTTCGCGGATCTGGGGTTACTTTTTCCTGGGACGCTTCGAAGAGGCTCTGTCTGAAGTCGCAAAGCAGGCCGAGATTTCCTACCACACTGCGACCTGGCTCTACTTCGGCCTGACGCCCATATCGTCGCTGATTGGGCTGATGGTGTTCATCGGACTGCTCTTTGTGGGTCTCAAGGCGATGGGCGGTAAAAACGTCACCTGGCCCAACGTGACGTGGATTGGGTCGATGGCTTCGGCCTCGCTCCTATTCCAAATCATCCCTCCCGTCTTGGAGTTTCCGGTAGGGCAGCTTCTGGCGATGTTATGGCTGCTGAACATCATGTTCCTAGCCACGCAGGTCCGCTTCGAACTGACGTTCTTTCGGGCGATGATCGCGACCCTGATTCCGTTCTGGGTCTTAACGACCATGGCGCAATAGGCTCTTCGGCGTCAGTCGTTGAGCGGCTCCGCCTATGCTCAGGTTTTGGAACCGATTCCTAGAGTCGAATCACGACTTCGCCAGAACCGCCGCCGAGCGATTCACCGCAGCTTGAGGTGTCGCCGTGATTGAAGACCGCGTTGAAGTCGGTGCAAAGTGAAACTTCAAACTCGTCAGCAGTCGAGCCCGTTGAGCACTGGTCGCCGTATTCAAAGACCCGCACTTGCATCTCATTTGGTATGATGATGATTGGAGTGCTCCCAACATCGTCGAACCTCAAACCAATTTTTCCGCTACAGCCAAGCGAAGTCACATTTGTGTCCGTAAACTCCGGACAAATCCCCTCGAATCCAGGGGCCGTTCCGTCTAGATTAACGCCTAGGTCATAGGCGTTGGGTTGCCCCGTGGTGCCGTCGTACTCAAGAGACGCGTAACCCAACACCTTTCCGTCGAGCGTCTCGAGCGCAGCATAAACAATATCGCTGCCGGGATCGTTCCCCAAACACCCCTCACCTGTCGTCAGGTCGGTGATCAACATCGCGTAGACGGCATCTGGGGAGCTGTTCAATCCATACTCATAGGGCAAACAAAGCTTTTCGGGCGCACCACCAAGTCGCGTCTTGCATTCATCGTCGTTGGAGCATTCAGCAGACGTCGTGCAAGTAGGGACGCATTGTTCGAACGAGCAGACTCTTTCGTCTGCACAATCACTATCTATCAAGCACGTCGCGTTATTCGTGGAGCCATTTGGCGTCTCATCGGTCTCATTACCGCAGCAAACAACGAAAAGCGCCAAGATTGTGAAGATGAGCCTATTCATGAAACCCCGTGCCTAAATGTGATTTTGCGACACTACACTAGGTACGAGATGAAAAACCAATTTTGGGGGGCCACGGCGTCATGAGAATCGCAGCCGAAAAAACCGCGTTCAACACTCAGAAGGCGCAAGAGGTCGCCACTTCGAAAAGGTGGGGCAGGTGTGCTTAGGGTTTCACGGTGATCTCACCCGAGCCACCACCCAGACTTTGGGCGCAACTGGTAAGTACGTTATTATTCACGACCGCATTGGTGTCGGTACAAATGAAGATCTCGAACTCGTCGTCGTTTGAGCCGGTTGGACATTGCTCACCGAATTCACTGACGCGGATCTGCATCCCGGGCTCGATGGCGACTAGATTTGCGTCGGCATCAAGAAACATCAGCCCGATCGAGCCACCGCACCCAAGGGACGTTACGTTGTCCGCCGAAAACTCTGGGCAAGCTTCGGACGGCGCAGTGCCATCGAGGTTGGCCCCGATATCGAACTCGTTTGAATCCCCCGTAATCCCGTTGTATTTGAGGTTGCCGTATCCCAGCACCTTACCGGTGTTGTCCTCCAGCGCGACATAAATGATGTCGCTCCCAGGATCGGGACCGTTGCAGACGTCTCCTGAGGTTCGGTCGGTAATGAGGGCCACATAATTCGGAACGGCGGTATTTGTTCCATTATTGGTGACATTATTCGTCGTATTATTCGTGGCGCTGTTGGTCTGATTATTCGTGGCGTTATTCGTCTGGTTATTCGTCGTGTTGTTCGCGTTATTGGTGCTGTTGTTCGTGGACGTCTTTTTGACGTCATCACCGCAGCCAACAACCAATCCCAAAGCCGTGAACCCGACCAAAAAAGACGAACGGAAATATCGAAAATTCATTTATGAAGTCCTTAGAAAATCTGCGCAAAAAGGAAGTGTAGAGTGTTTTGGTTCATTTCTAAACTCGATTAGATCTCGACGGCAGCTCGCCAGAAACGGCGCAGAGAGCCCATAATCTGACGTGTGACCGGTCATCGTCAGCATGCTCGAATACACTGCGCACTCACCCGTCATGCGCCGTGAATACCTCGTTTTTCCAACCGCAAGAACAGCCTCTCCACGCGGATGATTACCAGACGGTAGCGACGACCGAACGCGTTTTTACAAAAAAAAGACCGCGCCTAGGCGCGGTCTTTTTGTCTCCGAGAGTCGAGACTAGAACAACGATGAAATCGTAATAACGGTCTCACCTTCGCCACCGGCGAGGTTGTTGGTGCAGCTTGAGATATTCGTGTCGTTTACGACGGCATCGGTATCACTGCAAAGAATGAGGTCAAATGCATCAACGGTGGTGCCAGTAGGGCACTGTCCGCCGAATTCAAAAATGCGGATTTGGTCGCCAAGTTCGATTGCGACTGGAGTTCCACCGTCGAGGAAACGAACGGCAACAGCTCCACCACAACCGAGTGCAGTCACGTTGTCTTCGTTGAACTCTGGGCAGGTACCCACGCTGTTTGGAGCTGAACCGTCGAGGTTCGCACCAAGCGTGTAGACGTTTTCGTCACCGACGTAATCTTCGTACACGGCCTCACCGAAGCCCTTGACCGTGCCATCATCAGCTTCAAGAGCAACATAGATGAGGTCGCTTCCTGGGTTGTCGCCATCACAACCAACACCGGTTGTCGTGTCTTGAATAAGAGCAACGTAAACTGGGCTCGCAGTGTTGTTGGTCGTGTTGTTGGTCGTGTTGTTGGTCGTGGTGTTGTTGGTCGTGTTGTTCGTCGTCGAACTGACCATGCAGTAGCTGCGTGCTGCATCGGCCGTGTTACAAACTTCGCCGTCTGCACATTCAGCTGAAGTTGCGCACTCAACGCGGCAGACTTCTTCGATGCAGAGTTCGCTTCCGTCGCAATCTCCATCGGTCACACATGCTGTTTCGTCGCCACAAGCGATGAAAAGCGCGGTGCTTGCGAGTCCAATGAAGAGCATTCCGAGAATTCTTTTTGTGATGTTCATGTCTAATTCCTATCAGGAGTTTATGGAGCAAGTACTTTGGTGCAGAAGTGGGTACACCAAATCGGATCGAATTACAATAAAAAGGCCGCTTTAGTGGGAGCTTATGTGGGCCATAAGCCGTTGCCAACGTTTTCGATTAGCTCCTAGACGCTGGAAAATCCAACAAGGTGCTCCATCGAAATCCGCAATTTCGAAACAACGAGAAAAAAAAAGCCCACCTAAATAGTGGGCCGTAGAACAAATAATAGGTGTCTTAAAACAATGACGAAATCGTGATGACGGTTTCACCTTCACCACCAGCAAGATTTTTGGTGCAGCTGGAGATATTCGTATCGTTTACGACGGCATCGGTGTCGTTGCAAAGAATAAGGTCGAATGCATCATCCGTAGTGCCAGTAGGGCACTGTCCGCCGAATTCAAAGATGCGGATTTGGTCGCCAAGTTCGATTGCGACAGGAGTTCCACCATTGAGGAAGCGGACGCCCAGGGCTCCACCACAACCAAGTGCTGTCACGTTGTCTTCGTTGAACTCTGGGCAGGTGCCCACGCTGTTTGGAGCTGAACCGTCAAGGTTCGCACCAAGCGTATAAACGTTTTCATCACCAACGTAATCTTCGTAGATGGCCTCGCCGAAGCCCTTGATCGTGCCGTCATCAGCTTCAAGAGAAACGTAGATGATATCGCTTCCAGGATTGTCACCATCACATCCAACACCAGTGGTCGTGTCCTGAATCAACGCAACATACACAGCAGGTGTGTTGTTGTTGGTGTTGTTGGTGCCGGTGGTGTTGTTGTTCGTCGTGCTGTTGTTGAAATCTGGGTCGACTTCACAAACGTTCTCAGCGCCGCCGCTTGGGCGAGGAACACAGCGATCGCCAACTGGGCAATCTGCGACGGTCGCACAAGTTTGAACACAAATTTCGCTTTCGCAAACGAGTCCTGGGTCGCAATCGGTGTCGAGCAAGCAGCTCTGCGCGGTGTCGTCGGCACATGCGACAAACATCGCTGTGCTAGCGAGTCCAACAAAGATCAAACCTAGCAGTCTATTAAAGTTTTTCATGAGTTCCTCATCCAAGTATTGGGTCAAAGTTTGCGGACCCGACGTTACGTCAACAACGCGTCGTCGGCAACAAACCGAGGACGCCCTTAGGATACCGTTACTGGCCGTCTACCGCCGATTCCTCGGGATTTCAAGCCAGATATGGCGTGAACCCGGGCCGAAGCACCCGGGTTCTCGCACTTCATTCAAAAATAATTTCATTCATTTGGTACCCAAACCATCAGCAACATCGCAAATCGACATCGCTGGCCATCTCGACGTTCTATACCGTCTTCAATAACCGGGCCACATGTGCGTGGAGGTGGTTATCTTGTTGTTTTTATAGTCTTCTTTTTATTTTCGTTCAGACGCGGCGAATGGGCGCTTCCGAAGTCGCCGGACAAAGATGTCTGACGTGCTGGAGTATCTCTTATCCACTTAAGGGTCCGGCAGGCTCCTGTCTGCCACCGCGATGGATTAAGGGGGAGGTGACCCGACTTGAAGTCTGTCGTGCCGAGGTTGCAGAATCGCGCCCCGGCGGCTAGGATTCCGCCCGCGAATTACGAGGATGGCATGCGAACTTGGATCATATTGATTGTGGCGCTTATGGCGTTTCCGACATCGGGGACGGCACAAGAGACCGATGCTCAGGCAGCGACCTATCAGGCAGCTGCGAGAGCCACCTACCAAGAGGGCCTCAGTGAGCTTGCCGATGCCGATTATTTGGACGCGGCCCGCTTGTTCAATCAAGTTCGCGCTCGATTCTCCTATTCGCAGTACGCCCCATTGGCCGAGCTTCGCCTCGGCGATGTCTATTTTGGTGAAGAGAAGTTCACGACCGCCATTGAGCAGTATCGCGGCTTTATCAAATTGCATCCCAGTCATGCCGAAGTGCCCTATGCAGCGTGGAAAGTCGCACAGGCATTCGTGGGCCAGGTGCCCGACGATTGGTTCTTCATGCCTCCTGCATATGAAAAAGATCAGGCCCGCACGCGAGACGCGCAGCGTGAGCTGAAATTTTTCATCGCGAAGTACCCAGAATCCAAATACGGCTCGGAAGCCAAAAAGCAGCTGTCGAAGGTTCGTCGGCAATTGGCTGATCACGAATTGTACGTGGCCGAGTTCTATTTGAAGAAATCGAACTACCGAGCAGCGGCTGGCCGATTGACCGGACTGCTCAAAGATTTTAACGGACTTGGACTTGATGCACGGGCACTGACACTGCTCGCGCACTGTTATATAGCGCTCGGCGACTTGAACAAGGCTAAGGCTGCCCTTCAAGACCTCGTCGAATTCCACCCCAACGACCCCTTGTCGGAACAGGCTCGGGACTACTTGGCGAGTCATCGCCTCTGAATTTCGCCCCCGGTTGTTGACACCGGGAAACACAATAGCTATACCAACCGCCCTTGGTTTTGGGACTTGCCCGCCGATAATGGCCGGGCCCCAGCGATGAATTGGAAAGATAATGAAGACCTACAGTGCCAAAAGTGAAGAAGTTCAGCGTGCATGGCACCTGATCGATCTCGAAGGCAAGACTCTCGGTCGCGTTGCGACAGAGATTGCAAAAATTCTCCGTGGAAAGAACAAGCCGCAGTACACGCCGCATGTTGATACGGGTGATTTTGTAGTTGTTGTGAACTGTGAAAAAATCGCAGTGAGCGGCAATAAACTTCAAGACAAACTCTACCGACGTCACTCGGGTTATCCCGGTGGACTTAAGGAAATCGCGTTGAAGGATCTTCTTGAGAAGAAGCCTGAACTCGTGATCACCTATGCCGTTCAAGGTATGTTGCCAAAAGGCCCACTCGGCCGGCAGATGCTCAAGAAGCTTAAGGTGAATGTCGGTCCTGATCACGAGAATGCGGCGCAAAAGCCAGTCAAACTCGAACTTTGATGAATTGATTCGTCTGCGGACGAACCGGAGTAACTCATGGCGAAGATAGAACAGTTTCACGCGATTGGACGCCGCAAGTCGGCCCGCGCCCGCGTCTTCCTGCGTCCTGGCAATGGCGAAGTCATCGTCAATGACGAGTCAGGCGACGATTATTTCCACCGCGACACCCTCATGATGATCGTGCGATCACCCATGGTCCTTACCGAAACTCTCGGTCAGTTCGATGTTATCGCTAACGTTTGTGGTGGTGGGAAAACCGGTCAAGCAGATGCCGTTAAACTCGGTATCTCACGTGCCCTTACGCTTTATGACATGGAGCTTCGCGCAACGCTTAAGCGTGGCGGATTCCTGACTCGCGATGCTCGCGAGAAAGAGCGAAAGAAATACGGTCAGCGTGGCGCCCGAGCCCGCTTCCAGTTCTCGAAACGTTAAACCTTTCGGAACTCGGTTCTGCCGCCTTCGGGCGGCTTTTTTTTTGCCCATTTTTCTTCAGCCGAGTCCAACATGACCCAGGTCACCTTAAAGTCCGGAAAGTCGCGGCCCGTGGTTTCGGGACACCCCTGGGTGTTTTCGGGCGCGATCGCAAAAGTAGAGAAACCGGGCGATGATTTTGTCGAAGTGCTCGACGACGAGGGGCGATCACTGGGATTTGGTCTGCTTTCCGAGCATAGCGACATACGGATCCGCATGGCGCCATCCCTTAGCGCGCCGCTTGGAGTGGCTGAATTTGCAGCTTCGATCACGGCGGCGCTGAATCGCCGCATGACGTTGGGCTTGGGGGATGACGATCATAATGCTTTCCGTCTGGTGAACAGCGAGGGCGACGGCCTGCCGGGCCTGATCGTCGATCATTTGGGCAAGGTCCTGACGGTTCAGATCACCACCGCGCCCATGTTTCGCCGCCTCCACACGATCGTCGAGGCCCTCCAGCAGGTGTTTCCAGACCATCAAGTACTTCGGATTCCCCCTCCCGAGTTTGTGGCGACCAAAGAGCGCTTTTCGATCGAGTTTGGTTGGGAAGGCACGCCAGGGCCTGATGAGGTCACGGTCAGAGAAGGCGCGGTCAGATTTTTGATCCCCACCGATCGCATGCAAAAAACCGGGCATTACGCGGATATGAGAATCCACCGTGAGTGGGTGTCTCGGATCTCACGTGGCAAGCGTGTTCTCGATGCATACAGCTACAGCGGTGGTTTTGGTCTGCACGCCGCCGCTGGCGGGGCAAGCGAGGTCGTCTGTGTTGATTCGTCAGCGGATGCCTGCGAGGCGGTTAGACGAAACGCTGAACTCAATGGCTTTGGAGTGCAGACACAACAGTCCAAAGTTGACGACTTTTTGCGTTCGTCCTTCGATCGCGGCTCACGATTCGACATTGTGATCCTCGATCCACCGAAATTAGCTCCCTCAAAGAAACACGTCACAGGTGCGCTCAGGCTCTACGAGTCTCTTGCGATTCAAGCCGTTCGAATCATCGAGGAAGGCATTCTGTGCGTGGGCTCATGCTCAGAAGCGATCGGTCTGTACGAGTTGGAGCGTGTGATGGCGAATGTCCAAGCCAGGACCGACCGCCGGATGTCGACGATCTACGTCGGTACACAGTCGCCGGATCATCCCTATCCGACGTCGATGCCGGAAGGTCGCTACCTCACCTTTCTTGCGGTGCAGGTCAGTCCCGCTTGATCAACGACTGTACTCGTTCGGTCACGGTTTTGCCCAACTTCAGGACCCCGTGTCGAGAGCGAGTGATCAGACGATCGAACCCAAGGAAGCCACCATTGCGGCTTCGGCGGTCGAGCATGTTGTTGAGGTACAGCTCGCGTGCAATATGGCGTCGGACCTTGCCGCTTGGAGACTTTGGAATCGAACGCGTCGCGACACGTAGAAAAGTAGGTTTGATTCCGCAATTTTGCTGCACCCGCTGCTCCAACGCAGCCAGCAGTTCGTCATCGTCGGCACCTTCCTGGGCCTCAAACGCAACAATGATCCCGTCGGGGACTTCAAAGGCGACGACCGCGGCCGAGTGGACGCCGTCCACGGTGCTTGCGATCAGCTCCAATTCATCCGGGGCAATGCTGCGTCCGTCTCGAGTTCGAAGCATGTTGGAGCTTCGGCCCACCACGTAAAGTTCTTCGCCGGCGATATATCCCTGATCGCCCGTGCGTAACCATCCAGCGTCGATCCGCGTCAAATCGGCTCCCAACCTCGATTCAGGGGCGTCATCGTATCCGAGCATCACGTTGGGGCCGCGCACGCAAATCTCGCCGACGGCCCGCTCAACGACCTCAGCGCCAGACCGGTCAACGACTTTGACTTCGACGTTCGCCATCGGCACTCCCACACAGCATACCTCGGCGCGGTCGCTCAACTTCGTGTTTTGGGAGATGACCTTGGTCTGGGCGCCCGGCCCAAGGTCGAAGCGTGAGACCAAGTCAAAGTGAAGTGGTTTCTCTAGACTGCCAAAAGTGATCCCGAGCGTTGCCTCAGCCATGCCATAAACGGGCAAAAACATCTCCGCGCGCGCTCCACAGGCCTCAAATCGTTTGATGAACGCCTCGACATGCAGTCGGTGCACGGGTTCGCCGCCCATCATTGCCACGCGCCATGACGACAGGTCGATCCCATTCAGATGAGAGTTCTGGGTGCGTCTGGCCGCGTAATAATAAGAATAACTAGGGGCAACCGAAAGGGTGGCACGATGCCTGGAGATCGCCAGAAGCCACTCTTCGGGGCGAGTCATGAAGCGCTCTGGTGTGAGCAGCGCCATGTCTAAGCCCCAGTAGATGTTGAAGAGCAATCCACCCACAAGGCCCATCGTATTATGCATGGGCAACCACGAGACACCCACGTCGTCGGCGGTGACGGCGAGCGCCAATCCAACGGCTTCGAGATTGCTCAACACATTCGCGTGAGAGACGCGAACCGCACCGCGTGTCGCCGTGGCGCCTGAAGTGGTTTGAATCCACGCAATTTCAGGAAGGACGCCTCGCGAGGATGGGGCAGCGCCCATCGGGGTCGATTCCAGAAGGCTGGGCAGGTCAGACACGAGTTTCAAAGGACCGTATTTCGGCGGTTTGACGGTTTCTCCCGTGCCCGAATCGAAAACAGCGGCCGAGGCATTCATGCGGCCTGCGAATCGGACAAAAAACTCGGCCTGATTGGTGCGTGAGTCGGCATTGTTTGTAGGGGGGGCGATTGGAATCGGCGTGGCGCCGATCGCGATCGTTCCAAAAAACGCCTCGATGAAGCCAAACCCTGAACCCATGGCCAGCAGAACACGATCGTGTCGCTGAACACCGTGCTGCTCCAAGGCTGCGCCGACGCGCAACGCACTTTCGCAGATCTGTGCATACGTGCGGAACTCTTGCCCACCCCGATCGTCGGTCAAGTAGAGGCCCCGATCTGGCCGTGTCCACGCCACCGAGCGCAACATATCAATCAGCGTGCGCCATTCGGCGCGCTCGGTTGATGAATCGATCTGATGAACAACGCCACGAAGCATGGTTCGAAAATCCTTTAAACGGGAGCTGAGCATAACTCTGTATCACGGAGTTAGCATGCGCAGAACACAACCGATCGTCTATTCGAGGAGGCTGAGCGAGGGCGCAGTGAAAACGACCTGACCGGCCTGGTCATGGCGTGATTTCGTCTGGGTCAAGCGCGTTGCTGGTGTGCAGGCCGTGTGCTAATTCGTTTGCCGTAGGAGGATCAATGGCACGCACAGCCGTAAAGAGACAGATTCAGCCCGGCGACCTCGTCCTCGTGACGGGTGCAGTTGGTGGCGTTGGACGACACGTCGTTCAGGCCCTGGTTGACGCGGGTTGCGAGGTGCGCGCCGTCGATCTCAAAAAGCCTGACGCGATGGTCGCAGAGCTTGTGGATCTGGAAGGCGTAGAGTGGATCCAGGGTGACCTGGTGAAGATGAAGCTGGCGCCACTGGTCGAGGGCTGTAAGGCCGTCGTGCATTTGGCAGCGATGGTGGGAATCTCCGAGACCTACGACGAGCTTGTGGTCACAAACGTTGATCTGGTTGAATCCCTCTACGAAGCCTGCGAGGCCGCCGGAGTTGTTCATTTTGTTCATTTCAGCACCGGTCAAATCTACGAGCCCGCTCGAGGACTAAGGGACGAAGACGCGAAGATCTTTCCCGGAAACCCCTACGAAGAAACCAAAATCGAAGGCGAACGAGTCTTCCCGACACGTGCCGTATCGACTCACTGGACGGTGTTGCGGCCAGCATTGGTGTACGGCCCGCATTGTGTCTCGATGAGCGCAGGTTTGGTCACTTTCCCGCCCATCTTGCGAAATTTCATGCCGCTCCTGCCCGGCTTTACCGGCGGGGCACGGACAAATTGGTGCCACGTGGCCGACCTCGCCGCAGCCACCATGGCCGTGCTTGGAAATCCACGGTCATATGAACAGATTTTTAACGTGGGTGACGACACTCCGCTCGGAAACGGCGAAGTGATTACGGCGATATCCGAGGCTTATGGGCTGCCGATCGGTCCTCTCGTCCCATTTCCCAACGGTGCCATCTTGGTGGCCTTTTCGCCTGTCGTTGACCGTGAGTACGTTGAAAGGACCTTGCGACAGGTCCTGCGCCAGATCTGGAAACGAATTTGCACTCGCTACCAACTCGACTCGCCGCTGAGGCCCAAACTCGACCGAAACGCAGTTTTTTATGTGGCCGAGGACACGGTGGTAGACGCGGGAAAATTGAAGGCGTTGGGATGGGCACCCGAATTCCCGAGCCTGCGCGACGGAATTGGCGAGACGGTGAAATGGTATCAGGACCATGGCTGGGTTCCGCGTTACGACACGGAAACGGAAGCGATCGTTCGTGAACAAGGTTCTTTCGGCTTCTCGGTGTCGCAGCGGCTCGAGGGCCATTGGCATTCGCCTGCCGATGACCAGACCCGGCCTCTCCATCTCAGTGTGGACCTCGAATTCAGAAACGTACTCACGGGTGATTTTTCTGGTCACCTTGAAGGCATGGCTTGGTTTGATGGCCTCGCCACCGACGTCGCGATCGAAGGCACAGTCCAGGTCAAAGTCTTGTCGGCGCGTAGCATTTGTTACGAGTTCGGATTTGAAGACGCCGAACACGGCGGGCATCGCTGCAAACTGGAGGCGACTTTCAATGCTCTGCGTCCATTCAGCTCGATGTCGATGCTCAAAGGGCGTTTGATCAACCGGCATGGAGATCTGGTTGGCAATGTAGAGTTAAGCCTCGGTTTTGCCGACCAGGTGATTCCGCTCTTGATGAGCTTCAGGCCGCTTTCGTGATTTCGACCTACGAGACTCGGCCCGCATTCTGGGCGAACGTGAGCGCCGCCGATTGGGGCGATTGGCATTGGCAGCAGCAAAATCGAGTGAGGACTCTGGACGTACTCGAGCAGGTGCTCGAATTGACCGCCGCAGAACGCGGGGCGTTCGAGGCTGCAGGCGTGCGTTTTCGGGTCGCTGTGACCCCTCATTATGCGGCATTGATGGATGCTAAAAATCCTGACTGCCCCATTCGACGGCAAGCCATTCCTGGCCCGGAAGAGCTCATTGAATATCCATTTGAACTCGAAGATCCGCTGGCCGAAGAGGCGCACATGCCCGTGCCTGGCATCACGCATCGGTATCCCGATCGCGTGCTCTTTTATGTCAGCCATAACTGCCCGGTGTATTGCCGACATTGCACCCGCAAGAGGAAGGTCGCTGATCCCACGACCGCTGCGTCAAAAACACAGCTTGAAGAAGGGTTGGAGTACATCCGCAATAATCCCACCGTTCGAGATGTGATCGTGTCGGGTGGTGATCCCTTGACTCTTTCTGACGAGCGTCTGGACGCGCTGCTTGGCGCGCTTCGAAGCATCGATCATGTTGAGGTGATTCGACTCGGGACGCGTAATCCTGTGACTTTGCCGCAGCGAATTACAGAAGACCTTGCGGCGATTTTGGCAAAACATCGCCCGATCTATGTGCACACTCATTTTAATCATCCCCAAGAGGTCACCACGGAAGCCGTGAGAGCGCTTGACCTGCTGCTTGGCGCAGGAAGTGTGCTGGGCAATCAGATGGTGTTGCTCAAAGGCGTCAACGATTCGATAGCCACCGTTGTGGAGCTCAATCGCGCGCTACTCAAGGCAGGTTGCCGACCCTACTACATGCTGCAATGCGACATGGCGCAGGGGATCACGCATTTCCGAACACCGCTGCGAACCGGGATCGCGATCTTGGATCACCTGCGCGGTCGCATGGGCGGAATGGGGATCCCGGATTTTGTGGTCGATTTGCCAGGAGGCGGCGGCAAGATTGAGTTGGTTCCGGACTACAAAGTGAGTGAGGAGCCCGACCCGTACGGCACGCGATACACCTTCCGAAATGGCCATAACGAGCATTTCGAATTCGTGGATATTGAGGACTAGTTCTGTTTCTTCGACTTGAGCTTGTCGATCGAGGTACGCAGTTCGTCGCGCAGACAAGACCAGCAGTCTTCACCCTTACAGCCATTGCGGGGCAGGGCATTGAATCGCTGGAGCGCGGCCAGAGCCCGAGAATCTCCGAGCTCGCCAATCCGAATAATGTAATTCTTATTCTCGTCGCATTCGACGGCGTGGCGCAGGTTGATGGTCAGTTGGTTCCACTCCTGCAATTTTTCGAATCGACCGGATTCCTTCAATGCGCTCAACGCTCGCCGCCGAATCTTGCGGGAGCGGTGATGTTCGGCGAGTGCTGCCAATCGTGAATTGGCTCCTTCCTTTACAAATTTGTCGATAAAGGTCACCGCCTGAGCGGCACCCTCGTCATCATTGGTCTCGAAGCGGCGCATGATCTCATCAAGGAGCTCTCGATCGCGAGCGTATCGAGGCTCAAGCTCGATCGCTTTACCGAAAGCAGCCATGGCTTCTTCCCAACGATCTTGTTCAGCTAGAGCGCGCCCGAACGTGAATTGAGCGTGAGGGTCTGACGCATGCTGATTCGCCCAATCCTGAAGGTCGTCAAACCCGTGTTCTCGGTCGTCTTTGAAGTTCGCCAGGATTTGTGTGATCTCGGGCCCTCCCATCAAAGCCTCGCGGTCAGGTTTCAGAATATCACCTGCGCCGTCCTCTTCTTCAGCTTGGTCCGAGGATGCCTCTCCCGATTTTTGAAAGCCGGCGAGCGACCAGGCACCCCATACAACGCCCACGCCACTGAGCACGATGACGATGGCAAAAATCGCAGCTCGAAACAGTCCGCTCTCTTGCCGTTTGGTTTTCGGGGCAGCGATCCCCTTCAGACGCCGCTCAACTCGGTCGAGCGCTTCGTAAAGTTCAGTTGCGGATTGAAAACGCTCGTCCCGTCGTTTTGCGAGCAAACGCATCACGATCTCTTCGAGTTCGACGTCGATGGGTTTGAAAGGGTTCGCGTCACGGAAAGGGGCGGGCGGGTCCTGAAGATGCATGTTCAGGACGATCGTCAGACTCTTGGCGTAGAAGGGAAGTTTCCCCGTCAGGAGTTCGTAGAGCATGATTCCCACGCTGTACAAGTCAGCGCGATGGTCGACTTCTTTTCCGCTGGCCTGCTCCGGTGACATGTAGAGCGGCGATCCGTAGACCACACCAGCCTGAGTCAACCGTGCAGCGTCCTTAAAAAGACGAACCTGCGCGACTCCAAAGTCGGTGATCTTAATGAAGTCCGGATCGCCGTCTTTTTCGACCAGAAGGACGTTCTCCGGTTTGAGGTCCCGATGGACGACGCCCAAATCGTGAGCCCGAATCAAGCCCGCACAGATTTGTTTTGCGACGTGAATGGCACGAAGTTCCGAAAAGTCCTCGCCGGCCTTGATCGCGTCGTGAAGCGGACGTCCGTCAACAAACTCCATGACCAAAAAGTAGGTGTCGTCGTCGTGTTGACCAAAGTCGGTCGCTTTGCAGACATTTGGGTGGTCGATATTGGCCGCAGCCTGAGCCTCACGCTGGAATCGTTCAACGACTTCAGCGTCTTTCACATGCGTGGCATGCAAGACTTTGACGGCCACCACCTTCTTCATGTGCACGTGCTCTGCACGATACACAGAACCCATGGTTCCGCTGCCAAGCGGCTCCATAAGCCGGTACCTGTTCCCAAAGACTTGGCCCACCAGATTTTTGGTGTTTGGTGAACTCATTGACGTCCGAACGGCTGTTTACTCAAGCTTCTCGCGCGCCATGATCAAGTCATAGACGTATTTGCCGAGTTGTCGTCCGATATAGGTCAAAACGTTGACCTCGGCACCTATGAAGTGGTTGTTCTTTTTGTTGAGCAACTCGATCGCACCAAAAACGCGTCCGTCGAACTGAATCGGCGCACAGCACATGCTCTGGGTTGGATATCCCAAAGCTTCCGAGATTTCGCGATAAAAGCGTGGATCTTTTTCGGCATCGCTGATCGCCAGGCTGACGCCTTCTCGGGCGCAGAATCCTGCGATTCCCTTGCCCATGGGGACACGGAAGTTCATGACTTCATGAGCCTTGGGCCCACGTGCCGTTGCAAAATAAAGTTCGCGGCCGTTTACGTCTGCAAACATGACGCTGCCAGCTTCGGCGCCGACTTTCTCAAGCGAGAGGTCCATCACAAAATTTACGACCTGCTCCATGGACATGTCGCCTTCATGGATCTGGTTAATTTCAAGAAAAACCTCTTCCATGATGTTTTGCGAAACGGCTTCATTTCCACGGCCAACCACCAAAGCTGGACGTTGACCTGAAGGACTACGTCGTTCTTCGACGACTTTCGCCTGTGGATCGTCGCGTCGCAAGGACTCGAACGTTGAAGATCCAATGCGCATGCGTCCATCGGGAGACGACCACGAGTCATGATTTGACGATTCAGCTGCCAACGCGGGGTCAACCTGAATACTTGGCGCGGAGGCCGCGACCGTCGTGTCCACGGACGCTGGGGTCGAAATTTGAACGGCTGGAGTCGGTGCTGGCTCTGGTGTGGGGGCCGCCACAGGAGCCGGTGCTGCCACTGGTTCTGGCGCTGGTTCTGGCGCTGGGGCTACCGGCTTGGCTGCGATTACAGGCGTTGGATCTGGAGTGAATGGCAGATCGTTGACATCGATCCGAATCGTTGCTTTATCGCCGCCTGCATCGTCTGCGTCGGCTTCCGGCTCGGCAATCTCACGCAAAACAAAGACACGTCGAGACGTGGCATCCGTGACATGGATGGTGTTGTCATCCTTGATATCACACATCACATTGCGAATGAGCTCATCGGTCTCACCGGTGCGCGCGAGACCAGACTTGAGCGCCATCATCCAGTTGTCAGCTTCGACCGTCATATTGACGTCGTAGCCCTGAGAGTCGGCAGCAGGAATAAAAACTTCGAAATACATTCGTTCCTCTTGTGTACCGCGGGAGCGCGCTACGGCCATACAGCCAGTGGTTTTTCGTGTTCCAGAATTACCGGAAACATAGACAAAATGCCACAGGTAAGCTGTGGTCGTTCAGACTTCAGGCTGGCGTATTCCGCAAGCGCCACCACGGCAGCCGCGCTTGGCATTAGGGTCAACGACCCCGTCAATCCGATATCCAGACTTCACGACATCAAAGGGCTCTCGCCACTCAATGAGCGTGGTGATGGTATCGCAATGAACGCATCGATGCACGAGTGTGTCGTGGTCCATTTGAGCAAAAACGAGAGTTTTTTCGGCGCAGACCGGGCAATCGGTCATGGGCAGGGTTACGTCTTCGTGCATTGATTTCCCAGTAGTTCACGAGTCGTTGCCAAAATGGTCTGGTCGACAAGTCTCGAAAACACAGGATCGTTTTGTAGGAGGGTGCGTGTCAACTCGGCGGTGGGTGAATCTTGGGAAGCACCCATTTCACTCATTCGCGCCGCGATGATGCTGTCTGCGATTGCCGCACGAAGGTCGACCGTCTGGTCCACACCGCTTTGCAACGCCGTGACCACGTGCCGCATGATAGACGACGACTCTGTCGTCGTTTCGCTGATCTCCGCTGGCATGACAACGTCTTCTGGCGCAGTGCAATGCTCTGCCAGCAACTCATGCATTTGTGCGAAGAGGTCGCCTGATTGACCGTCAACTCTCATTTCGTCTTTTCCGAAGTGTTCTGGGTTCAAGATGCCAGCTAGGAGCCACCTTCGTCAATAAACACATTATTGAGCAGGGCGAAGAGGCTTTGGAAGTCACCGATATCCTCGGCTTCCCCAGCTTTTTTAAGATGTCGTCTTCCCTGGACCATTGACCCGGAAAGCAAGAGGGACTCGGCCAACTGAAGCCGAGGATATGCCCGGTTTGGATGCCGGTCAGCGGCTCGCTTAAGCACTCGTGTAGCGAGATGAAGGTCCCCCTTCGCCGCGAGTATCGCCCCCTTGAGTGTCTCGGGTAACCAGTGGTCCGGGGCTAGAACGCCTGCACGTTCACATGCCGCCATCGCTCGGTCCCACTCTCCGTGGTCCAGCAATAGGTAGGCGCGCTGCAATTCATGATTGGCTTGCATATTCATCACACGTGCATGTTGTTGATGGCGGCCTTCGCGGTGTCGTGTCGCGCCTTCATCAAATTCGACAACGTCGAGAATCGACGATTGTCGTCCTGAATGGTCGTTTGAAGCTCGAGGTACTGAAGGTTGAACGCCTGAGATTCCTTTTGCATCGCCCACATTTTGTCCATCTGGTCCTGTTGGCCGTTGCTGCCACCTTCACCAATTAGGGCGCGCAATCCATCGGCCGCCGCTCCCACAATGCCGCCGCCCGGCACGATTGAACTCGCGCTTGAGACGCCAGCCAACGCGCCATCCGCGATTTTTGCCATCGTTTTGCCAAACCCGCCCTCTTTGGGTTTCGTGGCGTCCTGAT
Source organism: uncultured Bradymonadales bacterium (assembly GCA_964394615.1). Taxonomy (GTDB): domain Bacteria; phylum Myxococcota_A; class Bradymonadia; order Bradymonadales; family Bradymonadaceae; genus JBFFMO01. The sequence continues at coordinate 74,008 of CAYMYJ010000003.1, read as the reverse complement.
ACGGGTTGCTTCTCATGCCATCAATCTTCGTCATATTTCCTCCTGTCTGGTCTGGTATCGGTCAGAACACAGTTTTGTTGCGAAGTTTTTTACGTCGTTGGCGTCACACCTCATGGGTCAGACGTTGCACGTCGGTATTCATTGGCCCATACTTGGGGTCATTGGAGGTCGGTTGTGTCAGACAAAAACGTGCTGAGAATTAAGGCGCATGCGCTCGATCTCGAACTCAAGGGTGAGCCCGAGTACATCGAAGAAGCCTATCGGGCGATTCGAGAAGTATTGATGGACCGTTTTCGGGAGTCGCTTGACGCTCGTTCAGGGGTCGATGCGGTCGAGCCCGAGCATCCGACCGAAGATCTTCCGGTCATCACTCCCGAGCAATTGAGGGAACATCAACGTGCGGAACCTCGGCATCTCCATCTCGTGATGTGCGATGAGGTCTACAACAAGGTTTATCTGATCAACGGCGAGGACGGAATTTCAGCGGGGCTCCGCAAGATCCTCGACGTTCAAAATATCTCGCGCATCTACATGAATCGAAAGGATCAGGAGGACTTCGCCGAATTCCTGACCTTCGACCGTGTGTTGTGGAGAGAGCTGACTTCCGCAGGCCGTGACGCGGTTCGGAAGGGACGTTAGTGGGCGCGGTCGAGATCGTTTTGGGCGAGCGCTGGAAGGACGACGTTCTCCATCTTGGCAGCCTACGCTCTCGCCGACCCTTTGAGGCGACGCCTCGCCTGTCTGAATACCGCGACGTATTTGATCTCGTGATTTTTGGGGAAAACTGGACCGCCGACGTCGAGGAAGAACATATCTTCACGCTGCTCGCCGACTTGGTGGTGGCCCTTGAGCAACTCGCAAACGGCGATTCTGCAAAAGAGATCGTTGAGTTCCCCTCATCGCCTTATGAATTGACCTTGGTCGCCGACGGACCACAGCTTCAACTGACCTTGATGTCTATCGATCGCGAACGCGATGTTCTGGCTTTCGATGTCGCTGTCGGGGCTGCCGACTTTGCCCATGCGGTCTCCAAAGCGGGAGAGCGACTGCTCGCCGACCTTCTGGGGCTGGATGATAACTACGCATCTGACCCTTTCGTCCGCACCTTCAGCGCATCGTTGGCTTCGTTGGCGCGCCGTCGAAATATCGTTTTTGGGCGTCAAGCCCAGACGACACGCCTGGAAGTCGCCGGAGCATCTTCGCTTCAAGACGGCCAGACCGACCTGACCTTGCACTACCAATTGAACTTGACCGCGGGATTTAACAGCTTCCGCGGTGAGCCCACTTTCGATTGGCATTCACTGCTGCTGCCGGGCCAAATATCGGTTGAAAATCAAGGTGGAAGCGTCAGCGTTGGGGGCCGTTTTCCCGTCCTCACCCTGGTGACGCTCTTACGGCGCGTTCGTGAGGTCTTGAATCACGAAGAAGCCGGTCGCAAGACGTTTTCGTGTCATAGCAGGCTGCCGGGATTGCTTTTTGACATCGAGGCCGCCGAGGACATGGCCGACGTCGAACTCGGTACGGAAGCGACACTTCACTTCCGAACCCATATTCATTCGTTGGTCGATGTTGTCCTTTCGCTTGCGCGATTGGTGCTCGACGATCTGCAGCGGCAAAATCCTGAAATTCGAAAAAATATTCGATTCGCCGACATTGATGCCGAGGCGCGAGAGCTTCAGGTTTGGTTGGCCGATTCCCGCAAAGAAAATCAGTATTTTGAACGGCCTGAGGCGTTTTTGTCATCGCATGCCAGCGTGCATCCCGAGGTCCTAGAGGAAGAGCCTCCGACCTTTCATTGGCCGTTGCGTGACGTGCGTGCCGTTTACCCCTCGCAGCGTTGGGTGTGGTCGAAACCAGGTGTTCACTTTTCGGCGATTTCTCAGGCAGACGAACGGCTTATCGTTCCGGCCGTCGACGGGCTCTACGCGCTCGATGAACAAAAAGGGGAGGCGATTTGGTCGCTTCATCACCTTGCCAACACGCGGTTGGCCACCTACGCCGTGGCAGGCCCCTATCTGGCGATCGCCAATGAACGTGGTCAGCGTGCCTTGGTTGAAATCACCTCTGGCCGCGTGATTGGGCGCGCAGAAGGGGGCAGTCCGATTCTGGTGGCGGCGGCGCACTACATTGAAAATGACCTGATCGTGGTCGTTGACTACCGCGGGGATGCGATGGGCCTCAATCATGAGGGGCAACCAGCGTGGGCGACGACATCAGGGCAGGGGACCTCGACCGGGGTGGTATTTGCCGGGCCTCTCGTGTCCACGTTGTCGAGTCCAGGCGTTTTGGCGGCGTTCGACCCTCTGACAGGCGCCACGCTATGGAACGTGCGTCTGGGAGCAAGTGGGCACAGCGGCCCGTTTTCTCACGAGGGACGCCTTTACGCTTTTTCCCATGACGAACTTACCCAAGCCATCGTGCTGCACGCCGTGCACCCGTTCACAGGTCGCGCTGCGTGGCACCTGACGCTTCCGGGGATGCCTGTCAGTCCGCCTGTTTTTCAAGAAAGTCACATGGTTGCCGTCATCGAACATGCCGGTCACGTGAGCATGATTTCCATCGGACTTGAGTCCAACGAGGTGGAATGGAGTGTCGATTTGTCCAGCGCGGGATTGGACCGTCCAACGACGCCACTCTTGGTTCAGATCGAGGAGCGTTACCACGTGGTGGTCAGGACGGACCGCGCTGAGATGACCTGCGTCGACATCGAATCCGGAGAAGAGCGTTGGCGGTACCGGTCCTTGCCAGAAGACGCGATTCTGATACGCAATTTACCGATCCTGAGCGTGCGAGACAGCATTCTATGTGCGTCGGATCAGCTGATGATGCACGACGTGAAGACAGGCGAAGTCCTGCATAGTTTTGCAGACATCTTCGAAGTCCCGGAGTTTTTGGAGGCGAGTGGGGCGCTGCAGGTCGTGGTCGGCGAGTCTGGTGACTCGGGAGAGCCGGACTCGCTCACGTGCTTATCGATTGAGCACTTCCTGGCGCTGGTTCAGTCCTAGGTTATTTGGTGCCGTACATGCGGTCACCGGCATCACCCAAACCAGGCACGATATATCCATGATCGTTGAGCCGTTCGTCGATCGCCGCCGTGTAGATCGGCACGTCTGGATGCGCCTCGCGCAGTGATTTGATCCCTTCGGGTGCCGCCAACAAACACAGGAATTTGATCGACCGTGGCTGGGTCTCTTTGACCCGTGTGATGGCAGCGGCGGCTGAATGGCCCGTCGCCAGCATCGGATCTACGATGATGACATCGCGATCACTCATGTGCTCAGGCATCTTGAAGTAATACTCGACGGGCTGGAGTGTGGCTGGGTCTCGATAGAGGCCGACATGTCCAACACGGGCTGAAGGCAGCAATTGAAGGATGCCTTCCAGCAGACCGTTGCCGGCGCGCAAAATACTCACCAGCACAACCTTTTTCCCGTCCAGAACTGGTGCGTCCATGCGTGCGAGTGGCGTCTCGATGGACTGCAGCGTCAAGGGCAAGTCTCGAGTCACTTCGTAGGCCAAGAGCAGCGCAATCTCTTCCAGCAATCGCCGAAATCCAGCTGTGCTGCGTTCTTTGTCTCGCATCAACGAAAGCTTGTGCTGCACCAGCGGGTGAGACACGACATGTACTTCAGCCATGAGATTCTCCAGTTAGGAAGGGACCTAGAAGACACTGTTATCAAGGGAAACTGACTATCAGACGCGATCGATTGCGACAAGGTTGGTTGCGTGTGAAGCCGATCGCGGCAATAATCCGCGCCACTATGAATGATTATTGTGATTTGGAGACGAGCATGCCTCGATGGACGTGGTGTTTGCTGATATTCGTGTTGTTTGCGTCAGGTTGCGACCTGCAGCGCCTCACAGTCGATCAGACTGCGGATATTCTGCACTCAGGTTCGGTGGCTCTCGACAGGGAGTCCGACCCACAATTCGCCCGCGAAGCCTTGCCGGCAAGTCTCAAGACGCTTGAGACCTTCCTCGTGTCCTCTCCGGATAATCGCAAACTTCTTGAGCTTTTGGCGCGAGGGTATTTCTCTTACTCGTTTGGCTTCTTGGAAGGCGACCTTGAGCGCGCCAAGATTGAGTACGCGGAAGAAGCGACCATCAACAGCCTCAACCGTCGTGCGGTTCTTCATTACCTGCGAAGTCGCGAATACGGGTTTCGATTGCTGAATAAACCCGCCCTCAGGAAGGCGGCCGAAGCCAATGATATCGAGAAACTTAAGGCAGAATTGAAGAAACTCGAGAAAGAAGACGTCCCAGGATTGTTCTGGGCAGGATTTGGATGGGCTTCAGCCATCAACCTTTCTCAAGACAATCCCGACCTCGTGGCCGGGTTGGGAACGGTTGAAGTCATGATGCAGCGTGTCGAACAACTTGATGAAAACTACTTCGACGGTGGAATTCATCTCTTCTTTGGTGTCTTCTACGCGAGCCGACCTGAAATGTACGGCGGCAAGCCCGAGGAAGCCAAGAAGCACTTTGATCGTGCCATGGAGATGTTCGGTACAAAGAACCTGATGATCCCTTTCCTGTATGCGCGTTTTTACGCGCCGCAGGTGCAGGATACGGAGCTCTTCGTAACGCTTCTTCATCGGGTCGCCACGGCGAACATGGAAACCGAACCCGATCGACGCCTGAACAACGAAATTGCGGCAGAACGCGCACGATTCTGGCTTGAACACGCAGACGAACTCATTTTTGAGTAGGCGTCCACTGGAGGAAATTATGCAACGACGACATTTTTTGAACGCACTTCTGGCCATCATCGGCATGGCCATCATGGCGACGCCGGCTTTTGCCGAAAAGCCAAAGTACATCCTGAAGATCGGATCGCTGGCACCTTCGGGGTCGACCTGGGTCAAGTCTTTCGAAAAAACCAATCGCGAAATCAACAAGGCCACCAATGGCGAGGTCGCTCTCAAGATCTACGCTGGTGGTGTGATGGGTGACGAGTCCGCCATGGTGCGGAAAATGCGCACCGGTCAGCTCGACGGTGGCGCGCTCACCAGTGTCGGCCTTGGCGACGTGAATCCTGAGATTCTGGTCCTTCAGCTGCCTCTGACGTTCCGCAATTACGAAGAGCTCGACTACGTGCGTGACGCGATGTCCCCCACGTTCACCAAGCTGCTCGACGACAAAGGATTCGTTCTACTTCATTGGGGCGACGTCGGATTCAACTACGTGTTCAGCAACACGCCGATCTCAAAACCTGAAGACTTCAAAAAATCAAAAATGTGGGTTTGGGACCTCGATCCCATCAGCAAAGCTGTGATGGAAGTCTCGGGCGTCAACGGAACATTGCTAGGTGTGCCCGACGTGCTCCCTAGCCTCCAGACAGGCGTCATCGATGCGTTTGGTAATTCGCCTTACGGCGCCGTGGCGCTGCAGTGGCACACGAAGGCCAAATTTGTGACCGACCTCAAGTTGGCCATGATCATCGGTGGTTTGGTGGTTTCGAAGAAGAGCTGGGAAGCGCTTCCAGAAGCTCACCGCAAGGCCATCATGGGCATCGCTCAACAAAACGGAAAAGACCTGCTTACCGCGATTCGTAAGGACAACCAGGCTGCCATTAAGACCATCGCCGCCGGTGGAATCAAGAACGTTCCAGCCACGGACATGAGCGCCTGGCTCGACATGGCCAAGAAGACCCGCGAGGCGCTTTCTGGCAAGCTCTTCCCCGTCAAACTCGTTGATGAAATGCTTGGTCACCTCCAAGACTATCGCAAGAAAAAATGATCCTCTGACCTCTCATCCCCACGGTAAAAATGCTCGACATACTCCGACGTGTCGAAGAGAAGCTAGTCCGCTTCGAGGGCTGGCTTCTCGTATTTCTGGTCAGCCTTATGTTGCTGCTGGCCGTATACAACGTCATCTATCGAAATGTTCTGGTGCCTTTTCAGGCAAAGATCACGATTCAGGAAACCTCGGTGGCCGCTCCAGTGAGTGACCTGGTTCACCACGAGGTGGTTGCGACGCCTGAGCCTGGGGATTCATTGCCAGCGTCCGATGATTCGGCCGAGGGCTTTGGTGGTGGTTTTGGTGGCGAGTTCGCCGAAGAGCCCGCCGAAGCTGATGGCGCGGCAGGTTTTGGCGGAGATTTCGCCGAAAAGCCCGCCGAAGCTGATGTCGCGGCAGGTTTTGGCGGAGATTTCGCCGAAAAACCTGCTGACGATTCGGAAGGTTTTGGCGGCGGGTTTGGAGCCGAGGCCGAAAATGCGGACGAAGGTTTTGGTGGTGGCTTCGGAGGCGAGTTTGCAGACAAAGAACAGCCCACGGTTAATCCATCCGCATCTACCGAAATTGCCGTAGAAAGCGGCAAACCAGAACTCTCAGCGTTCGCGAAGTTCGTCGATAAATTTGTTTACGCCGTGAAGCTGGAGTGGATCGACATCCTCCTGAGACACCTCGTACTTGTCGTTGGATTTCTGGGAGCGATGCTCGCCACTCATCGTCGCAAACACATCACGATCGACGCGCTCTCCAAGATTATCCCGCTTCGGTTTCATCCCTGGCTGGACATGGTCACGGGCACTTTGGCTGCGGTGATTTGTGGGTTTTTTGCAGTATCTGGCCGAGATCTCGTGATGATCAGCCGTGAGTTTCCAAAAGAAATCATGTGGTGGGCCGATGAATGGGCGTTCCAAATGGTGTTTCCCATCGGGTTTGCATTGTTGAGTTTCCATTTCACAATTCGTGTTTTCGAAGCGCTCGAGAGAGGCATTCGCGGCGAAGAAGCTCGAGGTGAAGCATGATTCTCGTACTCGGACTTCTCCTTTTTCTGGCCGCGTTGCTCGGGGCTCCGCTCTTTGTGGTCCTCGGTTCGTTTGCGTTGCTCCTTTTTTGGGATTCGGGAACCAGCATCGTTGTGCTCGCAGAAGAGCAGTACAAGTTGGCGACCAACCCTCATTTGATCACGATTCCACTCTTTACGTTCGCCGGTTTTGTGATGGCTCACAGCAAGGCGGGAGACCGACTCGTGAAGGCGAGCCGGGCACTCTTGGGCTGGATGCCGGGCGGGTTGGCGATTGTTGTGGTTGCCACCTGCGCATTCTTTACGACGTTCACGGGCGCATCGGGTGTCACGATTGTCGCACTGGGTGGCCTGCTTTTGCCCATGCTCACGAGCGAAGACTACCCTGAGGAATTTGGCCTGGGATTGATCACCAGCTCGGGGTCGATCGGCCTGCTGTTTCCGCCGTCTTTGCCCATCATCCTTTATGGAATCGTGGCGATGGTCAGCATCGATCAGCTTTTCATCGCAGGCATTCTTCCCGGAATGCTGATGATGGGCGTCCTCGCTGCGTACTCCCTTTTTGTCGCCCGACGAAACAAGGTGAAGCGCGTGCCATTTGTGGCCGCTGAGGCCATCAGGTCCGTCAAAGCTGCCTTCTGGGAATTGATGGTGCCTGTGGTTGTCCTGGTGGCGATTTACGGTGGTTTTGTCACGATCGCGGAAGCATCGGCCATCGCGTGCCTCTACATCCTCATCGTCGAGGTCTTCGTGACCAAGGATATCCTCATGTTTCCCAAAGCGGGCGACGAGCGTCCCGATGTTGGATTTGTGATGAGGGAGTCGATGGTGATGGTGGGGGCGATTCTAATCATCCTCGGCGTGGCTCTTGGACTCACAAACTTCCTGGTCCAAGAACAAATCCCGATGAAGCTTCTGGCGCTGATTCAGGAGCATATTCACAGCAAGTTCACGTTCCTGATTCTGCTGACGCTCTTCCTGCTCGTGGTCGGCTGCCTGATGGACATCTTCTCGGCCATCGTGGTTGTTGTTCCCTTGATCACCCCGATTGCGGCCGAATACGGCGTGGATCCAATTCATCTGGGAATCATCTTTCTCGCCAATCTTGAGGTTGGATACATCACGCCACCCGTCGGACTGAATCTGTTCATTTCCTCGCTGACATTCGATCGACCGGTCGTGGAATTGTATCGCATGGCTTTGCCGTTCTTGTTGTTGCTTCTCGGGGCTCTTCTTGTGATCACACTCTGGGAAGACCTCTCTCTGATGCTAATTCGTTAGCATCGAATCCGAGTCTGGTGACGCTTTGAGTGACCAAGAAACAGCGCAAACCTCCGCAGAATTTCCCGTTGTGGTGCTCGGAGATGCCGATGCGCACGAGCACGCACCGCCGCAGCGAGTGCTGCAAGGACGCTTGGGAGAGCGTTGGGTCCTGTATCCGATCTACCTGATTGTGTGCGGCTCCGGGCTACTCGTTGCGCATTTTTGTCTCACCACAAAAGAGTGGGCGCTCACGCCGTCAATGACCGCATGGGGCATGCTCTTTGTGTGGTATTGGTTCTACGGAGTCGCCTACCGTTACCGCAGGCGTGTGTTCAAGTACTTTTCGGTCACGGTTCTTGTGGGATTGACGTGGTGTCTCTCCCTTCTGAGTCTGGACCGAGCACAGGCCCAGGTGGTGGCTACGGCCAAAGGTCTAGTGGATCGTCCGGCGGTCGCGGGCCTGTACTGGGCTAGCGTATTGATCATCATCGCCGTGTCTCTGCTGGCGTTACATGTGCTGGTTCTTGGCCGCGGATACCGAGGGAAAAAAGAATGACATTCGCGTTCGAAAACAAGGAGTCTCTGTGTCTATCCTGCTGATCTACACGCTTGTTTTTGCGTTTTTGATCGGGGCCGCGATCGGGAGTTTCCTGAATGTCGTGATTTATCGAGTGCCCGCGGGATTGTCCGTGGTGCACCCGCCCAGTCGCTGCCCGAAATGTGAAACCTCGATCAAGTGGTACGATAATATTCCGATTCTTTCGTGGCTTCTGCTGCGTGGGAAATGTCGCAATTGCAAGACGCCTATCTCGCCGCGCTACGCGCTTGTGGAGTTGCTGACCGCGCTGGTGGCAGGTCTGCTCTGGTACCTTTGGGCATCCCAAATCCTTACGCCCAATGCGCGGCCGGACGACATCCCATGGGCTTGGTTGATGATCCCGTGGACGCTCAAATTCATCTTTATGTCGCTCCTGATCGTGATCACATTTGTGGATCTGGATCACTTCATTATCCCGCATTCATTCACGATCCCAGGGATGGTCATCGGTCTGGCTGCCCCGTGGATTTACAATTTTGCGCTCGGCCGTGAGTACCTTCTCTACATCTGGCCGCCCGTCACTCCATGGACCAGCATCGCTGGTTTTATCCTTGGTGGTTTGGTCGTGGTTTTGGTGTTCTATCTCTACCTCGCCGCACGAGGGGTCGAGGGGATGGGAGGCGGAGACGTGACGTTGATGGCAATGGTCGGGGCCTGGCTTGGATGGCCGGCGCTGGTGTTCATCTTCTTCGCGGCGAGCGTACAGGGGCTGATTGCCGCCGGTGCAGCGTGGGTCTTTGGATTCGATTATCTCAAAGATGGGGCAGAGGTGTTTGCTGACGACCTGCCACTTGGTCTGCGCGAGCCCAAAGCCGAAGGTGAAGATGCCCCCGAAGTGGAACTTCCAGACACCGTCCCAGCCGGAAAGATGGCGGTGCCGTTTGGCCCCTTCATCGCTCTCTCGGCGGCAGAATTTCTGCTGCTCGGGCCATGGCTGCCAGCGGAATTCTCACTGTCTTACATGTATTACTGAGGTGATTCATGGGTAAGCAGTGGCCAGGAGGGTTAAGGGTTCAGGCGCTGCTGGGTTTTTCCCTGCTGATTGCCGTGACCTTCGGCCTGCTGGGCCTGGTCACCGATCGCATTGTCGAAGCACGCTTGCGCAATGCGTACGTATCCAGAATCGAAGCGTTTGCGATGGCTCAACACGTCGCGAACCTTGAGGCGCTGCCCGCGGATATCGAATCCGTACAACGTCTGGAAGTCATCACGTCCGACAACAGCGAATGGCAAGATGGTCGACTCATCGTCGAGGTGGCCGGAAGTCCGGGGACACGCGTCATTGCAGCCCGCAAGTTCGAGGTAGAACTCGCCGCCACCCGCCGCCTCGTCGGAACCTTTCTGGTCATGGAGGCGCTGCTCTTACTCATGTTCGTATACGCACTCTTCACGTTCCTCGTTGTCAGGCCGCTGCGCGCCATTGGCGTTGCGGCGGATCGTGCGTCGGCGGGCGATTTGGCTTCGTCGATCACACTTCTGCCACCCAACGAGTTCGGACGAGTGGGGCAGAGCTTCAATTCCATGCTTCATCGGCTTGATGAAGGACGAGTCGAGCTGGAACTTCGGCTCACGGCGTTGGAAAAGGCCAATACCCAGTTGGCGGCTGCCCAGGCGTCGCTCGTTCGATCAGAAAAATTGGCAAGTGTAGGACAGTTGGCGGCCGGCATCGCGCACGAGATAGGCAATCCGCTCGCCGCGGTCTCCGGCTTTAACGAACTTTTATTGGACGGTGGCATGGAGGCCCACGAACGACGCGACCTTCTGGAGCGTACACAGGTTCAGGTTCAGCGCATTCGGGGAATCATTCGGAAACTCCTAGATTTCAGCCGTCATGATGAAGCCGAAATCGAAGCTACATCGGTGGCAAAATGTGTCGCAGAGGCGATCGAGCTCGTGTCTGCAATGCCCGATGCCCGCGAAGTTGATTTTCAGTTCCAAGGTGGCGGAGCGCTCGTGGCGGGAGCACATGGCGAACTGGTCCAAGTCGTCGTCAACATCTTGATGAACGCAGTAGACGCCCTTGCAGGCTGTCCTTCACCTGTCATCACGATTTCCAGCATCTCGACGGAGACCGTCGAGGAACTCATCATCAGCGACAACGGCCCTGGCATCGCTCCGGAAATTCAACGTCAGATTTTTGAACCGTTTTTCACGACAAAAGATCCGGGCGAAGGCACCGGACTTGGACTTGCCATCAGTGCCCGGATTTTAGAACGTTTTGGGGCTCAAATCGCAGTTGAAGCCTCGGACGAGGGGACGACTTTTGTCCTCAGATTTCGCAGGTGGGAATCATGATGTGGCGAGCAAGGATAGTTTCAGCGATCGGAATCGTCGGCATGGCGCTGGCGTTCCTCTACGTATTCGCGGTGTTTTTGGCGTTTCAACCCGGATTTTCAGGCCTCACCTACCTTTTTGTGGGTAGAAGCGATCGTGAACTCCCGCTCTTCGTCCTGAGCGCATTGGTCCCTTACAGCCTGCTCATGGCTCACCTGTATCTAAGAACCAAACTCGGTGGCGTTTTCTTGAAGCATGGCGCGGTGGAAGATGCGATCACGTACACCTCGGACAAAGTGACGCCTTCGTTGATGCGCTCTTCAACCGAGGCCGCATTTCATCGCCTTTTTCTGGCCAAGGCTTATGTGAGACAGCTTCGTTATGAGGACGCGCTCAAAGTTCTGGACGGTGTGGTGGCCGTACCTCGACGCCTCAAAGACGATTACGCCCGTTGGACGCTCGAGATTCTGCTCCGGCAGGAAAATCTCAAGCGTGCCAATCAAATGGTCGAAAAGATCCGGGCTTCAAAAAGCGAAGCTGCCGGTTGCGCTTGGGCTGCTGTCGCTGAACTCGCGACTCGGCAGAACGACAAAAAACTCTTTGACCTGGCATGGAAGAACGCCAACTGGGCGTTGCCTGCCAACCATCCACGACTTGCTTTCACCGCGCTTGGTGCAGCGCGTCGATTTGAGATTCCACCGGGCGGCGATGATGCCACCGGTTTTTTGACCGAAATTCCCGGGGCTGGCTTGGAATGGGCTGCCATGCGGGGCAACACAGAACCTCATGTACTCGCGGACGCTAGATCCAAGTACGTGGCAACAGGATTGACAGCCGATGACCATAATTCAAACTGATAACCAAGTTCGCGAGATCCTTCTGACCATCAAAACGATTGCGGTAGTCGGGGCAAAGCCCGACGGTGGGCCCGCCGAGCGCATCCCCGCTTACCTGAAGAAACACGGCTACCACGTGATTCCGGTGAATCCGAAACTGCTTGATGTCGCAGGTATTCCTTCCGTGGCAACGCTCGACGACGCCGGTCCGGTTGACGCGGTCGTGTTCTTTCGTCGTTCAGAAGCGATCCCCGGCCATCGCGCTGAAATGTTGCGTGCGGCACCACAAGTGGGATGGATGCAAGAGGGCATCAGCAACGCCGAAGAAGCCGCGATTTGGGACGAACACGGGATCGATGTGGTGCAGGACCGCTGCATCATGGTCGAACACCGCCGGTTGATCCTCTAATCACCCCGTAGAGTTTTTGACCCATCTGTTGTACGATACGGCCTCAGAGGAGATGCCCGTGCAATTAAGGTTACTTACACTCGCTGCTGGCTCAATTGGGGCAGTTACAGGGTTCTTATTATCCATTGGGTTTTGGGCGGTGCAAAGTTGGGCCGAACCACTCGAACCAATGATGTATCTCGGCGGCGCGTTGCTTGTCGTCTACGGCCTCTTGATCTGGGGCTGGGTGGCCGTTTCGCGCAAAGACGCCCAGGAAGGCAGCCGCGAAACCGCGAATACTCGAAACTTCAAACGCCTTGCTGCGTTGATGTTTCAGGTCCTCGTGGGGGTGTGTGCGCTCTTGGTTTCCAGCCTCTGGGCGCTGGACTCCGTGCGTGAACAAGCGCTTTTGACGTTCAGTGATCGCGGACCAAGCCTCTTCGTACCCGCACTTCAAGATCCAAGTGCGCGGGTGGTTGAACAAGCCTGCAACCTGCTTTTTGACTCAGGCGTTCTTCAAAACGAAGAATACCTTAAGGCAGCATTGGTCAACCGCCCTGGTGTTGCGTCCAAATGTCTTTCAACTGCGCGAGCTAAGGGACAATTTGGTGTCGAAATGATCGGAAACTCTCTCATGACCAAGTGGAGAAAAGACGTCATGAATGCAGGCACGAGCGAAGCCGCTTTTGCCTGCGAGCGCGCCGCACAATTCTCCGTCGTGTCGGAGGTCTCTCAGCTTGGGTCGGGAGATTCGGCCTTGCTCGAATGCTCACTTGCCGCGGGAGCAGGCTTGGTGAGGCAGTGCTGTGCAGAACAACTCTCCGCTCGCGGGGATTTGGCCAAGATTTTGGGTGCCGACTACTCCATGACTTCTGAAGATGCGGTCTCTCTCTTTCCCATGCTTGTGCTTCAAGCGTTTCGGCCACTTTCCGTCTCCGCTGTCGACCAGACCGTCGGCAAATCATTGAAGATGGATACCGAAGACAAACGCCGTTGGGTGCTCGGTTTGGCTTGCACACTCATGGCGCAAGGCCATCAGCGCGACGTTCTTCGTGGACTCGTACCGGTACTCGAAGGCGGAACCTGCAATTTGCCGCATGAAGGAAGACTCGTTTTTTCGAAGACCGAGCCCTGGGCGGAGATCTGCCCCGAGGTCCCCAATATACCAGCGGACCAGGCCATCGAGCCGGCCCTTTGTGGACTCTTTACCCGCAGCATGGTGATTTCCGCAGTGACGACCGCGAAGTCGTTGGTCAAAGCCGCAACACGCGCAAAATTCCTGCAGGACTCTGCAGCGCAGATGGATGATGGCGGTCGTGGAATGGCGGGGGCTTCGAGGGCGAGCAATCCTTTCAACCCTGCAAATATCACGGTTATCGACTTCGCACGGGCAGGGAATGAACAGAGCAAAGGCGGGCCCTGCAAACGCTCGAGAATGGTCTATGAAAATCGATTGGAGCACATGAAGTCAGGCAAAGACCTTTTCAAGGTCGAAACGACCTTCGACTGTGACTCGAAATGGGAAGAAGGCTACACCGTCGCGGATCTGAGAAGAGACCGGTTCAAGGCGATCAAGTCTGCCTTGAGAGATAAGGGCATGGAGGCCGGCGACACGAGCCGGCTCGAAAAGAAGTATGGCGCGGGTGCGGTCAAAGCCGCACGAGCGAAGATGAAGGCGATTCGTGACGCGAAAAAGTGAGGTCCTTTTGGACCCATGTGTGACACTGTGTCCCAGGTGATCGCATATTTTGCACGAAGTCCTGCGGAAATTGGCACTGGTACGATGGTTGCAGTGTTCCTAGACAAACGTACCTCGACATCTTTGGATGGTTCTATGATTGAAAAGCAAACACGTCGTTTGAGGCACCTCGCGACGTGGATAGTATACAGCGTCCTGCACACCCTCGCCGTGGGCATTTACGCGTTCGGTTTGGCCTATGTGTTGGCTCCATCAGCCTACGCTTGGAAGTGCTTTCAATCAGCACTCGCGGTCGGTGAGATTCGAGACCTCAGCCTCACCGCTGCATTGCTGCATCTGGGATTGGCGGCCTGCCTGTGGGCGATGACCTTTATCGTCATCCAACTCGTCAAAATGCGAGTTTCTCAACGAAAACTCGGCGTCGTTAAATTGGCTCGGGGTTCGGTTATGACCGAAACCATTGTCGTTCTCCCCGTCTGGATGCTCTTGGTCTTCGGACTGCTGCAACTCGCCGTAAATAACGTCGGTGGAATCCTCGCCAATGTCGCCGTCTACGAGGCCGCGCGAACCGCCTGGGTATGGAAGGGCGAAGTAGGAAAACGAGCTGGAGTCACCGACACCATCGTCGCAGATCGCGCACGCATCGCCGCCGCGATGGTGATGACGCCAGTCGCCACGGGCGACTTCACCACCAATCCTATCCTGCCAGCCGCAGCGACCAAGATGAGGAATGCCCTCGCACTCGCGCACGTGCCGTTACTCGGTAGCGTGGCCTCGCAAGTCCTGCCAGGCAACGTTCAAGACCTTCTGGCGGGCGCAGGCTCGTTGAGCCTTACCGGATTAGCGACACGGAATAATCAGTCTGTTTGGCGCGCGTTGGATGGCGACCCCTTCATCATCCGAACGCTCAAGAAATTCACGTTTGCTTACCACTGCACCAAAGTTGAAGTGAGTGAGTCGGGCGGGGATACCGTTGCCAAGTTGACTTATAATCACCAGATCTCCATGCCGATGATGGGGCCTGTTTTTGGCTCATTTAAGCTCCTGAGCGCCGATACGGGTTATCGTGCCGGCTATTACACCACGTACAAACGATCGAGCGGCAGGGCGTCGCAAAGCCATAACCCCGCGAATGCCGCTCTTCCATCGAACTACTTCGATGCGATTCTGCCGTCTGACAACGCGTCTGGTGATCTAGCGTCTAACCCCAACTTCTCGTTTTGAGATATTCCAACGATTCCGCTGTGTTTGACCCAAAGGTCACCATGAAAATAAGTGAAAAAATCAATAACGTGCTCGGACGATTCAACGCCAATCAGGGCGGCGCTGTCGCGCTGATGACGATGGCGGCCCTGCTCATCATCATGATGATGGCGTGGGTTGTGTATGACTCCGGAGACGCCGCTCGTGACGCCCTGGATGTTCAAGCTGCTGCAGACACGGCTGCTTGGAGTCAATCAGCGGTCGAGGCGCGCTCCATGAACATGATCGCGTTTGCCAATGTGGGCAAACGGGTCACTTTCGGAATGACGTCATTTTACCAATCGCTTTGGCTCGCATACGCCGAACTCTTGATCATCGCCGCAGCTCTCACTGTGGTGTGTTGGATCGCGGACGTCGTTGCCCTCGGGGCAATCACCTCCATTTGTGAAAAGCTAACGGAGTTTACCATTGAGATAGGCGTCGTCATGGTTGAGGAGGCCCCGGATCTCATCGTCTTAGAAACGGATTTGGCCGGGGGGTATTTCAAAAATGACGTGAAGGCCTTCGATGATTACCAAAAGTACTTCGCAGGTATGACCAAATGGTGGAGCTGGGCTGAAAGTCTGACCCGAGGTGCTCGTAACGGTTCGCTTGCGACTGTTTCGTGGCCCGTGCCTAAGCGGCTCGGCTCGACGTCATTTCAAACTTCGGAAGTCGATAAGTTGCCGATCGTGAAGGTGACAAACACCTTCACCGGCTATGCCGAGATGTGTGGGCGGGTATACACCGAGATGGATATCCTCGTGCACGTTGCCGACTACGCACTCAAAAACGCGATTTCTGGCACGGCGACCAAAAACTGGAAGCGAGTCATCATCTTCGTACTTACAGCGGGCTTAGCCGTCGTAAATATGCCTGCAGGTTGTGCGATCATGGCGGCCTTTTTTGGAAGCGCCGGATTGCCCTATGAAATGGAAAGCTTCTCTTCCCAAGCAGCTTGGCAGCTCCGGGCCTCGAACATGACGTTCTCCTATGCACCCAATAAACGGCGTTTTTCCGACACAGAAGATCGCAAGAAATACAAAAATCTGGAAGCTGACTACACGTCCTCGATGCCGCATTACACAGGTGGCGGTTATTTCGCCATGGCTCGTTCTGAGATTTCTTATCAGGACGGTACGCCCGACCTCTGGCACACGTCGTGGACCGCTCGTATGCGGCCTGTCGCGTTGCCTGGAGAATGGTCTGCGCTGGGAAGTGATATTACGATGGTTAAGGCTTGGAGAGACACGTTGCCTTATATGTTAGGTGCGTCAGCAATTCTGGGCGCGATCGGCGCCGCAACTGGCTCCGGTGATATGGATTTGGTATCCGGCGGAAGGGACCTCATTATGATTGATTCAAGTCTCGGCGCGCTAAGCGACGAAAATATCGAGGGGTTGTCTAAATGATATTTTCTCGCCTACAGAAATTTCGAGAAGAACGCGGGACGGCGATCACCGAGTTCGTCATGTTCCTGCCCGTCTTTGTCGTGACCTTCGCTGGCATCGTCAATTTGGGTAAGTTCGGCTACGAGACCACCGAAACTCAAATTCTTGCTCAGAAGAAACTTTGGGCCAACGTCATGCCAATCACACACGGCATGGCCGATGGTGGCGAGCATATGACGGCACGAACGGGCGGCGTCAAAGCTGGCCTCCATGTTGGTGATCTAGCTACGGACGGAGACAACCCCCAACAGGTCGCTGACGGCATGGAGGGCGTGATCATGGGTGTTGGCCTAGGCCTCGGTGGGCATTGGGGTGAAAGTTATGCCCGAGTAAAACCCTTTAAACTCGTCGGGTTTGCCAATGATGTTGATCCGACCACCGACCCCAGCGACATCATTGGAGATCAGTCCTTTCCCAACTCTTTGCTCAACGACAGTGTCGATCAACCCAAACCTGACGGTCTGGTGGATATCATCAAGACGCTCCTCGTGGGCACCGGCGGTGTTCCTGCTATCGCAGCCGGCATCCGGTATGGGGAAGTGTATGGAGAGGAAAACAGAAATTTCAATGTTGGAAATCTAGGCAGCTACAACGCTGAAGCACATTATGATGTGTTGGTGGCACCTTCTCCATTGAAGGGGGGGGACACGTTCATGACCTTCGGCTTTGCCTGGGCGTTTGCTCAAACCGATAAGAACTACCGAGTTATGATGAACTTCGGCGAGTCGGAATGGGAAGGCGGGAACTCCAGCGGCTCGAGTCGTGCGGATGAGTACTTATCCAACAAAGACGATGTCGTTTCTGACACTCAGCAGGAAGCAGAGGACGGCAAGGAAGCCGCGGAACAAGCGAAAGCCGAAGCAGATGCAGCCGCCGCGGCAGCAGCAGCAGCAGGACCATAATGATACAACCACTCATGAAACAATTTCTTAAACTCACGATTGCCGGTGGACTCATCGTGAGCATTGGCGGCGCCATTGTGGCCCTTGATGGACCTTCAGCTGTGGTCAAACCAGCAGAAGCGGACATTCTTGCGCTGAATTTTGCCCCTGCTTCGAAATCCGAGAAATTTGTGGGTTCCATGAAGTCGCTGGGGATGGAAAAACCGCGCGTCTACGATTGGAATGGCAACAAGATGTTCTTCTCCACCATGGAGACCGACCGCACACCGAAACAAGTCTTGAGCGATTTTCAGCGCAAATTTGTGGAGGATGGCGTCAATTCCCACGCTTATAACGACGTGGGGGCCAACGTGGCTCAGTTTGCGGACCCATCTATTTGGGACGAAATGACGCCTGAGGAACGGCAAGCCAAGTCAGCTGTGGTCGGTCGTAAGTACGAGCGGAGCAGCGATTACTTCAATGGAGGTATGGTTCCTACCGTCGTCACGCCCGACTACGTCGCGATGGCAGGCATGGAATCCAAAGGCTCCGCCAAGGACGGACTGGCGTTCCTTAAGGAAGTCAAAGAGCGAAAGAGCAAACGCCTCACCGACAGCGTGGGTGTTGCTCGTTATATTGAAGCGTTTAAGGAAGGCGGAAAAACACGCGTGACCGCAACCTGGACCGACGACAAAGTGGATTTCAATAAGTTCCGCGGACATGGCGACGGCATCGGATTCAGCGAAGATGCACCCGGCTGTGTCGGATGCGATCGCTTGATGCGATTTGTGGGAGAATCCGAAAAGGGCTATGCCGCGAACGTGTTCTTCTCCGCCCAAGAGGTCGATCAGGTCGTCGCATTCTACGACCAAGCGTTGAAGAACCGCGGTTGGAGAGTCGCTCCGTCAACTCTTGCCATGCGCGCCGCACGCGATAACGGCTGGATGCCCGATGACGGAAGCGAGCTCGTCTCGTTCGCCAGAAACGGCGAATTTATGACGTTGTTGGTGTTCAAGACCCCTGAGGGGCGAACTTCAGTGCAGCTCATTGAAGCCCCGTGAGTTTTCAGCTGCTTCGAACTTGAAAACGCTGTAGTGGAATGCTAGAAGCTACGCCCCTCGTGTTTGCACCGTGCGACATGTAGGCATTTAGAAAAAGTGATTGAGTCCGAGCTGCGAACCCGCAGGCGTTGGTCAGGAGAATTGATATGGACGTGATTAAGAAGATGGAAGCCGCGCAGCTTCGTGAGAATCCTCATTTCCGTTCGGGAGACACCTTGAAGGTTCACCTCATGATTCGCGAAGGCGAAAAAGAGCGAATCCAGGTGTTCGAAGGCGTTTGTATCGCACGAAGCGGAGCAGGCATTCACGAGACCTTCACCGTCCGGAAAGTATCGTACGGTGTTGGCGTGGAAAGGATTTTCCCTGTTCACAGCCCACGTATCGATCACATCGAGGTTGCAGCAATCGGTCGCGTTCGTCGCGCCAAGCTTTACTACCTCCGTGAACTTTCCGGAAAGGCTGCTCGAATCCGCACAAAGCGCACCCGCAAGGGATCCTAATCCCATTTACAGATCTTCGATTAGCAGCCTAGTATCAGCGCATGCGAATTGTTGAGATCATCTTTCAAGACTTGTTTGGCTGCGTCTCTCCTGTGCGTTTACAACTCACAGGAGACGTCTCCACTGAAGAACTCCCCTCGGGGGTTTCGGTAGGAAACGTTCAAGACCTGCTCATCTCGTTATTTTACAGCGAAAAAACTCCACACGCTCTCCGAATGGCCTATGCCAAGGGTGACCCCAAAGTCGCACTTGTGATGGAGTTCCGCGGAAAGAAGCACCGCATCGTTCGTAGAGCGTTGGCGGATTCTTTGCGTCTGCAGATGGAAGAGCAGGGCGGCTGGAAAGAATTGGCGGCCGGAACTCGAGTCGAACCGTTCATGCGGCAAAACATGGCCTTGCCGGACTTTGAAACGTTTTGGATTCTCAATCTCTGGCGATACGAGTCTTCGGCGAGTGCCGTAGATGCGTTCGATATTGATTCGGTCGATGCTCGCACGCGGGACCTGATCATTCGGTATCGTCAGGCACGCGAGGCTGAGCGAGCCGAAGATGCGATCAAGTCAACCGAGTCCCGGATCGCAGAGCTGCGCAGGGAGCTTGGTCAGGGCTTCGCCCTCGAAGATAAACTCAGCAAGGCCCGAGAACTCCTCAAAGAAATCGATGTGGCAGAGCTCTCTCGCGATGATCTCGATCTTCTCAAACGCAAAGACGTGCTTCTCAACGAGTTCAAAGAGCAGCTGGACCGACTGAGCAAAGAAGAAGAAGCCGAACGAAATCAGATTTCCGATACGTTGCCGAGTCGTCCGTTCAAGTCTCCGATTTTTCTGGGCGGACTGCTCGTTGGACTTCTGGGGATTGGTGTAGGCGTCGCGTTGCAAGACACGCCTTGGCGGGCCATGGCGCTGCTTGATATCCCCGCATTCGGTGCATGTGTCTTCACGCTGATTCAGTATTACCTGGGCATGGAGCGAGCGAGCGTTCATCAGGTCAGACACGAGTCCATCAAGCGTAGACTGAATCAGGTGCGCGAAGAACAAGTCTCGCTTCAGGGCAAACTGAATCACGTGTTGATTCACGCCCGCGTTAATGACGCCAACGACCTCGATGAACGCGTCGTCAAAGCCGAGAAGCTGAAGCTTGCCATCGAGAAGATGGAAGATCACGTCAATGAACTTCGTCGCGATCCGATCTACCAACGAGCGCGTGAAGAATTGGACGCCTTGGAGGCCAAACTGGCGCAGGGACGACCGTCCAGCGATACATCGGCAGAGGTGATGTCCGCGTATCAGTTGGAATCAGACCTCGAATCGATCGGGATCGATGTCAAGATGCTGTCGGTCGATGAGTCAACACCAGAGGAGGAGGGCGATCCCCTCACTCGCCTTTGGACAACAGCTCGCAACACGCAACAGTGGGAGACTGACCAACTCTTCGACAAGACGCGAAAGATGTGGGGCAAGATCGCAGGCCATGTGCTCGGGGATCGGTTTAAAGACGTCGATTTGGACACCACCGGCAAGCTCGTGATTTCTTCGTTGGGACCCGATCAGGTTGAGATGTGGGCGCGCACACGTCCATCGGAGCAACATGTTGTTTGGCTTTCACTGGCGCTCGCATTGCAGGTGAATGCGCACGAACGCTCCAGTCGAGGGGTTTTTGAAACGATGATCGTTCCTGATCCGGTTCAAACTCTCACGGCAGATCAGACCAAGAAGTTGATGGAGGTTCTGGCCAGTGCGGCTCGGAGATCACCGGCTCTTCTTCTACGGACGAAAAGCTGATGCAGGTCCCTTTGTTCACCACCGACCAAAAAATTGGGGATATTGAGCGTGAATTGCACGCCGGGGGTGTCCGATACGTGGTCGGGTTGGACGAAGCGGGTCGAGGTCCCTTGGCTGGGCCCGTGTACGCGGGCGCGGTGGTGATTGACCTAGATAAGCTCGACGAGGCGTGGCTGTCCTGCCTGGACGACTCCAAAAAGCTCAAGGAGTCGGCGCGAGACGCCGCCAAAATTAAGATCGTCGAAAACGCCGTCGCGTTTTCCGTCGCCTTCAAAACCGCACAAGAGATCGACGAGATCAACATTCTGCAGGCTTCACTTCGCGCCATGGAGGCCGCGCTCTCCGAAATTTCGGTCGATCTTGAGGATGCGGTGGTTTTGGTGGACGGAAATCAGAAGATAGCTTCGCTTTTGACCCAGTACGCCCTCATCAAGGGCGACTCACGCAGCTACGCCATCGCTGCTGCCAGCATTCTTGCCAAAGTAGGGCGAGACAAAGAGATGGTGGGGCATCACGAGACTTGGCCTGAGTATGGGTTTGATTCTCATAAGGGCTACCCCTCAAAGCGCCATCGCGCAGCGATCGTAGAGCACGGGCCTTGCGCAATCCATCGCCTGACCTTCTCCGGCGCCAAAGAGCACGCCCACCGGCTACGGACCTAGGTTCGCAACTTTTTTTCCTTTCGACCGATAACCCCTCCGCCAACACAATAAAGGAGGGTGGAATGACGGATCACGAGCTTGGACGCAAAGGTGAAGACGCGGCAGTTCGGTATTTAAAGGAAGAGGGGTGGGAGATCGTCGCTCGTAATTTTAGAACGACTGTGGGCGAAATCGACGTGATTGCTGAGCGCATGGAGTCTCGTGGAAACACACAACGCCATACCCTCGCGATTGTCGAAGTTAAGACCCGACGTCCTCGTAAAGGACTGCCACCTCAGTTGTCAGTGACCGCGCATAAACGAAAGACCATCGTGAGGGTCGCCAAGATTTTCATGCGCCAAGCCCGCAGGCCCAATGCATCGGTCCGATTCGACGTGATCGCCGTCGATTGGTTGAGGGATTCCCCCCCACGCCTGACGCATCTTCAGTGCGCGTTCGATTCTGAAGGCAGGATCAATTGACCGCCGTCTTCCGTGCCGTGATCACATCGCTGAGTAATTCTCGTTTGAGTGACCCCGCGATGGACTCTCGAATCGCTGCAACTGACGGTTGCCCAGGTTTTGTGCCCGCACCTTCGATGTAGATCACCAAGTCACCCCAACGTTCGATATAAACGCTTTCTTGGGCATCGATCTGGAGGCAGGTGCTTTCGCCAACCTTTCCGCGATGATCGTTTGCCTTGGCGTTGGGGTAGCGTTTGCGCGTGGCTTTCAACAGGGTCTGTTGGAATTCCTTGGCTTCATTTTCATCGTCCCACGCCAAAACAGACGTCACGACGACATGACCATCTTTTTCGAAGGCGGCCAGCCGATCGCCGTCCCAACCCGCCGCTGCTGCGTCAAATCCGTCTTCCTCAAGCGTGAGTTTTAGCCATAGCCGCACCTGAAACTCACCGAAAACCGTATCGTAAATGCGTTCATAGCCGTCTAACTCGCTGCCGACTTCGTAGGACAGGAATTGAGGTTGGTCTCCCGAGTAGTATTTCTCGGGGTGCAGGATCTGCTCGGTGGAAACCGGCGGGTTAGCATACACCGCGTCTACGTCTTTCCAGGAACGCCCAATTCTGGAAGCGACAATGAAACGCATACCGGCGAAATAAGGGAACATCAGCAGTTCCCGAAACACAGCGGGAGCTTCTGAAAGGGCAGCGGCCCCAGCCTGCATGTCTTTGGGGGTGCCTGAAGTGCCCATCATCTGTTCAAGCGCAGCCAGGTCGTCGAACGAGATGTTGCGCAGAGTTCCGGCGATGATCGGGATGTCCACGACACTCGTGGCGTCACCCTGCGGAAGGCTCCCACCCTCGTAGAGCGAATAGTCGAGCATCACGATCGTGGCGTCTCCCTCAAGCAATGCCGCACGTGCCAGCGCGAAATCCCCATTTTCAGACGAGTTGAATGGTTCCTGCAGTGAAAGAATGTCGAAATGCTGGTCTTGAATGGCGTGGAAGAGCTCATGAGCCATCGCGGGCTTCTGAAAGGACATCGGAATGCCCTGCATCACGTAAAGCTCTTTGGTCTTCTGATCGTAGAAACCCGCAATCTGTTCGGTGAGGACGTCCAGAAGCACTTTCTTGTAGTTCATGTCCGGGGGAATCAGCCCGAGTCGTTTGTAAACCTTTCCTTCCGCTTCGATTTGATCATCGCTGACCTCCTCGGCGAGCTTCGTCACAAGCACAGCGCGCAGCTCCTCGCGTCGCTTGATTCCTTTTTTGATGGGCTGCGTAAGCGGCAAACCGCGAATATTCGCGACTTGCTGTGCGATCGCGTCCGCAGTTTCGAGAAGGGTACGTTCCGATTCCTCGAAGCCTTGGTCGGGGGTGCTTTGTGCGAACCCTGGGGCGGACAAGACACAGAAAGAGCACGTTACGAACATTTTGATTAGATTTAGGCGCATGAACCGTCCATGTGGAAAACTTCGCCCGATCATACGTTAAACCGCGCCGAGACTCAGTTGAATTCCCGCATTTAACCCACGAAAACCCACACTTTTGGTCAAAACGTACGAAAAATGTGGACGTGGGGATAAGTTTCCGCCATAGTCCGGCCGTCGACAGGGGCGCCGAATGGCAAACCGTACACGTCGGCGCTAGAAAACTGATCGATCGCTCGTTGAGCCTTCGACAAGGGATCCGCAAAGGAGTGTATGCTATGAATATTCGTCACCTATTGATTGCTGTTGTTGCTATGATGTCTTTTGGTGTTGTTGCCTGTGGCGGCGGAGAAGCCAAAACTGACGAGATGCCAGCTGAGACCGCAGCTGAAACAACTCCTGCTGAAGAAGCACCAGCTGAAACAGCACCTGCTGAAGAAGCTCCTGCTGAAGAAGCACCAGCTGAAGAAGCTCCTGCTGAAGAAGCTCCTGCTGAAGACGCAGAATAAGTTCATCTTTTTTCTCCTCAATGGTCGGCAATCGCCGGCCTTTTTTTTTGGCCACAATCCCGTTTCCTCGGACTTCAGATTGCGTTACCATGTCTGCGCTCTGAAGCTCAGCTGTAGAGGACTAGATGAAGCGAAAGTGTAACTGGTTAGGAATTGTGTTTTCGGGATCACTGGCAGCGATGTCACTTGGGCTCCTGGTTGGGTGCGCAGACGATCTGTACGCACCATGTAACCTCGACTCAACGTCACCCGATCTCGCCGTACGAACGTGCGGAGACACCGCGGGCAGCGAAGATAAGAGCTGTGTCGTCGAAAATCAGGTGCAATGTGACACCCGTGTTTGCGGCCGATACAGCGGATCAGATGCTTTTTGCACCAAAAGATGCAGCGACGATAGCGATTGCCCTTCGGGTCTTTGCCTCGAATTTGTGTATCAGTCGGGTGCAAAATACTGCGTGGAAAATCAACTGGTTGACGGCTAAATCCGAGCCTGGATACAAAGTTTGGAGGTCTCTCTTAGGGACCTCTTTTTTTGTGCTTTGGGCGTGTAGGTGTACAGCTTGACGGTGTGTGGTGCCGCGGTTAACGTGGGCGCTCCAATTTCCTAATGTATGTGTATCGACTACAAACTAGGCAGAAACCGACCGATACCGGTCGGGGTCTTTATGGCCGCGCGGGATATTTATACGCGCGCTAACCAAGCCAAGATGAGGGACGCGTGAATTCGCTGAATACAACATGGTCTCGAACGGTTCAGGGTGGGGTTGTCGCTGCGATTTTAGGATCGTCAGCGCTTGGCTTTGCTCAGGACGGCATGAGTTTCGGTGAAGACGAGGTGACTGCGGTCAGTGAAGTCTCGCCGGCAGCTAAATTTCTCGAAGAAGGCAAGGCACTTTACCTCAAGGAAAAATATCCTGAGGCAAGTTTGCTGTTTTGGAAGGTGCTGAAGGACGGAGACGTTTCTTCGGAGATCTTGCGGCCGGAAGCCCAATACGAACTCGGCAAGACGCTCTATCGTCTCGAGCTCTACCAGGGCGCATTGCAGCATTTTGGCGCGATCGTGGAATCGGGGGAGTCGAATCCCTTCTTCCTGCAAACGCTGCGCGGTTTGGTGCTCCTTACCGACCAAATCCCTGAGGATGCTCTCCTCATGGAGCGATTGGCGACTTATAAGGACTACCTGACCGAGGTCCCCGAGAAGTATCGCGACAGATTCGCGTATCTGGTGGGCCGGCATCTGTACAACCAGATGAATATCGAAGCTGCTCTGGCGATGTTGAATAACGTCACCACAAGAAGCCCCGACTACTCGAAAGCTCGCTACATCGCCGGTGTGGCACACGTCGCCAACTACGAGGCCGAACCGGCCGTTGCGGCGTTCAAAGAAGTTCTGCGATACCTGACCTCTCGCGAAGCGAGTGGGTCATTGACGCCCGAAGAAAAGACCCTGCTTGAGATGACGAATCTTGGCATGGCTCGAGTGTTTTATTCGACGGGTAGCTACGACAAGTCGGTGAAGTATTTCGGCCGAGTTGGACGTAAGTCCGAGCACTGGCCGACTTCGCTCTTTGAATCGAGTTGGGCGTATTTCCAGATGGACTTGTACAACAAGGCGCTGGGCAACCTCCTCACGATCAACGCCCCGTTCTTTGATAATGCGTACTTCCCTGAAGGCACGATTCTTACGGCCGTTCTCTACTTCTACAACTGTAAGTATGAGCGCGTGCGATATGTTCTTCAGGGATTTGATGACCAGTACGGTCCAATCCAAACGGAACTCGCAAGCGTGATCACGAAGTACGGCGAAGATCCCGAAGGCATGTACAAATGGCTGATGGATGTTCGTGACGGAAATTCGAGTAATTACGAACTGATTCGCGTCGTGAACGCAGCGGTTAACGACCAGCAAGTTCAGCGCAAAATCGGATTGATCAGCGCCATTGAAAGCGAAAAAGAAAAAATGGGGGAAGCTCCGTCAGCTTGGAAATCCAGCGACCTGGCGCAGACCTTGTCGGGTGACCTTGAGCTCGCTGCCAGCTTTGCTCGCGTCGACGCGGGTGCCCTGGCGAAACAGCGACTCGAACGCGCGTTGCGGGAGTTGGCTGACTTGGTTCTGGAGGAAAAGAAGATCCTCTTCGAAGTGGCCCGCGCCGAAAAAGGCGACATCGAGGCCGATCTTCGTGCTGCGATGGTCGTGGACAAAAACGTCACCGATAAGCCAACGGTCGATGTCTCCGATGAGGAGATGTATTGGACCTTTGATGGCGAATATTGGCGTGACGAACTCGGTTATTACATCTTCACGGTGAACTCGGAGTGCAAACGTTGAAAGTTGCATCCCACGAGGAGAAGGGCATGAAGTCAAAGCGACTTATCTCTCACGTACGGCATCTCGCATGTTGTGCATTGTTGATCGGAACCTCCGTTCTGGTGTCGACGAATGCTACGGCGCAAGACAAGGAAGAGCTTCAGCTTGGCGATGTCAAGGTTGAGCAAACCGCTAAACCCACTCTCAAAGGAGAGCGTCAGGGCCCACTCAAAACCAATATTGTTGAAGACAAGAAGGTGGAGAGCGTCAAGAAAACTGACGAAGCGATTCAACAGCTCAAAGAGCTGCTGAAGGCGACTCCCAAGGACAACGTACAACGTGCGGATTTCTTGTTTAATCTTGCCGAGATGTATTGGGACAAGTCCCGCTTCTACGAGCAGGGTTCATACACCAAGCAGGACGAGTGTTTCGCGTTGCAGGACTCCGGTGAAACCGGACGTGCACAGGCATGCGAAAAGGGCCGCCTGGACATGTTGAACGAGTCGAAGCGTTGGAGAGAGGAATCGGTTCGACTCTACGTCGAAATTATTCGTAATTTTCCAACCTTCAGAAACCTCGATCAAGTCTATTTCTATCTAGGCGCCAACCTCATGGAGGTCGGAAAGCGCAAAGAGGCTCTCGACTTCTTCCGACGTCTGATCGCGGATTATCCAAAGAGTCAGTACGTTCCAAACGTGTTGCTTGCATTCGGCGACTACTACTTCGACAGCGACGACATGGCGAGCGCCCTCAAAGCGTACCAACGAGTGTCGAAGTATCCGAAATCTAGCGTCTATCCTTACGCTCGATACAAAGAAGCATGGTGTCAGTTTAACTTGGATGCCAAGGACAAAGCGCTCGACACTTTCTTGGATGTCATGAAGCTCGCCAAAGCGAGCAAGAGCGACAGTGCGGCCGGTTTGGTACGCCAGACACGTAACGACGTCGTGCTCACGTATTCGCATATCGGCGCCGCCGATAAAGCGATTCCGTTCTTCCGCAAGATTGCTCCGGACAGGTCTGATTGGATCCCCATGGGAGAGCGATTGGCTGTTCTTTACAGCGATAAGGGTAAACCAACCGAGTCCACGAACATCTATCGTGAACTTATCTCGGTGAACAAAGAAAGCGTCAGCACTGTCGACTACCAATACGAAATCGTTCGAAACACGACGACCGTGAACTCATACAGCCCAGACTCGGTCAAAGAGTTGGTTCGTTTGATGAAACTCGTGCAGATCGCTGACGCTGGAAAAGCGTTCAAGGACATGGACCCCAAGGCTTGGGCAGCGACCAAAGGTCGAACCGAAGACCTCGTGAGAACCTGGGCGATCACCTATCACCGTGAAGCGCAGAAGACGAAGAACCCCGACCTCTATGCCATGGCGTACTTCCTGTACAAGGAGTACCTGGTCACCTACTCAAATCCCGAAGAACAGTACAATATGTCGTTCTTTTACGGGGAGTTGCTCTATCGCCTCCAGAAATGGGAAGAAGCTGCAACAGCGTACGAGCGGGTGTTGGCATTGGAGCCCAAGGGCAAATTCACCAATGAAGCGGTCCACGCTCTCGTGTTGTCCTACTTCAAGGTCGTAAACACGTCCGAAGAGCAAGCCAATCTTCAGGCCCGTAAAGACGAACTGCTCAAAGAAGACGAAGGCGACGACAAGGCAAAACCGGTTCCGATTCCTGAGCCGAAGCCTATTCCTGACCTGCACCAACGCTTGATTGCGGCCTGTCAGAAATACGTCGAACTTAATCCCGAAGGCGACCGCATTGTGGACGTGAAGTACACGATGGCCCGCACCTATTACGACTTTGATCACCATGAAGAAGCGATCAAGATCTTCAAGGATATCGCGTACTCGCATCCCGAGCATCGCCTCGCGGTGATCGCAGCAAACCTGCACCTCGACAGTCTCAATCTGTTGAAGAAATACGACGAACTTCAGGTTGAAGTCGTGGGCTACCTTGAGAAGCGTCCCATCAAGGATGAAGCTTTCATCGCGGACATCTCAGCGCTCAACGCCTCGATTCGATTCAAGAAGTGCAACGTCTACGACGAACAAGAAAAGTGGAAAGATGCTGCACAATGTTTCGTCGACTTCTACCGCGACTTTCCTGAGTCGGAGCTCGTCGATAAGGCGTTGTACAATGCCGCATTGGACTTCGAGCGTATGAAAGAATTGGGCAAGGCGATTCAAGTCAGGATCTTCCTTCTCAAAGAACGTCCGAACTCGGATCTTGCTCCTAAATCTTTGTATAACGTCGGTGGCAACTACCATGCGCTGGCGGTCTACACTGAAGCCGCCAAGTTCTACGAACTCTACGTGGATACCTATCCGAAAATGGAGAACGCGGAAGTTGCTCTCGCGAATGCCTCGACATTCCGACAGGGATTGGGCGAGCTGGACAAAGCGATCGCAAACTATCGCAAGTACCTAGAACTTTACGGCACACGAGACCCAGTAAAATCGGCAGAGGTCTACTACCAGATTGCCAACGTGTTCGAGCAACAAGGCAAAAAGAAAGACGCGTTCGACCAGTACCAAAGTTATTTGAAGAAGTACGGCAAGAAGGGCCCGTCGGACCGATACCTCGAGGCCCACGTGAAAATCGGCCTCTACTACTGGAATCTCGGTGGAAAGAGCAATCGCGAAAAGGGACAGGGCTGGTTCAAAAACACGCTTAAAGAGTTCAACAAGTATTCCAAGTCGGAACAGGAGGCGATGACCACCGGTCGCGACGCCGCTGCCCAGGCGAAGTTCATGATGGGTGAAGAAATCTTCATGGATCTGACAAAGATCTCGTTGGACTCACCCAACGAGAAGGTCCTGAAGAAGAAGATGCAAGATAAGATCAAGGTGGCTGTTGAAGCCAAAGAGGTCTTTGAGAGCGTGATTCTCTTCGGCCGTCCGGATTGGGCCATCGCCGCGCTCTATCGTATTGGAGCTGGATTTCAGGACCTCGCGGATAATATCCGTCAGAGCCCGCCTCCCTCGCGATTGAGCTACGACCAGAAAGAGATCTACCGCGGTATCCTTGAGGACAACGCGATGCAGATTGAAAATTTGGCCGTCGACGCATTCAAGCGATCGCTGGACATCGCGAAGAGCAAAAGCTGGTTCAACCAGTATTCGAAGAAAGCCGAAGTCGCGCTGGCGCAGCTTCGTCCTAAAGAGTATCGACGCCCTTCGGAACTCCGAGCGGAGCCCGATCACTTTGCGACCGGTTTGAACCGCGTACCGTTTATCAAGCAGGCCAAAGACGAGGACCGCCTTACGGACTTCGGTTCGTCTGACGCGCCCAACGCCACACAGCAGTAGGAGTAGTTTCGATGAGAAATCACGGATGGAAAGCACTGATTTTCTTCGTACTGCTGTCGGCGGCCTGCTCAAGCTCGCCTGACAAGAAAGACGGTGAAGTCAAAGAAAGACCCGCAGGTGGCACCACAAATGCCGAAGCGATCAAGAATTTTGAAGCGGCTGTGGTCGCGTTTGATAAGTCTGATGGGAAGTCACTGGACCAAGTTCAGCGCTACCTAGAGGTCGCGGTCGACGAAGACCCTCGATTTGGCAAGGCTTGGTTCAACCTTGGTGTTGTTCATGAACAAGCCGGACATTCCGACGACGCAGTCAAGGCGTACGAGAAATCGTTGGAGGTCTCTCCGGGCTTGGGCGCTGCGTACGTCAATATGGGCATGATGAAAGCCGACGCGGGGAATCTCGATGATGCCCGTGCGCTCTTTCTCAGGGCGATCGAAGCTGACTCGTTCAACCCCATGGCCCATTCGAATCTGAGCGTCTATTTCCGCAACGACCAAGACTACAAGAACGCGGTTCGGCACGCCCGACTCTCGCTTGCTGGTGATTCGCAGAATCTTTCAGCGTACGAGAATCTCGCCCGAACGTATTACGCGATGAAGGCCTACGATGTGGCCTTGTTGGTGTGTTTGAACGCCGAGAAGATCGACGCCAAACGCCCAGACATCTACAACATCATGGGTATGGTTTGGCTCGCCAAGAACGACGTGACCGAAGCGATTCGGCAGTTCCAAAAGGCAATTGAGCTCAATCCCAATCATGTCGCCGCCTTGATGAATCTCGGCGCGGTCATCATGAACGTGCGAAACTACGAAGGTGCCATTGCTCTTTTTGAAAGAGTGCTGGCCTTGGAGCCCAAAAATCTGGAAGCCAAGATCTCGATTGGCGTTGCAAAACGCGGATTGGGAGACCTCGCCGGCGCACGAAGCGTCTATGATGAGGTGATTGCCCAGGAGCCTGAGAACGCATACGTGCAGTTTAATCTGGGCATCATGGAGCATGAAATGATGGCGCAGGATGCGATGATCGGCGTAGGTCGTGGCGATGCACCCGAAGATCCACTGGCTCAGATGGATTGGATGGTCGCCAACATGGAAGAGGCACTGAAGCACTACGAACAGGCGATCACCCATTATCGGAACTTTTTGGCTTATGACCGAAAGGGTGTAGTCGAGGTTCGAAACGACGCAAATGAAAGAATTCAGCGGGTGCAGGAGCTTATCCAGGTCACCGGCGAACAGATTCCTGAAATGCGTCGTCAGAAGATTCAGATCGAGCAAGACCTCAAGGCCGCCGCGGAAGACGAAGCAAAAGCAAAGGCAGAAGAGAAGGCAGCTGCTGAAGCAGCGAAGGCCGCTCCGCCCGCCGATGCTGAGGCTCCGGCACCGAAGTGAGCGCTGCTTGCCACCTGACCTTTGTGTGGTACGCTTGCCTCGAATAAAAAAAGTGATTCGAGTGGAACTTCTCTCGAATCGTGGTGTCGCTTAGTAGACCAGTTGAGGAGATGTGATGAAAAGCATTCTTACAGTGATTGCACTGACCATCATTCCGGGAGCCGTTTTCGCTCAAGACGACATGCCATCTGCTGGTGAAGCGATGGGCGGCGGCGGCGGTGATAATGTGGTCTACAAGAAAGAGACCGAGTACGACTTTGAGGCCGACGACGTTGAGGGCAATCTGGTGAAGCCAGACGAGGCAAATATCGGCGCCGAGCAACATGGAAAGACAAGCAGTCTGATTAAAATTCGGTCTGATTTTGTTCCGGAAATGCTTAAGTCGGTGGAAGATATCTGACAACGCAACGGGCACGTTTGGGAGACCATCCGTACCAGATACACGCGTCAAATGACGCATATGGGTTGAGAAGATGACCAATTCTGCACTTCAGTTTGAGATCATACAAAACGGGCAGGTTGTCCGCACGGAGACGTTGGATCAAGACGTCATTAAGGTGGGCAAGCTCTCGAGCTCCCATCTTCGTCTTGATGACCCGAACGTCTCGCGCATCCATGCCGTGATCGAACGCGCAGCTGACGGAAGTTTCAGCGTGATCGATCTTGGTAGCGCTACGGGCACGTTTGTTAACGGAGAGAAGGTGACCAAAGCGTCACTGACCTCCGGAGACGAATTGCAGTTTGGAGACACGCTGATCCGTGTCTCTACCGTGGCGGAACAAGCTGTCGCTCCTGCGGCCGTGCCATCTGTTGTCACATCAGCGGCACCTGCTTCGGTTGTTGCACCTTCGGCAGAGCCCGACGCGGGTGGGATTAGCCTGGAAGATGGCTCTCAGGTCGAGCCCTATACCCTTCAAGGGTATTATGACGACGTCGGGAACTACATTCCGGGATATTACGACGAGGCTGGGAACTACCACCTTGGGTACGGATTTCACGACGAAGCGGGCCAGTGGCAAGTCAGTCAGGGCTACTACGATCCAGCAGGTGAGTGGGTTGCGACAGACGGTTCGTCTCATGAGGCCGCACAGGGCCTCGGCGAAGAAAGTTCATGGTTGATCACCGCTCGGGACACCGACGTTTTCCAGGACGCCTTTTTCGAAGGTCGTGGTGGCGAGACGCTTGAGGTCGCGATGCTTTGGCGCGACAGCGTTTTGGTGGTTAACAGCTATGAGCAGCCCAAGACCGTTACGATCGGTGTCGAGGGTCAGAAAAATGACTTCGTTATCGAAGACTCGTCGTTCGCTGACGAGCGGTTTCCTTTGTTGGAATATGGAGCGGGCTACACGTTGTCGTTTACCGATGGCATGTCCGGCTTGGTGCAGATCGGCAACCAACAATACACATTGGCGCAGGCCATCAGTCAGGGCGTTGCTACCCGTTCAGGGTCTGGGTACGGGATATCGCTTGACGGTAGATCCTCGGCCCGAGTGGATATCGGCGACATCACGTTCCTGATTCACTTCACTGAACTTCCATTGGCTGCCTTTGGCGGGAGTGGATTCGACACTTCACCTGTTCCCTACGTTTCGCTGAGCGCGGTTGCCCATATTCTCTTTCTGATTCTCGCCATGACGATGCCGGAGAACGCACGCAGCTTGGATCTGGATGGTTTTCAGGCGAATGACCGGTTTGTTCAGTTGATGATCGAACCCGAGCAGGTTGAAGAAGAAAAGCCCGATTGGCTTGACGATGGCGGCGACGAAGAAGCCGCCGCCAAGCATAAGGGCGAGGAAGGCAAAGCTGGCAAAGAAGACGCAGAGGACGTGAACAAGAAGCTCGCGATCAAGGGGGATCGAAACCCTGAAGATCTTGAGTTGAAACGTGCAGCTGATACTGAAGTTGCCATGAACGCTGGTATCGCTGGCGAACTCATGGTGAGCAGTCCCTTCGCAACGGGAGACACGTCAGTGGGCTCGGATGCGATTCATGCCCTGGGCAATTTGCAAGGCGGAGAGTTTGGCGAGTCCAAGGGATTCGGCGGTCTGGGTCTGCAGGGTGCAGGACGTGGCGGCGGCGGAATTTCGGAACGAGGCATCGGCTTGGCGAACGTCGGAACCGCAGGTCGCGGTGGTGGCGGTCGTGGGGGCGGAGGCTACGGAAAAGGCGCCGGAGATCTGGGTGAGCGCAACAGTCGCGTACCCAAGATCGTTCCAGGAAACCCTCAGGTTCAGGGTTCTCTTGACCGCGAAATCATCAAGCGAGTGGTTCGCCAGCATCGTGGCGAGATCAAGTTCTGCTACGAAGGCGAATTGCAGAAGAACAAAGGCCTCGAGGGTCGTGTGACCGTTCGGTTCACGATTTCGGCAACTGGCTCGGTGGTATCTGCCGTGGTCAAGGAGTCGAGCCTGAACAACGCATCGGTTGAACGCTGCATTACGGACAAGATTCGACGTTGGATCTTCCCAGAGCCCAAGGGCGGCGGAATCGTGATGGTAAACTACCCGTTCAATCTGAGTTCGTAAGGCTGTCCAGCCGCTTTCAAGGCCGCGCAAAGTCGCGGCCTTTTGTTTTTCTTGGCGATCAGCCGGAACCCGTTGCAACCGGGTTGCCTCGTGTGGCCGGCAGGTCTATCATGCCGGTCCATCTAACAATATCTTTCGGGCGCCAGTCGTCCCATGTGTCGAGGATTTGGAGTGATGACCTCAAGGCCAGTACTTCTACAGTGGTTTGCAATAGCGTGTGTCACCGTGATCGCCCTTTCGGGTTGTCACAGCATGGACCGCGCTGAAGCCGTCTCCGAAATGAATAAGGGTCTCGAAGCTCTGGAAGGAGGACGCACGCTTGATGCGGTTCGTCATCTGAAGGAAGCGTCGACGATCGACCCGGAATTCGCCGAACCCCCGTATTATTTGGGACAGATCTATCATCGGAAACTCAGCGAACCGGATAGCGCAGAGCAGAATTATCGCGAAGCGATGAGTCGCGACGAAACGAACCCTCAGTTCGCCTATCAGCTGGGCACGATCCTTCAGGAACAGAACAAACATTCAGACGCGATCGCGTATTTGAAGAAGGCGACGGAGGCAAAACCTGACTTTGCGAAAGCTTGGTTTCGGCTTGGGCTCTCATTCGACTTCGAGAAAGACTATTCGTCAGCCATCGACGCCTACTCGAAATCAATTCACGCCAATGCACGTATGCGAATGGATAAAGAAGACAAAGGCGGCGCGGCATATCATGCGCTCGGCGATCTCTATAATCGTTTTGGATTCTATGACCACGCGCTCAAAGTCTACAGCAACGCGCTTGAGAATAACCCGGATGTTCCTCGTCTTCTCAGCGGAGAGGGTGTCGCTCAGTTGAAATTAAAGCGTTTTCCTGAAGCTGAAGCCAGTTTCACGAAGGCTCTCGAAATCGACCCCAGTCAAACCACCGCGATTTTTAATCGTGGCGTGGCGTACATGGCTGAGGGCGCAACCGACAAGGCCGTTCAGGGATTTGAAGAGTTCGTGTCTCGCGCAGACAGCGAGCGTGATGAAGCTCGAATTGTTGCCGCTCAAGGCTTCATTCAGCAGATTCGTGAGAAAGCGAAAGAAAACTAGACTGCGACTCATGGAGCGGTCTAATCGAGAACATTGCCGATTCTTTGGAGCCTGTGTTAGAAGTTCCGAAGCATCTCGCAATGAATTATAGAACAGTTGTCACACGGGTTCGGGTCTCTTGACGCAACTGCACTTTGGTTGTGCTTCGAGGGAAGCGGCCCAAGTGTTCGTCATATTCCAGCCCCTGCCACGGAACGAATCGAGCGATGGATCTCAAAACCCAGATTCAGCATCACTTCGCCGCACTTGAATCAAACCCAAACCTTCTGGGCTCGGCTTCGCGCCTGCTCCAGTTGTATGGCAATACGAGTACACTTGTAGAAGAACTCGTGCAGCGTGCCGAAGAAGCGGGGCCCGGAGAAATCGGGGCCCGGTTCTACTGCGAGGCTTGTGCCATTTCACTGCTTGTGTCTAAAGACCCGGCATTGTCTGGTGCACTGTCCGATCAGGCCGTGGCGCTCAGCGAGGGGACGGCCGCTTGGCCGGAGCTTAAGCTGTTGCTCTTCGCACTGACCGACGACGTGGAGGGCCTCTATTCGTATTTTGGCACCACCGTCGAAGCGTTGCCGGACTCGGCCTCCAAGAGCCGGCTCTACTACCGAATGGGCCAGTTGCTTCATTTGGCGTTTGTCGATCTGGACGAAGCCAAGAACGCTTTCGTTTGGGCGCATGATCTTGATCCGAACAACTTGGCGGCCCTTTGGGCGCGCGAAGACGTGGCACGCGACCAAGAGGATTGGGGCACATACGCCGAGCTGCTTTACAACGAGGTCCAGGCTCCGAGCGACGTTGGACGTCAGTTGGACGCCATGTTGGACCTGGGTGATGTCTACCGCGACCGCCTCGATCAGCCCGACGGTGCCGCGCAATGTTACGCCACAGTGTTTGAGACGGATCCGACCAATGCGAGAGCTCGCGCAGCGCTTGAGGCCCTCGGCTACGAATTGCCTGCTGAAGACCTCGACGTCGAACCTGTGTCGATGGAGGCCGTTCTTGAGCCATCCGAGGCCGATCTTCAAGATGAAGGCAGCCTTGGTGATGACGAGAGTCAGGTGGACGAAGCGGCAGGGAATAACACCGTCTTCGGTGTGCCGATGATGCCGCACTTCGAGGACGATGAAGAGGAAGAACTCACCGGCGCATCCGTAGATGTGGAGGCCGTCGAAGAAGACGAAGAGATCGAAGAGATCGATGTCGAACCTGCGGCCGTCGAAGAAGACGAAGAGATCGAAGAAATCGAAGAGCTCGATGTCGAACCTGCGGGGGTCGAAGCGGAGTCAGATGCGGCAGCGGAATCCGAAGCGGATGAGATCAGCGCTGAAGACGAATCTGAAGCCGACCTGAGCGTGGAAGAGGAGATTGCTTCTGAAGGGACACCTGCGTCTGCGGATTGGAGAGATCGTTTCGTGGCTTGCCTCGCAGAGGCTTCTCGCGCAGAAGGCGCCAAAGCGGTTGATTGCTTGGTTCGCGCTGCAAAGATCGAGTTTCGCCACGCGTCAACGAGCGGCGAATCGATGCGCATCTGGCGAGAAGCAATTGCTCTGGGTGTTGAGTCGCAGCTTTACGCTGAAACTTCCTTCCTCTTTGACGACGCGAAACTTTGGAAAGAGCTGGTCAGTGAGAGCGAAGATGCGTCTTTGATTTCACACGTGCTGGTGGTGCAGTTGCGCGACGCAGAGGCTGCAAAGGCTAAAGGCGCAGCAGCCGAGGAACTGCTTTCGGACTTGAGCGAGGGGACCGAAAACTGGCGTAAATTCCAACGTAGCCTTGAGACTCGTTGGGCGGATTTGGACAAGGACGAGCAAGCTCGTCGAGTCTATTGGCGAATGGCCGATATCGCGCATGCCATTGATGACGTCGAGAAAGAGATGGACGCGTTGCGTCGCCTCGATCGACAAATCAAGGACGACGCGCTGACTAAATATCGCCTTCAGGCGATCTACCGCGCCACCGAGAAGTGGCCGATGTACGTCGACCTACTTAAGTCTGAAGCGGCTGATGCTGCGGCTGATCCCGTTGAACATGTTGATATCCTTCAAGAGATGATCGTGGTGTACCGCGATCATATGAATCACGACATGATGGTCGTGAATACGTACAAAGAAATCCTCGAAATTGAGCCGGCCAATATGGTCGCACTCGATGCGCTGGTGGAGTTGTACGATAAGCTCAATCGCTCATCGGAATTGATCGCGACGCTGCAGACAAAGGCTGAGTTGGTCGATACCAACGCTCAGCGTGTGCAAATCCACAGCCATATTGCGTCTTTGTTTCTGGACCGTTTCAGAAATCAAGCCGAGGCGATCAAGTCGTACGAAACCGTTCTTGAGCTCGATCCGTTTAACGCTGATGCGATTACGTTCCTTAAGGACATGTACGAGAAGCGTCGCGAATGGGAGAAATTGATTGAGGTCCATAAACGCGAAGTGGAGACCTTCGAGTCGGCCGCTGAGAAAGCAGCGGGCTTGAAGCTGATCGCTGATTTGGCGACCGACAAGTTGAGGAAACCCGAAGTCGCCGCTGAACTGTGGATCGAAGTAAGAAAGCAAGCTCCCGAAGATGCGGATGCTCTTGAGGCACTTGAAAAGCTCTACGAAAAGACCAAAGACTTCGCTGCGCTCGCCGATATCCTGGAAACCAAGGCGCGACTTGACGCGGATCCTGAGAGCCGGCTGAAGTTGTTTGGCAAGTTGGCGCCGCTTTACAGCGACCGCTTGGAAGATTTGGACGCGGCGGTACGCACCTGGCGTAGTGCGTTGGAGATCGCCCCCGACGATCTCAAAGCCAAGAAATCCCTTGAGCGGCTCTACATCGATAATGGCCGATGGGATGAGCTTGAGAGCTTCTACGGCGAGAGTGATTCATGGGCCGAGTTGGTCAGGCTTCTCGAGACTTTGGCCAACACGGTCAAAGACGATGAAACCAAGATCGAATTGCTCGTAAGGGCTGCCCGCGCATGGCGCGAGCGGCTGGACGATACAAGCCGCGCCGAGCGCAATTTGGAGAAAGTACTCCAGCTTGACGCCACGAATGAAGGTGCGGCACTTGAGCTCGAGCCGATTTACGAAGCCGCTGCAGACGCTCAGCGTCTCAAGGTTGTTTACGAAATCATCTTGTCGCACCGCGACGAGATCGAGGGACGTCAACCCTACCAGCTGAAGTTGGCTCACCTGCATGAAGCGGAACTCGCGGATGTTGGGGGAGCATTTGGCTGGTACTCCGCTGCATTTGCTGAATCTCCTGATCAGTTGGAGATCGCTGATGACATGGAGCGAACGGCCGGTGTTGCTGGTCGGTGGGACGACGTCGTGTCTTCCTACAAAGACGCGCTGTCGAAAGACCTTGAATTGGACCTCATCGGTACGCTTCGTCTGAGAACGGGTCGGGTACTGTCCGAAGAGCTCAACGAACTCGACGATGCACTGACCTACTTCAAAGCTGTTCTTGCGGTCGATCCCGAGAATCAGGTCGCGCTTTCCGCCACGGCTGATATCTACCGTCGGGGCGCGCGCTGGGATGACTTGATGGCCGTGTATCAACGGCAGATCGAACTGACCGACGCTCCAAGCGAACGGGTGAAGATTCTGTCGGGCATGGCGCTGATCGCAGAGCATCAGGCAGGCGACGTTGGTCGAGCCATTCAACAGTATAACGAAGCGCTTGAGATCGACCCCGAGTACCAGCCTGGTTTGGCCGAATTGCATCGGCTTTATCGTCAGGAAGAGCGTTTCGAGGATCTCGCGAGCATCATTCGTCGAGAAATCGCACTCATCGAAAAATCAGCAGCGGAACGCCCTGGTCGTGCGCTGTCGTCGGTCGCTGCCGAGGCTTTGCTTGCAGGGGCTGAGTCCATTGATGACGAGTTCGAAGACGAGTCCGACCAGACTTATGTTTCCGAGGTCGACGATGACGAAGACGAAGCTCAAGAGTCAGCTTCGACGTCGGTCGAGTTCTCCGACGAAGAAATCGAGCTTCTGGTTTCGCTGCGCTATGAACTTGGAGTGGTCTGTCAGCAGCATCTGGCAGGTCCAGACGAGGCCGTTGATTGTCTCGGACAAGTGCTGGCATGGCGTCCTAACCATTCCGAAGCACGCAATGCGATCGAAGGTTTCCTCACCGATGAAGCCTACCGTCTCCAAGTCGCTAAGATTTTGGAACCTGTTTATGAATTGCTTGGCGACTGGGAATCCTTGATTGCGGTTCTGAATGTTCAGGCAGACTCAGAGCCAGGCCGCGCGATCGAATTGATCGAGCGAATTGCGGGGATTTACCTGCAGGAGCTTGGGCAGCCGGTTGAGTGTTTCACGAGCTTTGGTCGTGTCATCAAGCTTCAGCCCGAGAATCAGCATGCACGCGCTGAACTCAATCGGGTGGCCGATGCGATTGACGCATGGGAGCCCTTGGTTGAGCTGTACGAAGAGATCGTTCCGAATATCGCAGACGACGCTCTACGTCAGACCTATTGGCATCTGATCGCCGACATCTATGCCGAACGTCTCTCGGACGCCGAAAGGGCAAGAGATGCGTATGAGGCCGTCCTTGAGATCGAACCTGGTGCGATGGAAGCCCTCAATGACCTTGAGGCTCTCTACACGCGCACCGAAGACTGGGACTCCTTAAAAGACATTCTGGATCGCAAATTGGCTCTGACTTCGGAGGGGCCTGCAAGGGAGTTGCTCCGCACCCGCATGGGCTTGTTGTGGGAGGAGATGCTCCAAGATCACGGAAAAGCGATCGACGTGTACTCCAGCATTCTTGCGGATAATCCGGCCAATTTTGATGCGATCTCGGCACTCAGCCGTCTCTACACTGCTGAGTCTCGTTGGGATGACCTCGCCCAAAACCTTGAGCGTGAGCTTGAGTTGGTGGACGAGCAGGGCAAGAACGACGTCAAGAATCGGCTTGCGGCTGTGCTCGAACAACGTTCGGGTGAATGGGTGCGTGCGGTCGACCTCTACGAAGAGGTGCTCGATGACGATCCTAGTGACGATGTCGCGCTTCAAGCGCTCGAAAGGCTCCTGTACGAAGATTCCGCCCCTCGGGGTCGAGTGTCGGAAATCTTGGAGCCGCTCTACGTCGAAAACGACGAGTCCATCAAGCTGATTGCCGCACTTGAAGTTCAGGTGGAAACGTCTTCGGACGACGCACGAATTGTCATGTTGTTGCATCGAATTGCGGCCCTTCAGGAAGTGCGTTCGGGAGATGCCGTCGAGGCATTTGTTACCTTTGCGCGAGCTCTTCATTACGGCGTCGACAACGAACGCACTCTTCAGGCGCTTTATCGTCTCGGCGAGTCGCTTGGATCGTGGAGTTCAGTCGTTGAAGTGTTCGAGGATGAAGCTGCCAAACAGTCGGAGCCAAGTGTTAAACGCGACCTTCTCCGACGCGCCTCGGCAGTTTATCGAAAGGAACTGGACGACAGCGAAAACGCGGCAGCTCGACTTCACGAAGTGATTGCTCTTTTCCCTGATGACTTGGAGTCATTGGTCGAACTTGAGGGAATCTATAGCGCGACTCAAAATTGGCCCGAACTCGTGAAAGTGCTCACCGCTAAGGCTGAGTTGATCGAGGATGCTGACGAGAAGCGTGCCCTGATGCATCAGGCTGGCGTGATGTACGAAGAGTTCATCGAGTCTCCTGAAGATGCGATCGACGTCTATTTGCGCGCGCTGGAATTCGATGATGCAGACTTGCATGCCATCGATCGTCTGGAAGTCCTCTATCGTGACTTGGAGAAGTGGGAAGACCTTCTCAAGACTTATCAGCGCAAGGTTGAACTTTCGGAGGCCCCAGAGGCACGAAAGGACCTCTTTTACGCCATGGGTGCCATTCATCGTGAAGCGCTTGAGCAGCCGCACGATGCGATCGATGTATTCCGAAAGGTTCTTGAAATCGATCCTGCGGAACGCGCAGCATGGATGCAGTTGGACCAACTCTTCGAGGAAACCGAGCAGTGGAGCGAGCTTCTCGAAACGCTTGACGCCGAACTCATGCTCGCGACTCAAGACAATGAGGCGAACAGCCTGAAATTCAGGATTGGCAAGCTGTGGGAGACCCATCTTTTCGATCCGATTAAGGCCATTGAAACTTATCAAGAAGTTCTCGTTCAAGATCCATTTCACGCGGAAACTACGACCTCACTTGAGGGGATGATTTCACGCGGCGAGAACGAAGCCATGGCGGCCGAAGTTCTGGAGCCGATCTATCGGGATGCTGGAGAGTGGGAGAAGTTGATCCATGTCTACCGATTGCTGAACGAAGCATCCGAAGACGTGGAGAGGAAGCTCGAGCTTCATCATGAGATCGGTGGAATCTATGAGCACCGGCTCAGCGATTCCGTTTCAGCGTTCGAGACCTTCGCCGAGGCGTTGAAAGTCGACCCCATTCGGGAAGATATTCTGGACAAACTCGAAGAGTTGGCCTCGCAATTGGATCTCTGGGAACCGCTTGTTGAGAAGCTAGATCAACGCATCGAAGACCTGATGGCCTTCGCTTCGATACGAGTGTTGCAGCTGCGTGTTGCAAGGATCTACGAGCAGGAACTCAACGATCCACAATCGGCGATCTCGCGTTTCACTCGTGTGCTCGAAGGCGACCCCTCGGATGAGGCCGCGATTGTGGCTCTCGACCGTCTCTACCAACGCGAAGGTCAATGGCTTGAGTTGGCTGAGATTCTTCGTACCCGCGTGATGCACACCAACGAGCCCGACGAACTTTT
The DNA here is from genome assembly GCA_964394615.1 of uncultured Bradymonadales bacterium. Taxonomy (GTDB): domain Bacteria; phylum Myxococcota_A; class Bradymonadia; order Bradymonadales; family Bradymonadaceae; genus JBFFMO01. The sequence goes on along the minus strand of CAYMYJ010000003.1, from coordinate 32,892 downwards.
GGCGCTTCAGCTTCGGTTGGGGCAGCTCTACCAGAGCGCGTTGGAAGACGAGAACGCGGCGCTTGAGATCTACCAATCGATTCTTCTTCAAGATGAAGAAAATCCGCAGGCGATCGCGAACCTTGAGCAGATGTTCATGTCGGGTCAGGCTGTGCAACAGGTTGCCGCGATCCTTGAGCCTTTCTATTCAAGTCGCGGACAGCACTCCAAATTGGTGGAGATCTACGTTCAACGACTTGAGTTGATCGAAGATCCGTCCGAGCGATTCGATATTTGGATGCTCGTGGCGCGCACGTTCCTGGAAGAGCTTCATGACGCTGAAAGCGCCCTTGCCAGTTATGGAAAGGCGTTGGTTGAGAAGCCTGACGAGGAGGGCGTGGTCACCGAGATCTTGCGTCTCTCAGGTGAGACCGATAACTGGCGTGCAGGTGCCCAGCTCTTGCTGGACGCGTTGGAGAGTCCGCAGATCGACAACGAAGCTTCGGCTGGGCTGTATTTGGCAGTCGCAGGCGTTTTTGATCGTCAGCTTGGACTGATAGAGGAAGCCGAACAGTCGTACTTAAGTGTGCTTGTTCTGGACGCCGGTGAACCCAATGCTCTGCAGTCTTTGGACCGCATTTACGAGCATCAGGGACGATGGGAAGAGCTCGCTGACATCCTTCGTCGTCGCATTGCTGGCACCTATGATGAAGAGGAGATCGTTGCGCTCAGCTTCCGTCTTGCTCAGCTCTATCAGGGGCAACTTGGTGCGCTTGATGATGCCGTGGCGACCTACCAGACCATTTTGGACATTCAGCCGGCACATATGGAGTCGTTGAAGGCTCTTCAGCGCATCTTCTACCAGCTTGAACGTTGGGACTCGCTCTATGATGTGATGGAGCGCGACGCTGAAGCCCAGGATGATCCCGAGGCGCGTGCAGATCTGTACGCGCAGATGGCCGCGATCGCTGAGCAGATGCTCGATCGCAAGAATGACGCGGTCGATCTTTGGAATCGTGTCTTGCAGATGCGTGATGACGACGTTCAGGCGCTCCAGCAATTGCGTCGATTGTACACTGAGGAACAGCGATGGACTGACCTCGTCGGTGTCATTGAGCGTGAGGTTGAACTCACCCTCTTGCCGGACGACCAGTTGCCTCTCTACGAGAGCCTCGGTGTCATTTGGTCGGATAACCTTGGAAATGATTCAGCGTCGATCGATGCCTGGCGCAAAGTCTTGGAAATCGACCCCTATCATCTCGACGCTTTGATTGCTGTGCGCCAACTCTTCATGAACGCTTCTGAGTTCGCTGAGCTTGCGGCTGTTCTTTACTTGTTGATTGAGCATCCTGAAGTCGATGCCGCGAACATGCTGGTTTACTGGGAGCAACTTGGCGAAATTCAGGGCGACACCTTGATGGCGACCGACAAAGCGATTCAGGCATGGAAGCAGGTTCTGGCGCACGATCCAAGTCACGAGCGAGCGCTCGAGAGCTTGGAACGCCTCTTCTTGGCCGAAGGTCAGTGGGAGGAGGCGGCTGAAATCTTAGAGATGAAGCTGGACCGCGTCTCGGACGCTGAAGGCCGCATCGACTTGCTTTTGCAGATTGCAGAAATCTGGGAAACCAAGATCTTGGACCGCGAACGTGCAGCCCGTTATTACGAACTCGTTTTGGAAATCGATCCTTTGCACGAGCGTGCGGGGTCGGCTCTTGAGTCGATATACCGTGAGATCGCGACCTTGGAATCATTCCAGGCTTTGGCGACTCTTTATTTGGATCGTGCTGACCATAATGCCCATGATGCAGACCGCTTCCTGGAAGCACGTCGGGCATCGGCGCGGGTGTTTGAAGAGCAGCTTCAACAGCTGGAAGGCGCATTCTTGGTTCTGGTCACGGCATTCCGTGCGGACACCATCGATGACTCAAGTCTTTTGGTCGATCTGGAGCGGCTTGCCGGTCAGACAGGGCAATGGCAAGACCTCGTGTCCGAAGTCCAAAAGGTTTTGGGCGAATTGCCTGACTCACCTGATGCTGCTGACCTTCATCGCAAGGTTGGTGTCTGGCAATCCCAGCATCTCGACCAACCCGACGATGCGGTTTACCACCTGCAACGCGCACTCGCGATTGAGTCCGATAACGTCGAGGTGATGGAACTGCTCGAAGGCCTCTATCGTCAGATTGGCGCCTGGGCTGAGCTTGCTCAGATCCTCCGTGCTCGCGTGGAACTGACCACCGATCCTGACGAACAGGTCGAATTGTGGCGTAAACTCGGTGAGCTTTACGAGATGCAGATGGGGCAAATCGATGATGCAATCGATGCCTACAACGCCATCCTGCGAATCGATCCCTCGGATATCTTGGCCATCGAAAGCCTGGAGCGAATTTACGAAGCCTACGATCGTTGGCAGTCACTCGTTGGTGTGTTGAATCAGAAAGCTTCAGCGACCTACGATCCTGATGAGATTGTGCAGATTCGTTTCCGAATCGCGCAGGTGTTGGAAGAGCGTCTGCAAAACGTGGATGAGACGATCTCGACTTACCAGCAGATCCTTGAGGTCGATCAGACGCATTCACCAAGCCTCCGCGAGCTTGAGCGCCTTTTCACCCAGACACAGAAATGGCCGGATCTTCTGGGTGTGTACGAGCAGCAACTTCAACTGACGCACGAGCCAGACGAACAGATTACCATTTACGGTAAGATGGCGTCGCTGAACGAGAATCAGTTCGAAGACGTGAATTCAGCTGTTGAGGCCTACAATAATATCCTGATGGTGGATCCGAATCACCTGGATGCGATTGGTAACCTCGAACGCCTCTATCGCGGGCAAGAGAACTGGTTTGATCTTGCGGAAATTCTTCAGCGCCATGCTGAAGCAGCCGCGGGGGATCCTGGTACGCAGGTCCGTTCGTTGAACGAACTTGGTACGATTCAGCGTGACCAGATCTCTGACCCTAATGCGGCCATTGACGCGTTTAATCGTTCGCTCGCAGTGATCAAACAACAGCCGTCGGTATGGCGTGCGCTTGCTGATCTCTACGATGAGACTGCCAACTGGCACGCGTCGGTACAGGCACTCAACGAGGAAGCCGCACTGACTCAGGATCCCGAAGAGAAGGTTCAGATCCTCAATCGCATCGGCTTCATGAACGAAGCCAGCTTGCAGGATGACGTCGAGGCGGAGCGGGTCTACCAAATTGCATTGGGCTTGGTTCCAAGCAATGAATCGACGATTTTTGCCATGCGGGATCTCTATTCTCGCCGCGGTGATTATCAGGGCGTGATTCGCATCTTGAAACATGCCGAGAGCGTTGCTCGTGATTTGAAGGCCAAGGCCGATTACCTATGCGAAATTGGCAAAGTCTATGGACGCGAGCTCGATGACGGTGTGTCGGCGACCCACTACTACGAGAGTGCCCTTGAATGTGATCCGAAGGTGCTTGATGCCGCTGAGCCGTTGATCGACATGTACATCGGCGAAAAACGCTGGGAACGTGCAATGCCATTGCTTGTTCAGGTTCTCGAGCGCGGATCAGACGATCCCGAAGAGAAACACCGTCGTTTTGTTCAGATGGCACGCGTCTCGATGGAACTCGGGCAGGAAGAGCAGGCTTTGACGTCGTTCCGACAGGCCTACGAAATGGATCCAGCAGACACCGAGACGCTGAAAGGCCTCTCTGAGTTGTTGTATCGACGTGGGGAGTGGGACCAGTCGTTCAAGATCTATCAAGCGCTCGCATTCAACCATACGGCTTCGCTCGAACCCGACGAATTGCAGGAAATCTATCTGCGTTCGGGTGCGATCAAACAACGTATGGGTGAGCGTCAAAAGGCCATTCAGTTCTTCCAGAAAGCTCTGGAATTTGACGGGTATTTTGCTCCGGCCTTGAACGCGTTGGTCGAAAACTACGAGTTGGAGAACAACTGGCAGGAGTTGATCAACACGCTTCGCACGCTGACTCAGTGCGAAGAACAGGCGACGGTTCGTTTCGCTCATCTTGTGCGAATTGGTGATGTTTGGGTGAGCAAACTCAACGAAACAGCACCGGCTACCGAAGCCTATCTTGAAGCGCTCGATTTGGATCCAGACTCCGTTACGATCCTGCGTAAGTTGTTGGATATTTACACCAAGCAGCAGCAGTGGAATGAAGCCGTTGAGATGCTCAATCGTCTGATCGTGATGGAAACTGACACGTCGAGAAAGGCGAAATACCTTTACACGGTGGGCGTTATTCTTCGCGATCAGATTGGGGACAAGACCGAGGCCGTACAGGTCTTCGGGCAGGCTCTCGATGCTGACGTTAAGCTGCTTAAGGCATTCGAAGCCATCGACCGTCTTTTGACCGAAGAGAAGCTTTGGAAGGATCTTGAGCGCGCTTACCGCCACATGTTGCGTCGCGTGACTGAGAATGACGATGGGTCGATGGAAGGCATCAAGACGTTGCTTTGGCAGAATCTTGGAGAAATCTATCGTAGCCGTCTTGGTCACCTTAAGAGCGCGATCCAGGCGTACGAAGCAGCCGTGGGCCTCAAGCCGGATGACGAAAAACTCCGTCTGATTCTCGCAGACCTCTACGAGCGTTCAGACGACAATCCTGACGGTGCGATCCTTCAGCACAAAGAACTCATCAAGCTCGATCCTTTCCGGATCGACAGCTACCGAGCGCTTTGGAAGTCGTACATGCAGAAGAAAGAGTACGACAAGGCTTGGTGCATGTCGGGTGCGTTGGTGTTCCTTCAGAATGCGAATGAGCAGGAACAGAAGTTCTACGCGCAGTACCTCGGTCAGAACTTGAGATTGGCGAAGGGCCAGATCAATCAAGAGTTGATCAAGCTCGTTTACCATCCAACTCAAGACATGCTGATGAGCTTCATTATGTCGATTCTGGCGCAGGGCCTTCGCCCTGCATACGCCAGCGACATCAAGGAGTGGGGCCTTCACAAGAAGAAAGATCTCCTGAGTCCTGATGAGCAGTTGATGTTCACCAAGATCTACAGCTACTCGTCGCGCACTCAGGCGATCATGCCGGCACCGCTTCTCTATCTTCGTCGTGACCAGGCGCTGGGAATGCGCAATGCAAACATCGACCCACCAGCATTCGTGATTGGTGGAGACATGATGCAGGGCAAGGCAGATCGAGAGCTGGCCTTCAGCGTTTCGCGCCAACTTTGTCTGGCACGTCCTGAGCATTATTTGGCGTCGACTCCGTTCCCGACGGAAGTGCTGAAATTGTTCTTCATGGCCGCGATGCACATCACCGACCCTTCATTGGGAATCGGTCCAAGCCTCGGTGAGCAGGGCGAAGTCTGGATTAAGGAAATCCAGAAGATCCCTGGGCCGATGCTGATGCAGCTCTCGAAATTCATGAGGCAATATCTTGCGAAACAAGAGAACCCGAATCTTTCGGAATGGTTGAGTGCTGTGGATCACACCGCAACACGTGTCGGACTCTTGTTGTGTGGAGACCTCCAACAGGCTGCCTCTTGCATCAAGAACGACCTCAACCCGATTGGAAAGTCGTCGATCAAAGAGAAAATTCGCGAAATGGTTCTGTTCTCGATTTCGGACGAATATTTCGAACTGCGTCGTCAGTTGGGACTGTCGATCGAGAATCGTTAAAGAATTAGCGAGAATACGTTGCAAGGGCCGCTCCGATGGGGTGGCCCTTTTTTTTGTTTAGGAGACCTATGCTTACTGTTTGCCCCACGCCCATTGGCAATCTTGCGGACATCTCAGAGAGACAACGCGAAGCGCTCGCAAACGCTGATGTCATTGCGTGTGAAGACACGCGTGTGACCGGAAAGCTCCTGGAACTGCTCGGTATTGGGCGGGTCGATGGACGGCCGAGGTTGTGGCGATTTGACGACCATAACGAACACGCCCAGATCGACGGTGTTTTGGCCGCGCTTCGCGACGGGACCAACGTGGTTTTGGTGAGCGACGCGGGAATGCCCTGCATCGCCGATCCTGGCTTTAGGCTCCTGCGCGCGGTACGCAGCGAGGGGCTTCCCTACGACGTTCTTCCAGGTGCGAATGCGGCGCTTGTGGCGCTCGTTGCGTCCGGACTTCCCATCGAGCGATTCATATTCGCGGGTTTTTTACCTCCAAAAACCGTGGCGAGGCGTCAGGAAATCGAGAAGCTGAATCGCAGCGAGATGACCTGGTGCGTGTATGAAGCTCCGCACAGACTGCTCGACACCTTGCAGGATCTCGTCGCCGTTTGTGGACCTGAGCATTCAGTCTTTGTCGGCCGAGAGCTCACGAAACTGCACCAGGAATATATTGGCGGAACCACAGAGCAAATCGTCGGTGATATTCAGGCGCGCGATAAGGTTCGTGGCGAATGCGTGGTGGTGGTTGCCGCAGGCGAAGCCAGTGAAGCTGCATCCGTAAGTTTGGACGCATTGGTGCGTGCCTTGAATACGGCAGGCTGCTCTCCCCAACAGATAAAGAGTGTGGCGAGCACCGTCCTTGGTGTGACCAAGGCCGATGCTTACGCGATGCTACAAGGCCTCAAGGACCTTTAGAACTGAAGGGCGGTGGTGATGAGGATCGTCCAGGTGTTGAAACCCTGGATGCGGAAGCGGTTGCCGTTCTGGTCGTAAGCCGCGTTGAAGACCGGGTTCTTCTCGATCGCAGCATCTGGACCTTCGAGGTCAACAGTGGAGTCGGGCGTCGCTTCGACATTATCGTTGGAGTCACGCCCTGTCCGCGCATTGGTCAGGTAGTGCTCTTGCTGGTTGGCGAGTTCGACTTGTGCTTTGAGCTGAAAGTACCGGGTTGGCTGAAGGTAGAGCCCCAACATGCCCTTAAACGTCGCGTAGCTCTCCACGGTCATGATGCCGTCTGTTGACCATGGTGAATTATCGCCGACGGCAGCCCCAAGGTCGTAGATCGGCACAGGTTTAGCGTTAGCGGGTTCGCGGGCAATCCATGAACATGCGACATCGTCGGTGTTGGTGACAACGCCGTCGGTACCGAAGTCGGGCAAGACTTCAGCAAGTGTCTTGCCATTGCATTCGCTGTTGGTGAAATGGTCGAAGAATGGAGTGTAGTCGCGTCCTTCGCTGGTGTAGCCAAATGTGAAACGCAGGTCGATCCCGTAGCGGGCGCCGGTCTTGACGTCTTCGAAAGGAATGAACTCCGTTCCGACCGTGATTTCTCCACTTTGTGGAGGGTTGGCAAAAACTTGTCCGTTATTTTGTTTATCGACTCGTTGGATCGGCGAGTCCGTTGCCGGCATGCGCAGGAAGTACTGCAGGCCGAAGTAGGGCTCAATCCAGTTGAAGCGCTTCGATGAAGCGAGTCGCCAGGACAGCTCGTGCACGCCTTCGCCGACGTCGGTATTCCCGGCGGCTTTCACCGGTGCGATGGGCATTTTATAGTGCATACCAAGCAGGAGAGTCGCCTTGGTGTCGTCTCGTTCGTCATTGAAAGGAGCCCATTCCAACGAGATCGTCGGGTCCGCAAATCCTTTTCGTTCATACTCAAGGAATTGGTCCGAGAGGTTGAAAAAGCGATGTCCGGTGAAGAGGTCCAGATTGTCGACGTGTTGTGCGTCGGTATCTGTGGCACCGAATGCTCGCTGTGCGGCGTTTTGAACGACGGAATCGTCAGGGTCCACAGAGGAATTCGTGGCATCCACTCCGTCTGCGTATTTCAGGCCTGTGGTTGAACCGATCACATAGGGAACGGTCAACTTGAATTCCAGGTCCTTATAAATGCCGGCTCGAATCGAGACATCAACCGCAGTGGATTGACCTTTGAATTCCATTTCTTTGTTCGAGATCAGTCGCGGTTCTGAGCAGCGGCCGCGGTCGACCACCAGCCGTGGATTATTCTGCGCGGCATCGCCAACAAGTGAACTCGTGGTCGGCACGCATGCGGCTTCTCGAGAGATCGTTGCAGACTGAAAGTCGAGACGAAGTCGGGGTTCGATATTGAAATCGAACGGGTCGTAGGTCTCGTCGACGAGATCGTCGAAATTGTCCGCAGCATCCATCAGGTCGGTGAATTCCGCAGCAGAGGCGGGACTACTCATCGCACCCATGATCGCAAAAATTCCGGTGATCACTGGCATTCGAAAGCGCATGAAAGACTCCATTTCGTCGCCGTGATTACACCATCAATAATGCTTCCCGGGTAGGAAACAAGCGGTTATCCGGCCTATGGCAAACTTGCGCAATTGCTATCAGTGTGAGGGTTATCGTGTCAAGTCCGAAGGCCGCAACGCGGCTTGTTGCGCGGACTTAGACGCCAGGGTCGATTTCTTTGACCCCGCGGCAACAGGTGCTATTCTAGCGAGGAGAGCATTAGTATCAGCACGGCAGCGGGCCGAGTTTTGGGTTGCAAAGCCTCTAGACTCGTGTAGAACACGACAGTTCTAAGAATACGTATGTCAGTTGTGAGGAATTAGATGAAATCGCCCGGCACACTGCTTAAAGAAGCCCGCGAAAGCCGAGGACTCACTCTGGTGGAGATTGCTGCGATGACGCGCATTCCACGCACGATTCTTTTGCATTTAGAACAAGATAGATTCGATGAGATGAAGGCGGACGTTTTTGTACGTGGCCACCTTCGCAATTATGCTCGCGAGCTGGGATTGGACTCCGAGATTCTGGTTCGTGGTTACGAGCGTGCGGCTGGTTTGGCCAATGCCGTTGAAAGCCGGGAATTTCGTCGAGCGAACGTGGCGCCCGAGCGCCCGTCAAAAAATGCGAAAGCTCATTGGGTCGCTTCGATCAAGCCTACACACATGTTTGCTCTGGCGCTGGTGGTAGCAGCAGTGGTGCTCTTCGCCAGTCTGCTTTCAGGCACGCGAGCAACAGCGAAAGACCCAGCGCAGTTCCCTCAGACGAGCGGCCAAGCGTGGGAACTTGAACAAGACGTGCAAGAGACACGTTGGCTCCTTGAGCGCCCTGATACCTCTAACCGCTAGATCCTCTTCTCATTTCCCGGCCTTGCCATGGAACGGGATTCTCAGAACGTCCTGCTCGCCTCGATTCGACGCCTCACGCGTGCGGAACGAGGACCGCAACTTCGTCGCGTTATCACGCGAACCCACCCCGCAGAACTTGCTCATCTTTTCGGCAATCTCACGATTGGCCAACGTCTCATGGTGTTTGAGACTTTGGACGATGACGAAAAAAGAGCGGAAATGGTCGCTGAGCTCGATTCCTCGCTGCTCGAGGAGTTTCTGGCTGAGTTGAGCGACGATGTGATTTCGCGCCTTCTGATGGTGATGCCATCGGATGACAGCACCTATCTGCTGCAGAGCGTGCCCGAAGAACGCAAAGATCTCCTGCTTGACGCAATGCCGGCTGACGACCACGCCGAGGCCTCGTCGATGATGGGGTACGATCCCGAGTCTGCGGGCGCGTTGATGGTCACGGATTTCTTGGCATTTAAGGAGGACGTCACGGCCGGAGAGGCTGTTCAAATTCTTCAGAAAGGGGCCGAGGACGCTGAAATTGTCTTCTACATTTACGTCGTCAACGATCATGAACACCTGGTGGGTGTCACCAGCCTTCGCGAACTTGTGCAACAACCGACCGGAAGAGCCCTTCGTGATTTCATGATTCGGGACGTCTTGCGCGTCGGTGTCGACACGGATCAGGAGGACGTGGCTCGCATGGTCGCACGCTACAATCTTCTGGCGTTACCGGTGGTCGGTGAGAGCAATCACCTGGTCGGGATTGTGACCGTGGACGACATCATTGACGTGATTCGCCTTGAAGCGAACGAGGACGTCCTACGCATGGCCGGAGCGCTGGAGCAGGACATCAGCCTTCATCGCTCGCCCTTTGCGTCAGCGCGTTCCAGACTCCCGTGGTTGATGCCGAGTTTTGTTGCCGGCGCCGCAGGCGTTTTCATCATTTCGCGTTTTGATCAGACGCTGATGGAGTCGATTCTGTTGGTGGCTTTCGTTCCGATGGTGCTCGGGTTGTCGCGTAATATTGGCGTTCAATCTGCGACCCTGACCTCTCGCGGCATCGCGATGGATTCGATTGGGTTTGGGAAGTGGCGGAAGGTGATCGGTCGCGAGACCTTGATCGCGCTTATCTGCGGGCTTTTATACGGGCTGGTCGCGTCGTTGCTGGGTGGTTTTTACTTGGCTGCAGTGGGCGGCGTGTCCAAGGCCAGCGCGCCAACATTTGGCCTGGTTACCGGTCTTTCGGTGTTTTTCACGATGGTCCTGGCCTCGGCTTTTGGGGCGTTTTTTCCCCTGCTGATGGTCAGGTGGAAACTCGATCCAGCGCTTGCAACAGGCCCTTTCTTTACCACGACCGTGGATGTGTTTTCGGTCGCATTCTACCTTACCCTTGCCACATATTGGTTTGGTTAGAATGCCTGGTGACTCTGACTTCCCTTCGATTCGTTAGATTTCCCCGCAAGATAGGTGGTTTCAGGTCGCCGTTAGGCGAAGGGCTGGAGTTTGCGGGCGAGCTCTCGAGACTCAATGATATTGTCCTCGATCGAGCAGTAGGTCCAACCGCCGTAGCGACCGATAGAAAACACGCCGCGGGTTGCCAGGGTGGCGGCTGCGTCGGCGTAAAGGTCGCGCGATTCCTGCGTGATATGCACGTATGCCGGATCGAGTACGACCTGGTGAGAGGAGACAAGCTTTTGTTCCGGCAGGATGAGGCCTAGCGCCCGCAATTCTTCAAGAACTTTGGGGAGTAGGGCGTCGGCGTCGGGGTTGCCGTGGCGATCGTAGCCCAGCTCAATGTAGAGGCTCGTGCGAGAATCGCCCATGATATTGTCGTAATAGCCGACTCGATAAAACGATATATCCGGGTCGGGAACGTAGACCCAATGCACATCTTGAACGCCCTTCGAGTCAAAACCGAGGTTGAACACTTGGACTTTATTCCAGGTGAGAGCCGACGGTTTGTAAGGCAGAGAACAGATGTCCAAGAAACTTGGAAGCGGTGCAGAGGAGACCAGAAACTCGAAGGAGATTTCGCGTCCCTTCGTGGTGGTTGCCACTTTCTGTCTCAGATCAACGCTGGCGAGTCCTTCGCCAAGCCGTATGCGGTCATCAGGGATCATGCTCGCGAGCGCCTTCACGTACATGATGGCGCCGTCTCGCGGGTAGGTGAACCGGCTGTTGTAGGATGAGTTGTCCGAACTTACGAAATTCTGGACGATGTCTTCCAGCGACGCGTGGGGGAAAAAGCGTCCCATGGCGTCACGGTCCAGCCCATCGAGGTCACACGCGTAGAGCTTTTGATTATAAGGAATGAGGAATTTCTCGGCGATGGCGGCGCCGAATTTCTCGTAGAGCATGGCTTTAAATCCATGCGACACCGAGTCCTGGTCTCGAAAAACGAGGCTATGCAGGCACTCCAGAAACTCATCTTGCGGCAATTGATGGATGTTTTTCTGAAAGGGAAAATCGATAAATTTGCCCTTATAGAGGATACGGGAGTCTTTCTGGACACTTACGACCGAGTCCGCAGGCATCTGGTCAACCAGCATTTTTTCAATCGCGGGATCTCGAAAATGGAAAAAATGCCCCGAGTAATCCCAGACGAATCCGTCCTGGTGAATGGTCTTGCACCATCCTCCGATCTCGGTGTCGCGCTCAAGCACGAGGACATCGTCGCTGTCGATGAAGTGCGCGAAAGCAAGGCCGGTCATGCCGGCCCCCACCACAAGAAAACGTGTGTGTTCCATCTAGAACTTGAACTGCAGGGAAGCGCCAACGGCGCTAGAGCCCAATGTCGGCGCAATGACGACGGCTTCTTCGTCAGTGTCCACCATGTAGTGATAGATAAGCAGCCCAGCGCCACCGGCGAGCATGGCGCCGCCGATGCCATAACCAATGGCGTAGGTGGTACCGTTATCCTTCAGGTCGTCGTATTCGGCGCGTTCGGTGGTGCAGACTTTGGTGGCGCATCCTAATTCGACGCCTCTCTGATAGTCGCTGTACTGCAACCCGGCTGTGATCCCGACCACGGCGAGTCCTACCCCAGAAAGGCTCCAACCCACGATGGGGCGCCAACTGTTTGGGTCTTCGACCTCAACAGGCTCGATCGTCTTGGGCTGGCGTTTGCTTGTCAGTTGGGCACTTAAGTCGGTGTAGCGCTTTTCTTCTTCGCCCTGAAAACCAATCGATTTGGCCCTTTGAAGCGATTCATCAGCGACGTCGAGTTTGCCGTATTCGAGCGCGGTCCCTGCCGCCGAAAGGTTGCAGTCGACGCGCACCTTTCGGACGTCTTCTCGGTCAGTGGGTGGCGCATCACGGTACGAAATATCGTATTGGTAGGCGAGATCGAGGGCGTTTCCGCAGTCTCCAGCTTTATACAGCGATACGATTTGATTCTTGAGCAGCACAGAATCTTTGAGAAGTGAGTAGGCTTCCTCGAAGCGTCGTGCGGCCTCGCGATAATCCCCGGCCCCAAAAAGCTTTGCGCCTTCGGTGGCCAACTCATAGGCGCGGTCGTCCGTATCTTGGGCGTATGCAGGAAGCGACGCGACGGTAAGAGCGGCAGCGAGTAGGAAACGAAGGGAAGTCGAAAAAACGGACAACGGGAGCCTCAAAGACTGGGGGCGATCGTAACTCCGCTATTATTCCGAGCTAGGCAGGTACGTCAAGGAAACGGCCCCTATCTCTTGTCAAAGCGATAGACTCTCGATCTTCTTGTCGTTGGTCGTTGGACTGAGACTCTCAAATTTCTTCTTAGGAGCCTTGAATTTCTGCGGTGGATCCGGCTTGGGAGTCTTGCTCGTTTTCTTGGTGGATTTCGTTGCCGGGCGAGTAGGTACGACCTTGGGCTTGACTTCGATCGCCGGGATCGGGTCTGCAATCGTCGGAATGGGGTCCGCAATCGCCGCCTGATTTGTTTGAGAATCGACCAATACTTCTTCGACGGCTTCGACTTTCGGCCGGTCTTCGGGGGGCTGAATAGCGTTGGCCACGCCCTCGACGGCGGCTACGTCCGTTTCTTTGATTTCAGTCGTCTGGTTGTCAGGAGCGTTGGAAAAATAACCAAAAACTCCGGCCATCACTGCGAAGATGCAGAGGAGACTGATAATCGCAAATAACGCGACTTTCGGTCCACTCACCGCCGTGGTGGTGGACTGGGAAGTACGCGGAAGAGCCGCAACTTCGGCGGAATCAAAAAGTGTAGGCGTCGGGTTCGAGCCGGTCCCTTGAACCAAGATTTCTTCGGTCATGGACGGCAGTCCCAAGACGGCGTCGAGTGCGCGTGACAGGTCTCTGCCGCTTTGAAACCGATTGGCCGGTTCCTTGTCCATCAGGCGATAAATGATGAGCTTGATTTCCTCGGGCACGTCTCGACGAATGATGGGAGGCACGGGTTTGGTGACGTGCATCATCAAGAGGTCGAACGCTGAATTCGCGAAGAAAGGCAGGTTGCCGGCAACCAATTCGTAGAACATCACACCGAGGCTATAGAGGTCGGCCGGTGGGCCAAGCTGCCGGGTCGATCTGGCCTGCTCTGGGCTCATGTATGCTGGGGTTCCGAAAACCTCACCCGCTTTTGTGATGCGCTGAGCTTCCTCGGATTCGTTGTCGCCTTTTACGATTCGCGCGATGCCGAAATCGAGCACTTTTACGAGTTCAGACCCGTCGGTCATTTTGGCGAGCATGACATTTTCGGGCTTCAAATCCCGATGCAGAATGCCTTGATGGTGGGCGTGGTCCAGAGCCAGAGCAATCTGTTTGACGATCGAAATCACCTCGGTCAGCGGGACGCTGCTCGAGAGTCGTTTATCGAGGGATACGCCATTGATGTATTCAATAACGGTGTAAAACGCCTTGAGGTCACTCGAAAAACCGAAGTCGTAAAGCGTAATGCAATTGGGGTGATTGAGCCGGCCGATGGCGCGGGCCTCAACTTCGAATCGAGCCTGCAGATCGTCTTGATCCATAAACGCAGGGTGGAGCAGCTTAACTGCGACCTTTCGGTCCACCATGATCTGAGTGGCCAGCCAGACCGCACCCATCCCTCCGGCGCCTAGCTCGCGCTCCAAGCGATATTTCCCCTCGATGACCGTGCCACTTGAGGCGCGAGTGCTCATGAGAATCTGTGGCTAATAACCAGAAAAAAGTACATGGGTTCTGGGCTCTGGGCACGTTAGCGCATGGCCGGGTATGCATCAACTTGGAAACCTTGGTGGTACACAGCGATACTTGGCATGACGGTCCGCACAACGTGTGCTAACACCGCGCAGCGTAACCGGGAGAGTAAAATGTTTAGAGCGTTAGTGGTTTTGGGTACGTTGGGGATTTTGGGATGCGGCGAGCCCACCGACGATCCTGAAGACTGTTCAAAAAACGAATATTTTGATGATTCAAAAAAGCTCTGTCAGACGTGTCCCGCCGTTGATGAACCGGAGTGCCGCGAGGGATGCGGCTACTCAATTCAAGACGACGAACGGAGCTGCCCGATTGCGGTTTGCGACGACGTCTGTGGCTGATCGCGACGAGCTTTTTTCCGACCTTGCGTTGAGAGTCCGTCGACCGCTCTTGGAGTGGTTTGATGAGTCCCAACGCGATTTGCCGTGGCGTCTTTCATGTGACGCGTACTCGGTTTGGGTTTCCGAAATCATGTGTCAGCAGACTCAGGTCGCGACAGTGATTCCGTATTTCGAACGCTGGATGGCCGCTTTCCCGACCGTGGATGATTTGGCCGCGGCGGATCTGGACGACGTACTTACCTACTGGGCGGGGCTTGGTTATTACCGGCGAGCGCGTTTTCTGCATCGCGCAGCACAGGTCGTGCACAACGACGGCTTGCCCACTTCGTTTGCTGAATGGCTCAAGATTCCTGGTGTTGGACGGTATACTGCAGGTGCGATTGCTTCGATCGCCCACGGCGAAGTGGTTCCTGTCGTCGATGGAAACGTCGATCGCGTTTTGTCTCGCCTTTTGTGCGTTGGGACCGAGGCGACCGCGTCGCTTCGCGAAAAACGGATCTGGAAAATTGCGACGGCGCTTGTGGACAATAAGCGCCCAGGGGATTTCAACCAATCGTTGATGGAGTTAGGGGCGACGGTGTGCACGCCGCGTTCGCCCAAGTGTCAGGATTGTCCCATTTCATCGGCATGTGATGCCTTCGCAGCCGATAGCGTCGCCGATTTTCCGCCCCCCAAAAAACGAACGAAATCCCGAACCCAAACGACCTCACTTTTTGTGTTACGAAATGAGGGTCGCTTTGGGCTGGTGCAACGACCTTCCAAAGGATTGCATGGAGGCTTATGGGAGTTTCCCAGCCAGCCAGGAGGCGACCCCGATATTACGGGCCTCTTTGCTCAGCACGGGATCGAAGTGTCGGCTCCAAGGCTTCTGGCTGACTTTCCGCATGTTTTTTCGCATATTCAGATGACTTATCGCGTGTTTAGCGCAGACCTGATGACGGGAAGCGTCAAACTGAGGTGGGTCGACGATGTCTTTTCGCTCCCGGTTTCGGCGGCGATGCGTAAGGCCGTGGCGATCGCCCTCGCTGAGTGACAGTCACGAAGTCCGTGTGATAGCGTGCGAATTGAATAACGGTGTGAGGTGGTGTGATGGGTGCGTTGCAGAACGCGTTACTCATTTTGACGGTGCTCTCTGGGCCCGATGCAGGGCGGAGCCTAAGTTTCCGCAAGCAACGGTTGTCTTTGGGGCGTGATGCGAATTGCGACTTCGTTCTGTCGGATGGGTTCGTCTCAAATCGTCACGGCGAGTTGGTCTTCATCAACGATCGCGTCGAGTACCACGATTTGCGAAGCCGACATGGCACACTTGTTATCATCAACAACGTGTCCACTCGGCTCCACGATCGCGATCACGACGCCACCATTGAGGTAGCCGACGGAACCGAGCTTCAAATCGGCTCGAGCATCCTCAAAATCGAATTGCCGGAGAGCGGGAAAACGCTGCCACCGATGGAGGCCCTTACGTTTCGTCAGGAGCCTGCGAGCCTGGAAGCGCCTCGCGATTTCAAAGACCGAAGCAACGAACAGTTCATCACCACCGTTCATGAGCCGATCGAGGCATTTTCTCGGCGTTTCGAGGGGCAAGATAAGCGGCTGGGGGTTTTGTTTCGGTTGGCCGAAAAGCTGAATTCGCTCACAGGTCTCGAAGACATCATGGAGCTCATCGTCGAATCGACGTTTGAGGCGTTTCCTGGTGCCAACTTTTTTGCCGTTTCGCTACTGACTGATGGCGAGACAGCACCTCGGCCGTACTTAATGCGCGCGCGAGACGACTCTTCATCGGACCTCGAACCCATCTTGAGTTCCAGCATCGTCAACCGCGTGCTCGAGTCACGTGAGAGCGTGCTGTGGGTCAAAGACAATTTGGGTTCTCAGGTCAGTCAAAGCATCCTGGACGCAAAGATCACCGCCTGTTTGTGCGCGCCTCTGGTGGGCCAACGAAAGATCATGGGCGTGATGCAGGTCGATACCCGAGGCCGCGGATCGCTGTTTTCGAAACAAGACCTCGACCTTTTTTCGATTCTGGCGTCGAACGCAGCCTTCGCGTTGGAGCGGGCTGAATTGACCGGACATATCGTGCGGATGTTCGAGAGTTTCGTGGACGCCTCTGTGACCGCGATTGAAGCTCGAGACCCAACGACGGCCGGACACTCTCATCGCGTATCGGCTTACACTCTGGAATTGGCGCGCGTGGTTCACGAGTGCACGACCGGAACCTACGCCTCGGTGACATTTTCAGCTCAACAGTTCACTGAAATGCGCTTCGGGACGCTCTTGCACGATTTTGGGAAAATCGGCGTGCCGGAAGACGTCTTGATGAAGCCCACGCGGCTCCAAGAGTGGGACATGGAGAATGTCCGTCAGCGATTTGATAAAGTCGAAGCGCTGATGCATCGCAATTTGTGGCAGGCCTTCGCCGAAGGTGTGTCAGGGGGAAGGGTGGAGCCTAGCGCCGCCACCGTCGATGATATCAAGGCACGTTGTGCCAAATTGTCGAGCGATTTGCGTGCTGACCGCGAGTTTCTTGATGGCGTCAACATCAAGGGGTTTCTGCCTGATGCGGACCTTGCTCGCGTTGAAGAAATCGCTGCGCGGTTCTATGTCGATGCAAACGGGAAACGTCATCCATTTTTGTCACCACGTGAGATTGAGAACCTCTCGATTCGTCGCGGTACCCTGAATGCTCGCGAGTGGGGGCTGATGCAGAGTCACTCTGCGCAGTCTCAACGTTTTCTTGAGCGCATTCCGTGGGGGGAAGACCTTGCGTTGGTGCCTTATTTAGGCGGCTATCACCACGAGAAACTCGACGGTTCTGGCTACCCTTTGGGTGTCGGTGCGGATGATTTGAACGTGCAAGTGAGGATGCTGACGGTCGCTGATATCTTTGATGCTCTGACCGCGGCCGACCGGCCCTATCGGAAAGCGGCGACGGTCGAACGTGCGATTTCGATTCTTCGGGAAGAAGCGGAGCAGAATAAGCTCGATTCAGAACTGGTCGAGCTGTTTGCTGAACGCGTCGTGCCGAAAGTACTTCATATCATTCCCTCAAATACCCGCTCACCCGCCTAATCTTTGGTGGATGCTTCGGCTTTCATGGCTTCGCGAAGTGTCGCGTAGTCGGTGTCGGAAGCCTCCATGAACGACTCGATTCTCTGGGTTTCGCCAAGTAGTTTGACTCCGAATTCTCGCTGCGGGTCAAAATCGAGCAGCGCCTTTTTCATTCGTTCCCGGTCGATCGCCGATACGTTTGGTCCTGCGACGATCACGTCCTGAGGGACGGTTCCGGTGCTGGCCAGGGACCTGATCTGCCCAGTGCGTACATTGACGGCACTCCCGGAAAGGAATGCCCCTGAATACGTTGCAGCGGCCGAGCATTTTCCATCAACAAGATCGCGCATGACTTGAAGATGGTCACCGCTCCAATGCACGCTGCCGATGAAGGTGTCCGGATCGAATCCCTTCTTTCGCAGATAGAGTCGCGGCAAGAGGTACCCGGTGGTCGAGTTTTTATCGGTGAAGCAGAAGACTTTGCCCTTCAAGTCAGAGACGGATTCGACATCGCTGTCCATACGAACAAGCAGCATTCCGTCACTGGTGCGAGCACCGTCAAATGCTTTAAACGCAAGTGGCACGATTCGCGGTTCACGCTCAATCGTTTGCACGTAGAGGTAGGGCGGCATCATCGCAAAGGCGACTTTTCCGTCGACCAACTCGTCGGCCAAGGCCTGATAGCTCGAAGCGATCGTCATGGGGACTGGACGTCCGTACTCGCGCTCAAGGTATTGCCGCAGCGGGGACAATTCGGTTTCAAGTTGTTCGACAGTGACAGTTGGCGCCCAACCCATCGGGGTTGATTCGCCAAGTAATACCGGCGAGCGAACCTGTTCGCTGGAGTTTGCTCGCCACCACACAACTCCAAGCACAGCCACGGCCAGCAGGATTCCGACGGAGACTGCGACAAGCCATTGCGGCCGATGCGTCTCGGAAACCATCCGGACGGGTTCCGGGACTTCGATTTCTGCGGCAGGAAGTGCACGAACCTGTTTGGAGATCACCGTTTCGACCGACTGACCTGGATCTGGTTGTTCGACCTCAAATCCAGAACCGGATGGAGTTGTGCGGGTTCCTTCGTGTTCGCTCAGCGCTCTCATGGTCTCAAGGCGTTCGCGATCGACGCTTGTTTGCCCTTCTTCGGCCGCGTGGGAACCGGTTCGGTGCAGCAGTCCCATGCGCTCGTTGGAAGTAAGAGCTCGCTCCAGTGCGGACTTCATCGTTCCGCGACGAGACTCAAGTTGCGGACCGGCGACCTCGCGCACGAATTCTGCGACCCGGTCGGATCCAATGGCGAGCCCATGCAACCTTGCCGCCGCCACCAGCGCCACGCGCAGGTCTTCGGCCGAATCGAATCGTCGATCGCGATCGACGTCCATCGTGCGCATGATGATGTCTTCGATTTCGATCGGAACCTGACGACCAAGAGCGCTCGGGCGAGACACATCGCCGTTGATGATGGCCTGCATGGTTTCGAGTTCATTGGGGCGTTTGAAGAGCCGTTGGCCAACGCATAGCTCCCACATCACAATGCCAAGCGCGAAGATGTCGGATCGGCGGTCCAACTGGCTTCGAAGGCATTGCTCAGGTGACATGTACGCGAATTTACCCTTCAGATTTCCGGAGTAGGTTGAATCCATGCCCGCGGTGGCCTTGGCCACGCCGAAATCGAGGAGCTTCACATTGCCGTCTTCGGTGCACATCAGGTTGTGTGGGGACACGTCTCGATGGACGAGCCCAAGAGTTCGCCCATCCAGATCCATCAGCTCGTGAGCCGCGTTCAGGCCCCGTGCAGCCTGCTCGATGATTGAAAGTACGACCTCCAGCGGGAAGCGTGTACCGCGTTCCTGAGCCAGAACCTGAAGCTCTCGTACGGTCGTTCCATGGATGTATTCCATGGCGATATAATAAGTGCCTTCGGATTCGTTGAGCTCAAAAATCTGAACGACGTTTGGATTCTGCAGTCGCGCCACGATTCGGGCTTCACGCAGGAACATGTCGATGAACGATTGTTCGTGCGCGAGGTGCGGCAAAATTCGTTTGATGACGACCAAACGCTCCAGTCCGGCCAATCCGCGCTCGCGCGCAAGAAAGAGTTCGGCCATGCCCCCGACCGCGAGTCTGGAGACAAGCTCATAGCGGCCGATCTTCGGGATGGATGTGGAGGACTCGGTCACGTGGGGTCCGACGATCCGTTCGCACTTCGTTGAGAACTTGAGGACTGCTACACTACATCAACCCGGTCTTCCGTGCGATTTCATTTCCAAAAAACATAGATTCTCATGCGGCATTTCATTCTGTTGGTTTTGGTTGGCCTTCTTTCGGGCTGTGAGTCTCCTCGTTGCGAAGCCCTCAAGGCGTGTTGTGCGGCCTCTTCGGACCTCGATGGCGTGGGCAGCGCGTGCAAGTTGTCTCAGAGTGTTCATGACGATGAAAAATGTGGTGAGATCGTCGCAACGCTGCAATACATGTATACTTCCCGAACTAAGCCGATACCCACCGCGTGTGTTTTGGAGCCGCAATGAACCCGACCGAGATCGCAACATCTCTTGGATGGACCGTGGAGTCACAGGCCATCGAGGGCAACGCCACTCGCCTGCACGTGATCAAAGATCAGACCCGCGCTCTGCTCTATGTGTTCGAAGATCCCGTGTTGGCCGCCCGCATGGCGTGGTCACACCGGCCCGATCGAGCTGCACAGCTTTTCACGGTACCTGAGGTCCTCGACTCGGGTGAGCATTGGTGTCTGATTCAACACATCAACGGAGTCACGATTAGCACGCTCATGGAGCGTTCGAACGAATCCGTTGTGACTCAGGAGTTGGCCCGAGAACTCGGTGAGCTCCTGCGTAAGCTACACAGCACGAACCTGAGCACTGAGAGTGTATTTGGCGATTCGCTTCCGACGGGCTCTCGTTGGCTGACGTTCAACGGCTACGTAGCGGCGCAGTTCGAACGTTTCGCCGAGGATGTGCGGACGCTTGCTCTCGACGACGAGACGACGAGCGCGATCATGGGATCCATTGGCCAGATTCGGCAGGAGTTGGCGTCATTTCATCCTCGAAGCCCGACGACACTGGTGCATGGAAAGATCGATTTTCAGCATATTTGGGTGGATGAACACGCCAGAAATGTGGTGGCCGTCACTGGTTTTGACACTAGTGCGATCCTTCCCGCAGAGGTCGATTTGGCCTGGCTTTTGTGGATCAAGGGCTTCGATGCCGATGACCTTGCCCGGTCGCTCTACCGCGGATATGGCGCGGCACGGACGATGGACGTCCAGCGCCGCGAGCGATTTTTCCGCCGCTTGGTGGCTTTCCATGCGCTCTACGGAGACTTCGGAAATGTCTCAGTTGACCGTGAGCGTCTGGTGAAGTTGGTCGTTGAAACGGCCTGATTCTTACTGAGTGATGCAGATTGCGTTGCCGCTCGAGTCGGCCCCACACAACCCTCCACAGCAATCACCGTTGTCCTCGCACGTCACGCCTGTAGGTCTGCAAGGCTCTTCGCATGCACCATTTGCGCATGACCCGAAGCAGCATTCAGCATCGCTGGTGCAGGCAATTCCCTCGTCCAGACAGCAACCCCAAAACTGCGAAGGTTCGCAAGGGGTGGCGCAACCCAGAGTGATCTTGACCTGAGTCTGACCGGGGTCACTGGTTCGCAATGTGGTGCAGGTGTTGTCGTCGAGTGTCAGCGTGTTTGAACCGCCGTCGACCGAGTATTGAGCCTGCTGCAAGTACTGGTCATTGATGCTGACCCAGACTTTATTAGGGTCGTCGGGCGCCGAATCCAGCACGTACGAGCAACCGATGACGCTTCCTGCGATGTCGCGAATCGCGGTCACGAGCGAGGTGGAGTTGTCGGCAAGATAGAATTTCCGACCGGCAATCGCGGCGTCGGTGCCACCTGCGTCGGCGATGCTGTTCAGGTTCGTGGGGTTAGCTCCCTCAAAATTGAATCCGATCACGTAAACAGGGATCCCGGCAGCCTTGAGTGCCTGAGCGGCTGCGATCGTGTCTCCGACAGGGTTGTTTCGGCAGTTATTAGGCTCGCCGTCGGTGATCAAAACCACGGCTTTTGCTCTCAAATTATCGTTCGGGTCGTTACGGTCGGAAAGCAAACCGGAAGCGAGCACGTCTTCGAGCGCGTCGAATGTTGGCGTGCCGCCTTCAGGAACCAAGTTTGCGTAGGACGACTTGATTTGCGCTGCGCTGTGCTGCCCGACTGCGAGCAATTCAGTGTGGGAAATCCCACACACGAGCTCGACCGGAAAGGCGCTAACGCCAATCCGGACTTCGGCCGCGAGTTCATCGGCGATCACATTCAAGCCTGCTTTGGCCTGTTGCATGGGTTCGCCGTCCATCGATCCGGACTTGTCGATGACGAAGTAGATATTGGGGGCAAGTCTTTCAAATCCTGTGGATTGCTCAGCGCAAATAGCGCCGACAGGAACCGCCGAGCATGCGTCTCCGTTGCCGCTTCCCGATGAATCGGATTGGTCGGTGTTCATTTTGTCGGGGCAATTATCGCAGGCGTCGCCGATGCCGTCGCCGTCGCTGTCCACCTGATCGGGATTGGCCGTAAACGGGCAATTGTCGGCGCGGTCAATCACACCATCGTCGTCACCTTCAGCCCATACGTCTTCGGATGTGAACATTTCGTTGGGAGTCGGGTCTTCGACCGTCATGTTGTTAGTGCCTGTCTGGACTGAGCATGCACCAGTAACTGGATTTTTGGTCTGCCCTGCGGGACACGAATCAATAACAAGAGGGTCACTGCCTGAGCTGGTATCGCTGGAACACGAAGCCATCAACAGGAGGCCGGCGAGAAGGCGGAGAGGACGACGGATCTTCATGAACTTCACTCCATCGGAATCAAAAAACATCGGACGATCAGATAATTGCAGATCCCGTGCCACGATACCAATGGTTCGAGGGCACGGAATCATGTGGGTAAATGTGTGGTTCTGTGGTTATGAGTCCCCAGATTGGGTACATCGGTTCCTGAGATCGGGGCGTGCACGCCTCATCAGAGGATTTCGACCTGCACCGACTCGCCCTGCGTCACACCGCCGCAATCTTCTTGGAGCACAGCCAAAGCTGAGACACCCATCAACTGGAATGAGTTGCCGGAGTCCATTTTTGCAGGGCCTTCAAAGTGTGCTCCATCTTGCGACATCGCGATCCGGCCAGGAATGAATTCCTTTCGCCCAACAGATCCTCGGATGCTCTGGGCTGTCGGCAGGCTGACGCAAAGCGGGGCGTGCGTGGTGCCTTGAAACGTTGCGAGAGCAGGGCGGACGAACTGGTGAAAACACACAAACGCTGAGAGCGGGTTTCCAGGCAAACCAATCATCGCGGTGCCGCCTGAGGACACCCCGAACGCCAAGGGTTTTCCGGGTTTCATGCGGATTTTCCAAAACACCAACTCATCGCCGCCAACTTTGGACATGGCCTTTGAGACATGGTCATGGTCACCGACGGAAACTCCGCCGATGGTCACCACGAGGTCGTTGAATTTACAGGCCAATTCAAGGGCTCGGGTCATATCGTCGAAGACATCTCGAACCACCGGCCACACCGTTGGAATTCCGCCGTGAGTGCGTACAAGGGCTGCCAGCATCTGGGCGTTAGAATTGAAAATTTGCCCTTCTTTCAGCGGCTCGCCCAGATCACAGAGTTCGTCTCCAGTGCTCAGGATTGCGACTCTGGGTTGGGTGAATACATCAATATTGGTCAGCCCGAACGATGCCAAAACGCCGATATCCGAAGCGCCTAACCGAAACCCAACATCGCAAACGATTTGGCCCTTCTTGAGGTGGCTTCCGTGGCTGCGGACATTCATGCCCACGTGCGCTTTGGTTGCGAATCTGATCGCGCCGTCATCGATCGAGGCATCCTCTTGCATGATGACAGCGTCTGCACCCGATGGAAGCACCGCCCCGGTGAAGATGCGTGCGCAATGCCCTGGCTTCAATACTTCGTCAAATGGGTGGCCCGCGGCTGATTCTCCCTGCAACACAAACGTGTCACACGCTGCGTCCGCAGCACGGATCGCGTATCCGTCCATAGCCGACAGGTCGGCATGCGGAAAGTCACTTGGCGATAGGACCATCTGGGCGTTGACTCGGCCGCATGCTTCCTGCAGCGGAAGGCGTTGCACGGGCAAGCGCGGGATGCGTTCCACAATATGGTTTCGGGCCGAATCGACGTCGATCAATGAGTTCAAGTGGGCTCCGATAGTACAAGCACTGCTTGTGGTGCGATGTCTGTGATTGCTGTCACTATAAAAAAGTCTCGCGAAGTCGGTGGCCCGACCCGCAGCGACGAGCCCTGAAGGGCATCGAGGACGATCCCTTCGTAGCTGGCCGGGGCCAACACATGATTCTCGAACACATGTCGGTACCCATCGAGATCACGGGCTTTTAGGTGGTTAATTTCGAGGTTCTGGCCCAAGCCGCTGGACCAAGATGAGATCCAAGCTTGAATCAAAGGTCTCGCATGGGCGCGTACTGCCGAAGAATCGAGGACTTCAGAGAAATCAAGCGCCTGAACCTCGGCTCTGACAAAGCTGTGAAGGCCCGACGGGTCGGGCAGGGTGACTCCAGAAAGAATGTCTGCCCAGGTCCCAAGGCCGTCGATCCAGCGTCGCGCCGCGGAATCACCATCTGAGATGGTGCCAAGTGACTCAAAAATCGTGGAGGCCAGTTCCTCAGAGGCGAGCGCACTCACAAACGCCCTTTGTGGCAGAGCGACGGGGGTCGTGAGGTCGATACCTGCGGCCACTCCCTCAAATGCTGACTGAGTACGCCTAAGGTCACTCTCAAGCTGAGCAACGTGGCCGATCAGGATGCCAGCCATTTCTGTAGGCAGTGGCTCGCCTTCTTTGCGACTCGACGTCTGCCTTGTTTCGCTGGTTTGTGCCTTTGGAAGCACCATCAAAAGGGCAGCCGCGCCAACAAAGGCTGTTGCCAACGCAATTCCGGCGCTCATGATTGTGGCCAACCCAAGGGCGAGGTAGGCCACTCCAAACGTTCCGCCTCCCAGGGCTACAGTGAGGCCTGAGACCGTTGGAATCCTGCCGTACTGTTGGGCTGGGGGAGTGACGTCAGTGCGTTGGGCGGCGGTTGCGATCTCAGCCAAGCGCCGAATATGGTCGGGCAGCAACTCGAGCAGGTGCAGCAACGGAATTATCGCCGCCGTGCCATGCATCGTGAGCGCTTCCACCAAATGGGCGCGCAAAGTCGCCGAAAACTCGAAGCGTTTCTCGGGGTTTTCGAAGATGTCGTCGCCGACCAACTCGTCTGGCGTGGCCACAGTGACCGATCGTTGGCGGAGCAGATGGTTGGCGATGGCTGCCAGCATTTTTGCGACCATAGATTCTTGAATCCAGCCGGCGGGCGTCTCCAGACGTGCGATGCTGCAGGTGGCCACCATATCGCTTGAGACAGTTTCGAAAAGCTGAATACCAAGCGGGCTTCGCCTGATGCCAGAAAAGACGAGCAGGTGGATCAGGCTCTCCGTCTGATCCAGAAGGTCTTCAAGCGGAGAGATGCCACCAGGCGTGGTTGCGTCGAGCAACGTCATCCGGTGAATCGGCCATTCGTTTTCGCGCCGTTCTTTTACCCACTCCACGTGTTCGCGCAGTGATGACAGCATTTCGTTCCGTGGCCGCTTGGAATCTGCGTGTCCTGGGAGAATGCCGATCTCCTGCATCCGCCAGCCCACGCCCACGCTCTGGGCGCCACCGGGGAAAACAGCGCTGAAGCGCTCAACGATGATCTCGTGAACGGCACTCACCACGACCTGAGAAGCCTTTGTGGTCATGGGCTCGCCGTGTTGAGTCACGATCAGAATGTCGAGCAGGAAACCGCCGCGCCGTCCGGGAACCTGTCGTAGCAGGGCCGTCAGTGCATCGGTGAGGTCACCAAAGAGGCGCTCTTTGAGGATTTCCAGCGGCTGCGAGAGGTTCCCGAGCGCTTCTGCTGACGCGTGGACAAAACGCACGGCCAGCGCTGGTTCGCCGTTTCGCTCCAGAGCACATGCATTCAGATAATCGAAACACGGTTCGAGGTCTTTGCCGACACGTATAAGCAGGACTCGATGCACGTTAGCTCAGCTTGTTTCGCCATTCGGCAAGCAGCTCTTCCTCACTCTTGAGGAATGCCAGCGCGGGTGATTCCTCTGGGTTGGCAGCTTGCTCCAACTTCCAGATCGTCTCGTCGAGGACCTTCAAGTACGCATCGACGAGCGGTCGAACCGAGGACGCCGCGTTTCGAAGAGCGTCCATATGCGTGGCTTCGAGCTTATCCTCGATCCGCCGGCGAGTGCGCTCATCGAGCGCCTGCAGATTCGCATAGGCTTTGGGCCTGTTTTCGCCGAGCACCGCGCCAAAGGTGCCGATTTGCCAGTGGATTCCGTCGGCATCTTGCGAAAAAAGACCCGTGGCAAAACCAAGCGCGAAGGTGATGCGGCCATCTCGGTCGGCGTTCTTTCGTTCGTCGGCTTTGCCTTCATTGGGGTCGAGGTTGGGCAAGCCGTCTTCCCACGAAGACTCGATATGAAGTGGATATCCTCGGTCTGCTTGGGGTCTGGCCATGACGCGAAGGTAGGCGGACTTCAACTCGTGATTCACACGGCGGTAGTAGAAGAGCGGGATTCCCAGATTGGCCCGGTAAAAAACCAACGCCTTTTCGTCCATCCAGTTCGGAATATTCTGGGATTGCGGCAGAACCTCGCCGATGAGTGAGCCTAGTTTTTCTTTGTAAGCAGGGTGGACACCCACCAAGGCAACACGTGAGTTGATTACGCGGTCGTCTTCCACTTCATCAAATGTTGCTAGAGGATTGGCTTTTGTGTCGCAGAAGCGAATCTTGGACTTGATGTAGTCTTCCATCTGCTCGCGTGTCGGCTCTTGATCCGTCTCGTCACGGCGATACTGCCGGACAAAATGATAGCGGGCTTCGTAGAAGAGCGCGTCGGCCAGCAACAACCCCTTATCAGACAAGTCGGTGCCGCCCTTGCGGGTCCCCACGATGTCAGGTCCGAGCCGCTTGCGCCCCAATTCGACGAGCTCCGAACGGATTTCGTTGGTGATCTCACGCGAGGTCTTCGACACGCGTCTGCCGGTTTCATCGGTTCGTGGGTTGAACGCCTCGGTGATCACGTCAAAAATCTCGTGCTCGCTGAAATAGGCGAGGTCTCGTCCACCGGAAACAAATCGGTCTTCGAAATAGAGATCCCAGAGTCGTTCTCCGCCGATCTCTTGCAGAGCCTCAACATCCAAACTGTAGGCGTTGCTTTGCCCGTCTCCGTGTGCAAAGCGCCCGGTCAATCGTGCGTCTTCGGCTTCCTTTTGCAGCGAGTCAATCGCATCAACAGCGTCGACCGCCACGGCTCGGAATGACTCAAGTCTCATTTCGAAGTGTTCGATGGCGTCGCGCAAGAATTCGAGAGTGAACTCGTCAACCAGCACAGCTCGTGCGCCGTCGACCAAATCACCGTTGAAGTACTGAACGAACGCAGTTCGGGCGAACTCGAAGTCTTCATTTCGTCGTTTGACCCGCTCGGTGAGCGTCCATTTTGCAGTCTCGACCAGGGCGTCTCGGTGTTTTTTCATCTCGCCGCTGACCGCGTCGGAATCAAGGTCCACCTGAGATCGAATTCCGTCGATCTTCTGATTCAACTCGTCGATTTTCGCGCGCAGCTTGTCTTTCATTTGGATCAAAAACACGCGCTGCGCGTAAGGCGTCGCATGGTGCTTCTGAAAGAAATTACGGATCAATTGTCCGGACCGTAGGTCCTGACGCACGGTCTCCCACATGGCGCGGACTCGACCGCGCGAGGAGTTCACCTCGGAGCGCAAATCGTTGAGTTCGCCGTCGACCTTGATGCTCTGTTCGATGATGTCGTTCGCTGACACGGTGTGGAACTCGACTCGAGTCCCAACGTCGCGCGAGAACTGCTCGACAAGGACCCAGAACTCTTCGTCGAGCTGGCCGCCTGTGGGCGTCTTGAGATCCCGAACGACCTGATACGGTCCGTCCTGAATTTCGTCTTCCAGCTCTTTGTGCGCCATATACTCCACGAAACCGACGAATTTGCGGTCGATCTCGTCGGATTGGGCCTGTTTGGACATGCGTCTGAATTTCGGATCGTCAAACGCGATCGCGAACTCGCCGGCCTGGCTGTTATGAAAGAGCAGGTAGTCCTTCATCGCCTTGGCGGCGTAGCGCATCGCGGAATATTCGAGAATGTCCGCGTCGGGCAAAATCAGGACTGAGCAGCCGTTGCTGCCGTAGTAGACGGTGTACCCGCCGACCAATCCCTTCTGATGTTTTTCGTAATTATCGTAGTCGGAAGCCTGCGCCCCCAAAATGGGAGAATAGAGCAGCAGATACGCCGCGTCTGCGATGGCGTTCTTGTAGGCAGAAACCTCAAAAAGCGTGGGTTTATCGGCCACGTACACAAAGTCGAAGGGCTTATCTGTGACGTTGGGTTCGTGCGAACGCAAGGGGTTATAATGAAACTCTTCGGACCGCGAAGAGCCCTCGGTCCCAAGTTTCATCAAATGTTCGAGTTCCTTGAGAGCCGCATATCCATTGGCGTTGATGTCCGCGTGGAGTGCGCCAGGCACATCATTCACAAAAAGGCTGGGAAGGATCAATGTCCCGAAGACTTTTGGGATCCAGCCCTGTGACGTGATGATTTCCCGCGCAAGGTAGGCCATCGGAATGAACGAACCTGAGCCCGTTCCACCCGCTACGGATCCATAGATGAAGACGTTGAACTCAGGCGGGTTGCTCTTGCGATACGGGTTGTCATGGTCGCGGGCGGTGTTCATCGCCGAGACCAGTCGCTGGACAATCTTCCCGCGGTCTTGTTCAAGCTGGTAATGCAGGCTCAGTCGACTCTCGACTCGAATCTGTCCTGCGCCTGCGCCTCGGGTTCCACGAAACTCGTACCAATCATGCACCCACTGGGTCACGAAGGGATCGGCATCCTGATGGCCTTTGCCGCGCTTTGCATCGACGTATGCACGCTTATCAAAATCTGAGATCAGAATTCGATTATCCCGTGGAATATGATCCTGACGGGCCAAGTCGTGCGTGTTGGTGTCGATCGCAAAAAAGTGAATCAGGTTCTCAAGCGTGTTCCAGTTCCATCTGGCTTTGAGCTTGGAAGCGATACGATTGACGACCTCAGAGCCACTACCGCCCAAACCGATAAAAATCGTGGGCGAGACGTGGTTGAACGACACAAGTTGTTCTGTGTAGTCCTTCATTGGAATCCCGTGGGCAAGGCGCAGTGATTGATGATCAACTCGTACACTTATCCCCTGAATATGACAACGTCACGGGGCCGTGGGAGTCTCTTGAGGAGCAGGAGGTGGGGGAGTGTCCAGATCGGCCTTCCCGCAAGGACACTCATCGGTCGCTGTGCCGGTGACCGATTTCTTGGACGCGTCGGTCTGTTGGGGGCCACCACATGCGCCGAGCGCCAACGTGAAAATCAAAATGAGTATTTTCATGGAAGCTGGCACTCAGTCACGGCAACGTCGGAACGCAGGTCGATGTCCAGATATGGGTTCACGCAGTAATCAGCGCTGAATCCCGTTCCGAAATTGTAGCGTACCTGAAGCAGATAGGCTGGATCGAAGAGCCATTGCCCTTGATTGGTCTCCGAAGCGAGTTTCAACCAGGCAAACGGAGGTTTGCCAAAGGAGATCTCGTCATCGCTGACAAGTCGGTTTGGCCACAGAATAGGTTCGACTTCGTCGTACATCGATGTGCGACCGTCGATGGGGGTGTAGGTCGATACCTTTTCCCAGAGCAGCTCATTCCCAACGAACGACCGACGTGCCCAAAGCTCGCCGAGCGGCACCAACTCGTATTCCATTTCTTTGATATTTGTGGTCGTGTTTTCGACAGCCTGAGCAAAGGTCTGCGCCGCTCCCGGACGCATCATCACGCCGTCAATCGGGCCTTCCGAAAACTCGCCTGACTCATGTCGGCAGATTGCTGGAACGGTTGGGCCGGCTTTCAGCCAGTTGCAGGCTTCATGGCTTCCGCTCGTGATAAGCAGTGGGTAGCGCCCCTCGACGTGGCCTGCGACATCATAGGTCTCCAACGCTGTAGCGCCAGTGTTGCCGACGTCGCTCGTGTTTGGTTTGTACGCGATGACCGTATCCGTGCCGTCATCGACCTTGAGGCCCTCAACGACCTTCAATGACTTGGTGGCCTTGTCGATCACCATCACGATTCCGGTGAAGTCGTGTTCGTGAAGCACCGAGGCGTTCTTGTCCTTTCGCATCGGGTAATAAGCGGCATAAACAATGAAGTAGTTCGTCTTGCTCTCGAGCACGCTGTAGTACAACGACGCTTTGATCGCCGTGGAGGCGAGTCGGGCCGTGGCCTTGTTGTCGCGGGCAATCCAGTTGCCGTCGAAATTCACCCGTGTCGGCAAATCGTTATTGAGTTGGCCGCCTGTGGGCGTCTCAATGCTCTGGAAAAGCATCGGTGCGAACTCTTGCGCCAATGCTTCATGATCGGCTGGAACGCCAAAAGTTGTGACGAACGTGGAGTCCGGGGAGGGCACGACTCGGAGGCTGTTACCCGACGGGTCCCGAAGAAGCGCGGTGGGTGACACGCGATAGGCGGTCGCATTTCGCAACGCTACCGTTGGAGTCAGCGTAGCCGTTTTGGTGTCTGGGTCGTACGTGACCGTTGCTGGAACGTCTTGCCCTGCTGGATTTTTGAGCACCAGAGATTGGAAATTCACCGTCACGAGATCCATGGTTTCGCTGAATGTCACGGTGATCGTGGTATCCAATGCGATATCTACCGTGCCGTTGGCCGGCACGATGCTGACGACCTCTGGATTCACGTTATCTTCGATTGGCATGTCGGCTTCGACCACATCTGGAGTCATGTCCACGACACCAACGTCGGGCGTATCCATGTCAAATCGAGGAAGCGGGCGGCATGTGCGATCCACACATTGCTCACCGGTTTCGCAGTCAGGATCACCCGAACACTCAACGCGGCTGGGCGTAACGCAGACACCATCTTCACAGGTCTGATCCGAAGCACAGTCCGTAGACGTTCCACAAACCGACTTTTCGCTATCGCTACACGCAACGAGCGCCAACGCCAGACACAACAACCAAATATGTCGCATTACATCCTCCTGCGGCCACCCTTGAGGGGTCGCCCGGTTTAAGAGTGCGGAACTCTAGCAAATCCGCACTCTGAAACAAAGGCGCCTCGCACACGGAATGTAAAGACCCTGTGACGCGGTTTGCCGTGTTGCGCCACAGGCCTATTTCCGATATCCACGCTCTCCTCCCCGTCCAACGAAGCCATATGTCCGGTTACGAACGATTCATCGCGATACGCCACTTGAAGCACCGACAACGGAGCTTCCTGTCTACGATCACGTTGATCGCGATTCTTGGTGTCTTCCTTGGAGTGATGGCGCTGACAAGCGTTATTGCCGTGACCGGTGGGTTCCAGGAGGCGTTCCAAGACCGTGTTCTGGGCGTCAACAGCCATATCTTGGTGATCAAGTTCGGCATCGATTTCAGGGATTATCGCGATATCCAGGAAACGCTGGAGGCCGTTCCAGGCGTGACGGCGACAAGTCCGTTCATCTTTCACGAGATGATCGCAACCAAAGGCCACAAGACGACGGGCGTGCTGATCAAGGGAATCGAACCCCACACCGTGCGTGACGTGTCCGATCTGCCTAATTACACCGATGACCCCGACGCCGTACTTGCGTTGGATTACGACCGTTTTCCTGAGGACGGCGTTAAAAAAATGCCAGGGATCATGATCGGTAAGACGCTGGCCAAGAAGCTCGACGCGCAGGTTGGCGACGAAATCTTGGTGACAAGTCCACTTGAAAGCCTGGACCCTGATCGGTGGAGTTCGACCAAACACAAACCGTCATCGTGTGTTTTCAAAGTCATCGGTATCTATCGAAGCGGCTTCCACGAGTTCGATTCCAGACTGGTGCTTACCGATTATCGAGCCCTCCAGGAGTTCTTCAATCAAGGTGATGTCGTGACGGGCGTCGATATTCGTGTCGACGATGTCTTCGCGGTCGGTGAGATCGCACGCAATGTGAAAGAGGTTCTTCCTCAAGGTCGTTTTCGAATCTTGGATTGGCGTGAACTCAACCATAACTTGTTTACGAGCCTTGGACTGCAACGCTTGGTTCTTGCCGTCCTCTTCTGTTTCATCGTCTTGGTGGCGAGCTTCAACATCGTTTGTACGT
The DNA here is from genome assembly GCA_964394615.1 of uncultured Bradymonadales bacterium. GTDB lineage: Bacteria > Myxococcota_A > Bradymonadia > Bradymonadales > Bradymonadaceae > JBFFMO01. Next base: position 1,131 of record CAYMYJ010000003.1, on the reverse strand, counting down.
TGATCATGATCGTGCTCGATAAACAAAAAGAGGTGGCCATCCTGAAATCGATGGGGGCCACACAATGGGAAATCATGAAGATCTTCATGATGGAAGGGCTGGTTGTGGGCGCCGTCGGCACGATCAGCGGCCTTTTGGGTGGTCTGGTCGTTTGCACGATCATTCGTCACACCGATTTTGGGCTCGACCCGTCAATCTACATGATCGACTACCTGCCCGTGCGCATCATCTGGTACGAGTTCCTGGCCGTCGGTGCGGTCGCGATGCTGATCTGTCTTTTCGCGACGCTTGGGCCCGCTCTGTGGGCCGGTCGACTCAATCCGGTCGAAGGCCTGCGATACGATTAGGCCGCCAGCCGGTAGCGCAACTGCCACGAAATGTCAGCGGCCGACTCTTCATGCCGCTTGGCTTCTTCCAATCGCCCCAGCTTTCGATACACGGCGCCAAGTGCGACGTGAGAGCGCTGAATGTCGCGCGGAACCTGACGCTCCTTTGAGCGCGTAAGGCTGGCATTTAACTGCTCCAGCGCCTTGTCCACATCCTGACCACTCATGCATTTGGCAATCGCGGCGATATCGTGGCCCCGTTGAGCGCTGTAGAAGTCGTCGTGCTGAGAGCCCTGTTGAATCAACTCGCCGGCCAGCGCGGATGCCCGCGAGACCTCTCCAGCTTCCAGTGCGGCTGCGGCTTCTTCTCGCAAGATTTCAATGCGCAGCGCCGTTAGACCGTGTTCCTCAGCAATGATTCGTGCGGCCGCAAGCTGGCTGTGGGCTTCCTTCCAGTCCCCCTTGGCCGCCGCGATAGCCGCGGTGGCCCACGCCGCACGGCATCGCACGCCGGGAAGATGGGTGCTTTTTGCCAACGACGTGAGGTCTGCCGACAGCGTTTGAGCGCACAACGTCATCCCCCTATCGCTGTAGAGACGAACGGCGCGGTTCAAAAGAAGTGCGCGCGAGTTCAAGTCCATTTTGAGTCCGCCCCGCTGGAACAGATTCATGGCACCATCGATCATGCGCTGAGCCGCGACAGGATCACCAAAACGATCGTACCAACGTGCCAGAGCCAGCATCCCCAACGACGTAAGGTTGGGATCGTTGATCGCTCGGGCGGCCTCAAGCGCACGACGGAACG
>CAYMYJ010000002.1:0-263283 GCA_964394615.1 uncultured Bradymonadales bacterium | reverse complement strand
GAAAACCGAAAACCGAAAACCGAAAACCGAAAACCGAAAACCGAAAACCGAAAACGTCAGAATAGATAACCGGTCGCCAACATCAACGTTTGCCTTTGATAGTCCGACCCCACTCCAAACTCCTGCAAATACAGCGAATAGCGGAGCTCAACCTCCCACGAGTCGCCCAACGCGCGCGCAACCGAACCCACCAGCGAATTCCGATTATCCTCGTCGACCAAAAAACTCGCGTCGATAAGCACCGGATCTTCATAGGTCGTGCGTTGGAGCTCAAGATGGCCGCTCACAAAGAGCTGCCAGGGCAACGCTGCCGTGGCCGTAAGATCGGCTCCATGGCGCCTCAGGTTCTGGCCATAGGAATTCGATGTGTTCACCGAATACACGTAAGACGCCTCAAGGACTGCTGGCCCCTTCCACCCCACCGAAACACCAGCCACATGAAAAGCATCCGCCCGCAAAGAAGACGGGTCCTCCTCGATGCCCGTGTCGTTCAACACGAATCGCGAGGTCTCAAACGAGCGACGTGCGTAGGTGTAATTCACACTGGCGTAGGCCGACGAGGCAAAATCCCAACGTAATCGAGAACTCGCCTCCACATTTGAACTCGACGCGTCCGGCGATGGTTTGAACGCAAAATAGCGCGCAGCTCCACCGACCCGCAGTGAAAAGTCTCCTGCAAAAAAGTCGGCCCCAGCACCGATTCCGCCGCGATTATAGTCCCGATGAGATTCGCGTTCGGTGCGATCTTTGACGTCGAGCTGAATGTAGATCCCCATCATTTCGGTCAAACGATGCTGGTAGCCAAGGTAGACCTGGGTCAGCAACGTGTCGGCCTCAGGTTGGGTGGCAAAAAACTTCCCACCATGGGTCAAATCAAAGACCACCACCGAGCGATCCGCCCCAGGATATTGCAACGTCAAAGCCGCGATATATCGAGCCAGGACGTCGGAAACTGGGTCCTGGTTTTCCGTTCGAAGCGCATTATCGTCCCACTCGGCTCCCGCGCGCACGCTTCCCGTCACCCGGCCTTCAGCGAAGGCCGGTGCGAAAAAAAGCACCAAAGGACAGACAAAACTAACGAACTTCCGGAACACCTGTCACCACACCTGAACCAAGGAATTCAGCGGCATCCTGCCGGGCACCCGCATCACGAAACAACACAAAATGACCGTCGTAACCATCTGGCTGATATTGCCGTCCAACAACCGTGAAGGGTTCTTGCCCCACGGTCACATTCCCGCTGACAGGGCCAGGGCTCGTTGGGACGCCACTGATCGGGTCAATCATGGGCTCGATATAAGTTGCCAGCAATGCGATGGCCAACGTGTCGAGCGCCGACGGTGGAGTGAACGTGTCCGTAACTCCGTGCGTTTGAAAAACATGTTTTGAAGTCGTGACGCCATCGATCGGAGCGCTCGTCATTCGACGCGCGAAATTGACAGGATCGACCGGATCAAAATAGCCCTGCAACAACTGGATCACCGGATGGTTCACGCCCACCGATGGGTCTTGCAGAACAATTTTAAGCGCCCCAAGGGAATTGACTGGGCTTGTTTTGCCCACCAATGCATTCACAAGGCTCGCGCCAGCCCCAGAAAGAATCGCGCCCCGAACTCGGCTATCGAAGGGCAACTCCAACGGGCCGGTCGTGCCCCCCTGAGAATGCCCTAAAAACCAAATCTGATTGGGGTTCAATGGCACCGCGACACCCGTAGGAGAAAGCTCGGCTGTGATCGGATCACTGGCAATCCACGAGACAAGGCTGGCGATCTCAGCCCCGCCCTGAAGGAAGTTCCCCAAGGCCGCATCAGGATTTGCGTAATTATAGACCAGACCATTTGGATGCGCTTCGCTCTCGCCGCGACGATTGAAATGCTGCACCTGGTCCCATCCGATCGTAACGAATTTCACAGGCGTTCCATCGACGTCAATCGTCGTGAAGAGTTCGCCGATCTGATCGACATGACCGCGATAATTCCCGCCAGTGCCGTGAGCCACCAACAACACAGGCCAACCCGCAGCGGGCGCCGTGTCAGCAGGCACTGTCATCGCGAAACACACGTCTTCATGGCGTTTCGCGCCTGGTGTGGCCGCTCCGCCTGTCTCCAAATACGGCGCCGTACCTGCCTGATAGATCGGCAACGATAATTTGCCCTGGATTTCATCGAAGACCGTCGATGCCGCGAAACACCCACGAACGTGCGCATCGTCTGTCAAACCATCATCGCACGGCGACACAACCCCGGTGTCACATTGGGTCAACTCGCTTGCGACCGGCATTTCGCCTTTGGCATCATCGACCAACGCACGCATGTTTTCGATCGGGTTTCCGGTCGTAAATACTGCCGCAAATGAAACGGTCGCCTCGTCGACCGGGGTCGCAGTCGTGTCGGCAAAGTAAGCCCGCAACGTCGCATACGCGTCCCAAGCGTCGCCTTTTGCGCCGCTGGGCCGTGTCGCGCCAAGCATCGCCTCAAAATCCGCGTCACGGGCGATCGCCGTTCCCACGTCATCTTTGATGACGTTACTTAACAACACCGCATAGGTGGTGTTGGGTGCCAGCGGACGACCGACGGCCGGCCGAATGACCAGATTATTCGGGCAAATATACCGATTGCGCCCACTGGAACCGTTCCATCCAAACGCCTGCGCTCGCCCATAATTCGGGCTGGCAGGATCAATATCGATCAACTGCACGGGTTTGCTGTCACCGTTGGCGTTCAAAGAATCGAAATTGGGGGTCTTCGAAAAGCGCAGGAACACCGCTGAGTTTGGACTGAAGTGATCTTGAGTTGCCGAGATCGCGTCAAGATATCGTTGAACCAAATCAAAACCGAGCACGCCGTTCCCAGGCGTTGGATGGCCCGTCAACACAGGATGCCCATCCTTCAACCGCGCGTCGCTGGGATAAGGATGGCGATAGAAATCGGCAAGCCCATCGGCCTCCGGAACTTCGAAATAAGCCCTGAACGGCCCCTCGTCCACAACACAATCGGCTCCTTCCCAAGGACGCGGCAAACCCGCCGGACCGGCCAGACAAATGGGCTCACTGTCGGGCTGCAGTGGACTGACCCCGCAACCAAGCCCCGCCAGACATTCCGAGGTCTTTTCACAGGAAGCACCAACATCCAAAACGCCGGTCGTCGTGCACACGCCACTGAAACCTTGCGGCGCACAAATCAACCCGGCTTCACATTCAGAGATTAGCCCACATTCACCACCCAAAGGAACGGTTCCCGCAGCCACACAAGCTGTCGTAACCGCATCGCAATAAGCCCCTGTAGCGCATTGCGCCGTGAGCTCACAGGGCTGTCCAATCTCGACGTTCCCCTCAGCCCCGCAGATGCCCTCGGCACAAACCAAGCCGGCTCGACAAATATTCGTGTCGTCACATGCGGCTCCAAAGGTTACCCCCGGAGGTACCACGTTATTATTCGTATTGTTGGTGGTCTGATTATTGACCGTTTGCGGCGGAGTGAACTCCGACTCTTGGCACGCGGACAAAATCACGAACGCAATCAAGGCGTTTTTAACACGCAGCATCAGCCTACTCCGATAGAAGGATAAACTGATGGTACCTCACCTATCCATCGGGGCAAGCAGGTACCTGTGCGTCCCTGCCTCTGCCTAACGGGCGAAGTTGCGGATCCAACGGATCAAGCCAAACAGGTTAAAGAGCATGAATGCCCCAAAAAGCGCGGTCGCAACCACATACCAAATATGGTCCCGTGGAACGACGTTCGCTTGAACCAAGTACGCGTCCACACATACAGGATTATTATCCAAAATTTCGCGCACCTGCGCGTCCGTCGGTCCTTCGCTCAACTTCTTTTCACTGCGCTCAGCCGGACTCGCCTCGTCATACTCAGCCTTCCACTGCACCGTGATCACATCACGCCGCCGTTTGTCGATGGCCTGAATATCCTCGGGACGCAACGTCTCACAAAACTCGATCCCATAGCGTTTACGATAATAATCACGCAGCCCATTATAACGCTCCGGCATCTCACTGAATGCCACCAGGCGGCCCTGTCCCTGAAAAAACGTGCGATCGATATCGCCCTTAGGCGCATCGTTCATCTCATCAGTGATGTTGTCAGGACGCTCGGTTTCCTCTTCGACAAAGATCCATCCGCCCACCATCCTCGAATACAAATATCGCGCGCTCTGACTGCGTTGCGTAGGAATTCCGGACAGCGACACGAGCCGATTATGGGGAAGCGTTGGTTTCCAATTCGGATCGTCGGAGGTCTTTGAAGCAAACTCTGTGATGTCGCCAAGCGCCACGGGTTCACTGGGCGAAAAAAAATACGCGACATCCTCAGTCCAGTCGCTCACGATCCACAAAGCGGTCGCGATCACACCGATCATGAGGAACGGACGCAGGACGGAAGGAGAGCTTTCGTCCGCGAGGTCTAATAATTCCTCATCGATATCAGCATGTTGTGGTCGCGATAATTCGTTTTCTGGCATCACTCGCCTTTGCTCACTGCTCTCCCATGCTTAGAGCACAGGCATTGTCCAAAGTTCCGGCGGCGCCACATTATTTCGCTGACTCGTCGAAAACAAGGCCATACCGCGGCTCGTAGGAACTTGAAAGATTGACGGACCACCAAAACGAGACCTACCATGAGTTTTGTCGATCCTCGTGAGAGCCTCCGGTGCCGCGCATCGTATACACGGACATCTCTGGTCAAGAACGCACCGTCCCTTTTGGCGGCGACTATCCAGTCGTCTCCATTGGACGCGCCACTGACTGTACCATCCGCTCCAACCGAAAGTCTGTCTCTCGGCGTCATGCGGAGTTTCGCTATTCGAATGGCCAGTTCGAGATCATCGATCTGAACAGCTCGAACGGCACCTTCGTGATCATCAACAACGAGCGAAAACCCGTTGTCGGCCGCGAATTTCTAGCCATCAACGACGAAGTCTGGTGTGGAGACTTCATCCTTCATTTCATTGAGGATGAACACGATTCACAAGCAGCAGACGCCGCCTTTGACGCGTTCGCAGCTCCGACACAAAACGGCGGGAACGTCAGCTTCGCCCAGAGCCAGCCGCAAAAACAGGACTTCGGGTTCGACTATGACGAACCCTTCCACCCGGGGATCGATGATTTCCCGCGCGGCATCGAAGAGGTATCAAGCGTGGCTTGGGGTTCCACGCATCCCCCCACCGCGGTGGATGGCCCCGACATGACGATGGAGCGATCCTCGGACATGGAACGGCTCAAGGCCGAACGCCAATCGATTCAGGAACTCGCCGAACGGCAAAGCACCGAACTCGAAGAACTCCAACGTCGCCTCGATGCTGAACGACGAAAAGTCCAAGAGTACGAAGCGAAGTCCGAACGAACCTCCAATGTCCCTGTCGGTGATATACAGAGGCTGCACGACGACGTCGCTCGGCTTGAAGACGAAAGAACTTCTGAAGCTGAGCAATCACGCCTTTCCAAAAGCGAAATCAGCAGGCTGACAGCCGAACTTGAAGGCGTGCGTGAAGAGAAACGCCGGCTCGAAGAAAAACTTCACACGGCACTACAATCTTCCGAACGCGGACACGATGCCGAAGCACGGCTCGAAGAGACCAAACGCCGCGGTCAAAGTCTGGAGCAAGAACTCGATTCTGCACTGACACGCGTCGCTGAACTTGAGGAACACCTCAACTCGCAGGCCAATGCCCTCGAAGAACGCCAGCGCTTCAAAGAAAACCTGCTGGCGCGTGACCGAGACATCGAAGCACTCGAGACCGAAGTCGAGAGGCTCCAACACGATTTGGCCATTGTCTCACAACAGTTTCAGGACGCCTCAAGTACTTCGGAAAAAGGCCAACGGGCCATCGAAGAAACTGAAGCACTGCGACGCGAAGTCGATCGGCATAAACGACTTGTCGAAGAATTCGAACGCCAGAATCGAGAACTAACGGCGGAATCCGATGCTCTCAAATCGAGCGTCGACAACGCACAATCGACCTCCGCAATCGTGGAATCGAGAATCGATGACCTGGAATCCGAAATTGAAGCGACCAGGGCCGAGCTTGACGCCATGAGACGCGATCGCGACCGCGCGACTCAAAGTCTGCAAGACATCAAGTCTAAGGGCAGCGTTGAAGACCTCCGCAACGAGATCGAGGGTCTGAAACAGAGAATGAAACTCGAAAGAGAACGCTCGAAACACGACGACAACATCGCGGAGCAAAACGCGGAACTTCAGACTCGGCTCGCCGATATGACGGAGTCCGCTGCAGCGGTCGAACTCGAACTCGAAAGCGTAAGGGCTCAGCTCGCCGCGATCCCGATTGCGACGGGTACGGCAGCCGAAAACCTACCGCCCGATGTGCTTCGCGAGATGCAGGACAGAGTCGACAGGCTCGACCGCATCGTGGACGCCATCGAAAGAACCGCACTCGATTCTTTATCGACCGTGGATCGCATTCGACTGCAATCTGCTTTAAGAGATACAGAACCGCGAGCATCTCTGAACCATTTGAAAGGCTTGCTCGGCGTGGACGCTTAGCCGCTTGCCAGTCACAGACCGCTTGGGTACCTTAGCTGCACCCTGAACAAGAGACCTGCCTAAGCAGGCCTTTGGAGGACATCCGTGGAAGAGGGAAAAGTACCGCCGGACCTGTTCTCATTGTCGGACTCGGAGTCCGACCCAGACATGAGCAACACTTCCGAAAATTTCGTCGTATCAAGCGGCGGACGTCTTGGGGGCGGAGGCAATTTTGGCGTCGACCTCGCTGCCGCTCTGCCAGACGAAGAAGATGCCGTTCAAGGCGCTGCTCAACGATTCAGACGTTCGAAGATCGCGCCCATGCAAATGAATGCGCCTAGCCTGGACGAACAGAACAGCAGCAACGACGTTTCTGCGGCCCAACTCCAAGATTTTATCCTCGACGCGCTGGACGCTGAACCGGAACCAGCCGAATCGGAAGCTGTCGAAGAGACCATGAGGGTCGACATCGAACACACCGGGCGAATCGAAGCCCCGCTGGTTCGACCCGAACCGACAGTCACATGCCCTCATTGCGCCGCGTCCAACCCGCCGGGCATGAAGTTCTGCGTCGAGTGTGGCGGAAGCCTCGCGATCGCCAAAAACGGCGACGACATTAAACGCAAGATCCCGCCACCCTCCGATCTCTCCAGAAAAGAAAACCCCTGGAAGATCTCGTTGGTCTCGATCAACGAAGACGGAAGCGATGGCGTCGATATCCCGCTTCAATTCTTAGAAACCACGATCGGACGAGAAGGCGACACACGCTTTCCTACCGACGCGTTTCTGAGCCCCAAACACGCTCGCTTGCATATCGAGAAGGGCTCGCTCTTCATCGAAGACCTCTACTCGCTGAATGGAACGTTCCTTAAGCTCAGAGACGAAGTTCGCCTGACGCCGGGAGACACATTCTTGATGGGCCGACAGGTCCTTCGTTTCGAGCGTTTCGAACAGGCGATCACTCCAAAGACCAAGTCGGCCGATGGAACCCGCTACATGGGCTCTCCGTCTCCAGGCGGAAGCTACAAAGTGCTTCAGATCGGAATCGGTGGCGTCGTTCAAAACGTCTACTGTTTGCCTGAGTCCGGGGCCGTTCTTGGGCGTGAGAAGGGAGACATCATCTTCCCGCATGATAAATTCATGTCGAGTCGCCACGCTCAGATCTACACGGGTGATGACGGAAACTGCTATCTCGTCGATTTGAATTCGTCGAACGGTACTTGGATCAAGATTTGGGAACGAACCAATCTCCAAGACGGCGACTTCATCTTCATGGGTCAGCAACTCTTCAGAATTCACGTTCGCGTTCGATAATCTTGGATCCTTTTTTTTGATGCCTCGTTCCAACGACCATCAACAAAACTGGAGACCCAAGATGATTCGAACCGCCCTCCTCACTATCGCCCTACTACTCACTGCCAGCAGCGCCGCTGCCACGCCACCCAAGGCGGAAGCAAAGGTGACAAAAGACGGCTTGGCGAGTCTCGACGTGCAGAAGTCAGACACTCTGCTCAACGATGTCGCGGGCAAAAGCCTCCTCTACACGACCTACTTTTACACCGCGGGGGAGGCAATCGTTCATGGCTACGAAGCCAAGACCGACGTTCGCATCGTGTCTCTGAAAGAAAACCGCACCGTCTGGCGCGGAGTCGTGGGGCAGGGAGAGACCAAGAATATACCTACCGGACAGGGCGTATTTGCGTTCCTTGCGGACAAGAAAGCCTCAATCTTGGTGGGAACCCCGACCTCATGCACCGCAGTTGGCTATTACGTACGAGACCAAGACGGCGGCCTTGTGTCCAAGCGTTTCCTCACCCAGCTTCCATCGAGCGGATCCGGAGCGGACAATAAAGTGATCGTCTGGGCCTGGAAGGACACGAAGGTAAAGATCACCAACATCACCGCCGATAAAGCCACCCTTTCCAATCTAACACTCAAGGCCGGGAACCATTACACGCTGGACGCAACCGCGTTGGCCAGCCTGAACAATAACGTCCTGGACATCACCGCGAGCGGCCCAGACATCTCGGTGCAGGTCTACTACGACCAGGGATTTCACGCTCCAGCCGCCGATGGGCGACTGGCCGGAAAGTTGTTCCGGACCTATGTCGGCACGATCACGCAGGGCTATAACGACCTCAACCTGATCAACTATGGACGGGCCACAAAGGCCACGGTACGCGACCTCGAGACTAAAGAGGTCCTGTGGCAAGGAACGATTGAAGCCAAGGGAATCCATTCGATACGGCTGTCCGGAAAATACGTGCAGGTTGAATCCGACGACGAGATCTCCACTCTGGTCGCCCCCTATAATTTCCAAGGCTACGCCGAACACCATTTCGCAGGCGGACAAGAGGGAATGGGCATCGAGACTTCCTTCATCACGACCACCAGTGAACAACTTTGGATCTTCTCGTACTTCGACAATAATGCCGTAAAGGTCACGGGCATGGATGACAAGCCACTCTGGGAAGGCAACTTGAACGCTGGACACGCGCAGGGCTACTTTCCAGGTGCGGGCACGTACCGAGTCAAAAGCAACGCCGGCATCTCCGTCATGGGTGGGTCAGCTTCATGTGGCGCGGAGTACTCGCCCGCTGGTGGCCTCTTCCGAATCGATGAAGAACTGCTCAAGGTCGCAACGATGATCGTCGAAGCGCGAAAGGACGTCGCCACCAAACAGGGCAAGACCCTCACTGCCGATGAATTGAACGCTCCCCTTTCAAGCGCTGAGCTTGAGCAAGCTTCCGATTACGTGAAAGAAAACACGGGTTCCACCCTTGCTCCAGCTGAAGTTCAGTCCCGAATGAAGTCCATGAAGGTCCACTGAAGCACACCCTCACCAGCGGCGAACCAAACGGTCGTTGGCGTCAACCACACGTTACATCGAGCCGCATCGATGAGGGCTCCCGACGCGTCGCACCGGCGCAATGTCCTGGATTGCAACCACCCCGTACGTACGCAAGCCCATCGCGAACCCAATGCTTGTGTTACCACAATCTCCCCTGTGCGCTGGGCCCATCCAAAACATCACGACTCAAAAAAAGCCCACGCGATCAGTGGCCCTCGTCCATCCTAATTTAGATAGAAACCCCACAATCCAGCCGGCCCCGGCTTGCGCAACCGTATTGGAAGGCGGCCGACCTGGCATGCCGGCCCCATGAGGTGGAATTACGATGTGCACACAGCATGAGCCGCGCCCAATCCAGAGTTACCCAAAGCGCTCGAACCCGGGACTTAGCTCGGTCCAAGACGAGTTGCCTAGAATCCCGAAGTGGTTTCCGATCTATCTAGGATTCAGCCATGCATGACACCGGCGAACGCGCTAAGAATACTGGGGCAATTTGGATCACTCCACGGTTCACATTTGGAGTGGGCAAGCCACTTTGACTCAAGTGGTATCGTGCCTGAGCACGACACAGGATTTGGAAAATCCGCGTCCACTTGGGATAGGATTCCCGTCGGTCTCCTTCAACGAGAACCAAACATTCCCACTGACTGAAATTCAGTCACGAACGACCATGAAGGAATAGAGAATGCCAGCTGCGATCGAAGCCAGCGATCTGGGATGCAAGATTCGCGTTCACGCGTCGCCGCGGGCGAGCCGAACGAAAGTCCTCGGGTACTACGACGAGCGGGTGAAGATCCAACTCGCCGCACCACCTGTCGACGGCGCCGCCAACGAGGAATTGGTCCGTTTCCTGGCGAAGGCACTAAAGGTTTCAAAATCGAGCGTCACCCTTTGCGCTGGCGCCACGGGCAAACGAAAAACCGTTGAAATTGAAGGCGTCGACGAAGTGACGGCCGCAAGTTTGCTTGGGCTCTAACAGCTTAGGAATCGTCGACGAGGTTCGAGACCCGCAGCCGACTTGGCTCGTCGACACCCAGACGCCGACCGTACGCAAATCCCTTCGCCTGCACGAAGCTCACTCCAATGGACGGCGCACAGACCACATCGAGCGTTCGCCCAACCTACCCCACCATCGACGTCAGCTCATTGAACACGTGGACGTGACACGGTAACCACCCACGAAACCTGCCTCGAATCAACGAGACGCTGACCGTCCCACAAGAAACGAAAAAAGGCCGCCGAAGCAGCCCAATTTCGAAACCATCACCAGGCTCAACCTTCGACTTCATCCGAAGCGTCAGTTGTGCTCAAAAGGTGCGCTGGGTAGCGAAGCGACATGGTGTTTTCCACCGTTGAACCAACCCACGAAACTCGTGACATTGGCGCGTTGTCGTTTCCGCGATTTCCCACTTTCAGTACGCGCGTATAACCGCCCGAACGTGAGGTGAGTTCTTCGCGCTTAGCGAGATCGTTGAACAGCTTACCAACAAGATCGCGATCCTTGAGGACTGCGAATGCCTGACGGCGTGCGTGCAATGTATCGCGTTTACCCAGAGTGATCAGATGGTCAGCGACGCTGCGAAGCTCTTTGGCTTTCGCGTCAGTGGTCTGAATCAGTTCGTACTTCACCATCGCAATCGCAAGGTTGTTAAACAGTGCCTTACGATGTGACGAGTTACGTCCGAGTTTACGGCCGGAATTCTTATGTCTCATCACTTACCTCATCTATTCGAGCGAACACCTTAGGGCGTCGCGCTGAAGGTCTCAACCTTCCGTTTTCTTCTGAAGGAGCTCCTTGGGCGGCCAGTTCTCGAGTTTCATGTCGAGATGCAGGCCGTGCTCCGCGAGGAGTTCACGGATTTCCTTGAGCGACTTACGCCCAAAATTCTTCGTCTTGAGCAATTCGGGCTCAGTCTTCTGAACAAGGTCACCAATAAACTTGATGCCGGCGTTCTGAAGACAATTGAAGCTTCGAACTGACAATTCAAGTTCATCCACTGGCTTCAGAAGATGTTCATTGAACTGTGGAGTCTCTTCGTGATGGGTTTCCTCAGGCTCCGACGATTCGTCGAAGTTGATGAAGATTCCGATCTGCTCTTTCAAGATCTTCGCAGCGTAAGCGACAGCGTCCTCAGGAGCGACACTTCCGTCCGTCCAAACTTCAAGCACAAGCTTGTTGAAGTCAGTTCGCTGACCAACGCGAGCGTTGGTGATGGCGAAATTGACCTTCTTGATCGGATTGAAGATGGCGTCGATCGGGATCACCCCAATCGGATCCTCTGGATCTTTGTTCTCTTCCGCTGGCACATAACCACGACCAGGAGCAACGGTAAGCTCCATTCGCAAACGGCCACCCTCGCTGACAGTAGCAATCTTGTGACCCGGATTAAGGACCTCAACAGTGCCGTCAGAAATCACATCCGCACCCGTCACTGTCTTCGGACCCACAACGTCAATCGTGACGACCTTAGGTTCGAAGCCATGCAACTTGACGTCCAGCTCCTTCAGATTGAGGACGATGTCAATGACATCCTCTTTCACTTCTGGAAGGCTCGTGAACTCGTGAAGAGCGCCGTCGATCTTCACACGAGTCACAGCTGCACCAATGATGCTGCTGAGAAGGATGCGTCGAAGAGCGTTACCTACGGTTATGCCGTAACCGCGTTCCAGCGGCTCACAAACAAACTTTGCGTAGGTTTGGGTTTTCGAACGTGGGTCAATTTTGACCTCACGAGGTTTAATTAGATCTCGCCAATTGCGATACATAGGCCGTGCCTCCACAGTTCGGCAGTTTGGCACTCAAGGTGCGCTCGCCGACTATTTTTTAGCTATTTAAGGGCTGCAACCGAATTAGACGCGACGTCGCTTCGGTGGCCGACAACCGTTGTGAGGGATGGGAGTCACGTCGCGGATGCTAGTGACTCGCAAACCTGCACTCTGAAGCGAGCGCAACGCTGCTTCACGGCCGGTACCAGGACCCTTCAAAAACACTTGCACCGACTTCAGACCGTGGTCCATCGCACGCCGTGCTGCTTCTTCGGCGGCGACGCCAGCAGCAAACGGTGTGGACTTACGCGAGCCCTTGAAGTTTCGAGCACCGGCGCTTGACCAAGACAACGTGTTGCCCTGAGTGTCGGTGATGGTGACGATCGTGTTGTTGAACGTCGACTGAATGTGCGCGATGCCCGTTTGAATATTCTTACGGACTTTTCGCTTCGTCTTGACCTTCGACATGACTGCTCTCTCCTGGGTCGCTTCACGCGACACTCATTCATTTCTTCTTGCGTGCCATGGTACGACGAGGTCCTCGACGCGTACGTGCATTTGTACGCGTTCGTTGACCACGTACCGGAAGGCTACGTCGATGACGAAGGCCACGGTAACAACCGAGATCCTTCAGCCGCTTAATGTCGAGCTGGACCTGGCGTCGAAGATCACCTTCAACTTTATAGCCAGCTTCCAACACGTCTCGAATCTGGCGAATTTCCGCTTCGGTGAGATCATCGGTGCTTGTCGCCCCGTCAACTCCTGCATTCTGCAAGACTTCACGAGCCAAGGTGCGTCCAACGCCATAAATGTACGTCAGTCCGATTTCGATCCGCTTCCGGCGCGGCAAGTCAACACCTGCAATGCGTGCCACGTTAAACTCCTAAAACTCGGGTAAAAACCCAGTCAATTCATCCCTGACGTTGTTTATGACGAGGATTCACGCAGATCACGCGAACCACGCCTTTGCGTCGGATGATTTTGCAATTTTCACAAATTTTCTTAACTGAAGGCCGAACTTTCATCGGACGACTCCCTACGCCTAATGGCGTCAAAAAAACCTATTTCGAACGGTAGATTATCCGACCACGAGTCAAATCGTAGGGGGAGAGCTCTACCGTCACCTTGTCACCCGGGAGAATCTTGATGAAGTGCATCCTCATCTTCCCGGAAATATGGGCCAATACTCTGTGGCCGTTTTCTAGTTCCACTCGGAACATCGCGTTGGGAAGCGGTTCAACAACCGTACCCTCGACTTCAATTACCTCTTCTTTCGCCATTCTCTACTTCCATTCGTCGGCCCCCAAGATCCCGTCCTGATGGACGTACGCGGGGCGCGATTTCTTACACGTTGGTTCATGCACTGTCAAGTCTCCGGCAGAGACTCAACCCATTAGGTCTCGTCTCTCCCCTTGATCCGCGTTGACGATGAGACCACTCCGGCTTTTGCACCGAAATCATCATATTGTCTCGTGATCAGGTGATTCTCGATCTGCCCAACGGTATCCAGACCCACGCTCACGACAATCAGCAACGACGTACCACCGAAGTAGAACGAGATCCCCAAGTAGTCCTGAAGGAAGTAAGGCAAAACACAGACAGCCGAAATGTAGACCGCTCCAGCGAACGTCAGGCGACTCATAACCTCATCAAGATACTCAGCTGTCTTTCGACCAGGACGAATCCCAGGGATGAAAGCATCTGATTTCTTGAGGTTATCTGCCATATCCACTGGATTGACCTGCACCGCGGTGTAGAAAAAGCAGAAGAAAATGATCAACACAATGTAGACCAAATTGTATCGCCAATCGCCCGGCACCAAGGCAGATTTGATCGCAATCGCAATAGGATTGGTCTCAAAATAACCTGCAAGGGTCGTAGGAAAAATCAGCAACGATGATGCGAAGATCGGAGGGATCACACCCGCCATATTGACCTTCAACGGCAGATCATGTGTCTGCCCACCATAAATTCGACGCCCCACCATACGACGAGCGTATTGGAGAGGAATACGGCGCTGCGCACTTTCCATAAACACGATCACGCCGGTCACCACAAGGACAACCAGAATGAGAATCGCGAGAGAGAAAGTGGTGATCGAGCCCGACTGAACCAACTGAAGTGTATTGATCGTTGCTCGTGGGAACCCTGCGATAATACCTGCGGTGATGATCAAGGAGATACCGTTTCCGATACCGCCCTCAGTGATCTGTTCACCCAGCCACATCACAAAGAGTGTGCCCGTAACCAGCGTCAAGACGGTCATCAGTCGAAACGGCCAACCGTTGCCCACCAAAAGACCCATCTCTGGATTCGTGCTGTCCATGTTCTCCAAATAGAACGAGATACCCGTCCCCTGGATCACACTCAACACCACGGTCGCATAACGCGTCCATTGGTTGATCTTCTTGCGACCAGCCTCGCCTTCTTTCTGAAGGCGTTCGATCGCTGGAACCATGACGGTCATCAACTGGAAAATAATCGAGGCCGAGATGTAGGGCATGATCCCGAGAGCAAAAATGCTCATCAGCGACAAAGCTCCACCTGTGAACAAGTTCACAAGACCGAGAATGCCACCACCGGACCCACCGACCACCTGCGACATCGCAGTACGGTTCACACCTGGAACAGGAATGAAGACGCCCACACGATAGATCGCCATCAACACAAGTGTGAAAAACACACGCTTGCGCAACTCAGGCATCTCGAAAATATTTCCGAGTTTACTTACCACCGAAAACCTCGACCGATCCGCCAGCCTGTCCGATCTTTTCGACCGCAGACTTGCTGACCTTGTCTGCTTTCACGACGAGCTTCTTTGAAAGATCACCGTGTCCAAGCACTTTGATTCCATCGACATGTCGAGGAACCAATCGCTTGGCTACAAGTGTCTCGTAAGAGACCTCTTCGCCGACTTCAAACGCTCTTTCAAGCGTGGACACATTCACGACGCCGTAAACTTTGGCGTGAATGTTGGTGAAGCCCGATTTAGGAATGCGACGCTGCAACGGCATCTGTCCGCCTTCGAAGCCAGCTTTGATAGAACCGCCGGAGCGAGCCTTTTGGCCCTTCTGCCCCTTACCAGCGGTCTTACCAAGCCCACTTCCCTGGCCGCGACCTTTGCGCTTACGCGTCTTGTTCGCTCCTTTCGGAGCTTTGATATTACTCAAATCCATGGTGTCACTCCTTAACCTCAGCCACCTCAACGAGGTGGGAGACTTTTGCAATCATCCCACGCGATTCCGGAGTGTCCTGAACAACAACCGTCTGGTGACGGCGTTTCAGGCCAAGGCCCTTCATTGCGTTTCGCTGACCGGCAGGCTTGCCAGCCAAACCACGTAGCATGGTGACTTTCAATTCTGACATGTTTAGCTCCTTAATCTGACCCGATCATTCCGCTTCAGCGGTTTGGCCGAGGCGACGACGGTACTCATCAGGATGGAAGAGATTGCTCAATCCATCCAAGGTTGCCTTGACGACGTTGTGTGGGTTGTTCGAACCCAGACTCTTCGTCAAGATATTATTGACACCAGCTGCCTCAAGGATGGCCCGAACGGGTCCACCTGCGATGACGCCGGTACCTTGGCTTGCTGGCTTGAGCAGTACACTGCCGCTACCAAAACGACCTAAGACTCCGTGAGGAATCGTGTCGTCCACGATCGGAACCGTGATCAAGTTGCTTCGAGCAGCTTCGGTGCCTTTACGAATCGCTTCGGGGACCTCATTGGCCTTACCGTGGCCTACGCCAACACGTCCGTTTCCGTCACCAACAACCACAATTGCACTGAAGCTGAACCGGCGTCCGCCCTTGACGACCTTCGCCACACGATTGATGGCGATGACGTTCTCATTCAGATCAGAGTCTTCTTTTTTTCGACGACCCAATGCCATGGTGTTCTCCTTAGAATTGAAGGCCGCCCTCGCGGGCACCTTCAGCAACGGCGGCAACGCGGCCGTGATAAATGTAACCGTTGCGATCAAACACAATGGCCGTGATTCCGTGCTTGGTAGCACGGGCAGCTAGAATCTTACCGACTTCTTTAGCTTGGTCGGTCTTACCCTTGCCGCTCAACTGCGCGATGACTTCGGAGTCCTTAGTCGACGCACTGACCAGTGTATGACCCGTAAGGTCGTCCACTACCTGGCAATAGATGTGTCGGTTTGAACGAAACACCGTCAAGCGTGGTCGCTGCGTACTGCCGGCAACCTTCTTACGGATGCGGCGTTTACGACGAGTACGACCGTCTGTTCTTTCTGATTTGCTAAGCATTTCTATACCTCAACCCGCCTGCCGAGCAGACGAAAATTCGTTTACTTCTTGCCACCAGCCTTACCAGCCTTCCTGAGGATTTTCTCCTCTTTGTACTTGATGCCCTTGCCCTTGTAGGGCTCTGGCTTACGCAAGCTTCGGATTTTGGCGGCGACCTGGCCGACGAGTTCTTTATCCACCGAGAGCAAGCTCACTGCGGTCTGGGTCACGTTGGCTTCGACGCTTTCTGGAAGTTCCAGAAAAATCGGATGGCTGTAACCGAGGTCGAAACGAATAAATCGTTTGCGCTTCTCGGCACGGTAACCAACGCCGTTGATTTCCAAATCGCGTTGGTAGCCAGTTGAAACGCCGGTCACCATGTTGGCGACCAGGCTTCTCACGAGGCCTTGATGAGCACGCGCTGGGCGTGAATCATCGGGGCGTACGACGTTGATCTCTTTGCCTTCCATGACCACCGACACGACACTCGAGAGTGTGCGGTTCAGTGTTCCCTTAGGGCCCTTGACCGTGATGTCGTTGCCATTAATTTTGACATCGACACCGGTAGGGATAGCGATCGGTTGTTTTCCTATTCGACTCATAACTAATCCCTCCGATCAATAGACGGTGAAGAGGAGCTCGCCGCCAACGTTGGCAGCCTTAGCTTCTTGACCGGTGAGCAAGCCCTTGGATGTGGAGAAGACTGCGAGACCAAGGCCGTTTAGGACCTTGGGGACGTCGTCCACTTTACGATACACGCGACGTGAAGGCTTCGAGACGCGTTTGATTTCCTTAATCAAGGGAATCTGGCGCTCATCGTAACCGAGCTCGACGTGAATCTTGCCCTGGGGACCATCATCAACCCATTTGGCTGACTTGATGTACCCGTGCTTGACTAGGATTTTTCCAATCGCAAGTTTGATCTTGCTGCCCGGGACCTCGACGGTCGCGTGGCGGGCAAGCTGAGCGTTACGCAAACGCGTCAGAAAGTCCGCGATTGGATCGCTTGACGTAAACATCGTGTTTCTCCTTCGGAGGGGTTCCAGGCGACGTGATCCGATACACGCGTTCGGTAAATACCAAGGCCGCCGGCCTGATCCGTTCCATGTTCTGTTGACCTTACGGCCGAAAAATTACCAACTAGCTTTGACGACGCCCGGGATATCTCCCTGGAGCGCATGCGTCCGGAAGCAGATTCGACACATGTCGAACTTCCGAAGGTATGCGCGTGGGCGGCCACACAGTGGACAACGACTATGTTGCCGTACACTGAACTTGGCCTTCGTCTTAGCCTTTTCTCTTAATGATGTGCGAGCCAAAGTGCTTCTCCTGTACTATTTACCCAAGGGGCAAATGATCACTCTGCCGTGATTTGTTCTTCGTTCTGTTCAGCCTTTTCACGCCGAAAGAACGGCATTCCAAGATTGCGCAGAAGCGCTCGTGCGTGGTCGTCGGACTCAGCCGTCGTCACGATCGTAATATTCATACCTCGAATCTTGTCGACTTTGTCGTACTCGATTTCGGGGAAAATAATTTGTTCGCGGATACCCAGCGAGTAGTTGCCGTGACCGTCAAACGCTTTGTCGCTGACACCCTTAAAGTCGCGAACTCGAGGAAGCGCGATGTAGATCAAGCGCTCCAGGAATTCGTACATACGAGCGCCGCGGAGCGTCACTTTGGCGCCGATAGGCATGCCTTCGCGAAGCTTAAACGTAGCGATCGACTTTCGGGCACGTGTAACGACTGGCTTTTGGCCAGTGATCGTTGCGAGCTCGTTTGTTGCGGCCTCGATGATCTTGGGTTGCTGAACAGCCTCTCCGAGGCCCATGTTCACAACAACTTTAGACAAACGCGGGACTTCCATCGGGTTGCCGAACGCAAACTCTTCAATGAGTGCTGGAACGACTTCCGTCTTATATTTTTCAACCAAAAAAGCCATCTGGACTCTCCGTGTCGGCGGGCTGTGTACCGCGCGAGCCGAATCCGGCTCAAAAAACTTTGAGCCTGAACAAAAAAAATCGACGATGTGAACGCCACATCATCGTTCGGGGCGCGAACAATTAGCTGACGCGCCCGGCGGTGTCAAGCGAACCGAGCGAAATTACTCGCCGGTGACGCTATCAAATACTTCTGAGGACTTTGGAGAGAAGCGCACTTTGCGGATTCTTTCTGGAGTCTCTTTGCCGAAGCTGGATGTAGCCTCTTCAATCGAACCGAAAAGAGCATTTGCTTTGCCCACGAATCGAATCTGAGTTCGAACTGGCGCGTCGAGTTTTTCGCTGTAGAGCGAAACATTCGAAACGTTGATCCAGTTTTCCTTCTCGACGCGTGCGCCTTCTTCACCAGTCAGGACATTGGGCTTCTGATGTTTCACGATCATGTTTCGCCGCTCAACCTTTACTCGGTCGTGCTTGCGATCGATCGCGATGATCTCGCCTTTGTTCCCTTTCTCTTTACCGGCCGTAATTACGACCTTATCGCCCTTTTTCACGTGCATGACGTCTCTCCACTGGACCGATCAGGTCTCAAAGAACTTCCGGAGCCAGGCTGACAATTCGCATGAACTGTCGAGCGCGAAGTTCGCGAGCGACGGGTCCAAAGATACGAGTGCCAACAGGCTGGTTGTTGTTATCAATGATGACCGCAGCGTTGTCGTCGAAGCGAATGTACGTCCCATCGGGGCGTGCAAGCTCTTTCGCCGTGCGAACGATCACCGCACGCTTAACGTCACCTTTCTTTACTTTTGACCCCGGAAGCGCTTCTTTCACCGACACGATGATCGTGTCGCCAACTGAAGCGTAACGCCGTTTCGAGCCACCAAGCACCTTAATGCATTGGACTCGTTTTGCGCCGGAGTTGTCTGCGACCATCAGTCGCGATTGCATCTGAATCATGGGACACCTCTCGTCTCAGCACCCGAATCTCATCCAACCGTCGGCCGGGTGCGCCGTAGGGCCGAGTGGAGAGCACCAGGTCAAACGACCGGTGCTTTCTCGACGATTTCTTTAAGTTTCCAACGCTTGTCTTTCGACAGGGGACGTGTTTCCTCAATGAGGACACGGTCACCCGTCTTAGCTTCGCTATTTGGATCGTGGACTTTAAAACGCGTACGCGTTTTAACGTACTTTTTGTATTTCGTGTGCATGAAGCGGCGAGTGATGGAGACGACAACCGTCTTGTCCATTTTGTCGCTCACTACCACACCAACACGCGTCTTACGTTGTCCGCGAGGAGCTTCTGCTGTTTTTTCGGTTGTCATCGGTAACCTTCACTACCATTCAACGGCCAACGGCCTTAGGCTTGTGCCCGTTCGTTGATAATTGTCTTAATTCGAGCCACTGCTCGCTTTCGGATCTTCAACTCGGACACCTGCTGGAGCTGTCCTGTGAAGTGCTTCATTCGCAGACGAAACAGTTCGTCACGAAGTTGTAGTTCAAGTTCGGCCAGTTCCTGGTCGGACTTCGTACGTAGTTCTGTGGCGTTCATAGGCCTTCTCCTCGAGCCATAAAGCGCGTCTTGCAAGGCAGTTTATGACTTGCGAGGCGAAATGCTTCTTCGGCTACTTCGCGAGTAACGCCGTCCATCTCATAGAGGACGCGACCCGGTTTGACTACGGCAACCCAATGATCGGGTGGCCCTTTTCCCTTACCCATTCGGGTTTCTTGCGGCTTCTTGGTGATCGGCTTGTCCGGGAAAATCCGGATCCAAACCTTACCACCGCGTTTGATGTATCGAGTCATGGCAACACGAGCTGCCTCGATCTGCCGAGCCGTCAAACGCACTGGGGTCAGTGCGACCAAACCAAAATCGCCGAACGAAACTTCACTGCCGCGATAGGCTTTGCCTCGCATGCGGCCTTTTTGCGTCTTACGCCAACGCACTCGTTTCGGACTCAGCATGACATCTCCTTCAAATCAAAGTGGGTAGTGCGACTTAGAAGCTCGCTTGAGCATCCAGCACTTCACCCTTAAAGATCCACACTTTGACACCAATGATGCCGTAGGTGGTCTTTGCTTCTGCAACACCGTAATCGATATCGGCACGAAGTGTGTGCAACGGCACACGACCTTCACGATACCATTCACGTCGACTCATTTCCGCGCCACCAAGTCGGCCAGCACAATTGACACGAATGCCCTTGGCGCCAAACTTCATGGTGGACTGGACTGCTTTTTTCATCGCACGTCGGAAGCTTGTTCGGCGTTCCAACTGAGTAGCAATGCTTTCTGCAACCAGTTTGGCATCGAGTTCTGCTTTGCGAACTTCTTGGATGTTGAGGAAGATTTCGCTTCCAGACATCTTCTGAAGATCGCGCTTCAGGTTTTCGATACCCGTTCCATGACGACCGATAACCACTCCTGGTTTCACGGTATGAATGGTCACTTTGACCTTCTTCGCCATGCGCTCAATGTCGACTCGCGAAATACCAGTTCCGCCTAAGCGGCCCTGAATGTACTTCCGAAGACGTATGTCTTCGTGTAGCCATTTCGCGTAATTTTTTTCTTCATACCACTTCGAATTCCAAGGGCGAATAATGCCCAGGCGGAATCCTGTTGGGTGAGTTTTCTGACCCATCGTCTACTCCTACGCACTCAGCGGGGCTGCAAAACCACCGTGATATGGCTGGTCCTCTTGTTGATCCGAGTCGCACGCCCTTGAGCGCGAGGCATAAAACGACGCAGTGTCGCGCCTTCATCCACATAGGCCTCTGCTACGACCAAGCTGTCGATGTCCCAATCCAGCTTTTCGCTGGTTTCGACGTTCGTCAGAGCCGACTCGATAAGCTTTGTAAGCATCGGGGCGGCCTTCTTAGGCGTAAACTGCAAGATAGACAAGGCTTCTTGCACTGGCTTGTTGCGGATCAGGTCGGCAACAACGCGGGCTTTATTCGGCGCAACGCGAACGTTGCGAAGAATGGCACGGTTGGCTCGGTGTTCTCTGCTCTTTGGCTTACTCATGGTAACCAACTCTTAATCTAACGCCACGATTAGGGCGATTGCTGTCATAGCTTCTAACGACGCTTAGCTTTTTTATCAGCTGCGTGTCCGTAAAATGTTCTCGTAGGTGCAAACTCACCGAGTTTGTGTCCTACCATGTTCTCCGTGATAAACGCGGGAACAAATTCTCGTCCGTTATGGACCGCAAACGTCAATCCAACCATCTCCGGAGAGATCATCGAACGTCGGCTCCATGTCTTGATGGCACGGCGGTCACCGGATTCCAGAGCTTTCGAGATCTTCTTACGAAGACTCTCGTCAACGAATGGTCCTTTCTTAATTGAGCGTGGCACAAAGCCCTCCTCAAGTTTTCGCTGGTCAGTCTTAGCTGACCAAACGAATTACTTCTTGTTACGCCGCCGTGCGATGAAGCGGTCGGTCCGTTTGTTCGTACGCGTCTTGTATCCCTTGGTTGGGACGCCCCATGGAGTCACCGGATGGCGACCACCAGAAGTTCGTCCTTCACCACCACCGTGAGGATGGTCGACTGGGTTCATGGCAACACCACGAACTTTAGGTCGGCGTCCCATCCAACGGCCTCGACCAGCTTTACCTACCGAGACACGTTCGTGTTTCGGATTGGAGACTGAGCCGACGGTTGCACGGCAGGTCATTAGCACTCTTCGGAGCTCTCCAGAAGGAAGACGAAGCAATGCGTACTTTCCTTCTTTCGCCATCAATTGGCACCAAGCACCCGCGGATCGCACCATCTGTCCGCCCTTACCAGGACGCATCTCGATGTTGTGAAGCACGGTACCGACGGGGATATGCTTCAGGCGCAGCGAGTTGCCGGGCTTGATATCCGCGTGGGCGCTCGAGACAACCTCATCACCGACGCGCAGACCCTGCGGCGCCAAGATGTAGGCTTTCTCTCCGTCAACGTAGTGCAACAAAGCGATGTAAGCCGAGCGATTGGGATCGTATTCGATTCCCGCTACTTTCGCTGGCACACCTGTTTTGGTGCGTTTGAAGTCGATCACTCGGTAACGTTGCTTATGTCCGCCGCCGCGATGGCGTGAGGTCATGTGCCCGTTATTATTTCGACCGCCGGTTCGTGACTTTGACTCGGTGAGTGATTTTTCTGGGGTGCTCTTGGTCACCTCAGCAAAATCGTTCCCGCGAAAAAAGCGTCGTCCAGGCGATGTTGGTTTACTGTCTCTGATTCCCATCGTACTCGCTCCTCTTTAACAGGGCAGGCTACTCTTCGCCTGCCTCGCCTGGACCTTCCATTGCAAACAAGTCGATCGCTTCGCCTGGTGCCAGGGTGATAACGGCTTTTTTGTAGCCATTTCTCCATCCACTGAACTTTCCAAAACGTTTTGCTCGACCAGGATGGCGCATCGTGTTTACCGCAACAACGTTGACGTTGAACAGGCTTTCAACAGCCTCACGCACGTCGTGTTTGGTAGCACCTTTTTGCACACGGAAGACGACTTTGCCTTCTTCCATCAATCCCGCTGTCTTTTCCGTCATCACTGGACGAATGATAATATCGTATGCGTTTTTCATGACTTCAACGCCTCCTGAATGTGTTCCGCAGCTGATTGGCTGAGAAACAAAATCTCATAGCGGAGAAGATCTTCGACGTTCAGGCCCTCAGTAGCGAGATACTTCGCATTCTTGAGGTTTCGAACGGAAAGACGCAGGCTCTCGTTGTGAGAAACTAGATTTGAACCGCTGTCGCGTGTCGTCGTGTCGACAAAGAGGCCTTTCTTCGCGCTGAATGCGTCGAGCACTCCAATGGCGAACTTGGTCTTTGTCTCTTTGAACGTCAGGTCGTCGACGATTCGGAGTTGGCCGTCACGGACCTTCATGCTCAGCGCGGAACACAGTGCTGCACGACGCTTCTTCTTAGGCATCGCGTAACTGTAGTCGCGAGGGGTTGGACCGTGAACGGTACCACCACCTGGCATGTTGGGTGCGCGAGAAGTACCCTGACGTGCTCGTCCGGTTCCCTTCTGCTTGAACGGCTTGCGTCCGCCACCACGTACTTCCGAACGGCCTTTGGTCTTGTGCGTTCCCGCACGACGACGAGCACGCTGCCAGTTGATAACCTCGTAAAAGAGGTGTTCCCTGACTTCGGTGCCAAATACCGTATCGTCGAGTTCGACGGTACCGGTCTTCTTGTTTTTTAGATCGAAAACATCTGTTTTCATTTTTGTCTCCTGCGCCGCCCTGTTTACTGCGTGGACGGGCGAAAGAGTCCTAGTAAATGGCTCGACTGTTTAGGTCAGGCCTTGATCTCGATATCAACGCCGGCCGAGAGGTCGAGGCGCATAAGCGCATCGACGGTCTGTGGGGTCGGGTCGAGGATATCGAGAAGACGCTTGTGTGTACGCATTTCGAATTGTTCACGCGACTTCTTATCGATGAACGGAGACCGAAGTACCGTCCAGCGACTGATGCGTGTCGGCAACGGAATCGGTCCAGCAACTTTAGCGCCAGTGCGCTTTGCTGTTTCCACGATCTCCGCAGCCGAGGCATCGAGCAGTTTGTAGTCGTATGCCTTTAGCTTAATGCGAATTTTGTCCGTTGCCATGCAGTGCTCCTACTGACTTCATCGTCAGCTTCTTACTCAACATCCAAATTACGGCTTCGCCGCATAAATCCGACCGATGCGTGTTCTAACACGCGGGTCTACGGCCGCCGAAACGGACCGGGACCATACAAGAGCGGATTGGGGAGATCAAGTTCATTTTGTTAAATCTTACGTCAGAACGAAACCAGCTCGGATTCCGCAAAAAAAAAGCCGGCGATGCCGGCGATTTTCTCGGAAAAAAGAGCCCTACATCACGTAGCCGCCGGCCTTCTGAACTATCTCATCCCCAATGTTCTTGGGCACGACCTCGTAGTTCGAGAATTTCATGGAGTAGGTTGCTCGCCCCTGAGTGCGACTTCTGAGGTTAGTCGAGTAACCAAACATCTCCATCAAAGGAACCAGGGCCGTGATCACCTGAGCCCCCGATCTCTGCGCCATTCCCTGTACGGATCCCCTTCGACTGTTCAGATCGCCGATCACATCACCCATGAAATCCTCAGGAGTGACGACCTCAACCTCCATAAGAGGCTCAAGGATTGAGGGTTTTGCCTCACGAAGAGCTGCCCGTAGCCCCATAGATGCGGCTATTTTGAAAGCGATCTCGTTGGAATCGACCTCATGAAAAGCGCCATCGATGAGAGTGATCTTGAAGTCGATCATGGAGAATCCCGCGAGAACACCGGCATCTGCGGCATCTCGAGCCCCCTTTTCAATCGCCGAGAAGAATTCTTTGGGGATCACGCCGCCTTTGATCTCTTCGGAGAAATGAACGCCTGATCCGCGCTCAGCGGGCTCAACTCGAAGCGTGACCTCAGCAAACATGCCTTTGCCACCGGTTTGCTTCACAAGCTTCTCAGTATGCGTAGCTTTTCCGACGATCGTTTCGCGGAACGCCACCTGTGGCTTGCCGACATGGGCCTCGACTTTGAACTCGCGCATCAAGCGATCAACGATGATCTCCAGATGAAGCTCGCCCTGGCCCGCGATGATCGTCTGCCCTGATTCTTCATCGGTCGTGACGCGGAAACTCGGATCTTCGATCGCGAGCTTCTGAAGAGACTCAGCCAATTTGTTCTGATCGGCCTTAGTCATTGGTTCAACCGCGATCTGGATCACCGGATCTGGGAAATCCATGCGCTCGAGCACGATTGGATGCGTCTCGTCGCAGAGCGTGTCGCCGGTCGTGGTGAGACGAAGGCCCACCGCAGCGGCGATGTCTCCCGCCCGTACTTCCGAGATGTCTTCGCGCTTATTCGCGTGCATCTGCAGGAGTCGGCCGATCCGTTCACGCTTGCCTTTGGTCGCATTAAAGACGTGATCACCCGATTCCAATACGCCTGAGTAGACGCGCAAAAACGTGAGATTTCCCACGTAGGGGTCGGTCATGATCTTAAAAGCGAGTGCCGAGAACGGCTCTTTGTCTTTGAATTGGCGGTAGATGAAGTCGCCTTCAACGAAGTCGCCTTTAACTTCCGAGACTCGTTGAGCCGCGGCCACCGTGACTCCGCGAATCTGCGCGACGTCTTCGGGCGATGGCAGATAAAGCACAACGGCGTCCAACAAAGGTTGAACTCCCTTATTCTTGAAAGCTGAGCCGCAAAATACGGGCACGATTTCCAGGGTCAACGTCCCTTTTCGGATCGCGGCTCGCAGGACGTCGGAGCTGACGTCGGCGCCTTCCAGGAAGGCTTCCATGATCGCGTCGTCGTATTCGGCGGCCGCTTCGATCAGTTCTTCTCGAGCCGCTTGCGCTTCGTCCAAATACTCTTCGGGGATGTCTTCCAAGTCGAATTGCGCGCCGAGCGTCTCGTCTCTCCAGATGATCGACTTCATTTCGAGAAGGTCGATCACACCCAGGAAATCCGATTCCAAACCGACAGGAATCTGCATTTTGACCGGACGCGTCTTGAGACGATCGATCATCATTTGAATGCAGTTTTCGTAGTCGGCGCCGATTCGGTCCATCTTATTGATGAAAGCGATCCGCGGAACGTTGTATCGATTGGCCTGACGCCAAACGGTTTCGGATTGAGGCTCCACGCCCGCAACGGCGTCAAACACACCGATCGCACCGTCGAGCACCCGCAATGAACGTTCGACTTCCATCGTGAAGTCGACGTGGCCGGGAGTATCGATGATGTTGATACGGTGACTTTCTTTTCCGTGGGTCCAGAAACACGTGGTGGCCGCGCTGGTGATCGTAATCCCGCGCTCACGTTCCTGGTCCATCCAGTCCATTTCGGTGGCACCATCGTGCACTTCGCCGATCTTATGAGACTTTCCGGTGTAGTAGAGAATGCGTTCGGTCGTAGTGGTTTTCCCGGCGTCAATATGAGCCATGATACCGATATTACGAACACGTTTAACTGGGGTCGTCCGTGCCACGATGCACCTGCCTTTAGAAACAAGTCATCCCCGCATACACGAGGCAGACGGGGATGTCGATCAAGTTCGAATTGTACCGACCGGACTTAGACGAGATTGACCGGACAAAAGCCCGGCCATCTGATCACCAGCGGTAGTGAGCGAACGCTTTGTTAGCTTCTGCCATACGGTGAATTTCTTCACGCTTACGAATGGCGTTTCCGCGATTATTCGTAGCGTCAATCAATTCGTTCGCAAGACGCTCGACCATCGTCTTCTCGGCGCGACCGCGTGAAGCGGAGAGCAACCAACGAATGGCGAGTGCTGTACGACGCTCTGGACGCACTTCGACGGGAACCTGATAGGTTGACCCACCGACGCGGCGTGAACGTACTTCAACCGAAGGACGGCAGTTGTCGAGGCCCTTCTTGAAGATCTTCAAGGGATCTTCAGCAGTGCGCTCTTCGATGATGTCGAGCGTCCGATAAAGGATCGACTCGGCGATGGACTTCTTGCCACCCTTCATCATCGCGTTCACGAACGTGGTCACGAGTTTGTCGTGGTACTTCGGATCGGGAATGATCGGGCGCTTGGCAACTTCTCTACGTCTTGGCATTTTGAGCTCTCAAGTGTTTAGCCGCGTACAGCCAATGATGACTTTAGCGTGGCTTCTTCGTTCCGTACTTGCTTCGTGCCTGGCGACGCTTTTGAACGCCGATAGCATCGAGCGTGCCGCGGATGATGTGGTAACGAACACCAGGAAGGTCTTTGACACGTCCACCACGAATCAGCACGACGCTGTGTTCCTGAAGGTTATGTCCCTCTCCCGGGATGTAGCTCGTAACTTCCATACCATTCGAAAGACGGACACGTGCCACCTTACGAAGGGCCGAGTTCGGCTTTTTAGGGGTCGTTGTGTACACACGAGTACAAACGCCACGTTTTTGTGGGCACGCTTTAAGTGCCGGTGCGTCGGTTTTATCTTTCGCTCTGACGCGCGATTTGCGAACGAGCTGATTGATCGTTGGCATGTTTACCCTGCAATTCGCCCCGTGAGGGGCCAGTGTTATTTCGATCTAACCGCATAACGCGGAAATGCTTGTCCAGAGGCACAATGAGTACTCTGTGGAGCGCGGGAGTATAATGAGGGTCAGTGGAGTGTCAAGCCTTTAACATTTAAATGAAGGAATCTGGCGAGTGTGGGGCCGTGATTATTTCCAACGCGGTAGAAGCCTGTGATGACGCCCACTGCCATCGCACGGCCTCTATCTCGCGTCAGGAGTAGGCCTGTGGCCATTTGGAGTGGGTAGTCGGTGGCTTTATGGGGTGTTCGAACCGAACCTTCGCGCCAAAGCTCCCACAGCGATCTGGCGATGGATCGCGCCATAACATCGTCTGTAGGGTGATCGGGATCTGCGGTGGCCATTGCGAGCTCGACGATCCGTTCCAAGCCGTAGTGCGCAGCGATGGTTCTGAGTCGGAAGAAGTCTAACTTGTCTGAATGCCGATCGAGGAGAC
This sequence comes from uncultured Bradymonadales bacterium, assembly GCA_964394615.1. GTDB lineage: Bacteria > Myxococcota_A > Bradymonadia > Bradymonadales > Bradymonadaceae > JBFFMO01. Next base: position 235,505 of record CAYMYJ010000002.1, on the reverse strand, counting down.
CAGCTAGGTCGATCGCAATACGCGGTTCGCCCAGATGCTGAATAAGATGCAGACCTAGGTGGATCACCGTGTCCTCCAGGCTCAGCGTGGGGACCGCAACGTCACCGATCTTGATCGTGGCCTTTCTGCTGCTTAGCTCTTGATAAGAAGGACAGGGGAACATGGGCATGGCCAGGCGCCAGTGCAGCTCGACCGTCGTGTTCCACTGGGGATGAGTGAACATGATTTGGTTATAGGCCCACGTGGTCACTTCTGAAGCTTGAACAAAGCCGATGCCTTCTAGTTTTAGAATGGCTGCGTCGACGTCTTGTTCGTCGATCAGGAAATCGATGTCGGACATCCAACGTGTTGGGGGATTCGGCACACTGAGCACAGCCAGCGGCTGTCCTTTCAGGATCAACGCCTCTGGAAAGAGGTCTAAGAGCACCTTTGTGACGTTGAGTTGCACCGCCCAACGCAGAGTCTCGTCGAGTGTGGGTCGGGTCGTCGCCAACTGGCGAGTCAAACGAGCGTCGATGATCGCGGTTGGGAGAGCACGAAAGCGATCTACTCTTCCTGCCAAACCTGTCGCCATTGCCGGGTACCTCTGAGGATTTCTTGATCGCCGATGACGAGCCATGCGTGACCGTCCATCACATTACCCGGATCTACCCCCATCACAAGCCGGCAGGATTGCCCAGACATCGCTAGGATGGAGCGGGCAGCCATCGCGGTGGGCAGACAGGGAAGTCCCAAGCGCGATCGTATACGTAAACAGGCACGTTCTAACTCGCCGAGTTCGATTTCACCCGGCGAAGACGACAAGGTCGGGATCTCGGCGAGCGCTTCTAGAAGAGTGCATGAGGCGAGGCGGAGGTGGAAATAACCCGCAAGGATAGCCACTGCGAGGTGGAGGCGGATCATAACCACTCTTTGATCAGCTCAAAGAGGGTGTCCACATGCACGGGCTCACCAGAATCGTCGGTCGTAAACTGGAAATGCCAGATCGGAGTGGTCCGAGCCAATTGGGCTGCACCGGTCAGGAAGCGTTTGGTGCTTGTTGGGTGGTGAGAGAAGCGAAACAGGCTTCCAAGAACGCGTGTTGCGCCTTCGATCGGCGAAAGCTGCCTAGCGATGGGGGCGCCGCGCGACAGGTACACGATCACGGCGACGGGACGAGAATCTGACGACTCACGCACGATCTGCACCCGCTGCTTTTCCTTAATGCCTGGCTGCCATAACCAGACCCATGAGGGGCCGGGGTGGATGGTTCCCGACGTATCAATGAGCGTGATGTCGTCGGCCAAAAGGTCGGCCTTGAATTTGGAGGCGATCGCGTGAGCCGTAGACGACTTACCCGCCCCGCTTTCACCGATAAACACCACGGAATTGGTTTGGCCAACGGCGGAGCCGTGAAGAGCAAACGTGGTCTCTGATTTTAGGAGCGCGATGGTGGGGATGACCGCACGTTCAAAAAAGGGGGATTCAAACGCCGCCGAACTTATGGTTAAGCTATCGTTGTGTGACTGCGCAAGATGGGCCCCCATCTGCCAGCAAAAACCACTTTCTGTACCTTTTATCGTCAGGTATTCGCCAGTGGGTTCAGCGGCGTAATGAAGAAGGTTTTGTGGATCACTGGTGTCCGAGAGGATGTCTTGGAGCGTGACATCAATACGCGCGAGGGGATTCCGAGAAGTTAAATCCCAATCGACCCCAAAAAAACTCACGGGAATTCTAACCAATCGTTTTGGGACAGAATTTCTAGGAACCCGTCGACATCAGCGGTCAGAAGAGTGTCATTCACGTCAAATTCTGATGTTAAAGTCATGATAATTTCTTCGCGTGTTCGACGAACCTCTAAAAGCTCGAAAATTCGTCGGCCAACTCGGTTCGTCTCGTGCAGCTGATTTCCTTTAAGGTCTACGAGCAGGGCTCCACTCTCAAAGGCTTCCAGATGAAGATGAGACGCGCGCCTCATCACAGACAATCACCATTTAAATCTATTTCGTTTCCTCCGCCGCACGAAGGCGGGCCGCTTGGTGCATTACTGTCAAAATCACTTGAACCACTACCACGAATGAGTGTGTTTAATTGACCCAAACTACAAACTTTGGGCGACTCATAACGTTGTTTTGTGGGTGGCGTTGGAAGGACTTCAAACGACTCCATATTATGTCTCCTAATTATGTTCAGATCGTGTTGAGAACGACCTCGCCTGTTACAAGGTATCGTGTTTTCCGAAAGATTGCACCCTGTTCAGAAAAATGGGAAATGGCCGCTGTTGATTTTATGATTTTGTCGAGAGGGCCTAAGGACGCCATGATGTGTTTCTGACTAATGTATCTCATAGCAAAGTCAAATAGAGGGGTGAACGAAGTGCTTTTCGGAGCCGCTGCGATATGTTTTGGCAGTACTTTCGAGGCGACTCTGCGCAAAACTGGCTTGTTGATTCGACCAAAATGTAGAGCATTGCTGAAACCTCGAATAACTTCAAACATTCGTTCGTTGGCAAGCGGCAGAATGGTAGAACAGTCGACTGATCGCTCGCTTTCTCGCAACGACCTCATGGCAGCCTCCCAAGACCAGGTCAAAAGAAAATAAGGTTCGTGGCGTTCAAACACCGGACTCTTGAGAAACGCCACAGGAGAATCCCATGAATTTCGTTCTCTGAAACGAAGACGACGCCAGAAGGTTGATTGTAGAAAGGGAAGCGCCGCGGTTTGTCTTTTTGAAAGCGCTGCAATGCCACTTTCGATGGCGGCTTCATCCGCATGCGCGATTCCCCATCGAACAAGCATGTGGGGCGTCCGATAGAAAAATTGGTCCGCGCCAAATCCGCTTAGGATCACATCGGGTGAAAAACGTGCCTGAAGATCATCAGCATAAGGCTTTTCGTATGCCTTGCCCGGGTATTGAGTCACGCCTGAACGAGGAGCATCGGTCCAAGGCGATGACTCTAAAAAGGGCATAAACGGATCAATATCAAAAAAGTATAGTGGGATATCTAGGTGGCCCGCTAATAGATGTAAAAGGTCGTTGCGGCAGACGCCGTCTAGTCCACTCGTCATCGTCGAGGATACAAATGGGCCGTGTTTTCGCAAAAACGCCGCGATCAGATTTGAGTCGAGGCCATCCGAGAGCATGAGAGCGGGGTTTGAGACCTCGCTCAAAGTTATTTCAAGAGCCTCAACGACCATTTTTTCGAGTTCAAGAACATCAAGACAGGTCCCGAACTCTATTCTTTGTTCGGTCAGAGTGTAATTCTGTGGGCTTTTCCAACGAATAGTCGCACCAGGCAGTATTCGAAAAGTGCCTTCGAAAAAGTCGTCGATGCCGGCGTCGTTCGTGTTTTCGAGCCATTTTGAGATTCGGCTCCAATTGAACAGACGACCTTCGGGTAAAAGCGTCACATCGCTTGCGACAAAAAGAGTGCCTTCGTGAAGGCACCAAGCCATGGGATAACGGCCCAAGAGATCACGGCGAACACAAAGTTCTAGCGTGTTTGGGTCCCACCAGACTCCCGCATTGGAAGACTCCAAGCTGCCTATCTCCAACAAGACATCGCCGGCCTGTGGGGATGCAAACACATCAAGGCTAATGCCGGCGGGGGCGTTTGGAAGTTTGGAGGACGCTTGATCGCCTAGCGTCCAGCTAATAAGGAAATCCATGGAATCACTCAATCAGTTGCAAAAAACACCGATTCTATGTGAACATGCGAGCGGTGCCGGAGCAAGCATTCCGCGATTAGTTTTGGTGAGGAATCAGTGGTGAATCAAAATTCTTTTTTGTGTGTCTTATCGATAGTTGGTTTGTTTTTTATTGCAGGCTGTGGCGAGGACGAGACCTCCACCGCAAGAACCACCATCCAAGCCGTTGAAAAAACAGTTCATATGGAACGAGGCGTTGACTCCATCGACCTACGCAGCTTTGATATTTTTGAGGATCACGCCACCGCCACCGTACTGGGCCTTGGTTATGATATTCGAATTGGCTGGGATGGCGGGTTTTCTTTTGTTCAAGGTGCCTCGTCGGACTCAAAATTTGAGTATCAGGTTTCACCGCGATTATCTCGCGATGGTAAAGATATTGAGATGGGGGCAAGTCAGGTCACGCGACTTGGATCGGACTTATGGTTGAACCGGAAAGACGTGAAACAGCGATTCACACATCGTCCGGACGGGATGGCTTTGAGCTTTGTTCTCAAGGCTCGCCCAACCGGCAACGACCCGATCACACTCACGTTGCGGTCCAAGGGCCATGACCACGTGTTGAAAGACGGAACGGTCTTGGTTTCGACCGGAAAGGATTATCGTTTTCAATGGAATACCTTCCAAGCCTGGGATGCCAATCGAAAGGCACTTCCGATCTCGGTAAAAGCCGAGGGCGACTCGTTCAAGATGGAAGTCGACGACTCCAACGCAATATATCCGATTACGATCGACCCCATTGCCACGACGCCATTTTGGCTGCAGTTCGGAGACCAAACCGGAGGTCGATTTGGATTTAAGGTCCAAGCAGGAGACGTCACCGGAGATGCGCTCGCGGATGTTCTGGTTGCACAGCAACGCTATGGTAATATTGAATCCCAAGAGGGTCGAATACTCCTATTTAAAGGAACCCCTACAGGAATCGAGTCAACTGCAACTTGGGGGTATGAATCCAATCAAAGTGCTGCTTCGCTTGGGACGGCGCTGCGAATCGTGGGGGATATTAATAACGATGGGATCGACGATTTTGCGACGTCCTCAGCCACGTGGGATGGTGTCGCGGGATCAAATGTGGGGCGCGTTGTCATTTTTGCGGGTGGAGATTTGCCTCCTACAACACCGATTTGGGATGTTGAAGGAACTGTAGTGAATGGTTTTGGCAGTCAGATTTCGAGCGTTGGAGACTTGAATTGCGATGGTCTTAACGACGTCGTGATTGCGTCCGTCAACGAAAGCAGTGGAGACGGTAAGGTTCGTGTTTATCTCAATTCAGCGACTGGGCTCCCGATCATACCGTCCACCATCTTGAGTGGCGGATTGGGTAGCGCCGAAAATTTCGGTTCAGCGGTTACGATGGCCAACATCAATAGTGACGTGGTCGGAATTAGTGGCTGTGACGATCTGATAATTGCCTCATCATCATATGATGTGCCCACTGCAAATCAGGGAGCGCTCAACATTTACCTAGGGGGCGCAGCCGGAATTGGAGTGCCGCAACGGATTTCGAGCGGATCGACGAATGCCCGAATGGGTAGCGCGTTAGCAAATGCTGGCGACATCAATAATGACGGCTTTACCGACATTGTTGTTGGGACCAGTTTTTACACCGGCACGCTTAGTCAAGAAGGCGGGGCTTTTGTTTATTACGGATCCGCAACCGGTCTTCAAATCGTTCCAACCATCGTAGGAGGCGGCCAAGCTAACAGTCGCGCTGGGACTGCGGTGGCAGCTGGAGATCTAAATGGTGACGGTTTTAATGATATCATCGTTGGTGCCTATCAATATACAAATCCTGAAGTCAACGAAGGCCGGATTCAGATTTTTCAAGGCACGGCCGCTGGCATTGCGACCACGAGCATCTCGACTTTTGAATCCAACGCTCTTGGCGCCTATTTAGGTTATGCGGTGGCAAGCGGCGCGGACCTGAACGGAGACGGTATCGATGACGTGCTGGCCGCAGGATTTGGGTATCCAGATTCGTCGCCTGCCGCTGTGGGTGCCGTGTTTGCGTTTGCTGGCGTGCGTGACTGCAATATTGGCGGTGTTTTTTACCCCGCCGGTGCGGCCAACCCCGCGAACGCGTGTGAGGTGTGCAACCTCACACTTTCGACGACGGCTTGGTCGCCGATTTCCAATGGGACGGCTTGTAATGACGGAAACGCATGTACGTTGACCGACACCTGTCAGGCCGGTGTTTGTACACCAACAACCACCACCGTCTGTTCAGATGGAAACCAATGCACCGCCGACACTTGCAACACCACCACTGGTGCCTGTGAGTTCGATTCGGTGCCTCGAGAAGGTGCAGCTTGTACGATCATTGGACCGGCGTGTGTCACGAATTCGTGTCAGTCAGGGGTCTGTGCGCAGGCTGCTGTTGCAGGCTGTTTGATCAGCAACACCTGTTACCCCGACGGGACATTGAATCCCGCGAATTCGTGTGAAGTGTGTAATGCAGCAAGCGATCAGACTGACTGGTCGGCGGTGGCTGCAACCACGGCATGTAATGACGGGCTCTTCTGCACCACCGGCGACACCTGTGACGGTGCCGGGACCTGCGGCGGAGCGCCATTGGATTGTTCCAGCGCTGCCACCGAGTGTTTCTCGGGCACGGCATGCGACGAGGCCAACGACGTTTGTATCCCAGCGAATCCTGAGCCACAGGGCACGGCATGTGGTGGAGATCTCTGCACGAATAACGGGATGTGTAATGGCGGCGGCATCTGCACCGGCATGGCGGTCTCGTGTGCACAGTTTGATACCGAGTGCACCGTTGGTGTTTGTGACCTGACTGACGGGTCTTGCGCTGCGGTCAATCGACTCGATGGAACCGGTTGTGATGACGGCGTTGCCTGCACTTCAGGAGACACCTGCACCGCCGGATCTTGCGGCGGAACTGCGGTTGATTGCAGTGGTTTGAACTCAGCCTGTGTTGTCGGTGTTTGTGACGCGACCACTGGGGCGTGTGGAACCTCACCGGTCAACGAGGGCGGAGCTTGTGATGACGCGGACGCATGTACCGACATCGATCTATGTGCCGCCGGCGTATGTGCTGGAACGGCTGCAGTCGTCTGTGACGACGGTAATTCGTGTTCAGGAGACACCTGTGATCCGACACTTGGGTGTGTCTTCACCCCTCTCGCTGACGGAAGTGCCTGCACCGACGACGCGCTGAGTTGTACTACTGATGCCTGCAATGCTGGCGTCTGCGAAAACACACTGGCTACCGGATGTTTGATCACCAATACCTGTGTTGCAGATGGAGACCTGGATCCAAACGCAAGCTGCCGTATCTGTGACTCGGCCACCGACGACGCCGACTACTCAAATGCTGCCGTGGGAACTGCTTGCCCATTGACCGCGTGTTCAGCCGACGGACTCAGTGTCCTCGCCGGTGCATGTGATGCGACGGGTACGTGTACTCCCGAAGTCACAGGGGCAATCGATTGTGCTCCGTACCGTTGTGACTCAGCTGCGTGTCAGACGGCCTGTGTAGACACTGCGGATTGCCAAGATGGATTCGAATGTCGCAACAGCGAGTGCCTTGAGCCCGTTGGTGAAGACATGGGCAACGATACCGGCGACGCGGGCAGCGATGTTGGCGATGCTGGTAGCGATACCGGCGACGATGCAGGCAATGATACCGGTGATGCAGGTGCAGATACGGGTGTCGCCGACATGGCAGCCGACGCTGAAGCGGACGTGAGTGGCCCAACCGCGGAGTTGAAGGGATCAGGTTGCGCATGTAACTCGGCCGATGGCGCCCCTACCGACATGTCATGGATGATTGCCGCACTCGGCTTCCTTGCCATCTCACGCAAACGACGACGTTAATCGTTGATGATGCTCAAGAAAGCCCGGCCAACGCCGGGCTTTTTTTTTTGGCGGAGCGGTGAGCGGTGAGCGGTGAGCGGTGAGCGGTGAGCGGTGAGCGGTGAGCGGTGAGCGGCTTGCAGTTTAACGCCATCGTTGTGCTTGGTCCGCCAGGCTCCAGCCTGGCCTTGCGACTGGTCTGCGGGCCTTGCGACTGGTCCACTAGGCTCCAGCCTGGCCTTGCGATTCCCAATTGGTCCCGCCAAGTCTAAAGACATCCGCAGGTGTGACCGAAATCATTCAACATCGCGCCCTGCATATTTCCGTTATGACCATGAAGTTTGCAGCATTGCTGGCACTGGCTCGAATCGGTTAGTGACTGGCATTCTTCATAATAAGATTTTGGGGCGGAGATGATCTGCTGCGAGACCCCGCCAACCCCAATCAAAGTAAATCCGGCACAAACACACGAGCAGAGCAAAAAGAGCCCAACCACCACAGCGATGATGATGAAGGTGGTATTGCGTGCTTTTTCTGGCGTTTCCATGAGGCTCCTTCGGTTTTCGACATGGTCGCTGGTTGCCTAAGTTCTGTCCATACATCGACAAAGCCGCGATGATTTGTTAAAGGCTTGGCGCATCATGTGGAGGCTTCATGCGCGGTCTTTTAGTTTTTTCGGCACTATTTTTATTCGCTTGTGGCGATGATCCAGAACCGACGTCGATTGACGAACAATTTGTAGAAGGCGAATCGCCCCAAATTGGGCCAGCTGACGCCCCGTCGATCACTTTTCAAGAGTTTGAAGGGTTTGTGCCGAGTGCCGACCGCGCCATGACGCCGCAACGCCGATTGATCTCGTCGGATGCGTCCTTCAAAAGCGTATTTGGTGTCGATCCACCAGGCTGGGCAGACTTTTCGGAAAACTGGATGGTATTTTACTCCGCTGGCGTACCTGATGCGGTCGGTGTTTATGCAGATATCGAGAGCCTGCGTTTGTCGAGCACAGGAAAGAGTCTTCAAGTAGTGACACGTGAAGTTCTTCCAGATAACTGCGCCGTCGGCGTACCTTCCGCGCCTGCTTGGACGTTGGTTCAATTCCAGAAGCCAAATCTTCGCCCCCAAAGTGTTCGTTATTATGGCAGCACCGATCACTTGACGTGTCAGACGTCCTGCGACGGCCTTGTCACCGAGTTCGAGAACGTCTCTCGCGGCCTCTGGTACACGAGTGAGAGCGATTATCCTTACGATTCCATTTTCCACGCAGGCGCTGCCGATTCAATTTCGGATGACGCCGTCTTGGCTCAGACCTTGGGCGCAACCGGTCCGATCGAGTCCGTTGATTTCGACGAATGGTTCGACCGTAGAACCACCGTCGAGCCCGATGAAGACCCATATTATGTCGAACAGGCCGCTCAATTAAAATTGATCCGAGCCAGCATGGAAGCCAATTTGACGGACCTTCGTGTCGTGCGAATTGGCGAAATTCAGGTCCACATCTTCATCGTCGGTCGCACCTCCTGTGGCGACCTCGCCGGCCTGCACACCATCAGCATCGAGACCTGATAGAACGTGGTCCGGCCTCGCGATTGGTCCGCCAGGCTCCAGCCTGGCTTTGGGATTGGTCCTCGGGGATCTGCGATTCGCTCAGGACCAAAGAATTTCTAATCGTAAATGCAAGGGGTGAAACCAGAACTGCACGGCTTTTGCGTCGCAATCCTGCTTGAACAACCTCGCGAACGTGACTAGAGTTAGTCTGGCCTAAGTTTGTAATGAGGCTGGTATAACTTTATGAATAACGCAGACGAAACGCACACGAGTGCACAAACGCTGGACTCTCTGAAGGTCGGTGAACACGCTCGGATCGTGGAATTGACCCATGGTTTTGTTCAAGTCGAACGAGACCGCCTGATGGACCTCGGTCTGACACCTGGCACAGAAATAACCGCAGAGTTCCGAAGTGCGGGTGGTGACCCCACGGCCTATCGCGTCCGGCAGACCTTGGTGGCATTGCGCAAGATTCAGGCGGAATTGATCCTTGTCGAGAAGGTGGCATCATGAGTGGAGCCGCGTCATCCTGTGAAACCTGTCCGGCCTATCGCGCAGGACACCTCGTACGCCTTGGCGTCGACCTCAGCGAAGCAGAATTTGTGGTCGCGCTCGCCGGAAATCCCAACACGGGAAAAAGTACCGTCTTTAATGCGCTGACTGGCTTGCGTCAGCATACGGGCAACTGGCCTGGCAAAACCGTAGTGAGGGCCGAAGGCGGATTTGAGTTTGCCAGCCGGCGCTACAAAATCGTCGATTTGCCAGGAACCTATTCCTTGCTTTCGACCAGCTCTGACGAGGAAGTCGCGCGCGACTTCCTGCTCTTTGGGCAGCCCGACGTCACGATCGTCGTGGTCGACGCCACCTGCTTAGAACGAAATCTAAATCTGGTTTTGCAGGTCCTTCAAATCACCGACCGCGTGGTTGTGTGCCTGAATCTGGTGGATGAAGCCGAGCGAAAAGGCATCGCAGTCGACGACCGTGCGCTGTCGCGGATCTTGGGTGTGCCCGTCGTCCCAGCATCGGCTCGTTATGGCAAAGGAATCGAGGACCTGAACCGCGCGTTGCACGAAGTCGCGACCGGGACCTTTCAATGTCAGCCGCTGCGCGTGAAACCCGAACATAAATTAAAAACGATCATTTCTCAGATGACTGAGCGGGTCGTTCAGGCGTTCCCAGGCATTCCAAACGCCCAATGGGTGGCTATTCGCTTGCTTGATGGCGATATGCGGATCGAAGACGCTGTTCGCAATGGGGAATTGCGAAACATGATGCTCGAACGCTCGCCGCTAGAATCTGCCCAAGGCGATGCGGCCTTGCTGCTTGATGCTTCGAACACGTATCGCGAAGAAGTGGGTCACAAACTTCACCAGACGCTTGTGGAGGAAATCTACAAGCAGGCGACGGACATCGCATCAAGGGTCGTCGACCAGGGCGGACAAAAGGCTTCTTTTGATTTTGACCGAAGCCTCGACCGCCTGCTGACCAGCCGGATTTTTGGTTTCCCAATCATGCTCATGCTTTTGATTGGCGTGTTCTGGCTGACGATTTCCGGGGCGAACGTGCCCTCGGCGTTGTTGGCGGATTTGCTGATTGGAACCCTCCATCCCCTGCTCAAGGCCGGGGCTGTGGGAATTGGAATGCCGTGGTGGATGAGCGGGCTTTTGGTCGACGGTATGTATTTGTCGACCGCCTGGGTCATCGCCGTGATGTTGCCCCCGATGGCGATATTTTTCCCGCTATTTACCCTGCTCGAAGATTTTGGCTATCTGCCACGCGTTGCCTTTAATCTGGACAAAACTTTTAGTCGCGCTGGCGCCCACGGCAAGCAGGCTTTGACGATGGCGATGGGTTTTGGCTGCAACGCTGCTGGCGTAGTGGCTACTCGAATCATTGATTCCCCCCGCGAGCGTTTAATTGCGATTATCACGAATAATTTTGCACTCTGTAATGGCCGTTGGCCCACGCAGATCCTGATCGCGAGCATCTTCCTTGGCGGATTAGTACCCGCCCATCTAGCCGGTGTGGTTTCCGCAATGGCCGTGGTCGGGGTCGCATTGCTCGGCGTCTTCCTGACCTTCGTTGTGTCCTGGGCGCTTTCACGCACGATGCTTCGCGGCGAGCTCTCGACCTTTAGTCTGGAATTGCCGCCATATCGTCCGCCACGCGTGATGCAGACCATCTACACTTCGCTTATCGACCGAACCTTACTGGTTCTACGTCGTGCGATCGTCTTTGCCCTGCCTGCGGGAGCGGTGATTTGGTTGGTCTCGAATATCATGGTCGGAAATACGACGTTGGCGCAGCATATTATAGGGTTCTTGGATCCCTTTGGTGCGGCTTTGGGCCTAAGTGGCCTGATTTTATTGGCCTATATTGTGGCGATTCCCGCCAATGAAATCGTAATCCCGACGATTCTGATGCTCACGGTTTTGGTGACTGGTGCGGCGGGCGTTGGGCACGGCGCGGGTGTGATGTTCGAGCTCGACTCGACGGCTGTAACCGGCGAGTTGTTGCGGGCGAGCGGATGGACGCTGCTGACGGCCTTGAACCTGATGTTATTTAGCCTGGTTCATAATCCGTGTTCGACCACGATCTTTACGATCTGGAAAGAGACCCACAGCCTCAAATGGACTGCCGTTGCGACGTTGATGCCCCTCTTCCTTGGGTTCGGGCTGTGTTTCACCGTCGCCCAAATCTGGCATTTGGTGGGGTGAGCGGTTGGCAGTTATGATTTGGTCCGCGGGCATCCTCCTGCCTGCATTGCGACTTACGGTTGGCAGTCAATGACGCCGTAAGCGCGCCCACACTATAAATAATTATGCCAATTTTGTCGGGCCCAGACTTGGAGCGCCGGAGAGACTTGCCCGACGCCAGTCACACTTTGTATTCCAGCCGACTTGGCCTGCGCCCAAACCCCCACGGGCGCAGCCGACGCGGACGGCAATGGTTGGATCGCAGCTTTTGTGAGCTTCCAATCCATGCTGGGACCGCTGAGTCGACCGCAGTTTGCGTCACTCCGGGCGAACGGACTCGGCTGTCCAACACCTGCAATGCGGAAGGGAATTATTCAAGTGTTTATGCTACCGCAGCGTGAATCGGCGAGCCGGAGGCGCTCGTTCAACGTCGACGGCGCACCAAGAAGAAAAGACCAAACACCGCCAGCCACGGTAGGCCAGCGTCGCCGCTCGAGGAGCAACCGCACCCGTCATCTTCGCCGGTAGGAATCTGCGCAGAGGTGCCCAAATCGTTGCCCGCGTCTATGGTCCCCGGTCCCGCGTCTGTGGTCCCCGGTCCCGCGTCTGCTCCAGGATTGAAGCCCGCGTCGGAGTCGGTACCGGCATCAAGATCGGGGTCGGTATCTTCGGCGAAGCTCACACCGGTCAGCAATTGCGGCGTGGGGTCTTCCACAGCGCCGTCCACGATAACAGTCACGTCCCCCTGCCACGCGAAGACCGACGGTTTGCTCAGGTCCGGCCGGGCTCCGAGTTCGTTGTTCATGAACACGCCGAATTGGATATTTCCCAGATCCATCCCGTCACTTGTCGAGTTCGCCATAAAAGCGAACGAGAAGTTTGCCCAGGCATTATTAGCCGCAAAAAATGTGTCCGCTGAATTCTCGAAAACCTTGCCGGTCGTCGACGTGCCCGCTTCAAAACGCGACCCTTCGATTTGCAGTTCACGGCCTCCCAGCATGGCAATTCCACGCTCGTCGGAGCGGAAATAACAACTGATCACGTCGGTCACACCCATCACCGACGGCGTGCCGCCATTATTGATGAAATCACTGTTGACCAACTGCATGTCGTTGGCGGACGTAGCGAAAACCGCGCGGTCTGTATTGTCCTGAAACAACGAAGAAATAAATGAATCCAGATTATTTGCGCGATGGGCCGGGAGGTCGGCACCAATTCCGTTTCGAAGAAAACGATTATGGTGGAACGTGACCTTGTCCATGTAGCCGCTATTACTTCCAGCGGGGTCAGCCGTGCGATCGACGTATTGTTTGAAGCCCGTGCTATTTCCGATGAAATCCACGTTGTGCAATAACCCGTTGTCTAACCCGAAGATTTGGTCGATGAAAAAGCCGGCATTCGAAAAGTCCCGAAACGCCACATTCGAAAGCAGAAATACCGAATATTGGCGAAAATCACCTTCGGCAAATAAATGCACGCCGTTGGTCCCGCCCTGTAACGTTAAATCGAGGATCTGAAAGCGCGCTCGGGTGCCACTTTCCGTCCCCGAATCAATGATCATGTCGATGCTTGGGTCCAACGCCACGATGGCGGTGACATCGACGCCGCTGCCAATGATCTTGGTGCCGCTATGGAATTTCAATGGAGCCGAGATGTAATGAACTCCAGGTCCAAGCACCACGGTCTCGTTGGCATCGATCTGCGCCTGAATCGCCGCCGTCGAATCTGTGGCCGTAGGCAGGGCGAGCCGCCAATCTGGGCCAGCAGGATCGGGCTCGGGGCCGAAGGTAGGTCGCTCCCAAGGAACACTCGGCCGGTCGAATAAACTATGAAGTGCGGCTCCTGAATCCGCAGGCAGTGGCCCCGTCAGGGCGACGCCGTGATCATCCATCGAGGAGCCCGTGTTGTTATTTTGCCCGGTGCGGGAGCCGATCCGCACACCTGTCGGATTCTGGTCTTCCATCGGTGTGGCCGCATCCATCCAAAACGCGTTTTCGACTCCAGGTCGCAACACAATTCGGGTGGGGTGGCTGCTGATCATCGTGACGTTAACCATCAGCAAGTCGGTCGCATCGATATCGAAAAGCGGCATGGTGGTCGTCGTGCTCGCTCCGTTCATGCTCCACATGCGAAGAGTGCCGATATCCTCAAAACGGTAAATTGGGTCGGTCGTGATGTCTGCGTAAGCCTCGTCATCCCATCCCACAAACGACACCTGCGCCTGGGACCGTATATCGACCATGCCTTCGGGTTGCGTCAGCTGATTGCCCCAAAGGAACACGTTCCCGGTGGACTGCAGCTGCGGATCTCCCTTCATCGTCAGAAGAGGCTTCAAGGCATGGGCGCGGATTCGAATAAATCGATTATTTTTTGCCCAGCCCCCATTGGTGTTGTCGATATGGATCGTGCCGTTTTCAAGGCCCAGAAAGACGTTCTCTTCCAGGGTCGCCCCAATGGCCACGACGTCGCCGCCGATCTCGAAAAAGAGGTTATGGTGGGTGACAAGACTCGAAGCGGGAAACTCTAGCCTCGCAGGTCTGATATTTGAAAGGACTACGCCATTGGCGCCGGGCTCGATCGTGATTACGGGCCCCGAGGCGCCCAATCCATAGAGCTGCTGCCCTGATCGCAGCGTGATGGCAGGTGCGGAACTGTAGTCGGCATCCTCAAGTCGAACCGCCCCTTGGCTGTCCAAAACCTGCTGGATCGTGTCTGCAGCAGCCACCGGAACCAGAGTCACCGACGGCGGGTAACTTGCCGTTGGATTCGGAGGGCCGGCCGCAAAGGCCGGTGTTCCGACAAAAAGCGTGAGAACCAAACAGGTTGCGATAAATGAACGTAAATGCACAGAAACCTCAAGGATTAGTTGTCCGCAAGCTAGCATAGCCATCGTTTTTCGATGGACCTCTAAGTGGGGTTGGAGCTGATGTAGACGCTAATTGCTCGGAATTGCGAGGCTCCGAAATTCAACGACGTTCCGGTAGTCCTGAGCTTTGACCCTGTGCCCGCGCAGCTTGCTTCAAATCATCCAATGCAGCGCCGCTCAACCGCTCCGCGTAATTTGAAACTTCGAATTCGCGCCCATCTTTCAGCTCAAATTTGACAGTGTTGGACTGCCCCCCCTTGGGATGAACGTCCTTGTCGCTGACCGCGCGAACCCGTGCGGCCCGCGGATCGCCGTTCAATTGCAAAACCATGTACCCCCGCAGACTGACAGCATCATTGACGCGGGTGTCATCCAGGGCCGCGTCCACCAGGGCTTGGAAGTTTGGCGCATCCTTGGCCGTCAACTCAAAGTCATTCGAATACTGCGATGGAGGCGGCAGCGAACCATTGGCCTCGGTGTAGATGATTTTGGTAACGGCCGGATGGTCTTCGTTTTCCAACATAATGGGCTCGAACGGCACCGCGGCTTCATCAACATTCGATGGTCTCTGGACAGGGCGCTTCTTGTCTGGGTCAACGGGCTTTTGAGTCACAGGATCCCCGGGGTGAATCGTTTGGGTGTCTGTCGCGCTCGCGTCAGACGTGGGTTGCGGCTCACAAGCGGCGAGCAACCCAGAAAGGAGTAGGGCGTATTTCATGCGGTTCTCGAATCCAGGTCGCCAGGTGTTTCCGAGATACTAACCCTACTTCGGCGACCCATAAAAGCGTGAAGGCTCGTCCCGTTTATATGCAGATTAGATTCTCGAGCTTTTCACCAGCCGAGTGGTAAACGATGTACAGGTCCGCCGTGGATGGCGTTTACGCTTTGTGATAATCACTAACCGTCCCCTACCCGACGAGGCCCCATGCGACGTTTTTCAATTTTAGTTTGCGCGTTTACCGTGTCTTGCGCTTCAAGCGCAGCTCCAACAACCGGTGATTCAGGGCAGGTTGCGGAATCAGCGAAGGACGTCGCGGTGGATCACGGTCAGGCTGTCGAACAAAATGGCACGTTGGAGGAGTCGTCAGAGCACGCCATTCCCCCACTTAAGAAGGCGGACACGGCGGCGGAGCCCATGTTGAAATGCTCGGTCGCAACCGACTCTCCAGAGGTGCGAAAACATCTTGGATTGGGAAGCATGGGACCGACCGAGTCCAAGGTCACTACGCCCGATGGGCACGGCTTTATGGGCTTTGAGTACGGCGGCGAAACCTACACAGCCTATATTTGCGAGGCGCGGTCTGCCGATTCCGATGAATGCGATGGCGCCGTCGTTCAGGTCTTGGAGTTGGCCAAAGTGGTGGGCGATTCGACCGAGGTTCTATGGAGCTCCGGCCCTCAGCTTGGGACCGGCAATCCTGCGTGTGACGAATACGGTGGCAATTTGTTTACGGACCTAGATATCGCCGATTACGACGTCGACGGTAGACCCGATATTCTTTTTGCGATGACCGATCCCACTCGCCCACGCGCCACCGTCCGGCTATTCGATGGAACGACCTACGTCGCAATGCTGCCCACAGGCCCAGCAAAATACGACCTCTGCCGGCCTACGGAATCACTAGAATATTCCGTGATTAAAAAGGGCGCCACAAAGGCGACGCCGAGCAAAAAGGTGCCCGAAACGATCAAAGAAGAACTCGAGGATGCGTATTTAACTTGCGCTGAATGCCCCGACGCCGAGTAGGATTTTATATGGCCATCATCAAGATCCCCACCATGGGCGGCGCCCAGCTCTGGGCCGATCGCCGTTATCGCGAAGGGTGGCGAGTGCAAGAGAACGTGGTCACTGGCCACCATCGGCTGCTCGATCCTAATGACCGGCGGCACGCCTTTGGCACGATCGATCGGTGCCTTGCGCAGCTGGATGCCCTACAGCTTGAGGCATCTCCAGCTGATGTCGTGGTTCTGCTTCATGGACTTGGTCGCACTCGTCGATCGTTGGCCGGCTTGAGCCGGGCCCTCGAGGCAGCAGGGCATCGAACAATTCGACTCGACTACCCAAGCACCAGGCGTTCGCTCGACGAGCACGTTGCGCAGGTTCTGGAAGTGCTCGATCACCTTGAAGGCACGCGCCGAGTAAGCCTTGTGACACATTCTTTGGGCGGCATTATCGCCCGTGGGGTGATTGCCAGCCCACACTGGCCAGAAAAGCTTACGCTGGGTCGCGTCGTCATGATGGCCCCACCGAACCAAGGATCGGCGCTTGCCCGAATCTTGGCGGGCAGTGTGCCAACCGTTTTTGGGGGCGTTTTGGGTCCCGCCGGGGTCGAGATCGCCGATATGCCGCGGTACGCCGAGCCGTCAGTACCCGTGATGATCATCGCCGGCCGTCTGCGCCCCGGAACCGGCCTGAACCCACTGCTCGCCGGAGACGACGATGGCGTCGTGGCCGTCGAGGAGACCAAGCTGTCTTCGATGTCCGAGCATCTTGTCGTCGATGCCGTTCACACCCTCGTTATGGACCATCCGGAAGCCGCCGCTGCCGCACTTCGGTTCCTCGATCCGCTTATCGAAAGTCATCGCGATTACTAATCGGACCCGGCAGAGAGCACCCTGAAGTCCTGAACCACCTGCCAGGCAGTCGCGAACGATGTTCCCGCGCGTCGAGCGACCTCAGCCACCGTCAGATTGGGGTGTTGTTCGAGTACTGTCCAAACGTCAGCGCGCCAGGTAGGACCCATCAAAACACGATTTCGATACCCGGCATGTCGTTTGGCCAAGACGCTTGGTGACGTCACATCGCTTTCACGGTCACGAAGCGTTCCAGCGGGAACCCGTAACGAAGAGCCAGCAAACCGTTCGTCTTTGCCACGACGCGCCATTTGGAATGCCGTCCCCGTCGCCAACACATCAACCGGTTCATCAACGTAGGTTTTGGTAAGGCGAGCGAACCGTCGGTCCTTTTCAAGCCAGGTCGCAATGGCGGCCCAATAGGCATGCACGCGACTTGATGGATGCTCGTCCACACATCGTATCAGGCGGTCGGCATTGATATGGGCGTGATGCACTCCAAGCCAGGTTGTCAAAACCGACAGAACCCTAAGGCCGTGCGCCTCCATGCCCAGTTCCGAGGCATAAATCAGTGTTTCCTCGATTGCAGCGGCGGTATTTGATTCGCCGGCAAAACCGAGTCCAATCCCGACCATATCCCGCGTTAACTGGTCGTCGCTTGGATGGGGTCCCAGTGTAGATGTTCTAATGAATGCCATGGCCAACTCTGTCGGCTAAATCACGCAACGTGTCGCGAACGTGGTCGGGCCAAAGTGGGTTCGCATCTTGTGCCACGTTTAATATATTCGCCGAAGTATCAGTTTATCCGAGACAAGCCTTAACGATCATGCGTCAGAAGTCAAAAAGATGGCGTGCATGGAGGCGTGAAGGTTGAATTAGGCTTTAGGGTATTTCGATATGCGTTCTTGAAGCATTCCAAACTGAACACGATGCAAAAATCCAGTTAGCCGCTCGTCCTCCGTGCCAGTGGGAAGGTGGCACTGGTCTTGCTCAACCTAAAATCTGTGCGTTTGTTAACGGAAAACCAATTCGCGGCTCTTTTGGTCGATTTAGTCCGTGATGGATTTTGTTTTGTTTTGGGTTTTCGAAGAAAACAGGGGGCGAGATGAAATTAACAATACTTATAATTTTTTGGGTTCTGGCTGGATGTGGTTCAGACGAATCCAAATCGGTCGAAGCTGATATGAGCACATTGGCCGACGCGACGGTTGACGCGCAATCAGACGCTGGCCAGGACGCAACGCGTGAAGCCGATATGCTGGATGATGTTGTCGATATGGATCCTCACATCAGCTTCATCGAGGTGAGTGAGCGCATGACTTGCAATGATGTTTGCGATAGCGACGGAAAAGAGTGTGCTGCTTATCAAGACCTCATTCTGGGTCTGATTTATGGTGAGGCGCAATATGGTGAGACAGGCGGCGCGGCCCTAGCGTGTGATCGAATTCCAGACGCTACAATGGAATCTCAGGTGAGCGATGAGACTCTGGTTTTCACTGGCATGAAGTGTGGTTGCCAATGAATCGCGCCATCTTCACGGGATTAATAGTCGTGCTTACGGCGTGTACAGCCGAGGAATTGACCAACACCTCACAGAACTGGACGGATGGCACCTACTCACAGTTTGGAAATCGCTGCGAAGAGGTCTCCGAGCCTGGCTACGAATGGTCGCGTGACGGCGATGACTATGTGCTTCAGATGCAAAATATAGCTGGTTGCGGTGTATATTCGGCGAAAATGAGATTCGAGGTCCCCGACCCCACAAGCGACGCCATCGCTCACGCTTGGGAGACAACAGCAAGTATTTGCAATCGTTGCGAGACCGACCAGTATTTGGTCTGGAGCACATATCTAGGGCGTACCGAGGAAGCCGAAGACGACTCGACATTATTGGGTAAGGCCGGTCCATTTTATGGGGTTGGGTTTTTAGGATTCTTTCGCTTTACAGATGTTGAAGGACGTCAAAGTCAGAATCAGTGTGATGTGACGCGTGGTCCATTCACTAAAGCAGCAATAATCGACTTTGGGGATTACAGTCCGAATGCTAGGCAGATCTTGGTCGAAAAGCTTGAACCAGGTATCTGGCGCACGACGGCGACACAGGCCTTCAATGTCAAAAGGTTCATGTCTGACCAGTCTGATTTCTTGGTTTGGCGTGAGTCAGACTACCCATCACGCCCGGTGGATTATGCTCAACTGCGGTCAGTAGAATATTTATGGCCGAAGCTCCGTAGCGACCCAACACCCATTGCCGATGAATTTCCAAACTCCGCATGCGCCGAGCTTGGACAACCCGCTGATGAGTCATTTCCGCTGGGCGAGGTGGATTTAGTGGGGGATGGCGTTCTGGTTCATGATCGTGGTTACGAAGATTGGGTTTTTCAAGAGATTGAGTTGGAGTTCGACGATGATTATTTGGAATATTTGATGAGTCGGACATGGATCAGCAATTCCAATTTCGGCGGACCACCCAGATAATGTCGACGATATACGAAAAACTCGTGATCCTGACTGCTGTGCCGAAAAATTTCGTAAGGCATTTAATAACGAACATATCAGCGTCGAGACGCCGGATGAATTTCTAGGGTTTGCCGGTTGGGAATCTGGTACGTTTCACGTCCATTCCGCGCAAAGTTCTTGATTTGCCCGGTGATGCTTGAGTTTCGGTGAGTTGAACTAGCACCTGCTTTGGGGGGCGAGATGAGAAAATGGATTTTGATGGGTCTGGTTTCAGCCCTTGCGGTGGCGTGTGGTGATTCGCGGTCGCCCGATGAAGAAGTTCCAGTCGAAGAGGTGCCGATCGAAGAGGTGCCGATCGAAGAAGTCCCGATCGGAGAAGAGCCCATCGAAGAAGTTCCAATCAAAGTGCCAGAGGAATGGAAAGACGCGACTGAGTGGGGAGAAGTGTCGTCTGAAGCTCAGCCTGAGGAGTTCACGGTCAGCGTGCCGTTTCAGCTTCGGGTGAGGCCTCGATCAAATCGACCGCTGGTCTCAGATTGGGATATTGGGTCTGCAAATCGATCGTGGGAACTTGGGATCGATGAACTGCAGCGTCCATATCTGGTGTTATCCACGGATGGTCGCGATTATCGAACGTTCAGGGCGCATCGCTCCGTTCCCTTGAACGAGGTGGTGGTCGTAGGTGCCCACTTTCGGGGCGGCTCGACTGTGCAATTCTTCATCAATGGGGAGGAAATAAACGCCTACACCAAGTCCATCCCAGAGGCCATCAATCAACCTTCTGCATCTGTCACGGTTGGAGCCCGGACCGGAGATCCCAGACTTTTTATTGATGCCGAAATCGGTGCGCCCAGTATTTTGCCGCGACTTGGCGGGATCGACGAAATGGTCGACCAGATTGGCGTAAGTCCGGTAGCCCCGCTTGCTCAGCGCCGTTTCATCAAACCGCCGGTGGGATACACGTGGTTTGGGTATTACGATAAGCAGCAGATCGACTCGACGGGCAACCTAATGCTCGCGTTGCGTGGCGAGCCTGGCACCGAGAATAAAAGCCCACAACCTCGGGACCAACGCGAGGTCGGCTATTTCGACCTTCGAGACGATTCCTGGCACGTGATAGCCCAAACGTTCGCATGGAATTGGCAGCAAGGCTCAATGCTTCAATGGCGCCCGGGACATCCTGATGAGGTCATTTGGAACGATCGTGAGGACTCACCAACACCCCGGTTTGTGACTCGATTGCATAATCTGATCACCGGAGAGACACGCACTTTGCCTCGCCCGATCTACCACATTTCTGCCGACGGGCTTTTGGCCGTGGGAACAGATTTTGGCCGGATCGAGGACACCCGCCGTGGTTATGGTTATGCCGGAATTCCCGACCCCCATAAAGATGTGCTCGCGCCCGAAGAATCAACGATTTACACCATGAACTTGGACACGGGCGAAGTGAATGACATCGCCAATCTGAAGGAGATTTCTGAGGTCGAAAGTAGTGGGTATTCCGGTGAAGGTAAAAAACATTATTTTAATTGTTTGCAGTTCAATCCCTCGGGAAACCGCTTGATGTTTATGCATCGATGGCTCGATGGTGGGTTTCGGACACGGGTCTTTTCGATCGGCATCGACGGAAGCGACCTGAAGCTCGTTTCCGCGGCTAGGAACCTGTCTCATTACGTTTGGACAGACGATGAAACATTGGTCATCTATTCGGCCACATATGGCGGATACACGACTTTTAAAGAAGACGGCTCCCATACGCCGCTTCTTGGCTTCGGCCGTGATGGTCATCAGAGCTTCTTACGTGGTGACCAGTCCCATATTATGGTTTCGGACACCTATGTATTCGACGGATATCAGACACTATTTCAGTACGACCCGGAGTTTGACTCTGCTCGAGTGCTTCAGGTCTTTGAGGCAGGCCCGGCCTTTGTTGGGGAATTTCGCGTCGACCTGCATCCGCGGGTGACCAACGACGGTCGGTTGATCGTCGACACTTCTTCGTTGGGGGCTCGACAACAGGCGATTATCACGCTTCCTTAATATTCTCGGGTTCAACTCAGTAAGTGGTTAAGCCGCGATAATGAGACCATTGAACGTGAAAGTTTCAGATCCTTAAATGACGCATCCCATGAATCATTTTTTCCTTTTCGTCGCACTCTTGGTCATGAGTTGTGGCGAAGACACAATGCATCGGGAGAATTCCTCGTATTTTATCAAGATCATTTACGCTCCCAGCCGCCCGGAGCCTACTTTGAGCTCGAACAGCTCTTTCAGGCAGTGCATCACGAGGCGTTTGAGGCGATTTAAGAAGATGTGTTCCAGGGAACGCCGAGATTTGTTTACGAATAGCCGTCTAGGCCGCTTTCAATAGTTTTCACAAATTTCATTTTCGCGGCGCCAAGAGCCAAGCCAAATCCGCAGCTAAACTTTCCCGCGTGGCCGAAAACCCAAGTGGCGCAATCGCGCTTAAAAGGCACGCGTAGTAGAGGCTGAATGCTAAGCGTACGGCGTCTTTCGCCTGCATCCCCGTCGGTAATTCCATCTGGGAGACCAATGCCTCGAGCCCACCTACGAACTGCTGCAATAGCGGTAAATGGGCCGCCAAGGCTTCGCCTTGCAGCACAGGCAGCTGCGGTACGATGATGCGCGCGAGCTCGCGGTGGCTGGCGTAATGTTCAATCAATGTCCAAAAGATGTCGACGATTCGATCTAGCCCAGGTTCCAATATTTGTGCATTTGCCAGCGCGGCCTCGACGACTGGCATCGTGTCTTCGCGCCAGATTTCATGCAGCAAGGCCTCCTTGGAGCTCGCATAGACCAATACCGTCGCTGGCGACACGCTCGCCTGTGCCGCGATGCTCCGAATAGTGGCCCCATCATAACCAAGCCGCGCAAATTGGTCGGAGGCGGCCTCTCGAATACGTTGCCATTTCTGGTTTTTAGCGTCTTCTCGCAACCCCATTATCGCATGTCCTGTGCATAGGTTTCGGCCTGAGCAATGCCTGGCTTCAGCATCTTCTCGATGACGCCCAAGGAGCCGGGGGTCATCTTCGCCAGGCCGTTACGGACCCAGCATGCCACGGGGTTATGCCACTGCGCGACGGCGCCGATGCGTCGACTTTGTGTCTTGATGCCCCGAACCCGGGCGTCTCGTGCGGCCTGCAAAGCGGCCGGAACGTCCGAGGGATCCCCGCGCAATACCACGGCGAGCGCGATGGCATCCTCGATGGATTGCGCGGCGCCTTGGCCCATATTTGGGGTCATTGCATGCGCCGCATCACCGATCAAAACAGCGTTGCCGCGACCCCACTCGATATCGTGTTGTTCGTTGATGTCGTGGCGCATTAATTTGTCGTCGCCCAGTGTTTTCAGGAATTCGCCAGCCGCGCCGTGGAACTCGGCGAAGAGGTCACCCAAAACCGTGCGCGCATCGTCTGCTGGGTTGTCTTGGCCGTCGGGGGCCGCGTCGGCGACAAGAAACGCGTAGATGCGATTCTGGGTCAATGGCACCAACCCAATCCGTTTTCCTCGGCCCCAAACCTCCAAAACCTCGCTGAGGCCGATGCGGTTTTCGCAAACCACTCGCCAGCACGTGTAACCTGCGTAGTCGATTTGTTGGCTTAAATTCAGCTGTGAGCGAATTGTGCTGTGGATGCCATCTGCCCCAATAATCAGGTCCACCTTAAGCTCGGTGCCATCGCTCAAGCTGACACGGCCTTCGTCATCAAAATGCGTCACGGTCGTGCCTAAGTGCGTCTTCACGTCGAGTCCATGTGCCAATGCTTCGTGCAGGTCCGGACGATAGAACGCGAATGTGTCAGAGACGACCGGATGCACGACCATCTGAGCCGCATCAAAATGAACAAGCCTAGCGCCTGAGTCCGCCATGATTCCACCGTTTGGAGGCCGATGGCCGGCCGCGCGAACGCGTTCACCGATCCCTAATGCGTCCAGGGACGTCAACGCATTGGCCTGCAGCACGATGCCCGCGCCCACGGCGCCAAACTCGCGTACCTGCTCGACCAAGATGACTTCATGACCGTCTTTGGTCAGGCCCTGTGCGGCCGTTAAGCCGGCGATGCCGCAACCACAGACCAATATTCGACGTTTTGCCATCGGTGACCCTTTTTTTGAACGTGTTTATTTTTAAACGCGTTCAGTCTTGGTTTCAAGACCGAAAATAAATTGTCATTTAAGGCGTCAGCGTCGTGGAACGGCAACATGGTCGTCAGATACAAAAAACAATTCAACTTCATTTGTGTAACGCATTGAGGTGCCGCAAGCGAAAGCTGAAGCACTTGCAACCAATAGAATTGCAAGACACCAATATGGATGCGCCCGTCTTTTTGATGTGGTCATGGAAACCCCTTCATCTCGGCTGATATGCGTTGCTAGCCCATCATTTGGTCAATGCGTGCCCGTTCTGCGCGCGCAGCTTCCCGCAGCTCCTCCTGCGCGTGGGGCTCGCCCCATTTTTCCGCGGCTTCCACAGCGGCCTGCAGGCCTACGAAGGTGAAGCTTGAAAGGTCGTGCCGCCACCGTTCGGCCATTTCCCAGATGACACGACCTGCGACGGAATCTGTGGTGGCCGCTGCGAGCTCATAACACGACTGTGTAGCCATTCGGCCAAGCCCGATGCCGTTCCACTCGGGAATGTTGCTACGCAACGCGTCGAGCCGTCTGACGTCGTCCAGCACATTAAGCGGGACTCGCGCCGCGTCGGTGATAAGGCGCTGCAGCATCGACGCGCGATCCCAGTCGGTGGTGGCTTCGTTGGCGGCAAGGCGCCAGTGGTCCACTGCGGCCTCAAATCGCTCAAGTCGGCGACACAGATTCGCGCGGTCTTGAGAGGTCTCGACGAGCTGCAAGCTGTGGTGCTCGTACGCTTCGGTGTCGCCGAAAAGCTCGGCGTAATCGGCGGCGTGGTGATGCGTGAAGTCCGCCACGGTCTTCGGGTAGTTCCTGGCGAGCCGAGCGCGCCATTTTGGCAATTCTAACACGATGGCCAGGGCGTCGTACTTGTCCAGGAATGCTGCGTTTTTTTTGGTCCCTCGTTCCTGCACGACCTGCCGAATTTCATCCAGCGGTCGTTGAGCGAAGACGAACTCAATGTGGTAACCGCCGGCGAGGGTGTCGAAATTCGCACATTTTGCCGACCAGAAGCGCCAGATATCGTCGGGGTCCCCATCGCTTAGCTCCAACAACCGCAGCGACAACATCGTCAGCACGTCGCCCGCACCTTGGAAGCTGTCCGCGCACCGTGCGGCAATCTCTTGGTCCAGCAGAAATCGCACGAGGTCGAGGTCATCGCTTGGGTCAAGGTGCAGCACGTACGCGACGCGCGCGCGCTCCTGCTGGTTCGCATCGTGTGTGCCGCGACCGTCGGCAACGACCTTATTGAAGGCCACCCAATCACGAATGGCTTCATCTCGACGGAGCTCCCGAAGAAGCTCGACGTACTCACGGTAAGGCTGTTCGTTTAGGTCGATCATCGCCCCACCTTACCAACGCATGGTTTTGTTTACTACGCGACGACGTGCCGGCTATTCGGCCAGACTGGCGCAGTCGATGACAAACCGATACTTCACATCACCCTTGAGCATGCGCTCATAGGCTTCATTGATCTCGTCGGCCTGAATCATTTCGATGTCGGAAACGATGCCGTGTTCGGCGCAGAAATCGAGCATCTCCTGCGTCTCAGGAATGCCACCAATCAACGAACCAGCAAGGCTGCGGCGCTTCATGATCAAGGCGAACACTTGGGGTGAGGGATGAGGCGAAGCCGGTGCACCAACCAAAGTCATAGTGCCGTCGCGTTTAAGCAGGTTTAAAAAAGCATCCAAATCATGCGGCGCCGCGACCGTGTTCAAAATAAAGTCGAAGCTTTTGGTGTGTTTGGCCATTTCATCAGGATTGCGAGAGAGCACGACCTCGTCTGCACCCAGTGTTTTGGCCTCTTCGCGCTTGGATTCGGACGTGGTGAAGGCGACCACGTGCGCTCCCATCGCGTGCGCTAATTTGAGGCCCATATGGCCCAAACCGCCGATGCCGACGATACCCACCTTTTTGCCAGGCCCAACATTCCAATGCCGAAGTGGCGAGTAGGTCGTGATGCCTGCGCAGAGCAGCGGGGCGACGGCCGACAATTGCGCCTCGGGGTGGCGGATACGCAGCACATAACGTTCGTGCACGACGATTTGTTGCGAATATCCACCCAGAGTGTGGCCGGGCGCGTCGGGGGTCGGGCCGTTGTAGGTGCCGACCATATGATCGCAATAATTTTCTAACCCTTCTTCGCAATCGTCGCAGTGCTTGCAGCTATCGACGATGCAGCCAACGCCCACCAAGTCACCGACTTTGAATCCTGATACGTGCGAGCCCAAGGCGGACACGCGACCGACAATCTCGTGGCCCGGTACGCAGGGAAATTTGGTTCCCGCCCACTCAGCGCGCACCTGATGAATATCCGAGTGACACACGCCACAAAAAGCGATGTCGATCTGCACATCGTGTTCGCCTGGTGCGCGCCGGTTGATGTCGAGTGCTTCGAGAGGCAGGTTGCCCGCATGGGCTCCAAAGGCTTTGATGGTCATTTTATGTACTCGCAAAATAGAATTGATTCTTGGAAAATATGACTCGTACGCCATAATCGCGAAGCACCTGCGATAGGCCATCGGCCTCGTCCACGCGGCCGAGCGGGTGTACGAATATGACCGGTCGATTGTCAAATAGAAGACAACTAATTCGAACTTGATTAAGGTGACTCATTGAGGTACATTATCGTATGGAAGATGAACAAAAACTTTTGACCATTGTTGAGCTCGAAAGTTACCTCAAATCTAAAGAGAGGACTTGGACTGAGGAAGAAAACGATGAGTTTTTGGAATTCATTGCAAGCCGACCGTACGCGGGCACTGTCCTTAGGGGATCCGGTGGTGTGCGGAAAGTCCGCTACCAGCGAGAAGGCACGGGCAAGAGTGGTGGCGTGCGTGTCATCTACTACTTTTTGAATCGCGAAGACCTGATCTTTTTGATTCTGGTTTATTCGAAAACTCAAAAGGATTCTTTGACTCAGAGTCAGACGAACCAATTGAACAAATTGTCCAAAGAATTACAGCATTATGGAGCGCAAGATGACTGACGATATTGGAGACCAAATCATCCAGGGGATGCAACAGGCCGTCGACTACATGAAGGGCAATAAAAAAGGCTCTAAGACAACCGTGAAGACCGTCATCGCGGAAACTAAAGTGGACGTGAAGGCCATTCGACAAAGTCTGAACAAGACGCAGAAAGAATTCGCTGAACTCTTTGGCTTTTCTCTGTCCACTTTACGGGGATGGGAGCAAGGGCAACGACAACCAGAAAAACCCACCAAACTGCTTTTGATGATGTTGCGAGACCGACCGGAATTCGTTCAAGAGTACGTTGAGCAATTAGGCTAAGCCAAGCACACCGCCAACCGCTCACCGCTCACTGCTTGCTGACCAAGAGCCTGTGCACTATAACCCGCCCTCGTGACCCGCGAACGAGGCCCCATGAGTACCCACGAATTTATCTTCGAAATCGGCTGTGAAGACATTCCAGCCCGCTTTGTCGAGCCGGCCCTGGCCGACTTAAAACGTCGTTTTCAGGAGGCCTGCGCGGCTTCAAGGATTGAGGTCGGCGAAGTGCGCGCCTTGGCGACGCCACGTCGATTTGTGTTGTTGGTCGACAAGCTCGGCGCACAGCAGAGCGACTTGGAAGAGGTCCGAACCGGCCCGCCTGTGGCGGCTGCGTTTCGTGATGGCCAACCTACCAAGGCGGCAGAAGGCTTCGCACGCGGGCAGGGAGTCGAGGTTTCGGCGCTCTACACCGTCAAGACCGAGAAAGGCGAGTACATCGCTGCGAAGGTTTTTGAAAAGGGCGGAGAGACCAAGGCGTTGCTTGGCGGCCTGCTGGAATCGCTGGTGAAGGGATTTTCGTTTCCCAAATCGATGCGATGGGGCGACTTGCGCACCACCTTTGCTCGGCCGGTCCGCTGGTTTGTGGCTGTGTACAACGACGAAGTCATCGATTTTGAGTGGGCCAGCGTCAAGAGTGGTTGCACGACCTTTGGGCATCGATTTGCGGCTCCGGCGGCCATCGAAGTCCATACGATTGCGGGTTACCTGAAATCACTTGATGCCGCGTTTGTGACGGTCGACCAGGCCGAACGCCGCAAGATCATCAATGAAGGGCTTTCGACGGTTTCCGACAAACCCGGTGTCTCGGTATTGGACGACCAAGCATTGGTCGACGAGGTCGTGCATCTGGTCGAAAAACCCTACGTGGTTTTGGTGAACTTCGACGCGTCTTATCTGGAATTGCCGCAAGAGGTTTTGATCTCTTCGATGCGCTCGCACCAACGTTATTTTGCGATGGTCGATGCAGACGGCAAGCTCGTGAACTCGTGTGCCGTTGTCTACAACACGCCCGTTCGCGACCCAGCCGTCGTCGCCGCCGGCAATCTACGCGTGCTGAAAGCTCGCCTGGACGATGCGCGCTTCTTTTGGGACCAAGACCTTCGCGTTCCGCTTGAAACGTACGTCGATAAGCTTGGCGAGGTCGTTTGGCTTAAGCAGATCGGGACGGTGAAGGAGCGTTGTGCGCGACTTTCGTTGACCGCTGCTCATATCGCCGAGCGCATTGGCGCTTCGGAAACTACGGTGGAAGCCGCTCGTCGTGCAGGGTTCTTGGCCAAGGCCGACCTTGTGACCGGGCTTGTGAACGAGTTCACCGACCTTCAAGGCGTGATGGGCCGTGCCTATGCGCTTAAAGCCGGCGAGTCGGCAGAAGTGGCCACGGCGATCTACGAACAGTATTTGCCTCGTGGTGCAGCCGACGAGCTCCCGACCACCGACGCTGGCGCAAGCCTCGCCCTGGCTGAAAAGCTGGACGCGCTTGTGGGTTGTTTTGGTATCGGCCTGGTTCCGACAAGTGCCGCTGACCCTTACGCTCTGCGTCGCGCCGCACTTGGTGTGATTCGCGTCGTTCAGTCACGTGGGTATTCGGTGAGCCTGCAAGCATTGATTCAGGTTGCTGCGGATTCCTATGAAACGCTCGATCCAGGCAAATTGAAGGTCACCGGCACCGAGCTTCAGGCGCAGGTTCTGGACTTCATCGGTACTCGCCTGAAACACCAGTTGGCGCTGGTTCATCCAGCAGACGTGGTCGAAGCCGTATTGGCTGTTGGCCTGAACGACGTGTTGAGCGTGACCGACCGCGTCGAGGCGCTCGCCAAATTGCGTAACGAACCTGATTTTGAGCCGCTGGCTCAAGGCTTCAAACGCGTCGTCAATATCCTGCGCAAGCAGGCAGGTGACGCAGAAGGTGAGCCGAACGTCGCCAAGCTGGTCGAGCCGGCAGAAAAAGCCCTTTACGAGGCCTATCAGAGCGCACAGACGGCGATGGCCGGCGCGCTTAAGGCTCGTGATTGGGATGGTGCCTGCCAGACCTTGATTGGCCTTAAAGGACCCGTCGACGGGTTCTTCGATGGCGTGATGGTCATGGTCGATGATGAAGACCTTAAAAAGAATCGCCTGGCGCTTCTTTTTGGTCTCGAGAAATTATTTAAAAACGTCGCTGACATTTCCGCGATCAGTTAATTGGAGTGGTCATGAAAGGCATTACGTTTCAAGAGCAGATTTTGCGGCTCCAGAAATTCTGGGCTGATTATGGCTGCGTTCTTCAGCAGCCCTGGGACATCGAAAAAGGCGCCGGAACCGCAAACGCTGCGACCTTCCTTCGCTCACTTGGACCAGAGCCGTGGAATGTCGCTTACGTCGAGCCCTGCCGCCGTCCGACCGATGGTCGTTACGGCGAAAACCCAAATCGTTTGGGTTCGTATTTTCAGTTCCAGGTTCTTTTAAAGCCGAGCCCCGACAACGTGTTGGACCTCTATTTTGAGAGCCTTCGTGTGCTGGGTATCGATCCGCTTGAACACGACCTGCGATTGGTCGAGGACGACTGGGAACAGCCGACTCTGGGCGCCTGGGGCCTTGGTTGGGAAGTCTGGATCGACGGCATGGAAGCCACGCAGTTTACGTATTTCCAGCAAGTCGGTGGCATCGAGCTCGAGCGTGTCGCGGCCGAAATCACCTACGGCATGGAGCGCATCGCGATGTTCCTGCAAGACGTCGACAGCGTGTACGACCTTGAGTGGGCGCCGGGCGTGACTTACGGCCAGATTCGCCATCAGGAAGAGGTTGAGTTTTCAACGTTTAATTTTGAGCACGTAAATACCGAGCTCTATTTTAAATGGTTCGACGAGCTGGAAAGCGAGGCCAAACGTCTGATGGCGCTCGACCTTCCGCTACCAGCTTATGACTATATTCTGCGCGCCAATCACACGTTCAACACCCTGGACGCCAGCGGCGCCATCAGCGTGTCGGAACGCCAGAAATATATTGGTCGAATTCGAAATTTGGCACGAGGAATTGCCGAGGCATTTGTGCAGAAGCGTAAATCTCTTGGGTACCCACTGATTCCCGATGCCGAGCGTGAGCGCTGGCTAGAGGCCATCGAACCGGCGTAAAAGCCGGTGAACTCCTCACCGGTATTATCATCGTTGATGGGGACTTCCTTCAATTTTGGCTCAAGCATTTCGCGGGTTTCCCTTACGAAATCATCGAAGGCGTCGCTGCTTTGTGGCGTGGCCATGATCTTGAGCAACCCGCCAATGCGTGGCCTATTCACGTCGACGCACTGATTTTTAGGTCATTCGGAAATGAGCTTGAGGTCGTCGATAAGCCATGTGTCGGATGACGTGCTTGACCGAGGAGTGATGCGGACTCGGACTTGGGTCACGGTATTTGGGAACGTGATCTCGACGGTGGAGATCCCGTCGACCTCTTGCGATCCAGAGTTAGTTGGTTGAAAAAGTTCTTCGACCTGAGGCAGGTAGTTGACTGCAGCGGTTGTGGCAGCGGCGTATGACCATGTCGAGTTATTGTTAAGGGCTCCACGAATTCGAACCCGACTGTAGTATGTCGCGCCGCCGTCTGTGCTGATTTCGACAAGGACGTAATCTAGATTATCAGGGCCGCCGTTAGAACTGTTGAGGTTCATTGCAGCAAGTTTGAAGCTCAGCGTCGCGCCTAGGCCAGGTCGCAACAAAACATTATCAAATTCTACCAAGACACCTCCGCCCTCCCGCGTGGTGCTCCAAGCCCGCGACGACCCAATCCCAAGCGGGCTATTCGGTGGTTCAGCACTCGCCGATGAATCTCCTTGCTCGTACGTTATCGCGGGATTTGGTGTGAATCCCCAGTTTTTCGGATTTGTTGTGAGTTCGAAATCTTGGAATGCAAGCAATTCAACGCAGCCGCCAACCAGACAGGTGCCGTCGACTCCGCAGGCTGTGCCGTCGGGCTTGACCGGCTGAGAGCACATGCCATCGGCTGGACTGCAGACACCGACGTCGTAACACTCCGTTGGCGCTGAGCAAATAACAGGATCGTCTCCAACGCACGCACCCGCAAGACATGCATCGATCATCGTGCATGCGTTGGCATCGTTACATGCCGAACCATCCGCGAGAGTCGGGTTTGAGCAAAGTCCGGAGTTCGGGTCACAGGTTCCCACGTCATGGCATTGGTCCATGGCGACACATTGAACGGGGTCATTGCCGCTGCAAGTGCCGGACTCGCACTGGTCGGTTGCGGTGCAAGCATCGCCGTCATCGCATGTCGTTCCATCTGGGAGTTCGGGGGTTGAACACGCCCCGGTGGCTGAATCACAGGTCCCTGCCTCATGGCATTGGTCGACCGCAACACATTCAACGGGAGCGCCAGCTGTACAGGCTCCTGCCTGACAAATATCAGACGTTGTGCACTCGTCGGAATCATCACAAGCAGCTCCATCGGCAAGCTCAGGATCTGAACATTCTCCAGTGGCTGAATCGCAGGTTCCTGCGCCGTGGCATTGGTCGCTGGCGGCGCACTGAATCGGATCGTTGCCAACACAAACCCCCGAGGCGCAGGTGTCAGTCGTTGTGCATGCATCGCCGTCGTCACACGTCGCCGTGTCGTCATCGGTAGCCACACAGACTCCGTTTTCGCATGCATTGACGGTACAGATATTTCCGTCGTCGCAATCAGCCGCAACCTCACATTCCGCGGTAGTCGCGTTGTTTGTCGTATTATTTGTCGCGTTATTTGTCGCGTTGTTTGTCGCGTTATTTGTCGTGTTATTTGTCGCGTTGTTTGTCGTGTTATTTGTCGCGTTGTTTGAAGGGGACTCCGTCTTTGTCGATGAGTCGCCACAGGCAGCGGCACCGAAAAGACCAACGACAAGAAGTGACTTGCTTAAAAAGGACATGAATATCTCAACCGTGTTTGAAGTTTGGGGCCACCACTTTAGCGCAACAACGGGATTTCCGAAATTTTCGAGTTTACGGGGCGATATGGCTGACCTGCTGTTAATGGCGTGACATGGTTGCCTGGTTGGCAAAAGATCGGAGGCACAAGCGATGACTTTGTGCCCTTTGGTGTCCTGACAATGAACGCCGAGTTCTAGTCTCGCGCTTGGTGCGCTGCGCCTTGATTTCGAGGTCGCCGTTTCGGAGCTTCCTTTCGTTTGGTTCGTGGGGCTTGTGTTGGCCTGTGCGTCTTTGTTGAGCAATCGCATCGAAGAGGCTTGAATCCCCTGCACCATACGGGCATCTTCCGCCCGCTATGCCTTTACGAACCGAAATTAAACAAACTCTCCGACTCGCCGTTCCCATCATGGGCGCTCAGTTCCTGAGCATCGTGATGGTGGTGGTCGATAATATTATGGTCGGACGCCTGGGTAAGGAAGCCCTTGGCGGACTCGCGCTTGCGGGCTCTTTTTACAGCCTGGTTGTGATCGTTATCGTGGGGTTGATGGGCGCGCTTAGCGTGTTGGTGTCCAAAGAGAACGGCGCAAAAGAGCATCGTCGTGCCGGCCACTATTTGCGTCAGTCGCTCTTGCTCTCGGCCGTAATCACATTGATTTTGGCGACCGGGTTGCTCTTTGCCGAGGAGTTCTTGCTCGCGATTGGCCAGCTGCCTGGCCCAAGCGCTATCGCTGCAGAATACCTGAAGGCGATGATTTGGACCGTTCCGGCACAACTTACGTTCCTATCGTTTCGAAATTTCTGCGAAGGAACGGGCGATTCGATGCCCTCGGTTGTGATTGCGGCGGCGATCGCGTTGCTCAATATCCCGCTCGATTATGCGCTGATTTTTGGCGCTGGACCCTTTCCCCCTCTGGGCGTCGCGGGCGCCGGATATGCGACCGCGTCGCTAACATGGCTGAGCGTTGTCGTGTTGATTGCCTACGTTGCGACCCGAGCTCGGTACCGTGAGTACGAAATTTTCAGGTGGCCCGTGCGCCCCGATTGGCCAGGGCTCAAAGAAATCATCTGGCTCGGTGTCCCGTTTGGCGGCGCCATTGCGACTGAGATGGGCTTTTTCGCCACAACCACGTTTGTGATGGGGCGTATCGGAGAGGTCGAGCTGGCGGCGCATCAGGTGGCCCTGAACGCTGCGTCATTGATCTTCATGATTCCGCTTGGCCTCTCGTTCGCCGTGAGCATTCGAATCGCGCAGCATCTTGGCAATAACGACCGTGTTGGCGCGCGAAATGCGTGGAAGGCGAGCCTGATTATTACGGCGGTATTGCAGTCGCTGACCGGTCTTGTTTTCATCTTTGGCGCGAGCTTCATCGCCAGCCTTTACGGGCAGGAAGGCAAGGTCGAGGTCATGGCTGTGCAGCTCCTGGTCATCGCTGGGTTTTTCCAGCTTTTTGATGGATTCCAAGTGGTCGGAATGGGGACGTTGCGAGGTCTGCGCGAGGCTCGATACGCTCTGATTGCTACCACGCTGGCGTTCTGGGGGGTCGGTCTCGCCACGCTGGTGTGGGCCTACCAAAACAGCTCTGCAGTGGGCGTTTGGATGGCACTCCTGGCGGGTCTTGGCGTCGCGTGCATCGCCCATTTCGTTCGAGCCAATCACGTTCTGCGACTTGAGAAGTAGTTGATTTCATCCTACTTATAGACTTTGGGCGTCTTCAGACCAGATAAGTAATGAAACTATTTCATCCACAACATGTTCTGGCGTTGAGCGTCTTTTTCCTGGGCTGCAAAGATCATAAGCTCGTTATCACGCCGCCGATTGAGGCTGTGCCGCCGTTGATGGTCAAAGCGCCAAAGGTGACGTCGACTCTCTTGGTACCCTGTTAAGCGTTACCACTATGAAATATATTCTCATTTTTTCCCTGATTATTTTTGCGGGTTGCGGCGACGATTCGTCGGACTCAGCCGATGGTTGCTCGTTGAGAGGAAGCTTGACCGGTGAGGTCAACAAGACCATCGATTGGGACGACACCCATGGCTGTGCGGCAGCGGTTTCGGGCACGCTCTTGACCTTCACTTTTGGCGCTTTCCAGTCGGATTCCATTATTATTGGCACCACTGGTGAGCCCGACGTGCTTGCCAATGCGGTGGATGGCTATGTGATGTACCGGGATGCCGATGGCGCAGAGTGGAATTCACGCGATTGCCTGATCGACCTCACACGCAACGAAAAAGGCTCAGACGGGAACCATATTCTGGGCGGCCAGGCAAAGTGTTCGACGCCAGCGACCGAATTTGGCGGCGGAGCGACGGGCGAAATCAACTACAGTCCGCTCGATTTTACGGTTCAGGTTCCGTTCTGACATGGCCGTTATGGCGTGACGCGTGATAACGATTTGGCGTGGTGCCTACCGAGGTTTCTGGTGAAACGTGCTCTGGTTTTTAGCCTTTTTATTTTCGGTTGCGCCGATATCGCGCCCACGCCTGCCCTGCAGCCCATTGAAAAAACGACGGTGTCCTCTGCGCTCATGGTTGCTGCCCCAGAGCTGAAGCCGACCCTTCTGCTTCCGGCCGGGCAATGCGAATTTTTTTCGATCGCTTGGGCCGAATTGCCGGCAACGAAACCTTCAGAAAATCCCACGATTATCGAGAAGTTCCAGGACGGTTGTCCGACGGAAGTCTGGGTGAACCGTTACGACGGGCCTGAGCTGAGTCTCTCGGCGTATATTCCGTGGATTCAGCCCCCCACTTTTGGCCGGGCGGTCCCGTGGGTTGAGACGTACAGTAAAGATGGTCTAACCGAGACCATTGAACGCCGAGAGACCTTTGAAGGGCCACTCGTTTCGCGCATATTTGTTGAAAAAAACGATAAAGGAAATGTCGTTTTGTACGAAGTCTCGAAGCGTGGGGATTTGGTTTCCGATTTCCGCGAGGTGTCTGAGTATCACCCCGTTTCCGGCATCAAGACGTCGTCAGTCATTTATAACGACGGAGTCGTGGCATCGATAGAGACCGTGCGGGTGAACACCGAAGGTGACCCGGTCGAGCGTATGGTCGACTCGGACGGCGGGAAAAAAACCGTGGAGAAATGGGCGTATTTGGACGGGCGCCTTGTGAATCATTACGAATACAAAAGTGATGAAATCATCACTGCCGATACCATTTGGCGCAAAGACGGAAGCCGCACGGAGACCATCGTACGGCCTGATTTTTGGACAAAAATTCGTGAAATTGATTCGCAGGGGCGCGTACTGAGTGAGACGCAAGAGCACGACAACAATAAAATAATCGAAACCAGAATCACTAGATCCTACGATGACCTTGGCCATACGATTCGAGAAACCGAAAAAGGAGTTTCCGATATCCGCCGCAAGTATTCAGGGACAAGGATTTTGGAGGAAACCAAAACCTATAAGGATGAATCAAGCCAGACCGACTTCGTGTATTTTGAAGACGGTGCTTTCGAATCCACCACCGTCTTCGCATTCAAGGACGGCCAGAGGCGGCGTGAGATCACGCGTGTGAACGCGAATGGTGACGTGACCTATGCCAGCGAAGATATCGGCGACGACGGCGTTCTGGAGCGTCTGGAAGAACGGACTTATGATGGCCCAAGGATTCTGACCGAAAAAATCACCAAAGGTGACCGGTATTCCATGGTGGAGTGGGTCTATGATGGCCAACATCGCGTATTGCTTGAGGCTCACGATAAAGACGGTGACGGCAGGGCTGAGAGCGGCACCCAATATCGATACGATGTGGATGGCCTGGATTATTACCGAACTCTAAAACCGCCGGTGCTTTAGCGTTGCAACTTGTTTTGCTGGCTGGCTTTTTTGAGGTCTTGTCGTTGAGCCGAGTATCCGTGCATCAGGTCATTCCGCTTGCACTTCCTGCATCGCACGTTGACGCAGATCTTGCCTCTCAATGAGAGACGCAAGCCAATCTTGATTAGGCAGGCCTTTGTGTTCGAGGTCTGTCAGGCCCACTAAGCCGAACTCGACCCCAGGGTTTTAGGTGTTCATCATGCATCGCTCGCCTGGCTCGGCGAGTCAACATGCGAGGTACTGGCCTCTTTGTGCGATCATATGCCGTGGACTCCATCGTCAAAACGAGCACCTATGCGGCGTGGTTCAAGGTTGACGTCGGCATTAGCGGCCCGTTATCAAGCTGACGACCTCTGCCAGCCAGTGCTGCTCGGGCGGAGTCTCGTCGATGGCCTTCGCCTGATTTGCCGCGGCCAGCCGCTCAATCAGTAAGTCTCGCCAGGGGACGAGGAAATCATCAAATCCAGGAAGTTCTTCTAGGTCTAAGGCCATAAGTGGTGAATCGACGTATCCAAACTCTGCCAGGGAATTGAGAGCCGAATACAAGGATTGAGGTCGATCATTGGGTGCTGAGGCCAGGTAATTCGAGAGCGCGTGCATCTCGCATAAATCCCAATCTATTTCGGCGGGCTCGTCGTATGTGCCGTATTTGTTGGGCTCAGACGGAATGAACGGGACGGGTAGAGCGGTGAAAATCCGTGATGCTGCCTGATAGTTCTCGGCTTGATAGGCGTAAACGGCTTCCTGAAAATAGACGTCGATGTCTTCGATATAATCCTTTTTGTTCTGTTTCGCGGCAGCACAAATGGCCTCGATCTGGTCGACTCGGCGGGCGCTTGGGCACGGCATCCAATTGGGATCATTTTTGAGGGCAGAATCGATGAGCTTCTTGTTCAACCAAGCGCTTGTTTTGTCATCGAGCTTAGGCATGAGTGCTCGCACCAAGGCGCGCAGTTGTTTTGCATCTAACGTTTCCAACGCGTTGTCGGTCACGGCGCCCTTTTGTGTTTTTCCCATAGCTTCACGCGGTTCCCGATACGGGTCATGGTTTGGGTAAACGAGACAACGATTTTGAGTGGTGTTCGCCTATTTCAGTTTCATAGAGCTGGTAGGCTTCCCCCGTTTGCCTGTCTTTTGCATTGTAGCCTGCTTCCCACCCCCCATACCCCATATCCGGATTGATCAGATCAGCTGAGACGTAGGGTTCCGGGTCGACCTCAAGCTTCAGCATTAGAGCGCTGAACTCTTCCTCCGACACGGTCTGGTCGTTGATGCGATAATACATGACGGTGGTTGCAGTGATGGGTTCTTCGTCGGTCACTTGCGGGGCGGGCTCTGGATCAACCGGCTGCTGATTGGCCTGTGGCTGTGGTGTGGGTTTTGCGCAAGAGGTGCCCAACACGGCAACGGTGACACTGAGCATCAGCCCGACAAGAATACAGTGAGACTTTTTGAGAGCGTCTTTTTTCATGGGGCTAATATCGTCAGTTATTCGAATTAGAGCAATGTTCTCGAACTGTTTATCTTTGGTGGAGTATTTGTCATGATGCGCGCCATGAAATGGCTTCCACTCATTTTGCTGACCTTGAGCTCCGCGACCGCTATGGCGCAGAGCAATCGAGATCCACGCCGTGCGATCCGTGGCGCGCTGATTCAGGGCGAAGACGGCACAGTGGTGGGGAGCTATATTTGCCGAAATTTCTACCTTCTTGAGGGGATGTCGTTTGTTGGATGCGGCGCGGCATCGGACCTGTTTTCGGTCGTTCCTCTGTCGGCTGAACTCTCTCATTATCGTGTCGAACACACGCTGCATTTGCTCCAAGGTCCGCTTGAGATGCGTGTGTCGTTTGGCTGGGGCATGGCGGAAGGGCAGCTTGGCCAGGCCACGCCTAGCTTTTTCCTTGATCCGGACTCCTCGCAACAAAGTGTTGGAGCGACTGGGCCCGAGGCCGCCATGGCCATCGATCTTTGGTGGCCTACAGCCTTTCGTAATAACGATTTTCGACTGCGCTTTGATGCCGGCGTGACCTGGTTGCCCGGCTGGCAGGAGGTCGGCGGGACGAGCATCGACGTCGTGCCTTTTGGGATCCTGACGATGAATGCTGAGTTCTAATCAGTCGTTGTGAATCAATAGTTTATCACAAAGGGAGTCGGGTCTGGGTCGAACGAGCCCGCAGTCGACGGATCACCTGTCTGCCCAAACAGATTCCCACCCCAGCACGAGAGAATCCCGGATTTCTCGCCGCACATATGGCTGTAACCCACACTGAATGCCGTGGTGCCGTCGGCAATCATGACCAATGGGCTGGCCGACGTTCCTGTTGTTTTCAGCTGACCGTCTTCGCTGTTGCCCCAGCATTTGACGACCCCGGATTGTTGCACGCAGGTGTTGCCTCCGCCCAAAAAGATGTTGTCGAAGGGACCGTCAACGACCGTCATAGGCGTTGGAGTGCTGACGATATTTAATGTCGAAGTAAATCCAAGCTGTTGATCGTAGTTGGAGCCCCAACATTTTAGGATGCCGTCATGATTTGCGCACGAGTGGGCGCCACCGCTGTGGATGCTCACCACGGGCGAGTCTAAGACCAGTTGGGGTTCGTACGTCTTGGGCATTTCCCCGACGCCAAGCTCTCCAAATGAATTAGAGCCCCAGCAATAGAGTTGCGCGTTTTTGATCGCACAGGTGTGGTCTTCGCCGGCCGCGACAGCGGATACGCCCGAAGCCATTCCAATCACCGTCGTGGGCGTTGAGATGCCCTCAAAGCTGCCAAAACTAGCTTCGACGCCGACTTGTCCAAAAAAGTTAACGCCCCAACATTTTAAGGTGCTGCCTTGAATCGCGCAGACGTGGTTATTGCCCGACACGACGGCCTTGATATCGCCCTCCAGCATCACCTGAGGCGTTGCGACATCCCCCGCTGATGCGCCCGCGACCCCGTCGCCGCCTTTGCCCCAGCATAATACCGCGTCGTCTTTCAGGGCGCAGGTATGTCGCTCACCTGAGTAGATGCCATCGACGCCTGATTCGAGCCCTGGCGGCGAGACGGGGGTCGAGATAATGCCCGCGGTTGTGGACCCTAGACGATAATAGCTGTTGTCACCCCAGCATTTCACGGCGCCAGCGCGGGTGCGAATGCAAGTATGGGAGGTCCCCGCCGAAATCAAGGTTCGCAGCGGCGCGATAAGAGGTTCCGAGGCTGCGGTATTTCCGTCGATCAGACCGTCGTTGCCGGTGACGCGGCACACGACCTCTTCGCCTTCCAGATATGCCGTAAATGCACGAGCTGAGCTGATCTTGCGGTCGTCCACAAACCATTCAATTCGTGAAGAATCGCTGTCTCCGTCGGGATCTGTGAACTCGTAATCGCAAGTTAAGGTTTGTCCCGGATAGAGCGGCTCACTCGGAGAGATCTTCACGTCTGATACGGTTGGGGGTTCGTTCGCAGAAAAGCAGCCGCGCGGTGATGGTGAGTAGCCCGGCAGGCACTGACAAATGGGGCCATCGGCCTCGTCGATGCATTCCTCGTTGGCGGCGCAGCCCGGATCACAAGTGGTCGTGTTGTTCGTGTTGGCATTATTCGTGGTCGACTCGACCTTCTTTTTTGATGGAGTTTCGCCGCAGCCGATCATGAGCAAACATATGAAAATAGAAATCGGACGCATGGGGACCTCGAAGCCAAATTGACTCAGAAGGATACGACATCTTGGGGTCATGTCCGACTGAAAAAGTCTGAATATTTGAGGACGTGGTGCATCTGGGCAGGCTCGCCTTAAAGGTCAAATAGGTCGAAATCATTGACCGAACCCGGCGAGTGGCTTGGGCGGCTTCGGGCGCTTTGACCTGGGCACGATTCACAGACGTTTCACATCGAATGGCTACAGTGTTCATGGGGCGATGGGAGTCTGGTTGCATAGGAGGCAGCCATGAACGACCAAACACTATGGGACACCGACCCAGCACGAGCCGCCAAGATGGCGTTTATGGAAGTGATGTGTGAGTGGCATGCCCAGGCGGAACGCGGCGAATACGACGGAGTGCCGGCGTTCGACCTCTATCCTCAAAACCTCGAAAAGACGACACCTCGGCGCACCATTCTTCGCGATACAGGCGCTGGCGTTCATGCCGTTCCCGATGCAGTTCGTAGGATCTGGGCAGAGGCTCAGGCCTCTGAAGAGCGACTTCCAGAAATCATTTCGGCGTAGTTTTTGGCGCCAATTTCACACGCTTTCCGTGTTCAGTGAGGTGAAGTTCCTTGTCGGTCTCCGCGATTCGAGACGCGATCGAAGCCTCCGAAATCTCGCCTCCCATTGGGACAAAAATACGACCGTTTACGAAAACTGGGGAAGCATTTCCGTACCACTCGACCCTGGCTGCCTCGCACATGGATTCATCGGACTCAGTGGCGACGATTCGGCCGGCCTTCGAAATCTTGCCCGAACCATTTACGCCTAAAAACATAGCGGTGGGCGAAGCGCACCAATTTGTGGTGGCACGCTCACGGGGCTCTTGAACTGAAACTTCAAAATAGCCTCCGTCAGTACTCGGCTGAAAGTAGAATCCGTCTGGGGTTTTAGTGACCGCCGTTTTTTCGAGTCGATAGGCAGGCATGAGGCTTATTTCTTTCTCTAATTTGATTGTGGCTGCGGTGATGCCGCCGTCGGCTTCGGCAACGACCAATGCGCCGATACCTGGCATCGCTTCGATCTTTTGGATAGGGTTAGGGTACTCAATATCCTTCGTTGCACCGGAGGAGTCGTTGTAGACAACGAGGGAATTATTTTCGCCCTCAATCGCCCCTAAATACCAGTCACCCATCCAACGTTGGACTCGAGGT
The DNA here is from genome assembly GCA_964394615.1 of uncultured Bradymonadales bacterium. Classification (GTDB taxonomy): domain Bacteria; phylum Myxococcota_A; class Bradymonadia; order Bradymonadales; family Bradymonadaceae; genus JBFFMO01. The sequence goes on along the minus strand of CAYMYJ010000002.1, from coordinate 194,863 downwards.
CGGTAGATTTTTTCCGATATTAAGACGGCCGGGACGGTCTGATTGGTTTGACTTGAAAATGAAGAAATCGGGGCTCTCAAAATTCTCAACGAGCCGTCACTTGCTCCGATGGCGACTCGCAAAACCCCGTCTTTTTCACTGAATGCGAATTCGTCGGTGACGTATCCTTTGGCCTTATGGGTCGCGACCTCGAGCGTGTTGATATCAAACGCTGCGAGTCGGTCTTCTCCCCATAGAAAAACATGATTATCGGACATGTAAAACCTGGCATACGCGTGAGCCAATAATGCTCGCGCTCTGCAATCCAGACTGCCGTCCTTAGGCAATCTACACGAAAGAACCGTTTCGAAATCGATCGCTGCTTTTTCGGGGTCCTTGGCCCTCAAAAACTGCGCGGGACGAACGACGTCTCTCCAACCAAAAACGGGCTCGCCGACCACAAAAGTCCCGGTTTTTTCGTTGCCATTCGGGGCTCGATAATTGAGCCGCGTTGGAAATATTCCGCCGCTTTCAGAGCCGTTTTCCCATTTATGTAGGAAAAAGGGCATGAACGCGACGATGCCGCCATTCACGATGCGTGAACCAAAGTTCTCGGCGGAAAAATAGTCGTTGAATTCAAAAAATGTGGATTTAAGACGAGTGAGCTTTCCGTCTTTGAGACGAAAGCTCGAAAACTCGGTAGCGCTAGTAATATCGGGCGAAATATCATCATCTTTCTGGTTCACGACCCGACTTAGATAACGATATCCGACGACATAAATGATGTCGTCGTTTACCAATAGGTCGTCGTACCAGACGTTTTGCTTCAACGATTCATGTTGAGGAATGGATATTGAATCCGTGAGTTTCGCCTGTCCTTGGACCTTGGTGTCCACCGCATAGAGCTCGCCGTGGCGCAGCACGATCATGGTGTCGCCAATAAGCTTGGTGACGCTCCGTTCTTCGTTCTGGATCTCGGTCTCGTCGCTATGCGGATAGACGATTCCAAGGTCGCTGAGAGGATCGTCGGCGACCGTTTGAATGAAGGCTCGTAACTCGGCTTCGGTGGAAAAACCGGTAAGAACCGAGGCAAATTTCGACTTAGTTTGGGCTAATGCCACCGACGGCATTAGCAAGACAGCTAAGAATAGTAGCAGGATGCGCATGGTTCTGGCCTGTCTGGAAGCTTGGCGGGTTTTGGACAACAGCCGGGCGGCCTTGTTTTATGTCGCGGGAACTTCGACCCAAAACCATCCACGCAGATCGCCCGCGGCGTAGCCCGTAGCCTTGTCGTCAGGGTATTTCTCTTTCAGTGCTGATGCGACCTCGGGTGCCAGGCTTTCTGGCGCGCCGTGGCAATTCACACACATCTCACCGAGCTTGATCGGGGCCGCCCATCCGAGTTCGCCGTTTGGACCACTGAACACCGCTGGGGCCGCGGTTTTGCTATCCACCAAAGTGGTGAACCATTCGGGGGCTGTATTCGAAGAATTACGCAATTTGTCCGACGTGCGGCCGATCTTGACGTTTTTTTCGGTCGCGATTCGAGCTGCGATGACCGGTGCGTCGGTGTTGCAGACTTCTACTGCGGCGGGAAAGCCTTTTTCGGTCGATACTTCGGTCAGTTTCTGGACGAGCTCGGTGCCCAGGCCTTTTTGGGCCTCCTGTGCTCGCTCCAGTTGCAGTTTTTGTGCGCCAGACAGCGTTGCCATGTCGGCGAGAGCCCAGACCTTTTGGACCTCTTGTTTGGCGGTCACGGCTTCGACGGCTGTGGTGGTTGAAGCTGCGGGGGCAGGGGCTTTTTCGCAGGCTGCAAGTGAGACAGCGCCTGCGGCGACGAGTGCTAAGAGTTTGTGGTTCATGGAGTTCCTGTGGGTCGATGATCGATAAGAAGACTCATTGACATCGATCTGTAGCTCAGTCCGTCCATAAATTGAACTGGCGAGTCTTCTACGCATCATTGGCGGCGGACCGGTCGCGGGTCGCAATGCAGGGCTGGAGCCCGGCGGATCAATCACAACGGCTCACCTGTGATTGACAAGTGGTGGTCGAAAACCGAAAACAGCAGGCCCGTTAGCGAGCGAAATTCGATCTTGCCAAAACCGTCAAAAATCCTGCGTGTCCTTCGAGTCGAAAGCCTTGTCGGTGCTGGCTCAACGCCCCAACCCGCGTGGACGCACCTGCTTGAAGCAGCCAGCGCGCAGCCTGTGTCGTCGCTGTCTTTGCGTCTAGGCGCGCCTTTGGTGGGCAATCTGGTCACCTATGCCGAAAAAAATCGGGAATGGATGGTCGCCTTTGCTGAAACGGCGTCGATGTTGGGTATTCCGACTTTGTTATGGGTCGGGCCCGACTCTGAGTTCTCGGCGGATGATGCTGTGGTGCTTTCGGGGTTGGGAGTGATCGTAGGCTTCAGCCTTGATACCCGCGCGTTGTCAGCGAACTTGCTGCGCAGCGAGATAGAAGGCGGAATGAAGCGATTGTCGGGCCTGCTGGGTTATGAACCTAAATGCCTTCGGGTCACATCTGTCGATAGGTTGGTGTTGCAGCAGGCACGAAGCGCCGGCTTCAATTTGGTTTTCCGAGATGGCTCGGGACTTAATAGGAATCACGACGACATCATCAGCACTCGGGTCTCAACGGATCCCGCGCTGGAGTCAGCGTGGTTCTTGGGCAGACGGCGCGCGACTTTGCGCGTCATCGCCGAGGGTGTTGTTTCTAGAGTCGATCCAAAGCGATTTGGCTTGTGAATGAAACGCATCCGTCAGTAGTTTAACTTCGAACTTTAACCGCACTCCTTGGATCTCAATGGACGTCACACAATATCAGCTCGCAAACGGCCTTCAGGTCATCCTTCAATCACGTAAGTCAGCGCCCGTGGTGGCCTGCAACGTTTGGGTTGGCGTGGGCAGCGCAGACGAAGAGCCACACGAAGCCGGTCTGGCTCATGTGCATGAACACATGCTTTTCAAGGGCACCAAGAAACGCGGCGTGGGCGAGTTGGCACGCGAAGTTGAATCGGCCGGTGGCCATATCAATGCGTTCACGTCGTTTGATCAGACTTGTTATTACGTCGTGATGTCCAGCCGTTTTACCGAGCGTGGAGTCGACATCCTGTCGGACGCGATTCGCAATTCGAATTTCGATGCCGACGAATTATCCAAAGAATTGGAAGTGATTCAGGAAGAGATCAAGCGCGGCAACGACAGTCCTGGTCGGGTTGCAAGCCAGATGCTTTTTGACACCTCATTCAGCACGCATCCCTATAAACTTCCGGTGATCGGCTCTAAAGAGTCTGTCGATTCGTTCCGCCGTGAAGACGTCGTCAATTTCTTCGAAAAACACTACAGGCCCACCAACTCAACCGTGGTGCTCGTGGGCGATTTCGAGCTCGAGGAGGGCAAGGCGCTTGTCGAGAAGTATTTTGGCGATTGGGAAGCCGAGCCACACAAGAAAGTGATTCGGATCGAGGAGCCGGCACAGACCGAGTTCCGCGCCAAAGTTGCTGACCGCGATATCCAGGAAAACCTGCTGCGCATGGCTTTCCATGTGCCCGACGTTGCCGCCGAGGATATCCCGGCGCTGGACGTTTTGAGTGCGGTGATGGGCTTTGGCGATGCTTCGCATTTGCATCAAAAGATTCAGCGCGAACAAGAGCTGGTGAATGCTGTCTACGCGATGGCCTACACGCCCAAAGATCCCGGCATCATGTTGGTGGGCGCGGATTATCAGCTCGAAGAAAACGCCAAAACTCACGAGTCGGTCGCAGAAGCTATTCTGACCGAAGTCTTCGGATTCCGTGAGACACGCGTGGCCGAAGACGACATTTTGCGCGCACGCACGCTGATCGAAAGTCAGGAGATCTACAGCCAGCAGACGGCTGAAGGCCTGGCGATGAAGCTTGGTCGAAACTGGATCACCACAGCCGACGCGACTTTCGATGAACGTTATTACCGCGCCATCGCTCAGCTCACCCCTGCGGATATTCGGGATGTCGCGCGCAAATACCTGACTCTGGACAACCTTACGATCACGCTCTTGCGTTCGTCGTCCTCGGAAGGAGCCACGAACGAATCGCTGCATAAGGCCGCGAAACGCGCCTACGACACGGTTTACCACACGGTTGATTCCGATGATGTGCTGGACTCTGATGGATTTTCGGTGATTCGATTCCCAGAGGGGCCCGTTCTGGTGGTTCAAGAAGACCATACGGTTGCGACGTTCTCGATGCGCGTGATGACGCTGGGTGGAGTTCGTTACGAAACGCCTGAAAACAACGGCATCAACCAGATCCTGAGTGAAATGTTGTTGCTCGGAACCTCCAAACGCAGCGCCGTTGAAATTGCGCATGAAGTGGAATCGATGGCTTCAAGCATTTCGGGTATTGCAGGCCGAAACTCGTTTGGTGCTGCGCTGACCGGACTCTCAAGGTATTTCGAGCGTGCCTTTGACATCTTTGCCGACGTGTTGACCGATTCAACGATTCCAGCTGAAGAATTCGAACGTGAGCGTGCTCTGCAATTGCAGGGCATTAAGAGCCGCCGAGACTCGCTGGCAGCGGTGAACCACGACATGTTCTCGCGTGAGTTTTTCGGTGATTACCCGTACGCCATGACAGGCGATGGCACCGAAGAAAGTGTTCAAAGCCTGACTCCTGAGGGCGCTCGCGCGTATTTGAAGCGATTGCTCAACCCAAGTGGTCTCGTGATCACGGTGGTCGGTGATATCGACGCCAAACATGTGGCGGCGATGGTCGAGCAGGGCTTTGTGAAGGGCCATACGGGCGAGTCTTGGGACCCTGTCGTGCCCGCGCCTCATCGGCACCTCGAAGCACGATTGGTCACCAATAATTTGGAAAAAGAACAGGCCTACGTTTCGGTCGGGTTTGATGCGCCTTTGATGGCCGATGACACGCGCTACGCGATGGAAGTTCTTTACGCAGTGCTTTCAGGCCAAGGCGGCCGTTTGTTCTACGAATTGCGTGACAAACAAAGCCTCGCCTACAGCGTCTACGCGTCGAGCCTTCTGGGGCTTGATACGTCGATGTTCAGCATCCATATCGGCACCAGCCCCGAAAAAATCGAGCAAGCGCTCAAGGGCATCTACATCGAGATCGCCAAGCTGCATGCCGACGGCGTGACGCAGGAAGAAGTCGACCGCGCCAAGGTCTACTTGATGGGCAACCACGATATCGGTCTGCAAAAATACGGTGCGCGTGCGATGTCCTTTGCGCTGGACGAGCTTTATGGATTTGGATTCCGTCGTTCGTTGGCCTATTCGGACCATATCGCCAAGGTAACGCTCGAGGACGTGAACGAATTCGTTGCGCGCTACCTCAAGAAGGACCAGTCGCTGGTCGCGATCACCAAGCCAGAGGCGATTAAACTTTCACCGACGCTCCTTGAAGAAGCACTCGGTTGAATCTTTGATTTTCTGCCTCGTCCAACGGGCAGAACCAGTTGATGGAGTTTCTTCATGGATCGTCGCCAGTTTCTGACTCATTCGATTGGCCTGGCCATCGTGGCAAGCGCTCCCTTTGCGTTTGCTCAGGCCGGCCAGGCCCTCTTTGATTATCAGCTCAAGAATATCGCCCAGACCGATACTGATGCTCCTATGCTCATCTTGAGGGCCAAGGAGTTCATCACGAAGGGCGAGGTCGTGATGCGGCGGGGGGACGGTCAGGAAAACCGCACGAAGCTTGGGTCGATGAAACCGGGCCAAGAAAAGCGAATTCCCTTCAAGCAGGGCAAAGGCTCCTACAGCTACGAAGTCACCATCAGCGGAACGACGCAGCTGGACCAGTCGATGGACACGAAGTTCACGACGGATGTGCATTACGTCGATCCCATCAAGCTGACGGTCGATAAGGACCTGGTCAGGTTGGCCGAAGGTGAGCTGATGTTGGGTACAAATGTGCCGCTTGACCATGTGGATATCGAGGTCTTTGACGACGCTGGCAAGAAGATTGCCGAACGTACCCAGACCATCGGCGGAATTGGCGGAACGATCAAAATTACCTGGCCGGCCGCAAAAGATGTGGCTGGTATTCGGCTGACCGCACACGATGTCGCAGGTTTTTGGGCGGGCGTGATTCTGGAGCCGTTTTTTGTCGAGATTCCGCACGAGGATATCGTGTTTGATACCGGCAAATCCACCTGGCAAGCCAGCGAGGAGCCTAAGCTCACGTCGACGATGAAGCTCGTGAAAGAAGCGCTGGCGAAACACAAAGACAAAGGTCTGAATGTTTCGATGTACGTCGCTGGCTACACCGACACCGTCGGGAACCCGAGCGATAATCTCAAGTTGAGTGGTGAGCGTGCCCGCGCCATCGGTCAGTGGTTCCGCAAACAGAACCTCAAGATTGATATCCACACCCAAGGTTTTGGCGAATCCGTCTTGGCTGTTCAAACCGCCGATAACGTCGACGAACCACGCAATCGCCGCGCCGTCTACATCCTTGGCAATTCGCCGCCGCCGACGTCCTCGCAAATCCCGAAAGCCAACTGGAAACGGCTGTAGCAGTGAGCTGTGAGCAGTGAGCAGTGAGCAGTGAGCGGTTTGATTCGGTCTGCCAGCTCCAGTTGTGATTGGTCCGCCAGGCTCCAGCCTGGCATTGCGCTTGGTCCGCGGGCCCTACGGCCCGCCCTGCGACTTGCGATTCCATACCACCAATCGTCGAATCACAAGCAGGCCATACGGGCCTGCATACCAATCACAGCTCACTGCTAGCCGCGCACTGCTCACCGCGACGGAACTTTTTATTCCCACGGTTGTCGACAAGACACACGTTTGAATGGAGAGCTCCAATGGATAGGCGACAATTTATTTCAAGTTCTTTTGGATTGGCCGCGACGCTCGCCACCCCACTGGCCTTCGCGCAGTCGGGAAAATCAGTTTTTAATTATAAATTAAAAAACGTGGCTCAGACGGATACCGGCGCGCCATCGCTTATCTTGAAGGCTAACGAGCCGATCAAAGATGCCCAAGTCTTGATGCGCCGAAACGACGGCGAAGAAACGCGCACCAAGCTCGGCAACATGAAGGCGGGCCAAGAAAAAACCATCGTTTTTAAACAGGGAAAAGGCTCATATTCGTACGACGTCGAAATCACAGGGCTGGCTCGAGAGGACCAATCCATCGACGCCAGCTTCAGTACCGAAGTTCATTATCTGGACCCCATTGCGCTCACGATTGACAAGGATTTAGTGCGTTTGTCCGAGGGCGAGTTGGTCTTGGGGAGCAATGTTCCTCTGGAAAAGGTGGATATTGTGGTGCTGGATGCGTCGGGCCATAAGCTCGCTGAACGCACGCAGGCGATTGGCGGAACAGAAGGCAGCGTGAAGCTGACGTGGTCCGCATCGTCCAAAGACGTGGGCACGATTCGAATCACCGCACACGATATCGCAGGGTTTTGGGCAGGCGTGGTTTTGGAGCCCTATTATGTCGAAATTCCGCATGAAGACATCGTCTTTGATACCGGGAAATCCACGTGGCACGTGAGCGAAGAAGTCAAATTGCAGAAGACAATAAAGCTGGTGAATGAGGCGATTAGGAAACACAACGGCAACGGTCTGAATATCTCGATGTACGTGGCCGGATACACCGACACGGTCGGAGACGCCGAAGAAAACATGAAACTGAGTGCGGCACGCGCCCGAGCCATCGGCGAATGGTTCCGAAAAACCATCGTGAAAGTCGACGTGTATATTCAGGGGTTTGGTGAAAGCGTTTTGGCCGTCAAGACCGCAGAAAGCGTGGACGAACCGCGCAATCGTCGGGCCATCTACATGCTCGGAAACACCTCGCCACCGACGTCGCCGCAGATCCCCAAAGCAGACTGGAAACGGATTTAGCAGTGAGCGGTGAGCGGCGAGCAGTGAGCAGTTTAGTTCGTAAAGGCGTCGAGGGGTTCGAGTCGCGATAGCCATGCTTCTGGAATTCCGCCAATTGGCCGACCGCTTAAGCGCGCGCCTAGGATTCCGCCGACGATTGCGCAGGTGGTGTCGCGGTCGCCCAATCCCGCAACCGTCGTCCACATCGCTTCTTCAAAATCGTCGATATGGCGTTGAGCACACCAAAGCGTAAAACCGACCGTATCTTGTGCCGAAACCTCTCCACCGTTTCCGAGTCTGTTCACGGCCGTGGTCACGCTCGCATCGAGCGGGACGTTGCGGGCGTCTTCAACGTTTTCACGTGCTTCACACGGCTTCAAGAATTCTAAGGCTCTGCCGATTAAATCGGGTTCCGGCTTCAAGGCTTCGGCCGCGGCGATGGCGATCGCGACCGCGCCTTCGATCCCGTTCACGTTGGAATGCGTAATTTCCGCCGACTTTCGCGCCTCTTGGGCGACGCGCTCGTAATCGTCGCAAAAGTACGCACCGATTGGGGCCGCGCGCATCGCGCCGCCATTGCCATACGAGCCAGACCCGCCAAATAGCCCTTCAGATTCGACTCGCCACGGCGACCCGAGCGCAATGGCTTCAAGGAGACGATGTGCGCCGCCGCCATAACCGCGGAGTCGATCGGCGACATAACGTTGTGCAAACAAAGTCGCCAACGCATCTTGGTCGATCGTTTGGAACTCGGCCAGGACATCGACGATCGAAATCGCCATCGCGGTGTCGTCGGTCCACTTCCACACGGGCTGCGACGGCAGCGCACGTTCTTCGATCAACATCAACACCGTCGAAGGGTGTCCAAAAAAGCGCTCGCCAAACGCATCGCCCATCGCGAGTGCAGTCAGCGAGAGCCCCATGTTTTGAATACGATCTTCGAGTTTCACTATCAGCTTCTCACCTGCCGGCAGCTTGTTCGTACTGCGACCAATTCAATCAAAAACACATGCAAACAATGACATAACCCGCAGTGCCACTGAACGACTGCCAGCTGCTCACTGCCAGCTGCTCACTGCCACTGAACGACTGCCAACTGCTCACCGCTCACTGCTAGCCGTTTAGCCAGCTGCTCGCTGCGTCCCGTAAGGTGGCGAATCGGTAATCCTGTTTGGCCTTCCAAATCACATGAGAGTATCGCTGTTTTTTGGTCTCCCAGGGAACGCGCAAATCTGGCTGGTGTTTGACCAGCGGCGCCATGCCGGCATCGTCGGCGTCCATGAAGTCGATGGCATGGAATTCCAGGTTGAGCAGGCGGTGTACCGATCTCAGCAATGGGTAGGCGGCGTCAAATCCGGAATTTCCAAGGATATGAAGGCTGGTCCCGATCACAGGAAACCGAAGCCCTGGCACGACTGCCATCGGTATCTCTAAAATTTTGGCGTCGCCCCGTCTCCAGAAGGCCTTTGTGGACGGTCGATAGGGCGTGATCGGGGCGATCAGAGCTTCGGCGCGTGTCATCGACGAACGGCTCGGGCGCCCAGCGAGCTTCAGAGCCCCCATAACGGCTCCTTTGGCTGCGTAGTAGGCCGGGCAAGGAAACACGCTCGAGTCGTACGTGTAGCCAAGCTCAAGGCATACCTCGAGCAATCTGTTGTCGATATTATAACCCGGCGCCCTGAATCCGACCGGGTCTTCATCCTGAAGCTCGCCCAGAATATCGTGGACTCGAAAAAGATCGTCACGAATCGCAGCCGGCTTTTGGGTTCTGAGCGCGTAATCGTGTGACCAGGAATGACTGGCCAGCTCGTGGCCGTCCTTCGCGGCGGCCCGCAACAGCGCTCGATGTTCGGGGTCTTTGGTGTCCCGGCCGATCACAAAGAGGGTGGCGGGGATGTCGACCTCGGCCAAAAACCCAAGCAGACGGTTCAACCCCACAGAATATGCGGGGTCGGGGGATAATGGGGCGTCGCTCAGGCCGTGGATGTCTCGGTAACAGACCACACTGTCCAGATCGACGCTAAGGCATGCAATTCGCTCAAAGGCTTTCATAGCGCGGACGATAGCAGGTTTTGCCCTGCACTTTCAGAGCATTTCGCAACATTTTGATGCCATTGACCGATAACCCCCCTGAACGGTCAGAAACGACCCAAAGCAGGAGGAACGCATGATGGGATTCAAATCGGTATTGGAAGTCACGGAACATGGGCATGCAGTTGACACGCAGTGGCATTCAGAACTGCCTCAGATGGCCGTGTATGACGCGCTCGAGGTTGCCCATCGCAGTGGTCCGCTGGTTGCGTCGCAACCTTGGGCGTTGGCGTCAAGATCGGCACGTGAGCTCGAAAACGCGTTGGGATACGCGCCGTCGGGCGGATGGGGGCGCTTGTTGGGATTGGCTGCAGGGCTGGGCTGGTTCCGGGCGACCGAAGACACGTTTACGCCGAACATCTCCAGCGACGTGATCGACGCCATGAGCCCCGAGGACGTGCAGATTCAGCTGGTCGAGTCGTTCACGCGGCAGCTCTGCCCGCCCCAGTCCATGGCCGGTATGCTGGTGGCTTTGGACCTGCATCCGATGTGGGGCCTGCGTGTGGCTCACGAGGTGCGCAGTCGCGGGACTTCGGCGGTCGAATTGCGCGACCAGTCGCTTTTTCCGCGCGAGGTTCTGGGCATGGTGGAGCGCATGGTTTTTGGTACGATTGCGAGCTTCATGAGTGTTTTATGGCAGCTCGAACCTGAAATGGCCTACCCCACAGACCCGATGGCCGGCCTTTTTTACGAGTGCGCCAAGTCGGCTCGCACCGCGATTCAAGAGGTCCTGGTGCAGCCTAAACACACGCTCCCGGTGTTTATCGGAGCCGATATTTCTGCAGGCAAAAACCTGACGGACTTTTTGCACGCCGACATGTTCGATGCCGTTTTGGTCCCCGCCAATCTCGCCAAACCGCTGGGAGACGGCCGTGTCGCCATCCGATCTGATGTCCTGAAAAACGTGCGGGTTGGTGACCTTGAGCCCGAGGAGGTCCGCAAATGGGGACAATGGCTGATGACCGGTGAATGCATGCGCAATGCTTGTTAGGTCTCATTATTAGACATGGGCTCAGCGAACGATTTTGAAGTTGAAGTTCGCGTGGCCAAGGGTCTGCCAGAGTCGAATCCAGATCGGCATCAGACTTTCGGTTCCTCGGGCAGTCGTGATGTCGCCAAGGTCGATGATGTCTGACCAGCCAAACCAATTGGCCAGGATGCCATGCACTCGTTCTTTGGCACCGCTGTCATTGCCGCTCATGAAGATCGTATGGCTACCGGCTACCTTTTTGGCATCGACCATGACCTCGCAATTGACCGTGTTCAGCGACTTTACGACTTTTAGTTTTGGAAAGGTCCGCTGAATCTGCTCACCCAGAGAGTCGTCATTGCTGACAAAAAGGGTCGGAGGCATGCCCTTCGAGAAATCCAGGGGATTGGAGACATCGATCAGGACACCGTCGGCCAGATGATCTGCGCCGGCGGATTGCAGCGCTTCGAGTGCGCCCATTCCATTGGTGCAATTGAAGTAGAGGTCGGAGTGTTTTGCAGCATCTTCATAGGTGCCACAGGTGGCTCTGTCTCCCGCAGCCTGCGCCCATTTCATGGCGTTTTCATTCGTTGCGCTGCGTGAACCCATCATGACTTCGTGGCCCTCTTCGATGAGCTTTGTGGCGATCGTGACTCCAACCATTCCCGTTCCAAATACGCTGACTTTCATTAAGTTCTCCTAAGGTGATTTGCTGTCCTGAATCTGAATTTAGGGCTCGATTGGAGCCGCGTCGAGGCCTGGGTTTTTGTTTCTTTGTTGATGAAAAGTCACCAATCAGGGAGCATTTCTGCATGAGTGATTTATTCTCGGGCATCGAAGCCTTTGTGGCGGTCGCACAGGAGGGGAGCTTTCGGGGCGCGGCATCGTATCTGGGGCTTACGCCGGGCGCGATCTCACGCGCGGTGGCAAACCTTGAGGCGAATTTGGAGGTTCGACTCTTGAGTCGAACTACACGATTCGTCGGTTTGACCCCCGAAGGCGAACTCTTCCTGGAGAGTTCCAAAGCAGCGATTGCATCGATTCGCGATGGTCGGCGTCGGCTGGAATTGGCTCGAGGGGATGCATCAGGGGTGGTGACGGTGTCGTTGTCGCCGGTGTTTGCGGGACTTCTGACCCATCTGCTACCCGGGTTCAGGGAGCGTTATCCGAACATTGAGCTCCACCTAGAGTTCTCGGACGAGATGGCGCGCCTGGCCGATGACCGGGTGGATATCGCGATTCGGATTGGAGAGCTCGAAGACAGCGGGTTGAAGGTCCGAAGATGGCTCAAGACTCGTTGGGTGAGCGTGGCGACACGTGAGTACCTCGATAAGTTCGGTACGCCGCGGGAGCCGGTCGACCTCGAGAATCACGCGTGCCTGAAATTCAGGTCTCCGCGCGGAGTCGTGGTGAATTGGAGTTATCTCGACCCCAAACATCCGACTCAGCGGATCGAGTCCGATGTGGCGCCCAAATTGGTTACGACCCTGGGGCCGCAACTCGTGGATGCCGTGCGGCGTGGCCTTGGCATCGCTCAGGTCTTTGATTTTATGGTGAACAAGGACATCGAGTCGGCCGCACTGGTTGAAGTGCTTGCGCCTTATTCAGCCCCTGGCCCGGATGTCTTTGTGTTGACGAGGCATGAGACGCCTCGTGTGCGAGCAGTTCTGGACGAAGTGCTGCGTTGAGCGCGTCGGTCTTAATCGCGACCCATGAAGATGCGCAGGATGTACCAGAACATCAGAGCCACGGACGAGAACAACGCCAGCGAGGCTGCCACGTATTGATGCGTATTGTAGTGCAACAAGACGTTGGAGGTGCTGTAGAGCACAAAACCTGCGGCGACGACGGCCATCGCTACTGAAAACAACATACCGAGCTGGAAGCCAAAAAGTGTGGCTGCGATGATGAGTCCCAACGCTCCAAACGACGCCACAACCAAAGCCGTGCGTAGAAATGAAAAGTCCTTTTTGGTCACAAAGACCGCCACCGTCAGGCCGGCGAACACGACCAGAGTGGTGACCACTGCCGAGGGCAAAACACTTGGGTCGCTGTAGGCCACAGCCATGTACAAAAGTGGGGTCATCAAGAACGCTTCAGCGACCACATAAAGACCCAGACCAACGTATTGAACAGCTTTCGAGGTCTCGCTATGAGCCAGCCAGTCGGCCGCCCATGCGACACCCATAAAGAGTGCCAATACCAGCAGCCAGCTTACGCTGAGCATCGCGCTTGCGACGACTTCGGCCAGTCCCGACTGAAACAACATCACTTCAAGCCCAACGAACGCAAGGATTGCTCCCATCAAGTGGGCGTAAGTCTTACGAATAAACGACACGCGAGCGTCGATGCTGCTGCTAGAAACTGAGTGCATTGCTTCCATTCTTTACCTCTATGGGAAAATCCCGCGACGTCGGAGGAACGTAGGCGCGGAATTCATTATTTCAAGATGGGCCGAGGATCTGGGCTAAGCGTGTGCGTGTCCAGAGTCATTTATGCGCAAGAAATAAAAAACCCCGCCCGAAGAGTCGGGCGGGGTTTTAAGGCAAGTCGCCTAAGAATTAGTCGCGCTTACGACGACGCATGACAAGCAACCCAGCCATCATGAGGCCGAAGATGAGTGCCATAGGCTGACGGCTGCTTGGCTTAGCGACCGAGCTACAACCACATCCGTCATCTCCACCAGTTCCGGCAGACACGACAGGAGTCGAGTAGAGGTCGAAGCTACCGGTTACCTCTTCGCTGTCGGTGCCGTCCGAAACGGTCACACGCCAGTAGTAGGTAAGCTCAGGATCGAAGGTCACGCCTGTAGGTACTGCCACCGAATCGCCTGCTGCGAAGTCTTCGGTGTAAAGGATTTCAGCGAAATCTGCTGTCGTTGCGAGGTCGACCGTGTAGGTCAACTCGTCGCCATCGGCATCAGTTGCGTCTGCCCATACAAGACCTTCAGGGGCACGCTCAAGGAGTGCGCCAGGTGCTGGTGACACGATTGCAAGTCCGGTCGGAGCTGCGTTCTGAGCGTTGACTGCGAATTTCGCAGAAACCCACTCAGAAGTAGTTGTTCCGTCGAACGAACGTGCGCGCCAGAAGTACGTGGTGTCTTCCGTAAGTCCCGTCACAGCGTAGGTCAGTCCAGCTTGAAGTCCCGAAACATCCGCACCCGCGAAGGCTGCGTTGTCGGCGATTTCGAAGGCGTACTCAACGTCGTCTCCATCAGCGTCAACGACACCGGTGATTTCGAGCGTTGCTGATGCTGTTGCCAACACCACGCCGTTAGGCTTGACGATGGTCGGTGCAGGAGGTGCCGTGTTGGTGTTCGATGCTTGAATCGTGAACGATGTCGCGGTGCCGAAGGCGCTCGCGTCTGTTCCGTCAGTTGCTCGGCCGTGCCAGAAGTATTCGCCAGGAGCCAACACTTCTGAGAGCGAGAAGAACGGTACAGTGCGAAGCTCCGAAGTCGTGACAATCGAAGTGAATGAAGCCTCCGAAGCGATTTCGAACTCGTACGAAACAGCGTCACCATCTGGGTCGACAACGGCGCGCAACTCAAGAGCGGCGAGCACAGTGCCTGGCAGAATTGCATTGGCAAGTGGTGTGAGGTTCTCAGGCACTGGAGGTGCTGAGTTTGCCGTGTTCACACGGAACTCACCGTCCTGGCTGTCGTCGCCCACTACAAATCCGTCGTCTGCATTGGCGAACCAGGTGTAGACAGCGTCTTCAGTGAGGTCGACGTCAACTTCCACCGAAGTGGTGTTCACGCCTTCAGCCACACCCGAGATGCGAGTGATTTCTGTTCCGGTCGAGTCTTCGACCACAAACGTGTACTGCAATTCGAGACCACGTGGGCTCTCAGCATTCACGACTGTGAGTGTAGGACGAAGGGTGTCCACAGACTCTTTGTTTGGGCTCAGGATAAGCGGTGCCGAAGGGGCGTCGCTGACGTTCGGGTCGGTGCCGTCAAGCACTTCTTGAAGGTCGGACACGCCGTCATTATCGCTATCGGTTGTGTCCGCATCGGCAGGCAGAAGGTTACCGTTGTTGAGCTCGCGCTCACGGGTATCCGAGATGCCGTTGTTGTTCGTGTCGATGATCGTCACAGTAACGGTGAAGGTCTCTTCAGACTTGCCACCATCGTTGTCGGTTGCCCGAACAGTGATCGAGGTCGCACCTTCGTCGGTCCAGTTTGGCGTCCAGCTGAGGTTACCCGTTGTTGGATTCACCGTGATGGCCGATGGGCCGGAAACCAACGAGTACGTGATGGTGTCCTCTGTGCCGACGTCGGTTCCAACGATGGCCACGGCAAGAGCGGTCTGCTCAGGAGCAGATGCGATGTCGCCGATAGCTGCGATGGTCGGAGCGACGTTGTTCACAGTCACGGACACGAGTGCCGTTGCGACTGCGTTGCCTTCACCGGTGTCGGTGACTTCAACGAGAACGCGGTATGGAAGGTTACCTGCGCGGTTGTTTGCGTAGGTGATTCCAGGTGCCGAGCATGTCACACATGTATCAGCAGCATTTGCGGGAACAATGTCCTCTGGGTCGTTGAAGTCGCCATCGCCATTGATGTCGTAACGCACCAGGTAAGGACCTGTGCCTGAAGGTGTGACCGTGATGGTCGTCGTTCCGCCTTCCGAGATGGTGGAAGGGTTGGCGATGACGTTAATGGCCACGCTGATGTCGGTTACAGTGAAGTTGCTCGTTGCTGTGGCTGACGCCGCAGTGTTTGGTGCACCAACGGTATCGGTGACGGTGACGTCGACCGAATAAGCACCCGAATCAGCAATTGTTGCAGTTGCGATATTTGAAGCCTGTGGCCCAATCGCAAATACGGTGGCTCCGCTCGAATCTTTGAAGTTGAACGTGTAGCTCAACTTGTCGTTTCCAGCGTCGATTGCATCAACAATCGCGGTGACTGCAGTTCCACGCGACACAGACGATGGCGTCGAGACCGAGAGGATGCTCGGAGCGACGTTGGCGACTGTGAGGGTTGTGGAGCTTTGAACACATGCGTTCTTGGAATCACAGACTTGGACACCGACGGTTTTGAGGCCGTCCTGTGGGTAGGTCCATGTTGCAGCGTTGGTCGACTTCGTGACGTCGTATTGTCCGTCATTATTGAAGTCGAAACGGTAGCTGAGGGTGTCGCCACCAATGTCTGCAGCCGTGATGGTTACAGTGGTTGCGTTGCCTTCATTGACATTAAGTCCAGCGACGCTCGAAATGGTTGGTGCCACATTTGTGATACGAACCTGAGTCGTCGACATGGCGCTTCCACCGTCTGCATCGCTGACCTTGACAGTCGCGGTGTAGTTTCCGCTTACGGTGTAAACACATGAAGCGACGCCCGTCGTGTTGCTGAAGTCTTCGGTTCCGTTGCTGTCGCAATCGAACGAATAAGTCAGAACATCAAGAGGACCCACATCCGTGGCTGTGGCTGAAAGCACCACAGTTGCGCCTGCCGCATTTTCGGTGACAGGTGCTGGAGCTGGGAAGCCCGTGATTTGAGGAGCAACGTTGTTCACGGTGACAGTCGTCAAGCCGTAGTCACAACCAAATGCGGGGCCGTCATCGTCACAAACGCGTACACAGACAGGATTTGAACCCTGGTCTTGGTAAGTGTTTGAGTTAACTGCCGAAGTTCCCAGTCCTGGGATGGCTTCCGAGAAATCGCTGTTGTCGACGTTTGCCGCGAGGGTTTTTGTACAAGCGAAGTTGAACGAGTAATGAAGTGTGTCTGCACCAGGGTTGTTGACCAACATCACTGCGGTCACCGAAGTGTTCTCGTTGACGGGTCCTGTGTTGAACACGTCTGTGATGGTTGGTGCACGGTTGAGGACTTCGATCGTGAGCGTCGACGTGTCGAATCCGCCATCAGGGTCAGTCACGGTCATGGTGACCGTGTAGGTGCCTGGATTGGTGTAGACGTGCGAGAATTGAGCACGAGCAGTTCCAGCAACGGTGACCGAACCGTTGGCGAAGTCGCTCGACATATCACCCCAGTTGGTCTGGAAAGAAAGCGATTGAGCATCGACCGTCGAGGGGTCAGTTGCCGTGATACGAGCCGAGAAGGACTGACCTTCTGTCACGATCACAGGGGCAGCAGGCGTAGCTTCAACAAGTGTGATCGTTGGATCGACGTTGTCGACCGTGATGTCGATTGTGTCTGTTGTGAACGAGTCTTCGTCGAAGACTGTGACGGTAGCGGTGTAAGTGCCGCTCTCGATGTACTTGTGGGAAGCCGAGACTGTAAAGGTTGATACCCCTCCAGGTCCGAACGTTGTTGTTGAGGTTGCAGCCGTTTGAGCCGCCGAAGCATTGGCAAATGAATCGCCCCAATTCACGACAACTTTCGTGAGCTTGTCGTCATCGGTTTCGGCTTCGACGTCGATCTCAAGCGTGGCGATTGCAGGCTCGTCGGTCTGCAGAACCGGAACAAATGTCTGGGAGATGTTGTCGATGATCGGATCGTTGTCGGTCACGTTGACGTTAGTCGAAACCACCAGGCTCTCGCCGCCGTCCGCGTCGGTCACTTTCAACGAGATGGTTTTTGCGCCTTGGCTTGTGAATCGAGCGCCACCACTGACGAACAAGTCCGCTGCGCGGGTTGCGTAGTTCGCAGTCAATGACTGATTGCCGACGTCGAGGCCGCTCCAAACACCGGTGTAGGCGTCGTCAAGCGAACCTGCCGGGTCAAAGAATGTGCCTTCGAGGTTGAACGCATAGCCCTCTTCGATCGGACCGAAAGCTGCGATCGAAGGTGTGGGGGCTACATTTGTAACCACAATTGTAGTGCTTTCGGTGTCACAGCCCATTCCTGGACCCGGTCCTGGACCCGGTCCCACATTGTCGAGCACTTCACACACTTGCACGCTGATTGTGTAGATGCCGTTATCGGCATAGGTGTGTGCGCTGGTGGTGAAAGAACCGGGAGCAGTATGTGTGGTGGTAAACGGCGTCATCGTCCCATCGCCCCAATTGACGCTTACGGAGTATGGACCGTCCAACGCGCCGGCAGCATCAGCGAACGTGTAGGTGAGTGTTGTGCTGCCTGCTTCAAAAATTCCAGCCAACGGCGGAATGTTAGACAGAGAGACAGGATTATTATTGACGGTGACCGTGCGTGTTGCACTTGACGTCGTCGAGTCCTCATCGTTCACGTCAACTTGGACGGTGTACGAGTTGTTACCGTCCAAGAACTGAATCACACAGTTCGTGTCAGTCGTGCCACAACCGCTGGTCACGGTGTAGTTGTTTGCAAGACTTCCGTTTCCGTTGCCATCAATGTCCCAATCATAGGAACCAATGGGGTCGAACGAAGCTGTTTCGGCACCGGACACCGCATTTACAGTGTAGGTGACCGATCCGCCTTCGGTGACGCTTTGGTTGCCCGTGAAGCTGTTGATCACCGGATTTACGTCGGTAACTTGAACATAACCAGTTCGTGTGCCCGCGCCGCCGTCATCGTCCGAAGCGATAAACGAAACGGTGTAGTCGTTTGAGATCGCAGCCGGTGTGTTGTCGTAGATGTACGGAAACGAAAGGGCATCGGCCGGCGTAATGGCTTCGATGGTTGGATAATTGGCCTTGCTTACAAGGGCCGAGCCGGTCCTTGTGGTCGAATCGCCCAAGTTCCAATCGAAGGTCAGAGTGTCGATGCCTTGCTCGTTCAAGCTACCGAGGAAATCGTATTCGGTTCCCTCGATCAAAGGCGTCGGATTAATTGGGTTGGTGCTGATCGCGTTGTTGTCGATCTTGACCGCGACATTTTCCGGCGGAAGGTTGGCAATCGTCGTGGAACGAGTGATGGTCGTCTGAGCGCCATCCTTATCCGTCACAACGACGCTGAGCGTGTAGTTCCCATTATCAAGGTAGATTCGGGACTTCGTGTCGGTCAGACGGCCATTCGTTTCGCCACAAATCGTAAGATTCGTGCCGTCATCACAGTCAGTGGCGTTGGCGCAAGTGCAGTTGATGACCGTGGGATCGTTCACGCCTGAATCAGGCGTCCAAGTCCAAGTCGCGCCTGCGATTTCTGTGCTGAGAAGACCTGGGTCTTCAACACCCAACACGAACGCCGCGTCGACGCCTTCGAAGGCAGCACCGGTGCGAACCAGATCCACCACTGGAGGCAGGTTGTTGACGACCACCGTAATGTTCTGGGTGGAGGTTTCAACGCCCTGGGTGGCTACGAACGCAACTGGAAAGCCAGCGCCGTTGTCTTTGTAAGTGTGTGTCCAAGCAGCACAGTTCGAATTGAGGACCGAGCCCCCGCAGACTTCATAGTAATTGGCGGGGCACCCGCCCTGAGCCGTCAATCCCGTCGTTGGGAAGGTCCGCGAGTCGGTCGCCGACATGTCGCCCCAATTTGCCGTGATGACGACGTCGTCAACGATATTGTTGACGCAGAGCTGACTGACGCCAACGCTGGCGCTTCCGCCCTCGTTGATCGTCTGGGTTGTGGGTCCAACCGAGAATGCTGAGAGCAGCGCGCTCTCACGTGTTGAGTTTTCTTGGCTTACGACATCGCTCTCCTGGTCCACACATGCACTGAGCATGATGGAACTGGACGCAACGATGAGCGCAGCACGAAGCTGTGTCTTTCGAATCATTTCCACTCCTGAATGAGGTGTATTTCCGTCGTTATGATGAGGGGTATAGCAATATAGAAGAGGGTCTGGAAGAGAAAAAAAGCATTTTTGATGCGTCAAAAAACTGACGTATTTCCAATACATAGAAAAAATAATTACACTTGTAGAACGGGTTAGCCTAACCGGGTGTGCAGAAGTTATCGGCCCGCCCATGAGCTTTCTTTAGAAAGAAAAACCTACGTCCACGTACATGCTCAAAGCGAGCTCCATGGACAACGCGCCAACGTCGGGTGATGCGCCAATTGCGGCGTTGATCTGCCAATCTCCGGACCGCCAATCGACGAACGCTGAGGTTCCGAGCAGGGTGGAAAACTGGTCAAAATCACCGACCCGGTCGCCGTCTTCAACGAGTGCGGCGTTGCCGGTGAATCCGATTTCGACATCGTTGGAGATTTTCATCGCCTGCGAAATTTCGGCGGCTGCATAACGTGATGCCAAAAAAGAAGCCCAAGGAAGGCCAGGAACCGAAACCACATACGGGTTCATCCCCCCGATGCGAGCTCGGGTAAGGTCGTCCTCACCTGCGCCAATTCCGGCCCATTGTCGAATCTGTAGACGCCAGCCGGGAGTCCATTCCACGCCGGCCGCAGCCCATTGCCGCAGCGTGAAAATCGCTCGTTCTGGGTCGTTACGCGGGTCTTCCGGTACGCCCCATGCTTGTTTTTGGGTGCGGAAATCGACGCCGCCTTCCACCCCCAAAGCGAGTCCACGAATGCGCCGGCGTCCGCGTCGATGGGCTTCGTACCAAGATGGATCATCGGCGAGTTTCCAATAGGTCCAACTCAGCCGCTCTTTGAGGACGTAGGTCTCGGGCGGTAAGCTCAAGTCTGTTGAACTGGCATCGACGCGTTGAAAGAACCAACGCTGCAAGGCCGTGCTGACACTGAAGTAGTGGTCGCCGACGCCTCGTTTGGCATCTGTTTGGACTTCGAGGTAGCTCGCCTGAAAGGTGCGCTCAGGAACGTTTTCGGCACCGATGTAGTAGTCGGTCAAAAGCCCAGCGATCAGGGCTTCGCCGCGCACCTGCAGCCCGTAGGTCCACTTGTCGAGAGGTTTTTCGACACGAAGTGTCAGGGTGTCGGTGTTGAACTCAGCGCTCAGCTGCGTGGTGCCCATCGAGGTCTGGCCACGAACCAAAATGAGCCCATGCCCGTTGGTTTCATTGGACTTCCAAAACTCTCCGCCCACCAGCGCTTGGACGGTTTGAGCCTGAGCTGACGACAAAAAGCTCAAGCTGAACAGGGCGCCTATCGTCCAAGAGGTCAGTTTTACCACTGGCCGCCCGCTGCGATGCCAGCGAATGCATAGTCTTGAAACCCAAGTTCAAGTTTGAGAATGCCATGTTTTTTGATGTTGAAGCGCACGCCGCCGACCAGGTTGATCACAGGGATCACTGGCGGAATATTCTCTTTCACTGGGGCATCGAAGTTTGCCGCGAGGTCCACGTCACCGTTTTGCGAGTAACACGCAGGAGGTCCCAGAACGCCGGGCTCACGACAGGGTGAACCGGGTTTCGGGTTGTATTTGAGTACGTCTCCAAGCATCAGGCCTGCGCCAAATCCGCCACCGACGTAAGGCGAGAGCCAAGGTTTGGGTGTCCAGAACCAGTACGCAGTGATGACAAGGCTCATCAGTTTGGCGTCCACGACCGTCCAATCGCCGTCTTCGGGCTGGTCACCCGAGGACAGCCAGAACTTCGAGGGCATCGTGAGGTCTGCATAATCCAAGGCAAAGCCGAGCTCGAAGTCCTGGTCACGTCGCCATGAGAACTCGGCGCCATACGCGAAGTTGGATTGGTCTTCCCAGTTATTGGCGTGCTCATCAAAGAAGAGACCAAGCATGAAACCTGGAATCGTCACCGCGCGGAAGCGAGCCACCATCATGAACTCGTCTCTGTTGAGTTCACTCTCGAAGCGGGCTTCGTCGTCGCGATCGACGTATTGAGCCATCGCGGTCCCAGGTAGGAGCAGGGCTAAAAGGCTAAAGAGGATGACGGCCAAACGCATACGAATCCGTGGAAAATGTCTTGGGATGTTTGTAGCCGCCACTGACGGTTCGCGCAATATTTGTCCGGTCTTGAGCCCATGCTCGGAGTCCACGCCCTCCAACGCTTAGGGTTTCTCTGAGCCGAAGTGGTCGACGGTCCGTGAGTACTCGGGCGCGACGTTGGCTAGTTTTCTTGTGATCTGGTAATCGGGCACTCGTGTCCGACCATGACGGTCAGCCCGAACCCAGAAATAGACATGAGCACTACATCCTTCGCCGATCTCGGACTTCAAGACTCTTGGTTGCAGAACCTCGACCAACTTGGTTACGTCAAAATGACGCCTATTCAGGCCAGCGCCCTGCCCATCATGCTTCAAGGCAAGGATGTGATCGGGCTGGCAAGCACGGGTACCGGAAAAACGGCTGCGTTTGGCTTGTCTCTGCTTTCGCGCATCACGCCGGCAAGCCAGCTTCCTGGCGCACTCGTTTTGTGTCCGACCAGAGAGCTCGCTTCACAAGTTGCCGAGGAAATTCGACGGCTGGCCCGGCCCTTGGCCAATACGAATGTCGTGGTTCTAACGGGCGGCACGGCCTACGGACGGCAACGCGCTCAGCTTGAAAACGGCGTGGACGTCGTGGTTGGGACTCCCGGCCGTGTTTTGGACCATTTACGCAAAGAGTCGCTGAATCTGGCGATGGTCAAAACTCTGGTCCTGGACGAAGCCGACCGGATGTTGGACATGGGTTTTGTCGAAGATGTTTCGAGCATCGTGGATGCGACGGCAAAAGGTCGGCAGACGCTGCTCTTTTCGGCGACCACCCACGACGACGTGATGGAGCTTAGTCAAACGCTGCAAAACGATGCTGCGTTTGTGTCTGTGGCAGACGAGTCGGCCGCACCTGATATTACGCAGATTCTGTATGAATTAGGGGCGGTCGACCGATTCGAGGCGTTGACGCGTGTGCTTGGTTATCATCGCCCAAATTCGGCCGTGGTGTTCTGCAGTCAGCGCGACACCGTGGACGACGTGATTGGCAAGTTGAGCGACGCTGGGTTTTCGGTGATGGGCCTGCATGGCGGCATGGAACAACGTGATCGTGAAGACGTGTTGTTGTTGTTCTCGAACGGCAGTGTTCGAGTCTTGGTGGCCACGAATGTCGCGGCTCGAGGTATCGACATCGATGAGCTGGATGCGGTCATCAACTACGAGTTGCCGCGCGATATTTCGGAGTTTGTGCATCGAGTTGGGCGCACCGGCCGAGCTGGGGAATCCGGTCTTGCGATAAGCCTGATGGGCCCTCGGGAAGACCGCAAAGTCGACGCGATCGACCTTCTGAAGGACGTCGAACCCCGCCCTATTTCGGGTCTGCCGGTGCATTTCGATGCACCCGAGCCTGCGCGCATGCGTACGATCATGTTGATGGGCGGCAAAAAGGACAAAATTCGCCCAGGAGACATCGTCGGGGCGTTGACGGGCGACGTGGGCTTGGATGTCGATTCTATCGGCCGCATCGCCGTTGGAGACCGTGTGACGCATATCGCGGTGGAGCGCGATGTCGCATCAACCGCGTTGAAAGGCATCAACAACGGAAAGATCAAGAAGCGCAGCTTCAAGGCTCGCTACCTCTAAAGGAGGCGGCCTGTCCGCATTCCATGTGGTCGAATGCCCGAACCGACTCGATGAATTTGAGGTTTAGGGACTTGTCGATAAAGTGTCCCCAACTTTGTTTGGAGAACCGACATGAAAAAGATCTTAGCGCTCTCGATTCTTGCGCTCTTAAGTCTCAGCGCTTGTGGTGACGACACCACTAACGCAACCAATAATAACGTGGCCGCTAATAATACCGAGTCAGACGTCGATCCGGTGTGGTTTCTCAACATTGACGGCCAGGACGAGGTATCGGGCGCCACGACGAGTCTGGTTCGTTTTGGCGAAAAGAAAATAATGGTTCAGTTTGCTTCGACCGCTGGCAGTGGCCAGATCACGATCGACGACTTGGCTGCCGATGGGTTGGGTACGTACGCCGAGACGGTGAGCACCCAGCTGACAGGCTTTGTTGGCGCGCCCAATTGCGGTTTCACATCCAATGGCGACGGCACCACGCCCCCACTTGAAATCGTGATCACCAAGAACGATGAGTTAACGTTTCACGCGACGTTCAAAATCACCGACATGAACTGCAGCATGCTCACCGGAGGGGGAGCGGCGCCCAACATCAATGGTACCGGTGAGATCACGAAAAACTAAGCTCTTTGAGTGGACTCATTATGTTTCGAATTTTGGTTCTTGCCCTGGTATTTTGTGGAGCCTGCGGCTCTGACCATCCACAGCTTGCCGATTCTAATGCCGATGCCGATGCCGGCGGAGGCGACGCGTCCGCGCCGGATGCAGATACCCACCTGGATGCTTCGATCGACTCGGCGAGTCTCGATGTCGGTGGGCCCGACACAGCCGCTTCCGATGGCTGCATGAATGTGGAGTGCGGGCCTGGCCGCTGCGAGCTTGTGGATGACCAGGCCACATGTGAGTGCGACGCTGGTTATCACGCCGAGGACTTATTTTGTAAGCTCGACCCGTGCGTGGGAGACGAGTGCCCGTTGACGGTCTCGGAGTGGGAAGTCCTGTTCAACGATGAGTTCAACAACCCACGTCGACCAGAAGAGGACTGTGAGGCTCTCTCCACGTCTACTGGCGCCGATCAAGAGCATTACTTTTTTGCTTACTGCATCGACGGCCTTGTTTCGATGTGGAGAGCCACCGGCGACAACACCTATCTGGATACGGCGTTGCGGCTCATCGAAAATACGGTGAACGACGCCAAGCTGCAGCCCGACGGATACCGTTATTGGCCGGGGCCAAACGCAGGATCCACCTATCCGCTTTGGGATTCGTACTACTGGCGTCAGGTCACCCATCTGCTCCGCGTTCTGCACGACTCTCCAGCCGTGCTCGCCATGGGTGATTACCAGGCCCGATACGACGCCCTGCTGGAATTTTCGACCAAACATATCTGGGAGAAATGGCTCAGCAAGGGAGCCGGGAATCTCTACCGCTCACGCACCCATATGGCGAGCCATTGGGCCCGCATAGGCATGGACCTCTTTCTGATCACGGGCGAAGCCAAGTACCGTGAGGTGTTCGACAACATTTCGCACGGCATAATGCCTGGCTACCCCTCGAACCTGCGTGAGCAATTTGTCGACAACCCTGACCATCCTGGCGCGTACACGTGGTCGCAGGTTTGGGGCGACGCTCCCTCTGAATCGATTCAAGACACCTCGCATGCCGGTGCCATCGTTTCGTTTGTGAATGAAGCCGCCGATCAGGGGCTCTATTGGACCCAGAACGACGTAAACGCGTTGATCAAGACCCTTTTGGACGTGATCTGGGCCCCGGAGCTTGACGGCGCATATCACCAAAACGTCGACGGCACAGACCCAAGTACCGGCGCGTTTACGGGGCCTTATGGATTGCCTGGTAGTCTGGGAGGGCGCCTGCATGAGTGGCTTCATCTTGGAAGTCATAATGCTGAGATCCAACGGCGAATTGAGGCCTTCTATCTTGATCCTGCTCGTCGCAACGTGATTTTCTTTGGCTACCAAGCGTATGGCATTGGAGCCCTGAATGCCCGCATCCTTGCTGAGGGTGCGCCGGTTTTCTGATCCAATATCAGACGGTGAAATATGCAAGTCCTTCTCATTTTTTTCCTCCTCGCGTTGCCTTGCACTGCCATCGCTAACGACGCCGAATATGGCAATTATGCGGGGACTCCAGGCCCGGTGAAAAACGACGCCATTTCCATGGTCAGCGAAGACATTCTGATTCAAGAGCGCACTCAAGGAGGTTGGCAGGTTTCTTCGACCTACGTGTTTCAGAACACGACCGATAAACCCGTGAAATTGTCGATGGGTTTTCCTGAGATGTCAGGGGACGACCCTACCGAATTCTTGGAGTTCAAGACGACGGTCAAGGGAGAGGTCGTCAAAGTGAAGACCGCCAAATCTGCACCTTTTTTGAAGTTGGGGTCTGCTCCACTTGGGCGAGTTCACCTTTTTGATGTGGACTTTTTGCCGGGTGAAACAGTGACGGTCGCTCATGATTACAAAATGGAGGGTGGTGGAAGCGTCGCGATCGCCATCGAAAAAACCGTGCAATATGTGACCCGCACAGGTGCTCTTTGGAAGGGCCCTATCGGGCGTGCTCAGTTCACGATCCGAACTCATGATGTTTACGAATTGTTGGCGTGGAGCCCCGAATTTAAATTTAAATCGTTGCGCCATTTTGTGATCCAAAAAGGCGTGTCGACCGGAATGGAGCTCGTGCTCGAAAACAAGGATTGGACGCCCAAAGGGGACCTTGTGCTGGACCTTATGACCGATGATGGAGGACTTCAGCGCAAAGCGACTGGAGGCGAATGTCCCGAATTAGAAAAGACTGATTACCGCGCATTTCGTGATGCCCCCTTGGCTCAAAAACCTGATTTTCTGCGCGTTTCCGACCTTGCTCCCTACGATGCGGCGCGTCTCCGACTCTGCCGGAACTGGCGTTATGCCCGCTATGGTTATGTCTTTAAGGACCCCAAATTAAACGCGCGATTTTATGGAAAGGTTCATGTGGGCAAATATCCTCCGGGAATGGAGCATATCGAAGACTTCGAGGCTTCGGATCGAATGCTTGCGCCGCTGATGCGGGACCCTGATTTTTCGCCGGCGATGTTGGATGCCGAGGATATTTTTTATTTGAAGGCATTACGAACCGAGGAACAACGGCGCCGTCAGCCCGTAAAGTAGGTTTTGCCAAAACCCGAAACGCGGCTAGTCTCGGGATCCAAATCAACTCCGGTATGTGTATGAAGAGCCTTTCGATCCTGGGCATCGCCCTGCTTGTGTCCTCGGCAATTGGCTGCGTGGACAACACGGAGACAGCTCAGGATGTTGACGCGGGCGTGGACACAGACACGACCCCGTTGGAGCACCCGCCCGAGGCCGTGATCTACGACTTCGCGAATTCCTGCGTATCCATTGCGAAGACTGAGGGGGATGAAACCCTTTGGCTGCGGGCCGATACTGCAGGTGAGGCGTATGTGTTTGGCGCAGAATCCCCCGCAGAGGCCGCCAAGTTCTTCATGAAAACATCTGACCTTGGGACCTATCTCTTTTACGACGAAGAACGCGGCTATCTGGTTTCCGAAGATGGGCCGCTGCTGCGGCAAACTAAGCTTCAATCTGATGTTTACCTGATCAACGACACGTACGTTTCTGGGGCCGAGTGGAATCTCAAGTTTTCCGAACGCGTGTCGGCCAAATATGAACTTGAGAATCGCCGGACATCGAGATTCCTGGGGGCCGAAGGATTGGTTGAACTGCCCAGCGCGGCCGGCGTGTTGACGCTCGAGCCCGCGTCAGGTTGCACCGAACACCCCGAAATGTCCGTGGATGCGACTGGAACCGTCGAGCCTAAAACTTACGCCGATGGCAGCCTCTTTGGATACGTCGACACCCATTCTCATATCCTGGCGAATTTTGGTTTTGGTGGCGGCGGCATCTTTCATGGCGCGCCTTTCCATCGCTTGGGCGTTGAAGTTGCGATGGGGTCATGCGAGCCGTTCCATGCCGAGGAAGGTCGCGCCGATTTGTTGGGTTCGGGCTATGGTGGGGGTGAGTCTTTGGACCAAAACGCCCTGATTTCATTGCTGGGGACCGGCCGATTGGACAGGCCTGCCCATGCTACCGACGGTTGGCCGACCTACTCGGATTGGCCAAGTCAGCGCAGTGCGACCCATCAAACCCAGTATTATAAATGGCTGGAACGTGCCTGGATGAGCGGTCTGCGCTTGATGGTTCAACATGCGGTGTCCAACGAGGTCTTCTGCGAACTGATGGGCGACCCGGGCTATCAGCCCGTGCGCTGGGGTTGCCAGGACATGGTCAATGTCGACCGTCAGATCGTCGAAGTGCGAAATATGGAACGCTATATCGACGCGCAGTCGGGCGGGCCTGGCGAGGGCTGGTTCAGGGTCGTCGAGACGCCTGCTCAGGCGCGCGAGGTCATCGCCACTGGTAAGCTGGCCATTGTGCTTGGCATCGAGGCTCCAAACCTCTTCGATTGTTATTTGACCCCCCGTGATGGCAGTCCTGAATGCACCGACGAGTATATTAATCAAAAGCTCGACGAGTATTACGCCAAGGGCATTCGCGCCCTTTTCCCAAACCATAAATACGACAATGCGTTTACACCTGGTGACGGACACCGTGGGATTGTCGAACTCGGGAACTTTGTGGCCACGGGCCATTATTCGAACTTCACGCAGGATTGCCCTGATGTGGACACGGTCTTCGATCAGGGGGCGGTTCAATTTGGTGGGCTGAATAAACCGCGCGAAAATTATCTGTCGCCCGCAGATGTGGAGTTGATCAAGTTCTCGACGAATCCGCTCAAAGATATTTTGCCTTACCTCGCCGCACTTCGTGAGCCACCGCTCGACGGTGAATGGTGCCAGAAAGGCAGCCTTACTCCGGCTGGCGTCACGTTGATTAATGGCATCATGGCTCGGGGAATGATTCCCGAGATCGACCACCTTCCACGTCGGTCATACCTGGATGTTTTTGCGATCCTCGAGGCGGCCAATTATCCAGCAGCTGGAACTCATGGAAACACCAACAGCGGCAAGCTTTACACTCTTGGTGGGATTTCTAAGGCTGGGTTTTCACGATGTGCAGATCCTGCCGACCCCGGTTCGATGGCCAGCCGCTTTCGGTCTCATCGTGACGCAATCGTTGCCGCCGGCGGTTATCCTGCCGAGGGTTTTGGCTTCGACCTCAACGGGCTAGCCGGTGTGCAGGGCCCCCGTTTTGGGGACGCTGCAAACTGCGGACAGGCTCAGGAAAATCCGATCGAATATCCTTTTGAATCGTTCGACGGAAAAATTACGTTCACCCAACCCCGTATGGGCGAGCGTGTCGTCGACTTCAATACCGAGGGGATGATTCACGTGGGTATGGTGGCAGAATTGATTCAGGATGCCCGGCTCACAGGCGTGAGCGACGACGACATGGACATACTTTTTCGGTCGGCTGAGGGATATA
This sequence comes from uncultured Bradymonadales bacterium, assembly GCA_964394615.1. GTDB lineage: Bacteria > Myxococcota_A > Bradymonadia > Bradymonadales > Bradymonadaceae > JBFFMO01. The sequence goes on along the minus strand of CAYMYJ010000002.1, from coordinate 166,273 downwards.
TCCGCATGTGGGAACGGGCCGAAGAACGTTCGCGGGAGCTCAATCCCCGATAAGGCCATCAGTCCATGCTGACGTGCCCGCATGCCCCTGAGCTTGGATTTACACTGAACTCAACGCCGTTAGGTATTGAGCTGTGTGGGGGTTCCTCCTCGATCCTCACATGCCAGGATGGTGTTTGAGCTTCTGGCAATTCGAAGAGGGCCTTAGCGCCAAAATGATGTCCGTAGGGACTCAATTTGAGCGAATCGAATCGAAGTGGATTTCCACCGGTACCCAGTGATTTTGGAAAAAGCTCTAGGGCACAGTGATTCACCATCGCCAGGAGCGCTTCACCGGCTATCGGAGGCGATTCTGAGGGCTGGGATAACACCGCTGGCTGGTCCTGATTGGATACCGGCTCCTTTTCGCAGGATGGCAGCACGGCGGCGATTAAAAAGAAAACGATGCATTTTTTCACGAGGCACTCCTTGGCAAGTCGTGTTGAACGGCCGAGTCGCGGAATGGATCTCAGATGTGCTTCTTCAGGCTTCGAGCGTCAGTCGCTGAGCGAGTGCCTCAAAGGGCATCGGTCGTGCGAGGAAGAAGCCCTGCACCAGCTCGCATCGACAGCCCTTCAAGAACTCGAGTTGCTCGGCGGTTTCGACGCCTTCGGCAACCGAGTGGATGCTGAGTCCCTCACACAAATTTACGACGCCCTGCATCATACGCGCAGCCCGCTTGTCGCCGGGCAAATCACGCACAAAGCGTCGGTCAATTTTTAGCACATCGATCGGGAAATCGATCAAGCTCGCCATCGACGAATAGCCGGTGCCGAAATCATCAAGGGCGATGCGTACGCCTTCATTATGCAGGGTCATCAGCGCGATCTGCATGCCGTCGGAATCTTCAATAAAGGCCGTCTCGGTGAGTTCGATTTCAAGCAGCCTTGGCGCGACGTCCATATCCTTAAGGGTCCTCAATACTCCTTGGGCCCATTCTGGCGTGACCTCGGTCCTCGACACGTTCACTGCGATATATTCAAGCAAAAGCCCGGCATTGCGCAGTGAAACAAAGTCTCGAAGCGCACGAACCAAGACCCAATTGCCGATCTCAGGCATGAGGCCGATTTCTTCGGCAAGCGGTAAAAACTCCGCCGGCGAGACCATCGTTGTCGTATCGGTACGCCATCGAATCAGGCCTTCGGCAGCAATGATTCTTCCGGTCTGAACATCAAGTTGGGGCTGGTAGAAGAGCTCCAATTCCCCTGCGCGGGAAGCGTGCCGTAGACGGTTTTCAAGTTCGAGCCGTCGGGATGCACGGACGGCGAGTTCGGCGCGAAACCACTGCACGTTGTTTCGACCGCACTGTTTGGCGCTGTACATCGCGAGGTCGGCGTTACGCACGAGCGCTTCCTGATCGCCGGTATCACGCGGGTAGACGGTGATTCCAATGGATGCTGTGACGTGTGCGGGTTTGCCATCGAGTTCAAACGGTGCATCAAACACGTCGCGGACCCGTCGGGCCACCATTTCGGCGAGGTCAGGGTTTTTGAGCTCACCGAGGATGATGACAAACTCGTCTCCACCAAGCCGAGCGACGGTGTCGCTCTTTCGTGACACGCCACTTAAGCGTGCCGCCACCTGCCTCAAAAGTTCGTCGCCTGCCCCATGGCCAAGGCTGTCGTTGATGGTCTTGAAGCGGTCGAGGTCAAGAAAGAGTAGGCCGACCGAAGTCTCCGCCCGCTGAGCATGCAAAAGTTCACGTGCGAGGCGGTCCTGGAAAAGAGCTCGATTCGCAAGCCCGGTGAGCGTGTCGTACATCGCAAGGTGGTTGAGGCGCTCTTCGGAGCGTCGCCGTTCCATGCTGTAGCGAATGGCGCGCTCAAGGATGGCCGCATTGATTTCGCCTTTCACAAGATAATCGGCGGCCCCAGCTTGCATCGCCTCGAGGTCGGTCTCGCGCCCACCCTGTCCGGTCAGGATAATGAATGGAGCCCTGCATAGAATTGCCGCTTCACGCAAAAGATCGACGCCAGTCCGCCCGCCAAGGCGGTAGTCGACCAATACAACATCGGGTGTGGATGTCGCGAGCGCCTCGAGTCCAGCGTCAAAGGAAGCGCACCAGTGCACCTCCGCCGAACGCCCGTGAAACTGCGCGCAATAGCGCTGCACGAGGAAAAAATCATCCTCGTCATCGTCGACGAGCAGGACCTGGATTGGCTTTGTGCTCATTGGTCAGATTTGGGGATGCGGACCAGCACCAGCCAGTATTCCATCATTGTGTTGATGTTCTGAACGAGTTGGTCAAACGTCAGTGGTTTGGTCACGAACGAGTTCACTCCAAGATCGTAGGTCCTTACCACGTCTTCTTCGGCTTTCGACGTGGTCATGACGATGACTGGGATCGAACGAAGCTCTTTGTCTTCCTTGATATGTTTGAGCGCCGTTCGGCCGTCCATGCGGGGCATATTCAGGTCCAAGAGGATCACCGCTGGTCGCGGTGCGCTCGCTGGATCGGAGTATTTCCCCTTATGCCGCAGGTAATCGAGGAGTTCCTGACCATCGTGGACAAAACGCAGCGGATTTCCGACTTTCGCCTTCTCCCATGCCTTTTTTGCAAGCAAACAGTCGTCTTCGTCGTCATCAGCCATCAGAACAGGTTGCGGATTCATTCCATATCTCCTTGAGGTCGGTCGGGAAGGTGGACAAAAAACGACGCACCTTCGTTTGGGCGCCCCTCGGCCCGGATAGAGCCGCCATGGCCCTCAGCGATCTTGTGAACGATCGCCAGTCCCACGCCGGTCCCTTCATATTCACTCTTGCCGTGAAGTCGTTGAAAAATGCCGAAAATTTGGTCGGCATATTGGGGCTCAAATCCGACCCCATTATCTGAAAATTCAAGAGACCATCCTGGGGCCTCCTCGGTGTCGTCGGGCAGTCGCGTGGCGGTGATCGTGACGATGGGAGGGACGTCTGGCCGCTTGAATTTGAGTGCATTGCCCACAAGATTTTGCACCAGCTGACGCATTTGCGTCGAACGTGCGCGCAGCGTCGGCAGCCCCTCAAAATGAACCTCACCTCCCGATTCTTTGAGTCGGATCTCAAGGTCGCTCATGACTTCTTTGACGACCCGTTGCAGGTCAACGTCTGTGTAGAGTTCGTCTCCACGCGATGCCCGCGAATACGAGAGCAAATCGTCGATGAGGGTGCTCATGCGCATCGCCGCTTTTTGCATGCGATCGACGTACATTCTGGAATTTTCGTCCAGACTGGGGCCCGCTTCATCTACAAGAAGCTGCCCAAACGCTTTTACTTTGCGCAGGGGCTCTTGAAGGTCGTGTGAGGCGATATAAGCGAACTGTTCGAGCTCCTTATTGCTGCTCGCCAGCCGTGTATTTGTTTCTTGAATCAGCCTGCGGGAGGTCTGCTCCCGCAAGAGCACCTCTTCAAGTTCCTCGGCATGGGCAATGGCGTTAGCTCGCTGCGCTTCGAGGTCTCGCATCGAGTCTTCGCCCAATCGCACGACGAGCAACACAAATCCGGCGCCAGCAAAAAACACTGTGCCTGTCATGACCGAGAGCCAGTCCGTTGAAGCGACCGTGAGAACGCCGCACGCCCCCAGATAGGCCACCACAAAAAATGTCATCAGGCCGCTCAGGACCTGCCAGCGTCTCAGGTGGGGTGACGCGGAGAGCAGCTTAATGATGGCGCTCGTGCGAATTGCCGCGAGGCCAATCACAAGAGCCCCAAGGATGATGAGCGCGACGGAAAACTTCAGGGCCACGTCAGATCCTGTCATCATGTGCAAAAAGGGTTGGTCAATTTTACACGACGAGAAAGCTTCAGCCGCATTCCGAGTGTGTTGAACAGGTCAACGCAGGTCAGAAAGGCGGCTCCAACTGGAATTTCTATTATGTCGTAAGAATCGGATTTACCTCAATTTATCTCAATATTTTTGAAACCACAAGAAGTCTGTCTTGGTTGACCGGCTTGTTTCGGATGTTGCCAAGAACTGGCTTGTTCGTGCGCAATTGAATCGCCTCGTGCTAGGGTTCCGCGTTCAAAAATGACCAGCGTGAATCGAGGTTACGCATGCGAGCATCTATATTAGCTGTATTGGCTCTTTTGGCGTCATGCAGTGCCAGTCCGACGACTCAAACAAAAACAGATGGCCCTAAGGCGGAGACAAGTGTGGAAACACGACGCGATACGATCGTCGATACGATTCATGGACAGAAAGTTGCCGACCCATTTCGTTGGCTTGAGGACGTCAAGTCCACCGAAGTTCTTGCATGGATGGATGAGCAGGACAAAGGCGCCCGAGCACAGCTGGCGGCCTTTCACGGACGGGATGCTTTGGCAAAGCGCTTCTCGGAGCTCTATTATGTCGATTCGATTTCGGCCCCAAGCCATAAGGGCGATCGCTACTTCTACACCCGTCGACATGCGGATCGCGAGAAGTCAGTTTACTACTATCGTGATGGAGCCGAGGGCACCGAGAAGGTGCTCTTAGATCCCAATTTATTGAGTGAAGACGGCAGCGTTTCGGTGGGGTTTGTCGTGGCGTCATGGGACGGCAAACAGATCGCGTATTCGCTCAAGGCCAACAACGCTGACGAAGCCGTGATGCACATCATGGATATCGACACCGGTGTCACGAGCGATATCGATGTGATTCCGGGTATCAAGTACTCCGACGCGACGTGGACCCGCGACAATAAAGGCTTCTATTATACATACCTGCCCAGCGACCCCAGCATCACGGTTCAAGAACGTCCCGGATACGCTGAAATTCGCTACCATATCGTGGGAACCGACCCCAAAACCGACGAGTTGGTGCACGAAAAGACCGGTGACCCCACCCGTTTTGTCGGCGTCGACCTGAGCTGGGACGGCCGATGGTTGCTCTTTTACCAGTGGAAAGGCTGGAACGCGTCAGAGGTTTGGGTCAAAGACCTGTCCAAAAAAGACGCGAAATTCGAGCCGTTTATCCAAGGGGAAGACAACCTCTATTCGGTCCTTCCCTGGAAGGATGACTTCTTGATTTTCACCAATGAAGGCGCCTCGCGCTGGCGAATATTTAAGACACCTTCCAAAAGCTTGGACCGCAAGAATTGGAAAGAGATTATTCCCGAATTCGAAGACGGTTCCGTGATCGAAAACGTTCAGATCATCGGTGGCCGATTGGTCCTGACACTTCTGAAGGACGTGACCAGCGACCTGCGAGTTTTCGACTTCGATGGAAAGCTGCTGCGTGACATCGAATTGCCCGGCGTAGGGGCGAGCTTTGGCATGACGGGCACGCCCACAGACGACGATGCTTACTTTAGTTTTCAGTCGTTTACGATCCCGCTGCGCATTTACAAAACGAGCATTAAATCGGGCACGACCGAGTTGTGGAACGACGTAAAAGTCCCGATCGATCCGGAGCCCTATATCGTTGAACAAGTGTTTTATCCGAGCAAAGACGGCACAAAAATTCCGATGTTTATTATTCATCGAAAAGACATGCCTTTGGACAAAACGACTCCCTTTATTTTGTACGGGTATGGCGGCTTCTCGGTCACTCTTTCACCTTATTTTCGCGCGAGCATTTACCCATGGCTTGAGGCCGGCGGTGGCTACGCGGTGGCCAATCTTCGGGGCGGTGCTGAGTACGGTGAGGCTTGGCATCAGGCAGGAATGCTCGACAAAAAGCAGAACGTTTTTGATGACTTCATTGCCGGGGCAGAGTGGCTGATTGCGAACGGTTACACGAACGCCAAACAGCTGGGCATCCGCGGTGGCTCCAATGGCGGACTTCTGGTCGGTGCGGCCATGGTGCAACGGCCTGAACTTTTTGGTGCGGTTGTCTGTGAAGTGCCGCTCTTGGATATGGTTCGTTATACCGAATTTGGCAGTGGCAAAACTTGGATCTCGGAGTACGGCGATCCGGCCGACCCAGAGCAATTCAAGACGCTCTATTCGTATTCACCCTATCACCACGTTCAGGCCGGTACGCCTTACCCTGCTCTGCTTATGAATACGGCGGACAGTGACGATCGAGTGGACCCGATGCACGCCCGTAAATTTGTGGGCGCGGTTCAGGAAGCCACCACAAGTCGATCACCTGTGTTGATGCGCGTGGAGCGAAACTCCGGGCATGGTGGGGCCGATTTGATTCGCCAACACGTGGCTAATGACGCGGATACATACGCCTTTTTGGCAGCCATGCTGGGATTGGAGCTGCCCTGACCAAAAAATCTTCCTGTGTTTTTTTGTCGTCGGTATCGAAGTGCTCAACAATGTCTTCGGTTCGACAACCTAGAAGTACAGGGGATTTGTGAATCAAGAGCTTTTTGAACGGATGTTAAATTTCTACGTGTCTGACCTCGCCAGCCCACTTGGGTGGACGACTCTGGTGATCGTCGAGACCCGGGGAAATTTGTTTTGTGCTCGGGCTCGATTCGAGTTCCCCAATGGTGGAATGGTTGTCTCGAAGGTCAAATGCGACCGGGCTTTGCCCGAACAATTTATTCGAAGCAAAGCCGCGGACTTGGTTCGTTCAGCGCTGGACATGATGTTGGTTGCAGACGAGTCGCTTACCCTCTGACTTGAGCGCTAGCGGGGAACGCCGTCAAAAACGGAGTCCACCTCGGTCCAAACTTGAGAGTCCGCCTCCCAACGCCCGACCCACCAAAACTCATTCGCCGTGGCCAAGAGTCGGGTGGTGTCTTCCACCAATTCGCCGTTGGAAAATACGCGCACTCGCGCTTCGGCGCCTGGAAAGCCGAATGGGTTGGCCAGATGCACTCCGACATCAAAATCTGCCAATTCGTCATTGATGACCACGGCTTCTGGGCGCTCGCCCGCGAAGCTTGAGGAAGCCATGAAACCCCGATTTTCGGCGCATGATTGGTGGTCCACGTGGCAGTCGGAGGTCCCAAGCCAACCTGATTCCCCGTCGCGCACCACGACATGAAGGTCGAGGTTCACCCCACGGCCAGGTCCTGCGTCCTCCGGGATCAAATCGCCCACATTTTGCCACGTCACTTCGACCAAATAGGGTCGGTCCGGCAGCGCGTCGTAGGAGGCTTCCACGACGCCACAACTCACGACGGTGCCATCGACGGCCCGCGCCTGAACGACGTAGGAACCGACTACATCCGGCTTAAGCGTCGCGACTTCGCCACGTGAAATGGCGTGGGCGTGGCTCGATGTAGGTCGAGCTATCGTCTCAAAGAAAGGAAAGGTGCCGACTTCAACGGAATCCGGAACGATCGCGACCGTGCTTCGAACGCCGATGGAGGACGTGGGTGCAAATTGTCCAAGACTCAGGGACGTGCATTCGGCCTCAGCGACAAATCCCTGGACCTGTGTGGTGGCGATCGTCGCCTCGCCGCTCTTGAATACGATCAGGTCCTCAACGACGCCAAACTCCGCAGGCGGCGTCACCTCGACCTCTAAGTGTTGCAGCGGGTCAACCGTGTAGGGCAGTTTTTTTACCGGTTTTGCGCTGGTTTGGCTGGATGAAATCTCGGTGATTTCTATCGGTTCGGTACCGCAATTCTGGAAATAGATGGCCTCTGAAACGGGGTCTTGTATGACTCCAAGGCGCAACGTGGGTGTCGATGACGCACAGACAGCTCGTGTGGTCAGCGGGATGGAATAGCGCCCGTAAGAATTCGATGTGATGCCAAGATCCAACGACCCAACCACGCGGCTGAGTCCAGGGCTTGGTCGGTAGGTCACACCAACCGCAATCGTGGATTGGGGGGCGACTTTGATGCGTTGCCCGAATTCCGAGGTCAAAATGAAGACCGGGTCTCCGTCGGGCCGGTCGGGGCTACGAACAATGGCCTGCTCAATGACGATTTCTCGATCGCTGCAATTTTCGATGAGAAGCGCCGCGACTTGTGATTTGTAGTCGGCGCGAACCTCGAACTCCATGCGCGTGGTCGAGAAACTGAAAGGCTGTCCGGTTGCGCAGGTATTTTCGATGGCTTGGCAGGTGCCGCTGGTGCAGGTCTCGCTGTTGAGGCAGACGCGGACGTCGAAGTCGCTGCCGTCGACCGCGCACACCTGCAGCGTGTTGCCCGATGTGCAGCGTCGTGAGCTCGGCTCGCACACCTGTGGCACCGGGTTCGGCTCAGGGTTCGTCGTCCCGTAGAATCCAATGCCAGGCAGGTTGCATCCTGACACTGCGACAAGCAGAAGGAGCCATGTCCCAATTTTTACGTTCGTCGACACGCTTGATCGTCCGTGGTCGAATATCCAAGTTGATTGTGCATCGAAACAGCCGTGGGATCGAGATGTGTGGACGATTTAGCCTGACAGCCCCTGCAAAACAGATCGAATCGCTCTTTAAAGTGGTGCTCTCGCAGGACTTGGAGCCGCGCTACAATATCGCGCCCACCCAGCCTGTGATGGCGATTCGACTCGATAAGTTCGGAAATAATCGCGCAAGTATGCTGCGTTGGGGGTTGATTCCGTTCTGGGCCAAAGACGAATCGATGGGAAACCGTTGTTTCAACGCCCGTGGCGAAACAGCGGCGAGTAAGGCTTCGTTTCGAGAACCCATGCAGCGTCGTCGATGCCTGATTCCTGCCTCAGGCTTCTTTGAGTGGAGCAAGGTCGGCAAGGCTCGCCAGCCTACCTATCTTCATTTTGTGGAGGGTCTGGGGGCTTTTGCAGGCGTCTGGGACCTATGGAAAGGGCCAGACGGCCCGATTGTCTCGTGTTCCATCGTCACAACCACGCCCAATAACCTGGTGGAACCTCTGCATGATCGAATGCCGGTCGTGGTCTCGCCCCATGATTACGCGAGCTGGCTTGACCCAGCGACTTCCAGCGAAAAGATTCGGCCGTTGATTCGGCCGGCGCCAGAGGACATTTTCGAAACATGGGCGGTCTCTCAAGCCGTGAACTCGGCCGCCAACGAGGGCCCGCACCTGATTGAACCTGCCGAGGGAATCTAGGGAGTTTCCTGAGCTGCCAGTGATCGCGGGGAATCTTGAGCGTTAGCGGGCCAATGCTGCATGGTTGTTTTCCCTACGAGGACGTCCAAGAGTTTGCGGAGGCGAACCCAGATCGATTCTTGAACATACGCGACACCATGACGTCGGCAGATTTCGGCCATGCGCGGTTGGGCTTTTCGGTACTGCAGCATGGTCATATCCGGCCAGACATGATGCTCGATCTGATAATTCAAAAACCCGTGCAGGTAGTCGTTCAAATCACCGCCGGTCCGGTAGTTCGTAGACCCCACGATTTGCCGTAGATAGAAGTCTCCACGGCCCTCAATCGCGGTGTCGAATCGGTAGAGATCTTCGCCCGCGTGATTGGGCACGATCACGATGAAGGCGTGCAGGTTGGTCAGGACCTCGGCCATGAGTCGATTGGCGAGCACGCTGAAGTAGGCCCACTGGCTGATCAGTAGGAAGGGCAGGGGAATCAGCACGTAATGGAGCAACACGTAAGGAAGGTAGCTCCGCAACCAGAGCTGCACCCCCGGTTGCACGAACGGAAAGAAGACACGCCAGTCCATGACGGACTCAGGCAAGGGCACTTCGTTTTTACCGCGACGTTGCTGGGCCTCGTAGAGCGTGCGCATCGCGTTCGGTGGGTAGTAGATGATCTTCCAGGTGATCGCGCCCAAAAACACGACGAGGTATCGCAGGAAACGCGGTAGTGAAGAGCCACGCAGCCATTCGAGATTATGCTCCGGTTGATCCGGGTCGTGGACCTCGCCGAGCTTGTAGTGGTGCAGTGTGTTGTGCTCGTGGCGCCATGCTTCGGGGTCAATCCAGTCCGTCCAGTCGATCGCGCGGCGCCATCCCTTTGCAAACACCTTAGACGTGAAGCGTTTTGGGATGTTTGGAACCTTGTCATAACCCCGATGAATGATGTGATGCGCGACCATCGCCCATCGCCCAAAGATAGCGGTGCTCATGAGCACCACCGAGACTGGATTTGGCGCGATCCAAGCGGTTCCATAACCAAGAATGGTCAGCAGATGCCCCCAGCGCACCATTTTTTTGAGGTGTTTAAGGTCACCAGCCCCCACGTCGGCTCGGAGCTCGTCTCTGAGTGCGTTGAGGTCGGCCTCGAGCGCGTCGATATCGATGTCACGGGGGTTCAAAATACTGCCTACACGCGTGGTCACGGACAAATACGTGATCGTGCAGTCTCCAACAATCATGATTTACGGGTTTCGGCGCCCGATCTGTGATCGGTGCGCCTATCCGACGGTGTATCCCCCAACATTGCGATTATTCGCTGGTTATTAGCACCGGTTAACCGATATTTTGAGACGTGTCCGCAGCCTCCGACATCCTTCGATCAAACTTATCATTGCCTGCGCGATCCAATCTAGCGGATTTGGACGTCGAAATAGAGGAAGCCTCATGAGTTCTATTGAGTCAGAAAATGTCGAATTTGAAGGTGCTCTAGGGCATAAATTAGCCGGCCGAATTTATTGGCCACCTGATCGCAAGCCGCTTGGTTTCGCGCTCTTTGCCCATTGTTTCACGTGCTCGAAGGACCTTTTGGGGGCCGTCAGGATTGCCTCGACATTGGCCGAAAAAGGATGGGCGGTTTTAAGCTTTGATTTCACCGGCCTTGGCGAAAGCGCGGGTGATTTTGCGGACACAAATTTCTCGTCAAATCTAGACGACTTAACCGGCGCTGCAGATTTTCTTCGACAAAAATACGAGGCACCGCGACTTCTTTTTGGTCACAGCCTGGGCGGCGCGGCCGTGATTGCCGCGGCCGAACGAATTCCCGAAGCCACCGCTGTCGCGACGATCGGCGCACCTTGTGATCCTTTTCATGTCGCTCATTTGATCGAAAAACAGGCCCCAGGTTTGAAGGGCTCCGAGGAGGCGACCGTCCAGCTTGGCGGCCGTCCGTTTCTGATTAAGGGCCAGCTCTTAGAAGACTTGGCTGAGCAGACGCAGATGAAACGTCTGGCCAATTTAGGCCGTGCTTTATTGGTGATTCATTCGCCCGTCGACGAAATCGTTGGCATTGAACAAGCGAAACACATCTACGACGCCGCGCGTCATCCGAAGAGCTTTGTTGCGCTGGATGGGGCTGATCATTTGATTCGGCGACGCAAGGACTCGGAATGGGTGGGGGGGATTTTGGCAGCTTGGGCCAGCCGCTACTAAATCCTAGATTTCGAGTATTGGCGTTTAATCCGTCGCAGGGGCTCTACCCATTCGGCACCAATTCGGTCCCACGGAACGACGATTTTAAATTGCAGGGCCTCAGCCGCTGACATGGGCCGAGACTCCGCCCGAACGACTCCGCTCGTCTTTTTGGAAGCTTCAAGCAGGGCCTGCGCCAATGGGCCGACGATGTCTCCGCTAATCTGGTCGAGGCGAGCATCTGCGGGGCCAAAACTCGTGTTCGGGATGCGGCCTTTCTGAGGTGTGCCTGGTACGACGGCGTGCACGCCGACTCGACCTGAAGCGGCAAATCGTCTGATATTGGTAAAGTGGTCATCAACCAAGATGCGGATGTCATCAAATCCCGTCTTTCCGGCCAATTGTGCCAGTTCGGGCAGTTTGAACGACGAACTGAATGGTCGCTTCTGGAAATGCCTCTCTAAAAGCACACGATTGGAGGAACCCTCAAAAATCGAGTCGCCGTGAGAAGCATGAAATAATGCCGATTCCGCGATGGTCGCATAGTCCCATCGCGTGAAAATACGCGGGTGACCGCGCCATCCCATATATCGATCATTTTGCGCAGGTGAGCCGACCAACTCTACAAATCCCGGGATTTGTTTGCTCAGCTCGTAAAGCCGCCACGGGTAACCATTTGTCATGATCCGAAGATAGGGATCTTGGCCCAAATGCAGGCTTTCGTGGTGCATTCCCCAGAGTAACTCGAATACCCCGGGCTTTAGACGGACGGTCTCGATATGGCCAAACCGGCCACGCGCAGCATGCCTGAACCCGCGCAAAAGCTCGGGCCCATTCATGACCCAATCCCAAAGAAGCTCGTCGCAATCCCACATGATCTGCGCCATTTCGACGCCATCGACCACGAGCTTCCGCCCGCTTAGGTAAGCAGCTTCACCGAATTTAGAATGGGGCAGGGGAACGTCAGAAAAAGTGAGGTTCATGGCGCGATGAGCGAGGGCGACTTTTCAGCATCTCCGGAGTCGATGATGAGCTGGCCAGGTACTTTGGGCTCTTCCACGACCTTCTTTTCGTCGGTCTTTTTGGCCGGTTTTTTACCGGACTTTTTATCGACTTTGCCCTGAGCTGCTTCGGCCGCCTTTGCCTGTTCTAGCAAAGACTCCGCCAATTCCTCGGGCGTCATTTCTGGTGTTATCTCCGGCATCATTTCGGGGGCCGTAGTCGAAGCATGAGGTATCGCGCTGTCGACAACGACGGGGCCTGTACTGGTGCCTGTGACACCGATGTCGACTTCTTTGGTCTTTGAGCCATCAAGCGAAATTTCGCCCTCGGGTGCCTGTGTGGCGTCTTCCGTGTTGGTCGCGTCAACGGGTTCGGCCGCCTGAACATCTGCTGTGGTCTCCCGAATCGGGGGGGCCGATTTCGATGATGAGGCACATGATGCAGCGCCTGCAACCAGTAGAACGAGGATCCAATATTTATTTTTGCTCACGAACCGCCTCCCGCAGTGTGAATAGTACTCACGCGCTAGGCACGAGTGCGGCCATTCTTTCCACAAGTTCACGGGTGTAGGCAAGCTGCGAGGCGTTTCCACGCTGCTCTCGGAGGGCTAAACACTCGCTCATCGAGTCCAAAGCCTCCAACACCAAGCCATCGCGAATCTGGCAGCGGGCCAGCCACTCGTACGCGAAATCAAGGTACATTGAGAGCTCGTCGTTGCTTTTGAGTCTTGGAATCAGATGGTCAAAGCGTTTGTACGCGCTGACGGGATCGCCCGATAAATGTTGGGTCTCCGCTTTTTGCAACTGGGTCAGAGTTCGGGCTTTTTCCCGACCGAGCGCAGCCCACACGGCGATCGCTTCATCTTTCAAAACAAGGGCTTCCGGATAATCCCCGGCGAGTCGCTTCCATTCGCTGAGGCGCTGAAGAGCGCGCCCAATATCAGCATGAAGCGAGTCCGTGGGCGTCTCTTCAAACCGAATCCGCAGGTTCTTAAGCGTGAGCTCCTGACGCGCAATAGAGGTCACAAGCCCGTCAGCGTCGTCGGCTTTTTCAATGAATTTATCGTCTACAAATGTCGTAACTGCCATATCCGTGGCTCCTTGCCGGCACGGATGGAGTTTAGACGCAGTGCGTCAAGCCTGCAATGCCGCCCGAATATCGTCAGGAATCGGGATTTTTGTGAACGTCAAAGGGTCGACAAACACGCTCACCATGCGCACTTCGGCCTTCTCGGTTGTCCCCGCCATGATGCGATACACGAAGGTCATCGAAGAAGTCCCAAGTTTTTCGAGGCGAACTTCGACGTCGAGGACCTCGCCTGGTCGCATCGGATTCTTGTGGTCGGCCTCGGTGTGCACAAATGGACACACAAATCGCTCAGGCGAAAAGAAATCATGGATTTCGATGCTTCGGATGAACGCTTCATACGCGCGGTGGGCGTAAAAATACGTCCGCGCAAAAAACACGATTCCTGCGGCGTCCGCATCGTCAAACGGCACCGTGAAAGTGTGCACAAATCGTGGTTCGACATCGCCGACAGGTAGAGTGGGCGCCATCTTAGGCCACCGTCCCGACATAAAGATAAGCGATCCCGCCCGAGAGGCTGAAATACTTGATGTCCGAGAACTCAGCGGCTTCGCGCATCAAGTCCACAAACTCTTCACGACAGGGGAACGCTGCCGAGGTCTTGTTGAGGTAGTCGTAGGCGTCCTTATTCTTGCTGATCAACCCACCAACTGCGGGGATCACGACCTTCGAATACACAGTGAAAAGCGGTTTCATGAGTCCGGTCGGCTGTCCGAATTCCAGAATCATCAATTTGCCGCCAGGTTTCACCACGCGAGCCATCGACCGAACACCTTGAACGGGATCGTCGACGTTTCGGATTCCAAACGAGATCGACGCGACATCAAAGGTGTCGTCATCGTAGGTCAGGTTCATCGCGTCCTGGACGTCCCATTCCATGTCCGGAAAGCCCGCGGCCTTGGCTTTGGGTGGCGCAAGGTCGACCATTTCTTTGCAGAAATCTGTACCGACAACTCGCCCTTCGGCGCCCACAGTTTTGCGAAACTCGATGGCGAGGTCACCTGTTCCGGTGGCGCAGTCCAACACGTGATGGCCCTTTTTGGCGCCACTTTCTTTGACGGTCTTCTTGCGCCAGAAATGGTGGATTCCAAGCGACAAGACGGTGTTTGTGGAGTCGTACGTGTCTGCGATTTCGGCAAACATGTCTCGAACTTGCTCACTCATATAGACCTCAGAGTTTGCGACCCACGGCCTCGACGATCGGTCGGAGCGTGGTCATCAGGACTTCAAATTGTTGTGGGGTCAGCGCTTGATCACCGTCCGACAACGCATCGTCAGGGGTAGGATGAAGTTCGATCATCGCCCCATCGAGCCCAGCGGCTGCGGCTGCGGCGACCAGAGGTCCCACCAGCTGTGGCAATCCAGTCGCGTGTGACGGATCGACGATCACGGGCAGGTGCGTCTCTTGTTTGGCCCAAATCGCCCCAGCCAGATCAAGGGTGAATCGGGTTTCTGGGCTGAACGAGCGGATGCCACGTTCACACAGGATAATCTGTGAGTTTCCGCCCTGTGCGACATATTCGCAGGCGAGTAACCACTCACGCAAGGTTGCACCAAAACCACGCTTTAAGAGGACGGGTTTCCCGGTCTCGCCCAACGCGCGCAGTAAATCGAAATTATGCATGTTTCGGGTGCCGACCTGGAAAGCATCGACATGCGGCTCAAGTTCCTTGACCTGAGAAATCGACATCACTTCGGTCACAAAGGGCATGCCGTGTTTGCGCGAAGCGCCTTGCAGCAATTCGATGCCCTCAAATCCCATGCCTTGAAAGCTGTAGGGCGACGTACGCGGTTTGAACGCGCCGCCTCGCAGTACTCTGGCTCCGAATTTCGTGACCAACGCGGCGGAAGCGTCCATCTGGTCACGTGATTCGACGGCACATGGTCCAGCGATCATCACGAACGAGTCACCTCCGAAGGCAACGTCGCCGATCGCAACCGTCGAGCCTGTGGGGTGCAGGGAGCGTTCGACCAGAGGGTACTCCGAGGAAGGAGTTTCGGTCCATGTTACGGGCTTGATGTTGGCCATCACGTTACTCGGGAAAGGCGCCGGAGCGTGTTACGAGCGTGCTACTCACGGCACATAAACAATCGGGCTCCGCGCAAATTTCAATTTTTTCTGAAAACCGCGAAACCGCGGCAATCTCTAGCAGGGCGACCGCTCTCGTGCAAGCGCGACAATCAAGCGTTTTGGGGTTAGCATATCGCCATCATGAATGACGAATCCAACGACGAAATCAGCAACAAGCTGCTGTCCGATGACCGCAAGTGGTGGGATTTTCTTGATGCCGACACGTACGAGGTCAAGTCCGATCTGCCCAGAGTCACGCGGGTGACCTCCGATATGCTCGATTGGACCTCGTTACGGGCGACAGAACGCCGCTCGCCGATCGGATTCGGGTTCTTCAATCGATGTCGAGAATGCGGGCAGCCTGCGCCTCCAGATCTTACCTTTTGTGTTCATTGTGGAGGCCAGCCGGTGTCTCCTCAGTCGGTGAAACGCTACTCCATTGTCATCAAGGAATTGCGTGATATCGAGGCGAGGAATCGCGTCGCAGAGATCATCGCGTCGTCGGGTTACGACCTGAAGCTTGGTGAAGTCACGGTGATGCTCGACGAATTGCCCGCCGTTTTTAACGTGGATGTCCGAAAAGACCGAGTCGCGGCAATTGTCGCCAGACTGTCTGAGTTCGGCGTGAGCTCCAGGTCGTTTGCGAGCGAAGACATCTCGACCCTGATGCTCAAGGAAACGCTTGAGACCATTCAGCGCGACAAGTCTCAGTTGCTCAAATTTGTGGGTGTTTTACTGGCAAGTATCGCCCTGGGTTTTTGGGTCTACTGGCCGCTGACGTTGCTCGGCCTTGGTTTCCTTGCATGGCTCTTTGCCGGCCGCCGGGAGTGGTACGACGCACGCTATCGTCTTGATGACGTTCACTTGCTCAATAATTTGGCAGGTTTTGACGACGGCGTTGCGCTTCAGGCCGCAGAATTGCTGCGCCGTACCCGGGATGCCGAGATCCGCAAATCATTCACCACATGTCTGATGGAGTATTATGCGCTTCATCAAATGATGCGGCAGCAAACCGACCATTACAGTGGCGTGCTCTCGGCGTCGGAGACCGGTTTGCGTGACTTGATGTCTACAATTGTCGAGACCATGGGGCGCTTTGGCGCGCTCTACGCGACGCTTGAATCGCTTGATCCGGCGCGTGGCCGCTCGCGACTGGCCGAGATTTCTCAGCGGATGGCAGCAACGACCGACTCGGGAACGCTGAAGTTTCTGGAGCAGGAACAACACCATGTTCAAGCCCAGCAACGTCAGGTTGAAAACTTGCACCTCGTACGTGGCAAATTTGCGGCCCGAATGCACGCGATGGCGGGCAGCCTCGAGGCGATGCGCAATCGCATGACCCACGTCAGCGCGGTCCGAGAAAACATGGATGTCCGCATGGAGGATGTCCTCAAGGAACTGGACGATGATTTGGAAGTGTTTGAACAAACCTTTGCTGAACTTGAACCCGCTGTGCATATCTCCTGAGGACGAATGAAAGACACATTTGCCAGTTTTGAAGCGCGTTTCGCCGATATGGATTTGAGTGCCGAGACCCTTCAGATGGAGCACGGCAAGACCATCGTTCCGGAGAAACGCTCGTACAGAAGCACGCGCGAGGTCATGAATTCGCTTCCTAGAATGACCCTGGGTTCCGATTCAGGGCTCGGGGGTGACCTTCGGGTCAAAGGCAAACTGGGCGAAGGCGGCATGGGCATCATTCATCTTGCCGAGCAATCGCCTCTGGATCGCCTGGTGGCCATCAAAACACCGCGAAAAGGCACCGACGAAGGTGCAATCAATTCAATTCTTCAGGAAGCGTACATCACTGGGATCGTTGAACATCCGAACGTCGTTCCAATCTACACCCTGGGTCAGTCGGGCAACGGCGAGCCGATGATCGTCATGAAACGCATCGAAGGCGTTTCGTGGCAGGCGGTACTGCAAGATCCGACGAGCGCTCCGGCGGGTGACGTCGACCTGAATTGGCATCTGCGGATTTTGATCGAGGTCTGTGACGCGATTCGATACGCCCATCATCGCCGCATCATTCATCGGGATATCAAGCCCGAGAATGTCATGATTGGTCGCTACGGCGAGGTGTATCTTTTGGATTGGGGGATCGCGGTCAGCCTAAATCGAAGCGAAAATCCGATGTTACGTCATATTTCGGACGCCTTAGGCGTCGCCGGGACGCCTTCATATATGGCTCCGGAAATGACCGACGATAACGCCGAAAATATCGACGAACGCACCGACGTTTATTTGCTTGGTGCGGTCCTGCACGAAATTTTAACGGGCAGCACTCGCCATGAAGGCGAAAGCCTCATGAAGGTGTTTTTTGCAGCTCTTCAATCCGAGCCTGTTGAGTATCCTGCTGAGGTGCCACGCGAGCTCGGCATCATCGCAAATAAAGCGACCTCACAGAAAAAAGAAGATCGTTTTCAGGACGTCGACCAATTTCGACAGGCTCTCTTAGACTATTTGGAGCACCGTGCATCGGTCGAATTGAGTGACAGCGCCGACAGGGTCTGGGAGCGGCTTCAAACGCTGCTTGGCGAGACCGACCGCAGTGAAACCGAGGATCTCGAACTGCATGATCTCTTCGGTGAGTGTCGATTCGGGTACCGTCAGGCATTGGCACTTTGGCCGGGAAATTCAGTGGCTTCCGACGGCTTCCAGCTCTGTCTGACCGAACTCACAAAATACTATATTTCGATTGGTAACGATGTTGGTGCGGCCGCCGCAGTGGCGCAATTACCCACGCCAAACCCTGACCTTCAACATCAGGTCGCGCGCTTATCTGAACAACGAGCCCTTGAAAAACGTGAAGTCGTTCGACTGAAGAAATTTAGCGCAGCCAACGACCTAAGTACGGGGTCAGGAACGCGCTCGATTGTTGCGGTTATTTTGGGGCTCTTCTGGGGTTGGTCCAATATCTCTGCGCAGATGGCGATCAATTCAGGCGCCATCGAAAATCCCATTTTGGACCATCTGATGGCCGCACCAAGGACCGTTGGTACGGCTACCGTGCTGATGGTTGTTTTCCGAAAATCGCTTTTTTCGAACTCAGCCAACCGTCGACTCATGTTCGTGTTAATCGCCGCGTTATTTGCCGTGACCTGCGGGCGTATCACCGCATATCTGTTGGATGCAGACCTTGTCGCAACGCAGGCCGGTGAAATATTTTTGTGGGCCTTTTCGGCAAGCATTGTCGGTATTATTTCGGATTTGCGCATCACGCTCGCGTCCAGCCTACTTTATATCTCGGGATTTTTAGGCGCCCTTTATCCCGCATATCAGCTCTATCCGCAGGCTGCGGCGTCCTTTTCATTTTTTATCATTTTGGCATTTTTGTGGCGGAAACCTGCTCCTGACCCGCTTCAAGGGGCGGAGTAGCTGGTAGCCGTTTTTTCTTTGAAAAGATCGGTCGCCCAAGAACGACCTAAAGTGGAGAGAATATATGCGAATTGTCTACGGATTGATTTCTGTTTTTGTGCTGGGTTTGGGAGTTTCAGGTTGCGCTCCTACAGTCGAGGAACGATGGGAAACTGCTCTTCAGGACCTGTCAAAACGCGCGGCATTTGATCTGAACTGCCCCGCCTCCGAGTTGACCTTTCACGAACTCTCCGACCCCTCGGAACAAGGCGTGGTCGGGTGCGACCAACGGGTCACCTACATCATGGTTCCGTACACAGGTTGGGTACTCAATAGCGTCGATCATCCGGCCACGAAACCTGCTGCACCAGCAACGTCTGCACCGCCTGAACAATCTGCCGAGTAAGCTTCAAGCCAGGCTTTCGATACGGTTCGCGACCTGTGTCGATACCCAATCGTTTCGATTCCGGGTGTCCATGGCCGCGACCGGGCGTGAGAACTCGGCATCGACCAAATTCTTCATTTGCTTCGCACCGACGATCGGTTCGTCGTCTTTCCAAGCTGAATAATCTGGCTACCTTGCCAGCGCTTCAAGGTGCGTGGCGATGCTTTGCGACACCCAGCTATTTTGGTTTCGATCGTCCATCGCGCGAGTAAGTCGTTCGATTTCTGCATCAACGACTTTTTTCATGTGCGTGACATCCACAGCCGAGTCTGAGTCGGTCTTCCACGCGTTGGGTAGATGAAACCGATGACGAGATTTTCGGGCCTGCAGGCGCGCCAAAAGCGCCGCGCTAAACCCCATAAACCTAAGCTTTCTCCAAGCAGAGCGTGTATCGACGGCCCAAGAAAGGTGTCGTTTAAAGATGGCAACCGCTTGGTCCTCGTCATCAGAAATCAGCGCAAAATGCAGATGCAGGCTTACTCCCTCAAGAAAATCGACGTTGGTTCGAACGAGCTCGTAACCCCGTTGATGATAGAGCCGCGCGCGGTCTGCAAACCCCATTTCCCAAGAAGGCACCGCCAAAAGACCGTAGGTCAGATGAGGGATTTCGGCGCAGCTCTCCCGGCCGCTTAGAATGGGCTCAGCGAGCCGATGGGCGCGTTCGTAATCACCGACAAAAACCGCGATCTTAGCTGCAAAATTGGTTTCACAGGCACGGCAGTCGGCGAAGCGATCACGCGCAGCAAGAGCGTATTTTTCCATGTGTTTACGTATAAGATCACGGTCGCCATCCAGCATCCGTGCGATCCTCGCCTGTGCAGCATAATACGGCCGCAGACTGGCCCCATGGGACTCATAGGCGACGCGCATTCTCTCGACCGTCTTTTCGATTTGGTCACGCGAAATCTCTGGGAATTCGATGATCTCGGCGCAGATCCATTTATAGGCCCAAAGGATGTCATGAAGCGGAAAACGTTCGGGCTCAAGTTCGCAGCGGCTCTCAAGCCACGCAAAAGCAATCAGGGATTTGTCGGGCGCTCCACCAAAAGTTGCGGCCTCCATCAAAGCCATCCTGGCGTCCCAAGCCCTGCCTATGTCGCCGAGGCGGTCAGCCAGCTTTACCGCCATCTCGGCACGCTCGATTCGTTCAGGGAGCGACCCGCGATAGCTCGTACGAATTAGGATATCGATCGATTTAGCGCTCGGCATGAAGTCCCTCTGCATGTTGTCGAACTCGTTCGGAAACACTCGTGTTGCCGTTTCGGCTGTCGAATCGTGCCGCTAGCGCGCTGACGGCAGCCTCCAAGCGGGGGGCCCACGCGTGTGCCGTCGGTTCGGGGGCGTCTGCTTGTTCCGTGAGTAAATCCGCATCCATTTTGAACTCACTGCCCTCAGGCGCAAGGCTGGCAACGGCGAGCGCACTTTGAAGAAACCGGAGTCGCCTCATGCCAGCCCGTGCATCACGTGCCCATGGAGCGTGTCTTCGCAGCAATGCATAGGCGCCAAGCCAATCGTCTTCGAGCAGTCGAAAATCAATATGTTCACAGATCGGGACCAGAAAGTCTTTGTTGTCCAGACACATGTCGTAGCCACGCTTGTGAAACACTCGTGCTCGATCATGCAAACCAGCTCGCCAGGTCGGAACCACCAAGCTGCTGAAGGTGATATGAGGCACCTCGGCACAACTATGATTGCCGTCCACGAGCTTGTCGGCCAGGCCCAAGGCACGCTCGATGTCGTCGTCGAGCAACTCCATTTCGACCCTGAAATTCCATTCACACGCGACGCAGTCCGCGTAGGCATCCCGCTTGCTGTTATTGAATGCTTTGACGGCCTCTTGGGTTTTTGAGTGGTCGTCACCCAAGGACCGATGGGTCCGCGCCTGCGCCGCCCAATAAGGCCGCAGGCTTATATGATGGTGCTCATATTGAACGCGCATGCGTTCTAAAACGGCCTCGATATCCACGCGCGAGATTTCGACAAAATCCGGCAGATTCAAGCCCACCCATTTGTAGCCCCAAAGAAGGTCGGTTTCGGACAGAAAAAGGCCCAAAACCGCTCGCGACGCAGGAAAACGCTCAGGGTCTTGCGAGGACTTGCTTTCAAGCCACGCAAAGGTCACAAGCGCTTTATCGGGTTCCCCGCCAAAAACAGCAGCGGTCAATAATTGGAATCGGGCCTTCCACGCTAGTTTTTCATCGCCCAATTGGTCCGCAAGACGTACCGCTTCTTCAGCCGGCGCTAATTGATTGGGGTAGTCCAGCCCATGAAGTGATTCCAGTAATTCGGTGATTCGGGCATGTGTCATTGCACCCATCCGCCTTCATCGGGACCAGTAATGGCCAGGTCGATGAGGTCGAGCAGACCCGTGTTGAGCAATGCCATTTCGTTCGCGCTCAAAGGATGATGCCCCATCAAAAGTGCCTGCACATAAAGCATCTGAATCGCCGTGCGAAGGACTTTTCTGTCTTCCACCCTCGCGAGCTTTCGGATCAGCGGGTTTTCGAAATTAAAACACAAACGCGCGTAGTGTTTTGGTCCACCAGTTTCCGCCAAGCTCCCCAAAATAGAGGCCCAATGGTCATTCGAAACTTCGCGGGTATTTTCCAAATTCCGCATAAATTTGGTCTCTTCATTGACCAAAAATAATGCCGGCAATTCGACGGGTTTGAACTTTTTGACGTCCGCCGCACATTTGCTGGGCTGAAGGGCGATGTCGGCGACCGCAATCAATTCAAAGACATCGGAACGCTCGTCGGGCATCAACTCTTCGAAATTCTCGGCCAAATCAACCGAGTCTATGCGCTCGATCTCGACGTCCATCACGACCGGGAGTTTTTCGATCAAATCGACATCAAAAGAATAACCCGCATTGATGATGCCGAGGCCCTGGCTCGAGGCGACCTGTGCAATTTGTCGGAACGTATCCACAGAGGTCACGTAACGGATTGGCGAGTACCGGTTCCTGAAATCCCCCATCGACATGCGGCCCAACGACGTTTCAAACGGCAAAACATCGATGATGATTTGGTAGAATTCGTCGTCGTGCGTGGCCAGCGCTTTGATGGCTCGATAGTGCAGCGTAATCAAGGCTTGCAGGCGATCTGGATCGTGTTTTCGCAGGCGAATCAGATAGTCGCGCAAGGCATCACCCAGCGCTTCACGAGTCTGCTGCAAGGTCTCGTCTTCGTAGAACGACTCACGCGAAGCCACGGGGCGCAGCGTGTTGGTGTTCACCACGCAAGTTACAAAAAACGCCCATGAAGGAAGCAGATTGTCCGACTCCTCCGAGAGCAGCATATTTTTCAAGTAAACGCGATGTGCTCGCTTGGCTGTTGGGTTTGGCGAATACGACAAGATATAAGCGGCGCCGGTCACCTGGCCCACCTCGCTGCGCAATGGGATGCAATCAAAGAAGTCTTGATTGAACATGCGCCGGCCAAAATCCATCAACGCGCTCCATTCTTGTGAGCGCGATTCGTAGGTCTTTCGCCATGGTACGTCCTGGTCGTTGACCTGAATCGTTCCATCAGCGGTCACGAAATCGATTTGGTAGGGCAGCAATCCTCCGAATTTTCGCACCAGCTCTTCGATTCGCTCCGCTTCAAACCACTCTTCGGAGCCTTGTTTGCATCGAAGAAAAACCGTGGTGCCAATCGGTGCCGTGTCTCCGGGCTTTTGAACCACGGTATAGGTGCCGTCGGCGCGTCCCTTCCACTCGATCGCGTATTCCGGGGAGGTCGCCGAGCGCGTTACCATCACGATTTCTTCCGAAACGATGAAACAAGACAGAAGCCCGATCCCAAACTGCCCGATGAAGTCCGCCCGTTGGGCCTCGACTCCACGTTTGCTCGACTCGCCGATGGTCGCCAAAAAACGATGCGTTTCTTCTTCGGTCAGCCCAATACCGTCGTCTTGAAAGACAAGTCTAGGTTGCCCGTCATCGGTCATGCCCAATTCCAGACGAAGGCGTCCGACATGGTCAGCATCGATGTGCTGGCGAGCCCGAATCGCGTCCACGCCGTTTTGCAACAATTCCCTCAAATACACACCTGGACTGCTGTAGAGGTGGTTCGAGAGGAGGTCGATGATGCCCCCCAGATTGATCTGAAATTTATGCTCCAATCCGGACTCCTTTATGAGATGGCCCGGAGTGTAACAGTGGGGTGCACGGCCTGCCAGACGCAGAAACCCCGAAGTGTGTCGGGTTTCAGGTCATCAGGTTTTAGGCAACGCGTCGTTGTGACTGGTGCGCGGGTATCCTGCTCGCCTGTGACCGGTGCGCGCCGTTTCGTCGCAAGGCCAGGCTGGATCCTGGCGGACAAGTCACATCGCGGCCGTGCGTTGCGCTTGGTGCGCGGGCACTCGACGCGACGATGACCTGCGGAATTCAGCCAGGTTTAGACACCACCATAATCCGCGCCGAGTCGTTCCTCGGTCGTGTTATTTGTAATTAGGCTCGGTCTGGCGCATTCTTAGCTCATACCCTGAGAGTTGGAGGTCTGGCGATGCACTCGCAACGAAGGAATTTTTTCCTCGCTTTTGCGTCTGGTCACGCGTTGGTGATTGGATTCCTGATGATCGCTGCGTCATCCGGTCAACCTGCATTTGATGGTGCCGTGGCGGTTTTAACCGCTCTTTTTGGCGCCCTCTTTTTTGCGTCTTTGGCCGATGCCCCGCACAAAGTGCATTTGTTGGCTGCGTTGGGGCTATCGTTGGCGATGGCCATGACGGCTCAGGTGCCCGAACGCATCGTCGAATTGGCGTCTCGCGTGAACTGCACTTACGGCGATTCAGGCGCCTGCGTCTGGGTCGTCAACCATTCGGACCCCGCCACCGCGCTCAGGTTTGCGGCGATCGGATGTTCGCATGGGGAATCACGATCATGCGTCTATCTGGAACAAAATTAGGGTCCGTCGTAAGCGCCTGAAATAAAGCGCGTTTTTCAAACGTTCTACCCTTGATAGCAAATGCGATTAAGCAAACGCTATCAGGAGGGACGCTATGAGCACGAACGAAATCCAAGATGAATTCGCGGGTGTCTTCGAAGCCGACCGTCGTCGCAAGTTAGTATTCGCGGTGGTCGGTCTGTTGGCATTGGGGGCGATGATCGCCTTCATGGTCTACTTCGGAGCGGCAGCAGGGGTGGAGCACCAAATGCCCGCCTCCAACATGATGACAAACACCAAGTAGGGCTGATCTAAAAATTGTCGATGCGATCGACGAGCTGTGGGTAGTCGATGAACGGATTCCGGTTATTCTGAATATTCGTAATAACTTGGTTTCGTTTTCGTTCGTTGTCGTCAACGGGATCGTCAACATTCCATTGGCGAAGCAGCGCCTCGACCTCGTCGGGTATCTCGATTCTACCGCCGGTTGAATTATTATTGCGGTACATAATCGCGATATAAAAGAGTGCTCGCGCAGCATTCCCTCGGTGGGGTGCGCGTGGCTCAAACACGGCGTCGCCCGCAGCATTCTTGCCGCGTTTCGACCCGCCTTCTTGCCAGGTCGGGGAGGTCACAATTCCATAATACAAGTTGGAACGCTGCGTGTTCGCCATCGGCGTTGCGCCAAAAAGATGATGCAAATCGCCCTTGGCCTGGTCATCGCCACCAAGCGATTGAGGCCAGGTGTGTTCGGTATTCATCAGCGTTTGGTCGGGAATTCCGGTCGTAGCAACCTTGGTGTTCGTGTAAACACACGAGACGAAGCCATCAACGTTATCCACTGAACCAAACAAATACTCGCGCGCCTTGGTGTAATTCAACGAAATATGGCCGGCATGCGTTTCTCGCAACGCATCTTCCAACGCGTTATTTGAGAGATTTGCCCATGGGTCGGGACCGCCGTCACACGCGTCGCCACGGCCATTTTGATTGCTGTCCGCCTGATCTGGGTTTGGGCTGTAGGGACAATTATCGACTTCATCCAACTTGCCGTCACTGTCGATATCGCCTTCGGCTGCCTTGCATCCTCCGGAAGTGCAAACGAGTTCGAACGAAAAAATGCCATCGGCATCGGCGCCATTTTCCAAGACCAGATCGTAGGTCGCTGTATCGTAAATCTCAAAAGAACCACTGCCGGAGCGCGGCAACTCCGCATCGCCCGTTCCTGCTGGGTCCGAATACGTGACGGGCTGAGGATCATCGCCCTGAAAGAGCTTGATGCGCGGCTCCCATAAAGAACCCTCCGCCTTCGAGAACTTCATCGTGATAAAATCACCGGCGGTCGCCGTGAGTTTAATCGTCGCCGTTTCGCGACTCAAAATGGGCCCAGAAAACCGGATACCCGAAGTCGTCAGCGAAGTTGGCCACTGAAAGAATTCGTTATTTGTGGCGTTATTGGTGGCGTTATTCGACTCGCCGACCGTCTGGTTATTGGTCTGGGTCGTCTGATTATTTGTCTGCGAAATATTATTGGAATTATTTAGCGCGTCTTTTTCTCCGGAGGGATCCGAAGCTGAACAACCCACCAAAGCGACTACAATTAATATCCACGACATCCGCATACGACTTCCTTACAAGCTGGCAGCGTAGATTAGCGGCCTCGCGACGTTGAGTCCACAATCTCGCGTCGTCTAGAAGGCATAACACGAAAATGCCACCCGATTTTGTTCGGGGTCGCGCGTGTAAGATGTGAATTCGCTGCGGTTTTCGATCGAAAATCCGCTGGCCTCAAGCCGGTTTTCAAGCTCCTCGCGTTCCTTGGAACTCACGCTGATCGCCAGCAGAAATGGGCCCGCGCCGATCCCGTTGACATGGCGCAAGGGCTCCACGGAGCGTTCGACCATCAGCATCGACTCCCCCATTCGCAACCAAATGGACCGCACAACCTCGCCGTCCATATGGCGTCGGTCTTCAGGAAGCCCAAGGAAATCGCGGTAAAAGGCAGCCACGCGTTCGACATTTTGCGCCCCAAGCGCGACGTGATGAAGAACCAAAAATTTCCTCCGCTATACGTGCAAAGCACATTCATATTATGCTCTTGGCCGTTCATACACTCCAATTTTGGTCCAGCGGTTCAATCGCGGGGCCGCATTACGTTCAGGAGACCACGTGGCTCGAGATACGATTGTCGACCGGTTTTTGAAGCATGGCCTCAATCAGCCGAATCGCCCTGCGATTTGGTACAACGTCCAGCGAACCTGGAAGAATTACACGTGGGCCGAGTACGTCGAAGGTGCCAGGGACTTCGCCGGAGCATTGGTAGAACTCGGATTTCCAGAGGGTGGATGCACCGTCATCATGGGCAATAATAGTCCGGAATGGTTGATTGCCGATGTTGGAACCATGATCGCCGGCGGGTGCCCAGCGGGCATCTATCAAACAAGCACCCGCGAGTCGGCTCAATACATCGCCGGGCATTGCGAAGCCTTTGTGTGGGTGATCGAAGACCTCAAAACCTTCGAGGCCATGGGGCTTAACGGCGAGTGGAAGGGCCTGCCGGGCCTGAAGAAGGTCGTGATGATCCACGATGCAGACAAGATCGACATGCCGGCCGTCGTCAGTTTTGCCGACTTCCTCGAGACAGGCCGTGCCGCGCAAGGTGCAGTCGACAAGCGCGTGGCCAATATCAAGCCAGAGCAGCTCGCGACTTTGATTTATACCAGCGGCACCACGGGCCCCCCAAAAGGGGTGATGCTCTCGCATGATAATCTCGCCTTCACGGCGGCTCGGGCCGTCGAAGACGTGGCCGAAGTGAGCCCTGAGGACTGCGTGGTCTCGTACCTGCCTTTGAGCCATATCGCCGAACAGATGTTCTCGCTGCATCTGCCCATCACCGGTGGTTGTCCTGTTTGGTGTTGTGACGACATGTCGAAGGTCAAAGACACGATGATCATTGCCCGCCCCACGGTCTTTTTGGCCGTGCCCCGCGTTTGGGAGAAGTTCAAGACCGCGCTCGAGGGGCGTTTTCGTGAGGTCACGGGCGTGAAGGCGAAGATCGCCGCCTGGGCTCAAGAAACCGGTTTTGAGGCCGGCCAGGTGGTGTTCGAAAAGGGGGAGGGCGCACTGCCGCTCCCACTCAAATTGCAACAGGCTGCGGCCGAGAAGCTCTTTGCCTCCAAACTTCGCTCCGCGCTGGGCCTCGACCGACTGCGCGTGGCAGTTTCGGGCGCCGCTCCGATTGGCAAAGACGTTTTGGAGTTTTTCCTGGCCTGCGGCATCCCCATTCATGAGGTTTATGGGCAATCCGAGGGCTCGGGCCCAACAACGTTCAATTTCCCTACGCCAGGCAGGCGTCGCATTGGCTCCGTAGGGCTGCCATTCCCAGAGACCGAGGTCAAGATCGCGGCTGACGGAGAAATCCTCGTGAAGGGACGTCATGTCTTCCTGGGCTATTACAAAAACCCAGATGATACTGCGGAATCTCTTCAGGACGGGTGGCTCTATTCGGGGGATATCGGACGTTTTGATGACCAAGGTTTCTTGTACATCACGGATCGCAAGAAAGACCTGATCATCACGGCTGGCGGCAAGAATGTGGCTCCTCAGAATATCGAAAAACTTCTGAGAAATATCGATGGCATCTCGCAGGCCGTAGTCGTGGGAGACCGCCGGAAATTCCTGACCGCGCTGCTTACTCTTGATGCCGATCGCGCGCCCGCCTTGGCCCGCGAAAGAGGCTGGCCCGAGGACCTCAAAAAGTTAGCCGAAGACGAGCGCTTTTACGCCCACGTTCAAGAGGAGACCCAGCGGGTCAACGACACCTTGGCTCGCTACGAAAGCGTCAAGAAGTTCGCGCTCTTGCCTCATGATTTCTCGGTCGAAAATGGCGAACTCACGCCGACCCAGAAGATCAAGAGAAAGGTCGTCAACGACCACTATGCGGGGGTTGTCGAGACCTTCTACGAAGGATTGGACTAGGCGCTGCACACAACGTCGCGTTAATGCATCCTCACCAATGAACCTCGAATGATGGAGACGACATGGCAGATCCAAAATGGAAAGTAGGCGAGCAAGTACCCAGTTTTTCAGCGGAGTCTGACGACGATGGGACCATCTCAAGCGCAGATTTAATGGGGTCGAAGTACATTATTTACTTCTATCCCAAGGATATGACCCCGGGTTGCACCACTCAGGCGTGTGATTTCAACACCAACCTCAAAGCTTTTGAGGCCAAAGGTTATCGCATTCTGGGCGTCTCACCTGACAGCGTGACGACCCACGCAAAATTTCGAACCAAACATGAGCTCGGTTTTACGCTGCTTGCTGACCCCGACCATGCTCTGGCTGAAGCCTTTGGCGTTTGGCGCGAAAAACAGAACTACGGCAAGACCTATATCGGCCTTGTCCGTTCGACGTTTTTTGTGGGAGCGGATGGGAAGTTCGAGGCCGTTTACGACAATGTAAAAGCCAAGGGACACGTAGACCGGCTCATTCGTGAAATGGCCTGATTATTCGGCAGCATCGGTTCGTTCGCGGAAGAATAGCTTAATGCGAGAGCCATCGCGGACCCGAACAATCTTCTTCTCTGAGACCTTGCCGCCCTCGTACTCAACCTGAATCTCATGGCGGCCGTTGGCCACTTCGACCGTGCCAGGTGTCTTCTCAGGCATCTTGGCACCGTCAACAATGATCCCGCCCGCAGGTTTCGAGTAAACCGTGACTTTGCCTGGCTCTTTGCCTGACTCTTCTTTTTTCTCGGGCTCAGCCTTCGCCTGTGGGGCTTTGGCCGGCGGCGGCGTACCGCCTCCTTGGAATCCGGTCAATTCGACGATGAGCATGCGGGTTTCGTACGGGCGCAGATAGATATTATAGGCCTTCGTCTTTCCGGAGTAGGTCACGCGGACGTCGTAAGGGCCTCCGGCTGGCAAAACGATGCCATCTTCATCACCTGGCTCGATATATTCGGGGTAAGGGATGCCGTTGATCGTGACGTCGGCTTTTTCAAAATTTGTGACGATCTGCAAGACCGCTGCCTTCATCGAGGGGCGCTTCTTAGCCGTCTTCTTCGACTGGCCAGGCTCGGCCTTCTCTTCGACCGTCTCCGCGCGCTCCAGGACCTGCGGGTTGGGAGCCTCGACAGCCACGTAGGGCGAAAACGACTCCGGCTGCATGTCGGCGACACGATCCGTTCGCGATTCAACACCCAACCAGATGGCCAATATCGCGCAATACGCGACCGCCAGCCCAAGTCCGGTATTCAAGAGTATATTTCCGTTGACCCTCATGCGCTCCTAGTAACCATCTGGTGTTGGGGGTGTCAAATTGACGCTTGTTCCGAGACATTGATGGGCTGGCCGCAAGCACAAGTCTTGGGTTCATCAGAAACGATCGGCAGACCGCAATGCGTGCACCGACGTGCCGCGGTTTGCTCAAGCTTGGTGTTCAACGCGATGCGTTGGTCAAACACGAAGAGCTCGCCTTTCCAGTCCTTCTCGGCATCTTCCACACGTTCAAAGTAGTTCAAGACGCCGCCCTCAAGCTGGAAGACGTTCTCAAACCCGTTCAACTGCATCCATGCAGTGGCTTTCTCGCAACGAATGCCGCCCGTACAGAACATCAGGACTTTCTTGTCCTCCAGCTCAGCCCGCTGCTCCTCAAGGAAAGCGATGAATTCGCTGAATGCCGTCGTCTTGGGATTGATGGATCCCTCGAAGGTCCCAACATTGAATTCAAAATCGTTTCGCGTATCGATGACGACAGCGTCTCCTGCGCGAAACGCGTCTCGGAAATCTTCGGGCGCAAGATGCGTGGCCGTGTGGTTCACATCAACGTCTCCTGCACGCAGGACAACGATTTCTGATTTCACACGGACGCGCAGCTTCTTAAACGGAACTTCCGCGCTGTACGAACGCTTCAAGTGGGTGCCTGCAAATCCAGGCATCAACAGAAAGGCCTCGCAAAATCGGTCAGCGCCCTCAAGTGTTCCGGCCAACATGCCGTTCACACCCTCGCTGGCGACGATGACAGACCCCATCAACCCACACTCCTCACAGAGCTGTGTAAGCTCAGCAGTCGTTGCGTCTGGGTCGGCGAGTTCGGCGAATTTGTAGAATGCTAGGTTTACAATCATATCAAGCGTTGTGGCGGAAGTGCATGACGTCGCCGTCTTTGACGACATATTCTTTACCTTCAAGTCTCAGCTTCCCGGCAGCCTTGATGCCGGCTTCACTCTTATACTCCACCAAGTCTGCGACAGTGTAGACTTCGGCTTTGATAAAGCGTTTCTCGAAATCAGTGTGGATCACGCCCGCAGCTTGCGGTGCAGTGAATCCTTTGTGGATGGTCCATGCTCGCACTTCTTGCTCGCCAGCCGTGAAATAGCTCTGCAAACCAAGAAGATCGTACGTAGCGCGAATCAGAACGTTCAGAGCGGGCTCTTCAATTCCCAGGCCTTCAAGCATTTCGTTGCGTTCATCTTCTTCGAGCTCTGCGAGTTCCGCTTCGATGGTGGAACAGATCAGCACGAGCTGCGCGTTGGTCGATTCAGCATAGTCCCGCAGCTTCTTGACATGCGGTGAATGCCCATCCAAATCGTCGTCGGCGACGTTGGCGACAAAGAGCACCGGCTTGATCGTCAGCAAATGAGCGTCGTGAATGGCCTCTCGCTCTTGATCGTCGAGCTCGACCGCCCGTGCGGGAATCCCGTCGTTGAGGGCAAGTGCGATCTTTTCCTGCACCGCGAGTCTCGCCAACTCTGTCTTGTCGCCGCTCTTGGCGGCGCGACGAGTCTTGTCGATTCGTTTTTCCAATGATTGAAGGTCGGCCAACGCGAGCTCAAGGTCGATGGTTTCGACGTCGCGAATAGGGTCGATATTTCCATCGACGTGGGTGACCTGATCGTTGTCGAAACAGCGCACCACATGAAGGATTGCGTCGACTTCTCGGATATCCGCCAGGAACTTGTTGCCTCGTCCCTCGCCCTTGCTGGCGCCACGAACCAATCCCGCAATATCCCAAATATCCACTGCAGCAGGGATCACGCGAAGGGTGTGAACGTACTGCTGAATCGTCTTGAGACGAGAGTCTCTGACCGGAATCACACCCTTATTGGGGTCGATCGTGCAGAAAGGGTAATTAGCCGATTCCGCACCGGCATTGGTCAATGCATTGAATGTAGTGGATTTTCCGACGTTGGGCAGACCAACGATTCCTGCAGACACGCTCATGAGACTTCCGGGGCTCCAACGGGCTTCATGCCCTGTTCGGGCGCACGATACGAATTTTGCGGTCAGGTGCAAGCCGGGTCGACCGAATTACTTCTTCCCGAATTTCTTTTGTGCGTCTTTTCTCAAACGAACAACGGTCTCTTTGGCCGAAGATCTCAGGGCGGGATTCACCAAGAAGTCAGGGACCCAAGTACCTGGATCAAACCAAATTCGGTACGAAACATGTGTCTTTGTACCGTTGTAAATGGGCGTCAACACATAGGAGCCCGCGGCGACTTTTGCGCGCACAGCGTCGGTCGGTTTTGGCCCCTTGTCATTGGCTTGCTTCCATTTCCATCCGTAGGGCCCTTCATTCGGAGCATCGGGCTGAAAAAGATCGAGACGCACCGTGAAATCTCGATCGTCGACACCTGTCGCGGTCACGCGTTGGTAGAGGTATCCCCAAGTTCCGTGATTCTCGATTGGCTTGAATTCCTTGATGAAGGAATAGGTTTTCGCGCGTTCCGGATCTGTGATGATTGGGAAAAGTTGATCAGC
The DNA here is from genome assembly GCA_964394615.1 of uncultured Bradymonadales bacterium. Classification (GTDB taxonomy): domain Bacteria; phylum Myxococcota_A; class Bradymonadia; order Bradymonadales; family Bradymonadaceae; genus JBFFMO01. Next base: position 134,553 of record CAYMYJ010000002.1, on the reverse strand, counting down.
AGGATAAGGCAGAACCGTGTCAACACGTACGGCTTCCACACCAGTGGGCACGGTATCATTGGTGTACATCGTCACGCCCGAGTCGACGTCGTATTTCTCCCATGGGCCCTTTTGCCACCCTTGATACAGGGGCGATGCCACCAGACTCGCCGAGGTGACTAGCCCTGCGATTACGAGGAAAACGGTCGATTTGGGTCCGAGTCGCATGGATGTCCTGTCTGATGATTCACCAGTCATATTTACCTAACCTTTGTGGGATATCAAGCCTAGCACTCAAGCGCTCAACTCATCTTCCCATTGCACACGTTGTGCGTTCCATTTGTCGTTGAGAGCCGTCATCAATTCAGACGTATCAGCGAGCGAATTATTCTTTGCGAGTTTCTCGAGAGTCGCTGCCAACTCCGAAATCTCGGACTCTTCGAACATTGCCGAGGACGATTTCAGCGAGTGCGCGCTGAGCTCTACCGCCGCGGCGTCTCCTCGTTCAAGCGATTTGGCAAGAGATGCCAGCAACCCCGTCGAGGTTTCTATGTGCCTGGCGATCAAATCGCGGAACGCGCTTTCCCGGCCAATATAAAGCTCGCGAAGCTGGATCCCGGCCGAGACCGGCACGGGCTTCTGGATCAACAGACCTCGAGCCTGCCCCGCGCGTTCGATCGCTGAAACCAGCATTTCGAAGCGGAAAGGCTTGGGCACAAAGTCGTCCATCCCCGCCTCAATACAGGCTTCTCGTTGCTCTTCGGACACACTCGCTGTCAGAGCCGCAATCCAGGGTTTTCCTCCGTGAAGGCCTTTCCGGATCAAGCGAGTGGCGGCCAGACCGTCCATCTCGGGCATATGCATGTCCATAAAGATGAAGTCGAAGACCTGGTCTTTGGCGAGCTCGACCGCTTCCACACCCGTCGAGGCCACCGATGGTCGGTATCCCAGGCGCTCAAGCATATTCACGACCACCTGTTGATTCACGGCGTTGTCTTCGACAATCAACACATTCAACGGCAGTTGATCGGAAATCATCGTGCTGCGTGTCGCACTTGGCGGTTTCTCGACCTCCAAAGCGTTGAGAAGCGCGGTCAGGACATGTCGAAGTCGAACAGGCCGATGAATCACGCCTGCCACATCGCTCATCGAGGTGCCGGTGTTCCCAACCAGATCGGTGCATCGTAGAACCGGGATGCCAGCGATTCCCGCCTGAATCGTCTCCAATGTGGCCTGAGACAGGTCGTCGTCCCATACGATGATGATGTCGGGGCGGCTAAGGTCTGTGATCTCCATCGCGAGGTCGGCGTCGAGCGTGGCATCGACGTTCATTGCCCACGACTGGACAAGGGTGAGCAACGCATGGCGCGACGCACTGTCCGGTCCGATAATGAGAAGGTTGCGGTCGAGCAACGCGATCGCATCATCCAAATCCAAGGTCTGCAGCAAGACCGGCGCCTCTGCCATTGGCAACTCAAACGAGAAGGTCGACCCCTCATTTGGAAGACTCTCTACGTGAATTTGGCCACCCATGGCTCGCACGAGCCCCTTACAAATGGCCAGTCCGAGCCCCGTGCCGCCGTGCCGGCGAGCCATCGAGGCGTCAACCTGCACAAAACTCTCGAAAAGCTTTTTTTGGTCTGCGGCACTGATGCCGATTCCACGATCTTTGACCGCGACTGTCATGATTCCATCACGCCAAAAACTCTCGACCACGACCGAAGCGTTCGGCGTGTTTGTGGGCGTGAATTTCACCGCATTATTCACCAGGTTCAGCAGGATCTGCCGGATGCGATAGGGATCGCCGATCACCCGCACCGGAACGTTCTCGTGCTGATAATAAGCCAGATCAATACGCTTTTCGTGGGCCGTCCGAGAGAAGAGCTCGAGCGCGTCTTCAATGGAATCTCTGAGGATGAAAGGAGTCGAATCGAATGCCATCTCGTTCGATTCGATTTTCGAAAAGTCCAAAACTTCGTTGATGACGCTCATCAACGATTGTCCGCTTGTATCAATGGCGGTCAGCATTTTGCGCTGTTCGGCGCTCAATTCGGTGTCCAGAAGAACCCGTGTCATTCCCAACACGCCGTTGAGCGGAGTGCGAATTTCATGCGACATATTTGCAAGAAACTCTCCCTTCACTCGAAGCGCGGTCAAAGCCTCGTCGCGCGCGTGCTGCAAGTCGTCGGCGTGGGCGCGTAGAGCCGTCGCTTTCTTGACCAGACGCCCCTCATAATGCTCAAGGGCGAGGATGTAGTGGGACATGCCACGGTGTGAAGACATCGCAAAAAGAAGCAACACCCCCAGCAAGAACACCTGCCCAAACCAAATCTCGGTACCCACGGCGATGTACTCCGCAGGGATCAGGAAAAACCTGTCTGAAAACTGCAAAAAAGTCAGCCCGACCAGCGCGATGCCCGACCAAATCACCGACCCACGGCTTCCAAATTGGTACACCGCAAGCAACGGAATCACCGGCAGGTACCAACCTGCGATCGCCAGCGATTGCCCCGAAAACAACGACACCAACATGATCCCAATGGTTGAGACCAGCAGGTTCAAACTCCCGATCAGAACGCGTTTTGACCCTCGGTCCTGGCGTGCCGCATACAGGATTACGCCCGTGAGGGTGACCACCGTAATGTCGATGCCGGCGTGAAAAAGCCGTCCTTTCACAAGATGGACCACCACAAAGATCACCCAGCCAAACAGGCAGACCGCGACGATCGAGGCAAGGCCGGGAGGGCTGGGTTTTGTGAGGTCGGAGTTTGAGTCTGGCATGGACATCACTGGAAAAAAAAAGGGCCCCGAAGGGCCCAAGTATCGACTCCGAAGAATCTACTCCTTGACCTTCACGTTGGACTCGCCACTTGTCTCAACGATGTTGAATTCAACTCGTCGATTGGTGTCACGACCCTTCGAGGTCTTGTTGTCCGCGATCGGTTTGGTCTCACCAAATCCAACTGCGCGCAGTCGGTTGGCGTCCAGCCCACGAGCCACAAGGTAACGAAGCACCGATTCAGCGCGTCGTTGCGACAGGTCGAGGTTGGGTGCGTCCTTACCGCGGTCATCGGTATGACCTTCGACCTGAATCAAGGTGATTTGTGGGTTGGCCTTAAGGACCGACGCCACCTGATTAAGGATATCGAAACTACGTTTCTTAATCGAGTCTTTGTTGGTGTCGAAGAACACCTTCTCAAGAATTTCGATCTTCTCGGCAGTCACGCGAACCTTGCTCTCACCCTTATCAGGGCAGCCGTCGTCATCATCCTTGCCGTTGATGGTCTCTGGCTCGTTAGGGCACTTGTCGTCGACGTCGAGGAAGCCGTCTTTGTCGTTGTCGATATCAGGACAACCGTCGTCGTCTTCGAATCCGTCCATGTCCTCTGGGTCGTTCGGACATTCGTCGTTGTTGTCCATCAAGCCGTCACCATCGGTGTCTCCCCATGGGCAACCGGCGTTTTCTGCTGGACCAGCCACGAGAGGACACTTGTCTTCGACGTCGAGAACGCCATCTGCATCATTGTCTGGATCGGGGCAGCCGTTTTCGTCTTCGAACGTGTCGACGTCTTCAGCGTCATCTGGGCACGAGTCATCAACATCGAGGATCAAGTCGCCGTCGTTGTCAGGGTCAGGGCAACCGTCGAGGTCTTCCCAGCCATCCTTGTCTTCTGGTTCTGTGGGGCAGGCATCATCGGGATCGAGGATTCCATCGCCGTCGGTGTCGTCTGGGCCAACTGGCGACCACGTAAGACCCGCGAATACGCGGAAGTCTGGTGAGCCGACGCTGTCGGTCAAACCGGCGCCTGCGCCGACCTGAGCCAAAAGGTTGGCTGGGAGTTCGAATCGAAGGCCACCCAATGCTTCCATTGGACGTCCCTTCGAGTTGTCGACAAGATCGCCAGTGGTGACATCACGCCCGTCGGGCATGGCCACGCTTCCAAAGATATCCGCCATCAGAGCGATGCTTGGCGTACCCAGTGGCACCAACAAACCAGCGCCCCATTTGACCGAGTTGCCACTCACGAAATTGCGGGCAACGCGCTCAGGACGGATCTGGTAACCCACATTGGTCACGACCTGAAAGCCGCTGCTGTGTTTGTAATCGACCGCCAATCGTGGTTCTGCGCGAACTTCGCCGTCCGAGTTGAAACTCGAATCGTCGCCGGTTGGCAGATAAACAGGAACCGAAAGGCTGGCTCCAAGTCCGCCAAGCCACTCACGGTCCAGAAGGCGGACCTTTGGGACAACGCGAAGGTCGCCAAGCGCAAAGGAGCTGATTCCTTCGGCAAGATCGTAGGCCGGCGACGCATCACCAGTTTGGTAAAGCGCGACAGGAAGGATGAACCCGATGTCCATCCAGTCAAAAAGGCCGAGAGCTGCCGAAAACTCACCCTTCAACTGGTCGTCGACAAGGCGCGCGACAGGTTCACCGTCGAGCGTGACCTGGATCGGATCGTCGACAAAATGAAGAAAAAGACCAACCGAGGGGGTCAGGTGCGGGAGCACATCACCAGTGGCAAGATTCAAAATGCTGGTTCTTTGCGAAGGCAGCGGTTCAAATTGCTCTACTTGAAACGACGTGCTCGCCTCTTGCGCAAACGCGCTTGAACTCACCAGCCCAATCAGGGCGGCTGTGACTATGGATCCTTGCAGTCTCATCTTTAATACTCCCATGACAAATTCATTCATCGTCGAATTGTGTGTCTTACACTCCCTCTAAATCAATTTTTCAACCGATGATATGACGTTTTCGCGCAATTTTGCGACTCGTTGGTCCCCAATGGGTTGAAGGACACGCCGAAAACCTCTAAGTAACTCGCGATCTGTTAACCCTGAGGCCACTGTGATTGTACGAACTCGAATCGCTCCTTCTCCGACAGGTGACCCCCACGTCGGGACCGCCTACATCGCTTTGTTCAACTACTGCTTCGCCAAAAAACATGGCGGAGAATTCTTGTTGAGGATTGAAGATACAGATCAAGTTCGAAGCACTCGTGAATCCGAAACCCAGATTTTGGACGCTTTGAAGTGGTTGGGAATCACCTGGGACGAGGGCCCCGACGTCGGCGGTCCACATGGTCCTTACCGACAGAGCGAGCGCTCTGAGATCTACGCCGAACATGCTGCCCGACTCTTGGACACCGGACATGGATTTCGTTGTTTCTGTACGTCGGAACGGTTGTCAGCCCTGCGCGCCGAGCAACGTGAGTCGAACGGGTTTCATGGCTACGACGGTCATTGCATGAATATCCCCGCCGACGAAGCTGCCACGCGTGCGGCTAACGGCGAGTCACATGTGATCCGTATGGTCGTTCCAAGAGAAGGAACTTGCATCGTGAAGGACTACTTCCGCGGTGATATCGAGTTCGATTGGGCCACGGTCGACATGCAGGTTTTGGTGAAATCCGACGGATTGCCTACCTACCACCTGGCCAATGTGGTCGATGACCATTTGATGGAAATCACCCATGTGATGCGCGGCGAAGAATGGATTTCGTCGGCGCCAAAACACGTGCTTTTGTACCAGTATTTTGGGTGGGAGCCGCCGCAGTTCCTGCATCTGCCTCTTTTGCGAAATCCCGACAAAAGCAAGCTGTCCAAACGCAAGAATCCGACAAGCATCATGTACTATTCTCGCATGGGCTTCTTGCCTGAGGCCTTGCTGAACTATCTGGGCATGATGGCCTGGACCATGCCAGACGGCGAAGAAAAATTCTCGCTTGCTGAGATGGTCGAGCATTTCGAGATCGACCGAGTTTCGCTGGGTGGGCCCGTATTCGACACCGCCAAACTCTCCTGGCTAAACGGCCGTTATATTCGTGAAAACTACGACGTGGCAGCGCTCGCAGAGCGCGTGAAAACCTGGGCCTTGAACTCTGAGTACGGTTTTCCGATCTTGGAAATGGCTCAAAAACGAATTGAGACGTTAAGCGACCTTGGTCCGTTGGTGTCTCATTTCTTTTCGGGGATCATGCCCTTGGATGCCGCGACCCTTACAGCTGGACGCGACTCCGACCAATTGTTGCGAGTCATGCAATTGACGTTGTGGCGCCTTGAAGCTCAGCGCGTATGGACCTCCGACGATTTGCACGAGGTCATGAAAGACATGGCCGAGCGCCTTGAGATGAAGCTACGCGACTTCCTTAAGCCTTTTTTCCTCGTCATTTCGGGAAGTACGGTCTCAACCCCGCTCTTTGATTCGATGGCTGTGCTTGGCCCTGATTTGACCAGAGCTCGAATTCGTTCCGCGATCGAAGTCCTTGGCGGGGCAGGCAAGAAGAAGCTGAAATCGCTCGAAAAAGAGTATGCAGCACTGTTTGCCTCGGATGAGAGCGCCGAAGAATGAAATACCTTGTCATCGTATTATTGCTGGCTGGCTGCGGCGCAGCCCCGAACACCGAGGTCAGAACGATGACGCTTCAAAGCCAAACCGTGCCAGCACAGATTCTTGGCGAAAATCCAGACTGGAAGGCCGCGTACAATAACGTTCAACTCAACGCAGCCGCGGTGGAAGAACTCAAAAACGCCCAGCCCGCCCACGTGGATGTCTATCTGGGGGTCTGGTGCGGTGACAGCCGTCGAGAAGTGGTTCGGCATTTCCGCCTCAACGAGACCGGAGAAATGCCGTTTACGACGACCTATATCTCGTTGGGCCGCGATTTCGGCACGTCGACCGACGTGGCGCTGGAAGCGGTGCCCACGTTCGTAGTGACTCGTGATGGCAAAGAGCTTGGACGCATCGTCGAATCGTCGCCCACCACGCTCGAAGAAGATCTTGCAGGTCTGCTTTCGGGGCGCCTGAGCGGTCGAGTCAGCGCGTCTCGCTAACCAAAAAAAAGCCGACCCCATGAGGTCGGCTTCCACTTTCAATGAGCTCTGAGGGCTCATTTTTTTTGCCTAAGGTGCTGGCAAGATTTCTTCGCTTTCGACTGCGGCTGCGGCGATTTCAGCCTGAGTGAAGAGCAACGCGACGGGCTCGTTCTTCAACCAACCTTGCAGAAGGTTGTCGTAATAGTCGCTGTCACGGAAATGCTTGTTTCCACCTGGGAACGAGATCTTCGAGACCAAGCCGTTGGCGGTGTTCTCGACCACAAGCCGCATGGATGGGCCGGCTCCAAAGGTGAAGTTAGAATCACCAGCATTACGAGGGTTGGCGACGTTGACCGTCCACTGCCCGCCTGGAGCGGCATAGGGCCCGTTATTGTAGGTAGGGGTGACTGCGTTGATGAGGTCAGCCTCAAGGGTCAACGTATGCAATCGGCCCCAGAGCCACGCGTCAGTGTCGGTGGTGTATTCGGCCTTCAATTTGAGTGCGGTGGCACCGATGGCATCCATCACAATGGTCGTTTCATCTTCGGAGATATCCGTGGTTGCGAGGTTATCCCAATACGAACCCTGCAAAGACAGCAACTGTGGCTGGGTGAACGCAAGATAGGTGGCGGTGTACATCGAGCGGGTCGAAGCACCTGAGCCCATCACGTCATCCGCAAAAGTCTTGGCCGTCAATTCGTCCAAAAGCGCATGGAACACGGTACAACCGAGCGCCTCGGAGACCTCAGCTGCGTCTGTGCTTGCTGGGCTGGTCGGATCGCTGGTCGAAAGGCCAGTCGGGCAGGTGTAGTTCCATGCCTGAAGCGCATCGACCACAATCTGCTGGTCCGCGGTCAACATACCGTCAATCAACGACACTTGCTCCAGCACACCTGGAACGATGCCAGCCGCTGCCAGAACGTAAGTGTCTCCCTGCATGTCCACGAGTTGTTGCGGGGAAACAGGGGTGTCGCTGATCAGGTCAAGGATTCGCTGATGGCGATAACCCTTGGCCGGGAATGATTGCAACATGTTGTAGCCGTCATTGGTCGGATCGCCGTCCACCAATGCGCCACTCATGTCCTGATTGGCCGTCGCAATGAAGCCGTTTGGCGGATTGATCAGTTGCGGCAGGTCCGCATAGTCCATGAACCCTTCCCATTCATACTCACCCGTGCCTGGAAGTGGCATCCAAGGTGGTGTTTCAAGGCTGGCCCATGAGCGAATCGGGACGCGCGAGTATGGGAACCAACCAATATTATCTTGGTCGTCCATCACGACGAAGTTCTGGTTCACCGTCGTTGCGTTTTCAAGCGCAGTCTTTGCCTCAGCAACCGATCCAGCACGGGCCAATCCGAAGAAAGCATCAAAGTCAGTGTCGACCTGATGTCCGGTCCATTTCATCGAGACAGCGCGGTTATTGGCCGGGTCCCATTCGATGATCGGGCCGTGATGAGGCACGATTCGGATCGTGTCCGTGACCGGGTTCCCGTTCGCGACCTGGTAGGTGTGTGGCACTTCGATGATGTCGACCATGTTGCCGTTGAAGTTGACCTTCTTGCCCGTCGGGTCGAGCTCTTCGACATAAACGTCGGCAAGGTCGTAGAACACCACCGTGGCGCCCCAAGCGATATGCTCGTTGCGACCAAGCAGAATCGATGGAAGACCTGCGAACGACACGCCTGCAGCGTGCAAGTCGCCGGTTCCGTCCGTCTTCGAATCAAGGGAAACCAAGTACCAGAGCGCAGGATTGCTCAGGCCAAGGTGTGGGTCGTTGGCCAAGAACGCTTTGTTGGTTGTGGAACGTGTCGGTCCAACAACCCAGTTATTCGAGCCAAAGCCGCTTTCGGTCCGCCACAACTCCGCAGGAGCCTGGTTTTCGCGAGCCTTGGTGAACAGCGATTGGTCATGCCGAATGCGATTGACCGCATCGTCAAGCTTTGAACGATCCGGGAAGCGATTGAGCTGAGGCGGGTACTGGCTACCGGCCGCGATCATCGTCGACGAGCCTGTGGCCGAAATCTGCCCGAGAAGCGCAAACAAGTTCGTGCCGCTCACCGTTTCGGCGAGCGCGGCTTGCGAGAGCTCAACATCAGAGGAGTTGGAGAGGTCGTCCATCAAGACAAGTGCGCATGCGGCCGAATCCTGAGGTTCCCAATCTGGAATATTTGAAGTTGAAAAGAGCGGGAACGAATATTCGTCAGAAAGAGTCGCGCCGTTCCTGTCGTTTCGCAGGTCGTTCAGCCAGGCGTTTACGCCGACGGTGTACGAATCAAGGTAGGACTTCGCGCTCGGCGATAAGCCATTGTAGAATTTGTCCTCAAGGTACTGACCGTCTGGCGCCATGAACTTCGTGCGGAACGCACGGTCGGTCGATAGCGCAAGGCTACCCGCGAGGCTCGAAATTCGACCGCGACCAAGCCGACGACGCACGTCCATCTGCGAGAATCGGTCTCGAGCGTGGGCATAGCCTTGAGCCGCGATGCAATCTGCATCAACTGCGCACGAGATATGCGTCATGCCGTTCGAATCTGTCGAGATCGCCACAGGCCCCGTCAGGCCGGGGATTTCGAGCTGCTCGACCGTGTTATTCGTCGTGTTGTTGGTCGAATTATTCGTGTTGTTGGTCGAATTATTCGTCGTGTTGTTGGTCGAATTATTCGTCGTGTTGTTGGTCGAATTATTCGTAGAATTATTGGTGTTGTTGTTGGACGACGATGTGTTGTCGTCTCCACAAGCGCCAACAAGTGCGGCTGCCACCAGCCATGGAGCAAGTCGTTGAATCATTATAGAAACCCCTTCGGTTCAATCATCTTTATGGACATGGTGCATTTCTAGACGAAACCCAGATCAGGGGCAAGGCCCTGACTTGCGCTTGGTCACAGAATGATTAGGTTGGTGCCGTCTTAACGCTTCAAGGAGTCCTTTATGGCTGACGTTCGCCCCTTTCGTGCCATCCGATATCGTACCGACGCGTTCAACGCTCCGCTCGAGGCAGTCGTAGCGCCACCTTATGATGTCATCGACGACGTCGAGCAGAGCGCACTTTACGCTCGGCACCCAAAGAACGTTGTGCGTCTGGACCTCAACGAGATCAAACCGACCGACGACGCGGAAAATAACCGCTACACACGCGCTCGCCGCCACCTTATGGATTGGCTCGCCGAGGGCGTGCTGGGTATCGATGAAAACCCCGCGATCTACGCTCATACGCAGACTTTTGTGGATGAGTCCGGCAAGGAAATCACGCGTCGCGGGTTCTTGGCTCGGATTCGACTGGCGGAGTACTCGGAAGGAATTGTGTTGCCTCACGAGCGCACGCTGCGCGGCCCGAAAGAAGATCGACTCGCCCTTATGAAGGCCGCCGAATGCAATCTGAGCCCGGTCTTTTTGCTCTACGAAGATGCGGAATCGAAAATCGATGCCGCGCTTGAAGCGAAACAAAACGCGTCGGAAACCGTCACTGCCAATACGGCCGACGGGATTCAACACACCCTGTGGCCGGTTTTTGACGCGGATGTTCAGCGCGTTTTGGCCGATCACCTCTCGAAACAATCTGTGCTGATCGCAGATGGACATCATCGATACGAAACGGCTCTCGCTTACCGCGATTGGCGCCGATCGGTAGCCGAAGAGCCGCATCCCGATGCTCCCTACGACTTCGTGCTCGCCTTCTTCGTCAACGCCAAGGACCCCGATCTGGCCGTCTACCCCACCCATCGGGTGGTTCATGATGTGGCCGACTTCGATCCATCGACGTTGTTTTCTAAGCTCGACGCCGACGCTCGTTTTTCGATCGAACGGCTAGATGACAAGGTCGTGGCGGACGCAGCGGCATTGCGCGGACGGCTTGAAACCGCCGGGAAGAGCGCCCCGAGCTTCGTTTTGTTGGCTCGAGGGGACGCTCGTTTAGTTTCGTACGTGGGCGATTTCGAGAATGAGCTTTTTGACTCAGAAACGCCTGTGGAGGTCCGAGAGCTCGATGTGGCCGTGCTGCATGAGGCGATCTTCGATCGAATGCTTGGGATTTCGAAGGCGGCCCAGGAGGCCAAAACCAACCTTGGTTACATCAAAGGCTTCGATCTCGCGCTGAAAGGGCTCGATGATCCCGCGAATCAACTGCTTGTCATGATGAATGCCACACCTGTGGCTCAAGTCGATCGTGTCTGCCGTTCAGGAGGTAAGATGCCGCAAAAGTCCACTTTCTTCTATCCAAAGGTCCTCACCGGTTTGGTGATCAATCCACTTTGATGCGTCGAATGTGAAAAACGGCTTGACATGATCCCCTTGCATCTTTAATTTCCCACGCCCGCACACTGTACGTTTGGTGGGCGGTACGGTGGGTGTAGTTCAGTTGGTTAGAACGCCGGTTTGTGGTACCGGAGGTCGCGGGTTCAAGTCCCGTCATCCACCCTCCTGAGCAGTAATGTTCAGGCGGTCAGGTAGTTAGTTAGTTAGCGCATCCTTAGCTCAGCTGGATAGAGCACCGGACTTCGAATCCGTAGGTCGCAGGTTCGAATCCTGCAGGGTGCACGCGCCAGTAGCTCAATTGGCAGAGCAACGGACTCTTAATCCGCAGGTTGAAGGTTCGATTCCTTCCTGGCGCATAAGATGAGCCGAGTCCACGACTCGGCTCTTCTTTTTTATGCCGCGCGAGAGTGGCGAAATTGGTAGACGCGCTGGATTTAGGTTCCAGTGGGTTAATCCCCGTGGGGGTTCGAGTCCCCCCTCTCGCATCACATGTCGCATTTGCGGCGAAGACTAACGCGCTAATGCGCAAGTGAGGGTTCGATGACTTTTCAGGTCGAACAGACAAGCGACGTAACTCGCACCGCTTCGGTACATATCCTTCAAGACACCTACGAAGCTGGAGTCAATAAGGCTCTTCGCAAGCTTTCGGGCCGTGTGAAGGTTCGCGGATTTCGTAAGGGAAAAATTCCCATGAGTGTCATGAAGCAGCGTTACGGGCAGTCGGTTCAGACCGAAGTGCTCGACGATCTGCTCAACAAGTCGATCACCGAAATCGTCGACGAGCTCAAGACTGTTCTCTACGTGTCGCAGCCTAAGATTGAGTCTTTCCCCCTTGGCGGTGGTCAGGATTTCAAATTCAGCGTTGAAATCGAAGTTCGACCCCCCATCGATCCCGTCGGATACAAAGGCGTCAAAGTCGATCGTCCAGCGATCACCGTCGACGAAAAAGACATCGACGTTGAGCTTGAAGGCATTCGACGCGGATACGCGAAGAATTCGCCGATCGAAGGCCGTAAGAAAGTCAAAAAGGGCGACCTCGTAACGTTCTCGTTCCAGGCGGAAGGCGACGATCCTGATCTCGCTGATTTTGCTGGCGACAACGCACAGGTGCGAGTCGGCGACGGTCAGGCCATGAAGGGCATCGAAGAAGCTCTCGAAGGCGCCAAATTTGACTCGGAAGTCGTCGCCAGCGTTCTTGCTGACGAAAAATTTGCGATTGAAGAACTCCGCGGCAAAAATTTCGACGTCAAACTTAAGATTGAAAAAGTCGAAGAGCAGGTCATGCCTGAACTCGACGACCAATTCGCCAAAGACACCGGCCGCGCAGAAACCATCGAAGCGTTGCGCGAAGTGATTCGTGAAAGCCTTGCCCACCGGCAAGAGCACGACGCTCGTCATTTCGCAGAGGATGGACTCGTCGACCACCTCCTCGGCAAGCACGAGTTCGACCTGCCTCCAAACTATGTCGATCAAGAACTTGAGGCTGCCGTTCGCCAACAGCTCCAGCAGATGGGACAACAGCTCGACGACGAGCAGACCCAGATGATGGTGCAAATGATGAAGGAAACGGTTCGAGTCGAGCGCGAAAAACAAATTCGCACCGAGTTCCTCCTTCTCGCGATTGCCGACAAAGAGACCATCAATGTCGACAACGACGACTTGAAGAAGACCATCGAGCACCAAGCCGCTCACATGAACGTCGAAGCCGTGCGTTTGATGCGATTCCTCAACGAGAACAAAAATGGTCTTTATCAGATGATGACCACCGCTCGTCTCGAGAAGACCCTCGGTTGGTTGATCGCTGAAGCGACCATTAACGACATCTCGTGGGAAGAAGCCCGCGCTCGCACCGAGAAGGCAGAAGCCGAAGCCAAGGCTGAGATGGAAGCTCAGGCGCCTAAGGCCATTAAGGCCGAGAAAGCTGAAAAGGCGGAGAAACCTAAGAAATCCGCTAAGGCTGAGAAGGCTGAACCTGCTGAAGCCGCTCCTGCGAAAACCAAGAAAGCTAAGAAGTCGTTCGACGCAGAGGCCGCTCGTGAAGCCCTCTCGGCGATGACTGCCGCTGACCTCAAAGAACTTTGCAAAGCCAATGACCTCAAGGTCAGTGGCAAGAAAGAAGATCTTGTGGAGCGACTCGTTGAAGGCGAGATCACTGCGTGATTGTCAGCACCTGACGCAAAAAAGGTCGGCATTGCCGGCCTTTTTTTTGCTCTGAATTTGATAACTGGGTTGCGATGGGTCCGCCAGGCTCCAGCCTGGCTGTCTGTGATGGGTGCGCCAGGCTCCAGCCTGGCCTGTGACTCTGCGAAGGTGCGCCAGGCTCCAGCCTGGCTGTGACTCTGCGAAGGGTCCTGGCTGTGACTCTGCGAAGGGTCCTGGCTGTGACTCTGCGAAGGGTCCGCCAGGCTCCAGCCGCCTGGTAGATGCCATGCATCAGGGGAAGGTCGCTGCCGAAATGGTGACAGGGCGTCGATCAATGCTGCTCCACATCCCTCCAAACGCCTGAACGTCCGCTGTAGGAACCCGCAGGAGTTCGCGGATCCAGCGATTGCCGAGCGCTTGATAGTGCAACGACACTTCAATCTTGGCAGGTGTGCCCTCGAACGTGGCCGCGTACGCGGTCGTGTCTGACCCTCCAACGAAGTCCGAGTCGCCCTCGGTGCCCACAGGTCGCATGTGCTCGATATCCTCATGGTCGCTGCGCCAACCTTTAGGCAAGAGTCGGTTGTCTTTGAAATATTGGTCTGCATGCAACAACGCAACGGTGCTGGCGCTGTGTTCATCGCCCAAAACGCCCTCGTAGATCTGAATGTCATCTGCAGATTCAACGCTCGTCCGATGCAGGCGTGGCTCACCCGTTTTTTCTCCCGTGATGTCACCGGCATCGTCAAACCCGCCCGATTCCCACAAGACTCTGTTCGCGCCGTCGAAGATCCGAACTCGGATCCATGCTCGCCGGCTTGGATAGCCGCTCGGAAACTTATGACCGGTGAGGTTTTCAACTTTGACGTCAAAAGATGCGCTTCCCGGAGCCATCACCGCGTTGGCCAGAGTCAGCTCGGCCGTTCGATTCTGAAGTTGGTCGATTGTTGCAACGATCGTTGCATCAAAGGCGGCATCGGTGGCTTGAGGTCCCAACGTGTCGCGGTGCTTCTGAAAAATTTGCGGCACCCAGATATTTCCTCCAACCAACAAGTGACGCCCGTACGGATTCCGTGAATCAATTTGTCCGAAATCTGTCCCGTCGGGTTTATGAGCAATGCGTGTGTTGATCGCGATTCCATCCTGATCCACGGTGGGCATATGGCAGTCTTGACAACTTTGCGCGGTCGCGCCGATCGCGAAGTCAGAGTTTTTCCACTCCAAGTACGGGGTTTGCTCGGGAAATGGCTTTTCGGCGATCGTCCCATCCTCAAGGAATGTTGCGGTGAACAGGGTGTGACATGTGGCGCAAAGCTCGGACTCCATCATGTGGTCGGACGATGTCGGAGTGAATCCAGAGCGGTTTTTCATCGGCATCGTAAACGGGTTCTTATGGGGACCAAACATGCGATCGGAAGTGTCCAAAATCCAGCCAGCCGAGTAACTCTCCATCGTACCAAGGCCCACGTCGGTGATGGCATGGCACGCCACACAATTCACACCGTCAGACGCCATGTCGCCAATTTCGCCAGCTGTCGTCGAGTTTGCCAGCGAAATGGTGGTTCCCATCCGTTCGGCGGCCACAGCACCTGCGGGTGAGTGACAGCGCAGGCAGGTCGCCTCGATGACGTCACTTGCTTCGGGGTGTCGGTAGGACTCGGCCGACATCACCGCCCGGAAGAACGGGTCGCGTGCCGCGTTGGCTTTCATCGTCGACTGCCATAAATCGAAGGGCGCGATATTTCGGCCCGCCGCATCTTTCATGGCCGAAGAGCTGCTCGAGTTGGCGTGGCACTCAGCACAGACGGGGCTGGTTGCCAATCCGTTGGATTTTGCGGTCGCCACCGACAAATATGCTGAAACCTCTCCCGAGATCGCGACATCTTCCCCTAGGTCGCCGGAGACACCCAGATCGTATTCTGGCAACACGACTGCCGGGTCGGCTTCTATGGAATCCATCATGCCATTGGAGTTGCACCCGGAAAGCCAAAGGCCAAGGGCAAACGAAAAAAATGCGCCAAAATGGGTAGAATGGGTCATCAAAGTCCTAGAATCGCATCGTTAAGAGTTACCTCAGGAGTAAACAGCAACTTCGATGCCATACGTCGTGTGTCGTCCGGAGAATAAGCGTATGTTGCGGTCGGGATCGTGTTGGGTTAGGAGATATTCGACACCAATGAAGCCCATCGGGAAGTTTTCTTTTTTGCTGCGTGTTGACCGCGCAGTGTGAACGTCATCAATCTTTTGACAAGGCAGTAGCTCATGGCTTTTATCCCAAACGTCGTTGAACAAACGCATCGCGGAGAGCGCGGATGGGACATCTTCTCTCGTCTCCTCAAAGACCGCATTGTGTTCCTTGGTACGCCTGTCAACGACACCGTTGCGAACAGCATCATTGCTCAGTTGCTCTTCCTTGAAAGCGAAGATCCCGAAAAGGAAATCTCGCTCTACATCAACTCCCCAGGTGGGAGCGTGACCGCAGGTCTGGCGATCTACGACACGATGCAATACATCCGACCTCCGATTTCAACCATCTGTCTGGGACAGGCGGCATCGATGGGCGCTGTGCTGCTCGCTGCCGGACAGCCCGGTCGCCGCATGAGCCTCCCCAATTCCCGAATCCTGATTCATCAACCCCTCATGGGTGGTTTGAGCGGCCAGGCGACGGACATCGATATTCAAGCTCGCGAGATCTTGAAGCTGCGTGACGTGCTCAATGGCATCCTCATGAAACACACCGGTCAAGACATCGATCGTATCAACAAAGATACCGACCGCGACTACTTCATGAGTGCGGCTGAGGCCAAAGAATATGGCCTTATCGACCAAGTCTTCGAACGGCCGAAGACTTGAGGGAATTGTATTTTTCATGCGCGCGTTGCTCTGTGGTATCTTTCAGGAGCACGCGCCCTGAGGGCCCGCAAGCATAGGCAGGAACGATCATGGCGAAGAAAGGTAGTACAACTGGGGGACACGCAAATTTGTGCTGCTCCTTTTGTGGCAAAAGCCAGCGAGAGGTGCAAAAACTCATCGCTGGACCCACTGTTTTCATCTGCGACGAATGCATCGGGCTTTGTGGCAATATCATTGACGAAGAGCTGGAACGCGAAGACGTGGCCACCGGGATCTCAAATATCCCCAAGCCCGTTGAGATCAAAGATATTCTCGACCAGTACGTGATCGGCCAAGAACGCGCGAAGAAGATCCTCGCCGTTGCTGTGCACAACCACTACAAACGAATCGAATCCAAGGTCGATCACACCGAAGTTGAACTCCAGAAGTCCAACATCCTGTTGATCGGACCTACGGGAAGCGGCAAGACCCTTCTGGCTCAGTCGCTCGCCCGAATCCTTGATGTCCCCTTCACCATCGCGGACGCCACAAGCCTCACCGAGGCCGGCTACGTGGGCGAAGACGTCGAGAATATCATTGTGAACCTGCTGCAGGCTGCAGATGGCGATGTTGAACGCGCAAGTCGTGGCATCATCTACATCGATGAGATCGATAAGATCGCCCGCAAGTCAGAAAACCCCTCCATCACGCGCGACGTGTCAGGAGAGGGCGTGCAGCAGGCACTTCTGAAAATTATTGAAGGCACGGTCGCTTCGATTCCGCCCAAGGGCGGCCGCAAGCATCCTCAGCAAGACTTCTTGCAGATCGACACCACCAATATCCTCTTCATCTGTGGCGGGGCCTTTGTCGGTTTGACCGACGTGATCGGTCAACGCATCGGTGAAAAACGAATGGGATTCTCGTCTGAGAGTGACGAGGAAAAGTCGGTCAAGGAAAAGCCAGTCAACGAACTTCTGGCCAATATTCAGCCAGAAGATTTGATGCGATTCGGGCTCATCCCCGAATTTGTGGGGCGATTGCCTGTGATCGCCACCCTTCAGGAACTCGACGAAGAAGCTTTGGTTCAGATCCTGACCGGACCCAAAAATGCCCTCATCAAGCAGTACCGCCGTCTGTTCCGCATGGACCGCGTTAAGCTAAGCTTTGAGGACGGGGCCTTGCGAGCCATCGCTCGTCAGGCGCTCAAGCAGAAGACAGGCGCCCGTGGCCTGAGGACGATTCTCGAGCGCATCATGCTCGATTTCATGTACGAAATCCCGGGACGTAAAGACGTCGCCGACATCACGATTACCGCCGATATGATCACGGATTCTGACGAAGCGCCGTTCCCGCTCGCAGAAACGACCGCAGAGTCCGCCTGATCTTTAGGTTGGTTTTCCAAAGAGGCCTCCATGTCGAATGAATCGGATCGCGCAAAAACGCGGCGAATTCCGTTGCTGCCCTTGCGTGATATCATCGTGTTTCCAAACATGGTGCTGCCACTCTTTGTCGGCCGTGAAAAAAGCATCGCCGCGCTTGAAGAAGCGATGGCCGGTGGCAAAGAGATCGTGCTCTCGGCTCAAAAGAAGGCCAAGACCAACGATCCCAGCGCGGACGATATTTTCCGTATTGGCACGATCGGCAGCATCGACCAGCTCTTTCAGCTTCCCGATGGCACCGTAAAGGTGCTGGTTCGTGGCAAGCAGCGCGTCAAAATCCTCGACTATCAGGTCAACGACCGATATTTCGAGGTCGAGATCGTGCCCCTTGAGGACGTCGTCGATCCCACCCATGACGCTCCAGAAATCATGCAGCGTCTGCGAGAGACGTTCGAGACCTACGTCAACCTGAACAAGCGCATCCCACCTGAGATGCTCTCGATGGTTGCCAAGATCGAGGACCCTTCGCGGCTCGGGGATACGATTGTCGCTCAGCTTGCACTCAAGCTTCGCGACAAGCAGGACATCCTTGAGATGGAGGATTCCTTCGTTCGTCTGGAGCGGCTTAACGAGTTGATGAGAGAGGAGATCGAGATCCTCCAGGTTGAGCGCAAGATCCGTTCACGTGTCAAAAAGCAGATGGAGAAGTCGCAGAAGGATCTCTACGACTCACCAGGCTCTCCAAAAGACATGGGCGATCAAAACGAGTTCAAAAACGAGATCGATGAGCTCGAAGAGAAGATTTCTAAGAAGACCATGAGCGAGGAAGCAATCGACCGGCTTCAGCGAGAACTCAAAAAGCTCAAGATGATGAGCCCGATGAGCGCCGAAGCTACGGTCGTGCGCAATTATATCGACTGGGTGTTGAGCCTGCCGTGGGAAGAAATCACCGAAGATCGACTCGACATCAAGGACGCGCATAAGACGCTTGAGCATGACCACTACGGTCTGGCCAAACCCAAAGAGCGTATCCTTGAGTATCTGTCGGTTCAGTCGCTGGTGAAGGCCCCACGTGGCCCTATCTTGTGTTTCGTGGGCCCTCCAGGCGTTGGAAAGACGTCATTGGGGCGATCGATCGCGACGGCGACGAATCGAAACTTCATTCGACTCAGCCTTGGTGGCGTGCGTGATGAGGCCGAGATTCGGGGACATCGACGAACCTATATCGGTGCGATGCCCGGGAAGATCATTCAGAGTCTGCGAAAAGCCGGCTCGAATAATCCGGTCTTTTTGCTCGACGAAATCGACAAGATGTCGACCGATTTCCGCGGTGATCCCTCCAGCGCGTTGCTTGAGGTCCTTGATCCTGAACAAAACGCGACGTTCAACGATCACTACCTCGATCTGGATTACGATCTGTCTCGGGTCATGTTTATTTGCACCGCGAACAGTCTTCAACAGATCCCGACGCCGCTTCTCGATCGTATGGAGGTCATTCAGTTGCCGGGTTATACCGACTTCGAAAAACTTCAGATCGCTCGGAATTATCTCATTCCTAAGCAGATGAAGAATAACGGGATTGATGACGTATCGGTGGAGTTTACGACAAGTTCGGTTCATCGCGTGATCAATCAGTACACGCGAGAAGCGGGTGTGCGTAATCTGGAGCGCGAGCTCGGTTCCGTGTGTCGCAAAATTGCGCGTCAGGTCGTCGAGGGCGGCAAAGAACAAGAGTTCAAGGTCGAAGCTCGTTCCGTCCCGAAATACCTCGGTCCGCCTCGGTTCAGCCATGGCAAAATCGAAGAGCGCGACCAGGTCGGTATGACCAACGGTGTGGCTTGGACTCAATTCGGCGGCGTGATGCTCGTCAGCGAGGTCACAGTGATGCCGGGCAAGGGTAAGTTCATTATCACCGGCAAGCTTGGTGATGTGATGCAGGAGTCCGCTCAGGCGGCCATGAGCTATGTACGAGCACGGGCCATCAACTTAGGACTCTCGCCGGACTTCCATCAGAAGGTCGACATCCACGTTCATTTCCCTGAGGGCGCATTGCCTAAGGACGGCCCATCGGCCGGTATCACGATGGCGACCTCGATTGTCAGCGCTTTGACACAGATTCCTGTGAAATACGACGTGGCGATGACAGGAGAGATCACCCTACGAGGTCGTGTGCTGCCGATTGGTGGCTTAAAGGAAAAGGTACTCGCAGCCCATCGCGGAGGCATCAAAACCATCTGCATTCCGTGGGAGAATCGTAAGGATATCAGAGATATACCCAAGACTGTGCGAAAGGCATTGACCATCATTCCTGTCGAACACATGGACGAAGTGCTCGAACATGCGTTGAGACTCGAAGATCCTGAAGCTTTTCGTGAGAGATTGCGGAAACCTCTGCTTCCACCAGATGTTGCGATGGCAACGATGATTCCTGCCGTAACACTCGACGATCCTAAAGTGCATTAAGGCGATAATACATCTTGACGCGGGTCGGCCTCGTCTGTAATTTCCCGTTTCCGTTTCACGGAAGTAACAACCCGAGAGGGCGTATAGCTCAGTGGGAGAGCAGCTGCCTTACAAGCAGCGGGTCACAGGTTCAATCCCTGTTGCGCCCATGAATATACGGGGTGGTAGTTCAGTTGGTTAGAATGCCGGCCTGTCACGCCGGAGGTCGCGGGTTCAAGTCCCGTCCACCCCGCTACTGTTACTCGTGAAACGGACCACCTTGGGGTGGTAGTTCAGTTGGTTAGAATGCCGGCCTGTCACGCCGGAGGTCGCGGGTTCAAGTCCCGTCCACCCCGCTAAAAAGCCCGAGGTTTTCCTCGGGCTTTTTTGTTTCTACGCGCCTTCCACATTGGTTGACGGTCCCCCCCTTGTGGACTACGCTGTGGCCTTCAAAGAGAACAAGACGCGAACGTTCAAGGACATCTCATGAACCTTCTGTTTGGCCGCGGGTACGCATACGTACTCGCTACAGCAGCAATCATACTCACGACTTTGACCAGTTGTGGAAGCGGAGACGGCGGCGAGACCGTGTTTCTCTATGTTATCAACGGATATACTGCGGCTGAGACCCTCAGTGTGTACGGCAATACTGGACCCGTCATTCAAGGCCTGAAGTTCGGTGACCGCTCGGACGCGCCGATCGAGGTCGACCGAAATTACGGTTCTGAACTTACGGTGATCATCGACGGTGTACCTGCTCAGCTCTTGCTCGAGTTCGACCTGTTCTCGATGTATCCGCAGGAGACCGGCACCATCTTCATCAAGAAGCGAACCGATGTGGACGCTGTAGCGGCCTCGTTGTTTCGACACGTGCAGACGATCAGCGCTGACTGCCAATTTACGTTCGAAAACGGCCTCTCATTGAGCAACGAATACGTCACCGCCGGTGGATACTCTTATATTCCTGAATTCCGTCAGCCAGACCTGGACAGGGCCGGATACTTGGACGAGACCAAAGTCCCCGTTCAAACCGAGTGCGGGCCTCTGCCGTTGGACACACCAAGCACGATTGCGCGAACTAATCTGCGTGACCTCATCGCGACCGACCCTTACTTCTTCTACACCGACTGTGAATCGTCCTTGATTTCCAACGCCATTTGCCTTGTGAACGGATTTACGCAGAACGAGGACGAGATCATCGGTTACCCGCCTACGGCAGAGTACTTTGAGTGCGTGTCGGCGGCAGTCACGATCAAACAGCCCGAAGGCGCGGACCCTCTTCCCTTTCCTGCAGCAGACGCTCAGGTGGAATGTCCGCATCCAGGTACGCCTCTCGTCTATGCAGACGTCGACGTAGATTCTATCGCAGTGGCTGAGTGCGCGGCGCAGAAAGTCTATTCCGCGTCATTTGCGAAGCCTGACCAAGGCTCTCAGACCATCACCTATCTTGGCATCGGCTGCGATCAGACCTTCCGTATTACCACTCCGGGCCTTCAGACGATTTTTGGACCGAAAAGTGGTCAGCCTCTCGGCTCACACGGTAACGGCGCATTCGTTGAAAGCACGATTAAGATTCCTGTCGGAAGCGAGCACTTCTTTGTGCTCTTTGGCCGCCCTGTGAATCCTTTGATCTGGCAGTGGGACTCGGGTAACTCCTTCGTGGATCTTTCGCCCTATCCTTATTACAACGATCAGAACACACGAATCGGCGACACAGACTCACCGTAATGCATTCGACTCGTTTTCAAATATTGCGCGGCCTTGGCCGCCTTTTTTTTGTCCTCTGGCTTTCAGGTTGTTCGGATGTGGGGCCGGAACCCAATCAGTGGCCAATGCGTCCGCTGGTTTACACCGAGAATCCCGACCTCACTCCTGAGTCGGCAGCCGTTAACGAGGGACGACTCACCCGTGACCTTCTTCGCGGCGCGAGAGGTGCCGGTTGGGGCGCGATGCAGACCAAGCCGGCAGATTTACCTGAATTGGACTCGTTGAACGCGCTTGGGCGAGCGACGTTTGATGCGTTGGTTAAACACGACGAAACCCTGTGGGACCACGTGTTCGTGCCTGTCGAGGCCTACGCGGAAATGGTCCACATGGATGCGGGGCCAGCGCAAGTCTTTGTCGATGGTATTCAGGGGCGGTCCCGGTCGCTTTGGGATGTGTTCGAGCCACCAAACCTTTCGGAAGCCCGGCCCAACGGTTGGGCAGGCCTCTTCGAGTTTGTGGAGTTTGTCCCAGGAGACGGACGCAGGCTCGATGGCAAATCCGCCAATTCCGACGACGAGATCGCCCAGTATTGGAATGGCCGCCTAACGCTTCGTTATGTTCCAGGCGACACGACGTTCGACCTCTCTGTGGCTAAAATCCTGCGAGTCGCCGGGGAAAAGGACCATTACTATCTGGGTTCACCGATTCAGGTGGATTCTCGACTCAAGGTTTTGATTGCCTCGGGCATGCATCTTAAGCCCGAGTTGATGCGGTCCGGAGAGTACCCCTATCCCCTCCAGGTCGGGTCGTTCTGGCGGTATTCTCGATATCCTCAAGGCCATGAGGACGACGTTGTGGATCCACAGGTCATGGCCACTGCGGTCGTGGTCGAAGTGGTTTCGGTGGACCGTTACGACACGGTGCGCCTGATTCGACTGCGACGTTCGTATAATGACACGAGCCTTACAAAAGCCGATGAATGGTGGGTCGCAACGCCTCGACGTATCTATGTCTGTGACCGTGGCTGCCGTGGCCATGTTCAAGAAACCTCTTGGATGCTGGCCTATTTCGCCGCACAGGCGCCGATTTATGCGTTCCCGTTGCAAGCGGACCAACGTTGGGGAGCGGGGGGGTATAACTCCGGTTCGCCTGTATTTACGACGCGTGCTGGGCAAGCGATGGACCTGCCAGGCGGCGTCTTCCCCTCGACCATCGAGATTCGGGGACAAGGTGCGCTGGGGGCCTGGGATGACCATCTGGCGCTTCCACAATCTCGGGTATTTGTCTGGGGTAAAGGCCTCGTGCAACGACGGCTGGACACGCCAAATGGTGTAATCATCGAGTCACTAAATGAGTTTAGATTGATGCCCTCAAATTGACAGAATTCGCCACAGTGCCTATCGTTGACGGCAGAACTTCAAACAGAATTGTAGCTTGAGTGCGAAATGCAGGATCTCGACGTTTTTGAGACCGCTGATCGGCACGAACTTGAGGAACTCTCGGAGGCAGTCCGTGACGAAGACGCTCGACTCACGTCGACTTCGTTTCCGCCGTTTTCAGATTTGCTTCAACAGCTTGCCGATCGGGTCGAAGACCGCTCGTGCGTGGGGCTAATCATCATCGACGGGACCGAGTTGGGCCCGTGGGAACGTCAGTACGGTTCCGCAAACTTTCGGGTGCTGATGGCCCGAATTTCCCAGGCCGTCGATCGGCTTCGTGGAGCGGGCCTGCGTCGCGATGATATTATGTGTGTGGATGCCGCCGACGGCGAATCCATCATCGTTTTTTTGACCGCCTCTCGCGACGAGAGCGTTGGACCTCCGATCGATTTTGAAACGGTCGTGAATCGAGTCAAACGGCAGGTTTTTGAAGGCTTCGCGAGCTCCGAGTGGTGGTTCCATCACGCGTTAGAGCAAGTCGCCTTTGGCTCCTCGCTTATCATTCGCAACGACAGCGTTGAGCCTCGTCGTGAGCTCTATCGGGCGATTCGCAAGGCGCGAATCGACGCTCAGGTCTCCCAGCGTGAGTTGGCGAGGCAGCGGCAACGTGTGCTCGGGCACATGATTGCACAACGGAAGATCACGTCGCTCTATCAACCCATCGTGGACCTCGGGACCATGACGAATATGGGTTACGAGGCGCTGAGCCGCGCTGAGACCGCCGATGCGGATCGGCTCGGCGTGCACCTGTTTGTCGCTGCAGCACGCGCCGAACTTGACGGCGAGTTGGACCAGACCTGCCGCACACTTTCGATTCGACGCCGTCCTGCTTTGACCGGTGGAGCGCTTTTTGTGAACAGCCTTCCGCAGGCGTTCTACGAACCCATGAAGGACCTGGAGGCCGTGTTGTCCCAATGGGAGGCCGACGGCCTTTTGCCTTCGCAGCTCGTATTCGAAGTCACGGAAAACACCACGCAGGACCAACTTCGACGCATACTTCCCAACGTTCATAAGCTCCAGGCGCGCGGCTACCGCTTTGCCGTGGACGACGTCGGCACTGGAACCTCAAATCTGCAATTGATTGCCGATCTTGAGCCTGCATTTATCAAGATGGATATTTCACTCACGCGTGGAATTGCCACAAGCACCCGTAAACAGGCGCTCGCCCTTTATTTGCTTGAATTGGCACAACGCAGCGACGCCCGACTGATCGCCGAGGGCATCGAGAACCAAGCGGATTTGGAGACCATCAAGGCCCTCAACATCACGCTTGGCCAGGGTTTCTTGCTGGGTCGTCCGGCTCAAATGTCGCGCGGTCTTTAGGCCGCCATGTGAACGACGATTTCGCGGGTGTGCGCCGACCGACGATGTTCCCACAGATAGACGCCCTGCCAGGTCCCAAGCGCCAAGGCTCCCTTCAGAATCGGGATGCTAAGCGTTGTCGACGTTAGGATGGCTTTGATATGCGATGGCATGTCGTCGGGACCTTCGGCCGTGTGCGTGTAGAGCGGGTCGTTTTCGGGGACCAAGCGGTTCAGCCAGGTCTCCAGGTCGCGCCGCGCCGAAGGGTCGGCGTTCTCTTGAATCGTCAACGAGGCAGATGTATGGCGTATGAAAACCGTGCATAACCCCTCGTTTAGCCCGACTTCCTTGACCAGCGCGGCAACCTCAGTTGTGATGTCGTGTAGACCCTGCCGTGTTGTGTGGATTTTGAGAGTCCTGATCATGAAAAAGACCTTTTTGGCTATCTGTTTTGTTTCGTTATCCGGTTGTGTCTTTTCGGCATCGTTGGATGACCTTGAGGACTCGTCGAATAATATCGTTGCGAACAACACGACGAATAACGTCACGAACAACACGACGAACAACACGACCACGGGTTCGACGAATAACACGACCACGGGCTCGACGAATAACACCACGAATAATTCGACGTCCGTCGATTGCGCAGGGATGGAGACCGTTCTCGAGAAACGGGTTGCCCCGGTGCTCCGCAACGGCATTCAGGTTGACTGGCGCGAAGATGCCATGTTGGTGGTGGTTGACTTTCAGGATGCCTTTGGCGTGTATTCCATTAATCCCGAGAACGCCCAAGCTCTTTCCTTAGATGGAATGCCAATACCGTTCGCTGGCACCAACCTGGCCAACACGCTCTCATTTGATGTTTCTATGGCACAGTTGAGGTCACCGTTCCGCTTTGTCTTTGCCGAGGCAAGATCCAAGGAAACTCAACTAAACGTCTACATCTGCAATGTCGATCAGGGCAAATGTGCGATTGCACCGAATTCGCCCTCCTTGACGGCCAACGAACACGTGCAAAGTGCATTCGTGCCAACCACGCCTCCTGCGGTCATGATTGGTTATGGATTTAACGACGGCGCCGCCTCAAGTAAGTACTCGTCATTATCATTGGAATTCAATCCGAACAGCGCGACGTTTGGTAATGGGAATGTCTTCGTGGACGTTCCAGATCGCGATATTCTGGGATTGGATTTCTCACACGCACAGGGCAGCAGTTTTCGCGTGGCTGGAGGAGCTTATGGTCC
This sequence comes from uncultured Bradymonadales bacterium, assembly GCA_964394615.1. Taxonomy (GTDB): domain Bacteria; phylum Myxococcota_A; class Bradymonadia; order Bradymonadales; family Bradymonadaceae; genus JBFFMO01. The sequence continues at coordinate 109,023 of CAYMYJ010000002.1, read as the reverse complement.
GACTAAGTTTTTCGGTTATGTGGCAAGTGGACCGGTTTCTCCGCTGCCGACATGTATTGCCCTCGATGGAGCGTTATTGTCTTTCAAGGTGAAAACACAACATGGGACCGAGAACATGTTGTTCCGCACCAATCGTGGATTGATTCTATCGGATTGCGATTCGACCGAGGCGACAATCACCAACGGAACAATACCGGTCTTGGATTTCGATCTGGTACCAGTTGAGGGCGGTGATTTGGTCGCGTGGATTGAGGGCGACTTTTCCTCTTCGGCAGCTAAGGGCAGCATCATTAAAGGCGGAACGACTACGGCTCTTACATTTCGAGACGACACAAGTGCGCATTATTACGTGCGGACCGGAAAGGTTAACGATGACCTCGTGATTATCCTCGCGGGAGCTGAGGAAGGCGTCATCATGATCCGCGGGACCGAGAACGAGCTTGCGCAATGTTATGGTGGCGGCAGCCTCTAACCTTCCAGGCAGATTCTGGATGACCGCAGGATGGCGAAGAATCCTGATTTCGTGCACACTCCCCCACGCCCCGAACCGAGTACGTCATGAGCGAGATCACCCGCACAGTTTTTCTTGATGATGGCGACCAGAAGCTGGCCCTTCAGAAGTACACCCTGACCGTGAAAAGCGGTCCGAACGTGGGGATGACTCTCGAAGCTAAAGGCCGTCTGGTTGGCATTGGAAGTTCACCCGATAACGAGCTTTCGCTCGATGATTCGGCCGTGAGTCGCTTTCATGCCGTCATTGAAGTCGATGCCAAAGGGTATCGGCTTAGCGATCGCGACAGCAAGAACGGCACGTTTGCGAACGGCCTGCGGGTCGGCGAAGTCTACCTTGAAAACAACACCTCGTTTCGTGTTGGGGATTCGGACATCGAGTTTCGGACCACCGGCGAAGAGGTCGAGGTACGTTTCAGCGGGAAAGATCGCTTCGGATCGATGCTCGGCAAGAGCCTGCAAATGCGCGAGATTTTTGCGATTCTTGAACGAGTCGCCAAGACCGATGCCACAGTTTTGATCGAGGGCGAGTCGGGAACCGGAAAGGAACTCGTCGCCGAAGCGATTCACAACACAAGTCAGAGAAAAGACGGCCCCTTCATCGTCGTGGATTGCTCGGCGATCGCTCGCGACATCATCGAGTCCGAGCTTTTTGGCCACGTCAAAGGCGCCTTTACTGGTGCGACGGGGACACGCAAAGGTGCGTTCGAAGCGGCCAACGGTGGAACGCTCTTTTTGGACGAACTTGGGGAGCTGCCCTTAGACCTCCAACCCAAGCTGCTTCGTGCGCTCGAGAAACGTGAAGTTAAGCCTGTGGGCGGCAACGACTCGATCAAGATCGACGCTCGCATCGTGGCAGCGACCAACCGTAACCTCTTGCATGAGGTCAAGGAATCGAATTTCCGCGAAGACCTTTATTATCGATTTGCGGTGATTCGAGTCGACTTGCCGCCGCTCAGAGAACGCACGGAAGACATTCCACTTTTGGTCGAGCACTTCCTTGCCTTGGCCAATGAAATGGCGGGTCGCACGGACATCGACATTTCGTACAAGACGATGGAGAAGCTCAAGCGTCATAAGTGGCCTGGCAACGTCCGTGAACTCAAGAACTTCGTTGAACGAGCCGTCTTGTTGGCTCAGGGTGACCAAATCGAGACGCGCTTCTTGAGCGGACAACAGGTCCCGCGCGACGAACCGGCCGCAAGCCAAGGCTCGGTACCGATGGCGCAGATGGCTCTGGACGAGAATCTTCCGTTCAAGGACGCCAAGAATCGCATGATCGAAGAGTTTGAGTTGGAGTACTGGAAAGGGCTCTTGGAGCGCACCGGAGGCAACGTCTCGAAGGCCGCCCGAGTCGCAGGCGTTCACCGCAAGTCGGTCGAGTATATCCTCAAGAAGCTCGATCTGACGCGTGAGGACCTCTCGTGAACACGACGGTTATCTGCATTCCTACATACAACGAAGCCGAGAATATCCAGACGATCATTCCCGCGATTTTTGCCGTTGTTCCCAAGGTCCACATTCTGGTGATCGACGACGGTTCGCCCGACGGCACCGGTGCGATCGTCGATCGCATGATCGAAGAAGATGACCGCATTCACGTGATTCATCGCACCGAAAAGTCAGGCCTCGGTCCCGCGTATATTGCGGGTTTCCGTTGGGCTTTGGAGCGCGACTACAAACGCGTGCTTGAGATGGACGCCGATTTCTCTCATCAACCGCGTTACCTGCCTGCGTTGATCTCGAATCTGGACGATTACGACGTTGTCGTTGGCTCAAGGTACGTCGAAGGTGGCGGAACTCAGGATTGGGGACTTGCCCGTCGGTTGATCTCACGCGGTGGCGGAGTTTACGCCCGCGCTATTCTGCGGATTCCCGTTCAAGATCTGACCGCGGGATTTGTCGCCTGGCGTCGCGAGGTGCTTGAGAGCATCGATTTCGACCGCGTCGGCGCCTCCGGGTATGTGTTTCAGATCGAAATGAAGTACCGCGCCTTTCAGGCCGGCTGCAAGATTCTAGAAGTCCCTATCACGTTTCCTGATCGTCAGGTCGGCGTGTCCAAAATGACACCGTCGATCGCCCTTGAGGCGATCCTTCGGGTTTGGGAAATCAAATTTCGGTAGGCCTATGGAAAGCACGACTGAGAACCGTTTAACCAAACCCTTGGTGGCGATCGGCTTGATTGCCGCGGCTGCGCCCCATTTCTTTTTTGCCTCGCCGCTCCAGTTGCATCTTGAAGGCAACATGAAGGGTTGGTTGGGGCTGATCGTATGGGCACCTGCAATTCTGGCGGGCATCGCGTTTTTTCTGGGCGTGGAGTTTTCTGGCCGAGTTCGGCCGGTGAAAGACCAGAAATTGACGAACGCCGCACTGGTGCTCACGCCCTTGATATGGGTGATTTTTCTGGCGCTCTGGTTTGAGCCTTGGTGGACGCAGATGCAGGGCCTTCGCCCCATGGAAGAACTGCAAAAAGTGTTGCCCTTGCAGGCCGGACTCGCGGCGTTGCAGGTGCTCTTTTGGCAAGGAATCGTTCAGGCCAAAATCAGTGATAAGCTCGGGCCAACCGGTCGTGTGCTTGTCGTGGTTGGGTTGAACGTTGCGATTGCACTTCCCTTTGTGCTGCATCCGTCGGCTCTGATTCACCCCTGGGTTGATGTGATCGTCCCCACAGCATTGTGGAGCCTCTTGATCGCTATCGTGGCTGAGATGGGCGTGCAACACCGCACAACGATGCTGGTGGCTGCTATTTTTGGCGGCGCGTTTATCTGGTTTCAGCAGGCGCTGCTTCTTTGATGGTTTGGGTCCGCAGGCCTCCTGCCTGCAATGCTTTGGTCCGCAGGCTGCCTGCCATGTGATTTGCTGATCAGAAAACGATTTCCGGGCCGGCCATGAATCCATTGGCAAATTCATCCTCATCGCCATCGTTAAGGTAGAGAGAGTGAAACTCGGCGTAGATATTCAGCGTTTGGCCCTCGCCGATCGCGAATGGAATCTTGAACCCCGCATTTAGATATCCGCCCCAGGTAAATTGCGGGCGTTCGAGTCGAGTGCCCAAGTCCTCGTCGTCATGACTGATGTCGACAGTCTTCGAGGCGATAGGTTGAGAGATGAACCCGCTGACGCCCACAAAAGGCACCAAGTAGGGGTTTTCGAATGCCGCGATAAATCCCAAATCGGGTGACACGTACCCTCCTCCTTCGATTGAGTATCCACCCCCAATCCCCGCTGTAATGGCGGCGAAACCCTTGGTCTTTTGGGGCGCCCATTTGGCCTTGACTCGTCCGCCCCAAATATATGGATCCAAGTTTGCGACCGCGTGGGAGTCGTCCACCGCGACAAACGTGCCATCGACACCGACCTCGAATTGGTCGCTCACCCCTTTCTTGTAAGTTGCAGCGAGCGCGGTGGCGGAGAACCCGAAGAGCGCGCCGCTTCCGCCACCACCAACCGCGGCCGCCTGCTCTCCTTCTTTCAACGTCGCGGAGGATTCCAAAAGGTTGATACGGGCAGGAGGGGAAAATATATGTGCCTGACATGCTGGCGTAGAAACACTTACTGCGATCACCAGAAAAATAGATCGTGTCGTTTTGTTTCCAGATTTCATTCTGACTCCTCAGTCACTTTATGCGTTTGAAGATAGCAGCGTTCGTGCCAAACATGACTTTGGGCGTGGCGGAACAAGCCCGGCGAGGCCGGACGCGGGTGAGCCAAGCACAGCCACGGTGCTCGCCCGTGAGTCCGGCGTCACCTAGGCACTCCATACATGGAGTACGTTTTCGCAACTTATTTTTTCTTTGTCCGATAACGGTGTTCGACAGGATCATGAGAAGACCTTGAATGTCTGACTTTGATCTATGATACTGAAAATCCATTCAGTGGTTTTGCCACCAGCTCTCGGTGATTGAATGAACGCTCCAAGCCTTGCAACAGACATAGACTCAGGTCTGGAAGACCTCTTTGGTTTTACGACCTTTCGCGACGGACAGCGAGACATCGTCGAGTCGGTCATGGAGGGCATGCACGCGCTCGCGGTGATGCCGACAGGTTCAGGTAAGAGCCTGTGTTACCAGCTTCCTGCCTGCTTGCTTGAAGGCGTGACCATCGTCATCTCACCGCTGATCGCGTTGATGAAAGACCAGGTCGATGCCGCGCAGGCGCGTGGAATTCCGGCCGCCTGCATCAATTCGTCGCTCTCGTATGCCGAGCAGATGGATCGACTGCATGACATGGTCGAAGGTCGGCTTAAGCTTGTATATGTCGCGCCGGAACGCTTTAGAAATACCGCATTTTTAGAAGCGATCGAACGAACCACTGTGTCGATGCTGGCCGTTGACGAAGCCCATTGTATTTCTCAATGGGGGCATGATTTCCGCCCGGATTACCTGGAGGTCGGGGAGTTTCGCAAGAAGCTCGGATCTCCTGTCACCATCGCGCTTACGGCTACGGCCACGCCCGAGGTTCAGGCCGATATTCTGCAGCAACTCGGCATGCCAAATGCCCGCGTGATTGTCTCGGGTTTTGAGCGTCCGAACCTCTTTTTTGAGGTCCGCCATGCCGCCACCGATGAGGAGAAATTTAATCGAATTCAAGAGGTCTTGGGGCATTTTCCTGGCGAGTCGGTCGTGATTTATTGTGCGACTCGGAAACAGGTGGATTTGGTGTGTTCAATGTTGCGAAATGCCGGGCACTTGGTGGGCACCTATCACGGTGGACTAGGGGACACGCGACGCAATGAGGTTCAAGAGTCGTTCATGGCAGGTGATGTACCCGTATTGATCGCCACAAATGCGTTTGGCATGGGGGTCGATAAATCCGACGTTCGAGCCATCATTCATTACAACGTTCCGGGCAGCGTCGAAGCCTATTATCAAGAGGCGGGCCGGGCCGGGCGTGACGGCAAGCCCGCCCACTGTGTCCTGCTCTTTGGAGCCAATGACCGCTCGATTCATGAGTTTTTTATCGACCTGTCATTTCCGATGCCTGATGTGGTGATGGGCGTTTGGTCTGAGCTCAGACGATATGGATTGGGAACCCACGCGGTCGGGCCCGAGATGGTCGCTCAGGTGATTAATCGCTCATCAAAACAAGGGAACGTCAGCAGTGGCGCGGTCGAGGCTGCGTTTCGGTTGCTGAAAACCGTGGGACATATCGATTTTGGCTTTCGGGACGGCTTCCCTTGGACCTCGGTGGCAGACCTCAGCCGAACCCGAGATCTGCGGGTCGATTGGGACCAAATTGGCTTGCGTCGGGAAATTGCTCAACGGCAACTCAACGATGCCGTGCGCTTTTGTTGCATGTCTGGCTGCAGGCAACTCCAGCTTTTACGGCATTTCAACAGTGTTTCTACCTTCGGTTCGAAATGCGGCCATTGCGACCAATGCGTCGGTCCGGCAGACATGACGCCTCAGAAACGTGATGTTCATCAGGTTCCCGATTCAAACGATATCATTGTGCGAAAACTGCTTAGTGGAGTTGCTCGCACCAATAATAAGGGCTCCATCCATCTGATTGCGGCGATGTTGCGAGGGTCGACGTCGCGGCTTTTGTCGGACCGTGGTTTGGAGCGACTGTCGACCTATGGCGTCCTGAACTACCTGCAGCCCGCTGAAATTATGGAGATTTTTGATTTGTCTGAGCGTCATTTCCTGGTGACCAAAACGACGAGAGGGCGTGTGGCACTTACCGAAGACGGTGCTGCGGTGATGCGCGGGGAATCGCCGGTCCCAGATGGTCTGGTCGTTCGGATGACCCGACGTTGGCTCGAGGTTGAAGCGGCATGAGCGAGTTCGATTTTCCTTCGGGGCAACACGTTGTGGTGGTGATTCCTGACCTAACGCGGCCATTTGATTCGGAACTATGGTTGCCGGCTATTCTGCAGGCTTTAGCTGGTCGACGAGTCGAGGTTGTGGTCGCGTTGGGCCTTCATCGCCGACTTACGTTCGCCGAGCTGGCTCCCATTCAGTCTATTTGCGAGGAGCATAGAGCCGCGCTTCGCCAGCACGACCCAGATGGTGCGGAACTCCGGCAAACTTCTGTGCAACCCCCGGGGTGGTTTGCCAATGATCTGGTGGAGGCCGACTTGATCGTTTGTGCGGGCGTTGTCGAGCCGCACCAGTACGCTGGCTACTCAGGGGGCATTAAGGGGCTCTCGATCGGTTGTGCAGGCCGTCAGACCATCAATTGGATGCATGGTCTGGAGTTCCTGCGAGAATCGACCACGGGCGTTGGGAAGCTGGAGGGGAATCGTTTCCAACAGAGTCTTTGGGAGCTCGCATCTGTATTTGACCAGGTCTGGGGCTTTTTCGTGGTGCCAAGTGGTGGTGTGTATTCAGGGCCCGTGCATGCCGCGTTTGATGCGGCGACCCAGGACGCGGCCGCGCGGCATTTCTTCGAGATTGCCCAACCGGTTGAGTGGTTGCGACTTGTGGTTCCTCCGACCAAAGCGACCAATTTCTATCAGGCGTCGCGTGCAGCGACTTACGCGGCGCTCGTGGACAGACCGGCGTTGGTCCCGCAAGGCTGGTTATTGGTCGAAGCCGCTTGCCCCGAAGGCATCGGCGAGGGCAGCGGCGAGCGCGCGTTCGCGGTGGCCATGCAGCGTGGAGTCGATGTGTTGTTGGACGAAATGCAGGGCACACATGCCATTGGCGGCGGTGAACAACGCGCCTACGTGCTGGCCACCGTGCTGCGTTCGTTTCGAATGGCCGTCATCACCGATGCAGACCTGTCCGAGCTAGAAGCCGTGGGTATTTCGACGTTTTCGTCGTTCGAGGAAGCCAAAGCGACTCTGGGTCTTTCGAACGCCGGGTTGGTGGTCGAAAACCCCTTTCATCAGGTGCCCAGACTTCGTTAATCGCAGAGTCGCAACGCGGTGATCCAAAGGCAATGCTGGCAGTTAGGATGAGTTAATCGCCCAGCCGCTCGGCTCGACCCGAAACTCGACAACCTGAGACCTGACAAGATACTTGCGTCGCGCGATGGGAGTACTGTACATATTTGCAGTGCAGGAGGTATGAATGCGGACACGACAACCGGCCAGCGACTCTCTCAAATCTTTGGTGAATTATTGGAAGTCCGGCAGTGGCGTGGGGCGGTCATTCACCGCGATCAAGCATATCCCAGCGCTTTCGCCGACCTTCGCTCCGTTTCCCGACGCGTTGGATCCGCGGCTTGAACAGATGATGAGAAATCGAGGCATCGATCAGCTCTATTCTCATCAGTCTGCCGCGATCACTCATGCGCTCGCCGGCAAGAACGTCGTGGTCGTGACGCCAACCGCAAGCGGTAAGAGCCTGTGTTATCATCTGCCAATCTTGAATGGGCTTTATCAGAATGGTTCAGCCCTTTTTATCTATCCCACTAAAGCGCTTTCGCAGGATCAGACCTCGGAACTGAACCTTCTATTGCAAGGATGCCCCGATGCCGACGAGTCGTGGGAGGCGCAGGTCTATGACGGAGATACCCCGCCGGATGTGCGGCGCAGAATAAGGCGGAGCGGCAGATTGGTGATTTCGAATCCTGATATGCTTCACGCGGCGATCTTGCCGCACCACGACAAGTGGGCGCATTTCTTCCGAAACCTGAAATACGTCGTCTTGGATGAACTTCATACTTATCGGGGCGTCTTTGGAAGCCATGTCGCGAATGTGGTGCGCCGGCTGAAGAGGATCTGCGCACATTACGGTTCGAACCCGGTGTTCCTGGCCACCAGCGCCACGATCGCCAACCCAAAGGAGCTCGCCGAGGCTCTGACCGAACAAGACTTTGAGCTGGTGAACAAAAATGGGGCGCCAGCGGCCGAGCGCTACGTGTGTTTCATGAATCCGCCGATCAAAGACATTCAACAGATGCGTCGCCAAAGTGCGCTGTCGGCGGCGCAGAGCATTGCCAAAACCACTTTAGAAAAAGAATGCGGCACCATCGTGTTTACGCGGTCTCGCCAATCAGTCGAGGTGCTGATCAAACACCTGAAGGAGCGGTTGAAAGGGGATAGAAAAGAGTATTTGGCCAATCGTGTTGCCAGTTATCGCGGCGGATATTTGCCGAATCTGCGACGTTCGATCGAACGCGGTTTGCGCGATGGGTCGGTGTTGGGGGTCGTGTCCACCAATGCCTTGGAGCTCGGCATCGACATTGGTTCATTGGATGTTTGCGTTCTTGCTGGATATCCAGGAACCGTGGCGTCGACCTGGCAGCAATTCGGTCGCGCAGGTCGTAGTGGTGGCACTTCGCTGTCGGTCTTGGTGGCAAGTGATGATCCGCTCGATCAGTTCATCATTCAAAACCCTGAGTATTTCTTTGATCAGTCGCCGGAGGCCGCGAGGATCGACCCCGACAACCTCCGGATCCTGGTCGAGCACCTCAAATGTGCCTGTTACGAGCTCCCTTGGATGCAGGGCGAAGCGTTTGGCAATTTGAGCGGTTCTGAAACGACTGAGGTTCTTGAGTTCTTGGCCAGAGAAACGCAGTTGGTGCAACTCAGCGGCGCGCAGTGGAAATGGACCACCCAGAATTACCCAGCCAACGAAATCAACCTGCGAAATATTGCCGACGAAAATTTTGTGGTGATCGACATCACAGCGGACGAGCCAGTGATTTTGGCTGAAGTTGACTTCGAAGGGGCGCACACCACGATTTACCCCAATGCGGTCTATCAGGTTTCCGGCGAGCCCTATCGCGTGGAGAGGCTCGACTACGATGAACGGCGTGCGTACGTCCGACGAAGCAATGACGGTTATTACACCTCGGCGATGCATTACGCGGCTGTGAGTATTTTGGACAAGTTTGATGAGCGCGACGTGGCGCCGGGCCGCATAGGGTATGGAGAAGTCTGCGTCACCGATCGTTTTGTGGGCTACAAGAAGATCAAGTTTAAGACGGGCGAAAATATCGGTTACGGAGAGTTGAACCTGCCAGAACTCGACCTGCACACGACTTCGTATTGGCTCGAACTCCCAAGCGATAATTTCCCGACCCTATCTGCCGATCCTGAGCGTTGGGCTCGTATCGTGGCGGGTCTTGCAGAAGTCATGAAGACCGCGGCCAGCCTGAAGCTGATGTGTGACCCACGAGATCTCCAGCTGACGATTGGCTCTCTGGCAGAAGATCGCTGGCTTTCTGCCGGTTTTGACGGATTGACTCTGCGGGACCGAGACGGGACCGCACATTCGTTTGAGGCTGCCCCAGACCCTCAACTTGGGTTGGTGGGACCTGTACTCTACGACCCCACGATTTTCATCTACGACAAGTTTCCGGGCGGGGTTGGATTTGGTGAAGGGCTTTTCGATGAACAACGACCATTCATGCGCCTCTCACTTGATCTTTTGCAAAAATGCGCGTGTGAGCACGGCTGCCCGTCGTGTGTTGGTCCTCCCGAACCCGGTCGCTCCGACATCAAATCCGGCGTGACCGAATTGATTCAAAGGTTGGCTTTCGTGAATTGAATCCGGCGCATCATACCGAGAGCACGTCGTAACCAATACTTCCCGGCAGCCAGAATCGGGCCTCGCAGCTGAGGGGGGCCACGCCTCGATTTCCACCTTCCACCTCTAGACACACCTCCACACAATCATTTGTGGGCTGAGACAGATCCAAAAAGAGCTGGGCCAAGCGTAGGGAGCCGGCCATCGACCCGAAACCGCTGGCCACTTTCGCGTCGGAGGAAATCTCAAGCTCAAGGTCGGCCGCCGAAGCAATGCAGAACCACGGCAACGTGTAGGGATCCAAAAATGAGGCGCGCTCCCAAGGGACTTGCGTGACTTTCTGCGGAAAGTACTCGAAACCCTCAAGTCGCAGTCGAGCGTTTGGGATCACGTGATTGTTGAGAGCCTGAGACGTGATGAGCAGTGAATCGATGTTCTGATTCAGTTCAATGATGACGTCGCGATCTTCAAAGATCGACGCGATGATAAGCAGGCCCAGCGCGCGATACGTGCCCTTGGGCGCGCCAAACACGATCAAATCTACTTCGTAGGCGGGCGCATAAGTGTGACGACTCGCACTCATGCACAGGTGTTTGGAGCTGAGTCGCTCTGGGAGCGGTGCTAGAGAATTCGGCCATATCATTGACTCTTCGCCCGAGAAGTCGGGGAGACGCGCCATCGCCGAGGCCTGTGATGCCCAGTCTTCGAGACTAATGAGGGTTTTCATGTGTGTATTGGGTCAAAGAAGCGGTGAAAGGTGACGATAGCTATCCTGCGTGATGCTTTATCACCTGTGTTTCGAAAAGATCATTGGGTTTCTCGACGCGCGGGCATCATCGGTTAGGATGGAAACGAGCGGAAGTCACCCATCCGCAGTACATGGCTTGAGATGACGAACCCTTTTGATCTAGATGTGCTTCGGGGATGGACAGAGAAGCAAGACTTGGAGTTGGCAGGCCCACACCGAGTGCCGGCGCTGGCGAGCCTGACTTACGCTCGCACTGGTGAGCCGCTAAAGATCACGATCCATGGGCCGGACGTGTATGTCGGGCGCTTCCATCCTCAACATGGGCCGGTAGATCTACTGATGGAAGGTCTTGAGGACCACGAGCTTTACAAAGTGTCGGCTCCGCATGCTCGGATTTCATTGGGAGATGGCAAGGATTGGTTTGTTCGGCCGCTCTCTCCGTCGTCGTTTACGTACATCAACGACCAACTTTTGACGGACACTCGGGAGCGTTATCCGCTCGCAGATGGCGACGTGCTGCGGCTTGGCGTCGTGCCCTTTGATTTCAAAGTCAATGACATCGCGTTCGAGGCCTGGCGGGAGCGTCAGAAAGACCTGCTGCTCGCCGTCGAGGAGCCTTCGCTCTACCTGATGAGAGCTGGCGCGGTTTGTGGACCTCATCATGTGTTAAACAGGAATGCCCGAGTTGTGGTCGGCCGGACCTTCCCCGACGCATTGGCGACGGGTCAACGGCAGCCAAACTGGGATTTGTCGGGCCTGCGGGACGAAGAGCGCAAACATATCGGGCTGCGCCACGCCGAGCTTTGGTGCGAGGATGACGATTGGTACATCCTCCCGATGAGTCCTCGGCAGCGGACCTACGTGAATCGAATCGAGGTCACGGGGGTCACGCCATTGATGCCAGGCGACGAAGTCGGTTTGGGAGCCGTGCTTTTCCATTTTCACCATCCCAGCAATATTCGGGCGAGTACGAATCGACGCACGGTGGAACTCCCTGCCATTTTGAATTGGCGTGAGGAGCACGCTCGCCGCAAACGCGCCCAGGAGACCCGATGAGTTGGAAAGCGGGCGCGAGAATTGAAATCGGATCGTCGGCTTGGCAGATCGAAGAAGTCCTATGTGGGAAGGACAATGAGGCATGGACTTTTCGAGCTCGACGCGACTCTGGCGAAATTGTGCATCTTTGGATGGGCAGCCATGCGTGGGCTCGTGATGTGCAAACCGTAGTGCAGACGAGCGAGTTTTTCGGCCTGCCTCGCGTGCAAGCGACCTTCGAGGGGCCTGACGAGACCGTTTTTGAAGTAACGGCCCCTCCAGAAGGAGCGACCCCGCTCCGCGACAGCGAATGGCTCAAAATCCCGCGGCAAAAAGCGGTACATGCTCTTCAAAGACTGACCTCATTGCTTGGACTTCTCCACGAAGAAAGAGGCTGGCTTCAAGGCGTCAAACGGCGCGAGCTTTGGCTTGATCCGCGTGATGGCTCGCTCTTTCTGATGTCGCTGGGCCGAATTCAAGTGACACGAAAACCTGCCATTGAAGCCGCCTGGAGAGACATGCGCGTTGTGGGCGAGCTCGCCTACGAAGTCTTTGCCCAGGAGGTCTATCCTGGCGGTCACCAGATGGCTGCAATCCTTCAAGATAAGAGCGTCATGGAGGGGACACCTATCCTCTTTCCTGGCTTGCCACAGCTCTTGGCTGGATGCGTTTCGCCGTACGGTGACTTGGCCTACGTCGACACCAGTGATCTGTCCGAGGGACTTGAGCAGATCCGAATTGAGCTCGAACGTCCGATCACTTTTGTGGTCGGCTCGGCGTCGACCGTCGGCAATTATCTGTTCCGCAAGAATAACCAAGACTCGTGCGGTCATTTGGTCGCGAACTCAATTTGTGGTTCGCGAAAGGTGTCGTTGGGATTCTTTTGCGTCGCCGACGGAATTGGTGGAATCCAAGATGGAGAGCGCGCAAGCCGGGTTGCGGTCGAAACCGCGACGCAGTCGTTTGCACGGGCGTGGGCCCATTATGGTGCGGAGTACATCGAGAAATGGGCTCCCGAGCTTGCTCGAGCCGTCGCAAAGGTCGTGGGTCAACGCCTGGCGGTGGAGGGCGAGCTTCGTCCGAATAATAATCGAGGCGGGACGACGTTTAGCGGGATGGTCGTGTGTGGTGACAGATTAGGAATCTCGCACGTTGGGGATTCCCGAATTGTCCTGATCCGACGCGGCGAGTTAATTCAGCTGACGCACGACCACACGTTGGCCAATATCTTGATCGAGCTCGGCGAGCTGACACCCGCCGAAGCCTTGAAGAATGATGTTTCGCAACGAACGATATCGCGCTTCCTGAGCACCTCTGCCGAGGTCGAATACGATCGTGTGGATGGTTTTGGCATTGAGGCGCAGGTCTTGGGCTCAGCGCTGAGTGAGCGAGGCCTGAAGGTCGAGCGTGGGGATTTGTTCATCCTGACCAGTGATGGAACTCACGGCGAGATCGATGAGGAGGGCATTAAGGCCCTTGTCTTAAGCCACCGCGAAAGCCCACAGGCCCTGTCAGAGGCACTTGTGCAGAACGCAGTTGACCGAATGGGACGAGACAACGCGACGGCCTTGGTTGTGAGGATGGATTAGCGGCCCATTTCGACGCGGTTACGACCGCCTCGTTTGGCTCGATAGAGTGCCGCATCCGCAGCGCCGATGAGCTCGTCTTGGGTTTCGACTTCGATCTCGGGGTAGCTTGCAACGCCGACGCTGATTCGAATCGGAATCGTCTTCCCGTCGTATTCAAAGACCGTATCTTCGACCACGCGACGAAGACGTTCGCCCAGCTGATACGCCTGATACATCGTGATTCCACGACTGATAACTGCGAATTCTTCGCCACCGTATCGAGCAAATGTGTCTTCAGCCCGCAAGGTTTGAAGCGAGATTCGCCCCAAAGTTGCCAAGACATAATCGCCGGCCAGATGGCCATAGTTGTCATTGACGAGCTTGAAGTGGTCCACATCAAACATGATCAACGCAACGTGCGTGCTGTGTCGCCGAGCGTACGAAAACTCGCTCAGGATATGGTTCGTGAAGTATTTCTTGTTGTAAGCCTGAGTCAAACCATCACGAAGGGCAGCGTCCACCATCTTCTTCTGGTAGGCCTCTTCGACCTTATCGGTGAAGGTGAACTTGACGATGGTGCTTGAGCCCAGGGCAATCTTGTCCCCGTCTTTAAGCTGCTGTGAGGTCACGACCCGAATGCCGTCCACAAATGTGCCGTTTGCACTCTGGAGGTCTTCGATGAAGAAATCCCCACCCACTCGGGAGAGCCGAGTATGGGTCCGTGAAATACCGACATCTTGAAGTTGGAGTTCCGCGCTGGGGGAGCGTCCGATGGTCGCTTCGCTGCGGTCGAGCTTGAACATTTTGCCCGAATGCGGCCCAGCGATCACGATGAGATAAGCCTGATCGCGCGCCGCGATTTCATCGCGCACCTTTCTCAGGGTAGCCGAATCAACGATTTGAGTGGCTTCTGAAGGTTCTGAATGGTCTTGCGGAAAGTCGTTGTCGTCCATCCATCTCTGTCTACAAAAAGTATAGTGACAGGTTAGTTCAACTAATCCGCGCGGGGCAACTCAAAATCGGTCCGACCAACGCGAAAGATGTAATCAATTCTGAATGAACTTCCTGATTTCGTGCTGAACTGCACGGTGTTCGTCGCTCGTGCGAAGCTTCCGAAGCCTTGTCACACCTGCTAATCCGCACTGTTTTCCGACCGCCGAAATTGCCGTCAGTTTCAATTGGAGGTCTTTGCCGACAAGCAAAGGCTCCAACGCGGGCAATGCGGCTTCTCCCCGTAATTTGGCGAAACTCATGATGGCGTGATGGCGAAGTAGATTCGCTGTGCCTCGTTCGTTTTCGGGCTGGTCGTCTGTGGGCGTCGAGATCGTGTGCTCCAGAAGCGCCAAAGTCAGGTCATCCCCATAGAACGCCAGCGCGTCCATGGCTCTGAGTCGGAATGAGGGCACCATGTTGGGGTCTTGCGTCATTTCCCGAAGGATCTGAGAAACCTCGGCCTCGGTGCCTGCTGTGGCGAATTGCTCAGGGGTTGGAAAAAGGTGATACGCGCTCAAGAGGAATCGAATTCGTTCGTGGGCCGTTTGTTTCGGCAGCTCGGTCGCCGTCGTGGTCGTCGGTGTCGTGCCCACGGGCAAGTCACCTTTCACTTGAGCCGTCGCGGCCAACGGGAGCAAGACAAGCGGGAGCATGACTAAAAGTTCTTTGATTCGCATGGTATTTCTCACTGCACCAGGGGGCTTCGTTTCACAACGAATGCCTGACCTGCGGTGGTTTTGGATTGGTCGCCGCCCAGAGCGTAGGCAAACATGAAATTGGTCGCATCGCCGCAAAGAAACGCGAGGTCCGGTGCCAGACATTCTGGGGTGTCCGAAATTGGATCATGGGCCGAGCCATAATGCTCGGTGGTGTGTCGCAGGCCCAGGAAGTGGCCGATTTCGTGCGCCATCGTTTGACCGAGCTGGGTGTTGTCACTTCCAAGGCTCGCGGAGCTGAACACAAGACCGGCTCCTGAGTTGCCATGAAGCCCCGCCATGCCTGGAATGCCCGTTGAGACGCCCAGAAGGCCCGGCGCTTCCGAGATGTTGAAATCCTGAATCAGAAACACGTTAACCGAGAGGCTTTCTGCGGCCGTTGTGCCTGGAGACTGGCTGGAAGCCACAAGATTATAGACATCGTTGAAGTCGCGAATGATCGAGTATTGCGAGGTGACTTCCGCGGAAGCGTCAAAATAATTCGAAACGCTCGCCGTGATGCCCATGCTTGAATAAATGCGTTTCACGATGTCGACGACCTGCTTGACGTTGGCATTGGTCTTTGCCGCGCTGGCGTTGACCGACGTCCCGACAAAATACAGGTTCACCGCGAGGGTCGTACCCGGCGAGGTCTTCGGAATCACGTAATAACAAAGATCGGTCGCCGTCGTGGTCACCGAGAGTGTGTAGTCTCCCGGACCAAAAGCATTCTTGAAGGCGGTCGAATCGGATGCCGGGAAGAGGATGGGAGCAAGGCTGCCCAAGATCTCGGGGTTAATCGCCAGAAAGTCGTAGTCCTTGAGGATGTCGAGCGTCGTGCCATTAGGATAGGTCAGCTTGGTCGGCGTGACCTTTTGTCCACCTGGCGCGAAGGGTGCGATGTAGAAGCCGATCGTCCCAGTCGGCATCGTGAACTTGATGTTTTTGTCTGCTCCACAAATCACGTCAAAGGCACTGCCTGTGACCGCTGGCGCGACGGCTTCAACGATCGAGTCACATACCTTGCCTTCTGGAGCGTCGCGGCATTCGTAGCCGTCACGACAGTCGGCGTTCGCGACGCAGGTCTTCAAACATGTGGTCGAACGTGAACGCGCGATGCAAATGCTGTCGCCGTTGCAGTCGGTGTCTGTCGCACAATCGCGTGTGGTGCAGTACCCGCCTGGGAACGAGATCTTCCCGCTTTCCTCGGTGTTTTCCCGAATACAGGTGTTGCCCTTGCAGTTCAGGGTGGCGACACAGGCTTCGCCGTCATTCGATCCATCGGGATTTCGTGGGGCTTCAGCGGCACCTTCGAGGCAAACGTCGTGTCCGTCGAAGTTCTGACACGAGTAGTTGTAGCGACAATTATCGTCGGAAGGCGTGCAACCTTGTAGACATGCATGCTTCTGTTCAGCGACCTCTGCGTCAGGATTGAGCAAAACACAGGGGTTTCCTCCCAGACAATCGGCCTCGGTGGTGCAGTCGAGCTGCGAGCAGTACCCGCCAAAAAACGATGAAATGCACGTGGCGTTGTCGCTATTGCACTGTGTGTTCGAGGCGCAGCCCGATCCGGTGGAGCCTTGGATCGGGGCATTTGACGCCCCGGGGGTCAGGCAGACCGCCGCATCATCGAGCTGAACACAAACATAGCCTTCTGCGGCCCTGTCACAGGTTCCGTCGTAATTGCAGAGTTCATAACAGGCTGTGACGTCGGAGCCCGCGAGTTCAGTTCGAAAACACTCACTGCCCCAGCCCGTGCAGCCGTTGGTTTCACAGTTCAGAGTCGTACAATAGCCCCCGGTGAATCCCAGATCTTCGGTGAGGCACTTGCCGCCCACACAAGAGGCGTTGGTGGCACAGGGCGCTCCATCCGAGATGGAGTCGATGAAGGCCGTGATTTCTTCGCACCCCGTCAAAACGAGTGCGGAGAGGATAATGTAGTGAACCAAGCGCATGGTGCTCCTTGCGAGCCAAGTATCAGTCTGACGTTCGCAGCCGGCGCATTATTCTCTTTGGCGCGCTAAAGTTCAATGAATCACTGGGTTGCGTCACAAATAATCGGCGAGAGAAAAATTAAATGGTGAAAAATGAAAAAATCCGATTGAACACCTCGCGAATATCGTTTAGAAGAACCGCCGACGGGGTGTAGCGCAGCCTGGTAGCGCGCCTGTTTTGGGTGCAGGATGTCGTCGGTTCGAATCCGGCCACCCCGATCAAAAAGAAAAAACCGACCCGCAAGGGTCGGTTTTTTTTTTGGAATCTGTGTTAGGTTTTGAGTCCACTCAAGAAACACAGATTTTCATGAAGAAAGACGCCCCTCTTTTTCGTTTCAATGCCGAACGACCTCATCTGGTTTCCGAGGTCACGCGCCGCGTATTCGCCGACTACTTAGGTCGTTCGCGAACATCGTCGTCCCATGCGCTGGAGTACGTTTTGAACGAAACGGCCTTCCAGGAGCTGGAACGCCTCCGACTTGAGACAGGTCCTGAGGATGAGATTCGTCCGCGTGAGTGGTGGAAAGCCACCGCACGCAGCCTCAGCGAAATGTCTGAGGACGAGAAGCGCGAGATCCTGCGCGGCCTCGTTGAATCTTACACCGATGACACCGCAGGTCGTTTTGAGCCTCGGGTGTTCAGATTTGCCTCGGGTGTGCTGCCTGTCGGCTTAAGTTTCCTCTTTAAAACTCAAGATGTTCGCCATTTACCGGGCGCCCAGGATTTGGCCGAGACGGTCAAACACGTTCGTGACCTAGAGGAGCGGGTTGAGGTGCAAGGACCGGTCGATCAGCTTCGACGGCTCGCAAAAACGGGCACACTGGTGGTCGTGCCGACGCACTCTTCGAATATGGATTCGATTCTGCTGGGCTGGGCACTTGAGCAGGTGGGATTGCCCCCGGTGACTTATGGTGCGGGCAAAAACCTGTTTGCCAATCCCCTTACCGGGTATTTCATGCACAACCTTGGGGCATACAAGGTCGATCGGCGCATCAAGCATGAACTCTATAAAGACGTGCTGAAGAGTTATTCTCAGGTCTTGCTTGAAAACGGATATCACAGCCTCTTTTTCCCCGGCGGAACGCGCTGTCGCTCCAACGTGGTCGAAGACCGACTCAAGCTCGGGCTGCTCGGAACGGCCGTGACGGCCTCGATTCGGAACCTTCAAGCCAACAAGTATCGGCCGATTTACATCTGTCCGGTGACGCTGAACTACAATCTGATCCTCGAGGCGGAGAGCTTGATTCGTGAGCACCTGCGCAGGGAGGGCGGCGCGCGCTATTTTCTGGAAAACGACGAATTCAACCAGATTTCGACCGTGATCCGCTTTGTGCTGAACACTGTCCGAATGGATGCGTCGACCGTGATCCGTTTCGGTCAACCTCATGACGTGTTTGGAAACCGAGTCGAGGATGACGGCGAGTCGTATGATGCTCGGGGGCGTCGAGTTGATCCGCTTGAGTTTATCCGTTCCGTCAAAACGGGTGAGGTCATTGAAGATGCCGCCCGAGACCGCGAGTACACACGCTTTGCCGGGACTCGGATTGCGAGTGAGTTTCGCCGTAACACGGTCGTCATGAGTTCGGCCGTGGTGGCTTTTTCTTTGTTCGAACTCTTGGCCAATCGATTCCCTAACCTCGACGTCTACCAGCTGGTCAGACTCAATTTCGAGGAGACGATTCCTTGGCACGAACTGAGGTCAACGATCGCGGAAACCGTCGGCGATATTCG
Source organism: uncultured Bradymonadales bacterium (assembly GCA_964394615.1). Lineage (GTDB taxonomy): Bacteria > Myxococcota_A > Bradymonadia > Bradymonadales > Bradymonadaceae > JBFFMO01. Next base: position 90,327 of record CAYMYJ010000002.1, on the reverse strand, counting down.
GGATCTCGGCCGTCTGGGGAAGGTTCAATTGTCGGGAGCGGTCGCTTCCGGGAGCATCGATCAAATCATGGACCAAGGTGTGCGTGGATTGACGATGTTCCATATTCCTGCAGCGATCGAATACGTGCCGTCTGGCGTCCGCATCAATAAGGTGGATTTGCTTCTCTTTTACGGAAACCGCTTGCGGCCATTTGGGCTCGATGCGCGGGATATCCTTGCACGTGCGAAGGTATAAGGGCTGATCATGGAAAAAGTCGCGATTATTGGTCATGGCGATCGCTTTGATGCCCTTGCTGGATTGCTTGCAGCCAATGGCAAGACTCCAGTGATGTGGAATCATGACGGGCGTGCACGGCGCCACCTACCTAAGAACGTCGAGCTGATCGAATTGGAGGCGTTGCGGGAGCATCACCTGATTTTCCTGTCACTGCCGATCAACGAGATGCGCAAGGTGTCTCGTCAGGTGGGGGATCACATCACGGGTCGGCACGCCATCGTTCACCTGGCTCGTAACCTTGAGCACACTTCGTTGAAAACGGTTTCGGAACTTCTGAGCGAAGAAACCCCAACACGCAGGACGGGCTTCTTGACCGGTCCGATGCGTGAAGAAGACATCTCACAAGGGCATGCCGCCTCTGGGGTTTGTGCGACGGTGTTTCCCGAGGTGCATGAATTGGTGGGCGAGGCTTTGGTGAGCTCGTCATTCAGGATGTACAGGACTCACGATATCATCGGTGCGGAATTGGCGGCGGCCTATTGTCGAGTGATCGCGATGGGTTGTGGGGTTTTGAGTGAACTCGGGTTGGGGCAGAGCCTTCAGGCCACTCTCTTTTCGCGAGGCCTTGCCGAGATGGGGCGATTCGTCGCGCATCGTGGAGGAAAAGAGCGCACCACGTTCGGATTGGCGGGCTCCGGCAATCTGTTTATCGACATCGCGGCGCCCGGCAGTGACGACTTTCGCATCGGAGCCGCGGCCATGCGTTTGAACAAATTTGATCGGAAATCCGTGATCAAGGAGTACGGCTCGCGAGGAGCGGATTTACTTGAGTTGATCGAGTCTCTTGCCGCACTTCGGCAAAACAAGCGCTTGGCCCTGCATCTTTTGGAGACCTGTCATTTGATGGTGAGCGCAGAAATGGGCCCAGCCGCTGCAGTTCAACACCTTATGTCGCTGCCCACGCTGGACGACTAAGCCCTTGTTAGTACGCGGATTGTTGACGGATTTTTGATGATCGAATAGGTACGCGGGAACATCATATCGGTTGGAGTTGGAAAACCGGCGCGAAATTTACTAGTGTACTCTTCTTCAGAGTACCCACTTGGGTACGTGAGCTTTCATCGGGATCTCTAAATGCATAAGAGTCGCATACTACTCTGTCTCACATCGACCCTGCTGACCCTGTCAGCGGCATGTGTGGATAATACCGCTAACCCCGCGAATAATACGTCGAATAATACGACAAACAACGCGACGAATAACACGACGAACAATTCGACGGACAACACGACGAACAATTCGACGAACAACACGACGAACAATTCGACGAACAACACGACGAATAACACGACGAATAACTCGACGAACAACTCGACGAACAACTCGACGAACAATTCGACGAATAACGCGACGAACAACGCGACGAATAACGCGACGAACAATTCGACGAACAATTCGACGAACAACGCGACGAATAACGTTGTGCCGTTTGATCCACTGCAAATCTGCTTGGCGGATTGCAACTATATGGGTCCACGCGCCGCCGAAGTCGATTGCGATTACGACGGACTGTCCAATTCCGACGAAGCGTCGTTGGGCACCGACTCGTGCGATAATGACACCGATGGAGACGGACTTGGAGACCTCGATGAGCTCCAAGCCAGTACCGATCCACTTCTCGCGGACAGCGACGGTGATGGTCTGGAGGATTACCTTGAGCTTTATTTCGGGTTCAATCCGACCAACCCCGACACGCTCAACGATGGCATCCTAGATGGCGACCGTTGGGTTGTTCATGCCTGTGATTCACCTGCGAGTGAGCCCGTCGATTATTACCTCAGCTCGAAGGGCGATTGGCGATTGGGACTTCCCCCAGCGTTTAGCAATCACTCGGAGCTTGCCATTGCGACGGCCCTTCCGACCGACAAGCTTGCTGCCTCGGTGTTTGATGACCCTGCGAACGAAGTTGCAGGAGCTTTGCTTTCAAACGCACCTGTCGCTTCGCAACAGTCGCCTGTGGACGTGCTTCTCGCCCTTCGCAGCCGCGTGGCGAGCGTGGGTACGATTCAGCAGGATAATACCAGTGGTGAGTTTGATACCCACGACTTCAATAAAGCTGCTGTTTCGAAGTTCTTGATCCGTACCTCGACGGCTCGAACGGCACGTGCCGTTCGCGATTCGCTGCTCTTTGGCATCGCTCCGTTTTCGTCGGCAGACGTCACAGGACTTCCCAACGCTGCGGGCAACAACTACCAGGACTTCCGAGTCTTCCTTTCGGTCACATACCGACGGGATGCCGTTAATGGGAACCGAATTCTGATCGCCCTGGCGATCGCGCCATCCACTAAATTTGATACGCGCGATAAGGTTAGGTTCCGAATGGACGACTTGACCAACACCACCAATGTCAGCCAGGCCGGCGACGGAGAGCGCGTGCGTTGCACCACATTCCGTGCGGGCGAAGGCAATCCAGAAGCCGATTTCTATTGGGTGTTGGATCAGTCTGGTTCGATGTACGACGACTACACACGCGTCAAAGCGGTGGCCAATCAGTTCTACCTTTCACTTCAGAACACTTCTCTCGACTACCGATTGGCCGTGGCAAATATGGACATCGCCTATGCGGGTCGACCTCGTGCGAATGCGGGTTGGTTCACCGACTTGCCTACCTTCATTGCCGAGATCGTGAACATCGAGACCGGCAACTACGATTGTTGTGATGAGTTTGGACTCGAGTCCGCGAAGCAGGGCATCACCTGGATGCGTTCTTCGTCGGCTCCACAGGCCCTTCGGATTCGGCCAAACGCACAGCTGATCACGATCTTCATGTCTGATGAGGAAGCTCAGACCATTCAGAATAACTCGTTAACTTCGGCCACCGGCCAGCAGAAGATGGCTGATTTCAAAGTCTTCTTCGCAGCAAATTCGATCGCGTTTTCAATCGTGAACAATGAGGGCGAAGCATACCGTCAAGTTGCACTCGCCACCGGTGGTTCTTTTGCCGACCTCGACGCAGCAGACATCTCGGAAACCATCGAGGACATCATCTACGCCGCGACGGGCCTTGCCTCGGCATATGTTCTGCCTGAAACACCGATTTCAAGCTCGCTACGCGTCTACAAGAACAGCGAATGGGTTCCACGTAGCCGTGAAAATGGCTTCGACTATTTCGCGAACACGAACTCGATCGCATTTTTTGGAACCTACCGTCCGGTTCCCGCTGATCCGACCGTTGGCCGCTATGGCGACGATATTGCCGTGAACTACCAGACCTTCCTCGACCGCACCAAGAACCCTTGAGCGGTGCGGGGTGACCCGCAAATTCCTCCCAGCCATACGCGCAAACCGCGCTAGTCCTCGATTGAATGGATTTTTCATGAAGGGCGGCTCTCTGCGCTTCTTTGGGCCGGGCTTTGTGGTTAAAGGTCGCGCAACGAGCAACGAAGCTCTATCGTTTTGGTGGCCGCGAAATCGATGATGGGACAAGTAGGTCTTGTTCGAGTCCAAGGATGACATATGCGAGCGCTAATTCTGGTGGATTTGCAGAACGACTTTGTCGGTGGCGGCGCATTGGCGGTGCCGGACGGCGATGCTGTGATCGAGGTCGCCAATCGATTGTTGCCTCATTTCGATTTTATCGTCGCGACGCAAGACTGGCATCCTGTTGGGCATCAGAGTTTTGCCATGTCTCATCCAGATCACAAGGTAGGCGAAGTGATTGACCTACACGGCCTGCCGCAGGTCTTGTGGCCGGTGCATTGTGTTCAAGAGACTCTGGGGGCGGAATTTGTCACGACGTTGAATGCCGGGGCGATCACTCATGTCGTCAGGAAAGGCACAGACCCAACGATCGACAGCTACTCTGGGTTTTTTGATAACGGCCACCGCAAAAAAACGGAGATGACCGCCGTGCTTAAAGAAGCCGGAGTCGACGAAGTTTGGGTGATGGGGCTGGCGACGGATTATTGTGTGAAATTCACGGCACTGGATGCCGTCCAAGAGGGATTTCGAACGGTTCTGGTGGCTGACGGCTGCCGCGCGGTGAACCTCAGTCCGAGCGACGGCGTCGCGGCGATTCAAGAGTTGCGTGAAGCGGGCGTCAAAATCACGGAGTCCACTGATGTCCGATGAGGTTTTGGCGAGCGGAGCGTTTCTTGAGTTCATCAAGGAAGGTGGTTGGGAGTACGTGCGACGAACTTCGGATGGCGGGGCGGTCATCATTGTCGCCGTCACCGACGCTCAGCGCGTGGTGCTGGTTGAGCAAGCGCGGCCGCCTGTGGGTGGGCATTGCATTGAGTTTCCTGCTGGGCTCGTGGGCGACCAGGTGGAATTCGTCGGAGAAAGTCTGGCCGTTGCTGCCGAGCGTGAGTTGCTCGAGGAAACCGGCTACGCGGCCGAAAATATGGAGTACCTCACCCACGGGCCGCCCAGTCCGGGCATGAGCAGCGAACTCGTGACGTTCTTCCGCGCCACCGGCCTCAGAAAAGTTGCCGCAGGCGGCGGCGACGAGACCGAAGACATCACGGTTCATGAGATTCCTCTGGATCAGATCACAGCTTTTCTGGACGGCGCACAACGCCGGGGAATTGCGGTGGATCCCAAAGTCTATGCCGGCTTGTATTTCTTGGGCTTGCGGGGCGCACGGCAGGTTCGTGAGGTCTCGTTTGATGCACCCTTTGAAACTCCGGCTCGAAACGAATCGCCGACCGGGCTTGCTCTGGCTGACGGCGTGCTGGCTCGTGTTGATGAGTTGTTGCCTGATCTGGCAGGTCAGGGCCGGGTTGGAATTCTCGGAGGGTCGTTTAACCCGCCTCATGTGGGGCACGCGTTGTTGGCCCACGCCTTGTTGTCGACCGAGCCGCTTGATGAATTGTGGGTCATCCCGGTTTGGCGGCATCCGTTTGGGAAGGACTCCGTGAGTTTCGAACATCGGGTGGACATGTGTCGGCGTGCTTTCGGGTTGCTGGGAACACGGGTTCGCGTGGTTGAGATCGAGCGAGTGCTGCCCACGCCGAGTTACACGGTGCAGACGCTGAGTGCGATTCATGCGGTGAGGCCAGGTGTGCAGCCCACTTTGATCATTGGCTCGGATATCGTTCCCGAACTGCCTCGTTGGCGGGACCCGGAGCGTTTGCCGTCCTTGTCGAATCTGATTGTTGTGCCACGTCAGGGAGCCCCAGATTTGGAGCCACCTGCGGACCTGCCAATCAAGATATACTCAGGGTTTCGACTGCCCAAGGTCTCAAGTTCAGCAATTAAGATGGCTTTATTGACGGGTGGCAACGTCGATGGTCTGCTTGATCTGGATGTTTTGTCCTACATCCGCGAGCACGGGCTCTATGTGGAAGAGGTAGGGCGCTCCTGAATTGGTTGGTTTGGATGGTTCATCGTATAGCCCTGCTGGCTGCGGGTCTCTTAATTAGCTGGCCTTCATTTGCTCTGGCATCTGAGGGGGCCAAGCAAGATTCTTTGCGCCCGGTTTTGATCCTCTTAGGAGTGGTCACGTTCGCCTATTTGGTTGCGCACGTGGCGTCCGAGTGGTTGCAGAAGCATTTTGGCTTTGTAACGGGCGTTGAGTACATGGTCGTTGGGGCTATTCTTGGGCCTGGTATCGGACTGCTTTCGCGCGACATGACCGGGATGTTCGTACCTGCGATCGTGCTGGGAACGGGCTCTCTGGGACTGTTGACGGGCCTGCAGCTGAATTTGCGACGACTCTTGGCGTTCCGCCGTGGTGCATTCATGCCCGCGGCGTTGATATCACTGGCGACGCTCCTTTTTGTGGGCATCATTCCGCTGGTCATTCTCTTCTACATCCCAAATATCCCCCCTTGGACGAGGCTTCTGCCGCATTTGCTCGCCATCGCGGCAGTGGGGTTAGTGGCCGATCAGTCGATGATTCGTTCACTTGTGGGGTATTTGCACGCCAGAGGGGATGGCGTTCACTATCTGTTGCGAGTCGCTCGAATTTCATCGTCGATTGCGGTGGTGGTTTTCGGCGTTCTTTTTTGCCTGAATAAACCCATTTTGACGTTCTTCCCAATCCCACTGGGAACATGGTCGGCCGGTGGTTTCTGGTTCATTTCTCACCTTGCGTTGGGCGGTGTCCTGGGTCTGGTTTTTGCGGCCTTTTTGTTGCGCGATTACGAGGACGACAAGCTTCTGGCCGTGTTGATGGGGATCGTGATGTTCACAAGTGGACTCGCCTTCTACCTCCAACTCTCGCCGGTATTTGTGAACTTCGTGTTGGGGCTGGTGCTCTCGAATATCAATCGCCAGAGCGAACGTGTTGAGCAGATGCTGCTTGGTGTGGAGCGTCCGCTCTATATCGTTCTCTTCTTCTTTGCAGGTGCTTACCTGCAGTTCGATGTTCCCTGGTGGGCATACGGCGGATTTGTGGTGTTTCTGATTTTGCGTGTTTTTGGCCGTTCACTGGGTGGATTTGTGACCAGCCGCGCCGCCCCTGCCACACGTGATTATCCACCGATGGGTGCTGCATTATTGGCACCTGGGGGACTTAGCGTGGCCATGGCGTTGGATTATTTTGAGGTCTATCACAACACCGAATGGGGCCCGACCGTCTACTTAACCTTGGTGCTGACGATCATCTCAAGTGAAATTATTGCTCATCGTGCGACCCGTCGCTGGTTGATTGACGCCACGGATGTTGCCACCGAATACACGAGCAAGAAGGAGGCCTCATGAAGAAGGCCTTTAGTCTGCTCGCGCTGGTCATGACGATTTTGGTGCTGCTTGCGCTGATGATTTCACTCCAGGGTTTTGAATACACAGGCAACGCGAACTTCAACCCGAAGAGCCTGGCCGCGACAGGATTCATCATCTTGGCCGCGTTCACGATGGGCGAGCTCTTCAAGCAGGTCAGCTTGCCTGCGTTGCTTGGATATATCGCAGCAGGGGTGCTCTTTGGGCCCAAGCTAGCGCCTTTGCTTCCAAACGCTCCTGAAGCGCTCTTTAGCGATGACGTGATCGCTGAGCTTTCGCTGATCAACGTCTTGACCGTTGGGTTGATCGGTACTCTGGGGGGCGGCGAGCTCAAGATCGCCGAGCTCAAACGGCATTTTAAGACGATTTTTCTGGTCGTGGGCGCCGTCGCGCTGCTCGCCGTACCCACGACGACCGCACTGATCATGGTCCTGGCGGATTTCGCGCCTGGGATGTTGCCCTTCCTTGATGGGCTGCCGATGACCCACCGTTGGGCGGCTGCGTTGCTGCTGGGCGTGTTTTCGATGGCGATGAGTCCGGCGGCAACGTTGGCGATCATTCAAGAAACGCGCTCCAAAGGCTCGTTCACGTCGTTGTCGTTGGGGATCGTCATCGTGGGCGATATTGCCCTGGTCGTGCTCTTCTTGTTGGCGTTTGCGTTCTCTCGGCTGCTGATTGCGCCCGAGGGGTTCACGATGGTCGGCTTGATCGCCGCCTTGCCCGCGATTGGTGCCGAGATCGGTTATGCGATTCTCATCGGTCTGGTTACCGGTGCAGTCTTCATCCTCTACCTGCAATTTGTTGCGCGCGAGATGATGCTCTTCACCGTCGCCCTGATTTTCGCGGGCTCGTACGTCTCGAATATGCTTCATGCGGAAACGCTGATGGCGTTCCTGACCGCGGGCTTTGTGGTTCAGAACTTCTCGAAGCATGGCCACGACATGATCGAGTCGCTCGAGAAGATCAGCGTGCCGGTGTTCGTGATCTACTTTATGACTCAAGCCGCGATGCTCGATCTTGAGGCCGTTTCTGGCTACATCGGCTTGACGGCGATTCTGACCGGCCTTCGCGCGTTGGCGATTTTTGTCGGAATCAATCTGGCCACACGAATCTCCGATGCTCCAGACGCCGCACAACGATTCGGCTGGGTTGGGTTTTTCTCGCGTGGCGGCGTTGACCTGGTGCTTGCGAGCATGGTTGCCGGCGCGATGGACCCCTGGGGCAAAGACTTCCAGACCGTGATCATGGCGAGCGTGGTTGTCCACATCGTTGTGGGTCCGCCGCTTTTGAAGTTGGCACTGGATTGGGCTGGGGAGACCGAGACCTCACGTCGTCAGACAAAACAGGAAGCCGAAGATCTGGACGAGGCACTCACCACCACGTCGTTGGATCCCACTGAACTCTTCCCGATGCCTGGATGCGATGACGCGATCAACGGTCGACTGACTTTTCTTCGCGGTCGTCTTGTTTCGCTATATCAAGACCATGTGGCCACTTCGATTGCAGAGCGCTCGGAGCGTTTGCGCAAGACCATCGACCATCTTTCTGCAGTTCAACAGAAGTCGTTTATCCGCGCCCGCGCGATCGTGGAAGACCCCGAATTGCCTGACAACGAAGCTCGTCAGAAAGCCCTTCAGGGAGCCTACCTTGATTTTCTGAGGGAGCTTAAGGCTGACATCGACGTGTGGGAGACTATTGCCCCCACTGCGGTTGACCAAGATGCGGCCCAAGAGGTTGTTTCGGCGCTTCAGAACCTTGAATCGTTTGGCTCGACCTATCGCGTGAATCGCGACGAGCGACTCTTTGACGCGAATCCTTCGGACTCTTTCTGGCGTGGTTTTTTGAAGATCGGCCGTCGCATGAAACGTGCGGTGGTGGGCCCCGGCCAGCGAACGATTCCCCTGGGACGTCTCTGGAGATTTTTCGTCGAGTTGTCGGTTCCTCGGTACTTGGCACGCGCGGCAACCTCATCAGCTTCCACGAACGAGAAATTATGGGCGGAGCTCAACGAAAACCTCCGCTACATGGCCGAATACCACGACCGATTGGGTCGAGCGCTTGAGGAAGTCCAGGTTTTTGCGCCCAGCGCCGAGAAAATGACCTCGGACGACCACGATTCTCAGGAAGAAGAGCATTCACCTGACCCGCCTCCGCCGGACTCACCACTTGGTTGTGCGCTGGCCACTCATGCTCGCTACGAGCCGCACTTGAAGAAGCAGATGGAGCAGCTTTCAGAGCGCTTTGATCTTTGGGCGCGCGTGTCTCAGGACATGTTCACCTTGAGCTTTCAGGAGCCCTGGCGTCAGTTCATGGATGCGGTTTCGGTTGCGGGTTCATGGGAACTTCCTGCGTGGAAGTTTCGGCCGTCTGCGGTTTTTGACCGTGCGTTGCGCGCAGAACAAATGATGCGTGACAGACTCCGACGCGAGGCGACCGTGGTCGGTGGCCACCGTGGTTGGATCGTCACCGAGTATCAGCTGGTGCTCTTTGAGAGTTGGTTTGGTGAATATCAGCAAGCGGTATTGCGCTCCGCAACGTCGATGGTGCTTGAGCCGTGCCAGCGCCAGATTGAGCAGCTCACAAGACGCCTGACCACTCAGTTGGAGTCAGCGACTCAGGATGGCCAAGAGCTTGTGCCCATTGGTTGGGAAGAATGGCTTAATGATTCGCTTCGGCCCTCGGTACGCGTGGCTGAGCGTTCATTCGAACATGTGCTTTCATCGTTTTCGAAGGGCCTTGTGGCCAAACGCCACCTGAGCCGTCTGGACATGGAGGTTGATCGCCTTGCCGAGACCGTGGTGTTGACCGACATCAATAGCGGCCAAATGTTCACGATTCGAGTTCCGCTCAGAACCTGGATGGAATCGGAGCTTGAACGCGAGGTTGCTCTGCGGTTTGTGGAGTTCAACGAGCGCGCTCAGGCCTTGATGAGAAACGGGATCGAAGGTCTGTCTGAGCTGCAGCAAGTCGTTGAGTTCAACGTCATGACCGCGCATCGCGACCACGTGGCAAAACAACAATATGACCTGGCCAATCAACTCGCGATTGGTGGGATTAAGCGCGCGCTACGGCTGGCTCGCGAGCTTGGTGACGAACATATTGCCGCCGTTGACGAGTTGAAGCGTTGGTTCCAGCATGAAACCACGTTGATTCTTGAGCGCGCCACACGCGCGTTTTACGAGCAGAATCTGCAGGAGATTCAGCGTCGATTGAATCGCGACGATTCGGTGCTGGCATCGGTGCGCGGCTCCTGGTTGAAACCCTGGTGGGCGCTCAATATGGCCCGCGTGAATATTTCGGAACGAGTGTCTCCCGTCGTGGATGAACTTCGAATGGATATCCGTTCGATGTTGACCGAGGAAGAGGAAGAGTTCACCAACGCGGACCTTCGCCAGCGATTGCTCTCGTTCGAGCGGATCAATCATATTCATGTCCCCACCATTTACCGACGGCTTTTCACGCCTGGTCCTTTGGACATCACGGATTTCTACGTTCCTCGACCCGAGGTTGAGACCGAGTGTGTGAACGCGGCATTGGAATGGATTTCTGGAACCCCAGTTTCGGTGCTCGTGGCGGGTGACCGCGGAATGGGTAAACGTTCAACCATTCATCATCTGATGAATGGACAACTCAAGAACCATATCGAGCAGGCCAACGTCGATCTTGTGTCAGCAGTGTTCCGCGATGATCACGTTTCTGAGGCTGATCTGGCGAGTGAGCTCGCGGAAGTGTTGAAATGTGAGTCTGTGACGACGTTTCACGGGATTTCTCGATATCTGAAGACCCGGGAGCGCCGTGTTGTCATCGTGATCGAAAACGGTGAAAAGATGTTCGAGCGAACCGAGGCCGGCATCGACCTTTGCATGGCCGTGCTGCAGCTGATGAACGACACCGTTGATAATGCCTTGTGGTACGTTCTGATGGGCAATCCGGCGGCAACGTGGCTTGAGACTGCCATCGGATTCATGGATTATTTCACCCATACCATTGAATTCTCGCCGCTGACCGCGGAGGAGCTTCGCCTGATGATCATGCGCCGCCACCGAGTCAGTGGGTTTGAGGCAACATTTGATCGTCGAAGCCTGAGACCGCTTGAGTGGGCCCGAAATCCGATTGCGATGTCTGATGCAGTTCGCGATCCAAAAACCGAGTTTTTTGGGGACTTGATGCGATTGAGCGGCGGAAATCCATTGCTCGCCCTGCTGTATTGGCTGGAATGCGTTCGCCTTGATGAGACCGACGATCAAACCATCCACGTTCTTCCGCTGCCGGCCAACGAGATGAAGCTCGCCGCGAGTGTATCATTGGACAAGAGCCTGATGCTGGCGGCGTTGGTTCAACATCGCAGTCTGAGCGCCGTTCAGTTGGCCCGTATTCTACGGCGTGATCTGCCAGAGGTGCGCACGGAGCTCGACCACTTGTCGAGGCTTGGTTTTGTTGAAATCGTCGTCGGTCAGGACACGCAGTCCTTCCAATTGCGACCCTTGGCTGAGGCTTTGGTGACGTTAGAGCTTCGACAGCACAACATGGTCTAGAGGTCGTCCAGAGCCCGCATTCCGGCTTGATGTGCCTCTATGAACGCGGCGAAGGCCGACTTTTCGTGATTCAGAAACGCCAAATGAGTCTCGAGCAGGCTGGCCTGGAGCCTGCGTGCCTCTTGCACCCATTCGGCGGGGCTTTTCCGCTCGGGCAACGTGAATCTAGAAAACAGGTTGGGCTGGAACACGCCTTCGAAGGGCCGAAGGTCAACAGGAAGTCCAAGCGCACTCAGCCTGACGAATGCATCGATCATGGCTCCAGGCCCGTGCATGCCGGGATCCAGGGCGACGACTTGGTAGTCTTTTCCTTCCAGTATCTTCGGTATCCAGTGGGCGTATCCTGCGCGTGGACCCAGATCCACGAAGATACGTCCGTCGTTCTCCCATGCTGCCGTGATGCCGGATTCCACGTCTTCGCACTGGTCTAAACCATCCACGCCGAAGACAAGCTTCAGCGCTGCCGCGTGTCGCTGAGCTGCTGAGCTGTGCAGCGCGATATCAAATTCGATTTGGGTCGTGTGCATTCGCGGCGAGTTCAGGAGCTCGAGCATCACGTCGTCGAGAGCTTCGGGGAAGCCCGCGATCACGCATTCAAGAGGTCCCCGACGTTCGATGATTTCGACCAACGGCGAGCCACCGATGGCCGCCTGCACGTTTTCGAAGGGGCCGAGCACAAGCCACGCTTGCCAAATGATGCCGCGGGCCGAGGCCGCTTCGAGTTCATTGCATGAGGCATAGACCTCTCGAATCGCACCGTCATTATCGGCCAAATCTTCTTCGAGACGAGATTTTTCGAGCCGGCTCAGTAGCCGCGACGCGGGTTCGGCGGTCTGAACCGCCCAGCGGCCTGTCGAGTGCCCAAGCCGCAAGTCTGGCAGCACGCCGCCTGCGGCAAGCATGCCTTCGGCGAATCGGTGCCACACACTGGTGCTGGGCAGAATCGAAGAGTGACCTCGTAATTCCGGAAAAAAAGCCTGCCACGCACCCAATTGTCCGGTGGCTCCAGCGCTCGGCCCGGACGCACAAAACACGACTTTGCCCGGTGAGGCTTTCGAAACGACACTCATCTGCTTTTCGAAGGTTCGCCCATGTTCCACCAGGTCCTGAGCTTCAGCTTGTCGCGCGTTTCGTTCATCCGGAGTGGTGGCGAAGATGACGTTGCCTTGCTCAAATTGCGCCCGATGAAGGATGTGGCGAGGCATTTTTAAAGGCCGCGTAATTTCTGCAAAGAGGCGTGCTTTGCCGATAAGAACGGGTTCGGAGAGGGATTCGGGGAATCGGCCTGGTTTCAGGCCATGCAGAGCGCAAAGGGCCGCGAGACCCAATAAAAACGGCGCAGCAACCGATTCTGGCAGGTCTAGAGTCGGCAGAAAATATCCGATTCCGTTCGATTTATTCACCAGGACACCGTGGTCGCTGACTCGAAACGCGACGCCAAAATCGCCGTCTTCGTCGGAATGAATCGCCAACACGACTTCGCCCAGATTTGCGCCTGTCTCCAAGAACTCGGCGTAGGAAAGGACGCGCTGACCTGGTTGCAGCCCGATTTGGTCCAGCAACGACTGGGTCAAAAGGTCCTCGCGAGTATTCCGCGATTTCGACGCGAGCACGGAATGGGCCGTGCGCGGCAGCATCGCGCCTCGCAGCCAGAGCAGGAAGAATTCGTCGGTGGTGCCGCATTCCCCGAAGAGCAGGGCGACATCGCTCATGTGGTAGGGCAAACGCATGTTGGGAGCATACCGGTAAATTTCGATGAAATGGAACTTTTGCTGCGCCGTGTTATCCACATAAGAGCGGAGGCATGAATGCGAAACCTTTTTTTGATACCGATTCTCTTTTTGATGGCCTGTTCAACCCAGTCGGGAGCAGTACCACAAGAGCGTATGGACCTAGACCCGATGTTGATCCGGCCAGGAGCCAACGGTCAACCGACCGAAGCCCTTGATTCAAATGACGTGTTTGCGCAGGCTTACACAGCGTTTTCAGCAAGGAATTACGAGGTCGCGGCGGAAAATTACGACCTGATTATTCGGTATTTTCCAGAATCCCGCTTTTACCTGCCTTCGCTCTACAACTCCGGGCTTGCCTACGAAAAACTTGAGCGGTGGGAAGAAGCCTCCGCACGGTATCGTGAGGTCATTACCAAATTCCCGACGGAATCCGACGCCCGCGATGCTTTCTACCGACTCGCCTCATCCGAAGAACACTTGCTGCGTTATGAAGCGGTCGTTGAATTGATGACTCAGGTGCTTCTTCGGCCCGAATTGACGACCTTTGACCGGATTGAGGCACATGTTCGCCGGGCAAATGCTCTGGTCGAAATTGGCAATTTGGACGAGGCCGTCAATGGATATCAGACAGCGCTGACGATCAACGCTGAAGCCCCAGGCGAGCAGAAACTGCAGCCCGGAAGTCATTTCTTGGTGCAGACGTATTTTGGCCTGGGTCGCGTGTATCATCTTCAGGTTTCGGCCATCAAACTTGTGCTTCCGCCTGAGCGCATGGGCGAGGATCTGAAGGAGAAAGCAGACCTCTTTTTGCGCGCTCAGTCGGCGTACATCAAGGCGCTGAGTTTCCATCACCCGCATTGGTCGATGGCCGCGGGTTTCATGATCGGGCGGCTCTACGAAGATTTTTACTCCGACGTTTTTGAGGCCGAAATCCCCGCGGATCTCTCGGCTGAGGCGGTCGGGTTTTATTTCGATGAATTGCGCAAGCAGATCCGCCCGTTGATGGTTCGGGCGGTCCAAGTCTACGAGAAGAATCTGTCATTGAGTCGAAGGATGGGAACCAGTGCCGACGACAACACCTGGGTGGCGGACACTCAGAAGCATCTGGATCGGCTCAAAGCGTATCTGGATGACGCCACGACTCAGCGTCGGGCCGAACGTTTTGTGATGCGTGGACGCAAGCTCGCCGACATGTGGGCGCCCGTTCCAGTGGCGATGGATGTGGTCGAGGTGGCTCGCGGTTCTGCAAGCAAAGTGTCTACGAAGCCCTGAATTCAAAACGCGCGCTCGCGCGTCGCGACGCGTTCGGTCTTGTGATAGCGTTTGGCCATGTCACAGGACCTTATTCAGCATGGCGGATTTACGCCGCAGACCCCCGAGGAATCCGCGCCCGCGGTGGACCTCGATCTCTTATCAAATGATGAGTTGATTCAACGCGTGCTCGCCCTCGAAGAGACGGTGAAATCACAAGATGCTCGCTTTGCGTGCATTGCTGAGATCGGCTCTGCGCTGGGTTCGACCTTTGACCTTGATGAGCTGCTGATCATCGTCATGGAGAAAATCACCGAGTTGATGCAGGCCGAACGGTCGACGCTTTTCCTGCTCGATGACAATGGTCAGGAGCTCTGGAGCAAGATCACTCAGGGCGTACGCAACACCGAAATTCGACTGCGTATCGGCGAGGGCATTGCGGGTTGGGTGGGCCTTACGGGCAAATCGATCAATATCCGTGATGCCTACGGGGATCCGCGTTTCAACCCTGCTTTTGATGTTCGAACCGGTTTTCAAACGACCAGTATTCTGTGTCAGCCGATGCGGAACCAGGAAGGCCAGATTATCGGTGTCGTCCAGGTCTTGAACCAACGTCGCGGCCACTTCAGCGACGAAGACGAGATGCTTCTGAGCGTCTTGGCGAGTCAGGCTGCGATCGCGATCGAGAACTCGAAACTCTATCTGTCGGCGATCCAGAAGAACATGGAACTGACCGAGGTTGCTCGGGAGCTTGAGCATACTCTGGCCGAACTCGACACGCTTTATGAGGTCGAAAAAGACATCAACTTGGCGCTTTCGGTCGATGAACTGCTTGCCTCGATCACAATGAGGACGGCCAGCATCATGGGCGGGACGGGGGCAACTCTGGCGCTGGTTGAAGACGACCACCTTCGTTATTACTCGCAGACCAAACACGGTGACGATTGGCGTTTTGGAGACCGGTACGAAGCGGCAGGCGCCGGCGTATGTGGTCGGGTCATCGATGAAGGGCAACCATTTGTTTGCAACACGGGTTCCTGCAGTACCGTTCCCGGGTCGACGCGAGCGATCGGCGTGAACGTGCAAAACGTTGTGGCAGTCCCGCTGCACGACGCCTCGGGCAAAGGAATTGGCGCGCTCAAGGTCTTTAATCGCGAAGAGCGCTTCGACGACGACGATCTCAAGCTGATGACTCTGGTGGCTTCGCGAATTGCCGCGGCGGTGATTGCTCGAACTCATCAAGCAGAAATCGAAAAGTCAGCGCGTTTGGCGAGCATCGGTCAGATGCTTTCGGGCGTGATCCATGACCTCAAAAATCCCATTGCCGTGATCAATGGTTATGTTCAGTTCATGGCAAAATCGGATGACCGCGCAAAGCGTGATTCTTATGCGGACATCATTTATCGCCAATTTGACCACATTAATCAGATGACGCTCGAGTTGCTCAACTTCGCGCGTGGAGAACGAAATTTTTCTCCGCACGAGACCACGATTGAGCGGTGGCTTGAGGGTGTGCGCCAGCTCTTGAATAAAGAGCTTTCGCGCCGTCAGGTGGAATTGGTGGTGACGCTCGATTACAGCGGTCCGGCGACCATCGATGCGCCCAAATTGACTCGTGCTGTGCTCAATCTTGCGCGAAATGCCGCGGATGCGATGGTCGACGGCGGAACGTTCACCGTTAGAGTCGAACTTGACGCGGCCACCGACGATTTGGTCATGACGTTCACGGACACGGGCGGCGGCGTTCCCGAGGATGTCCAAGAAACCCTCTTTGACGAATTCGTAACACGTGGAAAAGAGCACGGAACCGGCCTTGGGCTGGCCATCGTCAAACAGATTGTTGATGTCCATCATGGAACGATTTCGTTCACCAGCACTCTGAATGTGGGAACGACATTCACGATTCGATTACCCCGGGTGCCGCGATGAAAAGGATTTTCTTTGTTCTACTTCTGACAGCTGGTTGCGATAAACCCGCCGAAGAGGCCTCGCCCCAGACAGCCACGCAGAACCAGACGGCTGCTCAAACGGCTGCTCAAACGGCAGGTCAAACGACGGTTCAGATTGCCGTTCAGACGGGCAAGAATACGCAGGGGCTCGGCGCAGGGACGCCAGAACAAGTCGAATTATTGATGACCGCGAAAGCCGATTTTTTGGCCGATAATTGGGACGCGGCGCAGGTCGTTTTCGAGAAGCTCGCGACCACCGGACCGATTTCAGGTCCTCAGGTGACGGCCATGATCGCCCTGGCGGAAATCTACAAGTCCAAGAACGAGACGGCCAAGGCGTCTGCGCTTTATATGGACCTTCTTGCGCGCGCACCAGATATCGCTGAAGTGCAGTTTATTGCGGGTCGCTCACTGGCCGAGAACGGCGATACGACCAAAGGGATCGCCGCGTACGAGAAAGCCATCGCGTTGGACGACAACTATTTGCAGGCATTTGTCGAACTTGGCGGGCTCTACGTCAAAGCGGGCCGCACCGAAGACGCGAACAAGACGTTCTTGCTCTACGAACAACGCATCTACACGATGGCTAAAGTCTTGGAAGACAAGACGGCCGACCCGATTTACAAGCTTGAGATCCTTGAGATCTTTTCGTTCGTAAAAGACGACCGAGCCAACCAGGCCATCATCGGCGCGCTCGTGGATCCGGTTCCAGAAGTGCGTGAACGTGCGGTGACCCTGACCGAAGAGTTCTTTTTGGGCGAAGCGGTAGAGACGATACGACGACTTTCGATCGAAGACCCTGATACCCGGGTTCGGATCGCGGCCCGCGCGGCGATCGAACGCTTGGAGGGCGCTTCAAAAGAGGGGGCTCACCCAACTTTCGTGAAGAGCGAAGGTGAGCTTGGGACTGCTCCATAGGTTGTCGGTTTTTGTCGTCGGCTTTGTTTTTCCAGACGCTCGATGTAAGCTGATGTCGGATTAAATGAGATGGCTCAAATGAATTTGCAATGGTTGGAGGAACTGCCGCAGCTGCCCCGCGCAGTACGCATGGTGATCGTTGTGTCGGCGCATATTGCGCTCTTCGCGGCGGCCTATCTGGCGGCGTTTCTTATTCGCTTTGACTTCACCTTTCCATCCGAGTGGCGGCCCGTCATCCTGGCGACCTTTCCGATGGCCTTGATGTCCAAAGTTCTGGTTTTCGCGGCTTTTCGAAACTTCAATGGGTGGTGGAAGTACGTCAGCCTGCACGACATCATGGAATTGGCGCGGTCTTTGGCGATCGCGAGCGCCCTATTTCTGACGTTCAACGTGTTTATCCACGTTCCCGTGATCTTCCCCCGCTCGATTTATATTCTGGACTACGGCCTTTCGCTTTTCATGATTGCGGCGGCGCGTGGCTCACTCCGGCTGCTTCGCGAAGCCATGCAGACGCCGACTCAGACCACCGAAAGGACGCGTCCTCTTTTGATTCTGGGTGCGGGCGATACGGGCGAGACGCTGCTGCGTGAGATCACTAAGAATCGCAATCTGCCTTATAAAACCATCGGTTTCTTGGACGATGACCCCTATAAACGCGGCCTTCGAATCCACGGGATTCCGGTGCTGGGTCAGGTCTCTTCGTTGGAAGAAGTCGTTCTGAAGCATCGAATCGAAGAGGTGATCATTGCGATGCCATCTGCGACTCGAGAGCAACTTCGACGTGTGATTGATCTCTCGAAGGAAATCGGGGTGAAGACCCGGATTCTTCCCGCCGTCGAAGCCATCCTTGAGGGGCATGTTTCGCTGAACGCGTTGCGTGAGGTCTCGATTGACGACCTTTTGGGACGTGAGCCGGTTCGGCTGGATACGGGGGCCATCGGCCGATTTGTCGAGGGCCAGACGGTGCTGGTGACTGGGGCTGGCGGTTCGATCGGGTCAGAAATTTGTCGACAGCTTCTACGCTTCAGTCCGGCGCGCCTCATCATGGTTGAGCGCGCCGAGACCCCGTTGTTTTTCATTCATCGGGAACTCGTCGACCATATGGTGGACGTCGAACCGATCATCGCCGATGTGACGGACCGCGAACGCATGCGAAGGGTATTCGAGGCCCATCGCCCGGCCGTGGTGATTCACGCAGCCGCGTATAAACACGTGCCCTTGATGGAGCAGTATCCGTGTCAGGCCGTCCTCAATAATGTCCAGGGAACGCGCAACGTCGCTGACCTTGCGGCCGAGTTTGACTGCAAGAATTTCATTCTCGTTTCGACGGATAAAGCGGTGAACCCGACCTCAGTGATGGGCGCCACAAAACGAGTCACTGAACTTTATGTTCTTTCGCTGAACTCCCGATTCCCGACCCATTATTGCGCCGTTCGCTTTGGCAACGTCCTGGGTTCGAATGGCAGCGTGGTCCCGATCTTCACCGAGCAAATCAAGAATGGTGGGCCGGTCACGGTGACTCATCCCGAAATGACACGTTATTTCATGACCATCCCCGAGGCCTCACAATTGGTGCTGCAGGCCGCTGCAAACGGGCAAGGCGGGGAGCTCTTCATACTTGATATGGGCCAACCGGTTCGAATTGCTGACCTCGCCAGGGACATGATTAGGCTTTCAGGTTTGCATGAAGATCAGGTCGAAATCGTTTTTTCGGGTATTCGTCCTGGCGAAAAACTCTTTGAAGAACTCACGCTCGACGAAGAACGTGTGGACACGACTCGTCATGAAAAGATCTTCGTGGGGCAGACAGCCGATGCGGAACTTGACTTGCTTCGTGAGCACCTTGAGCACCTGATTGCCGCTGCACGCAAGGACGACAACCTGGCTGTTCGGGACGAACTCAAGATCATCATCCCGACTTACTCGTGGGATCCTCCAAAAAATGTTGTGCCATTGCGTCCAGCCGGGAACTCGTAGGTCGCCGTGGTTTAATGCGTATCTGCGAGGCGCGATGACCTAGTTCGCTTGGCGTGACGCGGGGTTCGTGTTACCAGAAACGCCAATTTCTGGAGATCCAAACGCATGCAAAGACACCCGAAGTCGACGTGCATCGCGATGGCTGTATTGTTGGGCCTGAGCCTAACGACGATGCCAGCGCAAGCCGATCCGGAGCCCAGCCGCTTCTCTGCGGGCGGTTATATGCGCATCATGGCGCGCCCAGACCTTCAGGGCGGCAATGGTCGACTTGGGTTTTGGAACCTCTACGGTCGCCTTTTGAACGAGGGGCCCTACGCGGCATTGGAGCTCAGATACGACCTTTTGCCCCAAGATCCGCTGGCCAACACGCCGTGGACCTCGATTCATGCAAAAATCGAAGGCGGTTCGGTGATGAACGCCGATTCGGGCATGGGAAGTCTTGGTGATTTCCGGCTGTCTCAGCTCTACGCCCAGACCGGAAACGTCCTCATCGAGGACGTGACCTGGCAAATTGGCACGTTGGATAGTTATTTTGGGGATCTTGGGCTCTACGATTTTCGTCCCGCGCAGGTGTTTAACGACACCGTCGGTGTTTCAGGACGCTACCAAAGTCAGTGGGTCGACCTGCTCTTTGGTGTAGGAGATGCCGGCTGGCATCTAAAGGGCGAAGAGTACACGCCAGTGCTGACCTTTGGAGGCACGGCGAAGCTCAAACTCGGCAAGGTGGAGGTCGGCGTAGGCGGGCAGTTCTATTATGAGCCCGAGGTCGAAGGGAACCGTTTTGCGCCGCATAATAGCGTGCTGGAAGATGGCCAGGGCATCGATTACGAACAGTATCTTCGCAAAGAAATTACGCGCCGATGGTTCGAAGAAAATCCGATGCGAACGGGCCCGTTCACAGAGCCGTTTCCGACTTCAGCCACCTCGTTTCGCGCGATAGGATACCTCGGGTTTGGTCAAATGGGGCCACTGATTTGGAATAATCTCTTTGCCAATTTCCTGCAGAAACATCCCAAATCATCGGTCACCGAAACCTGGGAGGGCGAAGACTATGTCTTCTACGTCGAGGACCTGACCGACGAGCGTTTCGAGATCAATGTTGGAAACGAAATGCAATTGCGCCTCTGGCCTGGTCGGCTCGACCTGACGTGGTCCGCCTACTTGGGATATCACTGGGATAACGACAATTCGATCATGTCGAACGACGAAAACCGCCAGGTCATGTCGACGGTTGCACGCTTTCAGGGATATCTGACTGAAAAGACCCATATCTTACTCGAATCCAGTCTGGCCCAAGAGAAGTCGTTAAACGGCAACATCTATCGGTCGAGTGCAGACTCGGTTTTCCAGAGCACTGACGGACGGAACGACGCCCGCGGGCTTGAGTTTGGTGATTCCGACACGCGCACGACTTTTCAGTTTAAGGTCGGTCCGGTCTTGCAGCCGCTGGGAATGGGTATCTTCACCAGACCTTCCTTCCGCCTGCTTTACGGTGGCCAATACAGCACTCAAAACAACGCGTTTGGGAATGGTTTTGTCGAGAGTCTCGACGATTTCAATGCGTTCGGAACGAAAGAAAGCCACTGGCATCACGTGGTCTCCGCCGAGGTCGAAACATGGTTCTGAGACGCACGTTTTTTTGCCTGCTGATGACGCTGAGTCTGACGCTCTTGGGCTGTATCGGAGCTCAACAGGCGGTTCGCACCAAAGTGCAGACGCCCTTGGTGAGTGTCTTTGTGATGCAGTTCCCCGATCGCGGCGAGGTCGAAGCTGTGCCGGTCGAGTATTCTGAAAAAATAGCCGGTGAGCTTCGTCGGCGAAATTTGCTGGTGCAGGAGCCACCTGCGGAGGCTTTTCTTGAGGCCTTTCGCTCGCGTCGATCGATCGACCAACGCCTCAAAGTCATTCAGGCGGCTCATCCCGGGCTTTTCTTGATGCTCGTGGAGTCAGAAGTGCGATTCTACTCGTTTTTGAGCGGGAAATTTCGCTGGAATGTCACGGGTAGAGTGACCTTCGTACAACCTGATGGAACCTCGCAGACCTCTCCATTCGAGCTTGCGGCATTCCTCGATTTTGACCACCAAAATGAGGCCGATGCCTTGCGCTACGTCGAACTCGCTGTGGCCGAACGAATCGGGCAAGCCGCTGATAGATTCCTGGCGGGTGTGGATTCCGTTGAAGTTGTTTTGCCAAATTGATCGGAGCTCTATGAACTGGCGCCTGTACTCTCTACTTCTCGCATTTCTTTTGGCGCTTGGCTGCGCGACCACCAGCCAGAAAACCCGCTTATCAAGCGTCGAACCCATCGTTGTGACCTGGCGAGTCGTCGGTCCTGTGGGCGATGAAGAAGTTCCAGCGGGCCTGAAGGCGGAGGTTTTCAAGAACCTTCAGGCCCGAGGTTTTGAGCCGATCGAAGGAGGCGCCAGCGATTACGCGTTAGTCATCGACCTTTTGGCCAAATCCCCGGCCAAGGTCGAAAAGAAATTCCGCTGGCCCGTCGTGATGCGGGCGGTGTTTTCGCAGGTCGGTTCCACACCTCGTTATATTGAATCCACTTACTCCGCGGTTGTCGACCGCCCAAGCGAGTCATCCAAGCTCGCGATTGAAGCAAGTCAGGCGCGCATCATCAAGGATATCGACGCCGGGGCGGAACGATTTATCGCCGCGTTGGAGCCACGAGTTCGGCAGCAAGCACGTCCTGTGATCCCGGGCCTCTACCGCTCAGGTGATGCGCTGTATTTTGTGATGATCGACCGGTTTTCGAACGGTGACCCGAGCAACGACGCGAAGGTCGACCTCAACGACCCACAGGCGTTTCATGGCGGTGATATCCGGGGGCTTATCGACCATCTCGATCATCTCAAAGAGCTCGGGATCAAGACCGTTTGGATCTCGCCGACCTTCAAAATGCGCACGGACTCGTTTTTTGGGCATGGAGCTTTTCACGGCTACTGGCTTGAAGATCCGTCCAAAATTGAACCTCGATTTGGAGACGAAGCCTTGCTTCGCGAGCTCCGCGACGAATTGGACAAGCGCGGAATGCGCCTGGTGATGGACGTGGTCTTGAACCATGTCGCCCCTGAATCTGAGCTGGTGGCGCGCCATCCAGAGTGGTTTCACTTGAATGGCGGAATCACGGACTGGAACGATAAGAATCAGGTGCAGAACTTTGATGTGCATGGTCTTCCGGACATCGATCAGTCGGTTCCACAAGCCTACGATTGGGTTGCGGGAAGCACACTCGCCTGGATTTCGAAGGTCAAACCGGCGGGCTTTCGCCTTGATGCTGTCAAACATATCTCGAACGCGTTCTGGCAACGTTTTAACGCCGAAGCCAAGGCGGCAGGCGGCCCAGAATTTCTGCTGCTTGGCGAATTGCTCGATGGGAATGCAGCCAACGTAGCGGCCGTGGCCAGGGATGGTGGGTTCAACGCTATGTTCGATTTCCCGCTTCACTTCGCGATGGTTGATGTTTTTTGCAAAGACCATTCACCCGCCCGACTTGCGGCGGTGCTGTCGGCAGACCGGCTCTATGGAGACATGCTCGGCGCCCATCGTGAAGGCCTTGTTACCTTGCTCGACAATCACGACCTGCCTCGCATTTTGACAGCCTGTAATGGTGATCTGGGGCGCGTGCGCCAGGCATTGCAGTTCATGCTGACCGCCCGAGGCACGCCGTCATTCACCTGGGGCACCGAAGCCGGCCTTGAGGGGGCGCAGGAACCTGAGAACCGTGCCGACATGAATTTCGAAGCTGACCACGCTTTGGGTCGCGCCATTCATGATGGTTTGGAACGACGACGCATGCGTTCGGTATTTCAAAACGGGATGGACGTGCTGCTCGAGGTCGAAGACGGTTTTCTGGCCTATCTGCGCGTGAGTCAGGACGACGCCAAGCCCGAGGTCATCTTGATTGTGGTCAATGCGACGATGGGTCTCAGGACGGTCAAGATTCCGGCCGAGCTTGGAACCGATATGACTCAGGTCGAAGTGCCAGCGGGACAGACCACCGTCACGATTTTGGAATCAGATGCCAAGCGATTGGCGGCATACCGGGCGGCTAAGAGCAAGAACACCAAGACTCAAATCGAAGTTATTGTGGACAACGTAGAGCTCGCCGAGGGCGAGTCGTTGATGCTCGTGGGGTCAGGCCCTGAGCTCGGAAATTGGTCACCTGACCGCCAAGCTCCGACCTTTTCGAAGAAGAACGGTCAGCTGGCCCTCAACCTGTCGTTGCCATCCGGGCTTGTATTCGCTTACAAGCTCGTGCGCCTGAAGGACGGCAAAACGACCTGGGAAGAACACCCGGATCGTTTCCTTTTTGTCCAAAACGGACAGACGATTTCGTTGTCTTTCGGGCTGTAGTCGGTTGTTAGAACGGCCCTGGGCCGGCCCTATGATTTGGTAGCCACGATGCTGAAGCTTGTATTCCTGGGGACGGGAAGCGGAAAACCGACGCCATTCCGTGGCGTCTCATCGGTTGTTCTCTTTCGAGACGGCGACCTGTTCATGTTCGATTGTGGCGAGGGAACTCAGATTCAGTTGCAGCGTGCACCGGTGCGTCAAGGCGCGTTGCGCGGGATCTTGCTCACACATTTCCATGGCGACCACGTGAACGGTCTGCCGGGCTTTATCGGGTCGCTGACGCTGAATCAACGAACCGAGGCCTTGGACGTGATTGGACCGGTTGGTCTGCGGAAATGGTTCAAAACCTTGAGGGAACTCCAGATTTTGTGGCCGGGATTTCCCGTTAAAACCCACGAAGTACAAGGCCCTGGCGTTGTTTTCCAAGGGGATGGCTTTCGCATCGAGGCGCATCCGCTGCGGCACCGAATTACGACCTGGGGCTACGTGTACATCGAGGATCCGCGACCCGGTCGATTCGATCTGGAGCGGGCTCGTGAGCTCGGGATTCCAGCAGGTCCGATGTTTGGCAGGCTGCAGAAGGGCGAAACGATCGTGCTCGAGGATGGCCGAACGATTCAGCCGTCTGACGTGCTGGGGCCGGCCCGTCCAGGCGTGCGCATCGCGTACTGCACCGACACCTCTCCTTGCCCCGCCGCGATCGAGCTTGCTCGTGATGCTGACGTGTTGATTCATGAGGCCACTTACCCATCTGGCGATGAGAAGCTGGCGCATGAACGCGGACATTCGACCGCAGGGGATGCAGCTCGTTGTGCGCTTGAGGCCGGGGCGAAAAAGCTGGTCCTGACCCATCTTTCGCAGAAGTATCCGCGTCCTGATATCTTCGTGAAAGACGCTCGAGAGATCTTTCCGAACGTTGTGGGTGCCTATGACCTGATGGAGCTCGACGTCGAAAGGCGCGAGGCGAATCAGGAATAATGAACACTGGACGGGGCCTTTATAGACGGGTACTCAGTAATTCGTATTTTTCCTGAGCGTGTCATGAATCGAGAGATGTTGCTTAAGTTTGCGCAGGTCCTAGTGATCATCGTATTCGCGGTTGGTCTGGACCAGTGGACGAAAGGTATTGCTTCGAATCGCCTTGCGACGTCTCGAGGGTCTTTCAACCACTTCATTCAGTTGGATGTGCCGCCTGAAGCCGATGGAAAGACCGTTAAGGAATTCCTCGCCTCTGAGTTTGCTCCAACGAATACCGAGGACGAACTCAAACGCATCGCGTTTTCAACCACGACTGACGCCGCCGTTGCCGTTCGCGAGAGCGATACCGTCAAGGCCGGGCAGAAACTCGAAGTGCGTTGGCGTGAAGTTGTCGTGATTCCTGACCATTGGGACTACCAGTACACACGTAATCCTGGCGCGGCTTTCAGCTTTTTGGCGAACGCGCCGGATTCTGTGCGCGCTCCGTTCTTCATTGTGGTGAGCATCCTCGCGGTGCTCGTGATCCTGTGGATCCTTCGTGGCGTCGCACTGAAGCAACAGCTGCTGGTCTTCGCTTTGAGCTTCGTGTGTGGCGGGGCCATCGGCAACCTGATTGACCGAGTTCGTTACGAGTACGTCATCGACTTCATCGTCTGGAAATGGACTGACGTCTACCGTTGGCCCACGTTCAACATCGCGGATTCTTTCATCGTGATCGGTGTCTCGCTGATGGTCATCGAAATGATCGTCGACGGAATCAAATCTAGAAAAGCCCCTAAGATCGAGGCCGAATCGGCCGAGTCTACCTGAGGTCCCATTGTTTCCCACCCTCTTTGACAGTCGGTGGGTCGGGCTCGACGGCGACCTTCGATTCACGATTCCAACCTACTTTGTAGCGCTAATGCTGGGTTTTATCCTGGCTGCTCGCCTTTCTTGGAAAGACGCAAACGCTGCGGGTTTTGAACAAAAACAATACGCCGATTTCGTGATCTGGCTTTTGATCGTGGGCATTGCGGGTGGCCGCGTCTTGCATGTTTTTGTGGACGGCTACCTGATGGATTATATCCATCTTTGCACCGATCCCTTTCAGCTTGAGGGCCGCTGGTTGGCCTCTGGCCTGCCATGTTCCGGCAATATCGACTGTATGACCGCCCAGCAAAGCGGCCGTGATATCGGCAGCATCTGCCGCCCAGACGATGGCCTGTGTTATCCGGCTCAAGACTGTTTCCGTTGGCTCAAATTCTGGGCAGGCGGGCTCACGGTCTACGGATCGTTGCTGGCCTGTGTCGCCTTTGTGGTGGTGTACGCCAAACGTCATGGAATGCGTCTGGTCAAGGTTTTGGATTTCGGCGGATACGGCGTGCCACTTGGGATCGCGATCGGCCGCCTGGGCTGTTTTGGAGCCGGCTGCTGTTACGGTGCCGTTTGCGAAAACCCGATGGGTGTTCGATTTCCGGTGGGCTCACCCGCCTACAACGAACATTTTGACCACTTGCACTCCATGCTTTCGACCCAATGGGCACAGGGGATTCAGGCGAGTCTGCCTGTTTGGCCGACTCAACTCATCGAAAGCGCGTACGCGTTTGCGATCTTTGCGTTTGTTTACTTGTGGTTGCGGCCCCGCAAGACCTTTGATGGACAGCTGATTTTGGTGATGGGGATGATGTACGCCTCGGCCAGATTCATGGTGGAGTTCATCCGCGCTGATCCTAGAGGCGAGGCTTTGGGCCTGAGTACAAGCCAGCTGATTGCGATTGCAACGATCGCGATGTGCGCGTTTTTCTACCGCAAGCTTCGACCCGCGTCGGTCTAGTCCTTTTCAGTCATTTTTGCGGTGGGAATCGCCATGCGCTGACATCCACCACCGGTGCATGAAAACTCGCACGTGGCTTCGTCCAGGCAATACTGTTTGCAGTTTCCGATGATGCAGTCGGCTTTGCAGGTCGATTTCGACAGGCACGCCACATGTCCAGGGGCTTCGGAGCTCTCAAACACACAGTGTTGGGTGCCGTCGCACGTGCCGCCTGCTTTGAATTTACGCATTGCAAGAGTGGCATCATCGATGGGCGGAACCGTGGTTCGAACGATTCCTGCCGCATTGACGGCACGGGTTTTTTGGCCCTTGGGCACAGCTTCAGGCTGGGATTCGACTTTGGTGGTTTTTGTCACGACCTCACGTGACGGTCCGGCAGGTTTTGGGCCTTTTGGCGTCGCCGAAATTTCGAGATCTTCCCGCGCGTCGGATTCTTCCCTCAAATGGACGGCCATTTCTTCCACTGCAGAGCGTTGAGCAAGCTCTATATGCTTCGCTGCGAGCATGTAGACGATTCCCTGCTCAGGTGCCTCGATCTTTTCTACGGGCGGTTCAGGGGCGCGCTCAGGGATGGTGTCGTTTCGTAGATACAAGCCACCGACGGTCGCGCCGATGAAGAGCAGCAGGCCAATCAAGTTTGGCCAGCTGAGTTTTTTGGGCCTCTCGACCTGCGCCACCAAAGCGCTTGAGTGCTGAAATTCGTGTATCGAATGGTGGGTGGCTTTCCACGCCTCAAAAGTTGGCAAGCCATCTACGACTTCGATTTCAAGTGTGGGCATTTTCAGTCGACGTCGCAGTTCGTCGATGCGCCTGCCTACCTCGGTCGCGCTTGAGGGCCGCGTCTGCGCCGATTTTTCAAGCAGGTCCATGACGAGATCCGAGACACCATCCGGCAGACCTGCAGTTTGGTCGTCCAGTGGTACGGGCGGTTCCTGAACGTGTTTAAAAAGTAGCGCAAGCGGCGTGTCTGCGCGGAAGGGAAGGCTGCCGCTCAACATCTCGTAGAGGATCACCCCCAGGCTGTAGAGGTCGCTGGCCGAGGTGATCCTGAAATCCTGAGCTTGCTCCGGCGACATATAATGCGGCGTTCCCGTGATGGCGCCGGTTGCGGTGAGGCGAGTCTCGGCAGCAATCGCCTGAGCGATTCCGAAGTCGAGTAATTTCACCTGCAGGGTGTTCTCGGCGCTGACCGTCAACATCACGTTTTCAGGCTTGAGATCGCGGTGAATGATGCCGGCGGCGTGGGCCTGAGCGAGCCCTGAACAAATCTGCCGGGCGACCTCGAGCGCAAATTCAGGTGCCAACGCGCCTTGGCGCATCACACTCGCCAGTGAAGTGCCCGCCACAAACTCCATCGCGAAATAGAGGACATCCAGTTCTGGATCTCGGCCAAATTCCACAAGTTGAATCACGTTGGCATGGCGAATGTCGGCAAGGACGCGCGCTTCCTGCATGAAACGGCCCTCGACCAATGGGCTGATCACGTCTGCCCTGATCGTCTTGACCGCGACTTTGCGACCGACCGAAAGCTGAGTGGCCTCGTACACCGTGCCCATCCCACCTTGCCCAATCGCGCGCTCAAGGCGAAAGCGCCCGTCGAGCGTTTTACCTGTGATGTCGATGGGATTTGCGGTGGGTTGCATGAGCCTAGGATAACTCAGTTTTCGGTTGTCGGGTATCGGGTGTCAGGAGGTCGGGTTTCAGGTGGTCAGGTCTCAGGAGGCAGGTCTCGGGTGTTGGGAGGTCGGGTCTCAGGCGGTCAGGGTGATTGGTCCGCAGGCCCCCTATGGCCTGCATTGCGATTCACTCGACGCATCAAATCTGCCCGCTCGAAAACTGAGAACCGAAAACGCCGACGGCCCTCAGAGGCATTCGGAGGTGGCAGGAACCGTCGCATATGAGCTGGCTTCACACGCAACGGGCTCTGCGTTGCAAGGGCAAGGGTTCGCGCCATTGAAGCAGAGCTGTGTGTCCATCTTGACCACACATTGCTGGTCTTCGCAGGTCACCGACGTGTTCGCAGGGATGTAGGGAGTAAGGGCCTGGCAATCTGGCGCACTGTTGCAAGGGGTTGGCTCGTCGATCTCACCGTTGCAGTTGTCGTCGCGCCCATTGCAGCCTTCGCCACCATCGGGGCTGCGCGTTTTGTCATTGTCGTCGCAGTCTTCACCACAAAGACCCAACCTCTCGCATAGAGGGCATTTTTGGCGAGCCTTGATGGTACCGACGCCATAGCCATCGCCGTCGTTATCGATACAAAACACGTCGTCGACGATCGCGTTTTCATAACAAAGGCCGTCGCCGTGGCATTCATACCCTTCCAAACAACCTTCGTTGTTAACGCAGCCAGTGGGAGTGGTCCCACCGTCATCCGTGCAACTGGTCCAAAGACCTAAAAGAAGGCCAACATAAATGACCTTGATAGGATGAGATAAGCGCATGAACAGGCTCCATCGTAATCGGAGGTCAGGTCTCAGGAGGTCAGGTCTCAGGAGGTCAGGTCTCAGGAGGTCAAGGGAGTTGGTCCGCAGCTGCATTGCGATTCACTCGCCGCGTCAGAATAGCCAGTCCGACAACCGACAACCGACAACCGACACCCGACAACCGACAACCGACAACCGAAAACGCCGAAGGCCTCACTCAGATGCATTCGGCCGGAGTCATATAGGCGCTGGCTTCGCATGCGACGGGCTCGGCGCATGGACAATCGTTGCGTGCAGGAGTGCAGAACTGATTATTCATTTTGACCACGCATCGCTGGTTTTCACAGGTCACCGACGTGTTCGCCGGGATGTAGGGGCTGAGAGCCTGACAATCTTGTGCACTCGCGCAAGTGGTTGGCTCGTCGATGTCATCGTTGCAGTTGTCGTCGCGACCATTGCACGCTTCGCCCGCACCTGGATTGCGAGTTTTGTCGCTGTCGTCGCAATCTTCGTCGCAAAGGCCTTGGCTTTCGCAGAGCGGACATCCCTGTCGTTCCTCGATGGTCCCCACGCCATAACCGTCACCATCGTTGTCGATGCAAAAAAACCACTGGTTGTTTAACGTGAGTTCATGACAAAGGTTGTCGGCTCGGCATTCATAGCCCTCCAAACAATCTGCGCTGCTGGCGCATTGAAAATGTCCTGGGCCTGGATCACTGAGGTCAACGGTGCAACCGGCCCAAAGACCCATTCCGAAACAAACGCCAACGAGTGCAATAAGATGAGATAAGCGCATGACAAGACCTCCCGCCCAGATTTAACAACGATCTGATTCCATCCTATCTTGTCGAATGGCTTGTTCAAGACGAAAGCGCCCGTCAAGCCCTTTGCCTTTGATATCTATGATTTGAAGGGAGTCGGGTGGAACGTCAGGAAGTGCGTCCGAGAACCGAAAACCGAAAACGCGGCAGGCCTATTGGCCTACCGGTCTTTTCAGAGGCATTCGGAGGGATCCGGAACAGGCGCATATGCGCTGGCTTCGCACGCGATAGGGTCCGCATTGCAAGGACAGCCTTCTGTGGCGCAAATCTGTGTGTTCATTTTAACCACACACTGCTGGTTTTCACAGGTTACCGACGTGTTTGCGGGAATGTAGGGGCTAAGTGCCAGACAATCCTGCGTTGATTCACAAAGCGTAGGCTCGTCGATGTCGTCGTTGCAGTTGTCGTCGCGACCGTTACAAGCCTCGCCCGCGCCAGGGCTGCGAGTTTTGTCGTTATCGTCGCAATCTTCATCACAGAGGCCCAAGGTCTCGCAAAGAGAGCATTTTTTGCGTTCCTCAATGGTACCGACGCCGTAGCCGTCGTTATCCTTATCAATGCAAAGCGGGTCTATGTCGACCGAGAGTTTATGGCATAAACCGTCTGACCGACATTCGTATCCGTCGATGCAATCATCGTCGGAAAGGCATTGGTAAATAGGCTCTTCGTCGGCAGTGAGGTCAACCGTGCAACCAGTCCAAAGACCTGCAATGAGGCTTACACCAGCAACAGCAATTAGATGAGATAAGCGCATGACTATCCTCAGAACGTGAATCCGGCGCCAACGCCGGCACCAGCTTCGGTAATCACCGGGCTGATATGAAAATCATTGATCGTCCGTTCCTGATCGTTGGAGACATCAGAGCCGCCTTTGATCAGGAAGAACACCACGCTAGTGACAGTCAGAGCCGCGGTCAAACCGTAGAAAACGTTGGCTGTGGTGGCGCTGCTCTCGGCATCGCGGATCATGTCCTGAGCCTTCTTTTGTGTGAACGGGTAGGTCCCGTCCGCACGTTTAGCGGCTTCAAAATCATCCACTTGCGATGACGCATCCATGCCATAATAGATTCCTGCACCCAGACATGCTGCGGCGAGTCCTGCAGCCCCGTAGGCCACGATACTCTGAACCATGCTGGAATCTTCTTTGCCGACATAGGTCTGTTTGCTCGAGCCATCACGAATATCGAGGACGATCTTCATGGAAGGCACGACCGCTTCGACAAGGTCGGAAGTTCCGCTGAGTCCTTTCTTGGAGTCATAACGGATGAAGAGTCGGTCTTGGACTTCGAAATAATCGGTGTCGAGCTGAAGACCATCTGGCCCAGATTTCACGCGAGTCAGAAGAATTCGGTCGACCTGTGCTTCGTCCCCCACCGACCCAAGACAGATCGGGTCGGTCACGCACGAGGCGAGGTCTCGACCCTGAAGTCCAGGCAGAACGGTTTCCGGGCCTGCCACGAGGATCTTTGGGACCGACTTGGCAAACTCAAGCATTTTCGCCTGAATTTCGGCGCGTCGCTCGGGATCGTTATCGTCACTTGGGATCGAGACCACTGCCACCTGAGGAATTTTTTCCTCGACCTTGGTGTCTTCCTCCGACAAGTCGTCGGAAGTGAACTCAAGACCCCCATCGTCATCGTCGTCATTGGACTTCGATTTCGTATCGGTTTTGGTTGCAGTGTCATCTTCGCCAAACTCGAATCCTTGCGCGAAGGCAGGATTCGGGACCGTCAGCAATAGGGCCATTAGGCAGCTGATGAAGCTTCCAGACGGCGTTCGCGCCTTGCTCATGTGGCTCCACTCGTTCGAGTTGGGATGGTAATTCGGGCGTCAGTTCACGACGTGAGGAATTACCACACACCTATGTGTGGCGCAACTTTGCAGCTTCTACGAGTGGAAAACATGAGCAATTGCCGATACACTCCCCGGATATATCAACTGATTAAGGGTGACCCCACGTGACTTCCAGAAACCTCCTACTTGCTATCGCCTTGGTGCTGTGCGCTTGCAGCGACGACACCTCGCAGTCGACCAATAATGCTTCGGGAACCAACAACACACCCAATAATGTCACGAATAACATGACTGCCCCGGATTCCGACGGTGACGGCGTCTCCGATGCGGATGAAGCCACTCTTGGCACCGATCCTAATAATCCGGACTCGGATGGGGACGGCCTGACCGATGGCGAAGAACGAAATCTGGGGACCAATCCGCTGGCCGCCGATTCCGACGGAGACGGCCTCTTGGACGGATCCGAAGCGACTTCAGGCAGCAATCCCAACGAATCCGACGTGCCGTGCGGGTTTGAACGGTATTCAGCGAGCCTTGAAGAAAAGCCGGTCGACATCATTTTTGTGATCGATAACTCGGGCTCGATGAGTGACGAAGCTCGCTCAGTCGGTGAAAATATCAACGCCAGCTTCGCCGATATCATTCGCACCAGCGGTCTGGATTTTCGCGTGATCATGGTGACAAGCCACGGAGACTGGCAGGACGAGGACGTCTGTGTTTCAGAGCCGCTTTCTGGCGGCACCTGCAATCCTCCGCCAAATGCGCCCGTGAACACGAGCAACTTCTTTCATTACGATCTTCAAATTGGCAGCCATGACTCGTTGCAGGCCCTGATTCGAGCCTACGACAGTCCCGACAAGAACGGCTTTGCACCTGATGGTTATAAGCAGTGGCTGCGTGAGGATGCGTTCAAGGTTATCGTCGAAATCACCGACGATGATCCTACTGGGCGCTTCCCAGACAACTCCACAGTGACCGCGGCTAACTTCGAAACTCAGCTCTTCGCTTTGGGAAGCCAGTTTGGAACGGCAGGCAAACGAAACTACGTCTTTCATAGCATCATTGGGCTTGATGATAATGGCGCCAACGCTTGGCTTCCGACGGACGCGATCGTCGATTCGACCTGCTCTACTGGCGAAGATGCGGCTCCTGAGTATCAGAAGCTTTCGATCGCCACGGGGGGGCTTCGCTTTCCGGTTTGTTCGTTTGACTCCTACGATGTGGTTTTCCGCGAGATCGCACATGGTGTGATCGAACAATCCAAGATCGGTTGTGAAATCGCGTTGCCCGATGCGCCTGCAGGTCAGCAGATTTTGACCGATGGCATCGCGCTTGAGTGGAAGGCGACTCCGGCAGACACCACCGAACTGGTCAGTAAGACTGCGGCGAATCTCTGCGGAGACCGCGGTTTTTACGTCGAAGGCACAACGATCAAATTGTGCCCCTTGCTTTGCGACGAAGTCGCTGTCTCGACCGAAGGTGTCTTGAATGTGCTCGCCGCTTGCGGCGTGCCGACCGAGGTTTGCGAACCTTCGTCGACGTTCGAGCGCGACTGCACCGACGGCATCGATGACGACTGCGATGGTTTCATCGACCGCCTCGACCTTGAGTGCCTCCAGTAGGTCAAGGAATACGATCGTTGAGGCGTCATGTTGTATGGCGGTGAGGTGACTCCATGAAAGACAGACCGTCCATAACCCTTCTAATCGTTGCATTTTTGGCCAGCTTGCTGACCGCCTTCGTGCCGTTTGGGCACTGGTTCTTGTACCCATTCGATCTCTTTGGGACCTTTGTTCACGAGTCGTGTCATGCGCTCGCGGCGGTTCTGACGGGCGGTCGAGTGGAGGGCATGCATGTCTCGTGGGACACGAGTGGCCTGACCAAGACCTGGGGCGGGTGGAATATGGCCATCAGCACTGCGGGCTACCTGGGCTCGGTGATCGTGGGGGCGATTTTGCTTCTGACGGCGCGCCGATCGAGTCGGGCCTCCGCCACTCTGGTGGTCGTTGGTGCTGTGACGGTGCTGGCGACGCTCGCTTTTGCGGGTTACGGCTCCAAGTGGATCGCCATGATTGGCGCGGGACTCGGCGGCACCTTGATCGCTTATGGCGTGCAGCGCCGTAATGTCGAAAAAAGCGGGACCGCCGGACTTGCCATGGGCGGGATCGTTTTGCTGGCCACCGTGGTGTACATCTCGGTGACCGGTGGCTTGCTGACCTGGGCCGTGGGCGCAGGGGTTGGGCTCTTGACCATTGGAGTCGGCGCCTTTGGTGGCAGAGGTCTGGCACACACGTATTTGATGTTCCTTGCGGCGCACACCACGCTGGATAGCCTTCGAGGGTTGAAAACGCTGTTTTCGATCACGGTCGGCTCGGACCAACACACCGATGCGCTTAATATGGCGCAGTTCACCGGCTTGCCCGCGACGTTCTGGTCGCTCCTATGGGCGGGGCTTGGTTTATGGGTTGTTGTAGGCGCACTTTGGCTCTTTGCTCGCGATTCTCGCGAACTCTCCGAGTAGAATTTTGGGGTTCGGGGATGAAGTTGGCCTCTTTCTATGTTCCATAGGAGAGGCTGTTTCCTTGTCGCGTGGCGTACAAGGACCTACACTCTCAAATAGAGCTGAACTTTCTGAATACAGGCCGTCAAAATGAAATTCTTTAGGGACCACGGTCGGTACGTCGTGGCGACCATCGCGCTCGCAATCGCATTTGCGCTCAGCGTTCAATTTAGTGACCGGGGTGTGGAGTTTGATCTTCGCAACACCGCATGGTCCGCATCAGACGCAAGTACGGATTACGACCTCTCGTCGTTGAAGATCCTGAATCGCGTGCTGCTTCAGGTGAAGGATAATTACGTCGAGCCTGAGCGTATCGATCCCAACAAGATGTTGGTCTACGCGCTCGATGAAATTCAAAACTCGATCCCCGAGGTCGTGGTTGCTTTCGACAAGGATCGCGACGCTCACCCGACCAGCGCGGTCGTTTCGGTGAACGAAAAATCCAAGAAGTTCGAGATCGCGAAGATCGAGAGCCTCTGGGAGATGAGTTTCCGTCTGAAAGAAATTTTTGGATTTGTTCAGCAACACCTGAAGCCAAACGCCGACATGAAATATCAGGACGTCGAGTATGCAGCCATCAACGGCATGCTCTCGACGCTCGACCCACACTCCAATCTTTTGCCTCCTCAGAATTACGAAGAGATGCAGACCCAGACCGGCGGCAAGTTCGGCGGGCTTGGTATCGTGATTTCGTTGCGTGACGGCCAATTGACAGTCATCAGCCCCATCG
Organism: uncultured Bradymonadales bacterium; assembly: GCA_964394615.1. Taxonomy (GTDB): domain Bacteria; phylum Myxococcota_A; class Bradymonadia; order Bradymonadales; family Bradymonadaceae; genus JBFFMO01. Next base: position 55,540 of record CAYMYJ010000002.1, on the reverse strand, counting down.
ACGGAACACCGGCCTCGAAAAAGGGCCTCAAGACGATGGACCGCATTACACGGATCGGCGAGGAATCGACGGTCAACATGAGCCTGACGGACGCAGTGAATATGCTTCGCGGCGAACCCGGCACTGACGTCGACCTTTGGGTTCTTCGAAAGGGCTGGGACGAATCACGTAAATTCGTCATCACGCGTGCGATCATCAAGATCGACTCCGTGGAATCTCAAGCCCTGTCGAACAAAACCGGTTATGTAAAAATCAAGAATTTCCAAGCCAACACCTATTCGGACCTTAAGAAGCAGCTCGAAGATCTGAAGACGAAGATGGGCGGAATGAACGGTCTCGTGATCGACTTCCGCGACAATCCAGGCGGGCTTTTGGATCAGGCGATTCGCATCAGCGATCTGTTCGTGGATTCCGGTGTGATTGTCAGCACCGTGTCCGCAGGAAATGTCGTGCGAGAACGCCGTGAGGCTCACGCAGCTGGCACCGAGCCGAAATACCCGATCATCGTGCTCGTGAACGCGGGCAGTGCTTCTGCCAGCGAAATCGTGGCAGGTGCGTTGCAGAATCTCGACCGCGCCGTCGTGGTTGGTGACACAACATTCGGAAAGGGCTCAGTGCAAGTGCTGACGCCGTTCCCGGATGAATCAGCGCTGAAGTTGACCGTGGCTCAATACCTGACGCCAGGTGGAATTTCGATTCAGAGCACGGGCATCATCCCCGACTTCCATTCTGCGCCGGTGATTCTGACTCGCGACCTCGTGGACATGTTCCCTTCGTTGAATGTGATTCGCGAAGGCGACCTGAGCTCTCACCTCACCAATGATGCGACCAAGAAAGCGAAGCTCGGCCAACACTCGATCCGCTTTTTCGACAAAGAGTTGAGCGACAAGATCGCGAAGTACGAAAAGAATAAGGACAAGGATGAGGAACCCGAGATCGAAGAGCCCGACAAATTCCGCGAAGATTTCGAAATCAAACTTGCTCAGCGATTGATCGCGAAAGCGGGCACGACGTGGAACCGAAAGGAATTGGTTGAAAAGCTTCTTCCTGAACTCGACGCAGCGGCCAAAGCCGAAAACGAAGCTATCAAGCGCGAACTCAAGAAGTACGGCATCGATTGGAGTGAAGGAACTTCGCCGAAGAGCCCTAAACTTGCCGTCGACTTCAAGTCGTCGACCTCGACCAACGTTAAGGCCGGAGACAAGTTCAAACTCGAACTCTCGGTTACGAACAACTCGGATAAACCTGTCTATCGCCTCAAGGGAATGACGGTCAGTGATAATGCCTCGCTTGATGATCGTGAGTTCGTCCTTGGGAAGCTTAATCCTGGTCAGTCACGCTCGTGGAGCGTGGATGTGAGCATCCCTCGTGACGTGCCTTCGCGCCACGACTTGGTGACCTTGTCGCTAAGCGACGATAACGTCCCATTCGACAATAAGGTCGAGCTTCCGCTGATCATTGAAGGCAACCTGCTTCCGCAATTCGCATTTTCTTACGAAGTGACTGATTCATCGGGCGACGGGCGACTTTCGCTGAACGAAAACGCCAAGCTCCGAGTCATCGTCAAAAATGTTGGCCGTGCCGACAGTGACGAGACGATTGTCTTCCTGAAGAGCCTGGCGCAAGAAGCGGTCTACCTTAAGGCTGGCCGCGAAAAGATCCCGGCGATCAAGGTCGGCGAGCAGGTGTCGGTGGAATTTGAATTCGACGTCAAAGCTGCTCCCAAGAACAACATGATCGATCTTGAGGTCGATGTTTACGACACGACCTACCGTCAGCTGACGGCCAAGAAATTCACCGTTCCGTTCTTCGAGAAAGACGGCAAACTTGGCGCACAGAAAGGGTTTGCGATCGTGACCGCGGGCCCCGCCAAGGTGTTCTCGGGAGCGTCGACGACCTCGGATGTTGCCGCAGTGGCTGCTGCCAAGTCGCATCTTCCGGTGCTCGGCAAGACCGAGGGTTGGTTCAAGGTGGACTTGAATGGTCGCTCGGGTTGGATTCCAGCCAGCGCTGTGACCGTCCAAGATACGGCGGGTGCAGCTGCAGGGATGAAGCCCTCGATGATGTATCAGCCTCCGTCGATCGAATTGACGCCTGCGTCGTTCATGACCACCTCAACCAAGGTGGATCTTAAGGGGCTGGCGTCGGATGATTCGGGGGTCAAGGATTATTACATCTACGTCTACAACCGAGACAACGCGCAGTTTAACTCGCGCAAACTGAAGTACGTTCATACCAGCGGCGACAAGATCAAGATCGACACAAGTGTCCCGCTCTTCAAGGGTATGAACCGAATTGCCGTGGTGGCGCGTGACGAAGAAGGCATGACAACGACCGAGAGCACCTTCGTTTACCGTCGCTGAGGGCCTTCGGCCGTTATCGGTTTTCAGTTATCAGTTTTTGCCGGGCTTCTTGCCCGGCATTTTTGTTGGTGTGATTGGTGCGCCGGGCTCCAGCCCGGCTTTTTTGTTAGGCGATACCATCGTTGTGATTGGTGCGCCGGGCTCCAGCCCGGCCTTTTTGTTGGTGGCACAGGCGTTAGCCCTTCATTGTGATTGGTGCGCCGATTTGCGACTCCTAAGCCAGGTCCGCGATGACTCGGATTCGCAGGCCCTTCCGAGCGTGGCCACTTCTTAGAAACACCTCGGGAATCTGAATCACGCCTCCTTCTTGGATCACGGCTTCAAACTCCATTCGTGCCGAAATCGGCGTCGTGATCGCTCCAGAAATCGCCGAAATCGGCTCCATCACGATGTCCAAAGTTTTCATGTTCGTGTCCGGCACTTTTAAAGCCGCCAGAAGCGTCGGATCTGCGCTTTGAAGAGTTGTATTCTCGGTGATCGCTGGAAGCTGTTGTGTGGCCTTGGTGTCTTCGCTTTCCTCACTCTCTGCAGTCTGCGCCGGCATCCTGACGGTCGGATTGTCAGTCAGGCGCATATCCTGTTGCACGCGTTGCATGATGGTGTATCGGTCTAACTCTACGGTTGAGCCTTGATCGATTGCTTCTGTAGGTATCGTATGTGAGCCTGAAGATGCGTTGTCGGAATCGTGTTCGCCCATTTTTGTCCCTCAGGTGATTTTGATGTCGGATGAGTTGAGGATAACGCCGCGTGATGAAATCACAAGTGACGCGGTCCAGGGGTTTTGTGACGACACGACCCGCACGTTGATCGGTGTGCCCGCTTTGATCGCTCGCCTGACGCCCGACAGTGCGCTGTGCCGTCGTGAGTCTGGATTCAGAACGCCGATGTCCCATGATGAATGGGGCGAGTTTTGGGGGCGTCTGAAGGCGGTTGAACTCTGGTCGCGCGATAATGACCGAGAGAATCGAGTTCGCGGTCATCTGCGAGAGCTTCCCGACCTTCGCTCGTTGTTGAACCAGCTTGTCGACACGGATTGGGTGGGAACCGAAGGCGATTTTTTTGCCCTGAAGAGGTTCGGGTTTCATGCGATGCAGGCCCTTGCAGAGCTCGAGCCTTTGCAGCGTGTATGCCGTCGACAAGCCGATGGACTGCGGACCTTTCTGAATGCCATTCATCCCGAAGAAACGCCGTCCGCTAGATTTCTGGTGAGCGACGCGAACGAGCCCGAACTTGCGAGTGCGCGGGCGGCCCTAAAGAGCGCTCGCCGTGAAGTTTCGGCCCTGCGCAAGGACCTGGAATCCGGCTTTGCCGGCCTTGGGCTGCGATTTGATATCCACGGACATGGGCATGGCGGTCCAGCCTTTCAAGGTGCTGCAGGGCTGACACGGAGTGGTGATGCCTGGGTGCTCGATTCGGAAGCATTGAAAGACGCCGAAGTGGCTCTCAAAGAGGCGCAATCACTTCATGACGCATGTGTAGCGAAAGTTCTGCAGGCGATCTCGTCGCATGTTTTTGCCGCCCGTGAGGTTCTTCAAGACGCGCAGGATTTTCTGAGTGTCCTGGATTTCGATCTCGCCAAATTGCGCCTTCGCGACGAGATCGGCGGGTCTTTTCCCAGGTGGGCCGATGCGACGAAGATTCAAGCCGGATACGCGATCGACCTTGAGGCTCCTCAGCGAGTCGATATCACGATGACGAACTTGATGGTGGTGACTGGCCCCAATATGGGCGGCAAGTCCGCACTGCTGCGTCTGGTGGGGCTTTGCCATTGGTGCCTGCGTCACGGCATGCCGGCGCCAGCCCAAGAATGCGAAGTCCGACCTTTTGACCACGTGGTTTATGTGGGCGCCGATGCCGACGAGGCGATTCGGGGTCTGTCTTCTTTTGGTCGAGAGGTCCGTCGATTGGTCTCGTGGTGGGGAACCTCAAACACGTTATGGCTCTTTGATGAGCTTGGGCGAGGAACCCATCCAGATGAGGGTGCCGCGATCGCAAAAGAGGTGGTCGAGGCGCGGGTCCAGATGGGCGATCACGTATTAATCGCGACCCATTTTCCGGATGTCGTAAACATCCAGGGTGCCCACTGCATGCGCATCGCTGGCATCACCGACCCTGCAGCGCTTGAAAAAGCTGCAGCCGGCGAGCTTGATGTCGAGGTAGCTTTGCGAGCCGCGATGGACTATCGCCTCGTGCCAGGGGATGACGTCCCGCGCGATGCCCGTCTGGTGGCTCGCGCATTGGGATTGCCCCTGAAGGAATCGAAATGACGCAACGCCTGAACATCTCGGAAGATTGGGGAACCCTAAATGAGGTCGCCGAGGATCTTTTTCGTCTGCGTCTGTTTAATCCGCGCGGGGCGTTGTTGATCAACACCTGGATTTACCGCTCCGCCCTTGGCCTTGTCGTCATCGATCCAGGCTGGCCTTGGACGCTCGCCGGTTTGGAATCAGCCCTTGGCGTTTTGGGCGGCACGGTCGAAACCGTGCACCATTGGCTCTACACGCATACGCATATCGACCATATGGGCCTCGCGGCTCAATTGAGCCGTCGTAGTGACGCACCGCAAACGACGTGGGCTGGCGTGGCACCACATCTTGAGGCCTGGCATGCCTACCAAGACGCCACCAACGATTGGTCGGCCTGGGGCGAAATGGCGTTTGCCGAGCCCGCCCGCACGATGATGGCCAAAGCCTATAAGGGGGTTCGTAAGGGAAATCATTTTGCCGGAATGGTCGATGAATTTGGCGAAGAACCGGTACGAAACGCCGACCTTTATGAGTTTGGCGCGTCGATAAAAGTCGCGGACCTCGAGCTGCAAGTCGTGGATGCGCGCGGTCATGACCCCTATCATATCGCCCTTTTTGAGCCGTCCAGAGGATGGCTATTTTCGGGTGATGTCATCTTGGCGACGCCCACGCCCTTGTCCCGCGGCATGGGCGATGACCTTCAAACCTACGCCGAGAGCCTGGAGCGTTTGGCTGAATTGCCCATAGAATTACTGCTGCCAGGCCACGGTGTTCAACGATCCGAGCGGATTGAACAGGCTTTTGATCGTGCCCGTGGCCATATTTCGTCCTATCGAAACACGGTTCACACGATTCTCGGCGCGGCAGATGGCCCCTTGGACCTCTATTCACTGGCGATCGCAAGCACGCCAAATAAAGCACCTTTCGAGCCAATGCCACGTTGGTGGGTGCATTTGTCGAACCTTGATTCAGCTCTGATCGACGAGGTCGAAAATGGGCGAATCTGCGTGGTCGACGGACCGAAATATCACCTGCCTTGAGGTATCGGGTTTCAGGTGTCGGGTTTCAGGCAGCACACCGTTGCGCTTGGTCCGCGTGGCTCCTATGGCCTTCATTGCGATTCTGCGCTTGATAACTTCGGGCGCCCAGGGGTTGGGTGTGCCTGAATCTATTTGAGGTCGTGATCTTATGGGTTTAAATCCGAGTTTTGGAAAAACTTAACTCCTAAATTTATGCATAGCTCTAACGAAGATATGAAAATGAGCGAGCGAAAAATCCCATATGCATCCAGAAAAACCCAGATTGCTTTGGCGACCAAACTAGCCGTCGGCTTCGATGATTTGAGCCAAGAATGGGAATGGGAGATCGCCAAACCTGAACTCGTTGTTCCGGCAGTGGCTTTATATGTGGTCGCGAAGTCGGACGAAGAGCGTTGGTCGCTTATGCAGATCATTATCCAGAGCTTTCACGACGCTCAAATTGAGGACCCACCCCTGAATCTAGAGGATTTCCGGCCGTTTTGGGCGACGACTCTGTCTTATTTACGCAGCGACTACGAGATTCATTGGGATACTATCCGCTATTGGGCGAAATTCTCGGAGTTGGAGAACAAACCGATTCCTATGGTCTCCGATTTGCGTTCACTCCAGACGACTTTGGGCCATAGTGAGTAAGGCGTTGCTCGATAGGTATCGAGAATATTTCCTTGAACCTTACGCACCGGTTGGTGAAAGAATATCGGAAAAATATGGAGCGTTTTTTGAGTATCGACCACACGGCCAGCCTGGCCGAAAAAATCGACCAGATTTTGGCTTCAGAAGTCGATGGAAACCTTTGGACTGAACTGCCCGCTGACTTCAATTGGCTGGCGTTGGGTTTCGTTGCGAAGGCTCGTGCTCTGTCATTTGAAGACATCGGTCACCAAGAACGACTGCATGCCGCAAATGTCGCTCTGCGCGCGTGGGGTTGTTTCGTCGAGGCCGGTGAGCCACTTTCGGCGGTGATGGTGCCGGAGCTTTTATTGAGGGCTGGCCTAATCAGCCGATTTGGAGATTTGTCCGAAGAGTTATGTGAAAGCAGACTTTCCGAAATCATTCATGCGCTGATGGAAAGTTTTGATTCCGAAGATCTGCGGTCATTGGTCGGAAAACCGGTCACCGAAGTCGACCGAGGAATCCTACTAAAGCTTCGATGGATACGGAATTATCTGGGCGCGGCGAAACCCTATCTGCGCAATAGCGTCGCGGAGCGTTCGGACACGGTTCGGTGGTGGTTCGAGAGGCTGTCGTTGTTACCGTAACTAATGGTGTTCCATTAAGTCACGCCTATCCTCATGATGTTGCGATGTGCGCAGAATAGGTCGAACGTCTCTGTAATATTTGCTGATGTTCGACCTAAAAAATGGCGAGATACATGTCAAAAGCAGAAATCGACTGGATTGAGATAGTGGCGAGGATTTCAAAAATCTTGGAAGAAACCGAAAATCTATTGTCGGCTGAAGCCATTGGGTTCGTTCAGGACTACCTCTTCCATGACGAGTATGAAATTGCTTTCGAAGGTCTATGTCTGGAGCTGATTGAACAAGATTTGTTGACCACTTCGAATATTGGCGAATGTCTGGAGCTGGCCCAAGAACTCAGGCTAAATGAAGAAAGCGTTCTGAAGGATGACTTTTGGACACGCTTAACCGCTCATGTAGTCCATCAATGATTCTGAATGGCGATATCGGCGAATCGTTCAAAAGTCTGCTTTAGATCCGAAGCCGTCTGGGCTCCCCAACCTTCCACAATCACCGATGCCGCGGCGGTACCTAATCTAGCAGCATCCAGCGTCGACCAACCAAGGCCTAGCCCAAGCGACATGCCGGCGGCAAAGGTGTCACCCGCGCCGGTAGGGTCGACGGTATTGGATGGGAAGACCCCAAGCCTAAAGCTGGAGCCGCCTTCGTAGATCGTGCAGCCGTTTTCGCCGTCCGTGACCGCAACGATCGGGACGGATGAGATGATTTGGTCCAAAAATTCTGGCATGCCGACCATCGCGACGTCTTCCTCGCTCAAAAATACGGCATCGAATCCGTGAAGCAGGGCGGGGTCAATCATTTCGGGGAGAGCACGGACTCGACGGCCACCGCCCAGAGGTTCAGCGCCGATTTTTAAAAAACCCTGCAAACCCGCACAGGCGATGCGGGCGTTTGCCGCGGCGACCCAACCAGGCTCCATCAACTCGCCCATCACCGGTGCAACAAAAAGTACGTCTGCACCGCGGAATTTGGCGGGTAGCTGTGCTGGCGCAATGGATGGTGCCTGGGTTTCCACGATTTGAAGTCGAGGCTCACCAGGCGGATAAATATTGGAAAACACGGTCGTGTTTCCGCCTTTCAGAACGTGCGTTTCAAAGAGCGCCAGCGCCTCGTAAGCCAGAAAATCATCACCAACGGCCGTCAATAACTGAGTTTGTGCGCCCAGCTGGTGGAAGGTCTGAGCGCCATAATACGCGCAGCCACCTGGTACGATCTGCTCGCCATAGCGGTCATGGGTCACATGGCCGACAGACAGAGTCCGTAGTCCTGCAAAATCACGTGTCGATAATTTCATCCGAAGAACTCACCACACGAAATATTATACGATTGGCCAGTGATGGCGCTTGATGCGTCGCTGACCAAGAATCCTATCAGCTGGGAAACCTCCGCGGGCATTACAAATCGTTTTAGCGCGATGGGTTCGACGGCCGCGGCATATTCGGCCTCTGGGGTGGTGCCGTTTTCCTGCGCTGTTCGCACGAGATCCCCGCGCGACATGGTGGTGTCGACCCAGCCGGGGCATACCGCATTCACGCGGATTCCACGCTCGGCGAGCTCGAGGGCAAAACATTTTGTCATGCCCAAAACCGCGTGTTTGGATGCCGTATAGGCCGTGTAATGGGCGCGGGCATTTTTCCCCAACCCCGAGGAAACCACCACGGCACGGCCATTATCGTTGAGCCGTGCCGAACGAAAGGTGTTCCAGACGCCATCGACGTTTGTGGACATCACCTCACGCCAAACCTCGTCGGCATTCGGGTCGTCCAGGCTCGCCTGTTTGCAGATGCCAGCACTGGCCACTAAAACGTCAAAGCTCAGGTTACCCAGCGCGTTCTTCATGCTCTCAGCGCTCGCCACGTCCGCGCTAAGCACGTGGACTTGGTCTGGCGAGCCCGAGAGGTGGGCAGTCTCGACAAGTGCTTCCTGGCGACGCCCAAGAGCCCAGACCTCGTATCCCATTCCCACAAGCATCGAGACCACCTCGCGTCCAATTCCGCTGCCCGCACCGGTAATAATGGCCTTCATCGTTTTGCTCGCGTGAGTTCAAACGCCTCAACCAGGACCTCTTCGGGCACGGGAATCGCGTTGTCGTCGTCGACGCTCCAAAGGTGGCCAATTCGGTCGACGAGCGCCATTCGCGTGCCTTCGCGTAGGTAGCGTTTATTAAATTTTAGCGCGGCGAGCATGTCGGTTGCGTCGATGTAGGCGGGGACTTCGTAGGGTAGGCCAAATTTGCGGATTAATTCGATATGGAAATCGACCACGTCGTCGCCGCATGCGCCCAGCAAGCGTGCGACGCGGGCTGCTACGACCATCCCAATTGCGACGGCTTCGCCATGGTAGAGCGAATATCCCGACAGATGCTCGATGGGGTGTCCGACCGTGTGGCCGTACTGCAAAACCATGCCTTCCTGAAGTTCCTTGGGGTCATTGCGAACGATTTCGCATTTGAGCTCGACGTTGCGGCGCACTAACGACTCGACAAAATCTCGGTCGCGGATATTGCCGTCGTAATTTACCAATTTTTCGGACATCTGGACGTCCTGGGCGAGCCCGTGTTTTAGCACTTCGGCCAGGCCGTCCTGAAATTGGCGCTCAGATAATGTGTCCAAGACCTCGACGTCGACGACGACCATGCGAGGGCTGTAATACGACCCGACCATGTTTTTGCCGCGGGTCCCGTTGATGGCCTGTTTATGGCTAATTGCGGCATCACTTTGAGCCATCAAGGTCGTGGGCAAATGGATGAGATCTAGGCCGCGGTAAATCGTCGAGGCGACAAATCCACAGACGTTGCAAACCACGCCACCGCCGATCGAGATGAACACCGAACGTTCGTCGACGCCACGGCTGAGCACCCGTTCGACAAGGTACGTGTAATTAGAAACTGTTTTTGATTCTTCGCCGTCTGGAAGCACAAGCAGATGGACGTCGTAACCGCGTTCAGTAAGGGTTTCTGCGAATTTCCGCCCGTATAAATCGCCGACTGTTTCGTCGGTAAAAACAAATACGGGTGAAGAAGCAGCGCTCGCTGGAATCAAGGTCTCGGGGTTGGGACGCTGAATCGCTCCGCGTTCGATCACGACATCGGTATGGACGGGTTTCCCCACGACGTAGTCGAATACCGTACGTTCGCGGATCTCAGGTGCAACGTGTTTGATCTGTGCGCTGCGACGGCCCGCGCGCCAGCGGCCTTCGGCTCTTACAAGCGCAGCCGGTGTGTCAATATCGTCCCAATTCTGGCCGTTTGTTGGAACGCACCGCAACTGGCCAGCGATGGCAAGCCTTGCAAGTCCATCAGATAATGCCGCACCAGGGTTTTCGGCCAAAGCTGCTTCTAGCGCAGAGAATAATCGGTGATTGGCTGCGATAAATCCAGCTTCGACCGCGGTTGGTTCGGTGAGGTTCCAACCCACTTTGGAAATAGTGTTGCCATGATGAATCACCTTTAGAGCATCCTCGAATTCGGGGATTTCCGAGACGTTCTCATCGACAAGCGCCACCATATTGTCGGCTGCGTCCACGGCAACCATTTGATCAAAAAGTGTGGGTGCAAAAAGATGGTCTCCCATCAGGAGTAAAAACGTCTGCGGCATCGCAAATTTTGCGACCAATACTGAGCTCGCCATGCTGGTTTCCCAGTCGTCGTTTTGATGGAGCACGACCTCCATGTTGTCCCAGGCCCGCGTCTGCAAGACCTTGCGAATATGTTGCTGTTCGTAACCGACGACGACATGGGCCTTGGTGATGCCAACTCGATGCAGCTCATCCAGCGTACGTAAAAGGATCGGGTGCCCGCCAAGCTGGACGATGGGCTTGGGGGTATTGGGGCGATCAAGACGAGCGCCGCGGCCAGCGGCGAGTATAAGACATTCATTCATGGGCTGGCCTGGGAGTATGGCTGATTTGGGTGCACGTATGAGCACGACTATGCCTTCAGCATCTTCTGGGCCAATTCGCCATGAGGCCGTGGATATTGGGCCTGCGGTGCCTGGGGTCGTGTACTAGGAGTATGTATTATCCAGTCCATGCGAACAGACTGGGGTGCTGATTGACCAATTTTCCGTAACCCCTTGGGCACCATTCTTGCGAAGTACTCCTGTTGACTCGAACGAGAGGTGTTCATGCGCGCGTTGTTTCTAATCGTTTTGCTCTTTCTTGTTTCCTGCGGATCGTCGACTGAGCCGGAGCCGGTGTCGAAGGATAATCTGGCATCCCCGGAGCTCGTCGCGTTCAATGAATCTGCGGCAGAAGCGCATTCGACATCCTTGGAATTGGCTGAGTTGGTGCAAGGTCCTGGCGGCATTGCAGAGCGGACAGAAGCGACTCGCACCCTGCCTTTAACAACGGTTGCCGAGATTAAGGCGTGGCGCGCTGAGAGAGATGCACTTCGCGCACAACTTGAGGTCGCGAGCCAAAAGAGCGCAAAGTTTGCGTTGGAGCTCGGCAGTGTCGAGCGCAATCGGCGAGCATTCCTCGAGCAGCAGGCCCTCTATTTTCCCGCGCTCGCCGACGAGGGCGTGAATAATCCGCAAGCCCTCTCGACGATTCGGCAGCCGCTGGTGGTTGCCGCGCTGGCAATTGCGACACTTAGCATCGGCGCCTACCGCTTCTTGAAGGGCTTTGGGGAACTCGCCGATAATACCCAACGTATGGTTTACACCACGGCTGAGGGGTCGCCAGAGAGCCGGGCCGCTGTGATCAAATTGCTGAAGGATAAAGGGGTTGAGGTCTCGGACAGTGCCACTGCCCAAGAGGTCATCGACCTCTTTGACGAACAACCTCGGGACGTGCGCCGAACGATCACCACCCAGGTGGAGGCTTGGAATGAGGACCAGTTCGCCGGTGGCAACGATGAGGCTGCCGATGCCTTGGACCGCTTCGAAGAGGCCAGGGACGAGGTTCCCGATATTGCCAACGAGGGCGGCGCGTTTGCGGTGACCCAAACAGTGACTTTTGTACAAAGCGTGACTGGAGGTGTGGGAAATGTGGTTGGGGGCGTCCCGGGGGCTGGCGTAGACCTTGTGCTGACTGCGACAGAGATGAACCCTACCGATATCGTGCAGCGTAACGTCACCGTGTACGTGACCACCGGCGAGAAGGAAGACCTGCCGACCGAGACGAGTCCAACACCGCCTGCGCTCGCCCTTGAGACCATTGAGAAAGCGGCGGAAGGAGACTCGACTATTAACCCGGATGAGGTCGTCGACGCAGCTGTAGCCTTGATTCAGGAAGTCGCCGACGGACTGCGCGCAGCGTTTGGCCCGACGGTGCAAATTGCGCAACGCTTTGCGATCACCGGAGGAACTCTGACGGAGGAAGCTCAGGACAATGGGACTTTCAAGCAAGAGGTGGCTTTGCCGCTGCCCTATTTCACAGAAGGCGAGGTCGCTGAGGTTGTGATTGCCCGCGAGGGTATCGCCCCTCAAGAGGTCGTCGATCACACGCTGCGAGCCGATAATCCCATCACGCTCGACTCCCCGCCGCTGCTTGGAACCATTAGCGTCGAGAGTGCCGCCGGAGAGGCCACCGCTGATTCACAGACGTACACGGTGACCGCCAGCGTGATTCGTGTGCCGCAGGCCACCGAAATTATTTGTCGCGGTGAAAACGCGGTCTGTTCGGTGGCCGCCATGCCGATTGCGGCGGACGGGGACGTGACGTTCAATGTGGAGGTGTTCGGGCGCGCGGAGTTGAAGGTGATTCGAAGAGACACGGGCGAATCGTATTCGCTTATTTTGAACTCAAAAACGGTTGAACCGCCCAAAAATAATAATACCAATAATAATACGGGCAATTTGGATTCCGCACTCTTTGGAACGTGGTCTTTTACTGATTCCGAGGGAGAGAACTACTATTGGAAGTTCAACTCAAATGGAACCTGCATCCAGGGGCTTCCCAGCGGTGAATATCAGTGGGAGTGGACCATCGAAAATGGCTCGCTGAAACTCTTTGAGGGAGCGGGCTTACCAGCCTACAAACAATACAAAATTGAAGGGAATTTGCTCTATTTTTGGGTAGACCAAGTCGAGGATTGGTCGTTTCCCTTTACGAAAGAATAGGTGTTCCAGCGCAGATCTCGAGATCCAAATCGTTCGAAATTCGTTCTAAGGGGAACTTCGCCCGAGTCGCGATGTCACTAGAATGAATTTCAACGCTTGAGATCTACGATGAAGACAATCACCCCACTGTTTTTCCTGGTATTTTTGGTTATGTCGTCGTCTTCGGCATGGGCGGTCAAGGGGTTTGAGTCCTCGTTTAAGGGCTTCAAATCCGAAGCGGAATTTCTAAAATATTTGCATACCGGCTCTGATCGCACGGCCGTGGCGATGCCGCTGGCCTCCAAGTCTGCGATGGGTATGTCGGCTACAGGGGATGCCGGAGTCTCAGCCTCGAATGCGACGATCACCAACAACCAAGAGCAGGGGGTCGACGAAGGCGGAATCGTTAAAAACATCGGCAACGGCCTCGTGGTGTTGCGCCAAGGCCGACTCTTTGCCGTCGATCTCGATAAACAAGGCCAGGCGCATCTGAGTGATTCGATTCGGGTGGCCCAGACGGCGCAGTTAAACACAGACGTTTGGTATGACGAAATGCTCGTCCACGGGGACAGGATTTACGTCATCGGTTATCGCTACGGCATCGTTATGGCCGACGACGATGCGCCTCAAGTGGGTGAGGTGACTGAGTTCTCGTCGTTTCGACTCTCGAAGGGCCGGCTCAAGCGACTGAAATCCACCTACTTCGAATCCAACGACTACTATTCTGGTGAAAATTACGCCTCGCGCATGGTCGATGGGCGATTGATCACGTACATGCCGTTTTACGTCGACTCGTCCGCCGAAAAGCCCGCATTTCCGCGAATTCTGTCGTATATCGACCGCAAAAAAATGGCCGGATTTAAAATCGAAAAAGATCTTTTTAACTGGAGTTCGGTGCTTCGCCCGGATGAATTCCCTGATTCTCCGTCGTTTCAGACAGTCGTCTCTTGCCGCCTGCCCGCCGACGGCAGCCTGGATTGCAAGGCTAGGGCATTGCTCGACAACGGGTACGACGAACACTACGTGTCTCCCGACCACATCTTCCTGTGGGGCGAAAACCGTGTCGTGGCGTTCGATCTCAAGACCTTGGCTGCAGCGACGCATCGCGTAGAGGGTTACCCCTCGTCGCAGATGGCGTTCAGCGAACGCGAAGGCGTGCTTCGTGTGGTGATCGCCGATGACGAATCGAAGACTAAGATTTTGCACCTTCCGCTTCAAAAATTCTCTGCACACGCGAAACAAAAGGACCTTGGGGCCGTGATGATATCGGACGAGAGCGGATGGTTGTCGCAACAACGCTGGGTCGGCGATTGGTACGTGGCAGGGCGCGAAGGCTTGGAATACTCGGTCATTGGTTACGATGATTCGACGCGTCAGACGCAGACCCTGAAGGTCCCGGGCATGGTCCAGAAGGTTGAAGCGATGCCTGGTGTGGGCGCGCTCATCGTGGTCGACACCGACAACGGAATCTCGTTGATGACGGCACAGTTGGACGGGGCGCTGGAGCTCATCCCCGCATTCGATTTTCAGGGAGCGTCGATCACCGAGTGGCGAACCCACGGGTTTTTCTTTCACCCCAACCAGTTCGGCGGGATCTTTGGACTGCCGGTCGTCAACGAGTCAAGTGGCGCAAGCGATGGCTTCTGGTCGGATGCCGTATCGTCGGTGTCGTTCTTCGGTGTTCAAAAGTCGGGCTTGATCTCGCGCATCGGTCAAATCTCGGCCTCGGGTAGCGAGACTCAGTGCGAAACTTCCTGCATCGACTGGTATGGAAATACGCGTCCAATCTTCTTGGGAAGCCGAATCTTCGCATTGATGGGAAGTGAAATCGGCGAGGCGAGCATCGGCGTGCGCGCGAGAGAAGTAGGGGACAAGACCCGGGGACCGAATTACCATCTGACCGAGCACGGAAAGCGCGTGAATTTGGTTTTCCAAGAAGCGCCCCCCGCAGAATAAATTCAATCGCTCGCCCCTCGACCCTGATTGCCATCGTGCGCCGCGAATATGTGGCGTCGAATCCATAAAATCATCGGCAGCCTGTGTCGGTGATTGAGCCGTCGGGACAAATGGTTTGCCGAAACTTTGCCTGCGTAAAATCGGTTCCCGACAGGTTTGCGCCGGTCAAATCCGTGTGGAAGAAAAATGCTCCAGATAGATCCGAACCACTTAAATCCGCCCGCGATAGGTCGGAACCGCTGAAGTTGGCTTTGCGTAATCGCCGATTGCTCAAGTCACGACCAGAGAGATCCGCGGCGCTATAATCACTCAAAATTCTTGATTCGATGTCTTCTTCGACGCGGTTCCGAAACGATGCGGGATCGCCCTTTACGACACCGGTACGAACCAAGAGATTTCGGATCTTTCGAATATTATCTTCCAATCCACCTTCGCTCTGATTGCTGAATGCTTCCCACTGAAAGTCGATCACGTGCCCCCGTTCGGCCACGTAGATTAGCGGCGAAAAGCCTGTCGGCAACTGCAGCACGACTGCGGAAGGCAGTTCATCAAGCTTAATCAGCCCTATCAACGGTCGTTCGTCCCCGCCAAACGCCACTTGCCTGGCTTCCAGCAAGTAGGGCGTAAGGACACACGATGTCGAGATCAACCAGACTCCATCACATCCGCGCCCCTCACAAGTATCGAGGATTTCCGCGATAGGAGGATTTGATTCATCGGGGCTGGATGGTCCAAGAACGGCCGGGTGCACGGCTGGGGAATTCCCGTCAGTGTCTACTGGATTCACATCCGCTGGTGCGGATTCACAGCCTAGGCAAAACATGATTAACGATAATGATTTTTTCATATGCCTCCCCATTGCCGAACTTGCGGAGTCCACGTTGGAATTCGTGGGTTTGATGCGAGAATTACACTATGAAGTAGGACTCTATAAAGGTCCAATGGGCGTGCAGAAAGTTCGGTATTGAGCGAGGAAAAATATGGCATCAAATAAACCTATTATTTTAACTGGGATGATGGTGTCTCTGGTCTGCAGAAATTCATCGAAGACCGCCATTATGACCTTGCGACCGCAACGATGATTTACTGGCACGGCCGCCCCGACGGACCAAATTATCCGGAAATATCCACATAGGGCCTGCGCACCAAGCACAACGCCGGAGGCTCATCTCACCGCTCACGGCTCATTGCTCACCGACGAGGTTTGAGCTTCGGAGCGTCCCCTGACATAATGCCTCGTTCATAAGTCATTGACGTACGAAGGTCCGATGAAATCAGCATATATCCTAGCGCTCATCTTGTTTTCCCTTGGCTGCAGCGAAGACGAAAACCGCGTGCGTCTCTACCACACGGAGCCGTTAGCGCCGGGGATGGCGGCGACCGAGGTCGAAGCGCTGAACACGTTGGGACCGACGGTGCTAGAAAAGGGCATCAACTTTTCGGTCTACTCCGAGAACGCGACGCGCGTAGATATTCTGCTTTTTGATGATCCTGAGTCTGAGCGTCCCACTCGGCAATTCGAAATGAAGCGCTTTGGCGACGTTTGGAACCTCTTTGTCGAGGGCATCGGCATTGGCCAAAACTATGGCTACATCGCCTGGGGGCCCAATTGGGAAGTCGACAAAAAATGGTTCCCAGGAGCGATTGACGGATTTGTGACCGATGTGGATTCCAACGGAAATCGATTCAACCCCAATAAATTGCTGATCGACCCCTACGCAAAGGCGCTTCATCGTGATCACGATTGGTCCAAGGGCTCGACTGCCAGCGGTCCTGCGCGGACTCAGTCAACCTATGCGGCGGCAGCCAAGAGCGTCGTGGTTGAAAGCAAATACAAGTGGAGCGAGGCGGCGAAAACGTTTTGGGAATCTAGAAAAGACCCAAATATGCCTGGCCATAAAGCCAACGATTTGATCATCTATGAGGTCCACGTAAAGGGTCTGACGGCTGACCCTGCCTCGGGTGTTGCACATCCAGGTTCGTTTCGTGGTGCCGGTGAAATGGCCCCCTACCTGAAGGAGCTTGGCATCACGGCGGTCGAGTTCCTGCCGGTTCACGAAAAACCTCTGGATGGCGGGTATTGGGGATATAATAACCTCAGCTTTTTTGCCCCCGAGATCTCGTATTCGAGCACGCATGACCCGCTGGAAATCTTGGACGAATTCAAGGCGATGGTCGACGCGTACCACTCGCTTGGCATCGAGGTGATCATCGACGTGGTCTACAACCACACCGGAGAAGGCGGACTTTGGCGCGAGAAATTGGAGCTGAACGACACGAGTTTTGATGACGGCACCACGGCCCAACTCGCGAATTTCGACCCGCAGGAAGTGGCGGGTTTATATTCATTTCGTGGACTTGATAACGCGGCCTATTACGCGACTTCGGCTGACGGGCAGACGTATTGGAATAACACCGGGGTCGGTAATCAAACGCGCAGTAATAATGCGCCGATGCGTAAGTTGATCATCGACTCGCTACGCTTCTACGTCGAAGAGCTTCATGTTGATGGTTTTCGATTCGACCTCGCCCCGGTGCTTGGCGAAAAGGACAAATTTTACAACGAGTGGGATGCCGTCGCGGCGACGGTTCTGCAAGACATCATCGACGATCCGGTCTTGAAGGCGAATAACACCCGCGTGATCGCGGAACCGTGGTCCATTGTCGGTTTTTATCTTGGACAATTTCCCAAATCCTCCACAGGCGATGGGCGCGCCTGGGCCGAGTGGAATGCGCATTTCCGTGACTGGTGGAGGAGTTTTGTGAACAGCGACGAGTTCCGCTTGAACAGTCGCGAGAATGTCGATGGAGGCGGCGTGATGACCGGTTCATTTGACGTGTTCGGAGACGACGGTCGCAAGCCTTATCACTCGATGAATTTCATCACGGTGCATGATGGTTTCACGATGTACGACTTGGTTTCGTACAACGAGAAATTAAATAAATGCGGCCCTTTGAATCCAGTTTGTTGCGATTCTCCGATGTCGGCTTGGTGCGACAAAAATAGTGGCGAAGATAATAACCGCTCGCGCGATTGGGGCGACGAAGCCACTAAACGGCAGATGATGAGGAACTTTTTTGTCGCGATGTTGGTCTCGCACGGAACACCGCTGCTTTATGGCGGCGATGAATGGATGCGGACTCAGCTTGGCAATAATAACGCTTACAGCACCCAGGCCGATAACCAGAACAACTGGTTTCAGTGGGGTAATTACAAGTCCAAGGACGAGGCTCACCGCATGCACGACTTTGTGCGTGGCATGATTCAGCTTCGCAAGGACCACGCCTACGCGTTTGCTCCTGCGGAGTATGGCGAGTCTGTTTTTGCTTGGAAAAGTGCTCAGAACACCGATGAGGTGGCCTGGGACTCGAGAAACGTGATGATGCATTATTACGATGTTGAGCGAGGCCCGGAATTGTTGGTTATGATCAACATGGAGCGTGGCCAGACCGAATTTGTGCTTCCCGAAGGGCGCACCTGGCGGAAATTGGTCGACACCCAGAACTACTTCGACCAGAGCGAGTACCTGTCTGCGAATGCCGACGATCTTCGCAAATCTTATAACGTCGAGCTGGAAGAGTCCGAAGTCGTCACTGGAACCAGCTATGGCGTGACGGGGTCGTCGATCGTGATTCTTGAGGCGAAGCCTTAGTTGTCTCGACGGCTTGGCCGTCCGTCACTCTGCCGGTAGCGCTCGGGACACCGCCGCCTCGAGCTGCTTTGGAGTGAAGGGCTTTGCGAGCAACGTTTGTTCGGTGAGCCGCCCAGCCAGGGCGAGGGCGCCGTGGTCGGCATGCCCAGACATGAAGAGGATAGGTAGTTCCGGGCGATGCAGGCGTGCTTCCTGCGCAATCTCAGGGCCAGTACTGCCCTGAAGCACCACGTCGGACAGCAAGAGATCGATCGGGGCATCGCTGAGGAGAATCGCCATTGCATCCAAATATCCCTCGGCCTCAAGCACCTCGTATCCACATCGTTGGAGCACCGAGACGACCACGCGACGCACCGGGTCTTGGTCCTCGATGACGAGTACGGTCTTGGTGGTATGCACGACGGGTGGCTCATGCTCGGCAGACGCAGTCGCTCCCACACTGGCCCGCGGCCAATGCAGCGTGACCGTCGTACCAACGCCCACCGCGCTCTTCACCGAAACGGCACCTCCGCTCTGACGAACGAGCCCATAGACCGACGCCAGACCCAAGCCTGTGCCTCCTTGACCGCGCCGTGTGGTGAAGAAGGGTTCGAAGATTTGCTCGAGGGTAGCCTCGTCCATCCCCTTGCCGTCGTCTTCTACCTCAAATCGCACGAAAGGCTGGAGCGGGGGAAGCCCCAGGCCCTCGTCGACAGTGCCAGGTGGAGCCGCCGCCGCCCGTAACTGGATGGTGCCGCCCCGGGCCATGGCGTCTCGGGCATTGGCGACCAGGTTGAGGATCACACGCTCGAGCTGAGTCTTGGAAGCACGGATGTTGCCTGTCTTTGGCTCGACGCGCACGACGAGTTTCACGTCCTCGCCGACCATGCGCTCCAGCATAGGAATGATTCGGATGAGTTCTTCCTCGAGGTTCAGCGAGTCGATTTCAACGGGCTCCTGCCGACTAAACGCAAGCAGCTGCTGAGTTAGCGCCGCGCCATGTTCACTCGCCTGGAGCGCGGCACGAAGGTCCGCCGCGACGGAGTCCGGGAGGGACTCTTCCTCCAAGGCGAAGTCACAGGCCGCCATGATGATTGTGAGGAGGTTGTTGAAGTCGTGAGCCACGCCGCCTGCAAGCCGGCCCACAGCCTCCAGGCGGTTGCTCTGCGCCTGCCGCTGCTCCGCCTCGAGCTCTTGCGAGATGTCACGAAAGGCGGTCTGCACCGCGGGCTCGTTGTCGAAGCGGGTGGCCCTGCCTGCCACTTCCGCATGGAACACCGTGCCGTCCACCCGAACGAACCGCTCACGCGCCCAGGCGGCCTCGGTAAGCGTGCCACCGAGAGCCTCAACCCGGGAGCGCGCTAGCTCTTGGTCGTCGGGATGCACGAAGTCGAGGACCTGCCGACCGATCAGGTCTTTCTCATTCGCTCCGAACAGGCGCTGCGCCGCGACGTTGGCGTAGCGCAGAGTGCCTCCCACATGGACCATGATGCCAAATGGGTTCATCTCGGCCAATGAGCGGTACCGCTCCTCGCTGTCCCTCAACGCTGCGTGGGCCACGGCCAGCTCGCTCATGTCCTTCACCGTCGCGAAGAAGAACGCCGGAGCGCCGTCCTCGTCGGTCAGAATGCCGGGGCTGACGATCACCGGGAAGCGCTCCCCTGACGCCCGCTTGAAGGTCAGCTGATAGGGGCCGAACTGACCCAAAAGGGTGTTCGCGAAAGCCGCCTCGATGCGAGAGACCTCCTCCTCTGGCCAGTAGAGGTCCTGCGGGAGCGCACCGAGGAGCTGCTCGCGCGACAAGCCCAGCATCTGGCAAAAGGCATCGTTGACAGAAAGGTGCGCGCCGCTGGAGTCGACCACCGAGAGGCCATCCGACAGAGCCTCGGCGATGCGCGCAACGGCAAGCGGGGAGATTGTGGGGAGTGGTGTTCCAGGCTTTTTTATATCTGAATCAAACATCTTCACCGCGGTGAGGGACGAATCATCTTGACCCTAAACGCTTTTATTTACGACAGAAAACCGGGGCTGGAGATCGGCGGTACGCATCGTAAAACGACACAAGAAATTGCCTAATCGAGGGCATGCAGGGGCAATCGCCGAAGGCTCAAGGTACAAGCTTTCGAAGTGCCTCTGCGCCTTCGGTGTCGCCGATGCCCTCGACGATATCAGCCAGGGCGGCAAGGGATTCTTTGGCTTTTGCGGGTGGCTGATGCGCCAGGATTTGATGACCGAGCTTGGTCAGCCGTGCAGGGACTCGCAGGTTGACGCCTGAGCGCCCCGAGTGCAGAACCCGCATCTTCTGCATCATCACTTGAAGTTCGTGCGCGTGGTTCATCAACCTGGCCAACCACGCCGATCCCGTGAGGGCGAAGAGCAAGGTGATATTATTTCCCAATTTCTCGGCGAGGTTTGTCGCGATTGGGATCTCTTGTTTCACGGCCTCGGTGTCGCCCAAAACCAGGTGAATTTTGGCCAGTGAGATTGCGGCAAGCGAAGCCACCTCGCGGTTTCCGTTGCGCTCGGCAACCTGAAGGGACTCGCCGTAATACGCGACCGATTCTTCCAGGTTATCGCGAAACTCGAAGACCATTCCTAAAAAGAGCAATCCGAGTGGCTGATAGAGCCCAAGGCCTTCTTTGCCACCGATGGCGAGGGCCTCGTCGACCAGCCGTTCGGCGTCGATGAGGTTTGCGCGTTCGATTTCGAAAAGGCCTGTGTAGAGCAGGGCCAAAGAAAGTCCGTGCAGGTCTTGGATTTCGTAATGCAGGGCACACGCGTCATTGCCACATTGTGCGGCGTGGTCCAGGTCCCCGCGCACCCAGGCGATTTCTCCCTCGAGCAACACGGCCTTACCGATTCCATAACGGTGCGAGAGTCGCTCGTTCATGACCAACGCGCGTTGGCAGTGGAAGTCGGCGTCTGCGACTCGCAACGAACGCCTAAGGACCATGCCAAGCACAAGGTGCGCGTGGGCCTGTCCCAGTGAATCGCCGATTCGCCTCTTGGCCTCGAGCGCGTGGGTCGCCAACTGTTCGGCCTTGTTGATGCCGTCGGTCAGGATCGAATTCATCGCCAATTCGATGTCGATGCTGCTGACCGTGCGCCAATCACCGGCAACCTCTGCGCGTTTGCGGCATTTCTGAAAGATCTCGACGGCGATCGCAAGGTTGCCAGCGGCATACTCGCATTGTCCCAGCCCGTAGAGGCTCCGGATGGAAATGCTGTCGAGTTTCTTCTTGTCGGAGATATCGAATGCGTCCTTAAAGAGGCCTCGCGCTTCGATATAACGGCCCTTGAACCTCGAGATCTCTCCCAATCCAACAGCACAACGAAGGCGCCCTTCTGCGTCGTTGAATTTATGGAATTGTTTGTAGGCGGTGCGATAGAAGTGCTCGGCTTCTTCGTATCGGCCGAGCAGCTGCAAAACCGACGCGAGCTGCTCTGAACTCATCGCTTCGCCCACCAGATCGCCCACACGTCTTGCTTCGTCGAGGGCCGAGCCCAGTGCGTATTCGGCGGGGCCAAACTCTCCCAGGAACGAATACAGGCGACCTTGAGAAAGGCGAATGGCCAGCAAGCGATCGCCGTCGGGATCAAGCGCCTGATCCAATAGTCGCGAGGCTGCGGCATGGTGTGAGAGCGCGGCCCGGAAGTCCTGTGCGCGTTCAGAGTGTTCAGCTGCCGTCAGCCACCACCCAAAACTGGCTCGTCGGTCGCCTGCCTCGGTGTAATGTTCGGCGATGCCCGCCGCCAGTTCGCTGCGTCGCTCAAGGGAAGCCCCCTCATAAACGTCGACCTTGACCTCGGCCAGTTCGCGATTCAATCGAACCAAATCCTCGCCGACACCCAGACTGGCGTCCAAGAGTGCTTTTCGGGTCAGGCTGTACCCAAACTCAAGGCCGGCTTGGGTTCCGATGATCGTAGGCTTCAGGATGCCCGCTTTGGCCAATCGATCCAGAGCGTCGTCGAGGTATCCCTCAAGGTCTCCGCGTCCTTCGCGGCGCAACAGATCTTTGAGGATCCGCATTTCAAAGCGAGTCCCAATCAACACGGCCCGGGTCAGGATCGCACTAAGAACCGAGCCGAGCGCGTGCTGAGTGACCAGCGTTCGGACACGCGTCAGCAGCAAGTCGCCCAGAGTGGGTGGAATCCAAGACTCGGTCGTTGAATCCCTGGAAAACGCGTAAAAACCGTCCGTGCGTTTCTCGAGCGCGCCTTGTTCGATCACCCAGCGCACGATCTCGACCAAGAAAAGCGGGTTACCGTGGGCCAAGCCCATGATGCGTGCGCGCACATCGTCTGCAAGAGGAAGCAGGTGAGTGAGCAATCGTTGTGAGTTTTCGGCCGTCAGAGGCTGGAGGTGGATGTCCTGCGCAAACGAAACGTTGGCAAAACGACGCCCCAGGTCCGAAATCGCGTTCAGTTTCTGAGAGGTTCCGATCTCATCGGTTCGGCTCGAAAAAACCAAAAGGAGCGGGGCCGAACGCGTGGCCATCTCTTCCTGCCAATGCGCCAGAAGACGTTGCGTGAACGAGTCTGCCCAGTGCATGTTTTCAAGAACCACCACGGTCGGCTTGATGCCAGCGACCGCGAAGACGGCGTGTTCAATCGCGGCAAACGCCCAGTCCTGACCGTGTTCGGGCAGTCGGACGCTGGCCTCTTCGCTGAGCAGAATACTGCGCAATTCGGCCAATGTTTCCAGGTTCAATACCTGAGGGAACGTCATTTCGTTTGCGACTTCTCGCTCGATCACAGGTCCCAGAGCCTCTCGCAAACCTTCCAGCGGCGGGCAGCCTTCGTAGTAGGCACCGCGAAGAACGATCGCACCCTCCATCTCGAAGTGGCGGATCCATTCCTCGATCAAGCGAGTCTTTCCGACTCCAAACTCGCCAGTAACCCAGGCGACCCCGCCGTTATGAAGCGCTTGTCGGCTCCATAACATGAGTCGATCGAGCTCATCTTCGCGCCCGACAAACGGCAACGACGCCAGTCGTACATCCAAGGTTGTTTCGGCGGGCACCAAAACATGGCTGTAAGTGTCTGGTGTCATCGCCACCGCTGGCGTGACTTCAGGCGTTGGGATGTAGGGAATCGGCGTTTCCCTGTGCGAAATCTCGCGGTCTTTGAACTTATTGGCCAGCCATTCGTGGGCTTCGCCGGCATTGGGGAATCGATCCTCAATCTTCTTCTGCGTACAAATCTCAAGGAAATCCGCCAGCAGGGTTCCGCTGAGCCTTTCCGGCAGGTTGGGCAAGGGTTGCGAGACCTGCTTGATCAGGATTTCCATGCTGCTGCGACCACTGAAAGCGGTGCGGGCAGTGACCATCTCGTAGATCAAGAGGCCAAGCGCATAGATGTCGGTTTCTGGACGTACCCGCTGGCCGTACGCCTGTTCGGGAGACATGTATTGGGGCGTACCGAAGATGACGCCTTCTTTGGTCAGCGTCGGTTCTTTGGCCTTGGAGCCCTCGACGTATTTTGACAGGCCGAAATCCAGAACTTTGACATGGATTTCGTCGCCACCGGGCTTCACAAGAAAGATGTTTTCCGGCTTCAGATCGCGGTGAACGATGCTGTGTTCGTGAGCTTCTCGAAGACTTTTCAGGATCTGAAGCGTGATTTCGATCGCTTCGTCGTGCCCTACGGCCCCGTTTTGCAGAACCCAATCGCGCAGATTAACGCCATCGAGGAACTCCATGACGATGTAGAAGAGCCCGGAGATCTCACCAAAATCGAAAAGTTGGATCGTGTTTGGATGGCGCAGGTTGCTGGCGTGAAACACTTCGCGTCGAAAACGTTCGACCTCTGCGCTCTTCTTGGCAGCCTCGGGCTTCAGGACTTTGAGCGCGACATCGCGTCCCATCACGTCCTGACGTGCACGGTAGACCACGCCATAGCCGCCGCGTCCCAATTCATCGAGGATACGATAGCGTCCGGCGACAAGATCCCCGATTTTAGGCAGTTGTTCGGCCATCTACTTGAGCTACCCGAGTAATACTGAGCCGTTGCCTCCCACGGAGAACAACGTCACCCAATCAGTTCCCGTTTCTACCACGTCACGCGAATTTTCGGGAGTCTTAGTCGCCGTGCAGCGCGCGAGGGCCTCCCATGCACGACTCTCCGAGGGTGATATCGTGTGAATTCGCAAAGATCGCATCGGGATGTCGTTCAAACCAGACACGAAGATCCGCAACTGTGGTGCGGGCTTCGGCCAAATCATACGCGACCGATTTCCCCATGATGGCAATTCCTTCCTCCGATCTGATTTGCGATTCGGAATACACGGCGTCGCCAACAAAAAATACGGTGCGATCACCGAGGCGACACCGGTATCCGGTATGACCAATGCTGTGTCCACGAAGCGGGACGGCCTCGATCGATCCGTCTCCAAAAATGTCGTGCCCGGCGTCGAGCGTTGCATCGCAGAGATCGAGCTTTTCGACTCGAGGGCTCAGTGCACGAAAATCACCCACGACACACCCCTCTCGCACGGCTTCCATGGGCGTGAGGCCAGTCGAGTACATCCATTCGTCGCGGTCGATATGAAATTGGGCGTGACCGACGCTTTTCATGCCACCGGTATGGTCGAAATGCAGATGCGTCATCAGAACATGGTTGATTTCGGAAGCCCGAAAACCAAGCTGCTCGATTCTTGGAACGATCGCCCATTCATCTTTGAAGACCACTCCCGCTCGTCTGGCGAGCACACCGACGAGCTCGCCAGCATTGGCGGGGCCTTCCGGTCCGAAGGGGGCATCAATCAAGATGGGGCCGAGCTCTGAATGAACCAGCAGCGCAGCCATCAAAGGCAGGCGGACTTTTTCGAAGCCGCCGCCCTGATTCCAAAGCCCACGGCGGGTCTTGATATAGCCGCAATGGAACAACCAGAATTGTTCGATATTCGCCATTCTACGGCTTCACTTCGTCGAAAGCCTTGTCCAAGACAACGGCGAGTTGTTCGTCCGTTCCGTAGAGTTCTTCGACTTCCCGTGCGCGGCTTAACGAGTCGATCCAACGGGAAACGGTTTCGCGGCGATTCGATGAACGCAGCAGTTTGCGCAGCATCAAGTCTTCGAGTGCCTCGACCATGCCAGGCCCTTCGACGAGCTCGATCATCTCGGATTCCACCAGCATTTCGAGCGCGCGATGGCAAAGCAATGACGCCATTTCCATCTCTGGAGTCATCTTGACGGGCGGGTCAGCGGCTTCGGCCTCGGCCTTCTTGCGTGCTTCGTCTGCTCTCAAGATCGCGGCGAGTTCTTTGAGCAGGTCGTCTTGTCCGCCGCCCAAATCATCGTCGTCATCGCCTTCGTCGTCTTCGAACGAATCGTTCTGCATGTCGACGAGGTCTTCGTAGATGCTGACCAGGAATTCCAGAAACTCCTCGAAATTCTCGAAGAGTGGAAACTCGTCGTAAGGCTGATCGGACGAGATACGGCGAACCTGCGGTTCGTCGTCGATCCAGGATTCAGGTGCAAAATACACGACCTGAAAATCGAAATCAGAGCCGACGATGATGGCCCGCTTGAGGTCTTTGACAGCCTGCCCTTTGGGCTCCTGCTGCTTGTAAACGAATTGATGGCCCGAACGGACATCGTCAAACGACTCACCGGTCTTGGCAGCGGTGGTGCCTGCGATGCCCCAATCGTATTGTTCCAAGCCTTCCATACCGTTATGCAGTCGGAGGAACTCGCGATATGAAGGCGGAATTTTGCGTCCGATTTGTTTTTCGAACGCCTCCAGTTCTTCACGAGTCGCTGGATCGCATAATTTCGGAAAAACAGGCCGGCCGAGCCAGTCGAGAGATTCAAGCGCGGCTTTGAGTCGCGCTGCCAGGTGAGAAATTTCGCTCATGAGTCCTATCTCGGGCATGACGGGGGTTGGAAAGCTACCACAGGTTTACGTGTTCAGAAACGCAGACCGTACGGTGTGAACTGAATGTCGAGCACGCCAAGGTCGACGACCAAGAGGGCAGGGTTGCCGTCCGGGTCTCGGCCCAAATGCGTTTTATACGTCCCGTTGTCGACTTCAAGCACGATCAGGTTAATCTCGTCGATTTCGACGCTGGCCCAGCCCGAACGCGAAGTATTTGCGCGGCGAGTCTTCGCGATCTCTCGGCGAACCAGCCGGTTGAAGTCGTCTTCGCCCGCCTCAGTAGACATGCGGTCGATCGCGGTCTGAGCGCCTTCTTCGTCGACGAGCGCTGCCACTCCTGATTCGACTTGGAAACCCGCATGGGCGGGATCATTCCAGGGCTGCTTCTCGTGTTCGTCCCCGAGTAAATGCGCCAGTTCCCAACGAGTTGCGGGCTGATCCGAGAACTCGACCATGAGGAATGCAATGCTGACCGTGTCGCGCAGGTCGGCGGTCACGATATAGACGGGATAACGTCCGGATGGGATTTCGACCTCAAACGGTTCGGTTTCAGGCGAGTCGAAGGGATCGCATGCCACAAGGCGTCCGCTACGCATGCGCAGATCGGCAATACGCCGGCGTTCGACGGCAATTTCGAAGCCAAGCGCTTGCAGCCGAGAGGTACCCTCGGCGCGAAAGAGATCAGGGGTCATAGGTCGTATTTAGCGCGTACAGGCCCGCGCAATGGCCACGAAACCCTCGACGTCCAAGCTGGCTCCGCCAACAAGGGCGCCGTCGATGTCGGGTTGAGAAATGAGTTCGGCGATGTTTTCAGATTTGACGCTGCCACCGTAGAGGATGCGCATCTGTGAAGCGATCGTCGTACCGTAGAGTTCGGCGATGAGTTTGCGGATCTCAGCGTGGACTTCCTGCGCTTGCTCCGGTGTCGCGGTTCGACCCGTGCCAATGGCCCAAATGGGCTCATACGCGATGATCACACGCTTTGCGTCTTCATTCGAGACTCCGCTCAGCGCGGCTTTGACTTGGCGAACGACCTTGGCCGAAGTTTTTCCTGCCTCGCGTTCGTCGAGTGTTTCGCCAATGCAAAGAATCGGGATCAGGTCGTGGGACAACGCCGAGCGGACCTTTTGGTTTACCAGTTCATCGCTTTCGGCGAAGTACTCGCGTCGCTCACTATGACCAAGGATCGCGTACTTGCAGCCGAGGTCTAAGAGCATCGTGGGCGAGATTTCGCCGGTGTAGGCGCCGTGCTCGGCCCAGTGCATGTTTTGTGCGGCCAAACCGATCTGGCTGCCGCGCAGAGCGTCTGCCACGACGTTCAAGTAGGGGCTTACCGGCGCGACAACAATGTCGACACCACGTAGATCGCGAGTGCCCGAAGCCAAGCCAGCGGCCAGCTCACGTGAGCCCGCGCTATTCTTGTTCATTTTCCAGTTTCCGGCGACGAGTGGTGTTCGCATGTTTAGCCTTGAAAGGTGATGAGCTTGTTTTACTCACTGGGGGTCGGATTGCAAGACGGAGTGGTCGGAACAAAGGAACTGAGGCGCTTGAGGTTGAGGAAGAAATCGTCTTTGGTGGGATTTTCTGTTGGTGGGACACCAGGTCGCACAATGTCTGGCATAAAGTGGGTTAATCACAATTTGACGAGCACGAAGGCAAGCCTTCGTTCGAAATTTGACTCGCTTCCCCCGGAGGAATACCTCCACAGATAAGGGAAGAGAAGAGTGGCTTTGGCGAATTCTCCCTCAACCTCAGGCGTACCAGAGGCAATCGCAATCACATTTTGTTCCGAAATGATTCTGTGGGTAAGTGTGGGTGCGTGTGGGACGATTGTCAAGTGATCGGGGGCCTACTTCTCGAACTTCGCAAGATTATCCTGCAGGGACTTCACCAAATCTTTGTCTCCCGCAGCTTTTGCTGCAATGACGCCGGATTTCAGAGCTGCGATCGCCGCTTCGCGATTGCCGAGTTTGAGCTCCGCACGGGCCTGCGCACTGTAGATCCAGGCCGAGGTGCCATGCTCTTTGGCGGCTTCGGCTGCCATCAAAGCCGGTCGCAGCTGCTCCTGCGCCAGCTCCCACTTTTCGCGATCCATGAGCAGTTGCGCATATTGCACACGCGCCTGGGTCGTCGTCTGCGCCAGTAACGGTTGTGCTCTGGATAACTCGATCGCTCGTTCAAACGAGCTCGAGGCGGCTTCGTTTTTGAGTCGGTATTGCAGGCGACCGAGGCGCAGATAGGCGTCGGATGCCCGTTCAATGTCGCCGACTTTTTCGAGCAGAGTCACAGCGGCCTGCAGGTGTTTTTGGGCGTCTTTCGAGTTGTCGATTTTGTACGCCGCTGCTCCCGCGGTGAGGTTCGCAGCGCCCAACATTCCCTCGATTTCCTTGGTGCGGTTTTGGACGGCCTCAAGGCTCTTGATGGCGGCGCGGCACCGTGCCAGCGCGCCTTTGGACTCAAGCTGGTACTCGATCGTGCATAGGTTTACGTATTGCGTGGCCAGCTCTTTTCGATCGCTGTCGGTGTAAATCCGGGTTTCGAGGGCGGCAACGGCTGCTACATAGCCTTCTCGGGCGCTTTTGAGGTCTCCTCGAAGATGCGCTGCTCGAGCACCTGCAATCGTGGCACGTGCTGCAAGGTCCGGGACTCCGGCCTTTTCGAACCGGGTGCCTGCGCTCTTGCATAGGCTCACCGCCCGATCGTTGCCGTTGCGGGCGTAAAACTCGCAGGCGGCGAGCTCCGAATTGGCGATGAGCATGGGATTGCTCATTGTGCTCGATACCTTGGTGGCCGTTCCAAAATAGGATTCGGCCGCTTTGATGTCGCCATTTTGTTCGGCTTGCCGCCCCGACAACGAGTACGCCGTGACCAGCGAGGGCTTATTGCGCATGTTTTTGAAATCCAGAACCAAGCCGTCCAGATCCTTTGCGGCATCCGCCCAACGCCCCATTTCCTGGTAGACCTGGGCGCGCCGCAAGCGATTTCGCGCCTGAGCAGGCACCGATCCGCCCGCGACAAAACGGGCTTGAGCCTGATTGAGCAGCCCCAGAGCATGTGTGTAGTCCCCCGCGCGCGCAAATCCCTCGGAGGTTTTGGCCAAAGCGGTACCAACGAGCATGTCATCCCCTGAATTTCGAAGCAGGGTCAGGTCTTTTTCGTACTCGGTCTCGGATACGGGCTGTCCGCGGAGCTGTTTTACAAAACGAAGGCTTACGCGGCATAGGGCGGCCACGTGGGCATCGTCGCTGTCCGAGGCTGATTTCGCACAAATCTTCAGCGTCGCTTCGGCTTGAGACAATTTGCCCCGGCTCGCCTCAATATGGCCAAGGGTCAGCATGAGTCGACCGATGGCGCGATCGAGCTTCAGCGCTTTGGCCTGAGCCAGGGCGTCCCGCGCTTGTTTTTCGGCCTGGACGTAGTCGCCTTGTTCCCAGAGCAGACTCGCGAGTTCAAGCGTGGCTTCGGCCCGTGCGATGCTGCCCGCAGGGGAATTCTTATACGCGAGCTCGTAGGCTTCTTTTGCGGTTTCCCAATCACCACTCGCATAGAGTTCACGAGCCGAAGCCATGGACGACTCGGCATCCAACGCAAGGCTCACGGCCGGAAACGCCAATGGCGACAAGAGAAATGCGAAAATGAGGATGTTCTTTTTCATGGTCGTCTGGGAATCAGTGTCGTCTGCTGGCATTGTAGTGAACGCGAGTTGTCTCCGCGAGGCATTTTATGCGGCCCGGGAAACTCAGAACATGATTGGATTTGGTACGAGTGTTTGGAGTCTGGATGAATAAATCAACGTCATTTGCCCTGCTTTCATTCCTAGGAGCGGCACTTTACGGCCCCGGGATTGCGGCCCATGCCGATGAGCCCTTGGCCGAAGAAATAGTGGTTTTACCGGACACCGTCGTTGTTAAGACAAACTTTGGCGTCTTAGGTTCCCATTTTGATGGATTTGTTTGTGAGGAGGCTTTTCTTGGCGGCGATTCCTTTGAGGTTGCGGTGCTTGGACCCGACGAATGGGTTGCGATTGGAGAGAACGGCATCTGGGTCACCCGAGACGGGTGCAATTTCGACAAGGTCGGCGATGTGTCCGTGGCGCCAACAGATGCGACTGTCGATCTTGAGAGCGGCCTGGTCGCGTTCGCACTGAATTCCCCAAATGACGGTGGAATCTGGCTCTCTGAGGACCGCGGGGCGACCTGGACTCTGATTCTTGAACGGGAGGATTTTCAATGGACGGGCGTGCGATTTTCGTCGTCTGAAAAGCTCATCGTCTCGGCCTACGATCGTTTGAACTCGGGCGCGGCCCACCTGATGGAGATCACGGTCGCAGACGGAGCGCTGCTGGACCGACCGATCGAGGGGCTGAGTTACCCGTACCTCTTGGACGCCAGGGACGACACCGTTCTGTGGCTTGGCCGATCGGAGACCCAGAATGTCTATTTTGGTTCGATGTTCGACCCAACCCTGAATATTCGTCCGATCACCAGTTGGCCTACCGATGCACGAGTTATCAGCGAGACCAAAGTGGTCGTTGCGGGGATGCTTCAGCAGCGTGGGCTGGCTGAAGGTGAGTTGGTGGACGGTGCTTTTGTCTGGAACGACCTCGCCGCGACAACCACGGCCTTATGCGTCACGCCAGACGCGGATTCCTACCTGGTATGCGCTCAAAGCCGATTTGATGAAGGCGATGTGATGCGAGTAAGCGGGGCAGAATTGAGTTCCGAGTTCCTGTTTACGGACCTGCAGGGCCCTCGTGATTGCCCAGTTGGCTCCGAGGTGCAGGCGACTTGCCCAGTGGTGTGGCGTGAACTTTCGCGGACCCTCGGACAAGATCCAAATATTGAGCCCGGCGCGGACGTCGGCGCAGACGCGGGGACAGATTTGGGGCAAGACATGGACGATTTGTCGACCGTGCCCATCATTAGCGCCCCCAGCAAAGATGAGACGTGCTCATCGGCCGGCGGAACCCCGATCCTTCTATCCCTACTTGGCCTTCTGGGCATGCGACGAAAGAAATGACCTTAGATCCAGACATTCAACGACGTATCAAACCCTTCGCTACAGGCGCGGCGATCGGTTTGGTGCTCTCCGCCATCTTGTTAATGTATTGGAGCAAATCGGACACGGGGCCCGTATCCGACGACAAGGTGGTCGTGGCGATCAGTGCTTGCGATTTGAAGGCTGGCGAGGCGCTGGAAGAGCGTTGCGTCGAAAAAAGGGAGGTCGAATCGCGTTATGTTCCACCAGGAACCCTGCGATTCTCTTCGATGCACCCGCATTATGGCAGGCTGCTCGCCGTCGATTTGCCTACGGGAAATGCGATTCGTGAAGAAGACCTAAAGTAGGCCGAATCAATCGTTGGGGCCGATCTCTTCCCAGTCTGGATGCTGCTCGTCTTTCGGGTCCGGTTTGGCTTCGCCTGCTTCGGGCGGCAAGGTTTCGCCGACGACCTTCTTGAAAAGCCATCGAGATCCCATCGATGAAGCCATACCCGCAGCAAGCGTGAATGGCCCATTCGCACCCGTCACCATGATGACGGCCAGAGCACCTGCCAGCCCAGCCGAGGAGGTCACAAAACCGCAACTTGCTTCGGCCGCAACGTGTTTTGCCGCCCCTGCGGTGTCGATTCGGCCGCCTTTGACAGCTTTCGCGGCATGCCAAGCGCCCATCGAACCTTCGACAACCGCACCGGATACACCCGCGCGGCCGCACATGGCGGCGAGTTCCTTGATGACGCCGGTATTCGCGGCACGCGTGACAGAACCGACCGTAACGACGTCCTTAGCCGTGCGCGCAGCGGTTTCTGTGGATTTGAGAGCCTCATTTAAGAGTACGTGTCGAAGGGCCATGAGTGTTCCTCAACCGTCGTAGTTGTCAGTATCAACTTCACAAGAGTACTAAATAGATAACGTGAAGTAACGAATTTCGATTCCCGGGAACCTGCAATGTTTTTGCTTCGTGAAGTCCGTCCCAGCGACCTCGACGACTTATTCGAGCTGGCCAAACGACTTAATACGTTGAATTTGCCCGCAAATCGCGATGTTCTCAAGAAGAGAATTGAATACAGCCGATCCAGCTTTGGCGGTCGTTTTGATGATCATCAAGATTGCGAATACATCTTCGTTTTGCGCGATCTTGATGCAGATAAGGTGATCGGGACCTGCATGATCATCGCAAAACACGGAACCTTTGAGCGTCCGGCGGTCTATTTCAAGGTCAACGAGGTTCAGAAATACTCGACGACGATTTCCCGGCATTTTGTCCATCAGACGCTTCAGCTTCATTTCGATTATCGAGGCCCCACCGAGATCGGAGGGCTGATCCTTCATCCCGATTACCGTGGGCATCGCCTGAAGCTCGGTAAGCTGCTCTCGTACGTGCGCTTCCTCTATATCGGCATGCATCAAGCGCGTTTCGAAGACGAGTTGGTGGCAGAATTGCTGCCCGAGTTGAACGAAGACGGCACCAGCGAGCTCTGGGAACACCTCGGGCGTCATTTTACCGGTCTGGATTACATGACGGCCGATAAAATGAGCCGCGAAAATATCGAATTTATTCGCAGTCTTTTTCCGTTTGAGCCGCTCTACACGGCGCTCTTGCCAAGTGATGTCGAAGCTAAGATTGGCAGCGTTGGTCCTCCAACAAAACCAGTCGAAAAAATGCTGAAATCCATCGGTTTTGTTTACGACAAAAGCATCGATCCCTTTGATGGTGGGCCGACGTTTCGTGCACGTACTCAGAATTGCGATCCGGTCCAACGCACGACCTCCGAGACGTTCATCGGCCTTCTACCCGATGATGAACCCGCCGATGGACTCGCGATGATGGGCTACGAATACGACACCAAATTGGTCAGATTTCGTGCGGTGATGGGCGAGTACAAGCGGGAGGCTGATGGCGTCAGATTCAGGTCTGTGGCCGCTGATAAGTTGCGCGTAGAGCCTGGCGAGTCTCTGGGATTTTTGCCGCTCTCGGGGCCCGGTTTGATCGACCTGTACTGAAGCCGGGATCGGAATCGCTTGCAGCGTCGGCGCGCCCGCGCTAAACCCATCCACCTTCGGGCATTTGACCCTCTTATTGGTGAATGAGTTATGGCCGGCATCGGAATCATCACAAACCCACACAGTCGGCGAAATCGTCGGTTTCCCGAACAGATGCGCCGACTCGCGTATGTGTTGGGCGACAACGACACCTACGAACTGACCAATAAGATCGACGACGTCGCGACCGTGGCTGAGCGTTTCAAGAAGTCGAAGATCGACATTCTTGCGCTGAATGGTGGCGACGGCACGAACCATGTCAGTCTTTCGACATTCATCGATGTCTACGGTGACACTCCGCTTCCACGAATTACGTTCTTGCGAGGCGGTACGATGAATACGATATCAGACGCCATCGGTATCAAGGGCACGCCTTCGCGACTTTTGGCAAACCTGGTTGAAAAATACTACACCGGCGTACCATTTGAGACGACCGAGCGGGATATGCTCAAGGTGACCGACGAACTGGGAAGCCGCTACGGATTTATTTTTGGGAACGGTGTCGTTTCGAATTTCCTGGACGTTTATTACGGCACTGGTCATCCATCACCCACAACGGCCGCGGTGCTACTGGCCAAGACCGTGGCGAGCATTCCCGTGGGCGGGAAAATGATCAAAGACGTTTTTAAGCCGTTTCGAGCGTCGTTGGAGTTTGAAAACGAATTTTGGGAAGAGCGAGACTACACCACGGTGATCGCGTCGACGATCGACCAGATTGGGCTTGGATTTCGTCCTTTCATTCGGTGCGAAGAACGCTCGAATTCATTTCATCTGTTGGGGATCACGGCGGGGCCTTTGGGCATCGCTTCGATGTTGCCAAAAATTCGGATGGGGCTGCCCCTTTCCGAAGATAAGGCGCGTTCCAGGGTCACGTCGCGTGCAGTTTTTAAGTCGAATGAACCCATCGTCTATACGATCGACGGAGATATGCACACGGCGAACGGAGAAGTGATTCTTGAGTCGGGGCCGCGGATCGAAGTGATTTTACGATGAAGCTCCCCGTTCAAAACCTCACCGTCAGCGAGGCACCGAATTGGCAGGGGCTTCCGCCTTGGGAAGCTCCGATTGGTCCCCAATTTAATATCGCATCTTATTTGCCTGCTCGTGCGGCGGAGCGTCCTGGTGCAAAAGCGATCGTGGTGCCCGAGACCTATAACTCGCTTGGGAAACGCTCGTACAGCCACCTGACTTTTGCGCAATTAAATCGCCTGTGTGACGCCTATGCCCACGGGTTGGTGGCCGTTGGTTTTAAGCGCGGTGACCGAACGCTGATGATGGTTTCGCAAGGATTGGAGCTTATCGCGCTGACCTTTGCCCTGTTCAAGATTGGCGCGGTTCCGGTGCTGATCGACCCTGGTATGGGGCGAAAAGGGCTTCTGCAATGCGTGCAGGAAAACGCTCCCGTGGCGATGCTCGGCATCCCCCGTGCTTTTGTTGCAAAAGCTTTATTTGGAAAAGCATTTAAATCAGTTAAAAAATCGGTTTGCACTCAAAGTATTTGGTTTTCCAATGCCAGCGCACTCGATGAGATCGCGCGATTTGATTTGGGAGAATTCAAAACAGTCGACACCGAACGCGATGAGCTTGCCGCGATTTTATTTACCTCGGGTTCCACGGGGCCGGCCAAAGGCGTTCAATACACGCACGGCATTTTTGACGCGCAGACTCGCGCGATTCAGGCGTTGTACCAGATTCAGCCTGGCGAAGTCGCGGTCCCCGGATTTCCATTATTTGCACTATTTTCGACCGCCATGGGCATGACGTGTGTGGTTCCAGACATGGACCCGACCCAACCCGCAGCTGTCGATCCCGCCAATATTGTCGAGGCCATTCACGACCATGCTGCCACGATGGCTTTTGGCTCGCCGGCGATTTGGAACGCGGTGGCTGGGTATTGCGAAGAGTATAAAATTACGTTTCCGTCGATGACCCGTTTGTTGGCCTTTGGCGCGCCGATCAGCCCGCTGATGATGGAGCGTTACCGAACTATTTTGCCCAATGGAGCGATTCATACACCTTACGGAGCCACTGAAGGTCTGCCGGTCGCCTCGATCTCGAGTGTCGAGGTGTTGAGCTCCACTCAGGTCGCAAGCCGTGCGGGTGCGGGGATGTGCGTTGGGCAGCCTGCGGAGAGTGCGACGGTTCGAATTATCGAAATCACTGACGACCCCATCACCGAATGGTCGGATGCGGTCGAGGTTCCAGTCGGCGTGGTGGGCGAGTTCTGCGTCAGTGGCCCTCAAATCACGCGCGTCTACGATTCAAGGCCGGACGCGACCCTGGCGTCGAAGATCGCCGATGAGTCTCAACCCACGGGATTTTGGCATCGCATGGGCGACGTCGGCTATCTGGACGATACAGGCCGGCTTTGGTTTTGTGGGCGAAAATCGCATCGTGTCGAAACCGAAAAAGGCACCCTTTATTCGGTGCCTGTCGAAGCGATTTTTGAGAACCACTCGGATGTTTATCGTGCTGCGATGGTTTGGTTAGGGGAGCGTCCGGCTCAGACACCGGTGATGGTGATTGAGCCGCTTCCTGGTAAATTTCCGCAAGGAAGTCGACGTCAGGAATTTGAGGCTGAGTTGCTTGAGTTAGCCAAGGCTTCAACGACGGCGACTCAGATTGAACACGTGTTGTTTCACCCAGCGTTTCCCGTGGATAAACGACATAACGCGAAGATTCATCGCGAAGAACTCGCGGTGTTTGCGATCTCCGAGCTAAGGCGAATCGTGGCGGAAACCACCGGGGTTCGGTACGACTAGATTAGCCGGGCCATCCACCGTCGACATTGACGACGACTCGACCTTTGCGTTCACGACTTGATTGGCGGGCGAGTGCGGCTGCAAGGTCGGCAACCGCGAAAGTTGAGTCGATGGGCACCTCAAGTCCATCGCTGAGCCATTCTCCGACTAATTCGAGGTCGTCTTGTCTGGAAGCAACTTGAACAAAATGGCAGCTTTTGGACGAAAATAATGTGCTCATTTTGCCCGTGACCAAGGCTGCATTAGGCAGGGTCGTCACGTAATTCCCGCTTGGTCGCAGAATGTTGGCGCATTGTGCGAACGTGTGCACCGCTGGGGTGTCGAACACGACGTCGTAGGCAGGCTCGCGGCCCAGGGGGTCGTCGCTGCGGTAGTCGATGACGTCGTCGGCTCCTAACGCTCTGACGCGTTCAAAATC
This sequence comes from uncultured Bradymonadales bacterium, assembly GCA_964394615.1. Classification (GTDB taxonomy): domain Bacteria; phylum Myxococcota_A; class Bradymonadia; order Bradymonadales; family Bradymonadaceae; genus JBFFMO01. Next base: position 18,905 of record CAYMYJ010000002.1, on the reverse strand, counting down.
TGCCGCGCTGCAAATCGCGGTGACATGGCCACCGAGTCGTTTTCCGATCCCTACAGCCACAGCTCCAATGCCCCCGCCTGCGCCTACGATCAACGCATTGCGCCCTTCTTTGAGTCTGCCAAGGTCGCGTAGGGATTGAAGGGCTGTCATGGTGACGGTGGCCGCAGCGGCCGCTGTGTCGAAGCTGACGTCATCTGGTTTGGCTGCCAATTCATCGCGTGGGATGACAACGCATTCCGAAAACGTCCCCTGCCGTTGCGACGGTTTGAAAGCGAGGTGGCCCCAAACGGCTGTGCCCACGGCGAGGTCCGAGACGCCTTCGCCTAAGGCGTCAACGATTCCCGAAAAGTCCCATCCAAGGACCAACGGCGTGCTGTAGGCGTGAAGGAATCGGCCCACCATGCCACCGTGCAGCACTTTTCCTTCGGCCGGGTTCACTGATGCAGCGATAACTCGGACACGAACTTCATTTGGCCCGGGTTCAGGCACCGGAATCTCGGTCATTTTGATCTGACCGGCGGCTCCCGCCATGGCTCGCATTTTTTGATTCAAAGATTCTCTTCACGTTCGGAGTCCCGAACGTTCGTGCAGGTTGATAACCGTTTAAACGTTACCCTGATGCGGTCAAAAGACAACCGCGGTGGGCAGGGTTCGTTCGGTGAACGATCCGTCCCCGACCTGTCCGCGGTCATTGCGGCCCCAGCAATAGATGGCGCCACTGGTGGTGCGCGCGCAGGTATGAGTACCGCCTGCCTGCACTTCAACAACGTTCGATAAGGCGACGCTGGTTGGCGTGTATTGCGTCGTAAACGACCCAATCCCGAGCCGTCCGTTGGTGTTGTCTCCCCAGCAATTCAAGCCTCCCAACGAGTCAATGGCGCAGGCGTGTCGCTCGCCGACCGAAACGAACGGATAGGTTCCTGCCAGCAGTTGTGGAATCGACGTGGCTCCTACGCCAAATCCGACTCCAAGTTGACCGTAGGTGTTGTCTCCCCAGCAGTACACTTGGTTGCCCTTCTTTGCGCACGACGAGTAGGCGCCAGCGTCGACGTAGTTCAGACCGCTTAATGCTAAACCGTTCGCGTTCAACACGGGAATCGGCACATTTTGAGCGCCGCTGTAAGTATAATTTCCCAGCTGTTCGTATTGATTTCGTCCCCAACACAGCGCGGTGCCGTTGGTGGTAAGGGAGCAGCCGTGGTCGACCCCGGCGCTCATTTGAGTCGCGTTGAAAAACGTCGTAGACGTTGGAGTACCGGAATCAAAATTCGAACCGTCGGCCAACTGGCCGTAGGTATTAGAGCCCCAGCAATAGGCGCTGCCGCCGCTGATCGAAGCGCATGTGAAACTGGTTCCCGCAGCGATATGTGTTGCGTTGGCGACACCGCTTACGGTCACGGGCACCGGGCTGTCGAGGCTCGAGACGGTTCCCAGTTGCCTGTCGAAATTCCCACCCCAACACATCACGGTACCGTTCGAGCGCCGGGCACAGGTGTGGTATCCGCCGGCCGTGATCTGAACGGCGTCGGTTAGGCCGCTAACAAGCACTGGGTAAGCGCTGTCGGTGAAGGTGTTATTTCCAAGGCGTCCGTCATCGTTGCGCCCCCAGCACTTGACCGTTCCGTTCGAGAGACGCGCGCAGGTGTGTGCGTATCCGGTGGCTAATTCCACAACCGCGCCGGTCGCTACCATGCAGGCGCTGGTATTATAGGCGCACGTGTTTGAGCAGCTGAGCGTGCCGCTGCCGGCACCCAGGCTGGAGCATGTTGCGTTGTTCAAATTTGAACCGTCGCAGGTTTCGTTGCTTTGCCGCACGCCATCACCGCAATAGGTGGTCGTGCCCGCGACAAGGTTGCATTGTGAGTTACAGACTTGGCATGACATCTGGCCATAAGGGCAAGCTGTTGCTGGTGATCCGTTATGGTCACAGGCTTCGACCGACTGTTTGATGCCGTCGCCGCACGTGCCGCCGCTGGTTCCCGCGACCAGCTTGCACTGTGAATTGCAGACCTGGCATGAGGCCTGGCCGTAAGCACAAGCAGTCGCTGGCGCGCCGTTATGATCGCACGTTTCTCCACCGTTGGTTTGGGTTTGCCCGTCGCCGCAATAGCCGGTGACTTGACCCGGGACTAATTGGCATTGAGCGTTGCAGACCTCGCACGACATTTGACCGTACACACAGGCCAGCTGGACAGATCCGTTGGCGTCGCATTGCTCGCCGTCATCAACGACGCCGTCTCCGCAGGTTTCCAAAACGGGGCAAGCCGAACAGCTTCCACCGCAATCGACGCCGGTTTCATCGCCGTTTTGGATGTCATCGGTGCACGTGGCGGCACTCGTGCAGGGGGCACAGTTTCCGCCACAGTCGATTCCGGTTTCGCTGCCGTTTTCACGGCCATCATCACACGTCGGAAGCACATCACAGGCGGCGCAAGGTCCCCCGCAATCGATGTCATCTTCGGCACTATCTTTGATGGTGTTGTCGCAAGACGGCACCAGACAAACCATCAGTTTTGTATTGAATTCTTCGTCATCAGCGCACTCGGTGTTTTCTTCGACACAGGTCGTGCCCATGCACGTGAAACCAGCGGAACAGGCGGGAGAACAGGTCGTGGATGCAGTGGACTTCTTCTTGCCGTCATCACCACAACCAATGGCCACAACGGCCGCCACGGCCAAAACTACGCTCCAAAATCTCATATCATCCTCGTCGCCAATTCGTGTCCTTTGGGTCTACCCAATCGACGCGAAAGTCTCAACTGAATGAGTCTGAAACTCAGGCGCTTCGTCAAAAGACAAGAACTGGGGTGTTTCGGTCGATGAAGGTCCCGTCGCCGACCTGACCCCAGACGTTACGGCCCCAGCAATAGACCTCGCCGCTGCTGGTGCGAGCGCACGTGTGGGTGCCTCCGGCCTGAACTTCAACCACATTCGAAAGTCCAACGCTCACGGGGAAATTTTGGTTTACGTAGGAACCGATTCCGAGTCGTCCGTTGGTGTTGTCACCCCAACATTTCAAGCCTCCCAGAGAATCGGACGCACACGTATGGCGCTCGCCGACGGTCAGAAATGAGTAAGAACCGGCTACGAGCTGAGGAATCGCGGTTTCTGTGACTGTGGGGCCGACGCCGAGTTGGCCGTAGAAATTCTCGCCCCAACAATAGACTTGGCTGCCTTTCCGCGCACATGCCGAATAAGCGCCGGCCTCGACAAAATTTAAGCCGTCTAAATCAAAGCCGTTCACGTCGATGACCGGGATCGGGATGGTTTGGTCGCCTGCGTAAGCGTAGTCATAATTCCCCAGTTTTCCGTAAGCATCTCGGCCCCAACACATCGCCGTGCCGCTGCTCGTAAGCGAACACCCGTGGTCGACTCCGGCGTCTATCTGGGTCGCGTTATAGAACGTCGTTAGGCTTGGGAGGGTGGAAGACACGGTCGAGCCGTTGGCGAGCTGACCGTAGGTGTTTTCGCCCCAGCAATATGCGTTGCCGCCGGCTACCGATGCGCAAGTGAATGAAGTGCCGGCGCTGATGCTGGTGGCGTTTGTGATGCCTGGGACCGCGACTGGAACCGAAGAATTAGTATTGGTGCCGTTGCCCAATTGGCCGGCGAGGTTACCACCCCAGCACATGACGGTGCCGGTCGAGCGTCTGGCGCAGGTGTGATAGCCGCCTGCCGAAATCTGGACGGCGTCCGTCAGGCCACTGACCAAAACCGGAGTGGAAACCGTGTTGGTCGTGCCGTCGCCGAGTCGACCGTCCGAGTTCAGTCCCCAACACCTCACGGTGCCATTGGCAAAACGTGCACAGGAATGGCCATAACCCGTGGCCAGTTGAAGCACCGCAGAGGTGCCGATATTGCAGGCGTTTGTGTTGTAGGTGCAGGTGTTGGAGCAACTCAGAGGGCCAGTACCTGCCCCAAGGCTTGAGCAGGTTGCCCCATTCAAATTCGAGCCGTCGCAAGCTTCATTGCTTTGGCGCACGCCGTCGCCACAATAGGTGGTTGAGCCTTGAACAATCGCACACTGCGAGTTGCAGACCTGACATGAGGTTTGGCCATAGAGGCATGTGGAACCTGGGGCACCGTTGTGGTCACAGGCTTCGTTGGCTTGGCGCACGCCGTCGCCGCAGTAGGCGGTTGAACCTTGGACCAGCGCACATTGCGAGTTGCAGACCTGACACGAGGTTTGGCCGTAAGGGCAGGCAGAACCTGGGCTGCCGTTATGGTCGCAAGTTTCGTTGGCTTGGCGCACGCCATCGCCGCAATAAGAGGTTGAACCTGGGACAAGCGCACATTGCGAATTGCAGACCTGACACGAGGTCTGACCGTAAGGGCAAGCAGTTGCGGGTGAGCCATTATGGTCACAGGCCTCGACCGCTTGTTTGATGCCGTCCCCGCACGTGCCACTGCTGGTTCCAGCAACGAGCTTACAATCTGCGTTGCAGACCTGGCACGAGGCCTGACCGTACGCGCAGACTGTGGTTGGCGCTCCGTTATGGTCACAGGTTTCGCCACCGTTGGCCTGGGTTTGTCCGTCGCCGCAATAGCCAATCACCTGGCCAGGAATAAGTTGGCATTGAGCGTTGCAGACTTCGCACGAGGTCTCCCCGTAGACACAAGACAACTGCACCGTGCCATTTGCATCGCATTGCTCGCCGTCATCAATGATGCCGTCGCCGCATGTATCAATGACGGGACAGGCTTCGCACGATCCTCCGCAGTCGATGCCTGTTTCATCGCCGTTTTGGCTGCCATCATCACATGTAGGAGCGATGACGCAGGCTGGGCATGAACCACCGCAGTCGATGCCTGTTTCATCGCCGTTTTGGCTGCCGTCTTCGCATGTAGACGACTCGCAAGGTTCGCAGGGTCCGCCGCAATCGATGCCTGTTTCATCGCCGTTTTGGCTGCCGTCTTCGCATGTAGACGACTCGCAAGGTTCGCAGGGTCCGCCGCAATCGATGCCGGTCTCATCGCCGTTTTCACGACCATCATCACAGGTCGGAAGAACATCGCATGCGGCACAAGGTCCGCCACAATCGGCGTCGTCTTCTGCGCTGTCTTTCACGCCATTATCGCATGAGGGAACGATGCAGACCTTGAGTCTGGGATTGAACTCTTCGTCGGCATCGCAATCTGAGCTTATCTCGACACACGTTGAGCCCTCGCAGGTGAACCCGGCGGCGCAGGCCGGGGAGCACGTCGTGGTCGACGGTGCGGGCATCTTTTTAGCAGTGTCTCCGCCACAGGCGATCATCGTCAGAGCGCTTGCTGCCAATACTAGTTTCCAGAATCTCATGCAGACCTCTTCATCCATACGTGTCCGCTCCTTTATTCACGCTCGGTCGAAACGATTCAACTGAAGGTGTCTGAAACTTCAGTTGCGACATCTTGCCGCATGTTCTCTGGTCGCGATTTCTGGCACGTTCTTGGCGCATTGATTTTGGAGTTTGCATGCGAACATTTTTTAAGACAGCAATTCTGATTGGCCTGGGAGCTTCGGCGTGTGGCGACGACACCGACGCCCCCAATGAAACCACGACACAGGCGGTCTCGATTGATTTCGCAGGACAAGTGGCAGGTGCCGACTTTTCATGCGCTCAGACCTACGACCTGGGGACGGCCGCTACGCCTTCACAGATCTCAGATTTTAAGCTCTACGTCTCGAGCGTTGAGATGCTCAAGGCCGACGGAACCGCCGTGCCGGTAACGCTGGAAAACGACGGGAAATGGCAGGATGACTCCGTAACGCTGCTTGATTTCGAAGACGGAACTGGCGCCTGTGCCAACGGCAACCCGGACCTCAATTTGAGCGTCAAGGGCGAGGTGGCCAAGGGTGAGTACACGGGCGTTCGGTTCAAGCTTGGTGTGCCTTTTGAACACAACCACGGTGATGCAGCGACCGCGCCGGCACCGCTGAACTTGGTCTCGATGTTTTGGAGTTGGCAGGGTGGATACAAATTCCTGCGCGTCGATGGCAAAGCGAACGAAGGTGGATTCCGCGTGCATTTGGGCAGCACAGGCTGCGTGATGGGATCCGACGATGCCATCGAAAGCTGCGCAAATGAAAACCTGCCCGTCGTCACCCTGAACGACTTCAATGTCGCGACGGAACGAGTCGTGGTCGATGCTGCTGCACTTTTTGCCGGCGTGGATATGACTCCAGACATGGACAACAATTCATCGGTCTGCATGTCCACACCCGACCACACGGCCTGCAATCAGGTGTTTCCAACACTTGGGCTTAAATTCGGCACCACACCCGCTGGGAATCAGACCGTGTTTTCAAAAGCGAACAAGCCGTGAATTCCGCACGTCGAGTCCTCATTTTGGGGGGCTTTCTGACGCTGGGTGCTTGCTCGATGCGGATGGATTGGCCGGATCATCGCGTCAACGTGTCGATCAGTTCCAGTCAGACAAAAAACAACGTGATGGTCGACGGGTTCGAATTGGGACTCGTCGGCGTTACGCTTAAGCCCTGTCGGCAATGGTCGTTGATGAATCTAATTGTCAGCGACGCGTATGCCCATTCGATCGAATCACCTGATTATTTGGCGGTGAACGCCATGTATTCGGGCGAGTCATTGAGCCTCGGAACGATGCGGCCCTTCGAAGGCGAGTATTGTTCTGTTGTGTTGCAGGTTGCCCCGCTCACCCAGGGCGGAGCGAGCATTCACGTTTGGGGAACTCAGGAAGGCCAGCCGATCGACGTGCGCGATACTCGTCGATTGGAGCTCGAAATGGCCCTGAATGAATCCGCGTTTGCGGGCTCCGAACGACATTTAAAAATTAATCTGGATTTTGACCCGTCGAGTTGGGTGGCGCCATCGACGATGCAATCTGACGATCCTGGTTTGGAAGTTCTTTTGAAGATCAAGGAAACCACGCGATGGGAAATCCAGGGAGATTAATCGTGGTTCTGGGCCTCTGGCTCAGTCTGTCATCCATTGCCTATGCTCATCATCCCGTATCTGAGGCCGGGGCGTCTCGGGTTGAGCCTTCCACACATTTTGAAACCCAATTTGAAACGGCCTCTTTTGATTTTGGTGGCCGTGAAGTGGGGTCGTGGCAAGTCTTGTCTTTGAGGGCCGAATATTCGTTGGTTCCACGATTATCTGTGTCTGCGAATGTTCCGTTCGCCCTCCTGAATTTTTCAGACGGCCGCGCGGCGATGGGACTTTCCGATATCGAACTCGCCATGAACGGATTGGTGTACGCGTCGCCCCACGGAGGAGCCATCATCAGCAGTGGTCTGGGTGTGGCCCTTCCCACCGGCGTGGCTGCGGATGGTCTGAGCGCAGGTCATTACGAAGGAAGCGCCTTTGTGATGCTATCAAGCCAGGTTTCGATAAAGCTGAATCTATACGCCAACGGCACCTATAAACACGCGTTAGGGGACGGCGTCGTCGCCACTGATTCGCTCTTTCCGCATAATAATCGAGAATTTGATTTTTCTCAGGGGGCTCAATGGTTTTGGACTCCCAAGACGTGGACGGAGCTGGTGACACGGGAAGTGATTTCGTGGGAGGATTCGTGGGGTGACCTGTGGGAGGCCGGATTCCGTGTCGGTTTCCGAGTCGCAGATTCCTTCAGGCTGTCTTCGGGTGTCTGGCTGCCCTTGAGCGGCGAATCCCGAACTCTGTGGCGCGCGAACCTAAATCTTGCGTGGTTAATCGACTGATATGATACCCGATTTTAAAGACGCAAAAATTCTGGTCGTCGACGACGATGAACGCCTGAGAACTCAGCTCGTAAACGCGATGAATCGACGCGGATTGGTGGCCGTTGGTGCGGGTGATTACGACTCGGCAATTGCGGCCCTTGAGGCCGCTCCTTTTGATTTTGGAATTTTAGACCTGAAAATGCCGGGCCAAAATGGGCTGGAATTATTGCGCGACATGAACCAGCGGTGGCCCGAAGTAGCTGTGGTGTTGATGACTGGTTACGGCTCGATCGCGACAGCCATCGATGCGGTCAAATTGGGTGCGGTTAATTACGTGCAAAAGCCGGCCGACGCCGACGATTTGCTGGCGGCTCTTGAACGGGGCATCTCGGGTCCTCTCGGGGAAGCCACACAAGATTATACGGCGCCCACCCTGGCTCGCGCCGAGTGGGAGCATATTCAGCGCGTGCTCGCGGATTGCGCAGGAAATGTGTCCGAGGCCGCGCGAAGACTCGGGGTTCATCGCCGAACCCTTCAGCGGAAACTCAACGCGTTGCCGCCTCGGGATTGATGATTCTGAGGGTTGCAACTGTGCCTTCTTCTTCATTTTTGATCACAAGTGTCCCGCCCAGTTCTTCTGCGACCTTTCGAGCGACAAAGAGACCAAGACCCATCCGATTTGGATTGTCTTTAGTGCTGTAGAATGGCTCAAAAAGACGTTCGAGGATGTCGTCCGGAACTCCCGGTCCGCGGTCTTTGACACGGATCTCAACAAACCCCGAAACCAAGGACCATGAGACTTCGACGCCCTCATTCGACGCATCGAGTGCGTTTTGGAGCAAGGCCGTGATCGATTCGATGATGGATTCGACCGGAATGTTGAGGACTTGTTCTGGACCGCGGATTTCGATTCTGTCGGGTGCCGATACCCGCCCCAAAGCGGTTGTCATCAACGTCCGAACGTCGACCCTTTGACTGGCTTCACCAAGCTGTTCGCCGGAACGCGAGGACAGTCGCTGCAGGATGGAGCGGCAACGTTTGGTTTCTTCACGAATGATTCGGGCTTCGGCCGCGAGTTCGGGAGTGGCCTCCAGCGCGATTTCCAGTTCTTTTGAGGTCACCGCAATCGTAGAAAGTGGCGTGGCCAATTCGTGCGCCGCTCCGGCGGCTAGAGTCGTCAGGCTTGCAAGCTTGTCGTAGCGCGCTGATCGGTCGCGCGCTTCTTCGAGTTCCGATTCGCGTTCGTGCAGTTTCTTTTGCAGCGCGACCACAAAGTAGGCGACCAAAAGGGCCGACGCCGACATCGCCACCCACATGCCTTCAAGGTGCAATTGCATCGATCCGTGATGGTGCATGTTGTCTTGAGGGGTGCTCGCGTAAAGCAGGCCGTACCCGGAGATCGACAACAAAGACAGGAGCGCCGTGGACCGCGCACTCAAAACAACCGCGCCCAACGCGACTGGAACCACATAAAGGAACGAAAATGGATTCATCGGCCCGCCACTCAAGTGCAGGCCGACGGTCAGGATTCCGATGTCGAACGCAAGTGCGGCACCGATGAGGGCTCGCGGGTGTTTTGAGTGCGCGCCTTTGAGCAGCGCCAGATTCGACGCCGCACTTGCAGTCAGAAGCAGGAGCAGCGGGCCCATTGGAACGGCCAAATCTGTTGCGACGCTTATCACCCCAACCAGTAGGGCATGGGTCGCAAGTGCGACCCACCGAAGCTGGGCCACCCACAGGAGTTCCAGGTTTTTTTCCATGTCGGTTCCTGCGGTAGATGCCGCGGCGTATGCTGCTCGCGTGTTCCGTCACCGTGCTGCTATCTTGAGCCTCAGACTCGATACTGGAGGATTCATGGAAACGAAAGGGATTTCTATACGGCTCAGGGATGCGTCCCCTGAATTGGCTGATCTGGTGTCGACACAAGTGATCAGCGGCGAAGCCCTGACACAGGCCGAGGTGGACACCCTTTTTGCGGGAATGGAGGAGCTGAAGGCTGCCGAAGTTAGCGCGTTTCACGTGCATTCGGCCACTTTGCCCAAGGCGCTCGTCGAGTCGGTGATCCAACCCGTATTTGATCCTGTCGAGTCGACTCGTCCCCTCGAGATCTCGCCTGAATTACTGACCGTCGATCATGTTTCTCCATCGGGCGATTCGACGCCGGTTCATCAAGTTTTGGTCGTATTTTCGCGGCCTGTCGTGCGGTTGGGAGAAGACCTTGATTCGCTCGGGATCACTTTGAACCCGCCCGCTTTGGGGCGCTGGCGTTGGGTAGACACATACTCAATCGCGTTTGAACCCAAGGAGCAACTGCTCGCCGGTTCCACGACGTATACGGTCACGATTCCAGAGCTTACGTCCTTTGATGGCCATGTCCTCCAAAATCCAAAGACCTTCGCGTTCTCGACGCCACGCTTGAAGATCATGGAGGCGCCCTCCGGCACAAAGACGCCAGGAACTCGGCCAACGATGACGATTCGATTCGATCAAGTGGTTGATTCAGTGCGGCTTCTGGCGTCGCTAAAAAGCGATGTGGCTGTTGAGATATCGGATGAACTCGACGCTCGCACCAAAGACTGGCGAGACGGCACGTGGCTGACTTTTCGTCCCGCGGCGCCGCTGCCAGCTGGGCGCAAAATTAAATTGGAAATTCCCAAGGGCGCCACCTGCGGTGCTGGCCCTCTGCCTTTGGTCGAGGCTCTTCGTTTTGAATTCGAGACGGCCGGTGCCTTTGCCGTTGAAAAAATAGAAGGATCTGGGGCGCCCCCCGGGTATGCGTGGACTGTTCTTTTCAACAATTCGGTAGATTTTAATTCGTTTAAAAATTCTGAAATTGAAGTGGAACCGCCTTTTCCGATTCAGGTCGGCGGTTGGGAGAATCGCCTGACTGTTTCAGGTCAGAGAGACCCAAAGACTGCCTATACGTTGACGTTTCCCGAAGGGGTGATGGACGTTCACGGTCAGCCATTAACAGGAAAACGGACGTTCAAAATTGCGACCGGAAATGCAGAGCCTGAATTGCGGTCAATGGGCGGTTCCCTGGTCACGATTCCCACTGGGACCGAGACGACACTCGCTGTGCAATCGCTCGAGTATCGACGCTTATCGATGAGTGTTTATGCCGTGGATCCCACCTCGTTTGAAACGTTTAGACACGACTATTCTGGGATTGCGTGGCATGGCGCGACGCCGAGTGGAGAGTTTTTAGTTGAAGAGTCGATCGACGTCACCACCCCAGCAAAATGGACCGAAACCCCTTTATTATTAACCGCGCATTTCCAGAAATCACAGCATTTGATCGTGGTTGTTAAACCCAAATTGGGCGCCATTGAACATGTGAAAAATGCCGTGATGGGCAGCCGAATTCCTGCGGTTGTGCATTGGGTTCAGCGCACAGGCCTTGGTGTGACGGCCCTTGTTGATGATTCGAATGCTCATTTATTGGTGACGACGCTTTGCGACGGGGCGCCGGTTCGTGACGCTAAAGTCTCTTCAGGGGCGATCGCGACTCATAGCGACCAAAAAGGCATGGCTTGGTTCGGATTGGTGTCGTCTGGCGACGCGATTCTTGTCGAAAAAGGCGAAGACCAATGCATCGCTGAGCCTTCAACCTATTTGAATTCGCGAGGGGCAGAGGCTCCTCGATTTCATATCTTCAGCGATCGCGGGCTCTACAAACCGGGAGAAACCGCCCATGTCAAAGGTTGGATGCGAACTGTTGATGGTGACGGATTGCTTGGGTTTCCTGGGATTTCGTCAGTGATTGTGTCGGCCCGAGACGCTCATTGGAATGAAATCTGGCAAGGGACCCTTTCGTTGAGCGCCGCCGGGGATTTTGGATTTAAATTGCCGATTTCGGAAACGACGACGCCAGGTGATCTGCATTTGCAATTCACCCACCCACTGGGAAATGCGTCGTTTTCGCTGCAGGTGCAGGAGTTTCGTCGTCCAGAATTTGAGGTCAGCACCTCTGTTTCTGAACGTTGTTTTGTCGACGGCGAAGAATTTCGAGTCGGTGCGAAGGCGGCTTATTACACAGGCGAAGCTCTTGGTAGCTCTGAACTCAAGTGGTCAGTCAGGGCCGAGACCGGCGAGGGATTTGTTCCTCCAGGCTGGGCCGGTTTTGAATTTGGTCGCTCAAGGTGGCGCCCTTGGTTCTTCCGAAGCCAGCCGTCTGCCACCGAGCTTGCCGTGGAGACAAGGGAAGTCAGGACCGACGCCGACGGGGCGCATACATTGGGCGTCGTGGTCGCGGGATTGGAGCCCGACGAGTCCATCCGAGTGACGGCTGAAGCGCTCGCCTTCGATGTTCAGCGCCAAGCTTTTGCCGGGCGATCGACGGTTTGGGTGCACCCATCATCAGACTTTTTGGGGCTAAAATTAGAGAAGGCTTTTTTTGGAAAAGATCAGGAGGTCGCCGGTGAGGTCATTGTTGTGGATGACATGGGTCGACCGGTCGTTGGAAGACAACTCGACGTGCATCTGGAGGCTCCCGATGCCGACGGAGTGGCGCAAATCATTAAATCTGCAAATCTTTTATCCGCTGCCGAACCGGTCAGGTTTTCGATCAAACCACCGCAAGGTGGATCGTATGCGCTGGTGCTGAGGTCGGCTGATTCAAAAGGTCGACTCGCCAAGACATTTCGCGCGGTTTGGGTGGCGGGAGAAATTAGGACTGACACGCGTATCGGGGTTGAGAAACTTGAGGTCGTGGCCCAGAAAGAAGACTGGCTCGTGGGAGACCGCGCGGCGGTCCTTTTGGTGCCGCCTTTTGCTGCAGGTTCTGGCATTGCGACGCTGGAATACGCAGGGAAAATTCGCAAGACATTTACGTTCGAGTTTGATGGCACACACACACTTGAATTTGACGTCGTCGCGGGAATGATCCCCGGTGCCACATTTCATGCCTGTGTTGTTGGGGCCAGGCAGGGCATCGCCGCAGCGGCCAGCGGTGAGCTGGAGTTGAAAGTCGATCGCGCCGCATGGCGTCTGAACACAAGCGTTGTTGCGGCTGAGCCCGAGGTCAAACCGGGCGGAGAAACCTTGGTGTCGGTTCACGTGAAGTTGCCTGATGGAAGTCCGGCCGTCGGCGCTCAAGTGACCTTATGGGCCGTCGACGAGAGCGTCCTGGCGCTGGCTGGCTACACGACTCCTGACCCCTTAGCGCTGTATTCGCGGATTTGGGCTCATGTTCGGCCGCATGAATCGCGCACGACGATTCCAAATGCCTTCGAAGAGCCTGGCAACGACGTACCAGCGGATCTGGAATCGGATTCAATGGCTTTTTCGATGCCACCAGAAGCGTTGTCATTTGGTGCTGGCGGGCTGATGCCGCCTTCCCCGAAAGCGCCAGCTCCGCAACTCAGCCGGTCTGCGAAGTCTCGCTCCGAGGGCGGCGGTGGAGGCGGGCCTCCGACCGGTGCGCCGGTATATATCAGGAACGATTTTTCGGCCCTTGCTGCATTTTTTGAGGTTCTTGAAGCCGACCAAGACGGTGTGGTTCGGGCTCCAGTGAAAGTGCCGGATAATCTGACACGCTACCGCTTGATGGCCAACGTCTCATGGGGGGCTGGGCATTTTGGGGCCGCCGATGCTGCCCTTGTCGCGCGTCAGGCGTTGATGATTCGACCGACAAAACCGCGCTTCTTGAATATGGGAGACCAGGCGGAGTTTCCAATCGTCATTCAGAACGCGCTCGCGGAACCCACAACGGTGTGGCTTGGATTCAGGGCGACAAACCTTGACGTTCATGAGGCCGGCTACAAAGTGGAACTTGGCCCCAAGGAACGTCGGGAAATCAGGTTTCCAGTGTCTTCGTTGCGGCCGGGGCGGGCGGAGTTTCAGGTCGTGGGGCGCACGAACGAAGACGCCGACGCGGCTCAGGACGGGTTTGATATTCTGACGCCTGCAAGTGCCGAAGCAGTAGGGGTGAGCGGAGAGATGGAGGCGGGCGGCATGCGACAGGATATTGCCTTGCCATCGGCCGTCTATGCGGAGTTTGGCGGTTTGGACGTGCGACTGTCTACGACGCTTTTATCTGGGCTCACAGACCTTCTTGTCGACGTGATTCGGTATCCTTTTCGATGCGCCGAACAGCTCGCCTCACGGCTAATGACCGTGGCTTTATTGCATGATTTCTTGCCGGCTTTTAAGGGCGATCAGGTTCCGTCAGCTGGCGACATGCGCGATGCCGCGACCGATGATTTGAGTGAGCTGGTCAATTTGCAGCAACCAAACGGCGGCTGGGGCTTTTGGTTCAGCGGTCGTACCTATCCCGTGGTCACGATTCATGTGGTGCACGCGCTCATCGAGGCCAAGAAGGCCGGCTTTGATGTGGACGATAAAATGTTGTCCAGGGGCTTAGGTTATCTGGATGCGATCGAGAGGCATCTGCTTCTTTGGACCATTTCAAAGAAAGCCAAACGAAACCTGATTTTGCACGCAGCTTGGGTTCGAAGCCGGGCTGGTCTTGACGAGGTGAAACGCGCCCATTCCATTTACAAAAAGGACGGTGACGACCTGTCGGTGGATGCGTTGGGCTGGTTATTAAGTATTTTTTCTCGGGCTAAAGCTGCGGAGGCATCCCAGGTGTTCGAGGCCCTTCAAAATCGGCTTAGCTACGACGGGGGCAAAGCCCAATACGTCGAAACGGTCGCCGAAGAAGACAAGCACGTGTTGCTCTGCTCAAGCCGTCGTTCCAACGCGATTGTGTTGGATGCGTTGATCGATCATCAAGAAGCGAACCCGAATATTGGCGGGCTTCCGACAGCCAAAATCGTGCAAGGTTTGTTGGCGCATCGATGGAAAGGAAACACGACCACACAAGAAAACGCTTTTGTCCTGCTGGGGCTAATGCGTTATTTCCACGCCTTCGAGAAACACACGCCAAGCCTCGATATCAGCGTTTTTGCCAACCATTTTTTGATGGCCGAACATCATTTTGAGGGACGGCAAACCGATATCTTGCAGAACCAAATTCCGATGGAATGGCTTCAAGAAAACGATCCGATTTCTTTGGGCATCTCGACCGAGGGTGCGGGGCGGCTCTATTGGCGCGCTACCATGAAGTGGGCGCCCAAAGACTTCTGCCTGAAGGCCGAAGATCGAGGCTTTTTTGTGGACCGTGTATTCGAAGCCGTCGACGACGCAGCTGATATCTCGCGTGCAGAAGACGGGACCTGGCTGGTCAGGGCTGGGGCGAGGATCAAAGTTCGAACCACTGTGGTGGCGCGCAAGCCGCGGCATCATGTGGCTTTGGTTTCTCCGATCCCCGCGGGTTTTGAGCTTTTGAACCCGGAATTCGCGACCACTGAACAATTGCCCGACGAGTCGTCTCGGGGCCATGGACACGATATCTGGGCGCTCGATGGTCCGCGTGGACCCTTCTTTATGTACGATTTCTGGTGGAGACGCTGGTTTGACCACCAAGTTCTCCGAGACGATCGGGCCGAGGCTTTTGCCGCATCATTATGGCCCGGTGTTCATGAACACGTCGTTTTTGCCAGGGCGACGATGCCAGGTGAGTTCATCGTGCCGTCTGCCCGCGCCGAGGAAATGTACGAGCCCGAGGTTTGGGGACGATCGGAATCGACGCGAGTCGTGGTCAGCGGTGAGTAGTTGGCTGGAAGCAGAAGATTGAAAACCGACCGCGGCGATCGTAAGAGTGCGAAAAAAGATCTGAATAAGTGCGATTTGGGAGCGTCTGACCTACATCGACAACGAACTAATGGTATCCAAAATGTCATCACAAGCTGCAAAGAAAATTCAGGAGGTCACTATGAAGCCGACGATCAAGGCTGCACTGGCGCTAGCATTCGCCGTCTTCAACCTCTCGGGTTGTTTGATTGTTTCTGACAACACAGAAGGTTGTTACGACGACTGCCGCGACTACGAAGTCTGCGAAACCTACTGCGATTCGTGGGAATGTTGGGACGAGTGCTGGTGGGAGACCACCTGCGACACCTACTGTGAGGACACGACGGTCGATGTGAATGTCGACGTCACGACCACAGTGGACTGTTTTAACGACTTCGATTGTGGCGAAGGCCAAATCTGTGTCGCGAATGTTTGTAAGCCTGCTGACACGACCGACACCGGTCTTGCAGGCTTGTGCCAGACCTGCTCGAACAACGCGGATTGTGTTGAGGACGACGCCTTGTGCATCAAGCTCAACTTCGACCAAGCGACCTCGACGGGCGAAAAAGTCTGTACTCGCACTTGCGAATACAACCACGACTGCCCATCGGGATTCGAATGCATCAACGTGAGTGGCGAAGCCGGCGTTCCCGCACAATGTTTGCCAGTTAAAGGCGAGTTCGAAAAACGCACCTGTAACCCAAGCCCTGAGCTTGAGTGTGTCCGCGCCACCGATTGTTCTGTCGGCGAAAGCTGTGTGAACAACAACTGCAAGGGTCCAAACGACGCACAATGCGACTCGAATAACGCATGCGCCTCGGGCCAAACCTGCCGCAACTTCGCATGTGTCGCGGTCGACGCTCCTGAGTGCACCACTCGAACAGATTGTCGCTCAGGCGAAATCTGCATCGACGGCAACTGTGAAGCTGCTGCCGCGGAAGGTTGTGTCTTCAACGCTGAATGTGACGGCGGAATGTGTGTCGATGGAACTTGCCTCTCGAGCTGCACGACAAGCGCAGATTGCGGCAGCGCAGAAAACTGCCGAGCCGGTCTGTGTGAGCCAGCTGAATGCCGTCGCACCGCAGACTGCGGTGGTGGAGAAATCTGTGTCGACGCCTCGTGCGAAAACACCTGTAACAAGACGACTGGCGCTGGCTGCACCACTGGTTACGAATGCAACACTCTTGGATACTGCGAGCCTGACACCAACGTGGCATGCCGCACCAACGCTGAGTGTGGTCGCGACGAAATCTGCACCGCAGGTGATTGTGTGACTCCTTGCACATGCAACCAAGATTGTGGCACCGGTCAGGTCTGTGACCTGAACTCGGGAAGCTGCAAAGCACCTCCAACCACCCCAATCACCTCGTGCCAAACCACCTGTGATTGTCCTGGTGGCCAAACATGCACCGCCGGCCAGTGTGGCTGATTGCCCAACACCACGCTGACCCGCTTCGCACAGACCCCGTCGCTAACCCGACGGGGTTTTTTTTTTGTCGGTGAGCAGTGAGCGGTCAGCGGTGAGCAGTTGGTGCGTCAGGTTTCAGGTGGTCAGGTTTCAGAAGGCGCAGCGTGGTGACTTGGTGCGGTGTCGGGTTTCAGAAGTCGCAGCGTGCTGACTTGGTTCGCGGGCATCCTGCCCGGCATTGCGATTCATTCGCTCGATTAACGCCTCGGAGCCATTGATCGGCGATGCGGAAATCCATAAGCTGCCCAATATTGTTCAAGGTATGGGGCCCAATCATGCGAACCCAATGGCCATATTTCCTAATGCTGCTGGCGGGATGCCAAGCCTCAGAGGAAACCACGACACCAGGCGACGCCTCGTTATTGGATGTGGGGTCCGATTTCTCGCGACAGGACCTGAGTTCGGACATGGGCCAACCCGACAAGGCAGAGCCAGGGCCGGTCGTACCACCGTCGTTCATTGTTTTGCCGGAGTGTCTGGAAATCCTAAAGCCCAACGCGTGCGAATGGGCAAACGCGTCAGATAACCTGTTGTACTGGCGCGTGAAAAGCGTCAACGTTGTGACCGATGTTGTGACGAGTTATCGGGACTCTGAATCGAACGAAACCCTGTGGATAGAAACGGGTTTGGGTGAGTGCAAGCGGCCGAGCATTGCGATCGAGATCAAGGCCGAGGTCTTGTGGTCGTGGCTGCCCATTCCTTCTAACGAGGTTTCGATCATCCTTGGGCCCGGCATTTTGTCAGACCTTGAGTCGCCAGTTGATTGGGACACGTCCACCAACCAGCTGAAATGGCGCACGCCTAATATCGGGTTCGAGCCTGATATGATGGTAGGTGCCGCTCTTGACCAACATCCCAATCGGGACAACACGTTTATCTTGGACGGGCCGCTTTTTGGTGAGCAGGCCGAAAAAATGCATTTTTACAGCGCGCATCCGGCGTGCATCGAAGTTCCACCAAGCTTTGAAACACTCGATTTCGAAGCGTTTAAAGACGAATTCGCCGCGTGTTCGTTTGACCCAGATTCGCCACTGCGAACAAGCCAAGCATCGCCAACTCGATATTCGACGACCTGCAACCTCATGAACCTCACGCTGAACGGTTGCCGACCCGGCGAGTGTTTTCACGGTTATGTCTGTGAGGACACCAAATGTGTCTGCCCACCCGAAGTGTCAAACTGCCCTTAGAGGCGCCAATGCTGGC
The DNA here is from genome assembly GCA_964394615.1 of uncultured Bradymonadales bacterium. GTDB lineage: Bacteria > Myxococcota_A > Bradymonadia > Bradymonadales > Bradymonadaceae > JBFFMO01. The sequence goes on along the minus strand of CAYMYJ010000002.1, from coordinate 936 downwards.
GTGATTTGAATGTACGAAGTCCATAGCTTTTGACGAATCAATGAAAGTAGAGAATTGGAGCGGGAAATGAAGACTTCGACACTGTTGCTGCTCATCTGCCTGATTGGGTGTGATTCCAGCGAAAATCCGTCCGATGATTTTGTGCCGGACACCAGAATCCATGCCTTGCCGATATCGAAAGCCGACATCCTTTGCGATGGGCCGCTGGTCGAGATTTCAGGAGGCGACCTTATGGAGTCAGCCGATCGTATCGTCGTAGGCAAAGTGACAAGTGTCGAGGCGGTGCAAGAGTTTTTGCCCAATTCACAGAATTGCGCCTCCGAACACGTAAACTGGTCCGTTCGAGTTCGACTCGAAGTGGAGGAGAACTTGAAGGGGAGCGGTGAAATCGTTGAGTTTACGCTTGGCGCCGAATGGCAGTTGGGATTTTGGGATTCACAACCTGTCTACAAGCGTGGCAGCGAGTGGACGCCGACCTGGGCAGGGGAACCTACGTTCCAAGTGAGCTCCACCTTTGGATGGACCAAAGACGAGGGCCTTCAACCAGGTCAGGAACTTCTGGTGTTTTTGTGGGATAAAAACGGTGGTCTAGGTCCGCAATCGGTTCCTTTGGCGCAACGTGACGCTAATGGTGCGTTTCAATTTCAGTCCAACCAAATCATGTGCATCGATCTGCCGGCCGAGCTTCAAGGAATCACGCTCGACGGATTGCGGACGGCGCTCGGCTCGCCCGCCAAAAGCGACGGAACGGGATTAGGAGGAGCCCAATATAACGAGCTCTATTCTACATGCAGTGTGATTACGACCTCGGAAGACGTGGGAAACCCTGACGCCGGTTGAATCACAGGCAGGGCCAGCGCATCGGTCACAGCGCTCACAGCGCTCACGGCTCACGGCTCACGGCTCACGGCTCACGGCTCACGGCTCACGGCTCAC
>CAYMYJ010000001.1:256750-347802 GCA_964394615.1 uncultured Bradymonadales bacterium | reverse complement strand
ACAATCTTTTTGACGGTGCCCATGTAGATCGTACCAACTTCGGGGCTCGCTGTGAGTCCTTCGATGATTTCGATCGCCTGTTGAGCTTTCAGGCCGTTCGAGGAAGCGATCGAGACCGTTCCGTCGTCCGCAATTGCGATCGTCGTGCCGGTAGCTTCCTGAATTCCACGAATGACCGAACCGCCCTGTCCGATGACAGCACCGATCGAAGACACTGGAATCTTGATTTTCAAGATTCGTGGTGCGTTCTGCGACAGGTCTTTGCGTGGTTCCGAAATGACTTCGGCCATCTTACGAAGGATGTGGTCACGGGCTTCCTTTGCTTGCTCAAGAGCAGCAAACATCGTGTCACGTGAGATGCCTTCGATCTTGGTGTCGAGCTGGAATGCTGTGATTCCGCGCTCCGTTCCACAGACCTTGAAGTCCATGTCACCCAGATGATCTTCGTCGCCAAGAATATCGGTGAGGACGACGATGTCGTCACCCTCTTTGATAAGTCCCATGGCGATACCAGCGGTTGGACGTTTGATTGGTACACCGGCGTCCATCATCGCGAGCGATCCACCACAAACCGAAGCCATCGAGCTTGAGCCGTTCGACTCGAGCACGTCGCTGACGATACGGATGGTGTAAGGGAATTCGGTCTTCAGGTTAGGAAGAGTCGTTGCAAGTGCGGTTTCGGCGAGGTTGCCGTGACCGATTTCGCGACGGCCCGTCGAACGGAACCCACGGACTTCGCCAACGCTGAACGCTGGGAAGTTGTAGTGAAGCAGGAACTGCTTGAAGCTGTTTCCTTCAAGAGCGTCCACACGCTGTCCGTCTTTTTCTGTACCGAGAGTCACGCTCACAAGTGTCTGAGTCTCACCACGAGTGAAAAGAGCCGAACCGTGTGCGCGAGGAAGAAGACCCACTTCGATCGTGATATTTCGCACTTCACGTGAGCTTCGTCCGTCGATACGACGACCTTCGATGATCGCCTTGCGGACGACTTTCTTCTTCACGCCGCCGAAAGCTTCTTTGATGTCGTCTTTGCGATCTGCATATTTTTCAGCAAATGCAGCGACAACTTCAGTTTCAAGCTCACCCGTCGTTTTGTAACGAAGGCCTTTATCGTGGATCGATTGAGCTTCGAGAATTTTCTTGCCGAATTTCTTTTCGATGTCCTTGGTAATGGCCGAAAGGTCGGTCATCACAGGAAGTTCCATTTTCGCTTTGCCGACGGCTTTCTTGAGACGAATCTGCATTTCAAGGATGTCCTTGACTGCATTTTGACCGAATTCAAGTGCGTCCATCATCACGTTTTCTGGCACTTCCTTGGCCTCGCCCTCAACCATAACGATGGCGTGGGGAGTCACAGCAAGGATGATGTCCATTTCCGAATTTTCGCGCTGTTCGAAAGTTGGGTTAGCGACGAACTTGCCGTCGATAAGGCCAACGCGAACACCAGCGACAGGGCCGTTGAACGGGATATCGCTGAGCATGAGTGCTGCAGAGCAGCCAGTGATCGAGATCACGTCGGAGTCGTTGACACAGTCAGCCGAGATAACCCAAGCCACGAGCTGGGTTTCGTTCTGGTAGGCATCGGGAAACAACGGGCGAATTGGGCGGTCAATCAGGCGGCTTGTAAGCGTTGCTTTAGTGCTGCCGCGACCTTCTCGCTTGAGGTAGCCGCCGGGGATATTGCCCGCAGCCCACTGATTTTCGACGTAATCACAAACGAGCGGGAAAAAGCCCATATTCTTAAGTGCGCCACCGGTTGCGGTGCAAAGCACCTGCGAGTCGCCGTACTGAACGACAACTGATCCGCCTGCCTGGCGAGCCATGCGGCCTGTCTCGATGATCAATTCTTGGTCGCCGAGGCGAGCTCCTTCTCTAATAATCGTCATATTTACATTTCCTTATGGTTGTGTGGCCCGATTTCGCTGTTTTTTGCCGGACCACCCTTTAAAAGCGCTCAGCCACTATGGATGAGAGCCCAAATACTAAAAAAAAAGCCCCCATCGCGGGGGCTTCAAATCACTTACGAAGGCCAAGTGCCTTAATAAGCTCACGGTAGCGCGGAACATCTGTTTTGCGCAGGTACGCCAGAAGTCGGCGACGCTGGCCCACAATCTTGAGCAGACCACGGCGTGAATGGTGGTCATGCTTGTGAGTTGCGAAGTGTTCTTGCAACTGAGCGATACGAGTCGTCAACATTGCGATCTGGACTTCGGGTGAACCCGTGTCTCCTTCGCTGCGTGAAAACTTCGCCATAATTTCTTTCTTAACGTCTTGATGCAATGCCATGGGGTGCTCCTGGTACATGTTTTGCCGGAAACCCACCCATGGAGAGTAACCAGCGTCAAAGTGCGCGGGACATTAGGCTCAGGTCCCGCGAAATGTCAAGGATGTTCAAGTCTATGGACTTGGCAAGATGCGCTCAAGATAAGCCTTATTGGCGGAATTGAACGCAGAAGGCCCCATCCCGTCAATTTCGGCGCGTTCTTCGAACGGGCGATCGCTGCCCGCGTCCATCAACCAGTTGATTCCGGGCGGGTCGTTATGAAAGCGTTCCGCGTAGCCTTCGACACTTTCGGGGAAATACGCCAACCCAAATGAGTGACCGACTTCATGAGAAGCCGTATGACCGGCGAGTGTTCCAATCAGATTGATCGCGGCTTCGATCGCGGTTTGGCGAGGGCCTTCGGGCCATTCTTCGCCAGAGACAGGTGCCCCATCTAGAGCAGGCATCACGGGTTTCATGATGCGATCAAAGCTGGGACTCGTGCCGAAATTAAGTGGGAAAAGCGCCGCACTGAAAGCCACAAAAGACTCAATAAAAACACCGCCGTAAGGCAGGTAGCCGGCTTCTTGACTGTGTACATTCACGCCTCCGAGGTAGTCGCTCAAGTACAAATTCCCCAAATCCTTTCCGCCGTCGTTGAACGAGTTATCGTAGCCAAAATTGAGCAATCCGCTGGGGTCTGGGCCACCAATTTCGATCGTCGTGAATTCAATGAAATCCGTGGGGGCTTTGTCGACAAAACCGACGTTGACCCCCGCGTAGTCACGACTCAGCACAAAGATGACTCGCGCACGAACTTCTGTTTCAACGTTGGCCAAGCCGTAATTCTGAAGTGCGCGAGAGAATCCGGGCAGGAACCTGACGAACACCATCTGACGCGTAGGTTGCACGTCGAATATGCCCGTCCATTCGTCTCCGTCTTCTTCGCCTGTTACGTCGTAGAGCACCGGTGTGATTCGACCCGTGAAACGCCCAGGTGTCGCTCCAAGACCACTCAACTGGCCATTGGGCGTCACGTCGGCCCAGACGGGTTGATCGATCTGTTTGCCGTCCACGACGCGATAGGGAGCCCTGATTACGGCCGAGGTGCCTTCGTAGGTTTTCGGAGAAATCTCAAGATTCGTCGGCACGAAGGTCCCTTCGAATCGAAGATACATGCCATAGCCCCGGTCCTTGTTATCTGGCAGGAATCCTTCACCGTTGATCTGAATTCGCTGCCCCCGTGAGCCCGCGGGCGGATCGAGGTCGTCGATTCGGCTTCTCTGAATGGTCACATCAGCTGGCACGCCCGAAGTTCCTAGAAAGAGCTCGCCGGTACGCAATTGGTTTTCGAAACGAAGGTTTCCGCGGAAGCGCCCTACCCTCACGCCAAAAATCTCGGGCGATATCTTGAGTTCTCCAGAATCACGGCCCCCCGTCCAGTCAACTGGTATGCGGGCATTGGTAATTTGCCGCACTGATCCGTCTTCGTGGATGATCTCTCCGGAGTCCAAGACCGCCCAAGTCGTCCCCTCGTCCGGCATCAGCATGCCCGAGCCAGAAACGTTGATATCATCAAAGACATGGGCCGATGCGGGCACGTCGATATCGGTGACGACCGGCTCCAATTCGGACACAAAAAGCAGACGTGTATCTTCTAGATAGGCTTGTCCGAACGTGCCAAGCGCGTCATCAAGCTCAATGGCAACGGTGCCCGTGAATCGTCGGGTCCCCTGGGGTGAAACCGCTGCAAAAAGTCCTTCGAAAACCCGCACCTGCACGACGAGGTCGCCTTTTTCGCCGATGCGATCGACGCCAACGTAGAAGCTCTCGTCGATCGCCTCTCCGCCCTCCAACACACCGGCAAATCGAACTTGAGCGCCGCTGGCTGCGCGATCCGCCGAATTTAAGACTTGGAAGTTGAGCGTGGAACTTGGAACCACGAGGTCGCGATCGACTGTGATAACGAACTCTCGAACGCTACGCGCGTCACCCTCAAGGTCATCCCCTGAAGCGCACCCGGTGAACAAGACAAGAAGGCAGGTCAAGCATTTGAGGAGGCCAAATTTCATGGCACGGGCAGAATATCGAGGAGGTAATTCCGGTTCTGCTCAACAAATCGAGCAGGTCCAAGCCCATCGAGTTCGGCGCGCTCCTCGAAGGGACGATCACCACCGGAGTCCATCATCGCGTTTTCACGGTCGACGGTATTATGAAACGGGCCTGGCTCGCAGTTGTCGGGGTTTGTGCAGCGATCCAACACAAAAAACGCCAGCCCTAACGAATGCCCGACCTCGTGGGCGATCGTGTTTCCGATTACGCTTCCCACCATGTGAATGGCCTGCGCAATTTGCTCTGAGCGTGGGCCGTCGGGCCATTCCGTTCCACGAACTGGGTCGCCGCCGAGTGCAGGCATGAACGGCTTTAAGATGTCGTCGAAGCTGTCCGAAGCGTCTTGGTTGGAGGGCGTAAGGATCTTTGAAAAGTAGTCAAACGACTCGATAAACACTCCACCGTAGGGGGTTTCGAACTCGTTCGCGCTGGCTGCGTTGATTCCGCCCAGGTAGTCGCCCAAGAATAGATTATCGGTATCTTTGCAACGTCGGAGCGAATTATTACAGGTGTTGTCGTAGCCGAATTTCCCGCCACCAGAAGGGTCCGGTCCGCCGATTTCGATCGTGGCAAAATCCACAAAGTCTGTGGGTTTGGTCTCCCGGAATTCCACGTGGATTCCTTCGTAGGCGAGGCTGACGACTTCCTGAACACGTCGTCGAATGTCGACTTCCACGTTCTGAACCCCAAACTTCTCGAGCGCTTTCGAGAACGCCGGAAGGTACTTGATATGAACGATCTGCTTGGTCGGAAGTACCCGAAACTCGCCGCCATAAGAAAGGCCAATTTGTTCGCCCCAAGCATCGAATAGGATCGGAGTGATGGTCCCCTCGAATGAACCCGGTTCGGCACCAAGGCCAGTGAGCTTCCCTCCGTCGATCTCGTACCAGACCGCCATGCCGGCTTCTTCTTCCGAGAACACCTGGTCCGGCGCACGCTCGAGAGCTTTATCCCCCGTCAAATCGATTCGTGAGCCGCTGTCGAGCACGAACTCTCCCTCAAAACGGAAGATCATGCCGTAATACCGACTGTTATCAGCGTTTGCGACGAAACCACGGCCGTTAAAGCCGATGCGCTGCCCACGGCTGCCCGCGTTAGGGGTCAGCGACGCCAAAAATGTAGGCTGAATATCGAAGCTAAACGAGCTTTGAGTATTGCCAGCGAATCTCGCGCCGGAACTCAGAACATTTTCGAAAACCAATGAACCTTCAAAGGACCCGACTTGCACGCCAAAGAGCCCTGGATCGAGCGGCAACCGAGCCCGCGTGCGGTTTCCGTCCCATTGAATGACGATCTCTTCATCGTTGATTGAGCGTGTATTTCCATCATCGAGTGTGAGGAGGCCACTCACCTTGGCAAGAGACTGGCCTTCATCGGGGCGCAGGAAATTCTCTCCGCTGATCTCAATGCGTTGATTCACAAAGACGGCCCCACCGTCGATCGGGTTAATCGTCGGTGGAAATTGGCTTTTGAAATCAATGCGTCGCCCGGAGAGCGTTCCTTCCCCCAAAACACCGATTTCGTCGATGAGTCGGATCTGGATATCGCCCGTGAACACCGCGTTTGGTGAGGGCTGAAGCACGCTCCAAAGCTGGTCCACGTGCGCTTTCACCAGAAGGGAGCCCTGGTCGCCGTTCCGTTCGGTCTTTTCGATGAATTCGGTGACATTGACGGCATTTCCCAAGCCATCAGCCCCCATGAAAACCACTTCTGCGGAATTGGCGACCACCCGCTCGGTGCCGGGCAATTCGAACGTGAGAACGCTCGTCGTCACAGCCACCTCCTGATCAAAATTGATGATCAGGGGAATCGTGACGCGTTCGTTTGTCGTCGTGTTGGGTCCATCATCGGACGCACAAGAGAACATAAAAAGAGATGTCAGAACCACAATCCATCGCATGGAACTCCTTACGGTGCATTGTTCACGCGCCATACAACGATGGCCAAAGCCCATGCTGAGGTCAAGCCGTGGGCTCAGCTCAAGCAATGGGCTCGATGCGCTCCATACCGTACATGTACGGACGCAAGGCCGTCGGGATGGTCACACTGCCGTCTGCATTCTGATAGTTTTCAAGCAGCGGAATCAGAATTCTGGGGCTTGCCACCATGGTGTTGTTGAGTGTGTAGCAGAAATGAACCTTGCCCTCGCCGTCACGCCAACGAATCTGCGAACGACGTGCTTGGTACTCATAGAGGCTTGAGCATGAGTGGGTCTCAAAGTAGCCATCACGACTTGGCATCCAGCTTTCCACTTCGTGTTTGAGCACTTGGCCCAAACCGATTTCGCCGGTGCATGCGAGTGCCACGCGGTACGGGATTTCGAGGCGCTGGAGGAGTTTTTCGGCGTTTCCGAGAATGAACTCGTGATGGGTTCGCGACTCAAGCGGGTCGTTCTTGCAGATGACGACTTGTTCAACTTTCGTGAACTGATGAACGCGATACACGCCGCGAGTGTCTTTGCCTGCGCTACCTGCTTCACGACGGAAACACGGTGACATGCCGCAGATTCGAATCGGTAGGCGGCTTTCGTCGATGATTTCGTTGGCGTTCATACTGACAAGAAAAACCTCGCTGGTCCCGATCAAGAACTTGTCGTCTTTGGTCAGGTGGTAGGTGTCTTCTTTGCCGTAAGGGAAAAAGCCTGTGCCTTCCATTGCAGATTCGTTGACCATCAACGGTCCGAGGACCAGCTCAAATCCAGACTCGACCAAGATATCCATCGCGAGTCGAACGACAGCCATCTCGAGCAACGCGCCCGCACCGCGTAGCAAGTAGCTGCGCGCGCCGGCAAACTTGATCGCCCGTTCCTTGTCGAGGATACCCAGCGATACACCGAGTTCTTCGTGGTCTTTGGCTTCGAAATCGAATTTTTTGGGCTCACCCACGATGCGCAGGACCTTATTGTCCGCATCGGTCACACCGATTGGGACTTCGTCCAGAACCACATTAGGCACCATCATCAAGAGGGCGTCGTACTCAACAGTCACGGTGGCGAGCGTTTCCTCGATCTCTTGAACGCGATCTTTGAGGGCTTTGCCTTCATCGATGAGACCAGGGCGATCCGCTGCGGACGCTTTTGGAATCAACGCAGCGACTTCATTGCGTCGCGAGCGAGCGGTCTCGGTCTCGCCGATCAGCTCCCTGCGGCGGAGGTCCAGTTGAAGAAGGCGATCGATGTCCACGTCAAAACGCTTATTTTTGGCAGCGTTCTTCACAGCATCAGGGTTTTCGCGAATGAACTTGATATCCAACATGGTAGATCCTCTTGTCCGCGCATTAGAACTATGCGCGCCATGGTTGCCGTTTATCACGTTGTCCAAAAACCTGACAATTGCCTAATATGGACCGCGATGAAGAAGACCCACAAAATAGCCCTCCTTTGTTTCGCCATCTTTAGCGGCGCGTGTTCAGACACCCCGATGTCGACGGTGCCTGATATGGGCGTTGACCTCTCAGAAGACATGGCGGTGACCGAAGACATGTCTCAATTGAGCCAGGTGGGCGAAGTCTGTAACGGCCCCCGCGACTGCGTCGAAAACGCATTATGCGTCGGGGTTCAAAGCGGCGGATTTCGTTGCATGGCGGAATGCGGGACCAAGTATTCGTTATGCGACGAAGGCGTCTGTCTACCACTGACGCCACGACCGGAGTCGATTTGCTACATCGGGGGAACGGCTGAAGTCGGCGAGGCCTGCGTCACTAATTTGGATTGCTCGCCGGGCAACCTGTGTATTGGCACGGGGGATAATTTCCTTTGCACGGATGCCTGTGATGCTGAGCACCCGTGTGGAAGCGACCAGCATTGTAGATTGCTCGATACCGGCGCCTCCATCTGTTCCAAGAATGTGGGCGAAGTCTGCGACTCTGGGATTCCGTGTGCGGATCCTTCTCTTGTATGCACAGCGGATGTCTCGATCGAGTACCGCGATTTCCTTGGTTTGGATGTCTGCACATGGACCGCCTGCACGACTTGCCCCGACGGTGCCTTGTGTTTGGGGCTGTCTAATGCGCCGGACACGATGTGTCTTGGGACGTGCGAAACCGACGCCGACTGCCAATTTGCGGTGGGCTGGACTTGTCGCGGATTGGAAACCTGCAGCGGTTTTGCTGATCCGGAGGCCTGTCGGCTTACGCTCGGTAGCCAAAGTGTATGTGTGCCTCCGCCGAATTGAGGTTGACTTCAAGTGGGTTGTCACGAGGTTTCAGCCAACTAAGGAGGCCTCGTGCTTGCTCGCCTATTTATTTTTTTTACGGTCGTCCCGCTGATCGAATTGCTCGTCCTGATTCCACTCGGACAGCAAATCGGCTTGTGGCCGACAATCGCCATTGTCGTGTTTACAGCTGCCCTTGGAGCCTGGCTCGGAAAAAGGCAAGGACTTGAGGCGTGGCGCCGGATTCAGGGCGATTTGGCCACGGGGAAACTGCCCGGCGACAGCCTTCTGGATGGCCTCGCGGTCTTGATGGCTTGCACCCTACTGATCACCCCCGGTGTGATCACGGACATCACTGGATTGTTGCTTTTGACGCCTTTTGCACGCGGTCCATTGAAGGCTTGGGCTAAACGACACTTCACAAACATGTTGCAGAATCCGAACGTGACGGTTATCGATGTGGCGAATTTCCAAGCGACTCAGTCCTCGCGAAATATGGAAGTGATTGACATCACCCCATCTGAGTCCCCCGAAGCAAGTCACGTGTCATCCGTGGAGAACTGGTAACCATGCTTATCGACCTACATCTTAAGACGTCTAAAACACCCGGCGTCGATTTCTCGGCGCGTGAAATCGCGCTGAAAGCCAAGGCCGCTGGCCTCGACGGAATCGCAATTTGTGACACCCTCGCAACTCAACACGCCAATGAAATCGTCGAGGCTTGCAAGAGCGTCGGCATCGCTGGTTTTGTTGGGGTTGAAATTCCAACGACCGAGGGCGTGCTTCTTTGTTTCGCGCCTGAGATCAACGAATTCTACCTTTCGGAGGAATGGCGACAACTCACGGAAATCGTGACTCCTGCTGCCTCGCTCGTGATCGAAATGTTCACCAATCTTGGTGGAGCAGTGATCGCAAGCCGTCCGTACGACATGGAAGTTGCCTATAATATGGGCGACTTGATTTTCACGATCGGTGGCCTTTCGGGTGTGGAAGTCTTCAACATGCGAGTTACGCCCATTCAGGCTGACTTTGCGATTGAAGCGGCCAGCGCCATGAATCTTCCGACGACTGGTGGAACGGCGATCGGTGGAGATGTCACGGACTTGGGTATGTTCGCCACCTTGTTCCCCGGGTCGTTTTCGACTCAGCGTGAATTCGTGGAAGCTCTCAAGCGCGGTGACTTTTACGCCATCGGCATTGGCCTTCGTCCAATCAGTAACGAACCACGCGCCCCTCGTGAACCACGTGAAGAGCGACCAAGCCGTGGCCGTTCAGGCGGTGGACGCAGCGGTGGCGATCGCGACCGCGGCGGCCGCAGCGGCGGACGCAGCAGCGGCGGACGACGCTAAGATCCTTATGGGCGTTCTGTCTGTGTATTGTAATGCCAGACGGAACAGTCCGGCCTGGTCGACCAAGCGTGTCTACGACTCAAAGACGTTCGGTGATTGCTTCCAACGTCGGAAGAGGACCACGGGAGCCAATCCCGGAACACGTCAGCCCAGCGGCGACGTTGGCGAATCTCGCAATTTTCGCGAGTGGCCATCCTTGAATCAATCCAAAGATCACACCGGCGTGAAAGACATCACCAGCCCCGGTTGTGTCGATCACCGTCACAGGGAACGCAGCAGCGCGAATCATCGTGTGGTCGCTTGCGGTCATGCCTACGCAGCCTTCGTCGCCCAGGGTAACGACCACCATTGTTGGGCCTTTTTCGAGCAAGGCATTGCATAAGCTTTTCAGCTCGCCCACTCCGGCAAATTGCGAAGCAAAGCGTTCTGACGCCACCAAGACATCACAATGCGCGACAGCTTCCCTGATCGAAGGTGTGTTTTCCTGAGCATCAAGCATCACACGAATCCCACGAGAACGAGCGGCCTCCATGAGCCCCATCTCGACCTCAGGATGCGTGCCATCCACGAGTAAGAAATCCACGCCGTCGAGCACGCTATCGTTAATCTCTGATTTTCTGAGCGGCTCGACGCTTCCACGCGTGTAAACCCGCTGCCTGCGGCCGGTTGGGCTTTCGATTGTGATCATCGAAAGTTGAGAGACGGCGTTTTCCTGCAGCACGCACAAAGAAATATCGACGCCCTCATCGGAGAGTGTTTTAAGGATTTGCCGCCCTCGCCCATCGTCTCCAACTTTTCCAACGATCGAACTCTTCGCCCCCCAACGTGCCAGCGCAGCGGTAGCGGTGGCAACAGCTCCGCCGCCCTGTTGAGAGAACTGTAGGACCTCTTTTTGCGTGTCGGGCTCTAGAAATCGGTCCACGACAGCAATGTGGTCAAGAGTGCAATTTCCAACGCCAAGAACACGCATAATGATGACTCCTTCGTGTGCGTGAATGTACTACATCTCCTCACTCCATGCCAGATCTACCGAAAAGTCAGGGCCCGGCTCTCAGATAACTGAGGATAAAATCGATTCGTTTCTCCATTTGAATCTCAAAAATCTGACATCGAAGATCCAGATATCACGAGGCAACTGTTAAATAACAACGACTTATGTCTGACTTTGTTATTTGGCATTACCTTTGCTTTGTATAGGACCGTCACAACACGAATGGAGAATTGAAATGAATTACATCTGGCATAACAGACTGAAAACAATCCTTGGCGCAGCCCTTCTGATGGCAGCTTGCGGCGACTCAAGCTCGACCGACCTCAAACCGACCGACCCCAAAGCACCGCAACCTGAGCCGACCGTCGGGCAATCAAGCTTCGTGTCCGCGGATGGACAGAACGGCGACAACACCCGCAACGGCGATGACCTCGCTGGCGCCAACGATGCGGCGGCCCCTGAAGCCGATGGCGGTGATGAACGAACTGTCGAAGAAGGCGACATTTATCGCGTCACCACCGACGGCAAGGTCCTTAACCTGAACAGCTACCGAGGCCTTCAGATCATCGACATGGCTGACCCGACCAACCCCACCATCATCGGTCGCGTACAGGTCGCAGGGTACCCCGTCGAAATGTACCAAGTCGGTAACCGCGTCTACATGCTGTTAAACGACTATCAGGGGTATTACGGCGCGCGCACTGACATCCTGCCCGCGTCTTATCAGGGCGGACTCGTGATGGTTGTTGATATCTCGGACCCCACAGCACCACGCGTGACGGGTCGCGCTGAGGTGCCCGGCAACATCCAGACAAGCCGACTGACTCGTGGCAACAACAAAGAGGCCCTCTACGTTGTCGCGCAAAACTGGGAGAACGGAAGCACCACAAAGGTGAAGAGCTTCAGCGTGTCGAGCGGCGGAAAGCTTCAGGCCAAGACAGACATCGACCTGGGCGGCTACGTCCAAGACATTCAAGCCACGGGCGACCGCCTGATGGTGTCACGTTGGGACTACGGCCAGAACAACACCGGATCTCAGGTTTCGGTCATCGACATCTCAAGCGAAGATGGCGCGATGATCGAAGGGCAATCCATCACCGTGAAGGGACATGTCGCCAAGAAGACCGACATGGACATGCATAATGATGTGCTCCGCGTTGTTTCTGGGAATGACTGGTCGACCAACACCAACACCAACCATATCCAGACCTTCGACGCTTCAGACATTCAGCACCTGACCGTCATCGACGAGAAGACTTTTGGGGCTGGCGAGCAGCTTTTTGCAACGTTGTTCCTCGAGAACAAAGCGTTTTTTGTGACCTACTTTCGCACCGACCCGTTCCACGCGTACGAAATCACTGACGACGGCATGATCACCGAAAAATCGGAGTTTATCGTCAGCGGTTGGAACGACTTCTTCAAACCCGTCGAGGCCAACACTCGCCTGGTCGGCATCGGCTTCAACGACACGAACGGCCGTAAACTCGCGGTCAGCCTCTACGATGTTTCGGACCTCACAAACGCGAACCCCTTGTTGTCGCGTCAGGAAATCGACCTCGACTGGGGTTGGTCGGAAGCCAGTTGGGATGATCGCGCCTTCACCGTGGTAGAAAAGGGAACGTCGGTACTCGCCGACGACGGCATCACGCTGGAAACTGGTCTGGTGCTTCTGCCCTTCCAGGGCTGGGACTCACAGTCGAAAGAATACATCTCGGCAGTTCAGATCTTCACGTTCAGCAAAACCACGCTGACCGCACGCGGCCTGATGCATCACGACGACCCGGTCCGACGTAGTTTTGTCGCCGACCAGGCCGACCATACCGTGGGTAACCTGTCGGATCAGGAGCTCAGCCTTCATGACGCGACACTTCCCGACGCACCTGTCGAGCTTGGAAGCGTGGCGCTTGCCCCTGATTACAACGACTTCATCGTGCTTGGCGATTACGGCTTACGTCGCCAAAACCGCCAAGGCTACTATTCATGGTGGGGAAACAGCGCGACTCAAAACCCGACAGATGACCTTCAGATTGTCTCATTGACAGGCAATGTCGACGAAGCCGCTGCCATCGCCGAAATTCAGGTTCCTGCTTACGCCAACCTGACTTTGGTTGGAGACACACTGGTCGTCTCGAACCAAGCGCTGCGAATTCCAAACGATTATAATTCGGGCTACGACACCACAGTCGACCTTTGGGACCTGTCGGACCCAACCGTGCCTGTCTTGGCGTCAACCAAGGTTTACGCAGACCTGCCCGTCACCGGATCCTACAACTACTACTGGGGATGGGGTGGTGGTGTCGACGTAGAGGATTGCTTCGATTGCACTGTCGCTCGTTTCAACTACTGGGGGGGTAATTACGGCCCCATGGCTGTGGGCGACTCCATCGTCTACCCCGAAGCGAAGTACGAGTCGGAAGTCATTGGAACCGTGAAATCGACCAGTTACTACCCAAGCAACTACGAGTACGACAACTGTTACGAACCGAACACCGGTGAACGAAAGGCCTGCACCTACACAAGTGGCGGCATTTACTGCTCACAGACAACCCTGACCGATGGGACGCGGCAGGCTCAGGTTTGCCAGGGCGGATTCTACGAATGCACGCAGGATATCGACGGCGCCACGGATTGCGTTGATGTGGACATGAGCACCGTTCCACACGAGACGAATACGTACACTTACGAGCAGTCACGCTACTGGTACCATTACGACCTTCACGCGTTGAACGTCGCAGATCCGGCACAACCAGGCGCGTTGCACACCATTTCGATGGCTCAGGACGAAGAAGCAGTGAGCCTCTTGCCCAAGGCTAACGACCTCTACGTGAGCTTCAAGAAGCCTGTTCGTGTTCCTAACGACTCTCGCCCCTTCGTTTCGTATCAGATGCGTCGCATCGACATGTCGAATCCGGCCGTACCAGTGGTCAAGCCCGACGTGAACATTCCTGGCGAGCTGCTTGATGTTGAGGGAACAACCCTCATCACACGTGACTTCCTCTGGGGTCAAAACATCGTTGAGTCTTCGATCAACAAGCTGAAGTTGCAGGGCAATCAGGCATTCCTCCAAGGTGTCCGTCGCTTCCAGGACAAGCTCGTCGAAGACGTGCAGCTTGATGGGGCGACTCGACTGCTCCTGACCGAGCGCGACATGTGGGACTACTACGGTTACTCCAACACCAACGACTACACCTTGCGCTTGAATGTCCTCGACCTGACCAACGCGACACTGCCGGTTCTGGCCACCGAGCCTATCGACACGTGGGCAACCCTGAAGTCGGCAATCAGCGGCCGTGCGCTCTTCACGATTCCTGGCGGCCTCTTGGTCGTGAACCTTGATGATATCACCGCGCCATTCGCTCAGGCCTATTTCCCAACCAAGGGCTGGCCACAGGCTTTCGAAGTCACCGACACCGACGTGTACTTCGCCGCGGGTCCTTACGGAGTGTTCTCGTTCGACCTCGATGAGTTCAACTTGCTGACTCCTGCCCCCTGAATTTCAGAGTTCTGGGATTTGAAAAGGCGCCCTTCTGGGCGCCTTTTTTGTTGCCAGAACACAAGGATGCGCTGTCTCAGGAGTGTGGCTAAGCCAGAGCTTGTCAGACACGAATGTCATACCAAGTCTCGACAGGCCACTGCGCTCACTTGGGTCATTCCAAAAGAACCAAACAAAAACAACGCCCCATGCTTTTCGCTTTTCATTGGCGCTGTCTTTGCAGGTTATTTAGCCGTCGCAACATAATGATGGGGAATGGAATGAAAAGCTTTTGGAATAATGGATTGATGGCAATCGCCTGTGCCGCACTTTTGGTGTCAGCTTGTGTCGATTCTAACTCGGACGACCCAAACACCGATCCCAATCAACCACAAACAAACCCAACGATTGGGCAATCGGGTTTTGTTTCGGCGGACACTTATGTCAGTCGTACAGGCGACAATTCGACCAACAACCACACGAATAATGCGACGAATAACGTCCCAACCCCCACAGAACGAACCGTTGAGGAAGGCGACATCTACCGCGTCGCAACTGACGGTAAGCTACTTAACCTGAACGGTTATCGGGGGCTTCAAATCGTCGACATGGCCGACCCGACCAATCCAACCGTCATCGGTCGCGTGCAAATCACGGGTTCCCCCGTCGAGATGTATCAGGTCGGCAATCGCGTCTACATGCTGCTCAATGACTATCAAGGCTACTACGGCTCACGAACCGATATCCTGCCTGATTCCTATCAGGGGGGCCTCGTAGTGGTGGTCGATATCTCTGACCCCGCGGCGCCGCGAATTACCGGACGGGCCGAGGTGCCAGGCAACATCCAAACGAGCCGACTCACCCGTGGAAATGACATGGAAGCGCTCTACGTGGTTGCACGCGATTGGACGAACGGCAACACCACGAAGGTGAAGAGCTTCTCCGTGTCGAGTGAGGGGCTGATTCAAGCCCAATCCGACATCGATCTTGGTGGTTACGTGCAAGCCGTTCAGGCCACAGGCGAACGACTCATCGTGGCGCGCGTGGAATACGACAACGGGCAAAACACCAATAACGGCGTTGAGCCAAGCCGAAGCGGGTCTCGAGTCTCCGTGATCGATATTTCAAGTGAGGATGGAGTGATGACGGAAGGTCAGACCGTCATCCTGCCAGGATTTGTGAGGAAGAAAACTGACATGGATATTCACAACAATGTGCTTCGCGTTGTTTCAGGCGTCACTAATGCAGGCAGTGGTAACACGAATTACGTACAGACCTTTGACGCCTCGGACATTCAAAACCTTACGGCGATCGATGAAAAAACCTTTGGAGATGGCGAAGACCTTTTTGCGACGTTATTTCTTGAAAATAAAGCGTTTTTTGTGACCTACTTTCGCACGAATCCATTCCATGCATTCGAAATCACCGATGACGGTCAGATCACCGAAAAGTCGGAATTTATCGTCAGCGGCTGGAATGACTTCTTCAAACCGGTCGAAGCAGACACTCGCCTTGTGGGCATCGGCATCAACGACACGAATGGTCGCAAACTCGCCGTCAGTCTCTACGATATTTCAGACCTCACGAATGCAAACCCGATGTTGGCGCGTCAAGAAATCGACCTCGATGTGAGCTGGTCGGAAGCTAACTGGGACGATCGTGCATTCACGGTGGTCGAAAATGGGACGTCCGTGTTGGCGGCCGACGGCATCACGCTTGAAACCGGCCTTGTGCTTTTGCCCTTCCAGGGGTGGGACAGACAATCCAATAAATACACCGCGGCGGTTCAGATCTTTACGTTCAGCAAAACGACCATGACCCCACGCGGCTTGATGCATCACAATGATCCGGTCCGACGTAGTTTTGTCGCTGACGAGACCGACCACACCGTGGGTAACCTTTCGAATCAGGAACTCAGCATTCATGATGCGAGTGCACCCGACGCCCCGGTGGAACTTGGAAGCGTGGTACTTACCCCTGATTACAGCGACTTCATCGTGCTTGGTAATTATGGCCTGCGTCGTCAAAATCGTAAGGGATACTATTTATGGTGGGGAAGTAACGCGACGCAATACCCAATGGACGATCTTCAGATCGTCTCTTTGGCTGGCGACGTCGACGAAACTACCGCCATGGCGGAAATTCAGATTCCAGCCTACGCACAGTTAACCTTGGTTGGCGACACTTTGGCGGTCTCGAGCCGCCAGCTACGTAGTTCGAACAGGAATGCTGGTTATCATACCGTAGTGGAATTATGGGACCTCTCGGATCCTAGCGTGCCGGTCCTGGCTTCGACCAACGCTTACGAAAACCTTCCTGTCGCTGGGTACTACGATGACTACCAGGGATGGGACTGCTTCGACTGCACCATCAATCGTTTTACCTACTGGGGCATGCAGTACGGCCCGATCGCCGTGGGGGATTCGATCGTGTTTCCAGAAGCCAGATACGAGACAGAGGTTATCGGAACTGAAACACGGACCTACTTCAGTGCAACAAATCGTTCTCTGTATTGCACCGAGCCCCCTTTTGACGACTGTACTTACCAGAAAGGCTTCATGACTTGCTATCAAACCACGTTGAATGACGGCACCGAGCTGGCTCAATCCTGTGACGGCAGTTTTTCTGAGTGCACGCGTTCTCCCACTATAATGGGGGAAACTTGCGTCGACGTTGAAATGAGTGAGGTACCCCACGAGACAAGCACCGAAACGTTCGAAAAAAAGCGTTCTTGGTACCACTACGATCTGCATGTCCTGAATGTTTCGAACCCTGTACAACCCGGGACTCTAAAGACTATCTCGATGGGCAGTGACGAAGAAGCTGTGCGTCTTCTGCCCAAAGGTGACGACCTCTACGTAAACTTCAAGAAACCTATCTATATCCCCAGCGACCCGCGTGCCTTTGTGTCTTACCAGATGCGTCGAATTGACCTTTCGGGCGATACGTCGCTGATTCAGCCGGATGTGAACATTCCTGGTGAACTGCTTGATGTTGAGGGCTCAACCCTCATCACGCGCGACTTCCTTTGGGGACAGAACATGGTCGAATCGTCGATCAATACACTGAAGCTACAAGGGAATCAGGCAATCCTGCTGGGAACTCGCCGTTTTGAAGAAGTGGTGGTCGAAGATGTGCAACTCGACGGTTCCTCTCGTTTGCTGCTTACCGAACATAAGAGCTTTCTCGTTTCTGGCGACCTCGACCCGAATACCTTCAACCCCGATGACTTCATGGTACGGCTGCAAATACTAGATATAACCGACGCCGCCCTACCCATCCTGGCCACCGTGCCAATCGAGGCTACCAATGGAGTATCATTGAAATCGGCGTTCGCTGGCCGTGCGCTATTCTCGATTCCAAACGGCTTGTTGGTTGTGAATTTTGACGATGTGACAATGCCGTTCGCTCAAGCCTACTTCCCAACCAGGGTGTGGCCACAAGCGTTCGAAGTCACAACCACAAACGCCTACTTCGCTGCTGGTCCTTACGGAGTGTTCTCGTTCGACCTCGACGAGTTCAATCTGCTGACACCTGCTCCCTGAAGGTTAAGCGTTCTGAAATCGAAAAAGGCGCCCGTTTCGGCGCCTTTTTGTTTTGGTATGTAGCCAAATACTAGAGCTTCGAGAACGCATCGACGCTTTTGACGCCCAGCAGGCCACCAACCATACGCAATGATGCCGGCGCAGCGGACCCACGAGGCACCGTGTTACGCGCAGCGACCCCAAGATTGTAGTAGCCCTGCACGCAGGCCATGATGCCGGCAGCGCACGCCTCAGCGTCTAATTCACCGACATTGAAGTCGCCCGAATCTAGGCCTTCCTGGATCGCGTTGCGCATGGGCGCCGTCAGTCGCACGATGGCTTCGGAAAACGCGTCGCGGACTTCGGGCTGGCGAATGGCTTCAGCCACAATCGTGACCCAACTTGCCATCGCGCTGGCGTCGTCTTCGTCGCCCGCCTTCAGGTACGCCAACACCATCGCTTTGACGCGCTCGGTTGGCGTCTTGGCGCCCGCCGAGACCTTCTTCATTCGCATTTCATGCTCGGACTCGATGCGATGCACGAGTTCCAGCAAAATCGCCTGCTTGCTCTGGAAGTGGTAGTGCAGCAAACCCGGCGTCAGTCCGGCCTCTCGCGCTATTCTGGCGATGGTTGCCTTGGCCCACCCTTGGTCAGCCATCACTCGTAACAGTGCGTCGACAATTTCCGCGCGACGAACAGATGTATTTCTTCTTGGCATGATTGAGAGCCGGAAGTTGAAATGAATGAATCCAGTAGATTACATACCTGCGCAAAGTCCGACCGACCAGTCATAATCCTGGAAAGTCGTCGACTTCAAGGATATCGCCCCGTGCATGGGAGACCGCCGCGTTCACCATGACGACGCATTGCGCCACGTTGCCGGGGAACTCGTAGCCTTCAAGCTCACGCATAGCTTCTGCCGCGATACCCAGAATTTCTTTCTGATGACGTAGCGCCGAACGAACCACAAGGTGTCGAATCACCTCTCCCAGAATGCCTCGGCGTCGTGCAAATGCAGGAACAATCAGCTCACGATGTTCGAGCATGTCTTTGACGTCATCACTATGGGGCTCAAGCACCGACCGCTCTTCGGCATGATCGTCGTCGAACAACAAATACACGCGCGAGTGCGCCGAACAACGGTGCAATAACGCTTTGATTTGATGGGTGTCCAAAAGTCGTGCGCCGCGCACGATCACCGAACCACCATGAGCGGCATTGATGACCGCATCGGGCAGATCGTCGACTTCGCTGTATCCCGTTTCATCCACGATCGACGCGATATCCAGACAAACAACGGGGCCCGGGTAAGTGGAATCAAGGCTGGCCGCAAACTGGGCAACGAACTCTTTGCCCGCTCCCACCGGACCGCCAATCACGAGCGGCTCTTCGGATTTCAGCAGATAATGCAGCGCCTTAACCAGATCGGGTTCCAGGAGCGCTTCGGCGTCCGTTCGATGAGAATGGGTCCCCAATACTTTCACAACCTGTTCAAACTCTTCGACCCGCTCAAGCAACGCTTCGTTTTCATTTTCTAGAGATTCGATACGGGCCTTCAGTGTCTCCACAGTTTTGGGCGAAATCGTGGCCGTCGCTGCCGGCGGAGTCGCGTCGCCCGTCAAGAACGGAAGCCCCTCGATATGCGCACTGGCCCAGATCGTGGCGGTCATGGCCCTGTGAGCGACTTCGGTTGCCGAGATCGGCGCCACGAGCACCTTCTCGCCCGCCCGTGGTTGACCAAATGCCACCAAAATCACCACCATCCGTGGAATCTCGATGCCGCCGTCAGGAATCGCCAAACGTGTGGCGAGCGAAATCTGCATCGTTTCAGCGATCCCTGCCAAAGGGTCGCCATGTATGTCTCCACCTGATGGCACTTGAGCTCCCTCGCGCACCAGAATCGACAACGCGTCGTGCATCGCGTTTTCCGTCGCGCTGGCTTCAAACCCGGTCAAACCAAGGCCGAGTGCGACCGAACGCTCCTCGGTAAAAAGAACCAGTCTGAACCGCGCGGGGCCGGTCTCCACGCCAACAACATCAAAGTAATCAAGTATTTTGGACTGACGGGCTTCGGGCGTCACGACTTCTTCGAGTCCGGAGGTCGCGGGGCCGCGCACGCATAAAATGCTGTCTCCAAACCACATCAAGCCCAGGATTGTCGCCGAAAACGGAATCCATTGTTCTTCGACAAACGCCACGGGGTTCGACAGGTAGGCAAAAAGCCCGGCGACTGTGCTGAGCACCACGACACCGGTCAGGAAAATGCCGCGTTCGGGGCCAAGGTCAGGCATTGATCGTCGCGAGAAGCCCGACACCAATTCATACACGATGAAAAACACGCCCAACGTCGCGGCAAATTGCAGCCCCAACTCGGTCGTCAATATTCCACGCGCCATCATCACGCTGACGGCTGAAGCCCCGACAACCGCAATGACCAGCGAAGCAATCGGCCCCACTCCGAGGCCGTCCTCTTGAAGAAACCCGCGACCGACAAAAGCGATGGCACGCGGAAGAACAAAGCCGACCACAACCATCGTGGCCAGAACAAGGTCTGCTTGAACCCATTGGGGGCGCAGCACCAACAGACCCACCAGCGAAAGCACAGCGGTTTCAATTCCCACCGCAGCGGCAAAACGATGATCGATTTTCCGGTCTCGGCCACGCCAAATCCCAACAATGATCAGGAGCACCATCGCAAAGAGACCGTAGTGACCTGCCTGAAATGGGCCGCTTTTGAGCGGCATTTTTCCGGTGAAAACAGCATTTGCGCGCTCGAATCCCAGAACAGCTTCGGGACGGCTGGCCACGATGCTTTGAAGGCCCTCGGGCCCTACTTTGCCGGGCAACGCTCTGCCGTCGACCTCGACGAGTTTATCCGTGGGTTCAATGCCTGGCGGAAGACTGCCCGGCTCCATAGCAGTTCCACGAAGGGTGAGCGTGAAACGGTGGAGGGGGCGAACCGCCTGATACTCCGTGGATACTGGCTCACCCGCAACCGCGGCATGGTTGAGATTGCGAACAAGTGACATCACATCCAGAAGATTCTGAACTTGATGGCCCGCTAAAGCTGTCAATTGGTCGCCGCGTGCCAAGCTTAGTTGAGGGTCCGCACCTTCAACGTTGGGCCCCGCACTTCGAACGATAAGTCCGGAGTCGAGAGAAACACTGAGGTCTGGAACCGCAAGCAATCTCCAAGTGGAGATGCCGAAGGCACAGAGTATGAGGGTGAAGGCCAATGCCCACCAACCGTTTGCTGACGAATTTTGCATGTATGAAGTTTGCTATGAGTGGGGTCCCCGGGTCTAATAGCAGACGAGGAGCCGATGAATCCATTTAGACATAAGTTTTTCGTCGCTATTACAGGCGCGGTCGTATGTTGCAGCACTCCGGTGATTGCACAAACCGCTGTGCCTGGCCGCATTGCCGCGCCCACATTGATTGAGGAGAGCTTCCGCCTCGCGCATCAAGCGTTGGGCGCCGCAGGAGACTCAGCCACAAATCGAAGCGTAGGATGGCAAAACCTGCGCGCAACGCCAAAATACAAGGTTTGGCTTGATCCGGATCGACAGAGCGAGGGTTCACGGTCGACGGGTACCGTTGGAACTGGCGCATTGATCCACGCAGCCCCCCTGCCGGTCGAGGGCCCCTATCATCAAGTGATTGAGCGTCATCGAAAGTATGGAACCCAATGGGGAACCGCCGAATTGGTCGCGGTGTTGCTGAGCGGGGCTCAACACGCAGGCGAGGTTTCGCCGGGCGCCCCGTTGCGAATCGGTAACCTGAGCAAGAAAAGTGGCGGGGACATTCGATGGTCTCGCTCCCACAACTCAGGTCGCGACGCCGATATCGCGTTTTTCGTGAAAACGAAGGCCGAAGGTGCGTCGGTCGTCACGCCGGAGCTTTTGCAATTCGACAGTGAAGGTGTGCCTGTTGGCCGCCCTGATTTGATCTTCGATGTCGCCCGCAATTGGTTGTTCATCAAAGGCCTGCTCATCAATCCAGACAAGACGGTGATCCAGTACGTCTTTGTAAGCGATCCCCTTAAGGCAATGCTTCTGGACTACGCGGCCAAGATCGGTGAGCCCGCTGAGCTGATTCAGGAAGCAAACGATGTGCTTCACCAGCCAACCGACGCGCTGCCCCACGACGACCATTTTCATGTCCGCATCGCCTGCCCCTTGGAAGATCGACTTCGAGGGTGCTTGGACGCCGGGCCTCAATGGGAATGGGCCGACTGGCACGCTGATGCCCTGCTCGCCCAAGCTTTGGAAATGTCGCGTGGACTAAACGACCCTGACCCGGCTATTCGGTTGGAGTCTTTGAATTTCTTGGAACAAATTCGTTCCCCCTACGCCGCTGATATCGCATTGGGTTTTGGAGTTTGGAACGCCGACCCGGTGATTCGCGAAAGGTCATTGGAGGTTGCCAAGGCCTCATGGACGACCTCAGGATACTCGGTTGCGATGGCTCGCAAATTCATTTCATCTTCGAGCGCCACGCTCGATGAAAAATCGACAGCGTACAAGATTCTGGGGCGAAGCATGGACCCATTCGCCAGAGAGTTCGCGTTGGCGAGGCTGAAGTCCGCGGAGGTGAGCGAGCCAGAACGTTATCTGGCAGCAAGGAGCCTTGGACATTTCATGGACGAGGACCTCGTTCCGGAACTCTTCGCCCAGCTTCTGGTTCAGCCGCCCGCCGTGCGATCCGAAATCGCGCATGTGCTTATGAGAATCATGAATTACGGGCCAGAAATCGATTGGGCCCACGCGAGCGCCGAGAGTTCGGCCGAAGCCACCGAAAGATGGCGGACTTGGTCAGAAGACCACGGCAATTCCAGGGCGACCTGGTTATTAGCAGGGCTGCGGGAATACGGCATGCGCATCTCAACCATCGACACCACACAGATCGATGGATTGATCGGAGTGCTGCCCAAGAGCAACGAATACGTCGTCTACAACATCAATCGTGTATTACGCGAAACGACCGGCCGCTGGGCACCTCTAGAGGTTTCCGACGGTAGGAAGGTGTTCGACTACTGGTCTAAATGGTGGCGCAAGAACCGAGATAGGGTCCTTGCGGGCGGCGCTGAGGGCGACGAAGAATAGTCGCCTATTCGAGCTGTTTGTTGCGCTTCAGATTGCCCATGACTTTCTGGTATTCGACGTCCCAAGCCTGAGAGCCTTCTTCGATATTCTTGATTTTGTCGCGCACTTCTCGGTCCAATTCTTCGTCGATCGCCATATGGCGCTTCAGAATCGGTCGGATTCGCTTACGAAGTTCGTGATCTTCACTGAACACTTCGTCGACAAAATTTGAATGAAGAAAAGCTTCGATCATCTGGTTGATGATGTAGCCCAAGGGATCATCCATCTGGAAGTTCTTTTCACGTGCGAATTGTTTCTTCGCTCGCATCAAAGATCCGCCGAACTTTGCGGCTTCGTCCCGCGCACGCTCAGTGAGTTCGCGGTCCATACGGATGTACTCGCGGAGGACCGACTGAATGTCGAGTTCCACTTCCGGCAAGTTTTCTTCTAAGACCTCCAAGTCGCCCGACCGCGTCAAGACTCTAAGGACTTCTTCCGCGATAATCGGTACTTGGCCGCCGTATAGACGCATGCTTCTCTCTCGTTCGAGCTCAGGAAAGGCGAGCTCTGCAGGACGATAAATCGTCCAAATCAACGCTAAAAAGACCCGCCCGGGGGCAGATATTCCGCAGGATGTGGGCTTTTTACCCTATTCAAACTGATTTACAAGACAAAAGACCCCGGAACCGGGGTCAAATCGACTTCTCGGATTGCCCGCCGATCGCCTTCACGAAGCCGGAGAAATACTGCCAGGCGCTGCCCAGACTGAAGAACACCGAGACACACAACACCCAAAAACCGATCACGTGAAAATTCACCTTGAGTTGGATGAAGACCCAGTCGACTTCGTAGGTGTAATGCACCAGCAGACCGATCAAACCGACCATCTGCAGCGCGGTCTTGAGCTTGCCGCCCTCTCCCGCTGCAATCACGAGCCCCTCAGAGGCTGCCAGAGCCCGCAGCGAGGTCACGGATATCTCTCGGGCCAAGATGACGCATACAAGCGAAGCAGGAACCCTTCCAAGCGCCACCAGCATGATGAGCGCGCTGTTCACCAACAATTTGTCGGCGAGCGGGTCCAGGAATTTCCCGGTCAAAGAAACGAGGTTCATTTTGCGGGCGATGTACCCATCGAGCCAATCTGTAACGCCGGCCACCCAGAAAAAAACGAACGCGTAGAACGAAGCTGAGGGCGTCCCATCATAGATGAGGAGGCAAACGACAGGGACCAGGGCGATTCGAAACAAGGTCAGGATATTCGGCACATTGACGATATCCTGACGAATGGTGTTTGCTCTCAATCGACCAGCTCCTGAGCGGCATACGTGCGGTACCATCGGTACACATGTGCAACGTAGCCCCGTGTTTGGGGATAAGGTATTCCGTCGTATCTAGCGACGGCAGCATCCCCGGCATTATAAGCCGCGAGGATCAAGTTGATGTCGCCGTCATAGCGGTCGATCAGAATCCGAAGAAAACGGGTTCCACCAAAAATATTCTGTCGAGGGTCAAAGGGGTCGGTCACGTTGACCGACGCGGCTGTGCGCGGCATTAATTGCATCAATCCCATCGCACCCACAGGGCTCATGGCATTGGGGTTGAAATGACTTTCCACACGGATCACGCCCTTCACAAATCCAAAAGGCACGTCGTAAGCGGCTGACGCCTCCCGAATGATATCGTCAAAGGCATCTTCGCCCCGCTCGGCTTCCCGCGTGGGAGCCGTGGTGATCACACTTCGACCATCAGGTGTCTTAACTTGTTTTTGGACTTTGGCTTCGGAAACCGTTTTTCCGGATTTGCCCTCGATCACTTCGATCAATTTCAGGTCAGACCTGCGCTCGGTCGTAATGATGACTTCCCCGTCGGGGCCTTGATACTGGTAGAGCTCCGCCATTGCGGCTTCGCTCCAGACCAGCACCCCCAAGAAAACAGTCAACCAAAGAAATCGCACCTGAGTCTCCAAAACAAAAAAAGCGCACCTCGACTCTAAGCGAGGTGCGCGTGCGCCGCAAGATATGGGCTCAGTCTTATCGCGTACAGTATCCAAGTTCGCATGAACCTGTTCGGCACTCTGAGTTTGCCAAGCACTGAACGGTACAGAAACCATCCACACATACGCCCTCACCACCGCAGTCAGCCGAGCGACGGCACTCAAATCCGCGACGTGAATCAGGCTCACACACTCCGTGATTACACATCATCTTGTCGCCACAGGCAGCGTCGTTCGTGCATTGGTCGAAACAAAGGCTGTTCACGCAAACCTTGCCCGTTCCGCATGCAGCGTTGTCCGAGCACGCAGCAGTAGGAGCTGGATTCGGCTGGCATAGACCCGATTGACAGGTGTGCGAGAACGGACAATCCGTGTTGGTTGTGCAGTCAAAATTACAGAAGCTGTCGAGGCATGATTTCTCGAGTCCACACTGCGCGTCGGTGATGCAGACCGTGGGGACGACTTTGCAAGTTCCCGCGACGCAGGTCTCGCAAGGTTCGCACTCCGCACTCGAACCGCAGGACAAGTTGGCGGGTTGATTGGCCACACAAACATGTGTCGCATCGCAGGTTTCGGCTTGGCGACAATCCAGGCTGGTCCCGCATCCAAGTCGGCATTCACCGCGTTCGCAGAAGGCTCCAGGCCCGCATTGACTGTCGTTCAGGCAGATCTCGTCGTTGACGCATCGGCCATTCTCACAGCGTTCATTCGTTCCACATGCTGCTGCCCCTGTGCATGCCGTCGCATTGGTTGGATCGGGGTCTGGCGTGTTCGTTGTGTTGTTGGTTGTGTTGTTCGTCGCGTTATTGGTCGCGTTGTTCGTCGTGTTATTCGAGTTGTTGTTTGTGTTGTTATTCGGATTCGGATTGCCCACAACCGGGACGGTTGGGTTGGAGGGGTCCGCCGTCACACAAACTCCGCGCCAGCACACGCCCGTTCCACAATCAGCATTCGCTTCACAACCCGAGTCGCAAAGACCTTCAAAACATGCCGCGTCTTGGCCACATTCGGTGTCGAGAGCGCAGGCAATCTGGCACGCACCGTCGGTGCATTGACCGCCAGCGCCACATTCGCCATCGGCGGTGCATGGCCCACCGACAACACAGCGGCCATCAAAACACACTTCGTCCGTTCCACAATCGATGTTGACCTCACAAAGCGGCACGCAGACACCGTCGATGCTGCAGAACTCGCCAGCAAAACACGTCGATTCGTCCTCGCAGCGGCGCTCAGGAACACATTGACCTTCGTCACAACGCCTTGATGCACAGTCGGAGTCCCCAACACACGAAGTCACCGGCTCAAGCGGCTGACAGTATCGATCACGTGTGCAGTAATCCCCTTCCGAGCAATCGGAATCGGACGCACAAACGTCGCAACATCCGCCTTCACGGCAGACTTGGTCGGTCGGGCACATGTCATCGGTTCCGCAAGAGATCGGGTCACATTGACCGTCTTCGCACGACACATTGACGTTTTCGTCATCATCGCAGCCGCCACAGGCGGATGCTGCGATAAATCCCGTAATCATCAGCGCTCGAGCCAGGCGGCCTGCCCAACTTGTTGTGCTTTGGTTTTTAGCTGTGTTCATCACACACTCCTCACGTGAAGCGTCTCATCATTAAAATTGGTCTACGCGGATTGGACAGCAATTCGCGACAAATATTCATGCAAGAAACAAAAAAGGCGGCCAAAGCCGCCGATTTTAGACGTTCGGGTCCTTACTCAGACTCGAAAAGCCTTTCTGCCTGGATAATAAGCTGTTGAACCGAGTTCTTCTTCGATTCGCATCAGTTCGTTGTATTTTGCGACCCTGTCCGATCGAGACAGGCTTCCAGTCTTGATTTGACCCGACCCAACCGCGACAGCGAGTTGCGCAATGGTGGTGTCGGATGTCTCGCCTGAACGATGTGAGATCACCGATGTGTAGCCATTTCGGTGCGCAAGATCGACGGCCTGAAGGGTCTCGGAAAGGGTTCCGATTTGATTGACCTTGATCAGGATGGAGTTCCCGATTTTTTCGTCGATACCCCGGCCAAGACGTTCCACATTGGTTACAAAAAGATCGTCGCCAACCAGTTGAACCGTGGTGCCCATCGCTTCGGTCAGCAATTTCCAACCGTGCCAATCGTTTTCGTCGAGGCCATCTTCGATCGAAATGATCGGATAATTCGCGACGAGTTCACTGTAGAAACCGATCATCTCTTCGGCGGTCAGGTTTCGACCTTCTCCGGCCAAACGATAGAGCTTGGCTTCCTTGTCGTAGAACTCGCTGGCGGCGACATCGAGCGCGAACATCACATCTTCGCCCGGCTTATAACCTGCTAATTCAACCGCTTTAACAATAAAATCCAACGCTTCCCGATTTGAACCGAGGTTTGGCGCGAACCCACCTTCGTCACCGACCGAGGTCATATGACCGGCTTTTTTCAAAACTGATTTCAGTGCGTGGAAGATCTCGGCACCGCAACGGACCGCTTCGCGCAGAGTCTGAGCTCCAACGGGCACGATCATGAATTCTTGGAAGTCGACGCTGTTGTCGGCGTGCGATCCACCATTGATGATGTTCATCAACGGCACAGGAAGGACCCGAGCCGAGACTCCACCGATATAACGGTAAAGAGGCATGCCAAGCATTTCGGCTGCCGCTTTGGCGGTTGCGAGCGAAACTGCCAGGATCGCGTTCGCACCCAGATGGGATTTGTTGTCCGTGCCATCAAGTCCGATCAGGAGCGCGTCGATCGCCTCTTGATTGCTCGCGTCCTCGCCCAGAAGTTCGGGAGCGATGATTTCGTCGATATTCTGAATGGCTTTCAGGACACCTTTGCCGAGGTAGCGAGATTTGTCGCCATCACGCAATTCAACGGCTTCGTGTTCGCCGGTGGAAGCGCCGCTAGGCACCGCTGCGCGACCAAACACGCCACCCTCAAGATAGACATCGCATTCGACCGTGGGATTTCCACGACTGTCCAAGATCTCACGCGCAACAATATCGACTATTTCGAACATAGAAGGCCTCATTCAATAGATGAGAATTGAATTACCCGCTTAGCGCGAGTCCATCAAGCGTGATGATCGACGGGCGTGATCCATCGGAAGGCGACGTTTGCGAATCGGCCACGTGGCGGCCGGGCGTACATGGCCATGTTTCGCGAGTCGGGGTCGAATACCAGAATGATCTGGAAAGGTACGTTGAACAGGCTGTAGTGCAGGTAAGCCATTGAAGTGTCGAGCTGTGCGTCATGGCCGCGGTCGACGATAAAGAGGCCGACCAGGGCACCGGCTTCGACCATCGGTTCGGTCTGCATCATGGCGTCGCCTGGTCGGGTGATGCCGGCTTCTGTGAGAATCACAGCGTCGCAGGCTCGACGCACAACGGGATAAGGATCTTCATCGGCGTCGAGGTCAGCAAACTCCGAAAACCCGGTCACTTCAACGAACCCGCCGTCCTCATCCACACCAAAATTTCCGCGTAGAACCGCAAAAGCGACGTCGCGTGACTCGGCCGAAAAGATCAGCTCAGAGACGGCGTCAGAATAAGCGTAAAAACGCACCGGCTGGCCCTTTTCGTCTCCGATGATTTGAGTGGACAGTCCCGGTGAATTATCCGGGGCATGGCTGGCGATGGATTGTTCTAACAAACCTATCTCGCTCGAATCACGCTGAGTGCCAGGCCGCTGACTCGATCCGCCGGTGTGACTTCTTTGGTCTTCAGGTCGATGTCCCACGAAACGCTCTGCTCTTTGCCTTTCAACTCATACACGTACTTTACGTTGAACTGGCCATCACTGGTTGGCGACGGCATCCATCGGCATTTTCGCGCCTGTTTGCATTCTTCAAACTCTTCGGCCGTGTTGGCTCGCGTGGTCAGCAACCACTCCAAGGACTCGATAATTTCGGTCTTATCCAAGACCGCAGCGAGTGCGCCACAACCGGGAGCATTCTTGGGCTGTTTGCAGCTCTTACGCGCCCCGCCCGTCCATCGTTGAGAAGCCACTGAAGCTGATGCGTTGTAGGTCATCGGCATGATGCTGACGCGCTGACGATCAAAGTCGTCCCCGACATTCATCAGGTTGGCGGCTTGAAGATTGATAGGCTTCAGCGCCTTGCGATCGAAGTCGAATTCGAATTCAGCGTAAACGGGCTCTTTGTTCTCTAACCACTGGAAGTAGGCGCGAAAGATATTTCCTCGGTCGTGGTCAATCGTCCACCCGATGACGGTGTCGGCCTGATCCGAATCGGCGCGTTGCTCGAAGTACAACAAGAGCGCACCAGCGAGGTTGATGCCGGACGGAAAACGATGAGCCGAGATGGCCGAGACCACCAATTGCTTCTTGCCGTAGTAGTCAGATTCCATGCCTTTTGTGGGGTTTTCCACCACCATCGCCGCCAAGTTCTTCGCTGCAACCTTTTGATTTTTGAGGTCCACAACCCATTGTGGGCCAATATGGACGCCGCCGTCCTTGTACGCATATCGGACCAAGAAGAAATGCGGTCCATATTTGGTTTCTTCCCACCACACCGATTCCCAACCCGCCGGCTCACCGGAAATCTGAAGCTGTTCTTTTTGAAATTCGGGATTTGTGACCGCTTCATCAAAGGTCACAGGGGCCGCTTCTTCGGCCTCTTCCTCGTGTTTCTTTTTCCGACCACGTTTGGATTTCGCCTCTTCTTCGGCCTTTTTGAACGCAACAGGGTCAAGTGGCGGCGTAACCGTCATTCTTTTCACCAGCGCAATCGCGGCCGAACCCTTGTCGGCCCACGGATTGATCCGTTCCACAACATCGGGTTCAACGATCGTTTTCACAACGACCTTATCCGCCACTCGCGTGAGCTCGTAGACGATGAATCCACCGAGTCCCAAGATGAGTGCAATAATCCCCCCCAGAACGATTTGAAGAATCGAGCGCGTTTCCATATCTTCACATCCGGTGGCCAGAAAACTTTGGGAGCGATGCTATCAAATAGCACGGCAGACGTAACCCGAAACTACGGAAGTTCGTAGATGCGCAGGTTGTCGAAGCGAACTTTGGCGGTCCAATTGCTAAAAGCGAAGAACTGATGACTTCGTCCATCTAACCGCTCAGCGTCTGGATAGGCCATGACCAACGCTCCGTCGACAAACCAGCGAAGCTCACTGTCTGTGCGCTCCACTGCCATTTTGTAGACCTGCTTGGGTTTTACTTTTTTAGAAGGCATGGCCAAACGGTCGTCGCCGTGTTCGTCGAGTCGGGCGATAACATCAAGGGTGTTATTCCACCCCCCAAAAATCACGATATATCCCGAGGCGTGTCGCTCGCCGTCCCCAAAAACTTCGAATTTAAGATCGCCTTCGGGGGTTAGAGATTCGGCGTCAAACTCAACCCTCACCTTCTCGGGGAGCGGTTCCTTGAGCCATAGCGGATCATTTTTGAGTTGGCTGCCGTTCAACCATCCATCGACGACTTCCCATTTTCCCGAACCGCCCTCCCCGACCCCTCGTTGCCACATGGTGCCAAGAGCAGGTTTGGAAAAGTCCTCCGAAAACACAAGCCGACGACTCTCGACGCTCGACGAGCCGATTTCGCGCGACTGACATCCGAGGCTCAGGCCACATAAGAAAATAAGAAGGTTTCTTCGCATCAGCTTACGTCTTCAACATGTTTTTTGAGGGCTTCGCGCTTTTCTCGGAGACGATCCGCGAGCGTGGATTCTTCCTCTGCGCTCGACAGTTCGCCATCAAGCACAAGTTTATTGCGCTTGAACACCTGTGCTTTGGGCGCGGATGATTTTGCGACCGACTCCCCGCTGATTCCCGAGAAGCCTTTCTTTTCGACCGTGGCGTCCATCGACGGCATCGTCTTTTCGGAGTCCGAAAACCCGTCGATTCGAACCGTTCGGCGCAAGTCATCTTCGGCGACATCGTCGTGGAGAAGTGCGTCGATGCCTTCCCAATCCAAATCCTCGGTACTTAGAGCCGCAGGACGGATCGCTGGAGGTTTTGTAGCAGGCCCAAGGCCTCTCATGGTCGGTATTTGCGTCACGTCTCCGTCGAGTACTTCCTCTTCTTCTGCTTCGATGATTTTTTTGCGCTTGCTGGACGGCGAATCGAACGCAGACAGCGAGCGCATGTGTTCGCTGTCGATATCGAGTGTTCGGTCGACGTCCAAAAGCGACCCGTGCTTCAAATCATCCTCAAAGACCAAGGTGCCCCGAGCTGGTGTGGCCTCGTTTGGTTCAGACTCCAACGTGCGGACTTCAGCGGTTCGCAATCGAATCGTGAAATTATGAAGGAAATTCCAGAGAACCTTCACAGCCAATTCAGAGTCGTGGCGCAGCAATTCCATAAACCGGTCGACGTCGAGCTTAAGCGCTACCGTGTCTTCGATCGCGATCGCGTCGAGCGGCCGAGAACCTTCGTCAATAATTGACGTTTCGCCAAAGAATCCGCCGCTGCTGATGGTACGAGTTCCCTCGGCATCTGACACTTCGACTAAGCCGTCGACCAGGACGTAGAGCGCCCTTCCAGCTTTTCGTTGATCGCAGATCTGGGTGTTGCTGGAGAACTCCACGCGTTGAGACAGGTTCACAACCTGAACCAACTCTTTGTAGGCAAGGTATTGAAAAAACGGCACGTTCTTGAGTGCGTCGATCGTTTTTTGAATGTCCCGATGTTTTCCCACATCACCGCTGACTCGAATGATAATCGAGGTGATGTTGTCTTTTCCGCCACCGGCGTTTGCGAACGCGATGCATTGTTCAGTCGCTTCTTTGACGTCAGGGGACTCAAGAAGACCCATGATGTCTGCATCACTTTTGAAATACCCACATAATCCGTCTGAACACAGCAGGAATTGGTCGCCGCTGAAGACATCGAATTCGAAGGTGTCCACCTCGACAAATTCGTTGACGCCTACAGCCCGCGTCACAGCATTCTTGTTGGGAAGCAGATGCTCTTCGCCCTTCTTCAATTTGCCGAGGCGTAGCATCTCATTAAGCAGCGAATGGTCTTCGGTGATCTGATGAATCTGCCCCTGCCGCCGCAGGTAGATACGGGAGTCACCCACATGGCCAATAAAACCCCGTCCATCTTGCAGAAGGAGAATTGAGCAGGTCGTCCCCATACCGCGTTTCGCGGGATCCTCTTGCGCCGCTTGCCACGTGCGTTGCGAGGCTTCGTGAATCGCGTGTTCACAAAGGTCCTGCACAGCTTTTCGATTGGCGAGGTTATCTGGATCACGCTCGAGCACTTCAAAGAGTTCCTTGCCCTCCGAGACCACTTCACGCACGACCTTCACGCTCATCGCGCTAGCGACCTCGCCCGCAGCGTGCCCTCCCATGCCATCACAAACGACAAAAAGGCGCAGTCGCTTATCCACGAGGAAATTATCCTCATTATGATCGCGTACTCGGCCCACGTCAGTGGTTGCCCAAAACTCCAGTTCCATATTCACACCGTTTTCGGCCGTTCACACGGTCGACGTATCCAAGGTCTCGTCCGGGCGCCAAGCGCGTAGCCTGATGAAGTTGAACACGGTCAACAGCAAGGACGCCGTGGGCACTGCTAACAACGCTCCAACCAATCCATAGGCATTTTCGCCTGCCAAAAGAGCGAAAATCACGATCACCGGATGAATGTGCGCCGATTGACCAATAATTTTCGGGTTCAAGAAGTTCGCTTCGACAAAGTGTACCAGCAGAATCCATAGGAGTGCGAGGAAACCCGTCCATAATCCGTTGGTCAGGCCAATCGCTACGATTGGCACCGTCGACAAAATCGTTCCAAAAACAGGTATCAGCGACAGCACGCCCGCCATCACTGCAAGAAGTAGACTGAATCGAACACCCAAGATCGCCAAACCGATATAAGTGAAGATGCCGTTGACTGCGCAGATGATCAATTGCCCACGGATCACCCCCGACATTCCCCGATCGGCCATGGCAAGAAACGTATCAAAACCATGCCGCGCCTCCTCTGGGAACATGGCGCGCATTGATCCCCGAAGCCTGGTCAAGTCGATCGATATGAATGCTGCGACCATTAGGGTCAACATGACGGCCAGGAAGCCCTGCAAAATGCCCACAGCGAGCGCTCGAGCGAATTCGATCAACTTCCCGATTTGAGATGTTGAATCGTCGACAAATCCTTGCAGGAGGTCATCGACGTTTTTTTGCAGCGAGAGCCCGTTTGTCGAGGGCAACTCAGGCATAGGAAGCGCGTCACTCGCCGTGCGACGAATCACCCACCGGTTGTCCAGCTGTTCAACTTCAAGGTCCACATTATTTAAGTAGACCTGCAGGCCACCACTTTTGTCAGGAACGAGTCGAAATGCAGGTTCCTCGGTGAGCGCAAATCGCCACCGGCCGCCATCGATCGAGTCAAAAAGCGTCAATTCCGCCTCGGGGTCGGTCGCCACCGCGGACATCTCAAGCGACAGAGTATTCTCGTCGATTTGGATTTCTCGATAGGCCAAGCGCAAATCGTACGCCCGGTACATCGCCTGTTTGGCAGCTCCCATGGCCAAAGCATTTCTTGCTGCAACCTTCCGGGCGGCGAGCACTCTGGTTGATGTTGCCACGGTCACGTCAACGCTATGGAGCGACGGCAAATATGCGCCGATAAACTCGGACATTTGGTCGTCGATTTTGGGCAGTTCTTCGGTACGCAGATGATTCACGAGCTCGGGTACGGACTCACCGAAACGAACAAATTCCGCGACAAAACGCGGAACGAAGGCGATCAAAAACGTCGTAACGGCGGTCAATGTGACCAGGTAAACCGTCAACACCGCGATCCATCGTGGCAACCCTCGTGGAGACGTAGGGGTCCGCTCCATTCGGCTGACCAGCGGCTCCATCAAGAAAACGAGCAGGCATGCAAAAACGAAAGGCAATAATACCGTGCGGAAATTGATGAGAAGCACCGCCAAAGTGGCAAGCGTCAGGAGTGGAAGGATGTACTCACGGACACGCGGCGCCTTGAGGCGTTTCTTTCGGCGTCGGGGGGGCGTCGTGTCCGTGCCCATGTCGGTCTCGGCCTCAGATGCCTGATCAAGATCAAGGCCTTCGGAAGCTTCTTCACCCATGTCCGGTTCGTCGGGAGGAATCACGAATCCTTCCCCACGCTTTGATAGAAGGCTGCAAAGAAATTCTCGGCGTCATGAGGTCCGGGGCCCGCTTCTGGATGGTACTGCACGGCCTGAACCGGCAATTCCGTATGACGAATCCCTTCGATGGTGCCGTCATTCAGATTGAGGTGCGTGACCTCGAAACACGAAGGCATGGATTCGCTTTCAACGGCATATCCGTGATTCTGACTTGTCATCGCGACCTTCTTGGTCCGCAAATCCTGCACAGGTTGGTTTGGACCGCGATGTCCGTAGGGCAGCTTGAAAGTTTGCGCCCCGTAGGCTCGTGAAATCAATTGATGCCCAAGACAGATTCCCCATGTTGGCCAACGTTCGGCCAATCCACGAATTTTTTCGAGTTGCCCATCCATTTGAGCCGGGTCGCCAGGACCATTCGAAAGCATGATCGCGTCTGGGGCCAACCCCTGGATATCGGCGATCGACGCGTCATGAGGGACGCGAGTGACCCGGAAGCCTGAGCGATACAGATGTTTAAGAATGCTGTGTTTTACGCCAAAATCTACGACCACGCAGTGAAGGTCGTGGTCGCCACGCCCCTCAACCACCAATTGCCCGTTGGACACATCTTGAAGTCGGATCTCGGTGGGGCGTGAAACCGACACTTTGGATACAAAGTCGATGCTGCCGTAGTCCGGCGCCAAATTCATGGCAGCCAAACGGTCTGAGACCTCTGAGCGCCCTGCTCCGAAGGCAAGAATACCCTTGGTGACTCCGCCTTCTCGAATCTTGCGTGTGAGACTTCGCGTGTCGATTCCGCTGATGCCAGGGACACCTTGGTCGACGAGCCAATCCGACAGGCTTTTTTCGGAGCGGAAATTCGACGGGTATTCCGTGAGTTCCCGCACGATCAATGCCGCGGCGTGCACCCGCTCACTCTCCATGTCGGCCTGGGAGATTCCGTAATTACCGATATGCGGTTGGGTCAGCGTTACGATTTGGCCCGCGTAAGAGGGGTCGGTGAGGATCTCCTGATATCCCGACATGCTGGTGTTAAAAACGACCTCGCCAACCGCGTCGACGGCGGCTCCGAATGCCGTTCCCTCGAAGATCGTTCCGTCCTGCAAAATCAAAATGGCGCTTGTCATTATCTTCTCACACTCGACCAAAGGAGTTCAGAAGCACGGCTTGGCGCACGGCGACACCATTACCTGCTTGTTTGAGTATCAAGCTCCGCTGGCCATCAGCCACCGAAGTCGTCAGTTCAACTCCACGGATTACAGGACCTGGATGCATGATGAAAGCTTCAGATTTCATCTCCGCGTCCACGACGTGGTCGTCGATGCCCCAATCGCCAATATAAGAGTCTATGTCAACGTTCTCGGCCATCCGTTCGCGCTGAATTCTGAGCATGATGACCGCGTCCGCTCGACCGAGGGCTTCGGACCGGGTCAGTACGCGCTCGACTGGCCAGTTTTCGTCGTCGTGAGGCAGAAGATGGGGAGGACCGGCGACGATCACGTGGGCACCGAGCAAGCTCAGAGCCATCGCGTCTGATCGGGCAACGCGGGAATGAACCACGTCCCCCAAGATCGCGATCGTGACGCCTTCGAAGGTCTTTCTCCCCAGCTTTTGCTGCAGCGTAAACGCGTCGAGCAATGCCTGAGTCGGATGCTCACCTGCGCCGTTTCCGGCATTGATGATGGGGACATTGACGCGATCTGCCAGAAGAAATGGGAGGCTTCGCTCGGGGTGCCGAATCACAAAAGCGCCCACTCCCATCGACTCCAGATTCTGACAGGTGTCCAGAATTGTCTCGCCCTTCTCGAGGCTTGAACCTTGAGAATCGACCACGATGCAATGAGCACCAAGTCTGGTCGCGGCCAACTCGAAGGACACTCGCGTTCGAGTGCTGGGTTCAAAAAACATCAACGCGACGGATTGATCGGTGAGGGCTGTGCGATAGCGTTGCGGCGTATGAGGCTGTCCGTTGGGACCTAGAAACTCTGAGGCCAACGAAAGCAACACCAGAAGTTCTTCTCGCGTGACATCTTTAATGGCCAGCAGGTCCATTATCGCTCCTAAATCAGCCGTGCGGATTTTTCAGACAGGTCATTCGAGGATGTGGCCAATTCGCTCCCAGCGAATGCCAGTCTCGCTGAGGGATAACCAAATGAGGATCGCGCGTCCCTTGATGTTCTCGACGGGCACTTGGCCCCAACATCTGGAATCCGCCGAATTATCACGGTGGTCGCCCATCGCAAAAATATGACCTTCTTTGATCTTTACCGGGCCAAAATCGTCGTCTCGACGTCGGTACTGAATCGTGTAGGTGTGGTCGGCGTTGGTTTCAACTTCTTTGATTTCAACAGGCGCCATGTAGCGACCTGTGCGTTCCTCTTGAACAACGGTCCGCGAAAGCGGGATGCCGTTGATTCGAAGAACACCTTCGCGGATTTCCACGGTGTCGCCTTGAACCGCTACGATGCGCTTGATGAACTCTTTTTCATTCTCAAGACTGTCGCGGTCAATGCATTCACGATCGAACTCTTTGGTCGCCAAATGCGCTCGCGCACTTGCGATAGGAAACGTGAAGACAACGACTTCGCCACGCGCCGGCGTTGCAAAATCAACCAGATACGTTTCGGTGAACGGGATTCGTACGCCGTAGATAAACTTATTGACGAAAATATGATCACCCACGAGTAGCGTGGGAATCATGCTTCCAGTGGGGATCTTGAAAGCTTCGAAAACAAACCCGCGCAGGGCCAGCGCAATCAGAACTGCGACCCCGATCGACTCAAAGTATTCTTGGAACGCCGACTTTGGTTTGAAATCCAAATGCATCGCAACGAGAGCTTCGAGGTGCTTGTGTGCCTCGACACTGGCTTCGACGTCCTTTTGCCCAACCGCTCGTTTCAAATTCTGAATCGTGGTCGAAATCGTCGATTTGACGTCAGATCCGACCTTCGCCCTGCGCAAGAATCGCGAGATTTTCTCGGCGTATTCTTTGGCTTCGCTGAGCTTCTTTTTGTCTTCCGATCTGCTCAAAGGACACTCCGTCAGTCATTATCCATCTTGAGAACCGCCAGGAAGGCTTCCTGAGGGATCTCGACAGAACCAACCTGCTTCATCCGCTTTTTGCCTTCTTTTTGCTTATCCAGAAGCTTTCGTTTTCGCGAGATGTCGCCGCCATAACATTTAGCTGTCACGTTCTTTCGATACGCCTTGACGGTCTCTCGCGCAACGACTTTTGTGCCGATGGCCGTCTGGATGGGAATCTCAAACATCT
Organism: uncultured Bradymonadales bacterium; assembly: GCA_964394615.1. Taxonomy (GTDB): domain Bacteria; phylum Myxococcota_A; class Bradymonadia; order Bradymonadales; family Bradymonadaceae; genus JBFFMO01. Next base: position 310,506 of record CAYMYJ010000001.1, on the reverse strand, counting down.
GACGATGGATGACTTCCTTGAGACGTTTGCACAGGTTTTTACCGCGTTCGTGGGCGGTGCTGCGGTGGACGATCACGCTCAGGGCATCGACGACTTCGCCGTTGACGAGCACGTCCAACTTCACCAGGTCGCCTGGACGATACCCGATCACTTCGTAGTCCAAGCTCGCATAACCGCGGGAAACTGATTTGAGGCGGTCAAAGAAGTCGAACACGACTTCATTCATCGGCAGCTCATAGGTCAACAAGATCCGTGTCGTCCCCGAGTATTGCATGTTGACCTGAGTCCCACGTCGCTCCTCGCAGAGTTTCAAAATGGGGCCCACGTAATCAGGCGGAACGTGAATTGTTGCCTTGATGAAAGGCTCGTTGATCGTCGCGATTTCCATGATTGGCGGCAACTTCGACGGATTCTCAACGTCGATGGTCTCGCCAGTTTTCAAGTCGACGCGGTAGATCACCGACGGAGCCGTCGTAATCAGGTCAAGATTGTACTCACGCTCCAAGCGTTCCTGAACGATTTCCATGTGCAAGAGCCCAAGGAAACCACAGCGAAAGCCAAATCCGAGCGCCTGCGAGGTCTCAGGTTCGTAGGAAAGCGCGCTGTCGTTGAGCACAAGCCGGTCCAAAGCGTCGCGGAGTTCCTGATAGTCTTTTCCCTCGGTGGGGAAGATTCCGCAGAAGACCATCGGCTGCACGTCTTTGAAGCCTGGAAGCGGAGTCGTGGAGGCGTTTTTGACTCCAGTCACGGTGTCGCCCACTTTGGTCAGCCCAACGTCCTTGATCATGCTGATGATGAAGCCCACTTCTCCAGGCCCAAGCGTGTCGACAGGCCGTGGAAACGGACCGAACACACCGAGTTCCTGCACTTCGCTCTCTGCCCCGCTCGCCATCCATTTAATGCGCTGGCCTTTCTTGATTTCGCCTTCAAAAACGCGAACCAAGTTCACCACGCCGCGATAGGCGTCGAACCATGAGTCAAAGATCAACGCTTGCAGGGGCGCGTCCGCATTGCCCTTGGGCGGCGGCACGAATTTCACGACGGCTTCGAGCACCTCATGAATGCCAATTCCCGACTTTGCGCTGGCGAGCACTGCATGGGCGGCATCGATGCCAATCACGTCTTCGATCTCGGCCTTCACTCGTTCCGGCTCAGCCGACGGAAGGTCGATCTTATTGAGGACGGGGATGATTTCGAGGTCATTGTCGAGCGCGAGGTACACGTTAGCGACCGTCTGCGCTTCGACCCCCTGACTGGCGTCGACCACCAAGAGTGCGCCTTCGCAACACGAGAGGGAGCGCGAGACTTCATAGGTGAAGTCGACGTGTCCCGGTGTGTCGATCAGATTCAGAATGTAGGTGACGCCGTCATCGGCTTTGTACGTCAGTCTCACGGTCTGAGACTTGATCGTGATGCCGCGTTCGCGCTCCAACTCCATGTTGTCGAGGAATTGGGCTTTTTTCTCGCGGTCAGTGACCGAGCCCGTCTCGTCAAGGATGCGGTCGGCCAAGGTCGACTTTCCGTGATCGATATGAGCGATAATCGAGAAATTGCGAATTTTTGAGAGATCGACGCGGGTGGTCATAAGGCTGGTCATTTCTGCTTTTAGAGCGGCCCGGTTTGGGCTGAGAGTCTTTACCCCACCGGCCTATCAAGGTCAAACGTGGCGCCTATTGGCGATGTAGAAGACACGCAACGTCCATTGTCAGCCCGACGCCGCAATGCAGCATCGCGCCTGGAAGCCAAGACTTGCTCTTTATAGCGAGGTAACCCAGCGCCATTCCTGCGAAAATAGCTCCGAGCGTCTCGGTGATTGGTTTGCCAAAATGGATCATGCAATAGGGCATGGTCATGATCACGACACCGTAATAACCAAAGCGCTTAAATAGAGCGAAAATGAAGAAACCACGAAAGAACGCCTCGAGAGACATGAATTGGAACATGTAAGGAATCTCGTAGAGCACCAAATGCATCGCCGAGTCTCCGGCCTTATCCCAAAACGGATACTTGCGCTGGAACGATGACGTGAAGCTCATGGCGACCAGAACTGGAGCCATGATCAAGTACAACCAAATGTAGATTTTGAGGTGCCCTTTTTCCCAAATGCGGTAGCCGTACTCTGAGGGGGATTCTCGGAAAAAGAAGACAATCACGCCCAGAGGAATCAAGAGTCGCAGAATTCCGCTGGCCGTCGCCCAGTACCAATAGGAAAGAACGCCGCGCAATTCGGATTTACCGAGTCCAAGCCAGTCGACAACGGTCTGTTCAAAGGGGCCGCGGAAGAAGGTGGGCCTTCCGTAATAATAAAAAAGGGTGAGCAACACCGAAGTGAGCAGAAGAACGCCTACCGACCTCGCGTCCATTTGGACTTCGACGCCGCCGTTGGTTCCCCAATCTTCTTTCACTTCTTGAATTGCGTCATGGACGCGGGTTCGAACACTCATATTTTAACGGGTTGTCCAGGAGTCGGCTCTTCCGTCAGCGTTGGCGTCTCGACCGATACGGTCCAGGATTCCTTGCTCGTAGAACTCCCAGTAGTCGATTTTGCCATCGCCTGTGGTGTCCTTTTCAACGCGTTGAATTTCGCTGTTCGCGTAGTAGCGCGTTTCGATGACCTTGCCGCCTTCCCCGAGCATGTCCTTTTGGACCACGACTTTGTTGTCGATGTGATTGGTCACATCGAAATTGCCGTCCAAATCCAAGTCAACATCCTCGCTAATCACAGCGCCGAATTCATTGTAATTACGCACAAAATCGATTTTCCCGTCGAAATTCACGTCCACCATTTTCTTCAGAAGCCGCGTCTTCACGACTGTGGGGTCATCGGCATCAGGATACTCAACGAGCACCTTGGTCACATCGAGCTTCCCGTCTCCGTCGACATCGAATTCTTGAGTCCAAGTACCGTCGGCTTGACGTTTCATGACGGATTGTTCGCCCCGAATGCCGAGCTGGTCGGACATGGACTCATCTCCACCACAAGCAATCAAACCAATGAAAGCGATTAGAACCCAGCGCAAATTACGCATTCGAAACTCCGTGCAGATCAGGCGCGAGGTTAGTCAACCACGGCGGGTTGCGCAAGCATGCGACTGGCGGGGCGAATCACCGAAACTTCGACTCCCTGCCCCCGCAACTTATTGACGGCTTTTGTGCGCTCATCCGCCTCTGCACTGGTGAAGAGGCCTCGAGCAACGTCGTAGCGCTCGTCCAATGCCCCGGATTCATCGTAAAAAGACGGACCAAAGGGCACAATGAAGGACAAATGGACCTTTTTATGTCGCAGCGCCCGCATCGCACGAATCACCGGGTCGATGTTCATCACACCGCAAAGATCTGAAATGATCGTCACGGACTGAACCATGGGGCGAGTCTTGGTGATCTCTTCGATCGCCTGGACCAGGCCGCGCTCCTTCATGCCCAGACGGGCCTCGACCCGGTAGGGGACCTCTACACCGCGCAACTGCAAGAATTCCCGAACCTGTTTGGTTTTGCGATTCAAGACGCCCTCGTGAAGGACCGGAGAATCAAACGCGTGACGAGTTGGTTGGATGACGGTGGCAATCCAACGTTCAAGGAGCGCTGTATTGACGCCTGATTCCGGCTCGACGCCCTCCCCCTTCCGGAAATCCAAACGCTCCTGAACCAAGGCGTAGTCGGCTGCCAATCTGTAGAGGTCGGCGTCGTCGAGTTCGGTCAACTCGGGATCCACCACGGCGGACAGGCCAACCAAATGATGGAGAACTTTCTGCATTTGACGCGTCGACGATGCCGGCAAAATATGTCCGTACAACTTCTCGTCGAAGGTCATGAATCCCACACGATCGTTGCCTCGAATCACGTTATCAACGAGGTCCACCGCCAGGTGAACGGCGTACTCCAAAATCTCGCCTTTCTTCTGGCCGCCTCGCATCGAACTCGAAACGTCCAGGACCACGTAAGATGTGGTCGTGACCTCTCGTTCAAACTCTCGCGACACCAAACGACGCGCACGCACCGACGGCTTCCACGCGATATCTCGGAGCGTGTCGCCCGAGTGCCAATCGCGAAGTTCACGCATCTCGGTGCCACTGCCCCTTGATTGCACAGCGTGGGCGCCGACCATCGATTGTGGGGCATGGATGCGTGGAGCCTTCCTGCGGCGTCGGATCCAACCGGCAAAGGGGTAGAATTCAAAGGCATGAATTGCGGGCAAATAATCGCGGGTCTCGACCATCCCGAACGGGTCGTGAACGCTCACATCGAACCCATGAAGTACCCAGCGTCCCGAGCGCAATCCCGTTACGTAAAACTCGCGGTCGATTTGCCGTCCTTTGCCAATGGCGACGACCCCTTCGGGCGTGGAGGCCTCGATGCCTGCACTTAAGTAAGGCTTGACTTGAAAGTGGTTCAACGCGACCTGCGACGGGTTCGATATCTTGAGACGGATCAGTTCTTTTTCGCCCACCACATGGCCAGTCCCGCTGCGTGTGCCCCCGTCAGACTCAAGCTCTAGAGTCACCAGCCTTCGATCGAGCACCAAAGCTGAGGGCACCACGGCCAAGACCGCAAAAACAAGCAGCACGACGTGAATCTGGCCAAGCAAAAGGATGAACGGGTCACTCAACGCTGCGCCAACAAGTAGAAAAATCAATCCTGATGCCAGAACCCATTTCCCCGGACCTGTCAGCGAAGGACTCATTGAGGCTCCGAATATCGAACTCGACTGAGCGCCTGTCGGACCACCTCATTCCCTGTGGCTCCAGAGAGCTGGGCCTCGGGTTGGATTAAGATCCGATGGACGAGCACATCACCGCCCAGAGCCTTGATGTCGTCAGGCAACACGTAGTCCCGGCCGTAGATCACGGCCCGTGCTTTTGCGGCCTTCACCAACGCCAAAGCAGCTCGCGGCGATGCTCCCAACGACACCTGAGGATGCTCGCGGGTGAATCGTACGAGGCGAACGACGTAATGCCCAATCTCGTCCGATACGTGAACGTTCTCGACGAGTCGCCGCATGCGGGCCAGGTCGGCCTGGCTCAACACGGTGGGCACGGGGGCGCTGGCTCGATGGTGCGTCTGCAGGACACGAAACTCCTGCTCGATGCTTGGATACTCGATGAAAAGCTTGATCAGAAAACGATCCAGTTGGGCCTCAGGCAGGTCGTACACCCCTTCTTGTTCGATAGGGTTCTGAGTGGCCAACACCATGAAGGGTTCGGGCAGGCGATGAGTCACGCCTTCGATCGTGACTTGATGTTCCTGCATCGCTTCAAGCAAGGCCGATTGCGTTTTTGCGGGCGCGCGATTGATTTCATCGCCCAGAATCACGTTGGCAAAAATGGGCCCTTTTCGGATCACAAACTCATTCGACTGTAGGTTTGGGATGTAGACGCCTGTGATGTCCGACGGCAAGAGGTCCGGCGTAAACTGAATGCGTTTGAATTCTGCCGCAATCGTCTGGGAGAACGCACGCACCAAGGTCGTTTTAGCCACGCCTGGCACGCCTTCGAGCAACACGTGACCGTTGGCAAGCAACGCCACGAGCAGGCCTTCCACCACCGAAGGCGGCCCTATGAAAACGCGCCCGACCTCGGTCTTCACGCGATCTAAGACCTCGGCGATGCTCGCCGCAGATTCAGATGTCGCCGTGTGTTCGTCGCTTGTATTCATCGTCGAGCCCCATTCTTTTAAGAGTTTCCAGCACACGTCGGTTAAGACGAAGCAAATCAGCGGCCCCAAAATGGGCGTCGCTATCAAGGAATACGCGATTTCTTGGAGGAATCGCAGTCAGTTCAACCAAAAGTTGCAAGAGATCGGTTCGCGCTTTTCTGCGCTCAGTCTCGGATTCACCCCGTAGATGCTTTTCATCAAAGAGGTCTGTCATGGCTTCGATGTTGGGGCGTGAGCCAGGTTCACTGGGCCACAACTCCAGATCCGTCAAAAAGAGCTCTTCGAAAAGCTCTTTCAGGATCGACAATGGGAGCGCGTAATTCAACCGCCTATTTGGCGTTCCAAACCGTGACAGGTTCCAGTCAAACTCGCTCTGTGGCTCGGGGATCGGCCGATAAAAGTCGTCCACAAATGCGCTATAAGCCCGCATCCTTTTGAGCGGAAAGACCGTGCACAGGTAGGCGGCCATGCCAATCCCAAGCAGCAGGCTCAGGTAAAACAGGAGCTCATGCCCAGGCAATGCATCCATGAATTTCGACAAGAAGCGATTGATGGTCCCCACGGACTCGTCGAGATTCACGCCGTCATCCAATCCCTTGTAGGTCCCAACGTTGGCGAAATCGCCCACAAAGAAGTGAACTCTGCACGGGCGTTCATTGCGGCAGATGTACTCAAGAGAATTTTGAGCGAGCACCGCGTTGTCGGCGATCCCGAGCATCTGATTGATGAAAAGACTGGAGTCCGACATCAGGATGGCCTTTCCATCGCCCAGATTCATGTCATAGACCAGTGCCCCGCCCGCCGAGAAAGCGATGACAGGCCCGCCCTCGTTGGAGATCACGCTTGGGTGATTGGCGACTACTGTCTCAACACCGTCGATGAGTGGATGGCGGCCTTGAGGGTGGAATACCGGGAATGCGGGGAGCTCATCGGCAAAATCATTATGCGGCAAGGAACCCAACGATGGTTCAATTCGCGTGACATTCAGTCGGTTCAGAAAAGACGTGCTCTTACCGAAGTCGTCCAACAACAACACTCTTCCGCCGTCGCCGACCCAATCGGCGAGGCTGTCGCCGTTGAGGTCCTTGCGTGGGTAAACGATGATGACGGGTTCAGCCACTGACAACTGGCTCCAATCCAGAGTGTCGCTCATGACGATTTCGAACCCCAGACTCTCGCCAAGCTGAACGAATGCCTGCATGCCGTACCAGTCGGCACTCGCGGGAGCGTAGTCCTCGATTCCAAATGCCGGCGAGGCCGCCAGAACCAACATGAAAAGAATGGCGCGAGAGATCATGTCGTCGCTCCCTTTCCTTCTCGCCATGCAATCACCAGCTCTCGGGTTTCACGCCAGAACGCCTCGTCATAAACGCGTCCACTGAAATAGCTTTCTTCGACGGCATCGGTAATTTCGCTCAACACGTCAATCAGCGAAGCGTTTTCGGGAAGTTGGAGGTCGAGCGACAGTTTTTCTTGAACCTCGGCTTCAACTTCCCGTGGAGAAAGTCGGCCCCATGGGTCGTCACCACGAACAGCTTCCATCGCGGCTTGATAGAGCCGACGAACCTTCAACGGAACGGCAATAATGTCCAAGCGCATCGCGGCCAAGCGTCCATCGTGCGGAACATTCAAGGTGAGATTTCCCCGCACAAATCCGGGACAGTCGACCCTAAGGTCCCAGACGCCATCCGACATTCCATCGAATCGAAAGCGCCCAAAACCGTCGGAGATCACAGCCAATTCGATCGAGCCCTGTTTGGCAGTGATGGTGCATCCTGGGACGGGTTTCAGGCGCCACTCATCCCAGACCAAACCGGCCACATCGTGTCGACTTGCGATTTTGCCTTCCGGTTCATCCAAAAAACGCGGAACGATTCGTTCCTCGACGTCGAAGGCGTGTTCTCGCTGTCGACGCTTCTGGCGCCCCTGTTTCCAGGTCTGCCACTTGCCGGCGACAACCAGGAAGCCGCGATACGACATGAAGCCAAATCCGATCAGAAGAACAAGGCCGCCAAAAATGTTGAGAACGTTTTGAGTGTTTGCCTCAGTCACGGCAAGCGGGTCAGCCGCAGCCTCAACCGTATCGCCCACCGGCGGAATCACGCGAGCGACTCCACGCCACACCCCGCCACCCAAACGAATATCACTCGCGAAACCACCAAAACGCCCGTTTGAATCCGTCTGGGTGAATACGGTCACGGGTTTGCGAGAGTCGTCTGGATCGGCCCCGACCGGAAAGAAGACGGTCTGCACTCGTACATCGGCCACTGGCTTAGACGAGCCCAACACCGTCCCAGAAATCGTGTAACCCCTCGAAAGACGTTTGATCCCGGCTTCGAGCGTCGCATCGACTTCAAGGTGTTTTTCCCAGCGGAATTCCTGAGCAACCTGGGATGCATCGCGATAGGCCGATCCAGGCACTGTCATTTCGATGCGATTGATGCCAGTGACCAGCAGACGGCGTACATCCATGGAGCCACGCCCTGACGGATCGAGTGTGATTTTCCCATGAGGTTGACCGTTGATGGTGATGAAGCCCTCGGTTTGAACCGGAGTCGCACCAGCCTTCGCTCGACCGTACACCAATATGGGTTGATTAGACCCCACTGCGAGAGGGGGAACAATCAACTGAAGAACCAGCGGCGTTGGCACAAGGTTGAGTTCTGTATGGGCGTTTGCCCCCTGCAGATGGGGGTCATCCTTGAACACCACTTCGGCAGAATAGCGTCCTGGCGGCATTTCTTCGGATACTGCAAAAGCCCCCCGAGTGTCCGTCAAAACGCTGCGCTCCACCCGGGCTCCGCCGCTGAGGCTGATGATCGACACTTGGACGGCTCGGTGAGCCACTCCGCGGCTGATTTCGTCGGTGAGATTTCCGGAGACTTGAGCAATCGTCCCAGCCCCGGCTGCATGCAGCGTGATTTTGCTCTCGCCCACAACTTGGACGTCCCAGGCGAACGCGCTTGAGTGGAACAGAAACATCAAGATTGGAACGAAGGCACGTATCAAAATGATGCCAGCTTCTTCTCGGCCCATTCACGGGAATCGCCGTGCGGCTCCAATTCGATGTATTTTTCGAGGTGATCTCTTGCCACCTTGGTGTCCCCTTCGCGGATGGCCATTTTCGCCAATCCAAGATGAGCTTCGCCCAACGCTGAGTTGCGCAAGAGCGCCTGAGCGTAAAGCGCTCGAGCTCCCGCAAACTCACCAATCGCCTCGGAGTAGCGAGCTCGTTCAATGATCAAATCTGGGCGTTTTCCAACCAGCGACTCCGCAGTATTGAGGTATCCCAGAGCCTCTTCGTTCCCTTTCCGAACGCCCTTCACGACCGCCAGCCATTTCAAAACCTCTGCGCGCTGCGCGCCAAGTTCCCGGGTGGCGGGATACCCAGACATGATGCGTTCGAGATCCCGAACCGCTGTTTCGGAATCGACCTTCACGTAGGCCTCGCCCAAGCCAGTCAAAGCGTCCAAGTTTGAGCGATCCAAGAGGATCGCCTTGTAGAACATCTTTCGAGACTCCTCGTGATTCCCCAGCTCCCCAAGTGCGATTCCCAATTCGATCAAAACATCCACGCTGTTGTCAAAGTCACGGCCTGAACGTTCAAAATGCTGTTGCGCCTCCCGGAAATTCCCGCGTTGCCGAAGTAACAACCCATAGAGCCAGTTTGCCTGTCTATGACTTGGATTCAACTCCAGGGCGCGTAGGATTTCGGCTTCTGACTCCTTGATGCGGCCCTGCCAAAACATCGCGTACGCCAGGTCTGTCAGGCGGTTCACTCCAACTGGCTCGGCTTTCAGCAGGTGGTCAGCCTCTGTGACAAATTGTGGGTTTCCTTTTCCGAATCTCGAAAGAACCCGCAGTCTCATTCCATCCAAAAAAATCGTCTCGACGATTGGTGCATGGGTTCGATCCAATACGCCAAGCGCATCGCCGGTTTCTCGCAACGCAAGGTGGGCTTGAGTCAGGAAACGAACGACCAAATTTCGATAGATCGAATCGGGTGGAATTCGCCCCGCCAAGTCGATGACTGTGCGACTCCTGCCGTCGATGGCGGCGCGTGTTACTTCGCCGGCAAGCTGTGCTTCCCCTTCCAATGGAGGGAATTGAACATTTGCGCCCCCCTGTTCGGCCAATAGGACCACGATGAACCCGAGAGGCTCGCCGCCAGGTTGACCAAGAAACTGCTGCGCCAATTTGACGGCTGGCTCCACAAGACCGAGTTCATTCATGACCGCAACGCGCGCAATGACTGCAGGAAGCATCGCGGGTTTCCATTCATTCCAACGCGTCTTAAAGGCGCCTTCTTGTTGCCCATCCACCCCTTCGACATCCACCCCGAACATCGCCGTGTAGCGACGCGCCACATCTGGGCGTCCAGCGTACGAAAACGCCAACGGGGCGACGCTCTGCACCAAAAGAAGTTCTTGCTCACTCACACCGTCTAAATGCGCAATATTCTGCAATGCTGCCTCGGCACGCTCGACATCGTAGTCGGCCAGTCGAAGCACGCTGGCGAGTAGCTGCGCGGGGACAAGCTGCGAATCTTTGGATGCCAATTCTGCATCCAGACGCGCCTGAGCCGTGTCCCCGGCCCGAAGTGCCAGAACTGCGTTCTGAAGGTGAGCAACGGACGCCGTAAAGAGATCTGGCGCCTTTGGAGCCTTTGTGGGCGGGGCCTTGGGGGTCGTTTCCCGAAACGCAGTGAAGTCCTGAAGTCCTGGGAAACTCGCATTTCGAACAATCAGATAGGGGTGATCGGACACCAGCTTGGAGACGTGTTCGGCTGCCTCGGTGGCCGCGGCGAGGTCGCCCAGTCGGGTTTGCACCCTGATCTTGCCCAACCAGCCTGCCAAGAAATCACCGTGGTGGGCCGTCAACGACTCGAAAATTCGTCCTGCCGCACTGAGCTTGCCCCGGCGCTCCAAGACCACTCCCTGAACCCAGAGCGCGATCGGTTCATCGGGAAAGGTGTGTTCGAGCCGAGCCGCAGTCGAGATAGCCATCTCGAATTCGCCCGACTCAAGAGCCGAGAGCGAGAGTGCCGCCAGACCAAACGGGGTCTCAGCCTCGTGAACCGCAGTTTTTCCTTGAAACGTCCCCGTGCGAACGACTTCGATGAAGGCCAGTCGCTCCGAAAAGCCCTTGTCTTCCGGCCATGCGGCAACCGCAGCCTGGGCCTCTTCCAGCACATCGGTGAGATCCATAGGATCGAGCGTACTCAACTCGGCATCGATCGACGCCGCAGCTGTCATTTTACGGGCTTGATCGCGCGAGAGATAAACGATCGCGATCACGAGAAGCACGCCCAGTGCCGCAAAGACCCATCGTCGGTTAAGACGACGTCCAGGTTTTGCGGCCGCGGATGTGGACGTTTTCTTCTTGTCATCAACCCTCTTGAGCGCGGGCTTCGCAACGACTTTCGACGGCTCGGCTGGAATCTCAACGGGCTGAAGAGACGGCTCTTCGGGTTCGGGGGCTTGTGCAACAGCGATGGTCGCTTCAAAGGTCTGATCCGCTGTTATTGGCGGCGTTGGCACGTGGGGATCTGGCAAGATTGCCGCAGGTTCCGCCGGAATATAGTTGAGGTTCAGCAGCTTGCCTGCGCCCAACACATCCTCGGCAATTTGAAGCTGCCCCGCGCCGCGCAGGTTATCCACGATCGTACTCAACAGGTCGTCGCCGTCTGGCTGCAATGCCAGGCAACCCACAACCTCGGTCTCTAGATTTTGAGTTGGTATCTCAAGGGCGTACCAGCGCAAGAGAAGGTCGATGCCTTCCTCTGAGTCGGGGGACCGCTTAATCCCTTCGACCAACACAAGAAGAGCGCGGGCGTTTTCGCCTCGCGCTCTCAACTTCTGTGCACGTGAAATAAAACTCAACGGATAGGCCCTCGCGAAGCGGGGGTTAGCGCGAAATCTTGACTTCGCCGGGGAGGAAGAAGCTCAGCCCCACTCCCAACATAACGGTATCTTGGAACTCAGGGTCGGCACTTCCGCGAGAGATCTCAGAGCGAGAGTAGAGCAGGTTCTTGATGTCCACGTTGAGGGACATCATATCGCTGAGGAACATGCGCACGCCAAACTGAAGGAAGCCACCGGGACGGAATCCCTCCAGTGACTCATCCACTCGCCCGTTAGAAGCTGCGGCCTCGGCGGCTTCGGTCACCGCGGAAAACCCGCCGGTGATGTGGAAGTCGTAAGCAAGCGACGTCGAACTCAAGATGGAAACCTTACCGAAGATCGGCACGTAAGACAGACCGATATCCGCCTGCCACTTGATGTACGAGTAAGTGACATCCGCAAGAGCCGCCGGCGTTAACGACGAGGCAAGGTTGTCGGAGAGATCGGTTTCGAATTGCAGCGCACCAAATCCGCCGGATGCAGCAAAGCTCCATTCGTTGGTCAGGTGGTAGGAAATCCCTGCGCCGACAAGCATGTTGCGTCGAAAGCTGTCTGCGATTGTGAAATTGATTTGTGGTGCAACTTCAAACCGCGTGGAGCGATAGAGCAACTTACGACGAACAATGTCTCCACCGCTAACGGCCGCATCTTCGTCTGCAAATACTGTGGTGGGGGCTAGAATCGCGACCAAACTAAGAATCGCGAGTACCCACCGAATGTTGTTCTGGAGAGCCATCAATAACCTCGGAATGCGTTCTCGGTCCTTCAGTCGGACGATTCATCAGCGACGGAGTCGCTGTACTCAAATGAAGTGGGAAGAAATACGCTCAACCCTCCTCCGATAGTCACGACGTTTGCTAACGCGCCAGAAGAACCGATGAGATCTTGGGTAAAGATCAAGTCTCGGACTTCCATGTTCAACGCCAGCCATTTATTCAGGAAAAACCTAGAGGAAAGACTTACCGTCCCGCCTGGAGTTCCTTTTGCCCCGGGTAATCCGAGTGATTCAGCGTTGACGTAAGCACCACCAGCGGTGAGCGCAAAATCGTAATAAACGATTGCGGAGTTGAAGAACGAAAACTTCCCAACAAAGGGAACGAATCCGACCTCAAGACCGCCGGCCCATTTCACCACGGGTGTATCGGCCGAAGCACCGGTTTGGTTGGCAATCGACTCGTAAGACGATGTCACTCCACCCAGGGCGTCGCCGAAATCAAACCAATCAAACATCGCACCGACGTAAAACGATTCGGCGATATGATAGTTGCCCTGCACGCCGACTTTGAAATGACGATAAATATCGTCGTTCACGGACGCGCCGAAGCGTGGCGCGAACTCAAAGCGTCCTTTTTGCAGGACAGGCTTGGGCTGTACGACATGGATTTTGTCGTTAAATTTCGCTCGAACTTGTTGAGCCATTGCATCCGATGCAAGGCAGCTCAGCGAAACCAGCGCCGCCGCGAATACCAGAAAACTGGAACGCGAACGCGAGCGCGATTCATTAGGGTTGAACATACGTTGTCCGTTCAATTCAGCGACGATAATTAGACCTCGGCTCTATACCACACGCCCTCACAGAGCGACAAGGAACTAGTGGTGTTGCCCTCCCGAAATCTCACATAAAGAGCGCCTCGACAAATTCAGCGGCTTTAAACTCTCGCAGGTCTGCGACGCCTTCGCCGACACCGATGTATCGGATCGGGGCTTCCAGCTCTTCGCAAATGCCTAGAATTACACCACCTTTTGCGGTTCCATCGAGTTTCGTCAGGACGATTCCCGAGATATCCACGGCCTCGCTGAAGAGGCGTGCCTGTTGAATCGCGTTCTGTCCGGTGTTGGCATCAAGGACCAAAAAAGTCTCGTGAGGGGCCGAATCGATGACTTTCGAGGCTACGCGATTAATCTTACGAAGTTCGTCGAGCAGATTCACGTTGGTGTGCAGACGTCCCGCGGTATCGCAAATGATGACGTCGACGTTTTCCGCGACGCCCCTTTCTATACCGGCGAAGACAACCGATGCCGGATCTGCGTCGGATTCGCCCTGATGAACCGGAATATTGGTTCGATCGCCCCAGACGCCGAGTTGTTCCACGGCAGCTGCGCGGAATGTATCCCCCGCCACCATAAGAACCTTCTTTCCTTGTTTCTGAAACTTGCTCGCAAGCTTACCGATCGTGGTGGTCTTGCCTGCGCCGTTGACGCCGACCACCAAGATCACAAAGGGACGATGCGCGTCAAAATCGATCGCTTTTTCCCGCAGGCTCAATTTTTCTTGAACGTGCTGCCGAACGAATCCCCACACGCGCGCCGGGTCTTTCCGGTCGTCACCTGTCAGTTGAGATTGGATTGCCTCAAGGATATCAGCTGCGGCTTTCGCCCCAATATCGGCTGTGTAGAGAATCTCTTCGACCTCTTCCACCAAGTTCTCATCGAGTTCGTCGCCCTTAAACAGGTCTCCAAGTCTTCCAATGAAACCTTTGCGGGTCTTGGCAAGTCCATCGCTCAACGATGTGCTCGTTTCTACGGTGGCTGGCCTTGGAATGGCTGGTTTGGTCGTTCGTTCAGAACGTGGTTGAAACGACTCAGAAGGTTCCGACAGCGACGAGGACGAGAAATCCAAACTGCTGTCGTCGACCATTGCGCCCCACCCGTCCGAATCGTCGGTGACTTCGGAATGGTCGGCTCGATTGCGCTCCGTGGCCTCTTGTGCAGTTTCACGGCGCCCCTTCTCGCCCACGACCCTTGCCGCTTTGGCGCGTTTCAACTCCGCGAGCGACATTCCGTCGTGAATCTCGACCGGAGCGGCCACTTCGTCACGGTCTGACAGAAGGTCCTTTGACGGGCGCGCGCTGGATTCGACCGGAGGAGTTGCTTTTGGGGCGTCCGGTTTCTCTTTCGAGCGGCCCAAGAAAAACACCAACGCGAGGAGTAAAGCAGCGACCACTGCAATGATGATCCAAGTATTTCCATCCATTCGAGCACCTTCTATCGGGAAGCGAGGGGCAAAATGTGGGAACGAATCCCAAAGGTCAAGCGACCCGTGTGCCATCAGAGGGATCATTGTCGGAAAGTCGGACCGAAACGATCTTCGACACACCCGGGGTTTCCATGGTCACCCCGTAAAGAAGATCAGCGGATTCCATGGACCGGCGTGAGTGTGTAATCACAATCATCTGACTTGTCGCGCTCATCTCTTTGACCATCTGTGCAAACCTTCCAACGTTGGCCTCATCGAGCGGCGCATCGACTTCGTCGAGCACGGAAAACGGTGTGGGTTTGAGAAGGAAGATCGAAAAAATCAGGCTGACGGCTGTGAGTGCTTTTTCGCCCCCTGATAAAAGCGAGACATTTTGGAGGCGTTTGCCCGGAGGTGAGACTTCGATGTCCACACCTGTCGCCAACATGTCGTCGGGATCGGTAAGGATCAAGCGAGCCAGGCCGCCGCGAAACAGGCGTGGGAAGATTTCTTGGAACTTCGAATTCACAGCTTCGAAGGTCTCCCGGAATCGGCGCCGAGATTCTCGGTCCATTTCAGCAATTGCCTTCTTCAAGTCGGATGCTGACCGCTCAAGGTCGTCTTTCTGGTCAGTCAGAAAGTCGCGGCGTTCTTGGGCTTCCGTGTATTCATCTTCGGCCATCGCGTTGACCGGACCAAGCCCCTCGATGCGTCTTCTCAGGTAGTCCCTGCGCGCGACCCACTCAGCTTCGGGCATCTCAATCGTGTCGCGTACGAGTCGAGCGGCCTCGGGTGACAGGTCAAAGCCGTCACGGATCTGCTCGTCTACGTGCTCGATGTTGAGTGCCACCTCGCGCTCCGAGACTTCCATCGCTTGCACGCGTGCCTTCCCGGCGTCGAGCCTGTTGCGTTTCTCACGAATTGCGGCCTCAAGTACCTTGAGGGCCTCAAGGGCGGCGGCGGCGCGTTTTTTTGAGTCATCGAGCTCGATTTTGCGGGTATGAACTTCTTTATCCAATTCGACCAAATCCTCGCCTTCACCGCCCAGCGCCGATTCAAGGTCGGCGATCTTTGCCCGCGCTTCGTCGCTTTCCCGGCCGTACCGCTGAATCAACGCCTCTGTCGACGCCAACCCACGGTCAATGCGCAATTCTGACTCTTCCAGGCTGCGGCGGCGCTCGAGGGTCTGCGCCAGTTCGACTCGCCGTTCCGTCAGGGCAAGGTGGAGTTTTTCCGACTGGACCTGTTTCTCGCGGCTCAGGGCTTCAAGATCTTGGACCTGGCGTTGCAGGTCTTCACGGACCGACTCGAAATCCGCCTTACGCGTCGCAATTCGCTCAAGCTCTTCCACCAACTCTTCTTTTCGACGAAGGATTGGGACCAGTTGCGAGCGATGACGTTCCAGCGATTTGTCGACACGTTCGACTTCTCGTTGGTCGCTTTCGGCTTCGCGTTTCGACGAGGTAAACGCAACGCGAGCCTCGTCGTGAACGCGTCTCAACGATTCAAGTTCGAGCTGCAAACCGACCACAACCTCGTCTTTCTTGACGAGGTCAGCCTCAAGGCGCCGGACTTCGCCTTCGAGCTTGGGCACCGAGCCCTGCAGTTCTTGGATTTGCTGTTGGCGACGCACGAGCGCTTCGACGTTTCCAACCGATGCGCCAACGATGATCCGACCATCTCCCAATATGAGCTCGCCAGAATCAAGGACCCAGATGTCGACGTCGGGGTGGTTCGTTATCCCTTCGATGTCCTTGGCAAAATCCAGGCTTTTGACCAAATCATCGACCCATTTTTGAGCGTCAAAAGACTCTCCGACCACCCTAAAGACGACCCGTCCTTTGGGCTTCGCGCCACGCGCAGCTTCAATTGCGGCGCGTTGCGAGGTCACCAGAATCTCGGACAACTGATCGCCAACGGCGCGACCGATTGCGTCAACATGAGCTGCAGGCAGCCGCACCAGGTTCGCAAGCGGGCCTAAAACCTCTCGGTATTTATGCTTTTTAGCCCAGTCCATCACCGATTGAACGCCGTCGGCAAAACCCTCAGCCCGGTCGTTCATGGCTGCGAGGCTCTCCAGCCGCGTCTCGGCATCGACCTTCAATCGCTGGCCCGCTTGAAACGCCGTGCGCGCTGCCTTGGCCTCGATATTCGCATTTTCGACTTCGCGGGAGCGCGCACCGACGGACTCCGAGGCGAGGTTTGCTGCGGTCTCAAGCTCCACGAGCCCGGCCATCGCAGCCTCGTGTCTGGTGCGCCAGCGCTCCAATTCAGTCGTCAGTTGCGTCAGTATATGTCCGTGTTCGGTCTCCCGAACTTGCAACTCGGTGCCCTGATTCTTCAGCCAGTGCGCACGGTCTTCGATCCGCAGATAGTCGGCGCGCTGTTGGTCAAAGCTCGATTTCGCGCGTTTCATGTCCGCATCTGCCTCGGCATAACCCGCTCTGGCCGCTTTTAGGTCCGCCTCTTGTTGCTGCACGTCTCTTTGCCCATCAGATGCCACCGTCATTCCGGCGAGTTCCTGACGCACCTGGGCCAGTTCAAACGCCAACCGTTGGCGCCGATCCGTTTGAGAAGTGATTTCCCGCGTGGCAGTTTCGAGCCTGCGGCGTGCTTCAGCCAACGACTCCACCGCGTGTTCGCGTTTGCTCCTCGAAATGTTGAGTCGGGTTTCAGCACGGTAGAATGTCTCGGTCGCCTCGGCTTGCTTCTTTTCGGCAGCAAAGAGCTCTACGCGCGCGCCTTCGATGGCCGTTTCGTGAAGTTCCCAAGCCTTGAGCGCGCGGTCGACCTCGACCTCTGCCGCGCTTTGTTCGACCTCTATTTTTTCGCGACGGGCCACCAATTCATCGCGTTTGACCAGCAGAATGCCGATCTCAAGTTCACGAAGCTCGTCGTTGAGCCGGCGATATTGCGATGCACGTTGCGCTTGTCGCTCCAGCGACCGCAGCTGCTTCTCAACTTCGGCCAAGATATCGGCCACACGCTGCAGGTTTTCATCAGCCTTCTCAAGACGACGAACCGTGCGGTCTCGCTGCCCCTTGTAGCGCGTGATTCCGCTCGCTTCTTCGATGATGAGTCGACGTTCCGAGGGGCGAGCGCTGACGATAAAGCCGACCTGATTCTGCTCAATGATCGAGTAGCCCTGCTTGCCCAGTCCTGTCCCGGCAAGCAGGTTTTGGATATCGAGCAATCGACATGCGACCTTGTTGATCAGGTACTCTGAATCGCCGGAGCGGTGCAGGCGGCGCGTGATCGCGATCTCCGAAAGTTGCTGGAACTCGCGAGGCAACGCATCCCCAAAGGCCTCCGGATCGAGGTCTCCATCGTTATGAAATGTGAGGGTGACTTCTGCCAAACCCATGGGTTTAGCGGTTTGGCTGCCAGCAAAGATCACATCCTGCATTTCCTGACCGCGCAGGCTCTTTGGGGACATATCTCCCATGGCCCACTTCAGCGCATCCACCACGTTGCTTTTGCCACAGCCGTTCGGCCCCACGATCGCAGTCATGCCGTCACTCAACTCGATCGTCATGCGATCGCGAAAAGATTTGAAGCCATGGATGTCGATTCGATTTAAGCGCATGAGAACCGGTTTTTCAGAACGAGCCGCCGACCATAGACACCGACCGGGCAACATATCAAGATTTCAAGCATCACTAGAGATCAAGAAATCCAGACACAGGGTTCTTCAAGTGTTTCAGGCATGTGAGCACCCTGTCTTCAAGTTCCACTTTAAGAACCAACCCTCCGTCGACATGAGCGCACGGAAGCTTCAGCCGCTTGAGCGGAGTGGAATAGAACTCGAACATCGTTCCCTTGCGTTTTCCCGTCCCTTCGAGTTGATCACGCACCTCATCCGAGTTCAGCGCTGCCATCAAGCGCAACAGGTACCCCACTGGCTCAGCGACATCGGCGGGGGCCAAAAGATAAGTGCAGTCGCTGGAAATCGCAGACCCACTTAGATCCAGACAAAATGCAGGTGCGGGCGCGCGACGTGGAACAACAAGCTTGGGCCCCACCATGTCTGCGCGGCGTCGCGGCCAATGCAAACGGTACCAGGGCATTCGTCCCAGAAGGACTTCCCGACGTTTTTCGAGTTTCGCGCGACCGGAACCAAACCAATCCGCCAGACTTTCCTCATGCGTCCCAGACAACTCGCCGTCCACCCACACCACTTTATGGTCTCCAGGAGCCTGCAAAAATACGCGATTTGCGACACACTCTGAGGCCCGCAGGACCGGTCGAACATGAAGCTTCGCTGGAGTCTCTTTGAGCATGAAACCGTTTTCTGGATTGCCGTGATCCAAGCCGCTCACAAAACCTTGCTGGTCCCGGGCGAGTTCATCAAGTGGAACACCAAGCGCGCAATCGCCCGCGCGCCCCGCTCCATCGGGTAAAACCTCCCAAGCTTCGCCAGAGTCTTCGGGTAAACGGCCTGGTGATGGCAGATCCTCGACCTCCACCATTCGAGTCCCACGCGCCTCCTGCCCATTAATGACAACAAGTGAATGATGCCCTCGCGCCGAAGAAAAACGACCTTGCCCGAGTCTAAACAACCAACGAGCCGGCAGGCGTTGCGCCATATACGAACGCAGGTTCCTGGCCGAGTCGGCCCAGAGCCAATACTCAGAAACCAGAAAAATCACGCACGGTGAAAGCTCGATCGAACGCCACCAGAACAGGTAGGCGAGGTCCATTCTGGGTGCGAAAGCACCCGCCAAATCTGGATGTTGGAGACGGACGGCGTCAAAGATCGCCTTATTACCTTTCTCACCGACATAGGGAGGGTTTCCGATGACGGCCTTAACATATTCGGGCCAATTAGACCGCGCTAACCCGTCTCCCCAGATGATCTGAGCGTTCGCCCCGATCTGAACAAGTTTCAATGCTGCTGCCACCGCGGAGCAAAGTTCGGACTCGATGCCGCAAACTTCGTGACCCAACCTCGCCGCTGCCAACAGGAGCGCTCCGTCTCCACAAGCTGGGTCCACGACGACGCCTTCGCCTGGGGGAAGCCACGCCGCCATTTGGTCGGCAATGCCGGACGGTGTAAAGTAGATCCCGTGTTGACGTCGATACGCAGGCTCAAACAGCGCATCGATCTCTTGAGGTGCAGAATTTGCCGGGCTTCCAGCGAGGCTGATGAAGGCCTCAAGGGTGTCGGTCGACAAAGTATCGGCCAAGATCAAACGCAGGCCTTGTGCGGTTTCTGCTTCGTTCCCAAGGAGTTTCACACCCAGCGCCCAGATACTCTGGGAACTTTGGACATCTTCGCATATCTTCACGATGTGGACTCGATTTGACGAAACCGATGCAATTCTGGGTTAGATTGCCTGTCGGTCTTGCTTAGAACGGGTATTTATCCCTATCCTTGACCCATTCGGGGTCTACCCCATTTTGGACAATATGACGATGTCGGAGCCACATGGCAGCCTGACTCCGGGGAGAATCATCGCCGGGCGGTACGAGCTCACTGAAGAAGTGGGCCGCGGCGGCTTCGGAATGGTGTGGCGTGCGCGCCAACTGAATATGGATCGCGACGTCGCGGTCAAGATACTACCTCCCCGGTTCTTAGCGATTCCAGATGTGGTTGAGCGCTTCAAACGAGAAGCTCGGCTGGCCAGTCGGTTGCGTCATCCCAATACCATCACGTTGCATGACTGGGGTCAGAGCGAGGATTTGCTCTACATCGTTATGGAGCTGCTGACCGGCGAAGATCTGGCAGACATGCTGCGGAGCGCTGGAAAGTTCCCTCCCGAAAGAGCATTAGCGGTTGTCCGACAAGTGCTGAAGAGTCTTGCAGAAGCTCACGAACAGAACATCGTCCACCGCGACCTCAAACCTGAGAACATCTTTTTGAGCGTCGTTGGCCACGATCTCGACGTCGTAAAAGTACTCGATTTCGGCATCGCCAAGATCGGATCACCGCAGGCCGAAGATGCCTACGACGAGAAACATCGCTCTCTGACGATAAGCGGGTCGACGGTTGGAACCCCAACCTACATGTCACCTGAGCAGGCAGCGGGCGAAGACGTTGATGGTCAGACCGACCTCTACGCGCTTGGTGTGATCATGTACGAAATGTTGGATGGGCGACCGCCCTTCAGCAATCGCGATCCGGTCAAGGTCATGCGGGCTCATCTCTTTGAAGAGGTCCCGCCCTTCCGCGACCCAGCTCTGCGAAACACGCTCTTGGACCGTGTGGTTCGAAAGGCGTTGGCCAAAGACAAAGCTGAACGATTCCGTTCTGCCAATGAGTTCCTTCTGGCGTTGGCTGCCGACGCTGTGGCGAAACCTGTAGTCTTCGGCCTGGATCTTCGAAGTCTGGAAGAGCCGTCGACACAAGAGTTCGTGGTCGGTGGTCAGGATACTGACGGGCATCATGACGCCCCATTGAACATGCAAACCCTGCCATTTACGGCCGCGGCTTCACGTCTCGAAGACGCCATTCCGTTTGCAAATGTCCCTCGCAAAACACCTTTGCCTGAAAAGATTCGGGCCAGTGAGACAAGTTCAAGCCTCAGTGATCTTCTTCCTCCGCCAGGAATTGCGACAGGAAGTTCGGCCTCGTCGATCTTGCGAGTGATCGAACCCAGTGATGAGCAAGAAGTCATCATGCTCACCAAGAAGGTCGACGATTCGGCTGAACGCTTTCCGACCAAAATGCCCAAAAGCGGCGAATATCTTGTAACGACGCGGCAATCAACCCCTCCACCCACCGAGGCATGGTCTTGGGGCGAGGGAGCAACTTCGGACGTCGAAGAAGAAGAACGAGCGCTGACGGGGCCTCACCCTGCCGCGGTTCAACGGTCACGAACCTGGATCTGGTTTGCGCTGGTGCTGATTATCGTTGGGGCTGCGGTGGCCGCGGTGATGCTGACCCCGCTGGGCGTGTCGTTAGGGCTTCAGTGACGCGCTAATCTGATTTCGTAAGGGACACATGAAGCCGTCCCACGCACGCGAATGAAGTAGACTCCAGCCGGCAGATCGATTTCCAGCTTGCCCGCCGAATCGGCACGAGTGATCAACGCATCAGTCGAATCCACAAGCTCGACCGTCGCTCCGACGCCCGCGTTCATGGCCGTTATCGTCACCTTCTGCGTTTCCATCGTTCCGTCGATCCGAAATCCAAACACGTCGACATCGTCTTTTCCGAAGAACCCGCGGGCGGTGGTCTCAATCCGGTCAGCCTGGGCGAATGAATCGTTCGGCTCGACCTCTAAATCCGCCCCCTCAACGATTGTGGCGTGCATGCCGTAGTCAAAAGTCTTGCGCTCCGCAGGCCCCAACTGAACCGGGCGTATCGAGATTTCGGTTTCCCCGGGATGAAACTCCGCGTCACAAACCTCAACCGAACGCGTCGATGCATCGAGGACCCAGGTTCGCTCCCCGGCAGCCGTATTCATGGTCAGCCCGATCACGTCGCCTTCCTGAAGGGCATCAACCTTGAGCACCATGGTCGCCCACTTTCTCAACTTCGTTGCGAACTCGAACGGCGGCTCGCCGGCATCCACGCCCATATCAGGCAAACCCATATCGACGGGTGTCGGAATGACGGTCTTCGTGGGAAGGACTCCCGCATCGGCAGCGGCGATTTGGGGATCTGTCACCAACACACCCAGCGTGAACCGATCGATGTCTTCTGCAGCGTAGAAGGTCCCTTGCAGGTCGCCAGGCACCAGAAGTGGCCTTGCCATACGATCGTTGGGTTCCACCTCTACATTCTGCTCCAACTCGGTTTGCAGCGAAGTACGAAGCAAGTACGGGGACCTTCGGTCAAAACCACCGGTGGTGGTGATGACGATAAAAAGAGGTTGATTGGCGGCTTTCTCCCACGCTGGAACGCCCCCGCGCTCGCCTTGGGCGCCCCCAAATTGCATCGCAGCCAGCGGTGTGTCGAAGCGCTCTGAATCGAAGATCCTCAACACTTGCGTGACCCCATGCACGGGTTCGTAGTCGATTCGAATCACCTGCGCGACGTCGGAGGCTGGGAGCACAAAAACATCACGGTCGTCTGGACGGTCGATGAGGCCTTGGATTTCGCTAGGCACGGTCAGTGCGATGGCAATTTCGGGATTATCGTTGGGTTCGGCTTCGACATTGGCGTTCATCCTTCGAGCAAACTCGATCCGGTATGCCCCCTTGCCGTCAGCAGCCGATCGAACGGCGAAGCGCAGCGGTGTGGTCCCAATCTTGAGGACGGAAACCACCTCAGCCTCACCGGCTCCACTGACGTCGTACGTCAAAGGAGGCGATGTTCCTGAACCTGCCTGAAGATGCAATGAGAGGTTCAGCCCAGGACTTTCCGGAACGACTCGTAGCTCGACGAGTTCCTCGGCCGCAATCGATGAGGTCAGCGCGAACCAGTCGATGTCGCCAGGCGAGTCCAGCACAGCGGTAAACGCACGAAGTTCGTGTCCTAGAGCCAATGGTGTGGCGTCTTCCGGGGCATCGTTGGGTTCTTTTTCAACGGTATCCGGCGACTTTTCCTCGATTTCGACTCGCGGCGGCTTGCTGGCCTCGACGGCGTGACGCACCGTATTCTCGCATTTGCAGTCGACGAAGGTCGCTGCAAAAACGAGCGCAAAAAAAACCCGCACCGAAACGGTCCGGTACGGGTGATGGGCTGCGAAGAATTTCACTTCTTATCGAATCTCTTCACCAGTTCTGTGGTGAGGTCTTGTTCAGGCTTGGCAAAAAGCACCGCAGATCGCTCCACAATCATGTCGTAGCCGAGCTCTTTGCCCATTTGCTCGATGATCGGACCCATGCGGTCAAAAATCTTCTTTGTGGCCGCAGCTTCCGCCTGACTTAGCTCGCCCTGCAGTTGAATGAACTTCTGCTGAAGCGAGTACATGTCCTTCTGAAGTTGCATCGCGCGCTCACGCTTGGTGTCGTCGCTGAGCATCGAAGCATTCGACTCCAGGTCTTCCTTTTTCTTACGGACTTCGTTCTGGACCTTGTCGAGTTCCTTCTGCTTCTGGTCGAACTCTTTCTGAAGCTTATCTTTCGCGGACTTGCCCTCTTTGGTCATACCCAGAGCGCGCTGCAAATCAATGTAGCCGACCTTCGACTGCGCCGAAGCCGTCTGCGGAAGAATCAACATCGCGGCAAAAGCCATCACCAC
Organism: uncultured Bradymonadales bacterium; assembly: GCA_964394615.1. GTDB lineage: Bacteria > Myxococcota_A > Bradymonadia > Bradymonadales > Bradymonadaceae > JBFFMO01. Next base: position 286,865 of record CAYMYJ010000001.1, on the reverse strand, counting down.
AACAAGTCTAAAAAAACGAAAAGGAACCATTATGTACTCCAAGGACTCAGCTCAGAAAGCGTTGCCAATACTAAAGTCGAACACCAGTGGTTTTTCATCCCGCAATCTTGCGAGAGGGATTCCCCACTCGAATCGCAAGGGGCCAATCGGGCTAAACCAACGGAAGCCCAATCCCACGGATGTGCGCAAAACATCGTTATAGTCATTATCTGCGTTCGAAAGCACGTCAAGCTTCAGCGTAAGTGGCTGACCGTTATCAAAAGCATTACCGGCGTCTGCAAAAATGACGCCCTTGATTCCGATGGCGGTCAGGATGGGAAACTCCACTTCAGCGGTCAAAATCAGTCGTTTATTACCACCAATTCCAAAATCGAAACCACTGGTGCCGGGGTCTCCGGTGTCGCCAGCAACCAATCGAGACGGTCCAAGTGCAAACCGGTCAAACCCGCGCACGGTCGTGGGGCCACCCACATAGTAGCGTTCGAAAAGCGGCACAGGCTTGTGGGGGTCGGTGCTCTGCACGTAGCCCACTTCACCGTTGAGTCGCAGAACAAATTCCCAGAACAACGGGAAGTACCATCGGGTTTCGCCGTCGTACTTCACGAACTCTACTTGGCTTAACGTCATATTATCGTCAGCCCATTCCACGGTTCCCGAAGTAAATGTGCCTTTGGTCGGAAAAAGACGATTGTCTCGGTTATCGTAGGACAACCCGCCTTGAACACTGCTGGTCAATCCACCACGGAAAAGGTTACCGACCTGGCGAGAATTCCGACCACTACGACCGCCGGGTCTCAACTCAACATCTTCGAGTTTGTAGGTGAAGTTGGCGCGCAATTCATCGGTCAGCGGATAACCAAAGGTCAGGTTTCCACCGCGTGAGCGACGCGCGAAATCTTGGAAGAGATAATCAAAGTTGTAGAGGTCGAACCCGAACGACCAGTTGCTGTCCAAGAAATACGGTTCGGAAAACTGCACGTTGAACAGGGTTCGGATGCTTGAGATCTGGGCCTGGAAACTGAGCGATTGCCCGCGGCCAAAAAGGTTATTCTGCGAAATCTGGGCGTTGAGGATAAACGACTCAAGGCTTGAGAAGCCTGCACCGACCTGGAAAGTTCCAGTCGGACGTTCGCCCACCTCGACCCTGACGTCGATCACATCGTCGCGCTCAGCGCGCTGAGTCGTGACTTCAACTTTTTCGAAGAAACCGAGTCGAGTGACTTTGGCTTTGGATGTTTCGATTCCCGTTTGCGAGAACAACTGTCCTTCTTCGATGCCGAGTTCTCGTCGAATGACTTTGTCACGGGTCTTGGTATTACCCACGACCTCGATTCGACGAATATAAACTTTCGAGCCCTTCTGGATGTCGTACGTGATGTCGACCTTACGTTCGCTTTCACGAACGCGTGTGAGCTGATTGATGTTCACGTACGCATAACCAGCGTCCATGTACTCACGACGCAGAGTCTCGATATCGCGCCGCATCGTCGTGACGCTGAACGTCGTGTCTGGCTTGATCGTGATTTTGGCGCTGAGTTCTTCTTTCGGAATAATGAAATCGCCCTGAACGTCGACTGCACCGACATCAAACTGAATGCCCTCTTCGATGGCCACAGTGATGTACAGATATCGCTTGTCACGTGAGAGGCGAACGACAGGTCGTTTGACCTTCACCTGAACGTAGCCCTTATCGTAATAATAAGCCGTAATTCGTTGAATATCTTGCTGGAATGCTTCTTCCTTGAACGCGCCAAAGCTGGTCAGGAATGAGCCCCAATCACCTTCTCTGGTCGCCATGATATTCTTGAGTTCAGCGTCTGGGACCTCTTTGTTTCCCAGAAACGTCACGCGACGGACTTCGACTTTTGCGTACTCGTGGATCTTGAACACGATGCGAGCAGCTTCAGGAGTCGCGGGGTCGATCTCGACCTCACCCTCGACTTCGGCCAGAAAGAATCCTTTTTCGGTATAAAGCTGACGAATCTTTTCGGCGTTGGCCTTCACGGTCGCAACTTCCAGAACCGTATTGGGCTGGATGTTCACGACGGCCTGGATGTCATCAAGCTCGATCTCTTCGTTGCCTTCGTAGGTGATTTCAGTGACCGCGGGTTTTTCAACCACGATGAAGGTCACAATGACGCGGCCCTGCTTGGTGCGCGTCGCATCGACTTTAACGTCGTCAAAGAAGCCAAGTTTGTAAATCCGGCGAATATCGCTGCCGATCGTGGCCAACGAAATCGCCGCCCCCTTGGCTTGGCGAACCTGATTCAACACCGACTCGGCATCAACGCGCCGATTCCCGGACACAGCCAGTTCGTCGACGACATCGCCTTCTTTGGCAGCGTCCCCAACGGGAAGAGGCTTCTGGTTCGCCAGGCGAACGGTAGCCGCATTTGAAGCGGGCTGAAGAGTGGTTCGTGACGGAGCTTGAGCCCAAGCGTTCGAACACATCACCACTGAGGCCAGAAGTCCAAGAAGGGCCCAGCGCTCAGTTGTCTTTAGGTGGAATTGACCAAATGCGTACACGTGCTGCCTTGTAACCCGGGCCTTTGCGGCCGCGCAAAAAAGCCAAACATCCAAAATTCAGCCTGCCTTTGCGGGCTCGGCGTCGTGCTCAGGCGCCCGACGAGATGGATCGACGATGAGATGCTCTGGAAGACGTCCGCGTGTGCGCACGTCACCTGGTATCAAAGGGATGAGTTTCCCTTGGTCCACAAGCAATTGAACATCCATTTGGTCAGCCAGTCTGGGGTCATGCGTCACAACCACCACAGTAATCCCCGTGGTTTGATTGAGTTCGCGCAGAAGCGCATGTATCTCAGCACCCGTAGACAGGTCAAGGTTGCCCGTGGGTTCGTCCGCCAGCAAAAGACGCGGATTCATAAACAGGGCTCTTGCGATCGCAACTCGCTGCTGTTCACCACCTGAAAGCTCCCCAGGTTGATGCTGCAGCCGTTCGGCCAGTCCAACCTTGGTCAGGAGTTCAAGCGCACGCGCCTCGGCATCTACCCGCTTCTGCCGCGCTATCAGGCCCGGCATCATTACGTTTTCGATTGCGGTAAATTCGGGAAGCAGATGATGAAATTGAAAAACAAATCCGACATGTGCGTTTCGAAACTTCGCCAAAGCCGACGAGGACCGCGAAAAGATATCAGCATCATCGAAGATCAATTTACCGCCCGTCGGGGCGTCCAGAGTTCCCATGATTTGTAGAAGCGTGCTTTTACCCGCCCCACTCGGCCCCATGATCGCAACCCGATCGCCGGGCATGATGTTGAGATCGACTTCCTGCAAAACATTGAGAGTTCGTCCACGATGCTGAAAACTCTTAGAGAGTTTTCGCATTTCGAGGAGTGGCTTATCAGTCATCACGTAAACCCTGTACGGGATTGAGGCGTGCGGCCTGAATCGACGGATAAATAGTAGCTAAGAACGAAATCACCAGAGTGGCGAGCACCACAACCGTGATTTCCGAGGTGTCGACGTCCACAGGCAACGTCGAGATATAATAAACTTCCGAGTTCAGCGGAAAGCCGAACTCAGCCAAGAACCAACAGATGCCAAGTCCAGAAATGAGGCCCAAAAATGCGCCCACGGTTCCGATGACCATGCCCTGAAAAATGAAGGTCCCCATGATCCCTTGATTGGTCGCACCGAGAGCCTTCAAAATCGCAATCTCGCGGCCCTTTTCGATGACGATCATGATCAGCATGGCGACGATCGAGAAACTCGCGACCAGGATGATGAACGTGAGCACCACAAACATCGCAATCTTTTCGAGCTTGAGCGCGTAAAAGAGGCTGCGGTTGAGTTCTTGCCAATCCAGAACATCGATATTTTTCGAAACCTGCGCTTGAAGTCGCTCCGCAATCGCCGGTGCGTGCTCAACGTCTATGGTTTTGAGTTCGATGCCGGTGATCCCTTCAATAGAAAGGAAAGACTGTGCGCTTTTGAGGCTCGTGTAGGCGTAGTTAGCGTCATATTCGTACATTCCGCTGTAGAAGACTCCCACCACACGGAACGGCCGGCTTCGTGGAATTGGGCCCATCGGTCCCATCTCCCCATTTGGAGTCACGACGTTAACTTCATCGCCCAATGAGACCTGCAGCGACCGCGCGAGTTCGCGTCCCACGATGATGCCGGGCAAGTCGCCTGCTGGGCCTCCATCATCGATACTAGGCATCTCGGAGTCTTCGGTATCGTCGTCCAGCAATCCGGGCATGAAACCTTCGTCACCGTATTCATCGCCGACGGCCAGTTTTTCTGGAGGGGCCGGCTCACCTTCGAGGTCGGGAACATCAGGCAATACGGGCTTGAATTCAGGAGCAAGAACCTCGCCTGCGGTTTCGTCCCGCTCGTCTCGTTCTTTGCGAACTTTGCGAAGCAACTCGCCCAGGTCTTCGTCCCGTTGTTTTTCGACTTCGTCGAGCAAGGCCTGAGGATCTTCGAGGTACTCGATCTTCCCTTTTTCGATGTCCTTGACGAGGTTGCTCACCGCGCCAACCTTGTGGATGTCGACACCACGGAAGATCACGCCCGACAGGTTTGTGGGGCTTGAGACCATCACTTCGGCCTCAACGAAGGGGCTCGCTCCAGTGACCGCAGAATCTTTGCGAGCGATCGCTTCGATTTCATCGGCATCGAGAATGAACTCATCGTCGACCGAGCGCAGAACGATATGGGCACGTTGACCGATAATCTTTTGTTTCAGGTCCTTCTTGAAGCCGCCCATCACGCTCAGCACGACGATCAATGCGGTCACTCCAAGCGCGACGCCAACGACACTGATCAAAGTGATAATCGAGAGCACGCTCCTGCGGCGCTTGGCCATCAGGTATCGCGTGCCAATGAAGCGTTCATAAGACATCAATCAATATCCTCGACGGCTTCCATGGATTCTCCGCTTCCTGCTTTGAGCAGATAAGCTTCGACAAACCCGTCCAGCTTTCCGTCCAACACGGAGTCAACATTTCCAACGGTGTAGCCCGTTCGAAGGTCTTTGATTTGTTTATATGGATGTAAAACGTACGACCGAATCTGAGATCCGAAAGCCACTGCTGATTCACCGGCGTGAACCTCTTGGGCTTTTTCTGCACGGCGTTGAAGCTCAGCTTCGTACATCTTTGCGCGCAACATCTTCATCGCTTTATCGCGATTCTTGTGCTGCGATCTTTCCGCCTGACACGCCACCACGATTCCGCTCGGTTTATGCGTAATTCGAACGGCTGAATCGGTACGGTTAACGTGCTGACCACCCGCGCCTGATGCGCGATAGGTATCGATCCTGAGGTCGCCAGTGTTGATCTCGACTTCGATGTCATCGTCGATTTCTGGGATGATCGTCACAGCGGCAAAACTCGTATGCCGCCGTTTATTCGCATCAAAAGGAGAAATTCTGACAAGACGATGAACGCCTGATTCTGCCTTGAGGTGTCCGAAGGCATAAGCGCCCTCGACTCGAAACTCGGCCATCTTGATGCCGGCCTCGTCGCCGTCTTGAAAGTCTGTAATCTCGGTTTCCCAGCCCTGCTGCTCGCAATAGCGCAGGTACATACGAAAAAGTATCGAGGCCCAATCTTGGCTTTCAGTTCCGCCTGCGCCAGGTTTAATCGTGACGATGGCGTTCATGTTGTCTTGCTCGCCCGAAAGCATGCGCAACTTCTCCATCGAGTTCAGCTGATTCTCGACGTCGTCCAGGGCTGCCTCGCCCTCGGCCAGTGAATCGGGATCGCCGCCCACTTCGTCCGAAAGATCAGAAAACGCTTTTGCGTCTTCAAGCCGCGCAGTGAGCCGCTTCATCGAGACCAGAATCTCTTGAGCTGTCCCCCGCTCTCGCATCAAAGTCTGAGCTTTTGCGGCATCGGTCCAAAACTCTGGGTCCTGACTTAAGGCATCAAGTTCTTCGACGCGCGCACGTTTCTCTGCGACGTCAAAGATGCCTCCCGAGCTCGCGCAGTCGTGCTGCGAGCTCTAGTGCGTTCTGTCGGATTTCATTGCTGTTCATATTCTTATCTCCACAGCCCAAACGAGGGCCGCACTTCTAACCGCGATGCGCATTAGGTGTCAACGTGGGGTCCGCGCTCGTCACCGAATCAGGCGGCCGAAACGCTCCCAGCGCACGCCATCGGGACCGAGCGACCACCACAAAATCCGAGCACGACCTTCGATGTTCTCGATGGGCACCTGCCCCCAGCATCTGCCGTCTGCAGATTCATCGCGATTATCACCCATCACAAAAACGTGGTCGTCCTGAACCTTGATGGGGCCGAAGTCCTTGGTTCTCGCGCCGACAAAGCGAACGCTGTACTCCGCTTCGCCGTTATCCTCGCGCTCAAGAGTTTCAAGCGGGCGCAAAAACTCGCCGGTGGCTTCCTGGCGGATGAACGTACGTTCAAAGGGCTTGCCGTTGACGATGACCAGGTTATCCCGGACTTCGACAGTGTCTCCCGGCAATCCAATCACGCGCTTAATCATGTCCCGTTCACCTTCCAGCGACGAAGCCTCCAGGCAGGTTCGCATCGCTGCGGGCTGCATTTGCAAGTAAGTCCGTGCTTCTTCGCTGGGGAAGAGAAACACCACGACCTGGCCACGTTCCGGGCTCGCCCAACGAATCAGGTACTCTGATTTAAAGGGAAATCGAATTCCGTACGAATATTTGGTTGCGAAGAGATGGTCGCCGATAAGCAACGTGGGCTTCATGCTCCCGGAGGGGATCTGAAATGCTCCCAGAACGAAGGCTCGCAGAAATAAGGCGGTCAGGGTCGCGATCCCAATGGTCTCTGCGTATTCGCGCCAAGCAGATTTCTCGTACGGCACCAATTCTCGCTCTACCTGCGTGGAGAGTCGTTCCAGAGCGACACGCACGTCGTCGATTTCGGCATCGATCAACATCTGCCGAAAGCCTTGGAGCGACTCTTCGAGTGCCTTCCTGCCGGCGTCGGGCAGTCGTTTTGTACGTTTGAGTCTCCCCTCAATATCTCGGACTTCGCGACGCGCCTGGTCGAGAAAGCGCGCGTCTTGCTTCGGTGTCGCCAAGATTGGACCTTATGGCTCGGTGTTTGAACCGTCGAATTCGTGAATCATGCCCACGGCGTGAGCTTCAGCGATGGAACATCGGGAAGTGCGTTTTTTGTTTCGTGGCAGATGACGAACTTGAACAAAAACACTCAGCCCTTTTGGGGGCCCTCGAGTTCGATTGGATATTTACCGGTAAAACACGCTTCGCAGAAGCTGGTTGGGCCAGTGGCGCCCACCGCATGACGCAGCCCACCCAGACTCAAATAGGCCAGGGTGTCTGCGGTGATGTACCGCCGAATCTCTTCGAGACTGTGCGTCGAAGCGATCAGTTGACTGCGCTCAGGGGTGTCGATCCCATAAAAACAGGGGTTGGTCGTTGGGGGACTCGCCACCCGAAAATGGACCTCCTTGGCGCCCGCTTCCCGAATCATTTTGATGATCTTTCGGCAAGTCGTTCCGCGGACGATCGAATCGTCGACGACCACAACTCGTTTGCCTTCCAAGATCGTGGCGACCGGGCTGAGTTTCAGCTTCACACCGAAATGCCGAATGCTGTTCGAGGGCTCGATAAACGTTCGCCCTACGTAATGGCTGCGAACAAGTCCCATTTCGAAAGGAATTCCACTTTCGACCGAGAAACCGAGCGCCGCCGGGACTCCGGAATCCGGAACAGGAACCACCACGTCAGCTTCGATCGGCGATTCCTGCGCAAGAATGCTGCCCATCGCTTTGCGTGTTTGGTAGACATCCCGCCCAAAAATCAGGTTATCGGGACGCGAAAAATAGACGAGTTCGAAAACGCAAGGCCTGGGCGCGACGACATCAAACGGTTTTCGCCATGATTCCTCGCCGCCTCGCGTATGAATGAACATCTCTCCGGGGGCGATCTCACGCTCAAGCTTGGCGCCGATCAGCCGAAAACTAGAGGGCTCACTGGCCACGGTCGGAACGGTCCCCAATCGTCCAAGCACGAGCGGCCGCACGCCGTGAGCGTCGCGAACTGCAATCATGTGGTCGCTGGTCAAAGCGATCAACGAAAACGCACCCCGAACCTGCCTGAGCGCGTCCACCAACGCGTCGACAATATTGGGGGCGCTGCTACGCGCCACCAAATGCGCAATCACTTCCGTGTCAGTCGAGGTCCCGAAAATGGAGCCTGCCTGTTCCAGACTCAATCTCAGCGCGTCTGCATTGGTAAGGTTTCCGTTATGCGCGAGCGCCAACGGACCGTATTTCGTCGAAACGGTCAGCGGCTGCGCGTTTCGAATACTCGATTCGCCTGTCGTGCTGTACCGAACGTGGCCGATCGCCGTCCTGCCAGGGAGCATGGCAAGCACGTCTTCCGTGAAAGCCTCACTGACCAAGCCTTGGCGACGTTGGACATGCATTCTCCCAGCCTCGCGCGTGACGATACCGGCACTTTCCTGGCCGCGATGCTGCAGGGCATGGAGCCCCAGATAAGCCAGATTCGCAGATTCATCGTGGCCAACGATGCCGAATACGCCGCACGCTTCTTCAATCAGCCCTTGGCGTTCTTCTTCAAACATCGGCTACCGCCCGGTTAAGTCTCTCACCACTACACTTGCTGCCATCAATCCGAAGCTGCCCGTGACAAAACTCACGGTGCCTTCGATCAGATTTCGTGTTTCACAACCATGAAGATTATTGTCCTTCGTGGGACAAATACACATAAACCCCGCTGTGCCGTCATAACTCAAGCTTTGCGGTTCGTGGCGTATTTCAGCGCTGAATACAGCCTTAATACCGACCTTCTTTCGGGTGTCGATGTCGTAGTTCTTATGAAGAATCTTTCGAACCGCACGGGCCAGAGGATCGGTATGAGTCTTGGAAAGATCGTCAATCTTTACCTGGCTTGGATCCAACTTCCCAGCTGCCCCCATACAAGAGACGACGGGAATCCCGCGCTTCAGACATGTCGCCAGCAAATGAACTTTCGCGGTGATGTTGTCGATGGCGTCGACCACATAATCAACACCTTCGGGCAGCAGATCATCGGACATGCCCTCGTGATAAAAAGCGCGTCGACCAATCACGTGGGTCTCAGGGCTGATCAATGAGCATCGCTCCGCGATCAGGTCCGCCTTGTACTTGCCGTAAGTTCCCTTCATCGCATGAAGTTGGCGGTTTGTGTTGGTGCCACAGACGCGGTCAAAGTCGACGACGGTCAACTTCCCGATCGCGGTTCGAGCCAGCGCCTCGGCCGTAAACGAGCCAACGCCGCCGAGTCCGAACACGACCACGTGTTTTCCTGCCAGAGTCTCCATCGCATCTTCGCCCAGAAGGCGTCCTGCACGATCCCATCGACGATGAAGCTTCCAGCCTTTTTCCATCGACCTGGCTGCGTACTCGACCGTTCCGTGGTCATCCTCGCGAGGCGCCTCGTCATGATCGTGTGAGCAAGAAGACGGCTTTGGCTCGGGCAAGTCGTCAATGAGGTCGGTAGTGTGTTGCGTCGACATAAGCACCTCTTTGGGTCAGGCCCCTGGCGAGAACGATTTTACAAATGTTTCGAACTCGGCTTGTCGAGCCGCGATGGTGTCAGCCGGCGCAACAAGCTTGAAGAAGTAGAGGCCTGCCGAGGACTCCACGATCGCTCCAAGCATGCGATGATTTTCTCGAGGCACACCGTTACCCGACATACCTGGATTGAAGGTTCCGCTCGCATCAACGCGATGAACCTTCATACCGTTCACGGTCTCTTGAGTCTGATTACTGATGGGCGCGGCTCCATCCACACCCGAGAACTGCCCGATCCAGCGTGTTACGTTGGCTTCAACCCCACCGCCACCGGCCGCGCCAAAGTAGAAAATCGAGAGTTCGCCCGCCTGTGATCCCTCGGCGGGAGGCACGACGTATTCAGCAAGCCGCATGCTGCTGGCGGGCTGCGATGCTGTCCAGCTCTCAGGAGCGACCCAACGCAGCGGACCATTTTTTCCGAATTCGGCTGGCGACCCAAATTGCACAGGAGCCGCATTCTGCACCAACGGATTGGAGCCCGTGGGCGGATGGTTCGCAGGCATATTGGTGTTGCCGTCCTGCAACGGCACAGCACTTTCTTCACCCTTTGGCGCGCTAACGCTTGGGGCAGATGAAAACTCGTCTTTCTGGCAGGCCACCAATGTGGTGACTAAAAGTACAACAGCTATTCTTCGCATGACTTCCTCAGGGCACTAGGCGCGCGGAGGATTCCAAACCATCGATGCGAAGTCAACGGGAGGTCATCCCATTAGCAAATTCGCTGCGTCGTAGAAATCCGCCTGCGTCTCACCAAGAATGGAGATCCGCGCTGCGGTATTCCTGCCGGTGCGCATGTCAGTCGCACGAACGTTAAGCATGCCGTTGGTATCGACTTCGAACGCGACCTCGATCTGGCATTCCTCGCGAGGTCCTGGAGGCACGTCCAACATCTCAAGAGCGCCAAGCTGTCTGTTCTCTTCGATGCGCCGAGAGTTGCCCGAGTAGATCGGAAGTACGACTCGAGTCTGATTATCCCGTGACGTTGAAAATAATCTTGTGCGAGCAAGAGGTAACGATCCGTTGCGCTCGATGATGATGTCCATCACACCGCCTACGGTGGCGATTCCAAGCGCATGAGGGGTCACATCAATAAGCAACGGTGCCTGATACTGCTGCTGGCGGCTCGGGACAGGAGGCGCGGCAAGCCTTGGTGCGGCGGCATTGGCTTGCATCGAAGTCGGTTCATCTTCATCGAAATCTTCAAGCCAACTTTCGTCCTCGAAATGCTCGGCGTAATCTTGCGGAATGGGCGGCGGCGCAAAACTCGAAGTGGGCGCGTCAGCAGGTTCAAGCACCGATGCTCCAAAGATCGCAGCACCAACGCTGACCACCTCGTCAGGATTAACACCGGTCACTGGATCTTTGCCGAAAAACTCCCGCACACGGCGTTGAACGAGTGGAACTCGGGTCGTTCCGCCGACCAAAACCAGATGATCGATTTCCGAACGTTGAAGTCCGGCAAGCTGCATCGCTTCTTCGCAGGTCGTCAGGCTCTGCTCAACGATGTCTGAACACCGTTTATTAAAGGCATCGCGTGAGAGGCTGAATTCCAACTCCAATTCCGTCAACGTTCCGGGGACCATCTCCGCAACACGAGCGGTCACGAGGTCTTGGTCAGACAGGCGGTGCTTGATGTTCTGTGCCACTGACTTGAGGCGCTGAAGAATGACCTCTTCGCCTGCCATGTCGTAACCGTATTGCTTTTCGAAGGCCGTCAGCATCGATTGAACAAGGCGATTATCAAAATCGTCCCCACCCAGATAGCTGTTACCTGCGGTTGAAAGCACCTGGTAGACGTTCTGGCGGAGCTCAAGGATCGTAATATCGAACGTGCCGCCGCCGAAATCGTAGATCGCGACCTTTTCACGGCGATTCGAACCGTGTCCGTAGGCGAGCGCTGCGGCGGTGGGTTCATTGATCAGGCGAAGGACTTCCAAACCGGCCAACTCCCCTGCCCGCTTGGTCGCACGACGTTGACCCTCATCAAAGTTCGCAGGAACCGTGATCACGGCCTTCGCAGCTGGCATCCCAAGGTATTTTTCGGCGAGTTGCTTCAAATAGAGAAGCACGCGGGCGGATATGGCTTCGGGGGCATGCAACGAGCCGTACATCGAAATCCGCGGTGCGCCGTCTCCAGACGAAACGATCTTAAACGGAAACGAACCAATCAGGACTCGCAAATCGGGAGAGTCAAAGGGCCGACCGATCAAGCGTTTAGCCGAAAAAACCGTGTGACTTGGATCTTTGAGCATATAAGCGCGAGCGTCGTTTCCGACGACCGTCTGCCCATCCTCAAAAAAGTACACAAGTGACGGATGAATGCGGTTTCCCGCGGCATCTGGGATCACGATAGCTTCGTTTTCCAACATCACCGAGACCACGGAGTTTGACGTCCCGAGGTCAATGCCAAGCACAACTTCGTTCATAAGATTTCCCGATGGAGAGTCCGGACAAGTGTACCGCCACCACGCACGAGCACAAGCCGCGGAGACACTCTGAATCCTTTCCCTCTCACATCACGCAAACCGTCCGCCGTGGGCCGCCACAAGTTCCCCGGTCTTGCTTGCCCTCACTCGACACCTCGGGTATGTAGTGGCGGCCTTTCGGCCCCCCCGAAGAGCCCTAGTATTGAGGTACTCTGTGGACGAATCGATGATCCTTGGCTTGCGCGGCGTCGTAGCCGTTGCCGTTCTTATCTGCTTCTTCATTGCCGCACACACCGTGTATTGGCTTTTGCGCTACGTCGCCATGGGCGATGGACGCCCGACACTGGACCGTGTCCCCGAACGTGTGCGCGGCTTCATGACGTACGTCGTGGGCCAACGCCGCGTTATTGCTGAGCCTGCGGGCATACTGCATCTTTTCATTTTCTGGGGATTTATCATCCTTCAGGCCGAAACGATCGAGTATCTGATTCGTGGGTTCTACAACGATTTCCGAATGAGCATGATCTTTGGGCACACGCTCTACAATTTCATCCTGCTCCTTCAGGACGTTTTTGGAGTCCTCGTGTTGGTCGCAATCGTGATTGGCGTTGTGCGCCGTTGGGTTGCCCGCCCAAGGCACGTCGTCATCAGCGTCGACGCCATTATCATTTCAACGTTCATCGCACTTTTGATGATCACCAAGTTCCTCGCCAATGGTGCGGAAATCGCTCAATTTGGCGCAAACCTGGGGCACGACCCGGCGTGGACGCCGGTCGCAGCTTGGACCGCCCATAATCTTCTGAAAGTGTTCAGCCCCGATTCGGCCGGACTCGAAGTCACGCTTCAAATCTCGTACGCGCTTCATTTGACGGTTGTGGGTTGTTTCTCGATCTACGTGCCCTTTGGAAAGCACCTCCACCTCATCGGTGCGATGCCCAACGTTTTCTTTCGAAAACTCGGACCATTGGGTGCGATCCGCGCCATGGATATGGAGGCCGAGGTCGAATCCTACGGCGCAGCCAAGGTCGAAGACCTGAGCTGGAAACAGCTCCTCGACACCTACGCATGCACCGACTGTGGTCGTTGCGAGGCCTATTGCCCGGCGTTTAATACCGGCAAGGCTCTCAACCCCATGAAGGTGATTGCCAAGGTCAAGTACCACTTGAAGGATAAGGGTAAACAAACCCTTCGCCTCAAGGCCGAAGACACAGAGTATCCACTCCTTGCCGGCGGCATCATCTCGAAAGAAGAATTGATGGCCTGCACCACGTGCGGCGCATGTGTGGCCAATTGCCCGGTATTCATCGAGCACGTGGACACCATCATCGATATGCGACGCTATCTGGCACTGATGGAAGCCGACTTCACACCTGAAGTCAGCCGTACCTTCAAGAATATGGAGAACAACTCCAATCCTTGGGGCATCTCGTCGTCTTACCGTGGTGACTGGGCTGATGGCCTTGAAATCCCGATGATGAGCGAGTTGACCGAAGCGCCAGAGTATTTGTTCTGGGTGGGTTGTGCGGGAAGCTTCGACGACCGTCAGAAGAAAGTGACCCAAGCCTTTGCCAAGATCCTCAAGACCGCGGGCATTTCATTTGCGATTCTCGGATCGGAAGAAGGCTGCACGGGTGACCCTGCAAGACGTATCGGAAACGAATACCTCTACTGGATGCTCGCCACTCAAAATATTGAGACATTGAACGGCTACGGCGTGCGCAAAATTGTGACGGCCTGCCCGCATTGTTTCCACACGATTGGAAAGGAATATCCGCAGCTTGGTGGTAACTACGAAGTCATCCACCACTCGGACTTCATGAACGCGCTGATTCGCGAAGGTTCGCTCAAGCTTAAGCCTTCTGTGTCGACCCGCGTGACCTACCATGACTCGTGTTATATCGGTCGCTGGAACAACTCCTACGACTCACCACGAGACATCCTCAACGCTGTTCCAGGACTCAAGGTCCAGGAAATGGAGCTCAACAAAGCGCAGAGCTTCTGTTGCGGCGCCGGCGGTGGACGCATGTGGATGGAAGAGCATGAAGGCAAGCGCATCAATATTGAGCGCACGGATCAGGCGCTGGCCACGAACCCCGAAGCCATCGCGGTGGCCTGTCCGTTCTGTATGACCATGTTCGATGACGGACTCAAGGATCGCGGAGCCGAAGGCGTCGTTCTTCGCGACCTCGCCGAGATCATCGCAGAAAACCTCATCACCGACGAAAACGCAGCGACTGCTGCTGCAGAATAGGCGAAAAGATGACTGACCTCATGAAAGCTGTCTTCGAGACCGACCCCGCTGTTTTTGACATCATCAAGGCGGAAGAGGCGCGACAGAAGAAAACCATTCGTCTGATTGCGAGCGAAAATTACGCTTCTCAGGCGGTTATGGAGGCGACGGGTTCGGTTTTTACGAACAAATACGCCGAGGGCTACGCCGGCAAGCGCTACTACCTTGGTCAGGAATTCTGCGACCAAATCGAGACGCTCGCCATCGACCGAGCCAAGGCCCTCTTTGGTGCCGAACACGTCAACGTGCAGCCCTATTCTGGCTCGCCGGCGAATCTTGAGATGTATTACGCACTGGCGGAACTCGGAGATTCAATTCTGGGCATGGGTCTGCCCTCTGGTGGACACCTCACCCACGGTTGGAAGGTCAATTTCTCGGGGCGTTTTTATTCGTCACACGCCTATGGCGTGAACAAAGAAACCGAGTGCATCGACTTCGACGAAGTACGTAAAATTGCGTTGGAGACTCGGCCCAAGATTTTGCTCTGCGGAGCATCGGCCTACCCTCGAGCCATCGACTTCGAGGCTTTCCGTAGCATCGCCGACGAGGTCGGCGCTTATCTGGTTGCCGACATTGCACATATCAGTGGCCTGGTGGCTGCAGGCGTCCACGCGACTCCGATGCCCTATGCCGATGTCGTGACTTCGACCACGCACAAGACGTTGCGAGGTCCTCGCGGCGGTATGATTTTGTGCAAAGAGGAATTCGCCAAAGACATCGACCGCGCTGTGTTTCCTGCCTGTCAGGGCGGACCACACATGCATGGGATTGCAGCGCTCGCAATCGCCTTACACGAAGCCTCGTTGCCAGATTTTAAGGTTTACTCGCAGGCGATCCTCGACAATGCGCAGGCCATGGCCACGGCATTCTCGGAACGTGGATTTCGACTGGTCACCGGCGGCACCGACAACCATCTGCTACTTGTTGATCTGACGTCTAAGGGCATCGGCGGCAAGACCGCAGCAGTGGCCATGGAAAAAGCCGGCATCGTCGCCAACGCGAATTCCATCCCATTTGACCCTCGCAAACCGTTCGACCCATCTGGCGTACGCATCGGAACCGCAGCCATCACAACACGTGGAATGGACTGCGACGATATGGTGTCGATCGTGAATTGGATCGACAAGGCTGTCGATGCTCGTGAAGACGACGAAGCACTCAAAGTGATTCGTGGCGAAGTTGAAGAATTCTGTTCCGCGTTCCCAGTACCTTGAGGCCTCGATGATTAATCTAATCATAGCCATCGTTGCCGGTTTGGTGACCACGATCGGTTCCGCATTTTTGCTGGGGGGTGGCGAGTTTCGTCCGCTCTACGGGATTTTGCCTGGCCTGATCGTTTTCGGCGGCAGCTATTTTTACCTCGCGCGTAAGGCGATGAAGGAACTCGAAGGCTATTTCCTGAAAGCTCAGGAAGAGCTCAAGGGACAGCATATCGACCGTGCGGTCGAGATTCTTAAAGAAGCCTATCCGCTCAGCAAAAAGCAGTTCTTGGTCGGCGCGCAAGTCGACGGTCAAATCGGAACGGTCCTCTACATGTCGCGCCGTTTCGACGAATCCGAACCCTATTTGAAACGTTCTTTCAATCGAAATTGGGTGCCTCGCGCGATGCTCGGAGCCCTCTATTACAAACGAAAGAAAACCGCGGAAATGCGCACTGTATTTGAGGAAGCCGTCAAACATTCCAAGAAGCAGGCCCTGCTTTGGAACCTCTACGCGTACTGTCTTTGGAAATCCAATGACCGAGAATCCGCGATTGCCGTGCTAAATCGAGCCGTGGTCGAAATGCCAGAAGACCAAAAGACTCAATCGAATCTTAAGGCGCTTCAGAACGACAAGAAAATGAAAATGCGTGGCTGGAACCTCTTATGGTACCAGTTCCACTTGGAAAAGCCGCCGGCCCAACAATCCCAGTTCCCGGCGAGAAGACGTTAGCCCTACCAAGAAAGAGCCAGAAATGACCGAACTAAGTGCAGACATTTTTAGAGATGTGGGCCGCAACGATATTTGCCCATGTGGCAGCGGCAAAAAATTCAAGAAGTGTCATGAGCAAGCGCTCAAGATTCAGAAAGAAGCCGAGAAGAAGACTCGTCGCGTCGAGCAGCTGATTGGGACCAAGACGATCCCATGGCACGTCTACAAATTGCTGGCGCAGATCAACGCCGACTCTTTGCCAGGCCTCTATTGGGAGATGAGCCACGATCTTGGGGACTTCCGTAAGAAGTACCCAACCATGGAGTCATTCTTGATGGCCAGTGCCAACGGTGACGAAAAAGTCGCCGCGGGTCCCACTTACGATCTGCGCTGGATCAGGGTCGACGGTCCGGACGTCTACCTTTTGCTGACACGTGGATTGAAGGATCCTAAAACCTCGAATATCGCGTTTGAGGTCATTCAATTGCGTCCCAATGAATTTGACGCCGATCGCGTGTTGCGAACCGTGACGTACGGCGGATTCCGAATTTGGAACGTCACTCGATTCGAGCGCAGCAAGGCTGACCACGACGACCAAGACCTTCGGCTTGCCGATCTTGGATTTGAATGGGCACCGGCGTGGACATCTCCTGATTCCCCTGCCCTCGCGACTCAGCTCGCGACCGTCTAGGCATGGCGGCACGCCTACCTCGCGCGATGCTTCTGCTCGCCGGGGCAATCCTTTTACTTTCGGTTGGGCTAAGTGGTTATCCCATCGCAGACACGCTGCGATGGGTTGGCGCGCTTTTGTCCACGATGGCGGTTGTGGCCGAATGGCTAAGTGAAGACTTCGGCCTGGTGGCCACCGAGGCGCCTGCGACTCCGCGGCTCAAGAAGGCATTACGTCTGACAACGCCGGCCTTCTGGGTTTTTCCGCTCCTCGTCATCTATCTGAACGAACCCACCACGGCGTTCATCGCTTTGGGCGTGATTGTGGCAGCCAACATCATCGTTCGGGTGCTGGTCAATCGCGGTCCACGCTCCCACTGAGCTTGGTCAAGAAGTCCGGTGTCAGGTTGGTCGCTGGGCCGAAGGCTTCTTTGTCCCAGACGCCCCTGTAACCGCGTATCCAGCCCATTGAGTCCAGCAGCCAACGTGAGGCCAACGGATGGGCCTCAGCCACGTCGTGTTGCTCTGAGTGGTCGTGAGCCCGGTCGAAGATCTGATACTCGCCGCGACGCAAGTAGAGCTTCCATTGCTGCATCTGCATTCCGTAATGAAGCAGGTACTGAGTCGCTACAGCGGGCTCTGGATAGTCAGCATGAACTTTGAAAATCAGAGGGACAAGACTTTTGCCCTGAAGATCATCGGGACGGGCCTTACCCAAGGCCTCGACGATCGTTGGATAAACGTCCATCAAGTCAACTCCTGCCTCAACCACTGTGCCTGCTGGGATCAGCGGAGGGTAGTAGATGATCAGCGGGATATGTGTTTGATCTGCCCACATGGAATGCCCGTGCCCGACTCCGCCGTGCTCCCAGAATTCATCGCCATGGTCCGCTGCGATCACGACCATCGTGTCCTTCCAAAGACCCAGGTCCTCTAGCCCTTTACGGAGCTGGCCAAACGCCATGTCGTTGAACTCGACCTCGTTCTTATAGAGGTCATGAATTCGTTCTTTTTCCCCATCGGTGAGCTTGATCGAGCCCCCCTTGATTTTACCCAAGTCTTCGCCGTAACAGGCCTTGTCGAAACGCCCCTTATACGGCTCGCTCTCGTAGTGTTCGATAATGCCTTCATGAGACCGATAGGTGACGTGCGCGTCGACCGTCCCGATGTACAAAAAGAAAGGAACGTCGGTGTTCTTGGCCGCCCAATTCACCCCCGTCTGCGCCAGCGACGGTCCATCGAACCGCCCTTCGTCGCGCAACTCGTTCTTGTACGTGTCCCAGCCTTGCACAAAGCCCCACGGTTCCGAAACATAACCGTTCCCCATGAAGCCAGCTGTACGATAACCGGCATCTTGAATGGCTTCGGGCAACAACTTCAGTTCCGACTTCAGCCTTCCTTTGCCGATCACATGATGTTTGTTGGGATACATCCCCGAAAACAGCGATGCATGCGAGGTCTTCGATTCATTTCCCTCGACGTAGGCGAGTTTGAACGACGCACCTTCCTCAGCAAGTTTCTTGAAGTTTGGAGCCTGCACATCGGTGTCAAAATGAATCGGGACATGATCCGCGCGAAGCGTATCGCTCATCCAAAACACGACGTGTTTGGGCGGTGTAACCGCTGGAACCACAGGCTGAACGCCAGGCACCCTCATCGACAGTTCGGACAGCTCGACTTCGCAATCAGGCGTCGACGAAAGTGTAACCCGGCCGATCTGACCGACGAGTGACTCAAGGCTGACAAACGAATTTTGAGATTCGCCCTGCCCTTCGAGAGCAACCACTGCCTGGGTCAAGACGTTCTGTGTCCCACCCTTTCCGTCCTCGATCTCGGCGCGCACATCGATCCCACAACCAGCCTTAGCTTTCATGTCGAAAGAGAGGACCGATTTTGGCAGCCCCCAAAGCATGAAGATCAGGCCGTCGCCCCCCTTGAGTGAAAGTGCGCCCTGAGCTGCCGGAATCGTGTTTGTAGGAGGCTGTTCCTTGGCTGTTCCAAGACGAAGCCAGGAAACACCGCCACCTGACAGGAGCTTGTCGATTCGTGTCATGTTCGAAAAATCGAGTTCCAGAGTGTTCTCCACCCCAAGAACGCCGGGCTCGGCAGCCGCGGATACGACCTGCCACCCCTTGACCAATTTGGCAGTGGGCAGAGCTTTGCCATTGGCCTTGATGGTCAACGAATTATTGTCGGATCCCGACCAAACAGAGAGTTGCACGGTTGTGGCGCCCTTAAATCCAGGCACCCAGACCTTGCCCACACGCTTCTTATTCAAGACTGCGGCTTTTGTTCCATCCAAATCCACGCCGAGCGACCAATCTGACGGATGATTTCCATGGATGTATCGCATGAAATCCGGGGCGCTTGAATCCACGACCACAGTGGGCACGTCGCCGGTCTCGAGACGATGCGCATTGGGGCGATTGGCCAAAAGGTCGATGGCAACAAAGTTGGGTTCCTCGAAACGAGGCAACCCCTTTGGCGCTTCAGGGGCCTTTTCGACCTCTTCGGCAACATTGACCTCAGCTCGCTGGATCGGTTCCTCCGCGGGTGTTTCAGTGGTCTCGGGAGACTTGGAATTGCAGCCAGCGGCAAAGACGCACGCAAGCAGAATCAGGTTTTGCCTGTTCATGAAGGTCCTTCAAAAATACTGCGTAGACAGGACGTCTTAGCGTGCGGATGTACGGTTAAATGCGGTGGAAACCAGCCCTGCTTGACGCAAGCCGACTCCAGTGGTCTTGACGAGGTCGTTGATCGTCGCATTCGTCTGAATGGCATCGACGAGGATGTCGCCACCCACGAAAGGATCCGTTGAGGCGAAGGGCAGGCTCGGCACGTTTACAACATGCGTGTAATTGCCCATCCCAGTCGAGGTGCCATAGCTCCAGATGTCCCACGAATAGTCAGCTGAAACGATGCGTACACGATAGAGCGGCCCGGCGGACGACTGAATCGTGATCGTGCGATTGGCGTTCGAGATTTGAGTGGTGCTCGCGTCCGGGAAGGTCCCCAGGCTCAGCGCTGAAGGGAACGATTGTCCGTTCCACAGAGCGGCCGAGAACTCTTGAGGGAGATTCAGGCCATTGCCACCACCGTTTGTGCTGAAAGCCAGCGCCACAAGCGCATAGCGCCCATTGGCGAGCGACCCAGAAGGAGGTGCGATCGAGAGTCGTCGAGCATCAGGTCTACCGTCGCCGTCTTCGTCGGTCGTCGCTGAAATACCCAATGGAACCAAACCGGGCGCGTCCAAAACTGATGCTCCCATCAAGAGCGCAAGACCAGCCGGACCGCCTGCAAGATTTGGGAAATTTGAGATCGTCACGTCCGTGGTCAGCGTCTGCCGTACGGATGGGCGCAGGTTCTTTGTCGGGAACTGGCTGTAATTTGGAACCATTTCCGTGGTGTTGCCGTCTCCGTCCAAGTCGCCAGTGTCCGCAACGCGTGGTTGGGCCACTACCTGAATCGGCTGCGCGATATGATCGAATCGATTAAAGAGCGGCAACAACGTACCCAGAACAGCGTCTGCGCCGCCTCCGCCCTGCCCCAGCTGAATCAGATCACGAAGCGGTACTTTGCCGGCAAGTCCCCAGGCGAGTCGAGCTCCCGAAGCCGCCTGCGCATAATAGGTCTGCTTGAAATTGAGAGGAAATCCGAGCGCTTGCCCATAAACAACCAGGCCACCTGGGAACGGGAACGTGGTGTCCACAAGCCCAGGAATAGACACGGGAGTCACAAAAGATTCACCAAGAAGCGTCGTCAAATCGAGTTCCAACAAACCACCGGCAAGACTCGCCCCAGCAAGACCAAGGGTGATATCTCCGGTGCTGCCAACGCCAGAAGTGTCAAACTCGCCGGTGAAGCCGCCGACCGGCCCTGAGCCACGTCGAGGAAAGACCGGAAGTTTCACGTCCCCAGTTTGAACGCCCTGAACCGTTATGATGTTGAAGTCCGGATGAATCACGGTCACTTCAAACGCGCCGGCTGGACGAGTCAGCGAAACGACGCCGCCATTGGCCGTCATCCCCTGAGTGGTTCCGTTGCCGACCATCACGATCGCTCCATCCACAGGCTGCCCGGTCTCGCCGTGGATCACCGAGATTCTGAGCGACCCTTGCGCCACCGGGCCAAGGTTGGTCAAAACGACACTTCCGGTGCAGACGACAGGATCACCGGTCGCCAAGGTTGCGGTGAAGGTCGCCGTTCCTGCTGTTGCTTTGCCCAACGCGTTTCGACCAGTCGTATCCACGACGGCCACGGTCGGGTTATCGCTCGTCCATCGAAAAATTGCGGCAATTCCGTTGCCATTCGAATCCAGCGCAAATGCTTCCAGAGGAACGGTTTGGCCATCGGCAATCGCGCCACTTGGTGTCGCAATAAAACATGAATCAGCGATGCTCGGCACAACGCAGGCGCCAGCATCACAGACTTCTCCGCGTTCACAGTCCTGCGGTCCACGGCAGAGGATTTCAAAACAATTTCCCCCCACGCACTCAAAGGTGTCAGGGCAGTCTTGAGTGGTTACACACTCAGGTGCCAACACACAGCGCCCGCCGATGCAGAGCTCGTTGTCGTCGCAATTGCGGTCCAATGTGCATTGTGGGCGAGGCGCGCAGAGTCCTTCGGATGTGCATTGCTCGGCGGCCGCACAATCGAAGTCGTTGAGGCATCGTGTCGCTTCTTCGCAGACGCCGTTTTCAAGACAAACTTGGCCATCACCGCACTCGACATCGGCGGTGCATGCGGTGCACAGGCCGTCGATGCATCTGACACCATCGCAGTCGTCGGCGGTTTCGCACGCGAGCGAAATGCATTCACAGACGCTTTGGACCTCGTCCGCGGCACACCCCAAATCGCATGGGATATCTGTGCAGCCGTCACCGTCACAAATCTGCTGTACGCAAAGATCACCTTTTGGGACACACGCGGTATCGACGCACTGGCCCGTGGCCAAATTGCAGGTCAATCCCTCTGCACAATCTGAATTATTCGTGCAATCCGCGGTCACGGTGAGACAGGCTCCAGCGACACACGTTTCGCCCTCGCTGCAATCATCCGCGGTTTCGCACTGAGGATCCACGTCTGCGACGCAGAGACTCGCGATGCAAACCTCACCATCACGACAAGCCGAATCGTCCGAGCACGCGCGTGATAACGAATCACGCCCACAACTCGTCGTCGAGATAGCCAAAACCAACGCTGCGAACCAAAAGAACTTCTGCATCCTGCCCTCACCAAAGAAGTGGGCGCAATCTAACAGGTTGGTCTCAAGTTTTCGAGTCGATCAAAACGAATGTAATCTGGGGGCGTCAGTGGCCGCGCCAAGAGCTTCCGATTCAAGCTCCGCAAGCTCGAGCAAACGCAGGCGCACCTTTTCGTGATCGAAAAAACGACGAGCCAGAGTCGTGTAAAGCGTGTGATGACGCGCTTCGGTCGCAAAAAGCGACGCATAGAACTCGGCGAGTTCCGGTTCATCAAGCCGCTCGCTCAAGATCTTGAATCGTTCCGCGCTGCGCGCCTCGATCAGCCCGGCGATCAGAAGCTTGTCCAAAAACGCCAAAGGCTCTTGTTTTGTGCCGGCTTCTGACAAGCGCGACGCGTAGGTCGAGGGCGACAACCGGACGAAAGGAATGTCGCGGGCTTCCAGGATGTCGAGCATGAGGGTGAAATGGTCCATTTCCTCCTTCACAACCTCCGAAAGCTCGCGAGCCAAGCCATCGCGGCCCGTGTAGCGAAAGATGAGATTCAACGCGTTGGAAGCAGCGCGTTTTTCGAGATGACAATGATCGACGAGTATCGTGTCGAGGTGAGGCCGAATCCGGTCAAACCAACCATCGTCTGTGGGGCGAGCAAGATTCAACATCAGGGAAATCGGAGGCTGCGTGCAATCTGACGCTCACGCCGCAATGCGTATCGAATGATCGCTTTGCTATGAGCCTGTGAAATGTAACGAAATGCGATACCCACGCCGTCGCCGTCCTCGCCAGACCCAACCCGAACGACCTCACCGACGGCCAGGATTTCAGGCGTCTGGAGATTTGGGATCTGCACTCGGACCTCGCAAGGAGCACCAACTTCCCATTCCTGATCTTCTTCGATGAAAGGCAGAAAAAGGCCGTTATCGTTGAGCAAAACCCATCGGGGAACCATGGGATTCACACCCTGAGATTCGACCAAATGTTGAATTTCAGCCATTTGCTGGCGAAGGGCTCGGATCTCGCTCAGGACAAACACAAACTCTTTTCCGAGCTCGTCCGCCCTTTCGCTCCAATCAGCCTTATCAGCCATCACGCTGTCGGATTCGAGAACTGCAAAATCCAGAATACGTGCTTCAACGGCCGAGATTTCCTCGACGTCGATCTGTCGGATGCCGCACGCCAAAAGGCTTCGCACTCGAACCGAAGAGCGTCGTTCTGCAGGAGTTGGTCTGAAATCACTCATCACTCACCACCTTAGAAGGAAGATTCAAGACCAGCTCGGTAGACCTTCGAGACCTCCGACTTGAAAACGACGAAGGTCATGTCGCCATGCGACGCTTTGATCTGAAAAAGTGCCGGCAAGTCTTTGTCCTCAGTGATCGTTCCACTGATAACATGGCCGCTCTTTAACAGGATCTGATCAAACGAAGACAAATTCGAGGGTTTCGCGCCGTTTGCGAACTCGACGACCTGCACTTCGTTCTTGGGTAGCGTTCGCACTTCACCAAACCGAAGCATCACATAAAAGACATTATTCTCGCCGATGATCTGCCCGGCCACTTTGGAGCCGTCCGACATCGTGGCGATATCCGCTTTGGGTTGGGTGCACTTGGGACACACATTATTCACAACCGTGAACGGCGTGTACGCCAAAGCGTCGGCTCCAAACCAGACCGACATCGAAATCATCGCAAATATGAGTTTCTTCATCTTATTGTCCTATCTGCTTGTCGAGCGCGCCTTCGCGTCCCGTGGCTTGCACCTGAAGATCATGTTTCAGCGCCTTCAAATCCTCGTTCTTGTGCTCGATATACCCCTGAGCAGCGGTTGAACCCGCATCCGAAGATGAGGGAGCTGGAGGAGTCGAACGACTTTCACAAGAAATAACAAAGCACGCGCACACTAACAGCGAAAGAACCTTCATGAACACCTCAATTCAATGCGTAGGGCGTAGCCAAAGTGAATGCTTCGATACGGGCGTCGAATTCATCGCCGTCGCTGTTGAGCATATGGAACCACCCTTCCATCGAACCCACCGGCGAGTCCAATGGACAGAAGCTTGTGTATTCGAAGACGCCACCAGGTTGGACGACTGGCTGCTGTCCAACGACACCTAGGCCTCGCACTTCCTGCACGACGCCTGATGAATTGGTGATAATCCAATGCCGAGACACCAGCTGAACTGGGTCGTCGCCATGATTACGAATGGATACATGGTAGAGAAAAAAGAACTCGAGGGAAGCTTCGGAAGAGCGTTCGGGTACATATGCACTCCGAACGCTAACCGTCACTCCCCTCGTCGTTTCTTCTGATGTCCCTTTTTCCACGGAGTCACCCAGCTTGTTTTTTAGGAACATGAGCTGCGAACCAACCCGGAAAAGGGCTCAAAATACCGGAGGCGGGACTTGAACCCGCACGACCGCAAAGTCAACGGATTTTGAATCCGCCGCGTCTACCGATTCCGCCACTCCGGCGCGGAAATGGGAAGCTACTCGACTTCCCAAATTCCATCAAGTCACTTTGTCCATCTTCCGACATATAGCCGTGTCTCTGGGTGCGGCCTGCCCGAATCAACCAGAAAAACACTTGAAAAACGAACGGATTCCACACATGCCACAGGGATATCCATGGCCGCTTCGAACTCCACTTCATCGCCCAAGCCATCAGCCGTATATTGAACCAACGTATCGTCGCCGTCGATCCTCAATAAAAAGTCGTATATTTCCTGAGCCTTAGTGGCGGCATCGGCCACTTCATCGCTCGCACGCACGATCCTAGAGTCGTCGAGTTCTTCAGGTCCAATGGCGGTCGAATCACCAAGATCATGGGCACTCAGGCTCACAAAGAGGCTTCGCCGGTCTTCTCCCAACCATCGTTCGGCTAGATTTCGAGCGATCCGTGACTCATGGCGGTGAAAGGCCAAACGCCCCTGCAGTCCAGGTTCGCTCTCCAGATCAACGCCACCCATCGCTGGAACATCGTTGAATTCACGAGGAGTCAAACGGGCAGGCCCCGGCAGCCGCGGGCCAGAGTCATAGGCACCCAAGGCGCCAGCGCCGGCGATGAAGCACGTGTCCGCCCCTAGCGCCAAAAGAGTGCCCGCTCCAGCCACATCCGAAGCCACGATCACATCAACCCGTTCATAGAGTGAACGCAGCGCCCTGATCGTATAATCGGCAAAAGAAGCACAACCACCCTGCCCGGACACAAAAAGCGTCACAGCCGGCTTTCTGCGGGGCGCGGTTGCACATCGTTGCGCAACCCGAGCCGTCGCTCTGTTTGGGTCCAAGCCGTGGGTTTCGGCGACCGCCCACGCCACAGCAATGACATCCGTGCCCAATGCCTTTTCAAGGCGAGTGAGCGCACGCTGGCGAGATTTCTCCAATTTAATGCTCCCAGACGGGTGAGGTGAACCCGGAACCCGAGGTGGTCACGAGCTTTTGAACTTCGCCATCACCGGTCATCAACCAGATGCGATCGCCCTTCCCGCCACGATCGGATGTGAACACAAGGTATCGGCCGTCTGGGCTGAAACTTGGGTCCTGATTATTGCCCTGATCCTGTGTAAGTCGCTCAACGGTGCCTTCTGTGGTCACCGTAAAAATATCAAAGCGAGCACGTTCGTCGCGAGCAGTGAACGCGATCAAATCTCCCTTAGGCGACCAATCTGGAGACGTGTTGTACGTGCCCTGAAACGTCAATCGCTTCTGGTCACTCCCGTCCCCATTCATGGTGTAAATCTGCGGTCCGCCCGAACGGCTCGAGACGAACGCGATCTTTGAGCAATCGGGACTCCAGGTCGGGCTGGTGTCGATCGCCCAATGGTCGGTCAAACGCTTAACGACGCCGCCCTTTTTAGGGTCGATCAGATAAATGTCTGCGTTTTCTCCGCCCATCGATAATGTGAGCGCCAACTTGCCCTTGCAGTACGCTGCGCCGCTGTTCTGACCGCGTTGCGAGGACAACTTGCTGACTTTGCCGCCAGACGACATCCACAAATCTGGGTTCTGGTCGGCGTAGCTCGTGTAATAAACGGTTCCACCTGGCCCCCATGTCGGCAGGATGTTGATCGCATCGTGTTTTGAAACTCGCGAAGTGCCCGTTCCGTCGATGCCCATCGTGTAGACGTGTTTTACGCCGCCCTTCTGACGTGCGACGTAGGCGAGTCGAGTCCCGAAGATTCCAGGAACGCCGGTGTAGTACTCAACAACAGCGTTGGCGAACGCATGAACGGTCGCCTCTACGCCTTCACGCTTGGTGGTTTCAGGGCTCCATTTGAGTTTGATGGGAGTTCCCTTATCGACCTGATAAAGCCTCAAATCCAACGTGATCGAGTCTCCGCTGGTGCGCACCGATGACTTGATAAGCCCCTGAGCACCAACGTTGAACCAGTTCTGGAAATTGATCTCTGCGGGCGCCATGCCTTCTTTGGAGGGATCAAAGAAAAAGCTATCGTTAGGAAGGACCTTGAAAAATCCCGAGAACTCCAAGTCTCGACGTAAGGTCTCGTTGACCTTGGCGGCGACCCCGCGGGTCGAACCATCTGGTTCGGTTGCGTCTGGAACGGCCAGCGGCATAAGCACGCGTCGAGCCCCGCCCTTCACATTGATGTCAATGCCTTTGGGTGTGGGTGGGGGCGTATCCTGCGCAGCAACCTGAGCAGAAACGAGTGTAATCAACACCAGGGCGAAGAATTTTATCAAGCGGTAGTTCATAGTGGTTTTATCCTTCATCGGCCCGTGTATTCCCATTCCATCAAATTCAGTCCCTCGCGAATAACTGCTTCGCGAACAGCGGGATCTTCGGGCAAAGGCAATGTTCGCCCTCCAAACGCCACCATGAATTTCTTAAGGACTCGTTCAATGCTTTCATTGAACTGTTCGTTCGTCGACTTCTGGCGGAACTGGTAGCTCACGACGTTCCCGCTGGCGGAAAGACGCACGTAAACTTCAACCTGATTCGACAGTGACGGCACTTCCGAGGGTGCGATCGTCGTGGGCATATCCCACACTCGACTCAGCTCACCGACCAATCGCGTCGCGTAAGTTCCAAGTAAATTTGCCAGGGCCGCGTCTGATATTGTTCCGCCGATCACCCCTTGTTCGCTGCCAGCAGGCACGACGTCGTTGGTGGGACGGTTAGGGTTATTCAGCGCGCTCAGGGCTTCAAGCATCTTCTGTTTCCGGTCTTTTTCGTCTTCTTTGGCGTCGATAGGTTCGACTTTCTTCAGTTCGACGACCGGCTCGTCAGGTTGTTCAAGAATAACTTCGTCGGGCTTCTTTGTGATCGGCTCGGGGTTCGCAATCCGAGGCAGGGCCTCAGGCGGTTTTTCTTCGCCAAGCGCCAGCAGTTCTACCTTTTCGAACTGCAACATCTTGGGTTCGATCTGGTCTTTCATGCTCTCGTTAGAGCGCATCGTGGCCCACACGATCGAACCCACGATCGCCAAATGCAGCGCAAGCGT
This sequence comes from uncultured Bradymonadales bacterium, assembly GCA_964394615.1. Classification (GTDB taxonomy): domain Bacteria; phylum Myxococcota_A; class Bradymonadia; order Bradymonadales; family Bradymonadaceae; genus JBFFMO01. The sequence continues at coordinate 259,352 of CAYMYJ010000001.1, read as the reverse complement.
CATCACGACACCTGCGGTGATGTCGGCCGAGTGCGCCGCACGTCCTCCCACGGATGGATATGAGCCCGTCTCAAGCACTATTTTTTACCTTTCTTGCCCTTCTTGGGCTCGGGTTTTTCATCCAGATACTCGGGGTTGGTCACCATGCCGACTTTTCCCACGCCTGCCCGCTTGATGCGAGCCATCGTGCCCACCACAAATCCGTATGGAATCTCGGTGTCTGCAAGCAGATAGATCTCGCCTTCTTCCTGAAGCTTGGTGTTTGACGCGAGCTTCTTCTCGACATCATCGAAACAAACCTCGAAGCGATCTTTATTCGTTTGCGACACCGCTGCACTGCAATCAGTGACGATTTCTTCACCGATTCGGACGATCAACGTCTTATCGATCTCAAGAATGATCTTATCTGTGGTTTTGGGATCGATACGATTGGCGTTGTTACGCGTAACGGGCAGATCCATGTCTACTTTACGTTTCTCGACATCTTCTTTGATCATCGGCGCCGAGATCATGAACACGGTCAAAAGAACCAACATCACGTCGACCAAAGGGGCGACGTTGATGTCAGCGTTCATGCCACCTGAGCCGCCGGGTAATTTTGCACCCATTCGGACCTCACTTGAAGAAGTGGCGTTTCACAATATTCAGAAAGTCGTTCGAGAAATTATCCATCTCGGAACCGACGACACGAATGCGACTGGTAAAGAAGTTGTACGCGGCGCCCGCTGGAATGGCCGTTACAAGCCCAAACGCGGTGACGATAAGCGCCTCAGCGATTGGGCCGGCCACCACATCAATACCCGCGGCACCAGCCGCTTCGATGTTGACGAAAGCGACCATGATTCCCCAAACCGTGCCGAAAAGCCCCACAAACACCGCGTTTGATCCCACAGTGGCCAGAAAGGGCAGCAAGCTTTCAAGCTCGGTGGTCTCGGTGGTCATGGCACGGCGAAGTGCTCGCTCGACGTTTTCGATGCCGCCAAGTTGGGTCTTCATCGTGCCGGTTTCCTCCCCTTCGACATTCTTGAGTTTTGACAACTCAATATAACCAGCTTTGAAAACCTGACTCACAGGCGATCGCGAGAACTGCTCCGCAGATTGATAAATCGCGTCGAGTCTCTTCGATTGCCAAAACGTTTCGAGGAATCGTGAACTCTCGACGCTTGCGCGTCGTAGGTAGAGCGCTTTGTAACCGATCACGTACCAAGAAAGCAGACTCATGATGGTCAAAACCACCAGAACCGCAGTAACCACGCCGTCGGCATCGAGAAGGATCTCGACGACTCCTCGGGCTTTTTCGGGGCTGGCGGCCTGAGCCGTGACCAACTGCACCCACATCGTTTCCAACATAGTTTCCTCTCTTGGCGTAATCGCAACACCTGATACCACGCCCTAAATTCACCACGCAACGGCGGACGATGCGTTCGCCGCTTCCTGCGTTGCCAATGGCGAAGTCGGTCTGCTACCATTCGCCGGCTTCATGCACAAACTGACAGCCCCTGTACCGATCATTCCTTAGCTTTCAGGGTAAGGCCGATGACTACGGATCTACGCGATCTCGAGAATCTCTGGCGGGACCAACCCGGCAATTACGAACTCTTCATCTCTTTGGGAGAAAGTTACGCCGAGGCACTCGAATGGCGAAAACTGCTTTCGCTCTACGATGCGTCAACGCCACGCTTTGGGAGCGATCCCGAATTTGGCAACCGCCTCGTTGCACAGTTGCGTTCAATTAACGAGGTTTTGAGCGTGCCCGCCGAACAAGGCGGCCTTCTTGTCGCCCTGGGCGATGCCCTGTGGGGCCTCCAGAAAAATCGCGACGACGCGATGAAAGCGTTTCAGGAGTCGTACGTCGTCTACCCTGAGGACACGACTTGCCTGGATCATGCCCGCGACATCTATCGCGAGTCGGGCGACTTCGAGCGCGTTTTGCTCCTCTTCAAACTTCAGCTGAAGAAAGAAACGGATCCTCAGGCCAAAGCACGGGTTCTGACTCGAGTCGCTCAGGTTTACGGCGATGACATGAAGAACCCTACAAAAGCCGTAGAAGTTCTTGAACAAGTCATGGAGCACGACCCCGAGAATGCCGTGGCCGAAGAGCTCTTCTACGTCTACAGCGAGGGGAAATCGGTTTTGCAGGTGATCGGTGACTTGGTCAACGATGCGCGAGAACACCGAAAATCGCATCCGGAGCGGTCTGCCGAACATTTCCTTCAGGCCGCCGCTCTCGAAGAATTGCGCGATTGCGGTTCGAGCGAGCAAGCTCTCGACTACGTCACGGAGGCCCTGCTTCTTGAGCCAAGCAACGAAGAAGCCATTGAGCTTCGCGTCAGCCTCATGAAGATTCTAGGCCGTGAAGACGAGGCAAACGGCGTCTCTGTCGTTGGTTACGTCAACGTCGTCGAAGAAGCGGCGGAAGAAGAAGCTGCAGAAGAAGAAGCTGCAGAAGAAGAAGCTGCAGAAGAAGAAGCTGCAGAAGAAGAAGCTGCAGGAGAAGAAGCGGCGGAAGAAGAAGCGGCGGAAGAAGAAGCGGCAGAAGAAGAAGCGGCGGAAGAAGAAGCTGCGGAAGAAGAAGCTGCGGAAGAAGAAGCTGCGGAAGAAG
>CAYMYJ010000001.1:125596-256650 GCA_964394615.1 uncultured Bradymonadales bacterium | reverse complement strand
CGGAAGAAGAAGCTGCGGAAGAAGAAGCTGCGGAAGAAGAAGCTGCGGAAGAAGACAGCGAAGCTGACGACCTTCACGCAACCAAGCTTCTGACCGCGATCCAACGTGAGCAGATTGAGTCGATGGATACGGGCAAATCCGAGGCAGTGGCTTTGGTTGAGGGCGATTTGGCGGGTCTGGGAGCTCAGCTCGACAAAGACCCTTCAAATTTGCAGCTCTTGCGCGCGTTCATGGAAGAGGCCAAGGCGGCAGACGCCCACGCTGCGCTGGTAACCCGCTATGAAGAGGGCATCAAACGACTTCGAAAGAAGGATGGCGAGCTCGATGCCATGCTCGACCTGTCCAATTACCTTTGGAAGGATCGGGCCGATTCGGAGGCCGCGGAATACTGGTTCAAACGCGTAAAACTCATCGATGCTGAGCAACCCGATATGCTCGCGTTTTACGAAGATTGGTTCGAGAAAGAAGAAGAATGGCCAAAACTTTTCGCACTTCTGAACACCGCTCAACAGCACACATCCGACGAAGCGCGCCGGCTTGAGATCACCAGACGTCTGGCAGGACTCGCTGAAAACGAAATGCAGAGTGCCGACAAGGCCATCAATGTGTGGAAGGCGTTTTCACGCCAAACAAACGACCACAAAGAAGCTCGACCGGAACTCATCCGGCTCTACAGCGCGCATGAGAAATGGAGCGCGCTCGTTGACACTTACAAAGAAGAACTCACCGAGACCGAGGATGAATCCCGGCGGCTTGAACTCTTGACGATCATGGCGGATTTGTACGAAGAGCGATTGAGCCTCGAGCCGATGGTCATCATGTGCCTTCAACAGGTGCTCGAGATCGATCCAAAATCGGACTCAGCTTTTGGTCGCCTGCGCGCGCTTCTCGAAAATAACCGACGTTTCAACGACCTGACCCAGTTGCTTGCCCAACGTGGCGACAGTGCGGCGGATGAAGGCAATATCGCAAAAGCCGTCGAATTCTACCTCGACGTCGCAGAAATCTGGCAGGACCAGCTCAAGAATGTGACCCAGGCCCTGCCCTTTTTGGAACGCATCGTAGAGATCGATCCCGAGAATCAGCCTGTGATCGATCGCCTCAAAGAGGTGTACGAATCTCGTCGTGACTTCAAATCGCTCTTCGACCTCATGCGCCGCGAAGCCTCACGGCTTGACGGTGATGCGCGGCTGAAGATGTTGAAGTCAACCTTGAGCCTGGCTCAGGAACGTGTGCGGGATCCGGAGCTCATCGCCCCCCTGCTTAAAGAAATACTTGAGCTTGAGCCTGCCAACACAGATGCGATGGACCAGTTGGAAACTCTCCTGCGTCGATCGAATGACGACGGTCAACTCGCCGAGTTATTGCTCCAGAAAGCGACACTCGTCGAAGATGATGAGGAGTCACATGCGCTGATGTCCGAAGCGGCTAAGTTACTCGCGCCCACGGAGCCCGATATCTCTGCGGAGATCTGGAATTCCATCCTTGAGGCAAATCCTGAACACGAAGAAGCATTCGTCTCGTTGAGCGAAGTTCTGGTCGGAAAGCAAGACTGGGACGCTGTGGGGAATCTCTACGCTTCGGGCAAACGATTTGATGCCCTCTGGGAGCTCTTCGATGCGGCCGCGGCGGTGACCGAGGACGACGCCTCGCGCGCAGACCTCTATCGTCGTATGGCCACGATTGCAGCCGATAATCTGGACGCCCCGAGTCGCGTCATTCTTAGTCTCGAGGCTTTACGTGAGGTGAGCACTACGCCTGACGATATCGTGCGTGAGCTGGTCCCTTGGTACGAGCGCATTGGTGACGTCGATCACGAGATTGCGATGCATCGCAGTCTCTTCGATTCTGCTGTTGAGCCTGGGGCAAAATACAAAGAAGCCGTCAAGATTCGTGAGCTTGAGGTGTCGCGTACAGAACATGGAAACGCGATGCAATGGAGCCTTGAGGCCGTGCGCATCGACCCAGGTTCTTCCGAGGCCATCGATCTTGCCTACGAAAGTGCCAAGGCCGCGGATGCTCTAGAACTGCTGGTGTCGTCGCTTGATGATATCGCTCAAACACTAGACGACGCAGCCGCACAAGAGCAGATATGGGGTCGACTTGCGACGATCGAACATGCGGATCTTGGTCGCATCGATGACGCGATTGCGCATGTCGAGCTTCTGAGTGAACGCAAGCCTGCAGACCTGGATCTTCTTGGCACCCTCGAAGCGCTCTATGCGGAATCGGGCAAGGGCGCACAACGCATTGCCGTGCTTCGCAAACAAATCGACATTCTGATGGACCGCGGCGCCACGCGCGCTGACGTGATCGATGAATTAGGAAAAATTGCGGATGTTCAGCGGGCCGAACTCGGGCAAAAAGATGATGCCCGGGCCACCTACGCCGAAATCCTGGACATCGAACCCGAACACTTGATTTCATTGCGCGGGCTCAAAGAACTGCATCGCGAAGACGAACGTTGGGAAGACGTCGTCGAATGTTTGTTGCGCGAGGTCTCCCTCTCGTCGACTGAATCTCCAGAACATCGCAATTCGACGCTCCTGGAACTTGGCGACGTGTACCGTGAACACCTCGATGACCCTGCGGACGCTCTGCGTCATTACGCGATGGTTCTTGCCGATGACGCCACGAATGCGCGCGCCGTCGAAGCGGTAGAATCATTGCTCGCACAGCCCGATCAGGCACGCGACGCCGCGCTTTTGCTTGAGCCTATTTTTCGCGATGTCGGCCGCTTGGATGAACTTATTCAGGCGCTTGAAGCTCGTCGGGGAGTGACCGACGACCGTTTCGAAGAGCAGGAGATTCTGGACGAGTTGATCCCCCTCTACATCAAGCTCGAGAATATCCCGACCGCGTTCGATCGCGCGTGCAGACAGGTCGAACTCGACGTTGAACGCTCCGAAGTCTGGCTTCGACTCGAACAACTCGGGGCCAAGCTCAATCGCTGGGGCGACATCGAGAAAGTATTCTCCAAATTTGCGCCTACCGACACCAAAGCAAGCGCCACGCGTTTTGACATGTTGCGCCACCTCGCCGCCATCAGAGAGTACCAGCTCAACATGAAGGCCGAGGCTCTGTCGGCTTGGGAGTTGCTCTACGAGTACGATCCGATGGAATCGGCGCATGTGGAGGCGCTGGAACGCCTCTATCGCCAACTTGGCAGGCACGAAGCTCTGGTCAAAATCTTGGTGTCGAAGGCCGATCTTCTTGAAGAGCCCAACGCTCGTGCGATGACGCTTGGGGAAGCCGCACGGATCAGCGACGAAGTACTCGCGGACTCGACAAAAACCATCGAAATCCTTCAGAAGTTGTTGATTGCGGACTCCGAAAGCCGCGAAGCGGTGGCGTCATTGCGCCGTTTGTTGGCCAGCGAAGGCCGATTTGTGGAACTCGGTGAGCTCTTAAGTTCACAGGGCGAAATGTGTGCAGATCCCGAGCTGCGAAAATCCCTTAATCTTGAGCTGGCGCGAACACGATTTGAGCACCTTGACGACGTCACGGGCGCAATCGAAACCCTGCAACTGGTGTTGTCCGAAAACCCGCATGACGCGGAAGTCTTGGGATTGATCGATTCGTTTGACGAACGGCTGGCCGGACGTGAGGACGTCGTCGTTCAACGCTTGGAATTGCTGGCCATCGCGGAGCCCGTGGCACGCGCCCAGAATAACCAAGCGCGCCTCACCGAAATTCTTCGCGTTAAACTCGGCGCAGAAGATTCCGAGTTCGAGAAAGTCGTCCTTCTGGATGAGATTTCAGAATTGCTCGTGAACCAAGAGCGTTTTAGCGAAGCTTTTGATGCCACGGCGGCTGCGGTCGGTCTCACGCCAGATGACGAGGAACGTCGACAACGCCTGGAAGACCTTGGAAACCTTTGCGATCGGGAGCGGGACGTTGTTTCGGTCCTGCGCAAGGCCGCTTCATCCGCCGATTCGGTGTCTGCCGCAGATATTTATGTTCGCGTCGCGGGCATCCTTGAACGCCTTGGTGATGACGACGATGCGATGGCAGCGTTTGAGGAAGCGCTTGGCGCCAACGAATCCGACGAACGAGCACTGCTCGCACTTGAAAATCTCTATGAACGCCATCAACGCTACGAAGATTTGGCCTCGGTACTGAAGAGATCTTCGATTTTTGGAGACCCTTCACGCCGCCCTACTCACTTGCGTCGACTGGCAATGGTCGAGGAAGAGGTTCTCAATCACCCAGAGGAATCGCTGGAAGCGTGGATTGAGCTGGCTGAACTCGAGCCCGATGCCACGGACGCGCTGGATGCGTTGGAGCGACTGCATGAGCGGGCCGAACGTTGGATTGATGTCGCGGACATTCTCGAAAGGAAGGCGTCGACGATCCTCAATCCCGAAGTTCAGATCGCATCATGGTTGAAGTTGGCGACGTTGAGAGAAAACCACCTCAACGACGTGCCTGGAGCGATTCAGACTCTGAATCAGGTGTTAACCGCCGATCCGAGCCATGTTTTTGCCATCAACGAGCTTGAGCGGCTCTACCAGCAAGAATCGCAATGGGACGACTTATGCGACATCTTGAGGATGAAACTCGCCGCGGCTGACTCGGATGGTGAACGAGACCGAATTGAATTGCGACTTGCCCATGTGCTTGCCGCCGAGCTTTTTGCCACCGAAGACGCTTTGGCCATGTATCGAAGTGTCCTTAAAAGATCGCCGGGCCAACCCGAGGCCATCCAGGCGCTGGAGGCCTTGAGTCAAGACGAGGGGCTGCTGGACTCGGTCGCCGAAGATCTGATTCCGCATTTTGCCCAGTCCCACGAATGGGAAAAACTTGTTGCGCTGTATGAGCGGCTGCTCGATCGGTCTTTGGATCCAGCGGTTCAGGCCACGTATGCGCACGAGATTGCGCTGGTCTATCGCGACGGTCTTGAAGACTACCCAGCTGCAAGAAAAGGATTCTCAAGGGCGTGGCTTCTCGACCTCGACAACACTGCTCTGCGCAATGAATTGCTAGAACTTGTGGTTCGGGACACCGACTGGTCGTTGCTTGCGGAGACCTATAACCTTGCGTTGTTGGAGTCTCAGGATCCCGCCACAACACTCGACTTGCATTTGCGTTTGGCTCAGCTTCAACACGACCATATTGCCGACGTTGAGGCCGCAGAAAGGCATCTTCGAGAGGCGCTTCTGCTCGACGATCGCCACAGCGAATCTTACGACGACATTGAGCGAATTCTAGGCGAGCAGGAACGCTGGTTTGACCTCGTTGAGCTGCTTGAAGCGCGTTATTCGGCGTTTGCCATGGACGGCGATGCGGTCCAGATCCTTCACCGAATCGCGCGTGTGCAAGACCAGCTGCTGGAAGACGAGATTTCAGCGACGGACACTTACGTCCGAATTCTGAATGTTTCACCTGACGATACCGAGGCGCTATCCAGCCTGAATCGACTCTATCGCGCGCAAGAACGATGGGACGACCTGGGACAATTGTTGGTTGGGCAACTCGGATTTGCTGACGCGCACGCGCAAGTGACTCTGCGACTGGAACTCGGTGAACTGTCGGCCGACCATCTGCACACACCAATGCAAGCGGTCGACTACGCACGCGAAATTCTTGAGATCGACTCCGAGAACCAGGATGCCGTTTTGCTTCTGGAGAGACTGGTCGAACACGAGGTTGTCCGAGCCGATGTCGCCGCCCTGCTGGAGCCAATCTATCGCAAACAAGGCAACACCGAGGGACTCTTACGTGCCCTGGCTGTTGCCGCCGATTCCGCCGACGAAGCGACCACCAAGGCGGCCTTCCTTAGGGAAGTGGCCACGATTCAAGAGACCCAACAAAATGATATCGGTGCTGCTGCAATCGCGTACGAACACGTCTTTGCGCTGACACCTGAAGATGATTCGGTTCGTCAGGCGCTTGAGCGCATCGCGGCGCAAACCAACGGCTGGTCGGGACTCACCGAAGCTTACTCACGAACGCTGCGAGATAATTTCGACATTTCAGACGATGTCCGCGTGACCCTTCTGCTCGAGCAAGCCTCGATCTTGGAATCGAGGCTCGAACGACTCGACGATGCGGAGCAAGTGCTCTCGGATCTCTTGTTGATTCAGCCGGACCACGAAGGCGCCTTGGATGCTCTGGAGAGGATTCTTTCCAGAAACGAAAACTGGCATGGCCTGGCCGATCTCTATCGGCGACGGGCTGACCTGGCCCACGACCCCGAAGACAAGCGCACGTTCTTGGAGACCTTGGCTGGTCTTTATGAAGACGTGCTGGAAGATTCGGATTCAGCCGTTGAGATTTATACCGAAATCCTGGGTTCAAACGCCGATGATTTGGGTGCGCGTCGTTCGCTGGAGCGTTTGCTCCATTTTGCGGGGCGCTGGATCGACTTGGCCGACCTCTATCGCCAACAGTCCGAATTTGCGCGAAGCCCGCAAGAGTCGCTTGAGTACCGCTTCAAACTCGCTCAGATTTTGGAAACCGAACTCGACCAACTCGACGAAGCACTGGAACTTCATCGTGAAATCCTCGGTACAGACCCAGCACACGCGGAATCGCGTCGCGCCCTTGAAGGATTGAGCCGTGATTTGGCCACTCGTGATGGCGATTGGGCGGAGCATCGGGTCCAAATCATCGACCTCTTGCTAACCACCTACGCGCCGGAGCGAGACCGCGAACGCATCCTGAGTTTCTTGGAGCAAAAAGCGACACTCGTTGAGGACATCCCAACCAAAGTGGCTCTTTACGCCCAGCTCGCCTCCACGTTGGAATCGTCCTCACGCAGTGAAGATCGCTCGCAGGCGATCACGTATCTGGCGCAAGCATTTCAGTTGGACCCCTACGCTGATGACCTCCGAGTGCGAATTGACGCGCTTGCAGAAGAGTTGGGTGCATGGGAACGGCTCGTGCCGATCTACCTGCATGGACTTGAGCACACCGACGATATGGAAGCTCAAATCCGGCTCCTCCGTTCGTGTGCAGAGATTCTTTCGGGCCCCATGCGTGACCGAGAGAGCGCCATCGCGGTCTGGCAACAGATTATCGCGTTGGATACCAATAATGAGGCCGCTTTGGGCCAACTCGAGCGCCTCTACGGTGAGCTTGAGCTTTGGGAACCTTTGGTGGAAATCCTTGAGCGCCGAGTTGATGCAATCTATGAACAGGACGCTCAGGAGCGCTTGCTCAAACGCATTGCCGGCATTCAGGTTGATGTTTTGGGCGATTCTTCTGCCGGCATCAAGACATGGAGGCGTCTGCTCGACATGAACCCAGCACGTCTGGAGTACTTGCAGCAGCTCGAAATTTTGTGCGAACAGGAAAGCCACTTCACCGAGTTGGAAGAGCTCTTGCGCATGAAGGTCAACCTCGTTGACGACGGCACTCCGCGCCTGAGCGTGCTTCGCAAATTGGCGAATGTTCAAGATGATGTGCTGCGTGATGTGGACGGGGCTATCGAATCGTGGAATCAGATTCGGGAAGCCGAACCCAATGACTTTGCAGCTTCACAGGCCTTGGTTCGCCTCTACGAGAGCGCAGAGCGTTGGCCTGAGTTGTTGGACGGGTTGTCACATCTGCGCGAACTGACCAGCGATCCACGCGCCGTTTCGACGATCGAACTCAAGACCGCCGCGGTGCTGCTCAATCATCTTGAGGCTCCCTACGACGCCTTGAGTCATGTCCGAAATGTTCTGGAGAAAACGCCAGAATCCGATGAGGCACGAGCCGCGATGGCGACGCTCTTGGAACGACCTGAGACACGCGAAGAAGCCGCAGAAGCCCTTGAGAGCGTGTATCGCTCGACCGAAGAGTGGCGCGAGCTGGAGTCGTTATTCGAACGCCTTTTGGAAGTCTCCGAGGACTCGATCCAGCGCGAGGGGATCTACATTCGACTCGCAACTCTCCAGGAACAGGAGATCGGACAGCTGGATTTGGCCTTTGTGACCTTTGGGCGAGCGCTTCGAGAACGCCCCACCGCTCCAGAAATCCGAGCCCATATCGAAGAGATATCTTCTCGGTTAGGCAATCAGGACGAATTGGTCGCCGTGTATGAAGATTGCCTGGATGCCCTCGAAGACGACGTCGCCTCAAGACGCACGATTTCGGAGCGTCTCGGTGTCCTCTACTTCGAGATGGAAGAGCATGACGACGCGATTCGCTGCTTCGAGACGGTCCTTGAGGTCGATGAATACGATGCGGCTGCCTTGGATTACCTGGACAAGCTCTATCAGATGACCCGCCGCTGGGACGCACTTGAGTCGGTGCTGGAGCGGGAACTTACGATCGCCCATCCGACCAGGGTGAACGACGTCCGGTTCCGCCTGGGCTACTTAAGAGAAGTCGTCTTTGAACGCCCTCTCGAAGGTTTCGACCTCTACCGACAGATTGCCCTTGAGGAACCCACGCATGGTGGCGCCCTCGAAGCGATCGATCGTCTTGCCGACCGCGACGACCTTCGTGACGAAGCCTGCGCGATTTTGGAGCCCATCTACGAGCAAACCCAGGCTTGGGAAAAACTCAGCCGGGTGCTTCTCATCAAGCTGGACACTCAAGATCACGCTTCTGAGCGCGCCATCACGCTCGAACGACTGGGGCAAATCGAAGCCGAAGAACTGCGTCGTCCGGACATCGCGTACGCTTATTTCGGTCGTTCATTGCGTGAGGAGCCTAGCAACGTTGATGTGCAGGCAAAACTGGAGGAGCTCGCGTTCTCCAACGAGTTGTTTGAAGAGCTGGTCGCTCTTTACGAAGACATCAACGCCGACCTCACAGACCCCATTCGGATTGTGGACCTTTCGCTCGTCGCCGGGCGAGTGGCGACCGAAAACCTGGGCGATCTGGCGGGGGCGGTGAAGCTCTATCAACGTGTACTTGAGATCGATGTCGAAAACCGAACTGCCCTTGATGCTCTTGAGATCATCGCACGCCATCAGGGCGATTCAGGCGCATTGGCGCGTGTGCTTCAGCGCAAAGCCGACGCCCTCTTCGACCCCGTTGAGCGGTTCACCACCTTCGTAGAACTTGGGCGCGTTCGTAACGAACGCGAAGAGTTCGAAGAAGCAATCGAGGCCTATCAACAAGCGCTCTTGATCGACGAAAGCGATTCGTCGGTGATGTTCGCGCTCGTCGACCTGCTGGAGATCACAGAGCAATACGCCCTGCTGGTGGAATTGCTGCAGCGATTGGTGCTCTTCGTCGACGACGACACCCAACGCTTCCAGCTTTACGTCCGCATGGGTCAATACCAGCGCGTCTTGCTCAAAGACGACTTTGGAGCCCTCGATTCGTACCGCGCTGCGCTGGATTGCCGACCTGACGACGGTTTCGTTCTGGAATCAATGGATGAACTCTACGAAGCGACGTCAAATTTCGACGAATTAAGAGAAGTCCTTCTTCGACGCATCGAGCTCAGCGAGACTTCGGAAGCACGTTTGAGCCTCTTGGTGCGAAGCGCGACCTTGAACTACGAGAAATTCTCGGACGTGGCTCGGGCGATCGAGGATTTCGAGGCGGCGATGCAGATCGACGCCAACGATCCTGCCGTGGTCGCGGCGCTCGATAAGCTCTATCGGGCCGAAGGTCGATGGGACGATGTGATTTCGTTGTACAACCGAGTCATCAGCGAAAGCGGAGATAACCCCGCGCGTGTCGATGAACTCAGGGTCACGATGGCGGACATCTACGCTCAACACATGGGCGATCCCGACAAAGCGATCGAGCAATTGACCGCCGTACTCCAAAGCGACTCAGGCCATACCGGCGCACTGTCGGTCCTCGCGGACCTGCACGAAGGGCGTGAGGAATGGGCAGAAACCATCGAGGTCTTGCGTCGTCAGGCTGAAGCCGCGAAAACCGGCGAGGCAAGGGCCGCAAGCCACCTCCGTCGTGCCCAGATTTTCGAGACCCAGCTGAACGACCCAAGCAACGCAGCTGCGGATTATGTCAAAGTCATCGAGCTTTTCCCGACACACGACGTTGCGCTCCCCTCACTGAAGGCTCTCTATCGTCGGCTTGATGCTCATGAGCAACTCTTCGCGATTCTTGAGTTTGAAGCGGCCTACCGCACCGAGGAAGAGCGAGTCGCCCTCTATTTGGAGATGGCCAACATCGCGCGCGATCAATTGAACGACCCGGCCAAACGCGTTGCCGCGTTGGAAAAAGCATCTCAGCTGGCCCCTGGCGAGTTGTCCGTTGTCGAGCCCCTGCTCGATGCCTACATCAACGCTGGAACCTTCGATCGAGCCGAGCCCCTGCTCGCTTCGATCATCCAACAACTTCGTGACGACCGAAAACTCAAGGACGTCGTGAGATTCCTGCACCTGCAGGGCAAGCTCGCCGAACAGAAAGGCGATTCTGATGCGGCGTTTGAGGCTTACGAAGGCGCGCACAAAGTCGATGCGTCGTATATTCCTAACCTGCTCTCGCTGGGCAGGATGCTCTTCCACAAGGAAGACTGGGATGGCGCGCTCAAGATGTTCCAGACGCTGCTCTTGCATCAAATGAACATTGACCGAGATCAAGATAAGGTCGACGTGTATTATTACCTTGGCATGGTGCGTTGGCATCAGGGCGACCCACGTCGTGCAAAAGACATGTTCAGCCGCGCGCTGAGCATCGACCCGAAACATGAAGCAACCAAGCAGGCGATGAGCCAGCTCTAACCCCCATTTTACGAGAAGTTTCCCATGACACTCGAAGAACTCGTATCTGCCGGTTTTCCGGATGAAAACTGGCCCGAAGACCTCCCAAAACCGGGCGGCGATAATATTCTTGAAAGCGCCGTAACCGGTGGCAAACAGCTTTTCCGTTTTCATACCGAAAAAGACGGAGACAAATTTGCCATGGAAGTGGTCGTCACGATGGGCCCCGAACTGAACCCCGCCGAAGGCGTTGGATTCATGTTGAACCAGTTTGCCTACCTTTGGCGTACCAATAAGGCTGGCGTGGCTTTGCAGCCTGATGGATCCTGCCGTCGCATCAACTTCTGATGAAGCCAACCCGAGTCATGTTCTTTTGTTTGGGCAACATCTGCCGCTCGCCTCTGGCGGAAGGCTTGTTCTGCCATCACTTAGAGACTCGGGGCCTTGCTCATCTCTTCCATGTCGAATCGAGCGGTACAAGTGCCTACCACGTCGGCGATCCGCCGGATCTTGGTTCTCAGCGCGTAGTGCTCAAACACCTCAATCTCGACATCTCGCATCAGCGCGCACAGCAACTGAGTGCGTGGCATCTCGATGAGTTCGATATCGTGGTCGCGATGGACGAGTCGAATCGTTCCAACGCCCTGCGTCTTCGACCCGCAGCGAGAGTCTATCTTCTGCGTGACTTTGACGTGGAATCACCTGGCGATGACGTTCCCGACCCTTATGGCGGGGGCCCTAACCAGTTTGAAGTCGTCTATGAAATGGTCTATCGATGCACCGAAAGATTGCTCGACGACCTTCTGCAAAACGGAAAGCTCAAATGAATATTGAACTCCTTGTGGCCCAATTGAACGAAGCATTGGCTTTCGAACTTCGTGCCTCGATCATGTACGCGCACTACGCCGCTTACGTATCGGGCATCCACCGTCTTCACCTTTCGCCCTATTTCGAGGCGGAAGCGACCGAGTCGAACATGCACGCTCAAACCGTGCGACATGCGATTGTAAAGCTTGGTGGCGTTGCGGTGATGGATCGCGATCCGATGTCGATCAACCACACCACCGATTATCGTGAAATTCTGAAGTCGTGTTTGGAGACCGAGAAGAAAGCCGCAGAAACCTACGGAAATATTCTTGGCCTCATCAAAGGCGACGACGAGCTTTATGACTCGCTTCAGCAAATCTACTTTGCCGAGCTGCGCGCCGTTGAAGAGCTCACACAATTGATGTGATTCACCACTCTGGAAGCGGCACCAGGCGATTTTCGCCATCCACAGTGACCATTTCGACTTCGCCCTCGGCGAGCAGCGTGGCCCCTTTCCATGCGGCCTGGTGAAACACGACTCGATATTTCGACTCAAGCCGCCATGAGCTGCGAATCTCAATCACATCTCCCAAGCGCGCCCCTTCTTTGAAGGTCAGACTGACTTTGTGAACCACAAAGCCGATATTCTGTGCCAGCAAAGCAACCAGCCGGTCCGCGCCAATCACGTGCTCGCGAGCACGCTCAAAAAACTTCAAATAATTCGCGTGATAAACGACCCCACTTAGGTCGGTATCTTCATAGTAGATCTGAATGGGATGAGCGTGCATCACAACCTCGCAACGCGTTCAGCAATTGTATTTGTCATCATCATTCCAGCGGCAGTCGGAGAAATCTGATCGCCCGCAACGTTCACCAGCCCCAACGTTTCGAGCTCCGCCAGAATCTCCAAGACCTGCAGACGGTCCTCAACGAGGCCCTGACGCTGCAGCTCTACCAAGCCAACCCCGTGGGTTGCCCGAAGCCCAACAAAGAGCCGTTCCACCAAGTGTTGCCTGGCGGATATGTTTTCGATTTCGCTGCTTTTCTGGGCGTCCGACAAGTAGTTTTTGAGGCTTCTGGTGTTGGCCCGACGAATCACGTCCGGCCCCACGCGCAAGCTATGGGCGCCCAGCCCCAATCCCAAGTACTCGCCGCCTTCCCAATAATTCCGATTATGTTGGCTTTGAAAACCTGGCTTGGCGAAATTCGATACTTCGTACTTTTCGAACCCCATCGCCTCCAGCGACGCTTGTGCGTACAGCAACATGTCAGCGGTGTCGTCATGGCCCGATTCCTGGAGCGTGCCTGCCTGCGACATTCGGAAAAAAACCGTATTTTCCTCGACCGTCAATTCGTACACAGACACATGAGGCACACCTAATTTACGTACCCACTCGAGGTCTTGGTTCAGCTCGGCGTCTGAATGGTTCGGCCCGCCCACAATCAAGTCCAACGTGACATGATCGAAGACCTCCAACGCCTCTCCCACGGCCGAAATCGCGACATCACCAGTGTGTGTGCGGCCGAGGGCCTGAAGGTACCTGTTTGAAAAGCTCTGCACTCCCATGCTGATGCGGGTCACCCCCATGGCCTTCCAAGCCTTCAACCGCGCCAAATTTACATGATTTGGATTGACCTCAAGCGTGACTTCGATGGCGTCGGGAGCAAGGCGCAGCAGCTCGGTGAGCAATGACGCCAAGTGCTCGTCGTTGAGCGCACTGGGAGTCCCGCCACCTAGATAGACGGTACGCACGCTGCGTCCCTCAAGGTCGTCTTTTCGAAGCGCCGTCTCCGACAACAACGCCGCAAGATAGGCGCTATGAGATGCGTCGGGGCGCACCACAACCGCAAAATCACAGTAGGGGCAGAGTCGATCGCAAAAAGGAATATGGACGTAGACGCCAGCAGGAGCGCCGTCACGAGGCAGGATAGTCATTTCTTGGTGGTGGCCAGGTCGAGATTGAGGCGACCCTCACGAGCCCTTATTTCCAAGATCTCAGGTTGCACACTTTCTGTGCCCTTTTCGCCCGGCTTTGGCGATTTCTCGAGCCGTTCCCAGTCTGCCCGTCCCCATTGACGAGGAATCCAATAATAATAATTGAAATCTTCGGGCTGAAGCACCATTCGCTTGCCGGCCGGGACCGAATCCACTTTGTAGAGGAAATTCTTATTCAACACGACGCGGACGCCAGTCCAGTCGTCTTTGCTCTGGTTCTCGATAAAGAAGATCTGACGGTCGAGCGGTTTAATCGTGTCAAACCCGTAGGTTGCGCCAAGCTCGTTGTCCGAATCATCGCCAGACACGAACCACACAGAAGTGCCTGCAATGATGATTGCGTAAACAACCAGCACGGCAATCTTCTCCATTTGATAGCGAGAACCACCTCTGATGAGTGATTCCACTTGCCCACGAATCTGGTCGAGCACCTCAGTCGCCACGAGTCTCCTGTCGGCTTGCGTTTCATAACTCTTATAGCCCGAAACCGGCCCAACACGCCAGTCATCAGGACATCGTTCAAAAATCAATATTCCACCCAAGCGTAACGTAGCGTTGAACAACCGACTCGTGACTCACCAGTCATTTAGAATGCCGACTTGACAAGCATTTATGCGGTCCTTATCAAGTTCACCCTGCACGCGGATTCAGATCTGCAGACTTTTTTTATTACCTGCGTGCAACATTTCGGAGTTTTGCATGGGCCATCCAACGACTCGCGGGTCCGCAGCGTTTTACGATGTTGACGGAACGCTCATTAAGACCAATGTCGTTCATGCCTACGCATTTTACGCGCTCCATGCCCCGAAAATTTCGGATCGTATCGGTAGAACAGCGTCGCTTTTGGCGAGCTTGCCCATGTATTGGGCGGCGGACAAATACGACCGAAAATGGTTCAACGACGCGTTTTATAAGAATTACGCAGGGTTCTCCGAGGACCGCCTTATCGTGCTCGGGCAAGAACTTTTCGAGAACGTGATTCGTCCCAATATTTTTCCGGGCGCACGAGACTTGATTAAGCGTTCCCAGGACCAGGGCCATAAACAAGTGCTGGTCACCGGTGCCCTTGATTTCGCAACCCAACCCCTCGCCGAGTATTTCGGCGTGGATGATTTTGTGGCCAATCGCCTCGAATTCATGGACGGAATCGCGACCGGCGAGCTACGAAAGCCCATGCTGGCAGGCGCAAACAAGGCCCTTTGGGTTCGACGTTATGCCGAAGAGCATAACCTCGACCTTGACCGCTCGTTCGCCTACGCCGACAGCGGCAGCGATTTGCCTCTACTTTCGGTCGTTGGCCACCCCTGCGCCATCAATCCAGACTTCCGGTTGAGAACCACCGCAAAGGCCTACCAGTGGCCAATTCTCAACCTCGACTGACTTTTCCCTGTCACCAAAGATAAAAGCCTCGATGGAAGACAAAACCTATAATTGCGTTCGCATCCTCGATGAAGATTCTCCCGCGCGTTACATGCATTACGCCGAAGATTTTCTGACCGTTAAGATGCCTGCTGGAACGCGTGTCGTGTACGCCAAGCCTCCGATGAAACCGATCGAAAATCGTCAAGCGGCGATTCGATACGCGCTCAATCATCCAGAAGGCGACGTCAAACCTCTTTACGCCCAGCTTAAGCCAGGCATGAAGGTCACGATCGCGATCGACGACATTTCGGTGCCGCTCCCACCGATGCGTACGCCCGATCTTCGCCAACAAATGCTCGAGATCATCATTCAGATCCTCGAGGACCACGGCGTCGAAGACTACGAAATGGTGGTCGCTCTTGCGCTTCACCGACCGATGACCGCCAATGAAATCAAGCGGATGGTCGGACCGTCGATCTTTAAGCAGTACTACCCTGACCGCCTCTACAACCTTGATGCCGAAGACCCAGATGGCATGGTCATCCTGGGCCAGACGGACCAAGGCGAAGACGTTCAAATCATGCGCCGCGCCGCAGAGAGCGACCTGCTGATTTACGTCAACATCAACTACGTCCCCATGAATGGCGGATTTAAGTCGATCGGCACGGGTCTGTCTGGCTACAAGAGCATCCGACATCACCATAATCCAGCGACCATCTTGAAGTGCGATTCGTACATGGACCCCGAAAATTCGGCGCTCTATGACTCGAATAAACGCATGGGCAAAATCCTGAAGGAACACCTCAACGTGTTCCATATCGAGACGACGCTTAACAACAAGATGTACGACGACAACTTGATGTTCATGGCCAAGCCAGAAGACGACTGGACGACCACGGATTCGCTCAAGTTCAAAGCGTTCCAAGCAGCTCTCAAACGCGTGCCACGAAAGGGCAAACGTGCATTGTTTCACAAAGTACCTGCCGATTACGGCTTGATCGGTGTCAACGCCGGCGAAACCGAAGCCGTGCACGCCAAGACGCTCGAAAAGTGCTGGCAACAACACGCCGTAAAGCTTGAAGGTCAGGCCGATGTGGTCGTTTACGGAATTCCTTTTGAAAGCCCGTACAACGTGAACTCGGTCATGAATCCCCTGCTCGTGCACGTCATGGCGCTTGGGTATTTCTTCAACATGTACCGGGGCAAACCGGTCGTGAAAAAGGGCGGAACGCTCATCGTCACTCATCCTTGTTACGACGAGTTTGACCCTGAGCATCACCCCTCCTACATCGAGTTCTTCAACCGCTGTCTTTCGGAGACACGCGATTCGACGAAGCTCGCACATAAATGGGAGGCGGAATTCGCCAATAATCCCAACTACGTCGAGATGTACCGACGTGGAAATGCCTATCACGGCGTCCACCCATTCTACATGTGGTACTGGGGCGAAAATGGCCGCGCTCATATTGGACGAGTCATCGTCGTGGGCGCCGAAAACGCACACGTACCTGAGCGTCTGGGTTGGCACACTGCGGCGACAATGGAAGACGCGCTGGAAATGGCCCGAGATATCCACGGACCCAATCCCGACATCACCATGATGCATCACCCACCGTTCCTCATCGCAGACGTGACGTGAAATCAGGCGGAAAGAGGTTTCTATGACCGACAAGAACGGAAAAAACGGCAAGGCCAATGGCCATGCTAATGGCAAGACGAACGGGAACGGACTCGGTGCAAAAGAAGCCCTGAGCATGATCGCGATCGAAGCGAGTGCTTTTGCCTCACGGCAAACCGACGACCTTGGATCGGTTTCTTTACCCTCGTCGGCTTTCGCCGATCCCTCCTCGATGCTTTCGGTGGCTAAAACGCTGAAGGCGCGGCGAATTTTGGTCACAGGCACGACAGGGTTCCTCGCCAAGGTTTTTGTCGCGCAATTGCTGCAGTTCCATCCGGATATCGATCAGCTTTTCTTGCTCATCCGTGGCCAGAAGAACTGCCCCGCTGAACAACGTTTCTACGACGAGGTCGTCTCGTCCAACTGTTTTGACACGTTGAGGGACACTCATGGGGATGGTTTCCTCGAATTCCTTCACGACAAAATCACGGTTATTTCGGGTGATATCACCGAAGATCATCTGGGCATCCCTTACGAGGAAGCGCTTGAGATCTCGTCGAACCTCGATCTCTTCGTAAACTCAGCCGGTCTTACAAACTTCAATCCGAACCTTGAGAGTGCGCTGCGAATCAACACGCTTTCGGGCCTGTTCATTCTGGACTTCATTCGACTGGGCGGCTCAAGAGCCAAGCTCCTTCATGTGTCGACCACTTTTGTCGCTGGCCGTTCACAAAAAGCAACGCCCGAGCTGATCCCGGGGCCGACCGTTTATCCGGCCTACGAGGAACTCCAGGTCGAGCTGGACGCATTGCGTGAAATTGACGACTGCATGGCGCTGGCTGAACACGCCCGCACACTGAGCCTCGATCAAGAACGCCAGAGCATCTTCAACAAAGCCGCGCGCGATTGGTTGAAGTCTGAAAACCGACTCCCCGACGACGTCGAAGGTTTTGAGAACCGCGTCAAATTTGAGCGGACGGCATGGGTCAAAAAGTGGCTTTCAACTGCGGGCAGAGAGCGAGCCAACCATTGGGGTTGGGTCAATATCTACACGTACACAAAGTCTCTGGGTGAACGGCTCATCGTCGAAAAAGCCGGTGATATCGATTACGCGATCTTCCGTCCTTCAGTGATCGAAAGCTCGATGAGCTATCCATTCCCAGGCTGGAATGAAGGCGCAAACACCTCCGCGCCCCTTTCGTACCTTATCTACAAAGGTCACCGCTTCATTCCTGCAAAGAAAGACGTGGCCCTCGACCTGATACCGGTCGACTTTGTGACCGGAGCGATGCACGCGATTTCCGCCGCGCTTATCACCAACCAACACAAAAAAGTCTACCATTGTGGCTCCAGCGATCGGAACCCATGCAGCCTGCCTCGTCTGGTCGAACTGACGCAGCTTGGCGCACGAGGCCTCATCGATCGTGAAGTTGGAACACCAAAATGGAAGAAGTTGGTGATCAAATCGCTGGATTCGGTCGTGGTCGACAACGACACCTTTCAGCAACGTTCGATTCCTGCGCTGGCGCGATCCGCCAAGGCGCTTTCGGGGCTGCTCGGCCGTGTGCCCACTCGCGATCTCGGAGCCATTGGTGGCGCCATCAAAAGTGCGAAAAAGCAGGTTGATTCCCTTGGACGCATGGCCGCGACGGGCGAGAAGATTTTCGAACTTTTTTTGCCGTTCACGCACGATAATCGATACACGTTCATCGCACAGAACCTGAAGCATCTTGGAGACAGCCTCATCCCGTCGGAGCGCGAGCGATACGGATGCGTCGTCGAAGACATCGACTGGCGTTATTACTGGATCGACGTCCACATGCAGGGCCTGAACAAGTGGGTGTTCCCCGTACTTGAACGCAAGCTGAAGCGTGACCCTCGGCAGACGTACACCTACGAAAATCTGGTGGAGCTTTTTGACTCCACCACCGCAAATCACGCGACACGCGTCGCGTTGCAACACCACCATAACGGCATCAGCGAAAGCTACACCTACGGTCAGTTTCAGCAATACGCTGCGCGGGCCACGGGATACTTCGAGTCGGTCGGAATTGGGGCAGGTTCTTCGGTGCTCCTGGCCAGTGAAAACCGGCCCCAATGGGGCATGGCTTATTTCGGTATTTTGAAGGCCAACGCCATCGCCGTTCCTGTCGACGCTGAGTCAAACGCCAAGCAGATTGCGAACGTGTTGGCCTCGTCGATCGCGGCAGCCGTGGTGATGTCTCAACGAGTCTACGACCGAATCGGCACCGAGCTTGAAGTCGAGATTTCAGAGCGAGAAATCAAAGCCCGAATTATTCTTCTGGACCACCTCTTCACGCTGGCCCTTCCCGCTCCTGACAACACGATGGAACTGGCGCGGACCTTCAGCGAACCGACCGAAGTCGCGAGCCTTATTTACACGTCAGGCACCACCGGTGACCCGAAAGGCGTGATGCTCACGCACAAAAATTTCACGTCCCTAATCCATTCGTTGGACGGAACCTTCCGAATCAACGAACGGGACGGTTTTTTGTCGGTCCTGCCTCTGCATCATACCTTTGAATTTGCAGCTGGTTTCCTCGTGCCGATCTCGAAAGGTGCACAAATCACCTACCTTGAGGAACTCTCGGGCGATGAACTTCGCAGCGCGATGAATTCAACCAAAGTTTCAGCGCTCATCGGCGTTCCGGCGCTGTGGCAGCTGCTTCATCGAACCATCAAACAGCGCGTGGACTCGTCCGGCCCTGCCGCGCAGACCGTATTCTCGAATCTGGTGGCCTTGAATCGAAACCTGCGCGATCGCGCTGGTGTGAACATGGGGCCCGTCCTTTTTGGGGCGGTCCACAAAGCGTTCGGAAGCCACCTCAAGTACATGATCTCTGGTGGCGCAAGTCTTCCCGAAGACGTGCTCGAAGCCTTTCACGCGTTGGGATTCGACCTCTACGAAGGCTACGGCCTCACGGAAGCCGCCCCGGTTTTGACGGTCTCGGTGCCTCATGATGGCCTGAAGCCTGGCAGTGTCGGCAAGCCGATTCCTGACGTCGAGATCGAGATTCTGATGCCCGACGATAATGGCGTTGGCCAAGTTATCGCGCGCGGACCAAACGTGATGCTCGGCTATCTGGGCCGCGAAGAAGAGACAGAGCAGACCATCCAGAACGGCTGGTTGCATACGGGCGACCTGGGCAAGATCGACAAGAAGGGTCGCTTGACCATCGTGGGTCGCAGCAAAGAGGTCATTGTCACAAGCGGTGGCAAGAATGTTTACCCAGACGAACTCGAAGACATCTACGGCAAGGCTCCTGGCGTGCTTGAAATTGCGGTCGTTGGACTCGCCGATGGCCACGGTTCCGAACGCGTTGCTTGTCTGGTTCGACCCGACGTATTGGAATCCGCCACCCCGCAGGAGTTGGCCGACCAACGAAAATCAATTCGCGAGTGGATGCGCGTCGAAGGCCTCCGAGTGGCGGGCCATAATCGTATCCAGGTCCTACGATTCTTCGAAGAAGAGTTCCCTCGAACGACAACCAAGAAGGTCAAACGCCGCGAAATCAGCCAGATCCTTGACCGCCTGATGGCCGCCGAAGAATCTGACGTGGATGCAGGCAAGTCTGACAACGCATGGAACTGGCTCGAGCGCGCGGTGGCGACGCTTTCTGGTTTTGATGTGAAGAAGGTCAACCACAACACGAACTTTGTGGATGACCTTGGCTTTGACAGCCTGATGTATGTTGAGCTTTCGAGCATCTTGGAGGCGAAAAACCTTCACGTTTCGGCCGAAGCGCTGGCCGAAATCGGCAACCTTGGGCTTCTAAGAGAAGCGCTGGAGAACGCCGGACAGAGTCAGGCCACTGCCCTCGTCAAAACGACACAAACCACGTCGGAGCGCGTGCAAACGATTCCGATTCCCGATTTTGTGGCGTCACTCGGAAAACGCGCGCTCCATAACGCCCAGATGCAGACCTACGATGGGTACTTCAACGTGGATGTGTATGGGAAAGCCAATATTCCTTGGCACGACCCGAATTGCATCGTGATCGCAAATCACGCCAGCCATCTGGATATGGGGCTGGTGAAATTCGCACTGGGGGATTTTGGCCGAGATATCCGCGCGCTTGCCGCTGCGGACTATTTCTTCTCGAATCGGGCTCGAAAGACCTACTTCAAGAATTTCACGAATCTGATTCCTGTCGAACGTGCGGGCACGCCCGACGTGGCACTCGCGGGGGCGATTGAAGCCCTGCAAGGCGGCGATACACTCTTGATGTTCCCCGAAGGAACCCGCGCCAAGGACGGCAAGCTTCGTACGTTCCGGCGAGGCCTGGGGTACCTGGCTGTGTCACAACGGGTCAATATCCTTCCGGTTTGGATTGAAGGCACGCATCGGGCGCTTCCGAAAGGGACTCCCCTGCCCTCGCTGACCTCTCGCAACCTTAAGGTGCGGATTGGCAAACCGATCGACGTGATGGAGTTGCTCGCCAACGCTGGGGACCGCACGAACAACGACCTGTGGGATTTTGTGGCCGAAACCGCTTACGCGGCGGTCTCAGAGTTGCGCGACGCGGGTGAGCCGAAGGTGAAGGGCGCGACCTCGTTGACGCCGATTTTTGAAGAACTGAACACGAAGTTCGAAAAAGACCAAATCGACCAAAAAGTTACGTACTACTGGTCACTTGGGAATGCTGACGACCAAAAGTGGACGATCGAGATCACTTCGAACGGCTGCCAGATCAATCAAGGCAAGCCCGAGCAAGCCGATTGCGTCATCAAGACAACCCCTGAAATCTTCAGGCGGATTGTTCAGGAACGCTATATTCCGTCGTTCGACGAGTTTATGAACGGAACGATCAAGACGAATTCGCCCGACCTGCTCGTGCGCTTCCAGTCTGTGTTCCGGCTTCAGGGATAAAGGAGTACCCATGACGACACTGATCACCGGAGGAACTGGTTTCCTCGGGCGCCACCTTGTGCGCCAACTCGTGGAACGCGGCGAAGACGTTCGGGTATTAGCCCGACAGGTCGACCTCGACTTGGCCGATCTAGGCGTCTCATTTGTCGAAGGAACACTGTCTTCGTCGGACGACGTTCGGCGAGCAGTCGATGGCGTCACCCATGTTTATCACTGCGCGGGCCTTGTTGAACGCGATCCGAAACACGCACATCGCATGTACGAGCTGCACGTCGACGGCACTCGCCGGCTTCTGGATGCCTTGCGCCAACAGGACGTGAAAAAAATCGTCGTCGCCTCAACCAGCGGCACCGTTGGAGTCAGCGACGACCCAAATTTCCTTGCGACGGACGATTCACCGTCTGCCGAAAAGCTCGTGATGCATTGGCCTTATTACCTTTCGAAAATCTACCAAGAGCGGATTTGCGAGCGATACCACCGCGACTACAATCTGCCGATCGTCTTGATGCGGCCGACGCTTCTGCTTGGCCCTGGTGATATGCGTGAGTCGTCCACCGGTGACGTCGTACTCTTCATGCGAAAGAAGATCCCGACTGTGTTGTCCGGCGGCATGTCGTTTGTGGATGCGCGAGACGCCGCTGCCGCGTTCATTCTCGCCATGGATAAGGCTGAGCCAGGTTCATCCTACTTGCTTGGAGCTTCAAACATGACTCTGGTGGCGTTCTTCGAGAGACTCGAAGACATCACAGGTGTGCGAGCGCCGCGGATCGCTGTGCCGCGAGACGCCGCGATTGCAGGCGCCAAGGTCCTCGATGTCGCAATGCGCATGTTGGGGCAAAAAGCATCGATAGACCCCGTCTCGGTCGAAATGGGGAGCCGCTACTGGTACATCGACTCAAGTCGCGCCATCAACGAGCTTGGTTGGCAGCCTCGAGATCCTGCAGCAACTCTGCGCGACACCGTTCAATGGATCGAACAGTTCCACCCGTCGTTCACCGACAAATTGGAACGCCCCACCCCGCCCGAACATTGGGTGCCCCGTGAAACCCTGAAATGGGCCGAAGCTCAGCGCGACGAACGCCTTCTTTAAGGTGGTTCTGCATCTGCACTGTCAGGTAGCAGGTGTCAGGCGTTCTCGTCCGTCTCCGCCACGGTGCCCGAATATACCGACGTTCAGGCGTCAGGCATCAGCATGCCGCCCTCTGACTGGCTTCCACCTCCATTCCGAACTGCGAATGGCACGCAGGCTGAACGCCGGGCCAAGCCTTTGGCGCGCACCGCGCTTCCGGGCATAAATGGCGATTTACAACCACTACACTGGCTTACGGCCTGCGCTACGCCCCGACCAGGGCGGGTTGGGCATCGTGCCCATCTATCCATGATTGGCTAGAACGCGCGCTTTGCGCTTGGATCTAGAAGAACTGAATGATCCCAACGCCGATATTATCGCCGCCGCCGCCGCGATTGGCGAGCAAGACCAACTCCAAACACGCAAGCGCTGGATCGGGCTCGGAAGTTAACACCGCATGGATGTTGTCTTCGGCCGCAAACGAATTCGCGCCCGCGAAATCAACCAACCCGTCTGTGGTCATCAACAAAGCATCACCGCGAGTCGTCGAGAACCGGAAGAAATCCGCCTCAGGTCGAACTGCCCTCAGCATGCCGTCGGATATGGAGAAGGTCCCCAAACAACGAGCAAGCGCATCGCCATGTGGCATGGCCAAAGCATTATCGGCAGGCACGCCTTCAATGATGCTCAGTGACCATAAGTTATGGTCGGCCGTCACCTGTTCCAATCCAGTCGCAGTGTGCAGGTAAGCCCTGCTGTCCCCCAACGAGGCCAGGGTCACGATTCCGCGATGGATGATGGCCACCAAACAAGTGGTGCCCATGACTTCGTGAGGGTTTCCAGAAAACGGCGTGTGATGGCCATTTACGTATTCAACGATATCTTGGTTTGCCCGTTCGAGAAGGTCCCCGATGACTTCAATTTCATCAACGCGCTCGTCCATCAGATAAGCAGGAAGAATCTCATCCCACGTCTCGATCGCACGGCGTGCAACGCAGGCGCTGGCGAGGTCACCCGTGCCGTAGGATGCAGTCGAAACGCCGTCGGCAATGACCACAAGACCAAAGCGGCCGTCGTCTGACATACGTCCAAAAACGGCATCTTGATTGATCGGATTACGACGTCCCTTCGCGATACCGATATGGGTGTCTACCGCCAAACGGAAGCGTGGCGGATTCTCAGAACCAACATGCCCGGCTCGACGTTCCATGACTGCGCAAGCCTGAAGAAACGCATCTTTGAGCGCTTCGACGTTCGGATAGCGATCGTCTGGATTTGGGCGCGTCGCACGAGAGAGCACGGATTGCAGTCCAGGCGGAAAGCCAGGCCTAAAATTTCGTGCTGGAAGTGCGGGAGCGTAGCGAGTGTAAACCGACGCTGGAGGAACCTTGCCGCCCACCATGAAGTAGAGAAGCATGCCCAAACCAAAGACGTCCGTCGCTTCGGTGACGTCGGCACGCACACGACCCAGGAGTTCTGGCGCCGAAAAGCCCATGATGACCGGAACTTCGTCTGGGTTCTTGCCCAACGGATAGGTTCGGTCCAAACCTTCGAAGGTCGCCTTGAGCTCGATCGGCTCCTGAGCCTCAAAGAGCTTTGCCGACAACATGCCTGTTTCGCTTAACGCGTCGATGACCTGAGGTTCGTCCTCTAGGATGTCCCACGCAGAAAGATTATCTTCGGCAGCCGATGAAATGGAATCGCTCAGCGCTTCAATCACACTCTCAGAGGGGGGATCCGGAACGTTCTCCATCTCCTCCAGCTGAACCATGTCTTGGCTCAACGCGACAACGTCATCAAAAGCGACTGTTTCGGTGTCGCCGACGCTCGAGAACTCACCCATCTGAAGACCGTCAATCCTGACCGTCCACGGCGCGACAGCAAGGATCATTTGCCCGCCCTGATGGCATTTTAAAACCGCTTCTGAGACGACCTCAAAGATGTCGCGAATCTGAGCGTAGGGCATCAATCCATTATGGACCTGCAGGACGTCTTCGATCGTCATGCCCCCTACGTCATTGTAGATTTCTACGAGATGTTCGCCCTTCCGGCTCCGCTGAAGCGGCCTTCGAAAGAAATGACTCACGTCCGGATGAATCTCGCCAGGGTCCCGGCCGTCGTCCTCGGTCTCTTCGACAAAAAACAACCCGTTGCCCTTGGATGCACGAGCGGTGAAAACCTTGCGCGTCGAGAAATTCTCGACGACGGCGTCCACAACAAGTTCCTGAGATTCTCCGTTTTGCGAGAGCGCTAATTTAGATCCAATCGAAAGCCACACATTTCCCTCATCATTTCCACCCGTGGCGATGCGCGCACCGCAGTGCTCACACCATTCGGTGTCGTCGCTTGGTTGTCCACATTCAGGACAACGTATGGCTATTTCGGACATGCCCTCTCCCTAGCAAGCCATCGCAAACATGCTTGGGCTCAAAAATTCTCCCCATGATACTCGTGGAACCAGAGCTGGCGAATAAAAAACGCCTTACTGAATCGTGTACAGGCCCTGATTCGTGCAAAGACCGCTGGTTGCCATCCCAGCTGTCACGGGTGGATTGGTCCCTGAGGGCGCAGCCTCAAGGAGATTGTCCACCTCATACACCCGGCCAGAATCCCAATGAATTCTGGCGACATCCCAGAACTGACCGCCCCGAATCATGGGTTTATTGATCTTTTCGAACACAAGGCCCGTGTTCATGTAGATCCGAATCGTGACGTAGGCGGTGCCAAAAAGCTGTTTGTAGTAGTGGACCCCAACGCCATACCACTCACAATTGGCGGGATCGTCCATCTGGACATTTTCGGGTCCCAAGCCATCGCGGTCATCGATATCCAATGACGGACTCTCTGGCGCCCAGATTCCAAGGCCATCGCTTGATGTGTTTGGATTGCGAAAATAGATGTCATAAGGCGTCTCAAACCACTTACCAGGCCCCATCTTGACAAAATGGAGGTCGACGTCCGAGCCGGTCGCGTCGGTCTCGTTAGGGTCTTCGGGATTGGTCCAGGTGAGCTCCACGAGAATCTTCTCGTTTGGCACAGCCACCACCGTGACGCGAGACGCCTCACCGCAAGACATGAAGCCATCATTATCCCTGACTCGAAGTTCAGCGACGTAAGTGCCAGCAGTCAGGAGTCGGAACTCTCGCTTCGACTTGTCCAAATCACCGGGGTCGTTTTGTGTCGCGGTCAGAACTGGGGCGACGCCTGGCGGCATTTGCACCAACTCCCAGAAATAATCGACGACACGACCGTCTTCATCAGAACTCTGCGAACCATCTAAAACGATGTACTGAAGGGGCGTCGCTGTAATGCTTGGTCGTGGCGTCGAGCTCACTCCTCGAATGAAAGCTCCACCAATGGCGACTGGGCACACTCCGTCAGATCCGCGTCCGCTAAGGTCCAATTCAAGCTCAGCCTGCAAGGGGTCATTACTCAAAATAACCATCGTGCCCTGATCGGTGCCTGCCTGAACCGGTATGTACTTCAAGAGCACCGTCTGATCGTTGCCAGGCTGAATCGTGAGTGTGGAATCAAGTTCACCGTCGCGATTCACATCCAGCCCCCCCAGATCGAGTTCAAACTCGTCGTCGGCCGAATTATCAGTGATTCGCATGCCCGACACGATCAATGGCTGTGTCCCGCAATTGGTGATCTTCACGATATCTGCGGCGGCCGACCCGATGGGCACCTGCCCAAAATTCCGCGATGTCCCATCGACCAGAATGCAGGGTGAATCAGCATTGGCGGCGATATCCACGACCGTCGCGAAGGTCTCGTTACCGGTTTCTTGGTCGCCCGTGGGGTCATTTGTAATAATCACGAGCTCACCCGAATCACCACCATCCCCGATCGGTGCGTACTCGACCTCAACGGCAAGTTCATATTTGTCGGGTTCGGTCGCTGCCGCATTTGCGTCGTAAATGGCGAGTTCCATCGGGTAGGTGCGTTCGGGCACCGAAATTCGGAAATCTGCGCCTCCGCCGTATGCCGGTGCCTGCCAAACCTTGAGCGGGGCTGATCCGATATTATGAATCAGGACCGTTTGTTTATCGCGCGCGCCTGGTGCCTGACGCGCAAATCGCACGATGGGCGGAGAAACTTGAACGCGGGGTCGATTCGCGAGTGTATCGATCGAAATCTTGTAGGGATCCGAGTTCGAATAGCGGTCATCGCTGCTTTCGAACACGAGGCTTCCCCGCGCGGGTTTGCTTCCCACCTTGGGTGTGTAGTGAAGTTGAAAACGGGTCACGCCGTTTCCGGCCACCTTGAATGGAAATGCCGGAACGTCGACGAGCTCAAGCCCATCGATGGAGCCATCCTCACCGCGTGTTTCCAGACGCACGTCGTAGACGCTCAGCTCTTCATCGACCAGGTTGAACACAGAAATGTCCAAGACATCGCTGACGCCAATGTCGACCTGTGCGTACGCAATCGGATCGGGCGAAACCTGAATTCGCCCCGACTTGATGGATGAAACAGGGCTGTCATCTGAGCAGCCAACGAAGGCTGACGCGAATAACAGGATGAAGAGAGCTAGAGTTCGGTTCATTGTCATCGAGCTTTTCCGCGCAGAACGAGACCCATAAAGAGCGTCAAGATGTAGTGAAATGGCTCACCAGAGTCAACCTCGGCCCTCCCCTGCCTGTAGAACCGAAGCGCACATCAAACCCGCAGATTGGACACAATCGCTTTCTCAGTGTCGTGCATGGCCTTCATGAAATTGGTCAGAGTCGAGAAGAGCTGGTTATTCTCTTGAGTACCGGCTTGCAATTGCATCAGCGCAAATTGCCGCTGGTCTTGAGGCAATTGGGCAAGCTTGTCCCACATTCCCTTGGGGTCTGCTGCAAATTCTTTTGCAAGGTCTATGGGCTGCATGGTTGAAACGTGTTCTGCGAAGGCAGCCTTTTGGTCGTCGTCCATTTTTGCCGGCTTCGCATCAGTGCCTGTGGTGGCGAGGTAAACGTTCTTAGGTGTGGGTTCAAGAAGTGTTGTCATCACTGTCGCAGGAGGCGCCATTTCCGCAACACCTGACTTTGAGATCTCGGAGACGCTCGCCTTCAATTCCGTTGCCGCTTGCTCTGTATACAGCACGCTCAGAGGAGGTGGACTCTCAGCTGCAGCTTTGAGCTTCGCCAATCCTTTTTCCAACTTGTCGAGTTGCGATTGGATGCTTCCCGCAAGGTTGTCCTGCCCAGCAGCCTTTGCCCGACCGAGCGCATCCTCTAATTCATCTCGTAGCGCGACCACGTCTTCATAAATTGGAAGCAGTTTATTGATGTTTTTTTGAGGAATCGTCCACTTGTTATTCGTGTCGACACTCCCATCCACTCTAACGTTCACGTACGGGGCTGCCCCTTTTTGAGGTCCCATGTCGTAATCCAGTCGGTCGTTCGCGGCGATATCACCGGTTCCAGCCCCAATTTTTGTCGTCATTTTGACTCTCCAATTTTGGCACCCAATACCCGAGCCCCCATGACCCCGGGTTGCTTGCCAGTTCATGATTCACGTAGGGTTATCGGCCAGAAGGAAATTTTGTTGCGAAATTTCCTTTGAATCATCGCAGCCCCAATGAATGAGCCGGAAAGACCGTGAGGAAATACACACTCAAATCAGAAAAGCCGGCTCCAAACCCCGAGCCTGACTACCTCAAGGTGCTGAATCCCCAGCAGCGCGCGGTGGTCACGGCACCGCCCGGCCCGGCTCTGGTTATTGCAGGCGCGGGATCTGGAAAAACGCATACGCTGACCTACCGCGTGGTTTGGCTGCTCGACCAAGGCGTTTCGGCCGATCAAGTGCTGCTGCTGACGTTCACCAACAAAGCCGCCAGAAACATGACCGACCGAGTCGGGGCCTTGATTCATGCGGACACACGTCGAATCTGGAGTGGCACGTTCCACAGCGTGGGGAATCGAATCCTGCGGCAACACGCAGAAAGACTTGGGTATCCCAAGGCGTTTACGATTCTGGATTCCGAGGATGCCGGCACCCTTTTGAAGGCGTGCGTCGCGGAGATTACCGACGAATACCTTGAGCGACGTTTCCCTCGCGGCAAGGTGCTTTCGGCCATTTTATCCAAATGCATCAATACGCAGCAGACCGTTGCGGCTGTGCTCGACGACGCCTTCCCCCAGTTTTCGGAGCTTCATGAACCGATTCGAGACGCGTTCCATCTTTTCCAGAGCCGAAAACTAGAAATGGGACTCATGGATTACGACGACCTGCTTCTGAACTGGAAGCGGCTGCTCGTTGAGTTTCCAGACATCCGCGAAAACCTCACCCAGCGTTTTCAGCATGTGCTGGTCGACGAGTATCAGGACACCAATCATATCCAGGGTGAAATCATCGACCTTATGGCTTCCAATCACGGAAACCTTATGGTGGTGGGCGACGACTGCCAGAGCATCTACCGGTTTCGTGGCGCCGAGTACCGAAATATTCTTGAGTTCCCGCAACGCTACGCGGGGTGCCGAATGTACCGACTCGAGACCAATTATCGGTCCACTCCAGAAATCCTGAACCTCGCCAACAAGTCGATCGCGCATAATCGCCATCAATTCGAAAAGACCCTCACGGCGGCCAGGCCAAGCGGCTCCAAGCCAGCCGTGGTGCAGGTTTCGGACGTTCATCAGCAGGGAGAATTCATTTGCCAGCGCATTTTAGAATTAGCTGACGAAGGCATCGGTCTGAACGAGATGGCGGTCCTCTATCGAGCGCATCATCACTCGATGGAGCTGCAGATCGAGATGGGCAAGCGCGGAATCCCCTTTGTGGTGCGTTCAGGCGTTCGCTTTTTTGAGCAAGCCCATATCAAGGACGTGCTGGCGTACCTCAAATTCGTGTTCAACCCAAAAGACGAGCTGAGCTTCCTGCGCTTATCCCAACATTTCCCTGGCATCGGATCCGCGCGCGCCAAGCAGCTCTGGCAGCTTTCGTCGACGGCAGCCGACCCACTGTCTGGAATTTGTGAGAACGATGCCGCGGAACTCCTACCCTCCAGAGCACGAGCGGGTTGGGCGAACGCACGCGGGCTGCTTTCGACCCTCAAGAAACGGCGATTATCGAGCTCACCTGGTGAATTGGTCGAAGCCATTCATACCGGGGCCTATCGTGGCTACATGGAGCGGACGTTCGAAGACCAGCTCCAGAATCGGATCGGAGATCTTGAACAACTTGCGAATTACGCATCTCAATTTGACGACCTCGATCGCTTCTTGGGTGAAATCAGCCTGATGTCGTCGATCGCCGGGCAGGATATTCTGGTCGGCGGCCAAAAACCCGACGAATACGTGACGTTGTCATCGATTCATCAGGCTAAAGGCCTTGAGTGGGCGACGGTTTTTGTGTTGTGGCTTTCGGATGGGCATTTTCCGAGTGCCTCATCCATGAGCGAAGTTGACGGACTCGAAGAAGAGCGACGGCTTTTTTATGTCGCGACCACCCGAGCCCGCGACGACCTCCATCTATGCCATGTCTACCGGCAGTTCACGCGAGACCGAGGAACGGTCTTGTTACGCGAGTCGCCCTTCATTTTGGAGCTGCGAACCGGAAAGCCGGAGACCCTCCCTTTCGAAGATTGGATCCTCGAGACCGAGCATGCATCTTGACACAGGGCGAGTGCTCGGTTCACCTACTCTCGCTATTTCCCCGAGGTCCTGATGAGCTTCCAAGGTGCGTATACGGCGCTAATCACCCCGTTCAAGAACAACAAAGTCGACTTTGCAGCGCTCGAGGCGCTCGTCGAGCGGCAAATTGAGGGCGGAATCGACGGATTGGTCCCCTGTGGCACAACTGGAGAACCTGCCACAATGACGGAGACGGAACGACTTGCGGTGATCCAAAAGGTTGTTGATGTCAGCGCAGGACGGGTTCCCATCGTTGCTGGAACCGGCACGAACAACACGCAAGAAACGACGCTTTTCACGCAGCAAGTCTCTAAAATCAAGGGCGTCGACGCGGCGCTCGTGGTCACGCCATATTATAATAAGCCGGGCCAGCGAGGCATCATCGCGCATTTTGAATTTGTCGCCGAAAACGGGGGACTGCCAGTCATCGTCTATAACGTTCCCGGTCGAACCGTCATCGGCACCACCGCGGAAACGGTCGCCACCTTGGCCCGCCACCCCAACATCGTAGGTATCAAAGAAGCCTCGGCCGATATGAATTTGGACACCGAGATTTTCCAAAAAGTGCCTCGCGATTTTTCGCTGCTCTCTGGTGATGACTTCACCACTCTGCAATTTGTGTTGATGGGCGGAGCTGGTTGCATCTCGGTCGTCTCAAATATCGCACCTAGAATGGTCCACGACCTCGTGGACGCTGCCCGTAAGGGCGATTTGGTCAACGCACGACTTTTGCACAACCGAGTCCACTCTCTGGCAAAAGTCTTGTTTTCGGACGCGAACCCCGTGCCCACCAAAACTGCCGCAAAATTGCTTGGCTGGTGCTCCGATGAGGCGAGGCTACCGCTGTACTCCGGGGATGAGGCTCTGGTCGGGCGAGTGTCGGCCGCATTGCGTGAAGCTGGGTTGATGCAATGATCCGCGTGGCGCTTGTTGGGGCGGGCGGTCGGATGGGAACCGCGATTCGGGACCAAGCCGATTCATTGGCCGACCTGCAGGTCACCTTGGCCTTTGTCTCCCAAAGGTCGACGCTGAGCTTACCTCAAGTTCGGCATCAGCCGTCCGAACTCAAAGACGTCGATGTTGTGATCGACATCTCCAACCCGGCGACATGCATCGAGTACGCTCAGGCAGCGGCCAGGCTTGGAATCCCTTTCGTTTCAGGCACCACGGGACTGGACGCTGAATCACTCGCCGCTTTGGCGGTTTGCGCCCAGAAGATACCTGTCCTGCATACGGCAAACTTTTCGGTCGGCATCAACATCTTAGAACATCTGGTTGAGCTCGCCGCGCGGGCTGCTGCCGGATTTGATGTCGAGATCTTTGAGGCTCACCATCGTCGCAAAGTGGATGCTCCTAGCGGTACAGCCCTGCTTCTGGGCAAAGCCGCGGCGCGTGGGCGTGAGGTTCGTCTGGATGACGTTGCGGTTTTTGACCGTCATGGCGTTACAGGCGCCCGCACGGACAGCGAAATCGGCTTTCAGGTGATGAGAGGCGGAGGGATCGTTGGAGAACACACCGTGTTCCTGGTCTCAGAGGGCGAACGAATCGAGCTGACCCACCGTGCCCACGACCGGGGCGTTTTTGCTCAAGGCGCGCTTCGGGCTGCATACTGGATCGCCGCGAAACAAGCCGGAACCTACACGATGCGCGACGTACTCTTCGGCTAGCGCCCGGTCCATTTGGGTTCACGCTTTTCGATGAATGCCATCACACCTTCGGCGGTGTCTTCACTCATGACGGTCATCGACAATTCGCTGTGAAGCGAGCGCAACGCTTGTTCAAATGACATGTCCTGGGTGGAATAGAATGCCTGTCGGCCCATTCGAAGAATCGCGGGCGAGTAGGCCCCCACTTTTTCGGCGAGTTCTCTGGCCGCGTTTTCGAGTTCCTCCGCAGAAACTACGCGATTGACGATTCCCATCTCCAGCGCCCTGGCCGCATCAATTCGATCGCCGGTGAACATCAGTTCGAGCGCGTTTTTGCGAGACATATTCCTGACCATCACGGCCATAATCATCATCGGGAAAACCCCTATCTTGATTTCAGGCGTTCCAAAAAACGCCGAATCAGACGCCACCGCGAGGTCACAATTAAGTGCCAAGCCAAACCCGCCGCCAAGCGCCAACCCGTTAACCTGTGCGATGATCGGCTTGGCTGACCGGTGCATTTCCAAAAGAAGATCGGCAAATCCGGCCCGTTCCCAATGCATGGCCAACATGCCATCGTTCGCCCCCATGGACCCCACGTCTCCCCCGGCGCAAAACGATTTCCCGGCTCCTGTCAGGACGATGACACGAACCTGTGCGTCGTCATTTGCAGTTTTGAGCCCCTCCCGCAAACCATTGATGACCGACTGGTTTAGGGCATTCCGTCGTTCGGGGCGGTTGATCGTGAGTGTAGCGACACCCTGAGCGATGCTGTATTCGACATCTGACATATGACCTCCATTAAGTTAGTGAATACTAACTTATGAAATCTGGGTCAACACTCGCATCGCGGTGGTTGACCGCCTGACTGGTGAGGGTAGATTGTGGCCCCTCGGAGCCTGCCCATGACGTTTTTACGAATTCTCCTCATATTGACCCTTTCGTTGGCTGCGTGTCGCACCGATGAGGAGCGCGCACGCGAGGTCACCATGAATTTCGTGGAATCCCAGGAGACGTTGCGCGCGCCTGTGCGGGCCTACACGTTTTTAGCGACCAGCGACCAGGAGTCGGTCCCGGTCGCTGAGTACGAAAAGGCGTTTCCGCCCACGGAGGGATATGCAGGTGGCGTTGTGACCATCGTGTCGATGACCCCTGCCGGAAGCGGCTTCGACGTTCGTGTCCGCGTCGAGAACGCGTCGCGTGATGCCTTGATCGAACACCAATATCTGGTGATTCGGGAGCCGGATCGCTTTCGGGTTAAACTTGGACTGCCGGAGCGAAAAGCCATCATGGAGCAAATTGAGCGCCTTCAGTCGGAAAGCGACCTCGATGAGGCACGCAGTCAGGTTGATGAGCTCTTGAGTCGCGCACCGACGTACAGCCGGCCACAGCCGATTCTTGAAGCGCTCGAGCGGTTTGATGTTCAGCTCCAAGAAAAAGAACGTGTTCAAGAGCTGCAAAAAGACGTCGACAAACTCAGAGCGCTCAATGGGGAAGAGCTGCGCGTGGCCCTCGTCGAAATCAAACCGAGCATTCGCAGCACCGACGAAGCGATTCGCCGGCAGTGGGAAGAATTGCACGCGCTGTGGAAGATCGCACAATCTCAAGCCTACCTTCAGGCTTTTGAGCCACCGCGTTTTAAAGTTCGTCGCCTGACCCGGGACGGAAATCTTCAACGTGAAGCGCTGGTGTGGATGACCAACAACACTGGCGCCGTGCTCTCGGACCTTGAGATTGAAATCACGTATTTGAATGAAGCCGAAGGTGAGCCGCTGGGAACGATCAAACATCGCGCCCTGAAGGACTCGCTCTTTGCCACGGATGAAGAGCGCGAATTTGTATTTTCGCTTGATCCTGGCCCTGAGGGCTGGAAAGGCCGCCTTATCTCAATTACAGCATCGTCGCTAAGTTTTGTGGAGAAGTCATGAGTGAGCCCGTGTGGTACCGCCTCGAGATGCTCGTTGACGGTGGAAATGCCGAAGATACTACTGGTTACCTCTGGGATTTTGGCGCTGGAGGCGTCGAGGTTCAAGATGAGACAACGTTCATGGAAAACGGCGCTATGGCCCCGGTTCCGGAAGGAAAAGCCCGATTGGTGGCGTTTTTCGAAGGCGACGACGAAGGCCCTGCCACGCGCTCGTTGCGTGAAGATGTCGCCGGTTATGGAGACATCGTCTCTCTGGAACGTTTTGACGATCGTTCGTGGGAAACGGCTTGGAAAGACTGGTTCAAACCGCTCCTGATGTCGCCTCGAATTGTAGTTGGCCCCCCTTGGGAAGATCTGGTGATTCCTGAAAACGGCGTCGAAGTCATCATCGAACCGGGCATGGCTTTTGGGACGGGGACGCATGAAACCACCCAGTTATGCGCGGTTGAGGTGGATCGATTATTGGCCGAGAGACCAAACGCATCGGTTTTCGACATCGGATGTGGCAGCGCGATCTTGGCGATCGCCGCAGCCAAACTCGGGGCGTCTTTGGTCGCGGGCATGGATAATGACCCCGTGGCGATCGATGTGGCGCGCGTGAACCTTGAGGTGAACTCGACTCCGGACATCGAACTCGATACGCGACCGCTGAATGAGTGGGGAACCTTCGACATCGTGATCGCGAATATTCTGGCTCCGACGCTCATCGAGCTTCGCGAAGACCTCATCAAACGGATTAACCCGAGTGGTATTCTGGTTCTGAGCGGGGTGACCACAGCTCAGGTCGAGGAATTCTTGCCGAATTTCAACCGTTCGCCTCTCCAACATATCCATACGACGACACGGGGAGACTGGGCATGCATGGTACTTCGGATCGTGTGAGCCGACGTCTGCCGGTCGAACCGGGGACCATCAATACGGGGCTTGTGCCGCTAGAGTCCGAGACGAAACATTATGCGTTTCAAGTCTTGCGGCTTGCCCTGGGTACCGAGATTGAAGTCTTCGACGGTCACGGTACGACTGGGCGCGGTGTTCTGGCGCCTGACGGGGTCGAGGTGGCCTCGGTCGCGTTACACCCACCGTCGACTCCACAAATCACGCTCTATCAGGCCATTCCAAAAGGCGACCGGTGGGACGCTGTGCTCGAAAAAGCCACCGAACTTGGTGTGGACCGGATTGTTCCGCTGCTGACGCAATGGAGTGTGGTTCAGGTGCCAAGCGCAAAAGCGGGCCCCAAAGTCGACCGCTGGCAGAAGATAGTGCGGTCTGCCGCGCGGCAATCTGAACGGGTCTATACGCCGGTCGTTCAGGCTCAGACTTCGCTGGCCGATGCCATTCGACAAGCCAAAGAAGATTCGCACTGGTTGGCCGATGCGAGCGGGAAAGCCGTGATCGCCCCGTCGGGAGAAAGCCTCGGCATTTGGATTGGCCCCGAGGCTGGATTCTCGCCACGTGAAGTTGAGATGCTTGCCCATGCCACGCGCATTTCATTGGGACCAAATATTCTGCGTTCCGAAACCGCGGGCATTTTTGCGGTCGGTTTGGCGCGCCTCCTCAGCGGCCCTCGATGAATCCTGTTGCGCCATTTTGGGCGAGAGCCTGCGGAGCACTTCTTGAAGGTATGATTGTTGGGGGAATTGTTGCGTTGCTGATCGGCGTTGGAGCCCTGCCCTCCAAGGCCTTTGCCGCAGACGCCGGCTGGTTTTGGACGGATTGGCTTATCCGTTTATGGCTCGATTCTCCCGAAGACCTTGCTGTGCCGTTGGTCTCGTTTTGCGTGATCGCGGCCGTTCTGAATCTGATTTTTGAACGTTTTGATGCCGGGCCAAGCGCTTGGCTTCTGAAGTTACGGGTCGTTGATTCCCGCGGACGCCCCCCGAGTTGGCCGCAGTTGTTCGTTCGTTCAATCGGGGTTCTTCTGAACTTCGCTACAGCCGGTCTTGGTTTCGTGTGGATGGTTATCTCTCGCCATCGACGAGGTCTACCGGACCTACTTTCG
The DNA here is from genome assembly GCA_964394615.1 of uncultured Bradymonadales bacterium. GTDB lineage: Bacteria > Myxococcota_A > Bradymonadia > Bradymonadales > Bradymonadaceae > JBFFMO01. The sequence goes on along the minus strand of CAYMYJ010000001.1, from coordinate 221,097 downwards.
GGCACCTGCGTCACCAAAGGCCAAGGCGCGTCATCCCAATGAATACAGCCGACTAGAGATGCATATTGCATTCTATGACACATCGCGTTACAACCCTCTACGCTACCCTTCTGGGGCATCGAGAAAGCACATGAAAAAGATCGAAGCCATCGTAAAACCGTTCAAACTCGACGACATCAAGGACGCCCTTGATGAAATCGGAATTCGCGGTATGACTGTGACCGAAGTCAAAGGATTCGGACGTGGCGGCGGCAAAGCCCCGATCTATCCCGGAGCAGAGTACGTCATCGATTTCGTTCCGAAATTGAAAGTCGAGATCGTGGTCACGGATGACCTCGTACATGCAGCAATCGACGCGCTCATGGAGGGTGCCCAAACAGGTCACGTTGGTGACGGGAAGATTTTTGTCTACCCAGTCGACGAAGCCATACGAATACGAACCGGAGAACGTGGGCCAGACGCCCTCTCCTAACTGTCCAATAAACTCGAGGAACCACTATGTCGAAGAACCGCGCTCAGGCTGTCAAAGACGCCATCAAATTCGCCAAAGAAAACAACGCTCGAATGATCGACCTGAAATTTCAGGACTTTCCCGGGACCTGGCAACACACGACGATTCCAGCCCATCGATTGACTGAAAGCCTCTTCGAAGAAGGCCTTGGTTTTGACGGAAGTTCCATCCGAGGTTGGCAGGCGATTCACGCGTCAGACATGGCGTTGACCCCCGACCCGACCACCGTGCGAATCGACCCGTTTCCCGAGGTCTCAACGGTGTCGTTCATTTGTGACATCTCGGACCCAATTACGGGGCAACCTTATTCGCGTGACCCACGTCATGTTGCCCGAAAAGCCGAGGCGTACCTGAAGTCGACTGGCCTGGGCGATACAGCCTATTTTGGACCGGAAGCTGAGTTCTTCATTTTTGACGACGTCCGCTACGACACCAAACCCAACCAGTCGTTTTTCGCGGTGGATTCGATCGAAGGCGCCTGGAATACCGGTCGCGATGAGCGGCCGAACCTTGGTTATAAATCACAGCATAAAGCTGGTTATTTCCCTGTTCCTCCGATGGACCATCTTCATGACTTGCGCACTCAGATGTCGTTGAATCTTGAAGACTGTGGCATCGAAGTGGACGTCCATCACCACGAAGTGGCCTCGGGCGGACAGTGTGAGATCGGCATTCGCTTCGACTCACTTCTCGCGATGGCCGACAAGCTTCAGTGGTTCAAGTACATCGTGCGAAATACGGCGAACAAAGCCGGCAAAACCGTGACCTTCATGCCTAAGCCCATCATGGGAGACAACGGCAGCGGGATGCACGTGCACATGAGCATCTGGAAAGACGGCGCCAACCTTTTTGCGGGCGATAAGTACGCGGGCATGAGCCAGATGGCCCTGCATTTCATCGCCGGAATCTTGGAACACGCGCCTGCTTTGACCGCGTTTACCAACCCGACGACGAACAGCTTCAAGCGACTCGTTCCCGGCTACGAAGCTCCGGTGAACTTCGCATATTCAAGCCGAAATCGGTCTGCCGCGGTTCGAATCCCTCTGGCTGGCGGCAGCACAAACGCCCGACGCATCGAGTTTCGTACGCCCGACCCAAGCTGCAACGGATACTTCGCTTTCGCCGCAATGTTGATGGCCGGCATGGATGGCATCGAACGCCAACTCGATCCAGGTGCGGCGATGGACAAGGATATCTACAACCTTCCTCCAGAAGAGTTGAGCCAGATTCCTTCGGCACCGGCGAACCTTGAAGCGGCGCTTCAATGCCTGACCGAAGACCACGCATTCCTGTTGAAAGGCGACGTCTTCACAGAAGACGTGATCGAGACTTGGTTGCAGTACAAGTTCGAGCACGAAATCGTGCCCACTCGCCTGCAACCTACCCCTCTTGAGTACAAACTCTACTTCAACGGCTAAATGGAAGTGCCCCGCAATACGCGGGGCGCGTCTTCGCTTGCCCTCCCCGCGTTCACGTGGAATAGTCGCACCCCATTTTGAGGTGCACTGTGCGTAGCTTTTTCATCATATTCTTAGCCGTTCTTTCGGTGTGCGGATGTGAGTCAGACGCGCCCAAACCTGCCCCGCTGCAGCCCCTGCTTTTCGAAAGCAAGAACGCCCCCTATCAGCTCGAATTGGCCGAACCATGGGCGATCACCGACCCCAAGAACTTGAACTCGCACGCTGATCTAGCGGCGACTTATAATTCTTCTTTGTACCTAATTGTCATTCCTCAGAAACTTCCGAGCATTCCTGGCGTCGAATCACCTGACGCGTTGGCGCTCAAGCGTGCCTCACTGGCCGTTCTCGAAGAAAGGTTGAAAGGTTTTACGATTGAGCGTCAGGGTCCGATAAAGCTCGACAACACGATCGGTCAAAGTGTGTTCGCCAACGGTCAGACCGAAGGTCAATCGATTCAATACGTCGCGACGTATATGACTCGGGCTGATTGGGGATTTCAGGTTGTTGGCTGGGGCCCCGTCGAAAAAGGTCCGCTTCTGACAGCCGAAATGGACCGTATTTTGACGACATGGAAATTTACCGGCGCGACCCCTGAGGTCTCGCCTTCTCTACCCGAGTCTGAAGAAGACATCGATGCATCTTCAGACTGATTACAACAAGGCCAACAAATGCCTGAACTCAAACAAGCACTCTACGACGTAACGATCATGGGCTCCGGCCCTGCAGGCCTCACGGCTGCAATCTACACAGGCCGAGCCAACCTCGCTCCGGTCCTCTTTGAAGGACCGCAACCAGGGGGGCAGCTCACGATCACAACCGAGGTCGAAAACTACCCGGGATTTCCTGAAGGTGTGATGGGACCAGAGTTCATCGAACGAACTCGCGCACAAGCCGAGCGATTCGGAACCGAGATTCATCAGTACATGATCAGCGAAGTCGACTTTTCACAGCGACCTTTCAAAGTCACTCTCGACGACGACACCGTGTTTCATACCAAAACACTCATCGTGGCCAGTGGCGCACGCGCAAGACTGCTTGGACTGCCATCGGAGAGCCTGCTGATGGGCTACGGCGTCAGCACCTGTGCGACCTGCGACGGTTTTTTCTTTCGTGGCAAAGAAATCGCGGTCGTCGGTGGTGGAGATTCCGCGCTTGAAGAAGCAAATTTCCTGACTCGTTTTGCATCGAAGGTCACCCTCGTCCACCGTCGCGGTGAATTGCGGGCGTCAAAAATCATGCAAGATCGTGCACTCAAGAATCCAAAAATTGAAGTCGCATGGAACAGCGAAGTCGAGGAGATCAAAGGCACCAAGGAAGGCGGCGTCACAGCAATGGTGCTCAAGGACACCCGCAACGGCGAGCTCCGCGAGATCCACTGTGAGGGCGTGTTCGTGGCTATTGGGCACATCCCCAATACACAGGTCCTCGCTGGCCAGCTCGACATGGACGAAAACGGCTACATCATCACGAAGTCGCACTCGTCAAAGACCAATATCGAAGGTGTTTTTGCGGTCGGCGACGTGCAGGACCACGAGTATCGCCAAGCGATTACGGCAGCAGGCTCGGGATGCATGGGCGCGCTCGACGCCGAGCGCTACCTCGAAGCTCTAGAAGACTAATCCCAGATGAAGAGCCATTTCACGGCCTTGTAGGTGCCGTAGAAGATCCAGCCAATTGGCCCAGGTGATACCGATTCTTCGAGGTTTGCTCGAATGGTCGCGTATCCCACCTGATTTTGCAGCAGACGCATCTGCCCCTCAAGCTGCTCCAACTCGCGCGTAACGCGCGCGAGTTCCTTTTCTACTTCCAGCACCTCAGTGACGGTCTGTCCCTCCACCAGGAGGTCTTGCAGGCGTGTGCGGAGCCTGCGCAGATTATCGATCCGAATCTGAAGGTCGACATACTGTCCGGTCACATCGCTGACCGTGATGTTCTGCTGGGTCACCTCACCGAGCTTTCGCACCGAAACCATGACCACGTCCAGCTTGTCGGTTGGAACCTTGAACGTGATGTTGGTCTTGGATTCATCCACCACGTATCCCTTATGCAGCTTGGCGAGCTCCGCCAGCTTGCGAATCGCAGGCTCAAAGTCGTCCTCATCGTCGATTTCAAGCGTGACGTAGGCGTTCTTGACGAGCTTTTGATCCAAGTCGACTTCAGCCTTCTGATCTCTTCGCACCGAAGTCGCGGGTTTGGCCTCCGCAGACCGTGATGTGGACTGAACCTGAACCGAGTCGGACTCAGAATCAGAATCGTCCGATGCGAAACTCTGGCTTTCGGCACCCGCATAATACGTCTGTTGTGGAGCGTACGAGCCGCTTGTGGATGCCCCTCCACAACCCAACAACCCCAGAATAATGAACGAAAACCACTTCAAATTAGACTCCTCGATCGTACGTTTGCTTTCACAAACGCAGTTCACTGCGAACGGATCTAATTCACCACATTCTTTCGGGTTTTAGAAGGACCGCAGATTCACCTGCGACCCTACGGCCTACGCCGACAAAAACCCCGTCGTGCAGCAAGACCAAAGCCTCACCGATCTCGCCGTCATCCACAACGTATTGGCCCATCGACATTTTGTGCGCTTCTTCATCACTCAACACGCGGTCTTCGAGGTGAGCCACCAAGCGACGCGAAGGCAGAATGAAGTCAGCTGCGTTTTCTTCGATCGCGGCCAAAGGCGTCGCGTCGTCCAGACAAAACTCGCCGGCGATCACCCGACGAATCATACGAGCGTGACCATGGGTCCCAAGCGCCAATCCGATGTCTCGAGCGAGTGACCTGACGTAGGTGCCGGCACCGCAAGAAACGGTCAGGCTGGCAACAGGCGATTCGAAGGCATCGAGCGTGAGCGATTTAACATGTATTCGCCTTGATTCGAGCACGAACTCCTCGCCGGCACGCGCCAGTGTGTAAGCACGCTTTCCGTCCACGTGAACCGCAGAATACAGGGGCGGTACTTGATCCAATTCGCCCACGAAGCTCGGCAGAACGGCCTCAAGCTCCGATCGCCCTACCCCAGAGGGGTCTGACTCGTGAACCACATCCCCACTGGAATCGTCTGTCGTTGTCTGAGAGCCGAGGACCAGCTCAAAAGAATAGGCTTTGGCATCTGAAACGAGGTAGCGAAGGAAACGGGTCGCACGACCTGCAGCCACAATCAGAACACCGATGGCGTCGGGATCCAACGTCCCTGAATGACCGACTTTTCTGGTTCCAGCAGCCCGTTTGATCTTCCGGACCACATCGAAGCTGGTCATCCCTACGGGCTTGTCGATGATGAATAAACCGTCCATCAAGTATCAAGGATGGAAACAAGCGCCGAAGACAGGCTTGAGCGTACATCCTGCGCCGCGCCTGCAATCTGGCAACCTGCCGCATTATGATGACCGCCGCCGCCAAAGCGCGCAGCGAGCTGAGACACATCCACGGTTCCTCGCGATCGGAACGAAATGCGCCAGCCGTCATCAGCTTCCATCAGCTGAGTCGCGACCTCGACCCCACGAACCGAACGCGCATAATTGATGAATCCATCAATGAGGCTGAGGTCGGTACCCACCGGAAAGTCAGCGGCTTGAATGGTCAAGAATGCAAGCCGGCCACACGGCGAGAACTCAAGGGTATTGAGCACCCGTCCAAGCAACATCAGGCGCTCTTTGGGTTGGCTTTCGTAGATCTGGCTGTTGATCGCCCAGGGATTGACACCGGCTGCGACCAAAGCCCCGGCCATTATAAATGTGGCCTGCGAGGTGTTCGAGTAGCGAAACCTCCCGGTATCTGTGACCAAACAACAATAGAGGCTTAGCGCGATCTCGGTGTCGAGTACGCCAAAATGCTCAGCGACTTTAAAGACCAACTCGCCCGTCGCAGCGGCTTCGATATCCTGCACATAAACCTGCGCAAAATCCGGATCGAAGGTCTTATGGTGATCCACCACGGCAATGGTCTTACCCCAACCGTGAGTCGGCAGTTCGCCCACGCGGTGTGGTTCAGCACAATCCAAGACCACCGTGACGTCGAAGCCCCCTTCGGGAACCTCGTTCACCACACGATCCGCCCCAGGCAGGAACTGAAAATTATAGGGGACTTCATGCTCGTTGTAGAACACGACGTCCTTCCCAAGGCGCTCAAGAACCAGCCCCATCGACAGGGTCGAGCCGATGGCGTCGCCATCTGGATGCACGTGGGAAACGACCAGAAATTTCTGGTTCGCTTGAATCAAATCAACAAATTCTTGGAATCCCTGCGCGAGTGGGTATGGCGTGTTCACGGCAGATCCTCTTCATCAACCTCGTCATCCATGTCTGGAAGAGGTTCAATGGTTTTCAGCAGATCTTCGATGCGACGTCCGCGTTCCACCGATTGATCGTACTCGAACTTGAGTTCGGGAACGTAACGCATCGTCAGACGATCACCGAGTTCGCGGCGCAGGAACCCTGCGGCACGTTGGAGTCCGTCCTGTGCCTCTGGATCGGGCTCACGCTTATCCAGAAGAATATAAAAGACTTTGGCGTATCGGAGGTCAGACGTTACGTCGACCGCCATGAGTTGAACCTGCGCGACCCTTGGGTCTTTGACGTCAACCAACAACATGCTGGCCAAAAGCTCCAGCATGTTCTGGCCAACGCGGTCCGTGCGTTTGTAGGCTCGTTTTTTTTTCATGTTCCGATCTCACGAAAACGCCCACGGAGTTTCCGTGGGCGCGCGTGTTGAAAATACCGTTCCGAAGCTCAAAGAGTGGCTGCCACTTCCTTGAGTTCGAAAGCTTCCACGATGTCACCGACGCGGATGTCGTTGTAGTTGTCCATCGACAAACCACACTCGAAACCGGCTTTGACTTCTTTGACGTCGTCTTTGAAACGGCGCAGCGAAGAAATTCCCGATTGGTGAATCATCTTGCCATTGCGAAGCAGTCGAGCCTTTGCGTTCCTGCGAACCAGGCCATCCGTGATGTAACAACCTGCGATCATCCCAATCTTAGGAGCAGCAAAAGTCTCTCGGACCTCGGCATGACCCAGAAGATGTTCTTCGATGATCGGAGCAAGCATGCTCTCAAGGATTTTTCGAATTTCCTCGATGGCATCGTAAATAACGTTGAACGTCATGATACGGACGCCGTACTTCTCGGCCTGGTCATTCGCACGGGAATCCGCACGAGTGTTGAAGCCGATAATAACCGCACCCAGCTCAGACGAGGCCGACGAAGCCGCAAGGTTCACGTCGTTCTCGGTGATACCGCCGACGCCTGCATGAATTGTCTTCACGCACACTTCTTTGTTGCCGAGTTTTCCAAGGGAGCTCCTGAGAGCTTCCACAGAACCCTGAACATCGCCCTTGATGATGACCTTGAGTTCCTTCAGCTCGCCCTGTTGGATCATCGCTGAGAGGTCTTCGAGGCTGAGAGACGATGATTCCTTCGCACGTGAAGCCATCTCTTCTTTCTTGCGACGATCCTGAACGAATTGAGTGATGCGTTTGGCGTCACGTTCATCTGGAACGACGAAGAATGGCTCGCCGGCATCCGGCACACCGCCAAGACCAGTGATCTCGATGGGCAAGCTTGGCGTGCCTTTGAGCACAAGTCGGCCGCGGTCGTCGTGCATGGTACGCACTCGACCGTAGAACTGACTCGACACAATGATATCGCCAGGCTTCAGCGTTCCGCGCTGCACGAGGACAGTAGCGACGGGTCCGCGTCCAACATCGAGTTGGCTCTCAATCACGACACCCTGAGCGTCGCGATCTGGATTGGCGCGAAGTTCTTCAACTTCGGACTGCAAAATGATCGCGTCGACCAGCCCGTCGATGTTGGTGCGTGCCTTCGCACTGACCTCAACATAGAGCGTTTTGCCGCCCCATTCCTCGGGCTGAAGGCTGTACTCGGTCAGCGCTTGTTTCACGCGATCCGGGTTCGCACCTTCTTTGTCGATCTTGTTGACGGCCACGATAATCGGCACGCCAGCGGCCTGCGCATGATTGATCGCTTCGACCGTCTGAGGCATCACGCCGTCGTCGGCAGCGACAACAAGCACCACGATATCCGTCGAATTGGCACCTCGAGCACGCAGCGCAGTAAACGCTTCGTGACCAGGGGTATCGATGAACGTGATGGCCTGACCACCAGCTTGCACCTGATAGGCACCGATATGCTGCGTGATTCCACCAGCCTCACCAGATGCCACGGTCGAGCTTCGAATGGCGTCCAAGAGCGAAGTCTTACCATGGTCAACGTGACCCATGACGGTGACGACCGGCGGACGAGGGATAAGGCTTTCTTCGGGATCGGGACTTGTGTCGTAGAACTGAGTGATGTCGAACGCGACGTTCTCGACCTTGTAGCCGAATTCTTCGGCGATCAGGGTCGCGGTGTCGAAATCCAACATCGTGTTCAAGTTCGCCATCATGCCCATTTCCATGAGTTTCAATGCGACCTGACCCGATTTGACGCCCATCTGATGGGCGAGATCGCCCACGGTGATGGCATCTTCGATACGGATGACTTTCTTATGCTCGGCCTGTGGCTGTGCCACGGGCTGGACAGATTGCTGCGAACGACCGCGGCCACCTGACTTGTCCTGCCGACGTTTGTTTCCGCGACGAGACTTAGCATCGTAAAGGTCCCGACCTTCCACGACTCGCTTGCCGCTGGCGTCGGTTCCACCATCACGCTTGCCTCGCCCATTTTTTGGACCAGGCGTGAAGTCTTTGCCTTCAGCTTGAAGACGCTCGATCAAAACGGTCGGGCTGATCGCGCCGACAATCTGTGCGCCACCACGTGGTCGCTCAGGTCGTCGTGAAGCTGGAGCTGAAACACTCGGAGCTGGAGTCGAAATGACCGTCGCCTTTTCGGGCGTTGGTGCACGACGAGGAGGAGCATCGGTCTTGACGACCGGTGGTACCGCCTTCGCAACGACCGCCTCAGGCGTCGGAACTGGGTCCGCAACCTTGGGTTCTTCAACCACAGGCGGCGCCTCAACAGCTACGACGGGCTCCACGACAGGCGCTTCAACTGGTTCTGCTGGTTTTTCAACAACAGCAGCCACGGTCTCGGCAACTGCCGGTGCGGGTGCGGGTTTCGCTTCCTCGTCATCGCCAGCACGGCGACGAACCTGAGGCATAACCGGCTCAGGAGGAGCTTCAGGCGCCGCAGCAACTGCGGGCTCAGCATCCTTCTTTTTCCCTGCGCGACGACGAACGATCGTTGTCGGCATATCTGCGAGGGGCTCCGCAGGTGTTTCTACGACAGCAGGGGCTTTGCCGCGCGTTTTAAGCGCGCCCCTGATCGTATTAACATCGGCGTCAGTGAGAGCCGTCATCGGATTGCTCACTGTGAAGCCGAGTGCGAGCCCGTTGATCTGTGTTACGAGCTCGTACTTGTTGACCCCAAGCTCACTCGCCAATTCATGTACACGGCGTGTCGACATCTACTCTCCATTCAGTTCGCAGCCATCTGGCGGCGAACACTCAATACAGGCCTTGGATTGACGCTTCAACCCTCAATTGCACCTAGTAGACGAAGACTGTTGATGTCTGCGCCCACCTTTGCGGCAGCTGGCTCTTTAAGGCCGGCAACCGCGACAAACCCTTTACCTACAAATGCTCCAAGTTCAACACCCGGAAACACTTGATAAACTTGCATTCCCTTACGGTCTGCGTTCGACGAGTACTTTTTCCTCGTCGACTCACCAGCGTCTGTTGCAATCAACAAACACGACAGTTCACTGGCACGCATTCCTTCGTCCACCAGCGCTCCGCCGATGCAAGCTCGTTTCGATCGAATCGCAACGTTTACATCCTCGGAGAGCCTTTTGCGGATCGCTAAGGTCATTTCATCTACCAGAACGTCCAAATCTGGACATTCCACGCGCGATTTGAACGCTCTCGAAAATCCACCGGCCAATGCTTTTTTGAGTGCTGCCCGTGTGGGCGTCACCCAAGCTCCTCGACCAGGGGCTTTCTTTCGAACATCAAAGAGTAGCCCTGTTCGTTCGTCCCAGACGAAACGTTCAAGGGTATCCTGATGATGGCGGCCTTGCCCGCCCACGCACGTCCTAATTGGACCTTCGTCCGAATTGCTCATTGACGATCACTCCTCTTCGACAGCGTCAGCGGGTTCGGCTTCAGCTTGCGCTTTGGCCTCTTCACTCACGGGTGTCTCGATAATGGTGGCAGGAACGAATTCCTCATCGTCGTCGTCATCGTCGTCATCCACGTCATTGACGTGTTCAACGGACTCTTCTTCTTTGGAAGCAGTTGGAACGACCGCCTCGCCGATCGATTCTAGGAATCCAAGGCGACGGTTTTCAAGTGTCTCCTCATCAAGCCCTTCGGCTCTCATGAGGTGATCCAGAGCTGCTTTTTGAATCTGTCGACCTTTCTTCCCAGGAAGGCCAGCTTCTTCTGCCATTCGGAATGGGTCTTGAGTGAAAGCGATATGCGCAATCGACTTATAGCCCACGTCGAAGAGCGCGCTGGCCACCTTGGCGCCCACGCCTCGGATCAATTCGAGCGCTTTCTTCTCGCGATCTTCTGGTGTCAGTTCAGCGCCTTCACGGTGAGCTGGACGGGCCAAAATTTCGGTAGCTGCCTTGATAATTTTGTCTGCAGCTTCCGGGGTGTAGCCAGGAATCTGAGCCAATTCAGGGATTTCAGCCATCGCGATGTGTTCAAGCTTGTTGTAACCAAGCGAGAAGAGCGTATCGATCATATCTTCTGTGACGCCTTCGAACTCAAGAAGGTTGTTTCGAGCCTCGGTCATCATGTTACGCAAACGCGTTTCGCTGATGATGTCGAGATTCCAACCGGTGAGCTGTGCCGCAAGGCGAACATTCTGACCACCACGACCGATAGCGAGGCTAAGCTGGTCGTCTGGAACGATAAGTTCCATGGTCATGTTGCCTTCGTCGATCAGGACCTTGCTGACTTCAGCAGGGCTGATGGCGTTACAAACAAATTGAGCCTGTCCCTCAACGTAGGGGACAATGTCGATCTTTTCGCCGCGAAGTTCTTGAACCACCGCCTGAACACGCGAACCGCGCATACCGACACAAGCACCGACCGGATCCACATCGCTATCGCGAGAGTAGACGGCGACTTTGCTTCGCACGCCTGGCTCACGAGCCACAGCGACGATGCGTACGATGCCTTCGTAGATTTCTGGAACTTCAGCTTCGAACAAACGGAAAAGAAGTTGAGGATCGGCGCGTGTCAGCACGATCTGTGGGTCACGACTTGAGCGTCGGACGTCTTTGATCATGGCCTGGACGCGATCGCCAGGTCGGTAGCTTTCGCGAGGAGCCTGTTCACGACGTGGAAGGATGGCATCGGTACGACCGAGGTCGATGATGATGTCGCCTTTTTCAAAGCGACGAACCATGCCTGTGATCATCTCGCCGATACGGCCCTGATATTCGTTGAAAACGATATCGCGTTCGGCTTCACGCATGCGCTGAATGATGACCTGTTTCGCGGTCTGCGCTGCGATACGACCAAAGGTCGAGTTGTACGAATCGAGTTTGAGCAGGGTGCCAAACTTGGCGTCCTGCTTACGCGCTTCGTCACGGTCATCGGCAAGGTAGAAGATGGGGAACGCAAGTTCGTCCCCTACTTCCGACTTAAAGCCGACGGTTTCCATGTCGTCGATCGTGACCTCGCGGAACGGGTTCTCGACCTCGTCCACGACGGTAATGATCTGGAAAAGCTCAACTCGGCCCTTCTCACGATTAAATTTCGCTTCAATCTCACGCTGTTGGCCGTAGGTACGACGTGCTGCTGTGAGAATTGCCGCTTCGAGGGTGTCAATAAGGACTTCGCGGTCGATGCCCTTGTCTTTACCAACCCGATCGATTTCTTGAAGAAGGCTGTCCATCGCTGCTCGCTCCTAAAATTCGAAAACCAGTTTCGCCTTCGCGACGTTATCTAATGCTATCTCCAGCACACTTTCTCCGACTGCGATCTTGAGCGTTCGCTCTTCGACCCCGAGGAGTGTGCCTTCGTGTACGTTTTGTCCTTGGACATTCTCTCGCGTCACCACTTTAAGTCGACGGCCCACCACTAAAGCGTATTGCCGTTCAGCAGTGATTTCACGAGTGACTCCTGGGCTGGAAACTTCCAACCGATAGTCTTCCGGAACTCGATCGTCTGCATCCATAAGTGTTTCCAGATAACGGCTTACGGCGACACATTCGTCGACCACGATGCCTTTACCCGGCTCCACAGCGCCCGGACGATCTACAAATACGCGAACCAACCAACCAGAGTTGACTTCGACGTCGAAAAGCACCAGCCCCTGCGAAGTGGCGGCCTCTTCTGCCCATTCGTTGACGGACCGTAGGACCGCAAGCGTCACTGGTCGCGACGGTTTGCGAGGAGTTTGAGTGTTCTCCTCTGATTTATGTCTACGTTTGCCCATCACTTATCCAGTCCCGGAAAATAAAAAAAGCGGGTCCATTGAACCCACTTTCGCCAGGAGTGCGAAATTTTTTGGCGCGAGCGCCCTGCCCTGGAAGGCAGACTTGAATGTGAAACCACTCAAGCGGCGCCAAAATAGGGGTGCGGGGGGACGATGTCAAGGCTCACGCGCAAAGTCGGCCCATCTGCCAGTCCCCAACCATACGTTCTAGAACGTCGATAAACACGTCATCGTCGTTAAGGCATGGGATATATGTGAACTCGTGCCCGCCTGCTTCCATGAAGGATCTCCGCCCCTCCATCGCAATTTCTTCGAGCGTCTCGAGGCAATCCGAAATGAAAGCCGGACACATCACCACAAGCCGCTTAAACCCGCGTGAAGGAAACGCTTCCAACTCTTTATCCGTATAAGGCTTGAGCCACGGGTCGCGGCCCAATCGCGACTGAAAAGACAGATGCCAATCCTCGCGGTCGAGTCCAGCTTTCTCGGCAAATCGGCGTGAAGTTGCGTGGACTTGAGCGCGGTAGCATGTCGCATGTGCGGGGTTCTTCTTGTCGCAACAGGCGGCATCCACGAGGCAGTAATTATGCGATGGATCGGATTTACGCAGATGACGCTCAGGAATCCCGTGATAGCTGAAAAGTAAAAGATCCGACTCTTTGGCGCGAAACGGCGCAGAATGAGTGACCAGAGCGTCGATATAATCTTCGTCCTCGTAGAAGGGAGGCTGAATCGAGAGCGTCACGCCCGGCGCGATGTCCTGCAGGACATCTTGAGCCTGCACAACGGCGGTCTCGTAAGATGACATCGCGTAATGGGGGTAGAGTGGGATCAAAAAAATCTTCTTCACGCCCACGGCCAGCAGACGCTGCAAACCTGATTCGGTCGATGGACTCCCGTACCGCATGCCAATTTCGACGGGCATCGCCAGCCTTTCACGCAGTTTGTCACGAATTTTGAGGGTCGAAACGATGAGCGGTGAGCCTTCGTCGGTCCAAATTTTTTCGTAAGCATGAGCGCTTCGCGCTGGCCTGAAGGGCAGAATCGCCAACTTAAGAACCGCCTGCTGCACCAATTTCGGTGCATCCAAAACCCGGTCGTCTGACAGGAATTCGTCCAGATAACGGCGCACATCAGCGACCGAGGTCGAGTCTGGCGACCCCAAATTTAACAACAGCACACCTTGTTCGCTCATCTTGATTCTCCACGATCTTCGTTCTGGGATGCGCTCAGTCGAGCTCAGGTGCAATGTCACGAGCAAAGTAGGTGATGATGATGTCGGCCCCTGCCCGCTTCATGCTCAAGAGCATCTCGTGGCGGACGGCCTTTTCATCGATCCAGCCTTTTTCGGCTGCGGCTTTCACCATCGAGTACTCGCCTGACACGTTGTAGCAGGCGATCGGCACGTCAAAATTGGCCTTCAGGTCGGCGATCACGTCCAAATACGCGAGCGCGGGTTTAACCATCAGGATGTCGGCGCCCTCGTTGAAATCGAGTTCCGCTTCGATCATCGCCTCGCGACGATTCGCTGGGTCCATCTGATACGCGCGGCGATCGCCAAATTGCGGCGCGGAGTCGACGGCCTCGCGAAACGGCCCGTAATAGGCCGAGCTGTACTTCACGGCGTAGCTCATGATGGGCAACGTCTCGAATCCAGCGTCGTCCAGGGCCTCACGAATCGCCGCAATCATGCCGTCGATCATGCCCGAGGGCGCGACCATGTCGGCACCGGCTTCGGCGTGACTCACGGCCTGTTTCTGCAGATTTTTGAGGGTGGGATCGTTCAGCAAAGCGCCGGTCTTTGAGACGACGCCGCAATGTCCGTGGGTGGTGTATTCGCAAAAACACACGTCAGTGATGACGTAAAGTTCCGGGTAGTCTTTTTTGATCAGCCGCACAGCCTCTTGCACGACTCCGTGGTCATGCCATGTGTCCGAGCCGATGTCGTCTTTATCGTGCGGGATGCCAAAAATTAAGACGCTCCGAATTCCGGAGGCCATGATGGCATCGAGCTCTTCGGCAAGTGCATCCAATCCGAGTTGGAAGATCCCTGGCATCGAGGATATTTCACGTTTTCCACCATTGAGCGCCGTCACAAAAATCGGCATCACGAGGTCGTCTTTTCGCAAGACCGTTTCCCTCACAAGCGCGCGAATGCGCGCGTCGTTGCGAAGCCGGCGAGGTCGTCTGATAAGGTCAAAACCCATCTTAGTTCCCTTTTGAAATGGAGTCGGCCAAACGCATTGCCGACGAGATCAGGTCCGGCACGGCAACAGCGTTTCGGAAATTTCCCGACACATAGAGTCCCGGATTTTTTCGCTCAATCGATTGAGCCCAAACCAGAACGTCGCCGTGTCCTACTTCGTATTGCGGGATCGCTTTGGCCCAGAGGTGTTCGTGTTCAAACACAGGCTCTCCACTGACGCCCAGCAATTCCCGAAGCTCCTTGAGCACCAGTGCTCGACGTTCGTGTTGTGGAAGTCTGGCGTTGCCCTCATGACGAGCGCCGCCCACAAAAATCGCCATGGTCACGTGGTCAGCAGGCGCTCTGTTTTCGAAAAGTGTCGACGAGAACATCACGCCCAGAATCTGGCGTTTTTCGACCTCGGGCAACAACATCCCAAACCCATCCAGCGGATGAGAGACGTCTTTGCGCCGAAACCCAAAGGTCATAACGGCCACCGGTGGGTGGTACAGACGCTCCGCGATGCGCTGTGAATCTTGGGCCGGAAAGATTTTGGCGAAAGCGTCCGACGACACGCAAGAGACCACGGCGTCAAAGTGGTCGACGGTCTTCGTGTTCCCCGAGCGTGTCGTGACTTCCCAGCCCGTCTTTTTTGGCGCGATGCCAAGGGCGGGCGTCGAAAGCCGGACATCAAGCCGCTCTTTCAAAGCGTCCACTAATTCTTGATTTCCGTTTTTAAACGAGAAAATCCGCGAAGCATCAGGGCGTCGATTCTTGTTTTTCGACTTCGCGTAGCCACCCTTCATCATCGATCCGTGATCGGCTTCAAGGACCCAGATCTTCTTGAAGGCATGCCGCATCGAGAGGCGGTTCGGGTCTCCGGCCCAGATGCCGTTGACCAAGAGGTCGACACCGTAATTCAAGAAATCCTCGCCGAGTCGCCGTTTGACAAAGCTGGTGACCGATTCGTCGATCTCGTCGTCCCGACGGGGCACAAACGACTCTCCCATCAGGTTCAATTTCGAGGCGGCTGAATAGAGATCTGTGCGAATGAAATCGCCCATCGACATCGGTAGCGCGACCGGCCTGCCAGATTTAACGGTGAAACGCTTCTTGGCGGTCTCCGACGCCCAGATTCGGGCCGATTCGAGGCCCAAATCTGAAATCAACTCATCAAAATCAGCCTGGGAGTTCAAAAATGTGTGAGGTCCAGACTCGGCAAGAAAGCCGCCCTCCGAAAACGAACCGATCGCGCCGCCGACCCGGTCTTCGGCTTCAAACACGACCACCTCGACACCGTTTTTGGCCAGTTTCCAAGCGGTCGTTAGACCCGAGATTCCGGCACCGAGCACGGCGACTTTCATCAGCGGAACTCCTGCACGGTCGACACCAGCGCTTCCATGTTCTCGATATTGGCCGTGGGTGAAATACCGTGTCCAAGATTGAAAATATGCCCGGTCTTCCCGCGCATTGACTCTAGAATCTCGGTGGTCTCTCGGCGCACGATTTCGGGCGTCGTTTGCAAGATGACGGGATCAAGATTGCCCTGAACGCCAATTTTCTCGGGCAGCTTATCGCGAAAATCGACCAGAGAGGTCGTCCAGTCCGCGCCAAGGACATTGGGTTTTGTGCGCACCAAATCCGAAACATTTTCGTGCGATCCCTTTGAGAACACGATCACCGGCACTTCGTCTCGCACGGCCTCGCTGATCCGCGCCATCCACTTGGCCGAAGCCTCCCAGAACGCGTTTGGAGCCAAAACGCCGCCCCAGGAGTCAAAAATTTGGATCGCGTCCACGCCTTCTCGGATTTGCATCTTGAAGTAGGAAATCAACGCATCGGTGATCTTCTCCATCAGCGCGTCAAATTGCTCGCGCTCTGTGTAGAAGAGGCGCTTGGCACGGCTGTAATCCTTGGAAGACCCGCCTTCGACCATATAAGTGGCAAGGGTCCAGGGTGAACCTCCAAAGCCAATCAACGCGGTTTCGTCACCCAGAGTCTTTCGCAGCATTCGCAGTGTCTGCGCGACGTAGTCCAGACGTTCTTCGATGGAGGATACGTCAAGGCGATCGATGTCGGCTTGGGTTTCGATGCGATAGGCCATTTCGATGCCACCGCCGTCTCGAAACTCGTAGGGCTGGCCCATCGCTTCTGGAATCACGAGAATATCGGAGAACATGATAGCCGCGTCCATTCCGTAGCGCCGGACGGGCTGCATCGTGACTTCATGAGCAAGCTCTGGCGTTTGGACCAATTCATGAAACGTGTACTTGGTCTTCAGCTCACGGTATTCGGGCAAATGGCGCCCCGCTTGCCGCATCACCCAGATTGGCGGGCGGTCGAGCGGTTCACATAAACAGGCACGGCGGAATCTTTCTCGGGACTTCATGGACGCTCCGTGGGCATGAAAATTCGATGGAATGTGGCCCGGCGCGGGCAGTGTGTCAACGGTTTCAGGCGATCGCTATCAGCCCAAGGAGTGCCTCAAGGTCAGGAATGTCGGGGACCAAATCAGGTTCGCCCCCGGCAGCTCTGAGTGCCTGAGTGGTCGTGGGGCCTATTGTTGCGATGCGCAGACTGTCCCACGGATTCGAGGATGACGCCCAAAGGGACACCGCCCGCGGGCTCGCAAAAACGATCCAATCCGCCGCCGACGTTCGTATTTTGGCTTCGAATGAATCAAGGGAAACAACGCCGGTGGCGTACGCCAAAACCACAGATACTCGTTCAACGCGTCCCCGCAATGAATTTGGCCCACCCTCAAGCTCAAACGAACATATCGCTCTACCTTTTAGCTCATTCGACGCATTCAGGTACTCAACAACCCCATCAAAACTATGCGCCGATGGCGTATGCACAGGTACGCCAACGAGAGACTCAACTGCGAGTGCGGTAGCATCTCCCACGGCGACGACGGATATAAGACTAAGGGAGTCCAAAATTCCAGATTTATGGGCACAATCGACGGAATTCTGAGAAAAAAACACTGCGGTGCACGGTTCGGTAGGCAGGTCTTTTGGATCCGGCTGAAGGCAGCGCGTCCACAGAGCTGGAACGTGGATGATCTCCAGACCCGCGACGGCTGGGGGCTTACGTGTGCCGGTATAGACGACACGCACACTCATGAGCGGCCGAGAATTTCGTTTGCACCCTTGGCGCGAAAATCCGTCACCATGGCGTTGGCGAGCGCGACCGGGTCTGGTCCGACGGCAAGTTCATTGAGGGTTCGTTGACCGTCTTCGGTTCCGACCCAGGCCCGGAACGACCATTCAGCGCCCGTCTTGATGCAGTAGGCACCAAGAGGAACAGAGCAGCCGCCCTCGAGAGCTCTCATGAACGTGCGTTCGGCTTGGACTGCCTGCATGGTCAAAGAGTGCAGAATCGGAGCCAGAAGGTCCTTGATATCTTGACGATCGGCGCGAGCTTCGATGCCGATAGCACCTTGAGAAACAGCCGGAACGAAGGTCTGAGCGTTGAGTTCCTGAGCAACCAATTCTGGACGTTCCAGACGTTCCAAAGCTGCTGTAGCCATGATGATACCGTCCCACCCGAACTCTTCGAGTTTACGCAGCCGGGTGTCGATATTCCCACGCAGGCTTTCGAATCGCAGGCCGGGCTTCACGCTCAGCAACTGCGCTTTGCGCCGCAGGCTTCCCGTCGCAATGACGCCGTTTTCAGGAACATCTTCGAAACAGGTCCATTTTGTCGAGATGAACGCGTCCGTGGGAGCCGCGCGTTCAGGGGAGCCGACATAAGCCAAACCATCGGGAAGAATCGTTGGGAGGTCTTTGAGGGAATGCACTGCAATGTCCACCGATCCGTCCAGGAGCGCGTCTTCGAGTTCTTGAGTGAAGAGCCCCTTGGCACCGATCTTTGGCAGCGGAACATCGGTAATCTTATCTCCGATGGTGTCCATGGTTACGATTTCGGTCGTCAGCCCAGGATGAGCGTCCATCAAGAGAGCGGCGATATGGTTTGTCTGCCACAGGGCAAGGCGTGATTTTCGACTTCCGATGCGTAGGTGTTTCATTGGTCATCGTCCAATTTGAAGAGATTTCTTACCGTGTGCAAATCGTCGGGCCTGAGGCCCTGGTCAGCCGCATTACGAAGGAACGTGATGGGATTATGGAGTAATTTCTTCACCATCCCCTTCGAAAATGCCTCCATCGTTGCCAGCTCTTCGTCACTCAATTTGCCGCGGTGTTTCTCGATCTCTTGTTGACGGATTGCTTCAAAGAATTTGGCAAGGTCTCCAATCGTAGGCAGCACCTGCATCGATTGCATCCAGGCCACCCATTCGTCCAAGACCTCTTCGATGATGGCTTCGGCCTTGGGGATCTCCGCCTGTCGTTCTCGTAAATTATCGCGAACAACCTGTTCAAGATCGTCGATATTAAACAAAAACACGCCGGAAACGTCGCCAACCTCGGGCGCCACGTTTCGAGGATTGCTGATGTCGATCATGAAAATCGACTGAAACGAGCGCGCTTTCATCACCCGCTTCATCATGTCGCGAGTGGCCAGATGAGTGGGTGAGCCCGTTGCAAAAACCGCGACATCCGCAGTTTTGAGGACCTTTTCGAGGTCTTCCAGAGGCGCATACCGACCTGCAAATTTTTCGGCGAGTGCCTGGCCGCGTTCGGGGCTTCGATTGACGACCACAAAGCGTGAGGCGCCAGCGGCGCGGAAGTTCTCGGCCGCGCTTTCGTTGGTTTCGCCCGCGCCAATCAGCGCAATTTCGAGTGGTCGGAAATCACCGAAAATCCGTTTGGCGAGGGTGACTGCGGCGGAGCTTATGGATACGGCGCCGTCGCAAAGTGCGGTTTCAGTCCGCACTCGTTTCCCGGCGCGGATCGCGAACTGACACAGGCGGTCGAGCACGGGCGACTTGCCGCTCGACTCGAGCACCTGACGATGGACCTCTTTGACTTGAGCCAAAATCTGGTCTTCGCCCAGTGCCAGCGATTCGATCGAAGCGGCGACCCGGAACAAGTGCCTGGCAGCTTCGCGGCCTCTGAAAACCGTCGGCGACACGCCCTGAACAATTTCTTTCGCCTGGCCAACGACGGGCGCAAAGGAGGTCCAATCCAGGTTTTCTGGCGCTCCGAACAGGTAGAATTCGGTGCGATTGCACGTCGAAAGCACCGCAACTTCAGAGGCTACCGACCCGCGCGCGATCGGGACAAACGCGTCTGTTTCCTCTCGCGAGAATACCAAACGGTCACGTACTTCGAGTGGCGTGTTTCGATGCGAAAACGAAAACAAGCTGATGTCGCGAGAATTACTCATCATTGTAGGAACGAGTGATTGGCACCCGCGGACCCCAAGAAAACCAGGAACCAAAAGATCGTCAACCATGCGACTTTCAACGATGGCAGGCCTTTGAATTTTACCCATAACGCCCCCAACACATACCCAACCCAAACGACATTGGTCGCCAGCAATTTCGGGTCACCAAACGATACAAATGCGTCGACTTCCCAGGCGACGGCGTACCCAACTCCCAGGCCAAAACCCAACAACGCGATGCCAGCGACCGTCCCAATTTTGGAGCTTCGGTCGAGCAAGGCCAGTGGCGGCAACTTTTTGAAAAAGAGTCCCATTTCGCGCTTCTTGAGCTGACGAGAAAGGATGGCGTACATCACCGAGTACAGCGCGCCGACCGAGAGGGCCGTAACCCCGAGAACCGTGAAGATCACGTGAATCGCGTAGACGGGGTTTTCGAGCAGCAGGGCGTGTTTGGCCGAATACTCCATGAATACGCTGGCGCCGGTTTGAAAAAACAGCGCGATCGCCAGGAAGAACATGCCTGTTCTTCCCTGTTTCAACTGCCGCTCCACCGCCGCGTAAACCAGAACCAGCGAGTAAGCCAGCCACGAGAAGAACTCAGGCTTACTTCCAAGTGGGAAATACGAAAATTCCGACCCACGAATCACAAAATAGGCGCCGTGAACGACGAGCATCAACGGCACGGTCACTCGACGCAAGCTGTCCGAGTCGTCTCCTTCACGCACAAAATGTCGCACATAAAGTGCGAGATTTGCTGCGTAAAGTACGGGCAGAATGATGTCAAAAGTTTGAAGAACGGTCAGCATATCATTTGTCGATGCGTCGATGGGCCTCAACCGGCATCCGCTCCCGTACCATGTTAAGGTAGCCTAGGTCGAGATCAGCGGTCACAAGGCATGTAAGATCAGGCGCGCAAGCTAAAAGCTGGCCCCACGGGTCGTAAATACACGAATGACCAAACGAGGCTCGCTGCCCGAAATGCACCCCGACTTGGTCGGGAGCCAAGACATAACACTGATTTTCGATCGCGCGGGCTCGAAGCAATGCATGCCAGTGATCACGGCCTGTCTGCAGGGTGAACGCGCTGGGCACGATCAACACGTTGGCGCCCCGCTTCCGCAACTCACGGTAAAGTTCGGGAAAGCGTAGGTCATAACAAATGCTGAGCCCGACGTTCAGTGTCAGGTCGTCAAAATGCATCGCCGACAGGACCAGTTCTTCCCCAGGAGTGCAGGAATCCGATTCGCGGTAAGAGGTCTGCTCGTCCACCTTCGCGTCGAAGAGGTGCATCTTTCGGTAGACCGCGATGGTTTCGCCGGCGGGATTCAGCGTCACCAGGGTGTTGAAGGTATGCCCGGATGTCGGCGCAATCTCTGGAAATCCGGCCAAAGTGACGAACATTTTCCCCGTTCGAGCCATCTCGCGAAAGCTCTCCATCAGCGGTCCATCCAACGCTTCGGCAATCGCCGCCTTTTCTTTGTCCGCCCCCAAAAAGGGCGCGTTCTCGGGATAAATCAACCATCGAACTCTGTCTTCGGCGGCTTCAGCGGCCAGCCTTCGACAGGTTTCAAGATTCTTCTCGATGTCCCGGGTTGAGGTCATCTGAGCCAACGCAATCCGTACATTCATGAACACTCCAAGGTCGGGACATCATCTTGACTTAGAACACACGTCAACGCGACGAAGTTCCCGCGTTGACCCGAAAGGAAGTGCTCATTACAAGAGAACCTGATTCAACTCCAAGGGACGCCCCATGTACACCCGAAGTAAAGCTCTACTCGAACGCGCACAGCGTGTAATGCCCGGTGGCGTAAACTCGCCCGTTCGCGCCTTCCGCTCCGTTGGAGGAACTCCTCCGTTCATCTCGCACGCGAACGGTGCGCATATCCACGACGTGGATGGGAACAACTACATCGACTTCGTGCTGACGTGGGGCCCCGCGATTCTTGGTCACGCTCATCCCGAGGTTATCGAGGTGTGTAAGGAGGCCATGGACAAGGGGTCGTCGTTTGGCGCCCCGACGGAGCGCGAAATCGATTTGGCCGAAACAGTCATCGACCGAGTTCCGGGCGTCGAGTTGATTCGCCTGGTAAGCTCGGGCACCGAAGCCTGCATGTCGGCGGTACGTGTGGCTCGCGGAGTGACCGGTCGTCACAAGATCATCAAATTCACGGGTTGTTATCATGGTCATGCCGACTCGTTCCTGATTGCGGCGGGTTCGGGCGCACTGACGCTTGGAACACCGAACAGCCCAGGCGTCACGCCGGGAACAGCGCAAGACACGTTGCTTGCGCAATTCAATAATATCGCGTCGGTGAACGCTCTTTTTGAAGCCAACCCGGGTCAGATCGCGTGTGTCATCATCGAACCCATCTGCGGAAATACGGGCTGCATCCCGCCTCAAGATGGTTTCCTAACCGAGCTACGAGCCGCGTGCACAAAACACGGCGCAGCCTTGATTATTGATGAGGTCATGACCGGATTTCGTGTCGCTCGAGGTGGCGCTGCCGAAGTCTATGACGTCGAGGGCGACCTCTACTGCTTTGGCAAGGTTGTGGGCGGTGGTTTCCCCCTTGCAGCCTACGGCGGAAAAAGCGAATTCATGCGTCAGGTGGCGCCGGACGGGCCGATCTATCAAGGCGGAACACTGTCAGGAAACCCTGTGGCTGTTGCGGCAGGGCTCAAGACCCTGGAATTGCTGACCGAGTCATCCTACGAGACTCTCGAGCGCGCAGGAGCACGCCTCGAAGCTGGCGTTCAGCGCCTCATCGACGCGAACGGTTACCCTTTGTCTCAGCACCGGGTGGGCTCAATGTTCGGACTCTTTTTTGCGCCGGGTCCAATCCACTCGCACGAAGACGTCAGCAACTGCGATATCCCCAAATTCAACAAGTTCTTTCACCACGCTTTGGATCTTGGTCTTTACCTCGCGCCTAGCCAATATGAAGCGGGATTTCTTTCGGTGATGCACACCGACGCCATCATCGACGAATCCATCGAAATTATTGAACGCGCACTCGCGCAAACATTTTGAGGTCTAGCTCATGGAACTGACAAACGAACAACAGAGCCTACGCCGAGTCGTCGTCACGGGTGCGGCCGGAGCGCTGGGAAGCAAAGTTCTGGAGCATTTTGTAGACGCTGGATGCACCGTGGTGGGGATTGACCGTAACTTCGCCGGAAACGAGTTGGTGCGGCATAAGGAATTGCATCGTCTTCATCTGTTGGGTTGCGATTTAACCCACGCGGACGCGGTTCAGGGCGCGTTTGAACATATCAAGTCGTCGTTGGGAGGCATCGACGCGTTGATCCACTGCGCGGGCGGCTTTCGGTTCACGCCGGCCCACGAGACCATCACGGACGACATCGATTTCCTGGTCGACCTGAACCTGAAGTCGTCGTTGATCGCGACTCGTGAAGCGCTCAAAGCCATGAAGGCCAGCGGCTTTGGTCGGATCATTCTGGTGAGTTCGGCCAGCGCCCTAAAACCGGGGTTTGGCGTGAGTAGCTACGTGGCAAGCAAGGCAGGGCTACATGCCTTCATCGAAAGCGTTGCAGCCGAAGTCAAAGACGAGGATATCAACATCCATGCGGTGGCGCCGGGGATGATCGATACCGAGGCGAATCGGAAGCAAATGCCTGACGCCGATTTCTCGAAATGGGTGTCTCCAAACGCCCTTGCTGAGATCATTTTCCTGCTCACGCAGCCGACCATGAATGCCGTGCGCCGGTGTGTTTTGCCCGTTACCGGCGGTCAATAGCCAGCGCACGTTCTGCCGCTTGGATGAGGATATCCGGGCGAATCACGCCTTTGAAGTAGACCATGGGGATATTCATTTCTTGAATGGCCGCTCCATGAGTCTTCATGCGCTCGGCGACGACCAGCACGATGGGCATTTTCACATGTTCCAGGTACTCCAGACGTCGCGCAAGGTACCCTTCGCGCCAGAAGCCCACGACATCGACGACGACCTCTTTTTGGTCCGGTGAGGTCATCAAATAGTCGGCGACCAGGACCTCTCCTTTGTCGAGGTCCAGAATCGTGGCTTCGGCCTTCAGGTGCCAACCGTCAACGCCCTGGGCAAATCTGGATAAAAGCATCGTCTCTTCGTCTGAGCGCCAGTTGCCTTTCATGCGGTAGGTCGACTTCAAGTCCACCTCATTTGATGCCAACTCAAACACGACCGGACGGCGTGGTTGCCACTCGACCGTGGCTTTGAGTTCCCAAGAATTGCATTGGAAAACCACGGGCAAAAAGGTGGCCAAATTCAGGCCATATTTCCGTGATTGCGATACCAATGACGCGGGGCCATCGACTGTGAGGATCCAGGATTTTCCGTCTTTTTCGACTCTGTGCATCAGCCCGAAAAACTTCAACATATGAAAAACTTGCCGAATCCGAGCCGCCCTTTTGTCCACCAGGCGAATGGTCAATTCGGTCGCCCGATACAAGACGCCTTGAGCCAGCGCGACGTTGTATCGGTTCAGCAACATCTCCGCGCTCCATTTCGGCACAGATGTCAGGACTTGTCGGGCCGAAAGGTCAGCATAGAGGCCGGCTTCAACCTGATGAGTTTCCACGCCAAGGGTCTTGGCGACAGAGGCCAAAATTTGGTTTCGCTCGGCGTCGTTTCGCGGAATCGCGCCGGCGGCGGCCTCAAAAACATGGGCGCGCACCTCAGATGGATCAAGGGCCGACGCGACTTCAAATTCGGAGCCGTCCGCAATCAGTTTCGACAACCCTCGCCAGACCGCGAAGTCCGTGCCGTCGCCCTCAAGCCCCTGAAGCATTTCATCGAGCTCCTCGCGGCGAGCCCCTTGATGGGCGGTCCACGTTTCGAGCAGCACCGAACAGCGCGCTAACTCGGCCTCGGAGACGTCCAAGAAGCTGGGACGTAAAATGCCCTTGCGAACACGTGCAAGCACCAGGTCACTCGTAAGCATCGTGAGTCCTTCGTCGGCGACTTACGTGGGCTTCCACGGTGTCGGGCGTGACCAGTTCATACAAAATGGCCTTTTTGGAATCTCCGCGGCGCAAAATACGACCCAGCCTCTGAACGTGCTCGCGCAAAGACCCCGTGCCCGAGAGCACGATCGCGACGTTGGCATCGGGAACGTCTACACCTTCGTTTAACACCCGGCTCGTGACCACCACACGGTACTCGCCGGTCGAGAATTTCCGCAAAATCTCGGCCCTCTCCTTGAGTGGGGTTTGGTGGGTCAAAGCCGGACAGAGGAGTTTTTCCGAGATGGCGTAGACCGATAAATTATCGTTGGTGAAGACCAGAGTTCGGTCGTCTTGGTGTCGATGAAGCAGCTCCGCGACGCGCTCCAGCTTGAGTGAATGTGCCATCGCCAACTGTTTACTGGCGCGAAACGCCCTGAACGCCTCTCGGCCCTGCTCGCTTCGCGCTGCGGCCGCCAAGAAATTATGCCAACCCTGACGGCCGCCCATGCGAATTCCCTGTGAATTCACGAAATCCTGATAGCGTGCGCGCGCCTCGGTGTAGGCAATCGTGTCGTCGGAACCCATGGCCACCTCGAGTACTTCCGTCGTGTACTCCGCCAGAAATTCCCCGGACAAATCCTTGGTCGTCTTGCGACAAACGACTGGCCCCACAAGGTCGTCCACCAAGTCGTGCAGTCCATCTGGACGCTCCGGTGTGGCCGAAAGTCCCAGCCGATAGGGAGCAAGGCACGCCTCAGCAGCCCAGCGAAAAGTCGGCGACGGCAAATGATGGACTTCGTCAAAAACGATCAGCCCATAGCGGTTGCCCAGCCGCTCCATATGAATCACCGCCGAATCGTAGGTCGACACCGTGAGGTCGCGAGGATCGTAGGTTCCGCCTCCCAGAGCGCCAATCGTTTCGCCGAAATGTTCGGACAATAACCGAATCCACTGTTCCACCAGATCCAGTGTGGGGGCGATGACCAGCGCACTTCGCCCGGCGTCTTCAATGGCTTTGATGGCCACGAAGCTCTTGCCGGACCCGGTCGGAAGCACCACGACCCCACAGCGTTGTGCGGCTTTCCACGCGACCAAAGCCTCGCGTTGGTGATCGAACGACACCCTGCCCGTTTGTTCACTGATCCGTACGGGCACGTAAGCTCGCGCGGCGTCCCAAACCTTATGTCCACTGCGTAAGAGGTTGGCAAGCACATGACGATAGCGATACCCAGGTGTACGCCATTGGCCCACCCTATCATCCCAAGTACAGTGCGCCAACGGAACATCAGACGGCAATCCATCAATCAGAAGCGTTCCCGCCTCGAAATGAAGAGATATAGCGTCATCTGGAATGTCGGGATTCTCCCGGGCGTCGAGATACGAGACCATCTTTGCGAATCCCTGATACGTGCGGTATAAGTATGGACTAGCATATTTCGGGCGACAAGACGATCAACCCTTGAGTTACCGCGGTCCTCGGAGCCGTCCACGTGAATTCGAACGAAGCCAACGACTCCTTGCAGATCGGACAGATCTTCGAGGGAAAATATAAGATCCTCCGCGAACTCGGTCGCGGTGGCTTTGGTATGGTCTATCTGGCCTACCAAGAGCCCATGGATCGTTACGTCGCGCTCAAGGTGCTACGTCCCGGAATCGGCCTGACCGCGCCCAGCGCAAAAGAACGCTTCCTGCGGGAAGTCCGCATCATTTCAAAGCTTAAACATCCCAATACCGTCACGATCCACGATTTTGGGGACACCGCCAATGGCGGGCTCTACATGACGCTTGAGTATGTCGACGGAGACACGCTCAAGCAGTTACTGAAGCGCGAATTTACGCTCGATGCCACGCGGGCGGCGCATATCGCTCGCCAGATCGCAAAATCACTCTCGGAAGCGCACCGACTTGGAATCGTCCATCGCGATTTGAAGCCCGCAAATATCATGGTCATGGACCTCGAATCCGAAAAGGATTTCGTAAAAGTTCTCGATTTTGGCGTGGCTCGGCTCTTGGATTCAAGTAACGCCGACCTTACGAGCGCGGGATTGCCCGAGGGCGAACGAGAACTCATCGGAACGCCCCGCTACATGTCTCCTGAACAAGTTCGTGGTGAACAACTCGCCGGCGCAAGCGACGTGTATTCGCTTGGATTGATGCTTTACGAAATGGTCGCAGGCGAACCCGCGGTGATGGGCGACACCACGATGGGCTTGATTTCGCAGCAGATCAGCCCCGAGGCACTTCGATTACCGATGATTGGCTCGTTCGACCCGATGCTTCACGATATCGTTCGTATTTCGACCGCCAAAGCCGTGCATGACCGGTTTCAGACCGCGGAGCAGCTCGCTGACGCGCTCGAACAGTTCCTGGCCAAAGAACGCTCAGGGCATCAATCGCTGAGCGATTCCATGCAGAGTTCCGGCTGGAATCAAAACTCAGGTTGGGTGCAGCAATCGGGCTACCAACAAAGTGGACACGGAAGCGGACAGCACCCTTCGGCGCAATACCCAGCGCAACAAGGCGGCTACGTGCAAGGTCCACAGTCGGGACAATATCCGTCCATCCACCCCTCGGGTGGATACCCACCCATCCAGCACTCTGGGCAATACCCTCAGGGACAATATCCGCAAGGGCCGCAACAGGGACAATATCCTCAGGGCCAATACCCTCAAGGGCCGCAACAGGGACAATACCCTCAACAGGGCCAGCAATCGGGACAATACCCTCAACAGGGCCAGCAATCGGGACAATACCCTCAACAGGGCCAGCAATCGGGACAATACCCTCAACAGAACCCGTACCAAACCTTGCCGCCTCAACCGAATCCGTTCGGAACGATGCCGCAGCAAAACGTTTACGGCACGATGCCCCCGCAACAAAGTCCATATGGAACGCCGCTGCCGGGTTCACCCTTACCAGGGGTCCCGGGCATCGGCTCATCGGGCGCGTTGCCGATTCAAGGGAACAGCGATTTTGGCGAGTTGCGCGTGGACCGAAATGCGGAGTACGACGATTTCCAGGGGACGATCGAGCGCACTCCGCTTGACCGAAAGGCACTTCGGGCGTCCTCAGGTTTCTCGGATGAAATTCCGTCGTTAGCGGAGTTGCCGCCGCCCCCGATGGACGAGCGGCCATTTCAGCCACCACCTGAACCCGTAAAGCCCAAGAGGCTTACCGCCGAGCATGCTGCAGTCGTGCGACCCACCGTCGTGAAACGGGACGATGACTTGCTCTCGTTCACCTTGGAAGTGGTCAAAATACTGGTTTTGATCACCCTTTTCTCGGTGGTGGGCTACTTCGGATTCTTGATTTTCGGTTCCGCAATCGCGGAATTCACTGATGGGCCCTTACGGGTCATCACGGCAGCGGGAATCGTCGGCGTAATCGCACTGTTGGCTGCAGCGGGTGAGATTGGGCAGAAAGAGCGATTTCGCGTCGTTACCAGGACCGCAGACAAGCTCATCCGAATCATGACCTCTTCGATCGTCTTCACGCTCGCACTCGCCTTGGTCGTCTCGGGCTTGGCGTCGCAAGAGATTGTTCGCGAACTTCGAACAGACCCGAATTGGTTCCTAACCAGTCAGGAGTCAAAGTTGGCGCGCGGAAACCGCGACCTGTCTTATGGCGTCGCGGACGGCATCGCCACGGTGATGGGTGCACTCGGCCTCTTCGACGAACATGGCGTGGCGCGAACCGAACCACATATTGTGCAGCCCACCCGACGCGTCACTCGCCCTGATTCCAAGGGCGACGAAGAACCGGCTGAATTGGCGCCTGCCAAGTCGATCGAGAAGAAGTCCGACTACGTGAAGTGGTAGTGCGCGGCTGGCGTTGAGTGTAGCTAAACAAAACCTGACTTAATTGGGCGGTTTGAAATTTGGGTTGTCTTGGATGGCCGTGGCCGTCAGGTTCTCGATCTTCGATTTAGCGCGCAGCTCCTTGACCAAAACCGCCATTCCATCACGCAATTTTCCGCGCTCAAGACTACGGATAATTTCCGCCTTCACTTCGTAGAAGGGTTTCGTTTCTGCGGGACGACGATCCGTCACCTCGATGATGTGATAACCGAATTCAGTCTTGATCGGTCCAATGACATCGCCTGTCGTGGCCGCGAAAGCTGCATCAGAAAACGCTGAAACCATTTGTTTGCGCGGGAAAAATCCAAGGTCACCGCCGGGAAGGTTTACGTCTTCCGAGAACTCGTTGGCGAGCGCGGTGAAGTCAGCCCCTTCGGCCTTGGCTTTTTTGAAGATCTTTTTGGCCTTCTCCTCTTGTGCGTTGGCTTCGGCTTCAGATGTATCGGAATCGACCTTCAGAAGGATATGACGGGCTCGAATCGTTTCTTCGTCCGTGAAGTCTTCAAGGTTTTTTCCATAAAATATCTTGGCGTCTTCGTCGGTGACTTCGATGGCGTACTTCCTCTTGAGGTACTTCTTGAGTCTGACGGCACGACCGAGGTCCTCGCGAACCTCTTGATCTGTGACTCCTACTTTGTCGAAGAATTCTTTGGCTCCTTCTGGTCCACCAACAGTTTCGGAGAACTGAGCGAGTTCGTCCTCGATTTCAGCAGGCTCGGCTGTGATGTTTTCAGTCGAAAGTGCTTTCTCAACGAGGTTTTGGTCGATGAGGCGGACGACCGTTGTGTTCTTGAACTTCTGGAGAACCTGTGGCGGCAAGTTCGGCGCAATGCGAGTAAGGCGATCCACTTCTTTGTTGAAGTCGGCTGCCGGGATTTCAACGCCATCAACGATTGCGACCGCGCTCATCGCCATCATTGGCCATTCGTCGGGCATGGCGTCGGGTGATTCTTGCTCAGGAATCTGTTCTGAAGACACGTTTGCAGCCGTGACGGGAACGGACTGCGCTTTGGGCGCGCTTGTGCTGCATCCGACGACAAACACAAGGCCGGCAGCGAGCACGACGAGCTGTGAGCGTTTGGCGCTTGGCGCTGTGATGGGTCGGAATTGCATTTAGGGTCCTTTTGCGTAAGCAGAGCGAGGACGTCGGCCCCCGTGATCGCCAAAAAACAAAGCTACCCTACTTGTGGCTCGGCGGGCAGTTCAAGGAGTCGGTCACTCGGCCTCAGTCGCACCGCAGGCGGGATAGTTTATGGCAGAATCTCTGCCAGGCTGGAGCCTGGCGGACCAGTCGCAGAATCGCAGCCAGGCAAGTCGTAGAATAGCAGCCAAGCTGGAGCCGGCGAACCCATCACAGAATCGCGGCCAGGCTGGAACCTGGCGGCGCATCACAGCTTAGCGCACCAAACAAAAAAAAACGCCGACGAGATATCGCCGGCGTTTTTAATGTCCCAGAAGGGGACGAACATCGCGTGAAGCTAAATTACTTCGTTGGAGCTGGAGTCGTTGGAGCTGGAGCTGCCGTAGGTGCCGGTGCAGGAATCGTAGGTTGAGTCCCGACTGGAGGCATGTTGAACATTGGAGGAGCCGCCGATTTGAAGTTCGGGTTATCCTTGATGGCAGTAGCCGTCAGGTTCTCGATCTTCGACTTGTCGCGCAGTTCCTTGACCAAGGTCTCCATTCCGTCACGCAATTCTTTGCGCTCCAGGTTACGGACGATCTCAGCCTTCACTTCTTCGAAAGGAGTGGTTTGCTCAGGACGACGATCCGTCACCTTGATGATGTGGTAACCGAATTCGGTCTTGATGGGTCCGATGACGTCGCCAGTCTTGGCCTTGAATGCAGCGTCAGAAAACGCTGGAACCATTCGCTTACGCGAGAAGAATCCGAGGTCTCCGCCACGTGACTGCGTTGGGCCTTCCGAAAACTCGGTAGCCAGTGCAGCAAAGTCAGCGCCCTTAGCCTTGGCTTTCTTGAAGATGTCCTTGGCCTTGGCCTCTTGTGCTTTGGCATCAGCTTCTGAAGTGTCTTTCTCGACCTTCAGGAGGATGTGGCTTGCCTGAACTTCTTCTTCACGTTTGAAACGCTCAGCATTCTCGTCATAGAACGCTTTGGCTTTTTCGTCGGTGACTTCGACACCGTATTTTTTCTTGAGGTACTTCTTGAGTTTGACGGCACGGCCGAGGTCCTCACGAAGCTCTGCTTCTGTCACGCCAGCTTTGTCGAAGAATTCTTTGGCGCCTTCTGGTCCGCCCACAGTCTCGTAGAACTGATTAAGTTCGTCTTCGATTTCAGCAGGCTCTGCTGTGATGTTCTCAGTCGAAAGTGCTTTCTCGACCAGGTGCTGGTCGATAAGACGGTCGATTGTGGTCGTCTTGAACTTCTCGAGAGCCTGTGGAGGCAATTGGGGAGCAATTCGGACCAAACGCTCAACTTCTTTGTTGAAGTCAGCAGCGGGGATATCGATGCCGTCGACTTTCGCGACAGGACCAGTGGCCGTCATAGGCAGGTCGGTTGCTGCCGTATCGGTTTTCTCTGCATTATTTGTCTGCGCCGCAGTCACGTTAGCAGTCTGAGTTTCAGTTTTAGGTGCGCTGGTATTGTCGCATCCGGCGACAGCCAGCATAAGACCGGCCGCGAGTAGGATCGATTGGGTTCGCATAGGAGCTCCTTATACGTGGCCCAGCGTCAACGTTGGGCATTCTTAATAGGCACGCACACGTACTCCCACTCAGGCTAGTGCGTCAAGCGTCTGCTTTCGGTTGATGGGGGTCAGGTGAGAATTTGCCCGTAGGCACGCGAGAAAGCGGCGACAAGGTCGAAGAGCAAGTTCAACACAGGAACATTGGCCACAGGTCGCAGAAACCATGCGGGATTTCGCAGCAGGCTCGACCCCAGTCTTTCGAAGCCAAAAGCGTGTGCCATTGCGATCCACACGAGGCTGAGGCCAAAAAGCAGTCGAAAGAAAGAGACATTCCAGCTCGGGCTCTTTGTGGTCATTGGAACCACGCTCGCGATCACCAACGGCAGCAGCCCAGCCGCCCAACGCAACAAAATTGGAAGGCCTTCCATTTGCGCTGTCAGCAGAATAAACGCCACCGGGTAAAGAACGACCATCGCCCCAGCTTCGGCCCACTCGAACACATTCTGCGGCGCACGAAACTCGGAGCGTGATTCTCGGATATTTTGTAATTTACGGGGTGCTTGATAGCGCTGATCAGGCGCGAATTTACTGTAGCGTTCGAAATCGAGTTCGAGGGGAGCCTCTTGTTCTTGTTTCTGATGAACCGGTCGAGGCGCCTCTGGATCCATCGAGATGCCACGGCTCCCTACGGGCACGGTTTGGGCCACATCGATGGCAGTGTGTCGCGCCTGAAGGCTGTGCAAATCACGAAGCAGGTCCGATGCGCGCTGATAGCGTTTCGCGACTTTCTTCTCGATGAGCTTGTAAAGCACCGGCCGAACGTGTTCCGGCACGAGTTGAATTTCATCCAATTGCAGAGGCTCAGGCGACACATGCGCAATAATCGCCGACTCAATGGTGTCGGCCTTCACCGCACGCTCGCCGGTAAACATCTCGTAAAAGAGCAATCCCAGAGCGTAAAGATCGCTCCAAGCTCCAACGTCTTTTCCTCGGGCTTGTTCGGGCGCGATATAACGAGGCGTCCCGACCGCCATGCCTTCTCGAGTCAGCTGAGCGACTGACTCATCGCCCCCCTGAGACGTGAGCTTTGCCATCCCAAAGTCGAGGACCTTGGCGATATAACCTCCCTGAGGACGGCGAGATATCATCACGTTTTGCGGCTTCAAGTCTCGATGAACAACGCCCTTATTATGCGCTTCGTCGAGCGCCTCCGCGATTTGACCGCAAATCGAAAGTGCGTCGGCCTCGGAAAGCTTGGTTGAGGTCACCAAATCGTAGAGCGTGATGCCGTCGATGTACTCGATGACCATATAGATGATGCCCGAAGGCATCCGGCCAAAGTCGTAGAGCGTGATGATATTGGGGTGGCGAAGCCTGGAGATGACCTGCATCTCGCGCTCAAATCGCCCGATGGCGGTTTTGTTCACGCCCTGGTCGGCCGGAGGCAGCGCCTTGATCGCGACCCGTTCCATGGAATCGACATCGATCGCCGAAAAAATGGCCCCGTACGCACCCGCGCCAACGAATCGTTCCACCTTATAGCGACCACCGATGACATCACCGGGATGGATCTGTTGACGCACAATGTCGCTGGGAATGGCCATGGCGATTCGTTTCAAACAGGCTAGTTTAGGGCGAGAACCACGTTACCACGGGACCAAACTCGACGTGAGCATGAAAACATCCGTCAGAATACCTGACCAAAAACTGAAGGCGGGAAGACCCAGACCCATCGGCCAATCGGCATGCTCCTGCAGGGATTTCGCGGCATGTTCAGGGAACACAACGGCTGCGGCCAGCAGGAGCGCTCCGCCCATGTAAAGCATGCTTTGAGCGCTCGGTACGATCCAGCGGTCGAGCACCGACCCATGTACGTTACGAACCTCCGAGAAAAACGCCCAGATCAAGGCCAACCCCGCGGGGACAAGGCCCACGAGTGCGCGAATCGATGCCCCATGAGCGGGCACAAACGCACCAGCGAGATGCCATGTGACCACAAATGAGACGAGTCCAAGCGCGATCCACACGAAATGCATCGGCTCAAGGTTGAGTGAGGGACGCACCGTCGGAGCCTGAAGCTTGCGGCGCCTTTCGCCGTCTTGACGGCGCACTCGGGCCACGTCGAGCTGAAGGTCAGAGTCAGGTCGGAACTTTCGAGGCTCACGGCTCGGCACAACGGCCTCAGCTGCCGCTGGCCGTTTGGGCAGCTGCAGCAACGGAATTTCTTCGTCATCCTCACGATGCGCATAACCAGCCCCCAAAAACACATCTGGGATTTCCAGATCTTCGGTGGGAGCCATCAGTCGAGCGAATTCGCCGGTCGCGTCCGCGGAGGCCTCGGCGGGCAAAGCCCGGGCGAAATCTCGAACAGTCTGAAAACGGTCTTCAGGATGACGAGCCGTAGCTTTGAGGATCACCTCTCCCCATTCCGGCGGCAGTCGATCCAGATATTTAAACGGTATGGGACGATCGTCGATATGAATCTGGGCCACTCCGGCCACATTCAACGAGTCATCGATGGGCGGGCTGCCGCTCAGCATCTCGTAGAGCAAAAGTCCCAGGCTGTAGATGTCGCTTGCCGGCGAGACCCGTTGACCGAGGACTTGCTCCGGCGACATGTAGA
Source organism: uncultured Bradymonadales bacterium (assembly GCA_964394615.1). Classification (GTDB taxonomy): domain Bacteria; phylum Myxococcota_A; class Bradymonadia; order Bradymonadales; family Bradymonadaceae; genus JBFFMO01. The sequence continues at coordinate 187,166 of CAYMYJ010000001.1, read as the reverse complement.
TGGGGGTACCAATAAATTGGGTGGATCGTCTCACACCGGCCTGGCTGGCCCGATTCTCGTCGTCATCACCGATCAGTTTCGCCACTCCAAAGTCGAGTACCTTGACGACATCGGACTCACCATGACGATCTAAAATCATGATATTCGATGGTTTGAGGTCACGATGGACCACACCAATGGCATGCGCCTCATCGAGACTCTTGAGAATCTGGCGAACAATTTTCGAGACACGCGGGATGCTCAGGCGCTTGCCTTCAAGCAAAGCGTCGAGCGGCCTGCCGTCGACGTGCTCAAGCACCATGTAGAGAATGCCTTCGGGCATCCGGCCGAAATCGTAAATGGTGACGGTATTTGGGTGCGAAAGCCTAGCGACAATCTTGACCTCGGCCAAGAAACGTTGGGCGACCTCGGGATGTGCGTCCACAACTTCGGGCTTCAGCAGCTTCAGCGCGACATCACGGCCCATCGACAAGTGGTGTGCGCGCACGACGACCGCGAAATTTCCCGTCCCCAAGATATCCATCACGCGATATTTCCCCATCAACACCGTTCCAGGTGTCAGGGAGGCCAAAAGGCGCGTGTTTTTTTCGCTTGTCATGGATCTTTGCAGTGGGAGAACGACTTGGGGAGAGACTAGCACTTCGTGGGCAATTTCATCAAGATTCGCGGACGACTTGAGACACATCAACTAGACCATGGCAGCCCGAAACCGTCGCGATGCCGAGCCGAGTACCATCCGGCCAGCTTCCAACCCGGTCATAGGCATCATAAATCGCCGAAAACCCGATGGTTCCTACCCCATAGGCGAAATGGCGACAGGTAAAGACTTCGAGCGCATCCATGCCTCCAGCGTCGATCAATTCTGTGACGGTATCGGGCATATCCCAATCTCGCGTGTCTTTGGTCAGCGGACATTTACGCGGTTCGATGCAGTTCGTGGGGCACATGCCTGGAGCATGACTGAGCACCAGAGTGCCGCGGTCCAACACCATCGCGTAAGGCAACGCTGGCACCGGCCCGCTGTACGCGAGATCGGTAATGCGCGCGCCTTGCTCTGCCAACGCCGATCCGAGCCAGTGTTTCATGATATGTGGCGCAATCGGCGCGGGCACCAGCTGCGCGCCTTCGAGCATGGCTCGACGAGCTCCGAGCTGTTGCCCCCACTCCTCCCACTCTGTAGTTTCAACCACCACGCCTTGGGTATCGCCACGCGACACAAGGCAAGCCGCATCACGATCCAGGACGATGGCATTCGACCAGTCGAGCTTTCCGCGGCTACGGGCGGCGGCGAGCTGTTTGACGAAATACGCGCCGTAACACCCGCCCCCAATAATCACAAAATCGACCTTCATGCGCTCAGATGCACAAGCGTTTCTTGGCCTGTCCACCCCTTGCCGTCAGGAGAATACAAATGGCGCAACTTGGCGCCATCGGTGCGCAGCCGTTCTACCATGACCACGTTTGCGTGCGCCCGGGCCTGAAGATCCGAAGCAATACGCGGCAGAGCCGGATCCAACGACTCGTCGTCGGATTCAAGAGTCAGAATGAGACGAGTTCGATCAGGAGAGTGGAACTCTTCCAGGCTCAAGGTTTCGAACGCCATGCCTTTTAAGAGCTCATCGCCGAGTTCGACCTCGGTTCCCGGCGTGAACGAATAGCCTGGAATGGGCCCTTTGCGAGTGCGCCCTTGCGGCCGGTTACGGCGAGTCAAAAAGACCGCCACCGCTCCGCCTAGACCCATCATGATTATAAAGTAGATAATTCCCATGCGACCAAGAGTATCGGTTTCGGCGCTCACCAAGAACAAAAAAAGCCCCGATTTCTCGGGGCTTTTTCAAATCGGGACCCAAAGGCTTAGAAGCCCATGCCGCCCATGCCTTCCATGCCGTGACCATGACCAGCGTGATCATCGCCGCCGCCGTTGGCGCTTGGCTTCTCGGCAACCATAGCTTCGGTGGTCAACATCAGACCAGCGATGCTTGCTGCGTTTTGAAGTGCGGTACGAGTGACCTTGGCTGGGTCGATAACACCAGCTTCCACGAGGTCTTCGTAGACGTCGGTGCGTGCGTTGTAGCCAAATGCGCCCTTACCTTCCATGACCTTCTGGATAACAATCGAGCCATCAACACCGCAGTTAGCGGCGATCTGACGGATGGGTTCCTGAATGGCCTTGCGGATGATCTCGACACCAGCGCGCTCTTCGTCGCCTTCTGGCTTGAGAGTCTCAAGCACAAGACCACAACGAAGGAGTGCAACGCCGCCGCCAGGAACGATGCCTTCCTCGACAGCTGCGCGTGTAGCGTTGAGTGCGTCTTCGACGCGTGCCTTCTTTTCCTTCATTTCGATTTCGGTAGCAGCGCCGACCTTGATCACGGCAACGCCGCCGACCAATTTAGCGAGACGCTCTTGGAGCTTCTCGATGTCGTAATCGCTGGTTGCCTGCTCGATCTGAGCTTTGATCTGGTGAACGCGAGCGTGGATGGTTTCTTTCGAACCCGAACCGCCGACGATCGTGGTCTTCTCTTTGGTGATCTTGATGCTTTCTGCTTCACCAAGGTCTTCAAGAGTCGCTGTTTCAAGCTTCTGGCCACGCTCTTCGCTGATGACGTTTCCGCCCGTGAGGTCAGCGATGTCCTGAAGCATAGCTTTGCGGCGATCGCCGAAGCCAGGTGCCTTGACAGCGCAGACGTCGAGGACGCCGCGGATGCGGTTCACAACGAGAGTTGCAAGAGCTTCGCCTTCCACGTCTTCTGCAATGATCAGCAGAGGACGCTTGTCGCCGCTAAGAAGCTGGTTGAGCAAAGGAAGGAGGTCCTTCATGTTGCTGATCTTCTTGTCGTAAAGAAGGATGCGAGGAGACTTCATTTCGGTCTCCATGCGCTCTGGGTTGGTCACGAAGTATGGCGAGAGGTAGCCACGATCGAATTCCATACCTTCGACGAATTCAAGCGCGTCGGTGAGGCCCTTGGCTTCTTCAACGGTGATGACGCCTTCTTTGCCAACCTTATCCATCGCGTCAGCGATGAGGTTACCAATTTCGCTATCGTTATTTGCCGAGATCGTTCCGACCTGAGCAATTTTCGATTTTTCGTTGGTTTTGACGGCAAGCTTCGAAAGCTCAAGGACGATGGCTGCAACAGCCTTGTCGATTCCGCGCTTGATGCCCATTGGGTTGTGACCCGCAGCGACAAGCTTCGAACCTTCACGGTAGATGGCTTGAGCCAAAACGGTAGCAGTGGTCGTTCCGTCACCAGCTGTTTCGCCGGTTTTCGAAGCCACTTCTTTCACGAGCTGTGCGCCCATGTTCTCGAAGACGTCTTCAAGATCGATTTCCTTGGCAACCGTCACACCGTCTTTGGTGATCATAGGTGCGCCGAACTTGCGTTCGATGACGACGTTGCGTCCCTTTGGTCCAAGCGTCACGCGGACAGCGTGTGCGAGAGTGTTGACGCCGGTGAGGATGCGAGCGCGTGCACGCGAATCAAAAATGATTTCTTTTGCCATGTTGGTTTCTCCTAAGTCGTTAAATTGCTGATTGGGTAGTGGTTCAGGCAGTGATCAGAGCGAGAATTTCTTCTTCGCGCAGAATCAAGTGGTCTTCGCCATTGATGTTTACTTCGGTGCCCGAGTACTTGCCGAAGAGGATTTTATCCCCTTCTTTGACCTGCATTTCGATGCGCTCACCCTTGTCATTGAACTTGCCAAGACCAGCTGCGCGAACGATCCCTTCGAGTGGTTTTTCTTTAGCCGACTCTGGGATGTAAAGACCCGATGCGGTCTTTGTTTCGCTTTCGAGACGTTGGACGAGAACTCGGTCAAAAAGTGGCTTGATGGCCATGAGGTGCCTCCTTGAAGATCTTGCGATTGGAAAATCGTTAAATGTTTGCGATAGCGTGTTGGTCACAAATGAAGTGACTAGCACTCTCACCGTGTGACTGCTAACGGGCCGGATGTTAGGCACCCTGAATCGAGCGTCAAGGCCTGCCTGAGAAAAAATTTGACACACTTTCAAACCGACTGATTTCCCTTCACTTAGAGCGACACGATGAACGAAATTGAGCAGATCGCTTTTCAAGTGCGCCAAGGCGCCCGATGGCTTGCGCGCGCGTCCACTGCCGCGAAAAACTCGGCGCTCGTGGAAATGGCCAACGCCGTGCGCGAAAATCAGGACAAGATTCTGGCCGCCAATCTTATCGATGTGCAGTCTTCGGAGCGTGACCCGGCTTTTGTCGATCGCTTGCGCCTGAATCCTGAGCGAATCGAATCCATGGCCTGCGCGATCGAAGAAGTGTGCAACCTCGAGGACCCGATTGGTCGTGTGGAACGCATGGTGCGACGCCCCAACGGACTTCAGGTTGGACGACAACGCATCCCACTCGGTGTCGTCGGCATCATTTACGAGGCTCGCCCTAACGTCACCAGCGACGCTGCAGCCCTGTGCCTGAAGAGCGGAAACGGAGTGATGTTGCGTGGAGGCAGTGATGCCCAACTCTCAAACCAGGCCGTGTACGAGGCGCTCCGTGAGGGCCTTAAAAAATCGCTGCTCGACCCACGCGCACACGATGCCATCGGCTTTGTGAGCTCACCTGACCGAGAAGCGGTGGGTGAGATGCTGAAACTCGATAAGTACATCGATGTGATCATCCCTCGCGGTGGAAAATCACTCATCTCGTTTGTCAGTCAGCATTCGCGAATCCCCGTGATTAAACACGATGAAGGGGTTTGCCACGTGGTCGTCGACGGCAGCGCCGCACCAAAAATGGTCGATGATATTGTGATCAACTCCAAGACCCATAGGCCTACGGTATGCAACTCGGCCGAGACATTGGTCGTTTTAGAAAACGCCGTCCAGCCACATCTGGGCCGCATTCTAGGCCAACTTGCCCAAGCGGGAGTCCATTTGTTCCTGGATGATATTGCGATGAAAGAGGCCAAAGCAGCGGGTCTTTCGGAAACCTGCTTCGAACCCGCGACATCGGAACACTACGCCCGCGAATTTCTGGCACTCGAAATTTCGGTCAAGGTTGTGCCTGATTTAGAGGCCGCAATCGAGCATATTGGGACCTACGGGTCGCGGCACACGGAAGCCCTCATCACCAACAATCATGCGCAAGCACAGGCATTTATCGATGGCGTGGACAGCTCGTGCGTCGTCATCAATGCGTCGACTCGATTCGCCGATGGCAATCAACTTGGACTGGGTGCCGAGATCGGAATAAGTACGACGCGCTTGCATGCTTACGGTCCTATGGGTATCGAAGAGCTCACAACGACTAAGTTCATCGTTTTAGGCGATGGACAGGTCCGAAACTGACAAGAGGACGAATGAAAGCCAAAGCCACACCGGCCGAACAAGAAAACCAGGAATTCGACACCGAAGTGCTTGCACGCCGGATCGCCGAATTGACTTGGGACCTTAAGGCCTTGAATACCGTGGTCATCGATCTACGCGGACGTGTTTCCTATACCGATTTCGTCATTGTGACGACGGCGAGCTCCGAACGACAGGTTCAGGCGCTCTCGAAATATGTCGAAGGGAAGCTCAAAGAAGAGACCGGAGTTGCATCGTATGGACGCGAGGGCGTTGATCAGGGGCAGTGGGCACTCATCGACTTTGGGGATGCGATTCTTCACATCTTCAACGGACCACGGCGCAATGATTACGACCTTGAGCGCATGTGGATTGAAGCTCCACGTCTTGAACTCGAAGACAAGCCCGCTTCACTCTACGGTCACTTCGACATGAACGACTTCGAAAGATAGTCCGGAAGCTCCAGCGCGACTAAGGCGCTGGGGCCTCAACGGTTTCATCTTCCCCAATCACATCGCTCCAAAGTCCAAGAAGCACTCGCTCGGGTGTCATCGGGGCATTATACGGGAAATCGACGTTGGGTTTTGCGGCCCGCATCGCGTCGCGAAGTGCGAAGTACACTCCAATTCCATACATCAGGGGCGGCTCTCCAACGGCTTTCGACCCAAAGGGTCCAGTCGGGCCTTCATCGGTGATCCAGCGAACCTGCAGGTCATCAGGCATGAAATACACGTCTGGCGCCTTGTAGGTCGACAACGCGTGCGACAAGAGCTTGCCGTCGTTGTTGTAAGCAAGCTCTTCTAAGGTCATCCAACCCAAGCCCTGAGCAAGGCCGCCTTCGACCTGACCCAGGTCGACCACTGAGTTCACAGACCGGCCTAAATCATGAACGATTTTGACGGAATCGATATCGTAGGTACCGCGTAAAACGTCGATGTCGACCTGCGTGATCGCGGTCCCATAGACGTGGTACGCGAAGGGCCGGCCCTTTTCTTTCGACGCGTCAAACCAGATCCCGGGTGTCGCGTAAAATGCGTGTTCAGACAGGGAAACTCGGTTGAAATAGGCGGTTTCAACGAGTTTTTCCCAAGTCCAATCAGACGCCTTGCCCGCCACAAAAACCTGACCATCACGAATCTCAATGGCGTCAGGCGTGGACAATAATTCCTTCGCAGCAAAGTTCTTGAGCCGGTCCACGATTTCGGTGGCAGCCAGCCGTGTGGCGTTACCATTCAAATCCGCGGTGGCGCTCGCAGCGCTTGGAGACATGTTCGCGATACGCGTCGTGTTGGTGCTTTCGACGCGCACCCGGGCGACTGAAACCCCAAGAACTTGGGCCGCGATGTCGATCATCTTCGAGTTCACGCCCTGCCCCATCTCGACACCGCCGGTCGAAACACTGACGCTTCCATCGCCATACACATGAACCAGCGACGACGCCTGATTCAAGAAGGTCTTGGTGAACGCGATGCCGAAACAAATCGGCATGACGGCGATTCCCTTCTTATGCGCGGAATTCTTCAGATTGAATGCATCCGCATCCTTTCGCATCTTGGACAAATTGTAGCCATCGGCCGCCTCATCCCAAGCGCGCTCCGCCAGGCACCGTTCGGTGACTTGGCCGTACGAAAACACGTCGCCTTCCTTCAGAAGGTTCTTTCGTTGAATATCTTCGCGGCTGACGCCTAGTTTTTCAGCCGCAGCTGAGATGGCGCTCTCCATCACGAACATCGACTGAGGGCCGCCAAATCCGCGAAAAGCGGTATGGGGTTGCAGGTTGGTGCGACAACACGCTGCGTGAATATGCACGTGGGGAATGCGGTACGCATTCGTCGCGTGAAACAAGCTTCGCTCAAGCACTGCGGTCGACAGGTCAGCCGATGCACCTGAGTTTTGATAGAGCGTGGTTTTGTACGCCAGCATCGTACCGTCTGACTTCAATCCGAGGCGGAAATCCGCCTTATAGGGATGACGTTTGCCCGTCATCTGAAGGTCATCCACGCGGTTCAACACGATTTCAACAGGCTGTTGCAGTGCATGCGCTGCAAGTGCTGCCATGCATGCCCACGCCGTGGCCTGGTCTTCTTTTCCGCCAAAACCGCCGCCAAGGCGTTTCACGTCGACTTCGACCAAATGCGAAGGCAAAGCGCAAACTCGACCGATAGCAGTCTGAACGGCGTAGGGACTCTGGGTGGATGAAGACACCACCAGACGGCCACCTTCGCCAAGACTGACTCGAGCGCGCTGCGTCTCAAGATAGAGATGTTCCTGACCCGCAATATCGCATTCGCCTTCCACGATGACATCGCATTCGTCCCAGTTCGCATCAACGTCACCCATCACAAATTGCCGAGGAGCGTCGATAAAATGCCCAAGTTTGTAGGCGGCTCGTGGACAAACGACGGGCGTCTTCGCCTCGATCATCGCATGCATCGATTTGACCGCCCTTCGCGCGATTTCGGGCGTCTCGGCGACCACGATCGCGATGGGATGACCGATATAATCCACTTCATCGACGGCGAGCAGGACTTCGTCCTGAATAATCGCCCCGATTTGGTTTTCTCCGGGGATATCCTGCGCGGTCAGAATCGCAATAACTCCTGGCATCGTTCCGGCAACACTGGCGTCGATTCCGCTTAGTTTTCCTCGGGCGATGGGAGATGCAAAAATCGCGGCATGAAGCAGCCCCGCTGGAGCTGGGACGTCGTCCACGTATTGTGAATTTCCGCGCACATGAAGTTCGGCGTCATAATGAGTCATACAAAATCCTCGAGCTTCACGTCCGAAACAGACATCAAATGAGCGATCACAAAATTGCGCGATAGCAGGGTTTTATACTCGGCGCTGCCGCGCACATCTGAAATCGGCGACACTTCTTGGAGTGCCAATGAAACCGCGGCCCGAGCCACATCAACACTAATTTTTCTACCCTTCAAATAATCCTCGGTGCGCTTCAACCATAATGGGAACGCGGCGACTCCCCCTGCAGAGATCGAGAATGTCTCGACCGTCCCGTCGGGTGCCAGCAAGATTTTTGCGGCCGAAGTCACCGTCGCAATATCGAGTGCTTTTCGTTTCGAGACTTTTTCGAACCGAATTTTAGTTCCTTCTTTTGGCGTCGGGATTTTAATTTCCAACACCAATTCATGTGGTTTTTTATCGAATTTTTTATAGCCTAAATAAAATTCTTTAAGGGGTACGACTCGAGTCGAATCGCCCTCAACCAACACCAATTCGGCGTCCATCGCGAGCAGTAAATTCGACATGTCACCAATCGGCGACGCGTTCACAATATTGCCTGCGAGTGTCGCACGATTGCGCAGGTGCAATGACGCGATCAGCCACAGCCAATCGTCGATATCGGGGATCCAGGAACGCACGATTTCCGACTGGCCGAATTCCTCAAAAGTCGTCGACGCGCCAAATACCGCATAGCCGTCCTGCTCTCGAATACCGCGCATATGGGGATATTTTGACAGCAGCGAGGTCTGCGAACCCGGAATGTTTTCACCTTTTTGAACGTAAAGATCCGTGCCGCCGCCAATATAAAAATCGGCGGCCTCTTCGGTGACCTTTTGGGCGGGAATTGCCGCCAAACGGGTCGCCATCTCAACAAAATAGTTGGGAATTAAACCGCGTTCGGCCAGCCGTTTGATACGAAACTCATCGTCCCAAATGCCAACATTTTTTCCGGAGGGACCAAACTCTTCAATCAGGTCCTCACCAGCGCGTTTGATGCTGTTGTAGCCTGTGCAACGGCAAAGGTTGCCGCTCACTGCTCGTTTAAATCCATCCATGGTGGGGGGACTTTTGTCTGCCAGCAGCCACCACGAAATCGAAACAATAAAGCCCGGCGTGCAAAAACCGCATTGCGAACCGCCTTGTTTTACCATCGCAGCTTGCGCCGGGTTGAGCTTTCCTGCTCCACCCACGCCTTCGACCGTGACCACGTGTTTGCCGTGGACTTCGCCAACGGGAACCAAGCAAGAGGTCACCACCTTATACTCGACACGCCCATTGACGAGTTCGCCAATCATGACCGAGCAGGCACCACAATCGCCCTCTTTGCACCCTTCTTTGGTGCCCATCCGGCGCATGCGTTTCCGCAGAAAATCTAGAACCAACACGCCTTCGTGTTCGTCCGTGCTCACTCGTTCGTCGTTAACCCAGAACTCGATCATGACAGCTCCTTGATGCCACGTATCTGAGTCTAAACTGACAAGCTCGTCAACCACCGCCTCCCTTTCCGTGGCAACTGGTGTCGAATCCGCGTCAGCGTCTGGGTCAACCCAGCTCGACTCGACGACAACCAGGTCTAATAGCGCCAAGCCTCAGAAACGCTCACCTCAGCCACTTCTGTTCGGTTGGAGCGTCCCTGCACCTGGAACACACGCTTCGTGGATCCAGACTGCACCGTCACCGTTCCCGCGCTGCCCACCTTGTCGGAAACAATCCAAATTCCGTAGACTTGGCGGCTGCGTACGCGGGGAACCAAGAGTTCCGACTTCTGGGTACCGACCCCGGAAACCTTGATATTGCGACGTTGGGAAAGCCACGAAAGTACCCTTCCGTCGGGTTCGATGATTTCAATGTGCGCGTCAGGGTCTCCCGTCCACGACACATGAATGTCGCCGCTTCCCACCCTGGGGTTGGGAACCTCGCCACCGCTCAATCGATCGCGAGCCAGACCGAAGAGCGACAGGTCGGTGGTCATTGGGCACTCAAGAATATCGGTTTTCCTTTGCGTACGGGTTTGAATCCCAATATCGCCAAGCAATGACGTCTGGGCGCAGGCCAGTGCGTCACGACCCGATGCTGCGTACGCGGCGGCAAGACGTTGATGGACCCAAACACCTCGGGGCTGAGCGTCCGCGCCGGACTCCAGCCAGGTTAGAGCGTCATCAAGATGACCGTCCAACGATTTAACCTGCGCCATCTGCACCGCCGCCTCGGCATCCATCGCGTTGAGTGTGAGCCATTTTTCGACTTCTGTTTCGGCGCCAGCAAACTGATTTGCGGCAATCAGCGCGCGAATATATTGCATTCGTTTCGTTCGATTTTCAGGCTCATTTTCCCAGGCCGAACGTTTATTGGCTGCATTCCTATTTTCGGAATCTGTCGGCCGTTGAGGCTCGGAAACACTGGCGTTCCGCACCATCGTAGGTCCGCGTCTTCCACGAGCTGGACGCCGTTTTGAAATAGTCTTCTCACCTTTTGTCACGCCACCACCCGAGCCAAAGAAGCTGATTTCATCCGAGTCGCCGAGGCTCATGGGTCGCGCCTCTTCTTTGGCGGCTCGCGGCTTCGAAGTGGCCTTACCTAAGGGTACCAAAACCTTGGAGTCTGCGGACTTGCTTGCCTGAGCGGTTTCAGCATTGGAAAGACCGTCGTCAAGTCGATCCACGGTTTCGGCTCTCGGGGCGGCCATGGGGACCGGAGATGGGGTCTTCTTGGACGACGAACGGCTTGGACTTGGCGCCGCATCGCCGGCCCCAAGCATACCGCGGTCCTCGGCTGGTTCCTCCTCGACGACCGCAGAGTCCATTTCGGCTCGCTTCTGCTTGCGCACGCCGTAATCGTCCATCATCTGCTCATCTTCCAATGCCAGCAGCGCCGTGTGGCGAGAAAGAACGCCGTAACGCACCGAAAGACCGATGATGTCGGTTCTTCGCGCGTCTCCTTCAAGGTCGAGGTCGGCAATTCGCATTGCCGCCCACTGACGTGGCACAAACGCGCTCGCCTTCGAGGTCGACGGCATCAAATTCAGGGGAACTTCCTGAGTGAACGCTTCCCCAGAACGAACGCCGTGGATCACCAGAGTTCCGACGACTGGTCCAGAAAAACGTGCGGCCATCACAAGCTCGTCTCCCGGTGCCAGCGTCGTCGACGATGGAAGGGTCGGTTCACTCACGCCTTCGGGCCATTCGATTCGAATATCGGTCAGCAACGCTCCGTAATGATGGCGCAACACTTCGAGTGCGTTGGCGCTCGGGGTTGCTGATGGATCCAATGTGACCACCATTCCGCCCGCCCCTGTCGCCATCGCGTCAAGGTTTAGCTTGTCCGTGTCTCCACCCAAATCGACCAGAGTCATTCGAATATTCTTGGCCCCGAACAGGTTATTGACGGCCTTGCGCAGGGTATCTGGATTGGCCGCCCCAGCGCTGGAAACACCGTCGGAAATAAAGATTACGTTGGCAGCCCGCTTGGCAGAGGCCGAATCGCGGGAATTGAACATGCGTTCCGCGACCCGCAGCGATTCGACGGCGTTAAACGTTCCCGCTGGCTTGATGTTCGAAAGTCCTTCAGCAGCTTCTCTCGCGCGGTCGATCGATGCCCCGCTGAGCTCCGGTGCGCCCAACGGACGGCAGGTGGCAGAACATGCGATGGCGGTGACCCGATCCTGAGGGTCCATTTCGGCAATCAGGCGACCCACGAGCTCCGCTTGCAGCGAATGGGTGGCTCCCTGGCGGCTATACGAGGTGTCGGCGACCAATACGAAATCGCGACTTTCGACCTCGGCAGTGGTGCCCAAATCAGGGCGAACCGTGACGGCCGCATAAGAAGGCTCACCTTTTCGAATCGTTTCGTCGAAGGTGTAGACGTTCACTCCGGTATCTTTAGGTCGCGCAAAACGAACGGTAAAATCGCCCGCCGCGACAAAGTCGGAAGCCTCGTAGGACACGCGCGCCACCGAAACATCAGCCTCGGTTGCCCCTCGGACGATGGTGGCGTCATAACCTTCGGCACTCACGGGTGAGGCCGTGTCGACCCCGAATACCGTAGCGTTCATCGAGAATTTTCCGGCGGGGATTTGCGCTCCAACATCCACCGGCATCGGATAAGTGAAGCGATAACCATCGCTGTCGCGGGCAAGGGTTTGGATGTAGCCAATTTTGACCTCACGCACCTGGTTGGGAAGAATCGGGAAGATTCGCAGTTCGAATTGATTCCCCTGTTTCCATTTCAAGAGTGCCGGGTCCAACCACTGGTCGACCACATCTCGAAAGATTCGTTCGGCACGCGCGGTTTCCATGAACTCGCCGTCCATCCAGCGATTTCCAACTTTCAGCGAAAGACTGGCAATCTGGGCATCGGCTGGCAGTGGAAAGCGGTACATGCCTTCGAGTGTTTCGCCCGTCGGGTTCTTGAATGCTTCGTGAATTTCGGTGAAGGCGACATTGCCCTGCACCCGCACGTTGACGGCATGAGACACCAACTCAAGGGGGCGTTCTCGCTCTCCATTGGGTTGTTTTCCGACCAGCTTGCCAAGGCCCGAGGACGGACGCGGAGTTTCCGAAGGGTGCTCTGAAACGTCGGCACTCCAGCCGAGTTCGGTGCCCAGCGCGTTCGACCAACGTGTGGTGGGCTGAGAGCCCTTATTCCAGACGACCTCCATGCCGGGATGCGCAAGGACATTTTCGGTCTCTCCTTGAGCCTCGACGTATCCCTGCGAAACCGTGCTGGTCACCGTCGTTCCGCTGACCACTAACGAGACTTTTGCGCGATGCAATGCGAACGTTCCCGCCGGTGTATTCACGCGAAGCGGTGTCTCGCCGGCCTCGATGACGACGCGTCCCTTGTCGAGCGTCATCTCGTCTTTGCCATCAAAAGTGAGCGTCGTGGCGTGCGAGACGATAACGACTGACTTCTCGTAGGTCAGGCGAGCACGTGTGTGCTGGTCGGTCTCAACGACCGTGCCCGCTGAAATCGTGTCTCCATCCTTCCACAGGGCGGCAGTGCTGCCCTTGCTGCGAAGCGTAATTCCACCATGGGTGCCCACGACTTCCGAATGCGCGACCTCGGCGATCGGAGCCTGACTCAGGGGCGCATGCTTGGGCGACTTTGGTTCAGGGGTTGTGTCGCAGGCAACAGCAAATAGGCAAAGGAACAAGATCGACCGATTCATCGCATTCTCGGGGCAACTGTGGTGATTGCGGTATCAACGCATCGTCGCCGAGATGGATCTAAATGTCAGCCGGAGTCGTCGTTTCTTGTATCGCTTCCTCAGCTTCTGCCTGCTGCAGTGCCCAAAGCCTTGCGTATTCGCCCTTGGATTCCAGCAAGTCTTTATGAGAGCCCCGCTCCACAATCATGCCGTCGCGCATCACCAAAATCACATCGGAATCCACGATCGTCGACAGACGATGCGCGATGGTGAGGGTCGTTCGTTTCTGAGCGACCTCGTGCATCGCTGCCAAAATCGCTTGTTCGGAACCCGAGTCCAGCGACGACGTGGCTTCGTCGAAAATCAAAATACTTGGATTTTTTAAAATCGCTCGAGCGATGGCGACACGCTGTTTTTCGCCCCCTGATAATTTCAGGCCACGTTCGCCCACCATCGTGTCCCATCCGTTCGGTAGCGTTTCGATAAACCGGTCAAGGTGCGCAAGTCTCGCAGCGGCCTCGACCTCGTCCCGTGTGGCATCAAGTCGACCATATGAAATGTTGTAGAAGATGGATTCGTTGAAGAGCACCGTGTCCTGAGGGACGATACCAATCGAAGCCCGGACATCACTCTGCGAAACATTACGAACGTCGCGATTATCGATGCTCACCGAACCGTCCCAAACGTCGTAAAATCGAAAGAGAAGCCTCGCGACCGTGGATTTTCCCGACCCGCTTGGGCCCACAATGGCGTATTTCTGACCCGGCGCGATATCGAACGACACGCCGTGCAGAATTTCGCGTTCTTTGTCGTAACCAAAAACCACGTTTTCAAATCGCACATGGCCCTTGGGTTTGTGGAGCGGCTCGGCATCGGGCTTGTCCTGGATCTCAGGGACTGAGTCCATCAACACAAACATACGTTCCATGTCCGTGAAGGAATTTTTCAAGATCGTATAGACCATGCCCAGGAACCCGAGCGGCATGAAAAGCTGCAACAAAAACGCGTTCACTGCGACCAAATCGCCAATCGACATCGCGCCGGACGCCACGTCATCAGCGGCGAGCACCATGATGACGGTGACACCGATCGAAATCGCGATGCTCTGCCCTTCGTTCAGAAATGAGAGGCTTGATTGCGACTGAAGGCTGGCGTCCTGGTAGTCACGCAGAGCCTCGTCGTAACGATCAATTTCGAATTTCTCGTTCCCAAAATATTTCACGGTTTCGAAGTTTAGAAGGCTGTCGATGGCGAACGAACTCGCCTTGGAATCAAGCTCATTCGAGACTTTGCGAAATTTCATCCGCCAGCTCGTAACCCAGAGCGTAAACGCCACGTAAAACGAGAAAGTCACGACGATCACGGCCGTGTACCGCCAATTATATTTCGCCAACAAAATCGACGAAACCATGCCGACTTCGATGAGAGTCGGCACGATATTAAAGAGCAGATAATTCAGCAAAGTGCCGATACTGCTCGTCCCGCGGTCGATGTCTCGTGTGATGGAACCCGTCTTGCGGTCGAGGTGAAAGCGCAGCGACAACGTGTGAAGATGGTTTAGTAATTTGACCGACATCGAACGCATAATGCCGTAACGAACTTTGGCGAACACCACGGTTTGAAGTTCTCGGAACAACGACGTCGACGCCCTCAACGCCCCATAGGCTATGACCAAACCCACGGGCGCGGCCAATATTGCGCCTTTGCTCGCATCGAGCGCGTCCACGATTTGTTTGAGCACAAGTGGAACCCCAACCGTGGCCACCTTTGCCGCGATCAACAGCAAGACAGCAAAGCCAGCACGCCATTTGTACGCCAAGACGAACGGGACAAGCGCAGCCAGCATTTTCAGCGGTTCTGATTTTTTCGACATTCATACCTCCAAGCATCGGATTCATGCCGTGCTTGCAAAGTTTCAGCAACGCTCGATTACGCACTGACGCCAACTTCCAGATCTTGTAGCGTCTTGGCTCATCATGATTCGGCCTACGACGGAGAGAGAAATGACTGGTTTTGACGAGCGGGTGATCGCCGGCATGTCGCACCTCGCAAACGGCGATATCGACGCTGCCAAAGTCCTCAGCGAGGAGCTTGGCGCGCTGCCACCTGAAGACTCGACCCCACTTGCACGGGCGAAGTTTTTCGAGTTCGTCGGAAATCTTGCGATGATCGATGGACGCGCAAGCGAGGCGTTAGACGCCTACCGTTTCATGATTCGTTATGAGGAACGTGGCGGGGAGTCACGTGGAGGCGTCGGGAATTCGTGGGGCAAGATCGGAGAGGCCTATGTCCAGCTGCGACAATACGACGAAGCGATCGAGGCCTTTGAGCGCGGCATGGGAATGATGGAAGACGGCGGGATGGCGCCAGAATTCATCGCAACGTTGAATTTCCAACTGGCCGAAGCCTTTCTGACCAAAGAAGAGTTCCGTCGCGCAGCCGAAGAATTCCGCCGCACAATCACGCGAGCCGAGTCCATGCCCGACCCAGGGTCGATGGCGTTCCTTCACCAACGCCTCGCGATGGCGCTGGAGCCGTTGGCGATGGTCGAACATGCCGTGGGTCAAATGGCGGCGGTCTTGGCTGAACTGAGTGAATTGGGCATTTCGCCTGAGGGGCTCGAAGACACGCTGGCAGGTTTTGTGCCGCCTGAAATTCCGTTCACGACCCAAGCCATTGACGCCTACACGACGTCGCTGCGCTATATTTCAGGGGCCGATAACCAAAAAAGAATGCTCGAAATCCTGAAAGATTTTGGCAAATTTTGCCGTGAAATCGACAAGGCCGACATGGCGCTCGAGTTGCTGTCGCAGGCGGTACAATTGGTGGACCTGACCACCGATACCGGTCAAGACCCCGCTGATTTGCTGCACGAATTAGGCGTGACATTCCTGCGCGCTGGAAAACCCGAAGATGCCATCGCGTCGTTGGATTCCGCCCTGACGATGTACGACGGCCTGGACATCGAATCCCCTTGGACGGCGCTCCTACTGGCCGACGCGCACAGCCAAGCGGGGCGACACGAAATTGCCATTGGATTTCTGAATCGGGCCCAACCCCAATTAGGACAAAACACGGACGCGCTGGCCACCATGGCAAACGTCTTCGAGGCCGCGGGCGAACTGCACGCCGCCCAGGAAACTCGCCAGATTTTGGCACAATTAGAGAATAATCTATGAGCGAACTGGACGTAATTGTGGTTGGCGGAGGTCATAACGGATTGGTGACGGCAATTCTTCTTGCCCGAGCCGGGCTAAAGGTGCACGTCCTTGAGCAAAAATCGGTCGTTGGCGGCGCCGTCCGCACCGAAAAGCCTTTTGTTAACGCGCCAAATCTTCCTCAATCCACAGGTGCGTACCTTCTGGGATTGATGCCGCCGGAGCTGATTCAAAAACTGGGCGTCGATATCCCGGTAAAACGGCGTGACCCTCATTATTTTGTGCCCACGACGGGAAACCGCTACCTGATGTTTGGCAGCGATGCCGAAGACACAAAACGCCAATTTATCGAGTTTTTTTCGAAAGCAGATTGGGACGCACACGTTCGTTTGCAGGACGAAATCGCACAGCTTCGTGACGATATTTCCCCGACCTGGCTCAGTGAACCCTTCACCATTGAAGAAACCGCTGAACGTTATGTCCGCCCCGCTCTTCGCCAGATCTTTGTAGACCTCTGCCGCAATCCGATTGGCGATTATTTGGATCGTTTCGGTTTTAAAAGTGACCTCATCAAGGCCATGTACGCGGTGACGGACGCGTTTTCGGGGAGTTTTTCAACCTGGGATACCCCCGGTTCGGGCATGAATTTCCTGATCCATAATATGTGTCGCCTTCCAGACTCGGATGGCACATGGATGGTCGTCGAAGGCGGCATGGGAACCGTGAGTTCCAGATTCGCCGACGCAGCGCGGGCCGCGGGTGCAATCATCGAGACCAACGCCGAAGTGCTCAAGATTGAGGCAGGCTCACCGGCTCGAGTGCATTTGAAGGATGGCCGTGAGCTGGTGGCGCGTAAGGTCATTTCGAATGCCGACCCCTATCGCCTCAGGGATTTGGTCGGCGAAGACGCCTACCCTGCCGAGTTCAATCAGCGATTGGATTCAATGAAACGGCCCGGTTCGACGATGAAGGTGAACCTCGCATTGCGCGACCTGCCAACCTTCACCTGCCTTCCTCAACGCCTGAATCAACATGGCGCGACGATGCATATTTTGCCGGACGAATCGGTCGTCTGGCAGTCGCTCAAAGACAGCTACGAAGACGCAAAGGCCGGCCGTCTTCCTGAGTTCCCAACCATCGAGTGGTACGTACACACGCCAGTCGACCCAACGATGACCGACGAAAAGGGGCGCCACAGCTCGGCTCTTTTTGTGCAGTGGGTGCCTTATGAAATTCAAGGTTCATCGTGGGAAGTCGAAGCCGATAAGTACGCGCATCATTTGCTGTCGATCTGTGACCAATTCGCGCCAGACACATCGTCGCTTGTCGACGACATGTTTGTGCTGCACCCCAAAGCGATCGAGTCGCATTTCGGCATCACCCACGGCCATATTCACCACATCGATAATATCTTCGGATTCGCCGATCGACACCCATACCGAACGCCGGCAGAAAACGTGTATTCGTGTAGCGCGGGCTGTCATCCCGCTGGATCTGTGATTGGCGCGAGTGGTCATAACGCAGCAATGGCGGTCCTCAAGGACCTGGGCCTGGAGGAAAAATGAAAACGATTTACGGCGTCGTCCATGTGCCAGCACTTCCTGGTGACCCCCACGGGACAACCTTCGAAGAAGCGTACAGTAATTCGATGAGAGACGCTGAAGCCTTGGCGGCAGGCGGAGTACACGGAATCATCATCGAAAACTTCGGGTCGATTCCCTTTGTGAAAGGCGACGCGGCAAATCGCATTCCTCCTCACCAGGTCGCAGCGCTGACTCGAATCGCCACCCAATGCAAGATGACCCTTGGCATTGAAGTCGGGATAAACTGCCTTCGCAATGACGCCTACAGCGCCATGGGCATCGCCGCGGCGTGCGAACTCGATTTCATTCGGGTGAACGTGCATGTCGGGGCCGCCGTCACCGACCAAGGGTTGATCGAGGGCGAGGCTCATATGACCCTGCGCTACCGCCGTGAACTCGGATGTCGTGCCAAGATTCTTGCCGACGTTTTGGTGAAACACGCCTCGCCGTTGGGCACCTCAGATCCCTACGAAGCCACGCGAGACTGCGTTCATCGAGGACTCGCCGACGCCGTCATCGTGTCAGGCAGTGGAACCGGCGAGCCGGTTAATATCGAAACACTCCAGACCGTGCGCCAAGCCGCTGCGTCGGTTCCGGTGTACGTGGGCTCTGGCCTCGTTCCAGAGCTTCTTGACGAAGTGCTGCCGCATGTCTCAGGGGGTATCGTGGGCACGTGGTTCAAGCGTGCTGGCATCACCAGAAACCCCGTGGATGTCGCTCGCGTCAGAGAGTTCATGGAAGAAATCGCAAACTGGAAGTCTCCATGAAAGTTGTTCTTTTTGACATCGACGGCACCTTGGTCAGCACCGGCGGAGCTGGCCGAGTCGCCATGCGCAACGGATTCAAGGCTGTGGTCGGACGTGATGACGTCTTTGACTTTTCTTTGGGCGGCATGACCGACCGCGGCATCGTGCGCAAAGCCCTACTCAACGCCAACGTGGAACCAGAGAGCGCGCTGATCGACACCATCTTGGACGCATACCTGGACTTATTGACCGACGAAGTTCGCCTCGCCCAAAACTTTCAGACTTTTGAATCGGCGAGAACGCTGGCCAAAGCGCTGAATCGTGCGGACTTTGCGGTCGGTCTTGGCACAGGAAACATCGAAAAAGGCGCGCGAATCAAGCTGGACCGCCCAGGATTAAACCAAGAGTTTTCATTCGGCGGATTTGGATGCGACGACGAGCTGCGACCCAACCTGATCCAAGCCGGCCTGAATCGAGGACGCGACCTGCTAAACGATCCAAAAGCCGCGGGTGTGATCATTGGTGATACTCCGCTTGATGTTCAGGCAGCCCACGCGATTGGCGCCCAATGCATCGCCGTCGCCACAGGCGGTTTCCCCGCACAGAAACTGGCCGAATATCAGCCTGTTCTGGTGGTGGAGGACCTTAGCGATCCGCGGGTCCTTACGTTTTTCGGGTTGGCGTAGGCGTCTTCCCAACCGATCTGCGTGGCGCCTGTCCCGGGGCTGGATTGAGTGATTTCTAGGACCAGAATCTTTGATCTGGCTGCTAGATCGTTCGTGCCAATGCGACTCCAAACACTCGATCCGCGCCGGCACGTTTGAGCGCCAGCGCCGCTTCGTTCAAGGTCGCACCGGTCGTCATGACATCGTCCAAAATAATCCAATCGCCCGTAACAGTTTTGGACACAAAAGCATCCTTCAGGTTTATCGCACGCTCATGACGCCCCAGAGTGGCCTGTTTCTGTGTCATTCGTGATTTTGTGATCACGTGTTGCACTCTGATTCCGCAAAACCGCCCCATCAGCGAAGGCACACTAAAGCCGCGTTTTCGCAGGTCATCTTTGTGCATGGGGACCACCGTCCAGGACACGGATTCGGGCACGGGCTGACACGATAACCAGTCCCTGAATTCCAGTGCGAGCGGTCGAAGGTACTGCGGATTTCTCCCGGTTTTTATGCGGACAACGAGGTCGTGCAACACCCCGCTAAATTGCCACGGAACCCATACCCCATCAAACGATGGAGGGCTCCTCATGCAATCGATGCATAAGTCCGCGAGCGTATATTCTCCCATCGGTTGGGCGCACCGAACGCAGGCATTCTCCACCGGAAAAAGACCGGCGCGACAAATCGAGCAGATGCCCTCGGTTTTCAGATAGGTGTCGCAGATCGGGCATCGGGCTGGTAACAAAAATCGCAACATCTTGGCTCCTTGTTTGTCCCGTTATCGGACAAGGCCAAAAAAAGTTGCGAACCTGAGGCTGCATGAAGATTCACCTGGTCACCGTTGGACGTCTTAAAGACAAAAATCTAGCGGCATTAAACGCCGACTACGAAAAGCGCATTACGCATTACCTACCCTTCGAAACGCATTCAGTGCGTGAGGGAAAAGGCCCGGAATCTCAGGTAAAGACGGCCGAAGCCGCCGCCCTGAAGAACGTGATTCCGGAGGGCGCCCACGTGATCCTCTTGGATGAAAATGGCAAGCACGCGACGAGTGTCGAGCTCGCGGACCAGCTTCAGAACCTGATGAACCGATCGACGCGGCACGTCGCCTTTGTGATCGGCGGCGCTGCGGGCCTTGATCCAGACTGGCTAAACACCGCTGACGCCAAACTCGCGCTGTCGTCGATGACGCTGCCACACGATATCGCGCGACTCATTCTGGTGGAACAAATCTACCGAGCCTGCACAATTTTGCGCGGCGAGCCCTATCACAAGGCTTGACAGTTGTGGCAAGTCGCGCAAATCGCTACATTTCGGGGATATGAGGAATCAAATGAAAAAAATATCGCTAGTCGTACTCATCGGACTTTTTGCTGGCTGCAGCGACGATACCCAAAGCACGGGCATCACGTGCGACACGGGCGAAGTCCTGAACCCGATTTCGCGTGTTTGCGAGCCTGGGCGAACGGGAACGACCCCCAATAATAATGCGGGCGACGACGGTCTTGACGGCGGAACCGATGCCCTCGAAGAACCCGACCTGCCACCCAACCCCTTCCTTGATATGGCCGCGGACGTTGGTGACAATGATCGTTGTTCGGCCGCGCTCGACAGCGATCAAGACGGATTGACCAACGGTTGCGAGTGTTCGCTTGGGACAGATCCTGCGCGCCCCGACACAGACCGCGACGGCCTTCTGGACGGGCAGGAAGACAAGAACTCAAATTGTCGCATCGATCCCGGTGAAACCGACGCAAGAAGCCCCGATACCGACGGTGACGGAGCCAACGACGGCGACGAAGTTGCCGCTGGCTCAGATCCCCTCAACATCGACTCCGACGACGATGGCATCCTGGACGGGCCGGAAATCGCATCGGGCTGCATGGACCCGACCAAAGAAGACACCGACGGTGACGGCCTGCCGGATGGCATCGAGGACTTCAACGAAGATGGCATGCTCGGCACCTGTGTGAACCGCGTGTTCGCTCCTGCGTGCTCGAATGGAGAATCCGACCCGTGCAAGGCCGACACGAATGGTGACGGGACGCCGGATAGCGATGAAGTCCAGTATCTAGGCTGCCGTCCCGAAGACACAGCAAACCTCGTCGATCCTCAATTGCTGGTAAATAACGCCGGCGACTACAAATTGGCGTTGGTTCTCGGCGTTCCTTCGGCCCCCATCGCAGGCTTGAATGCCCATGGCTTCAACGACGCGACTTCTGGTTATGCTGGTTTTGTCGCCTCACTGACCACACCTGCCGCCGCAACCACCCCAGAGCTGGTCTCGAATCATATTTTTTCGCAGGTCCGCGCTGTCTTCCCAAGCGCTTCGTTACGCTCATCAGGTCGCCGAACGACAACACACGACGGATTCCAAGCCGTTGTGAACGGCGTGATTCAGCTCTCTGGAGGACTCAGAGCCGACACCGTGCGAAATCAGATCCTCGGCAAGCTGGGCAATGCAGCCGTCAATCCGACCCTTGCCGGTGCGTTTACCACGACACCCGCGAACGACCCTATCTTGGCGGTCTACCAAGTTGTTCGCCGAGGCGCGACCTACGTGATCACGTTGGCGACCGTCGCGGATTCGGCCTATTCAAACGCAGCTTCAAACGCCGGTTATCGTATCGATGACCTGACGGGCGGGACCTCGGTCGCAAAGGCTTCGGAAACACTCGAAGACGAATGTGTGTCCTACCGCGTCGATACCAAGGCCAAGGTCGACTTCATTTGGGTGCTCGACGGCTCGGGATCGATGGGCGAGGAAATCGCTGCGGTTCGTAATTTCGCCGCCCAATTCACTCAGATTCTTCAGGCTTCGAACCTCGATTGGCGAATCGCTGTGGCCTCGGGTTCATGCGCTGGCATCGATACCGATATGGCTATTGATCCAACGTTGCGCGCCCAATTCGGCTCCGGCTTCACGGGCACTTGCCCTACCATCGGCTTCGGACCGGCCGCCTATCTGCCTAACGGAAAGCTGTGTGACACCAATCAAGCGAACTTCACGACCGACGTCGCCAAGTTCACGGCTTGCATCTCGGAGCTCGACCCTAGCCAGCACGCACTGCGTAACGCCGGCGAACACACGGTCACCATGGGAGCCGCAGCAATTTCACGCGCCCTGCCTCGCTCGGATACCAATAACACCAAGATCCGCACCGACGCTGCCGTGGTCGTCATCAGCGTGACCGACGAATTCGATGACCATATTCAGTCAAAAATGGGCTGGAGAGACGCCGGTGGAGCTGGTGAAACTCCGAACGACCCAACACTGGATCCCTCGTTTGATTCGGCGAAACTCGACATGGTCACCCAACCCTTCATTGACTACTTCCTGCGTCCCGATGTGGGCGCCACTGTCTTCGGCATCTTCTGGATTCCAGGCACGCCCTGCACGATCGCTTCGGAAGCGTCGGCAGGCATCCACCGAATCGTTCAGCGCACCGGTGGAACCGCAGGCAGCATCTGCCAGGCCGACATTTCGACGACTCTGGAGCAGATTGCGACGGCCTCCGCCGGCATCGCCAGCGGCCTGCGCCTACGAGGTGTCCCCGTGGCGCCGTCGATGAAAGTCAAAGTCGGCCAGGTCTCAACCGCAACGATCATCGACTGGACCCGAAGTCGCGCGGATGGCTGGGATTACGACAGCATCGTGAACCGCGTCCTCTTCAAGGGGCCGACGCCACCGCAAACCGGCGACCGTGTGGTGATTCCATACCGTCGTTGGGCCGGCAGCGTGCAGCAATGTACGTCGAACTCAGACTGTCCCCGCGAACAGAAATATCAATGTGTGAACGGAGTTTGCCTCTAAGAATCGCCGGCCAGAAATGGCCGGCTTTTTTGTGATCTTTTTTGGTGTGGGTAGCCCTGAGGCGCACAAAACATGACCAAACGGAAATACTTAAAGTAGTTTTGAATCTTAGATAGTCTGTATGTCACCCCGCTCAACGGAGCGTGCATTGCGAGTATTTGAAGATGGAGCCTGCATTACTGCTAAATTCGACCTATGAGCCAATTCTGGTGATCGACTGGAAAAAGGCCATCACGCTTATCGTGCTTGGAAAGGCCGAGATTCTCGAGCCTCAACACTCCAGCGTGAGGTCCGCGTCGGCCGAACACACCTTGCCTTCGGTCCTTCGACTCGTCCGGCGGGTCAAGGTGCCGCGGCGGACGATTCAATTCTCTCGCGCGAATGTGTATCGCCGAGACGGCTATCTGTGCCAGTATTGCGGGGTCTCCAACTTGGAAGCGACGCTCACATTCGATCACGTGATCCCACGTTGCCGAGGTGGGCAGACTTCCTGGGAAAATATCGTGACCTCTTGCGAGCCATGCAATCGTCAAAAAGGTGATTACACCCTTGAAGACGCCCGCATGACGCTCGCACAGCGTCCTCGCGCGCCCAGATGGTTGCCGTTCACCATGAGTCCATGGGATGGCCATCAGCCTGACCATTGGAAGCCCTATCTTTGGGTATGAAGACCCTATGACCCGAATTGCAGTCCTCGCTGATATCCACGGAAACTTGCCCGCTTTTGAAGCCGTTTTAAACGACCTTGCGACCGCATCCGTGGACGAGATCATTCTTGCTGGCGACCTGGTGGGCCGTGGCCCTCAGGGCAGTGCCGTCGTTAAGCGGGCTCAATCATTGGGCCTGCGCAGTGTTCGTGGAAATCACGAAGACTATATTCTGTCTTTTCGTCGTCGCGAAGTTCCGGCCGAATGGCTCGAGGCCGAAGAATGGGGATGTTCGCGCTGGATGGCAGCCGAACTGGACGAGAGCGATATCGCGTACATCGACTCCTTTCCTTTTTCGACCAGTCCGGCCACTGCCGAAAGCGTCAAAATCTTTCATGGCAGCCCATCATCCTACAACGAAGGTCTGGGGCCGTGGACTGACGACGCGAAGGTCCAGAAATACCTGATTGAAAGCGGCGGCGATGTGCTCGTCTGCGGCCATACCCATCGTCCCGCTCAATGGCATTTGCCCGAAGGTCTTGCCGTGAACGTCGGCAGCGTTGGCCTGCCCTTCAACTCGGATACTCGCGCGCAATATGCGATTTTGACGAGTGGTCCAGAGGGTTGGTCGGCCGAGGCGAGGATGGTCGCCTACGACAAGGAGCTCGTCTTCGCGGCGTACGAATCGACTGGATTTCTTGCCAACGGCGGTGCAACGGCCCTGCTCCTGCGGCATGAGGTCGCCACCGCTCGCCCGTTCCTTGTCCCATTCCTTAAATGGGCTGAAATCACCGAACGGCCTCCGATCACGGAATCGCTGGACACGTTTTTTGAGTATTTTGACCCAGAACTTTCGATCGTCGACCAATTCAAACGGCTAGCCGAGTTGCAGGCAAGCCGTTAAAAGCGGCAACCCAAGTTGCCACACTCAAATCCAAAACACCCACGCATCATAATTAACCTTATAAATTGGCCACTTAAGAAAAACAGGTCAATCAACCAAGATGGCACGAGTGCTGCATTAGTATCATGCATCATCCAATGCCTACGGAGTCCTCATGCGTTTCTCGCCACTTCGAAATACCCTGCCCCTCGCCTGTGCCGCACTGATGTTCGCTTCTGCCTGCGGATCGGATGCTGAGCCGGTTGGAAACCTTTCTGTCGCCGACGCTGATTACGTCAAAGCGGTCGACAATAAAGGCGACGCTAGCGCTGTCGCGGTTTTTGTTAATTTCGAATTCGACGGTGAACTGATCACCGCATCGTCGTGGCGACCGGAAGCACAGATCGAAGACCAGATGCTCTACACGATTGGGCACCTGAACGGCTCGAACGCTGTTGGCCGTTTGGACACGATGACGCTCTCGAATGTCCAGAGTGAGCGATTGGCCGACGGGACCACCAAGGTCTCGTATCACGCCATTCTGCCTGTCGCTTGGGGAAGCAAGACCAACGTCCCCTCAAGCTACAAGCTGACGTTGCCCGTGAACATGAGTCAGGACTCGCTCAACGAGTTTGCCGAAAAATACGGACATACCTGCGTGGATTTTGGCGCGCACGAAGTCGACTCGGGCAGCATGTGGTATTATTTCCGACCCAACCGAAGTGGTTGTTCGTTCGAAGAAGGCGTGACGCTCACGACCAACGCCACCGTGACACTCAGCGACATCAACACTTCGGGCAAATACCCCGAATACGATAAGGTCTGGGAAGACGACGCGCTCAAGGTCGTCGCGGTTTTCGGCAAATACGAAGACGGTGCGACCTCGTCATCGGACGCAGGTATTTCGGCCTATAATCGATTCATCTCGGTCATGAAGACTGAATTGTCGATCCTCGGTGATGTCGAAACCGTTCCGGCGCTTGTACCCAACGCACCAGGCGTTGCCGCTCCTGACGTCACCTTCCGCGGCGTCATGCCAGACGGAAAAACCGTCGAAGTCGTGGCCATCTTGGTCGATAATGTGCGAACCGCTCCCGCGTCTTTCACCACTCGCTACGAAAATCTTTCGGGCGACGCAGACCTCATCGTCTACAACGGCCACGCTGGATTGGGCTCAAACGTTCGTGCGCTTGCCCAAAAGGGTAAATGGGTCGAAGGCCAATACTCAATCGTTTTCATGAACGGCTGTGACTCATACGCCTACATCGACAGCGCGATGTGGGACGCACGCGCAGAAGTCAACAGCGACGACCCCACTGGCACCAAGCACCTCGATATCGTCACCAACGCGATGCCTTCGTTCTTTCGTGAAATGTCGAATGCCACGACTCAATTGGTTCGAGCACTCATCGATCACGATAGCCCCAAAACCTACGAACAGATTTTCGAGAAAATCGACCAGTCCGAAGTCATCTTGGTCTCCGGTGAACAAGACAACAAATTTGTTCCAGGCGCAGAACCAGGCGAACCAGCCAATGACGCTTGGGAAGGCCTGAGCGATCGTGGTTCGGTGGCTCGTGGCGAAGAAAAACGATTCACGACCGGCGTGGTCGCAGCTGGCAAATACGTGTTCGAGCTGAATGGCGATAACGACGCTGACCTCTACGTCCGAGTTGGAAACGAGCCGACCCTGACCGAATACGATTGCCGCCCATACAAATCAGGCTCCAAAGAGTCGTGTGCCGTTGAAATCAACGCACCAACCACCATCAACGTGATGGTTCAGGGTTGGAAGGCTTCGTCGTACACCCTTGATGGCAAGCGCCTCTAAGCCCGATGCCAACTGTTAAAGGCTTCCTTCCGGAAGCCTTTTTTGTTTCTTGCTCGATGGCTCGCCAAACCACCTGGAGCACATGCGCTCCCTTTTCGGCTGACGAGTCCCAGCATGTGGCTAGTCCACCTATCACCTCGTAATGGCCTCAAAATGACGGCAACGATCTTTATTCCAAAACGGCCGTTACTTAGGAGTAATCGCCCGAAGTGCAATCGACGTGGCACGAGTACTGCACTACGTTGGCGCATCTCAATGAATTGGAGTGCCCTTGCGTTTCTCACTGCTTCGAAAATCTCTGCCGCTCGCTTGCGTCGCATTCGTGTTCACGTCGGCCTGCACTTCGGACACCGATTCAGAGAGCAACCTCGCTGTCGCTGACGCAGATTACGTCAAGGCCATCGACAGCAAGGGCGACGCCAGCGCTGTAGCGGTTTTTCTCAATTTCGAATTCGATGGCGAAGTGATTGACGGTTATGGAAAACCGCCAGAGGCCATCGAAAGGCAGATGCTGTTCACGGTGGGGCAACTCAACGGATCGAATTCCGTGGCACGACTGGACACGCTTCGACTCTCGAATATCAAAACTGAAGAACTCGAAGATGGGTCCAAGAAGGTGACTTATCACGCCATTTTGCCGGTCGCCTGGGGTTCCAAAACCGACGTCCCGTCGAGTTACAAGATCACCCTACCTCTCAATATGATGTCGGAACCTTTCGATGAGTTTTTTGATGACTCCAAGAAAAAGTGCACCCCGTCCGGGCACAACATAACCATCGGAAACATTTGGTATTATTTCCGTCCCAATCAACGCGGCTGCTCATTTTCTGAAGGTGCAACATTCTCGACGAATGCCGCCGTGACGCTCAGCGATATCAACACTTCGGGCAAATACCCCGAATACGATAAGGTTTGGGAAGACGACGCGTTGAAGGTCGTGGCTGTTTTCGGCAAATACGAAGAAAATGCGACCTCGTCGTCCGACTCAGGCATTGCCGGCTATAATCGGTTCATCGCAACGATGAAGACCGAATTATCGATTCTAGGTGAGATTGAAACCACGCCCGAGGTCGTGCCCAATTCTCCGGGCGCTGACACCCCCGAGATCACTTTCCGAGGAGTCCTTTCCAACGGAAAGTCCGTCGAAGTCACGGCCCTCCTAATCGGCAATGTAGAGTACGATCTAGGTTTCTCAATCTACGACGAGCGCTCAAGCAAAGCCGACCTTATCGCCTATAATGGGCATGCTGGTTTAGGCGCGAATTTGCGCGCACTCGCCGAGATGGGCAGTTGGGTGGAGGGGCAATATTCGATCATGTTCATGAACGGTTGTGATTCGTACGCTTACCTTGACAACACCATGTGGGAAGCGCGTGCGGCTGTGAACAGCGACGACCCCACGGGTACAAAATACCTCGATATCGTCACAAACGCGTTACCTTCGTACTTTAGCGAAATGCCCAACGCCACGAATCAACTCATCCGGGCCTTGATGAGTCCTGATAACCCCAAGACCTACGAACAGATCTTCGAAAGTATCGACTATTCTGAAGTCGTGCTGGTTTCGGGTGAACAAGACAATCAATATGTCCCCGGCGCGAAACCAGGCGAACCCGTCAACGAAACATGGGAAGGCTTGAGCGAAAGCGGCACGATTGGACGTGGCGAAGAACTGCGATTCACCACAGGTGTGGTTGCCGCTGGCAAATACGAGTTCCAGATGACCGGTGATAGCGACGCCGACCTTTTTGTCCGCGTGGGCAACGAACCGAGCCTTACGGCATACGACTGCCGCCCTTATCGCTCTGGGGCCAACGAATCCTGTGCCATCGAACTGTCTGCCCCAACAAGTATCAACATCATGATTCAGGGATTTGAAGTTTCGACCTACACCCTTGAAGGCAAACGCCAATAACTCGATTCTTGGAAAACTAAAGGCTTCCTTCCGGAAGCCTTTTTTGTTTCTTGCGTGGTATCCTCAGGTCTTACCGGAGGTTCTGATGCGTTCATTGATTTTGATTGCCTGTCTTGTTTTCAGCGTGGATGCAAGCGCTGAGGTCGTTTGGCAGGGTGATTTCGAAAACGGGGATCTTTCGGATTGGAATTACCTGGTCAACCCGGTGATCGACGGAAAATCCTACACGAACGTCGTTCAAGACATCGTCTACGAGGGCGGCAATGCGGTTCGGATCGAGCTGCACGATGACGCAAAATGGAGCAACGGTTTACGCCGCGTGGAACTCCAGCATGCGCCGGCCGATGCCCGAACCGCCGAAGGTGCCGAGACGTATTTTGCGTGGAGCATCTACCTGCCAGAAACCATCTCGAGCGATCCCAGCCAACAGATTGGCTATTGGGAGAGCAAAAGCTCGTACCGTCAGATGATGGCTTTCACGCTGGCCGGTGACACGCTTTCATTCACCACTCGTCAGCCTGATAACGTCGTTCTGTGGACAGGGACCGGCGTGGTGACGTCCGCCGAATGGCATCGCATCGCCATGCGCGTCAAATGGTCCAAGGACGCTGCCGTCGGCTCGGTCTCTGTGTGGTTCGACGGCGAACAGGTCGTCGATAACGCGAGCGCCAAGACGCTGAACGACGACAACGCGCATTTCACGCAGATCGGCCTTTTGCGTGGTGACGCCGACTTCACGGATGTCCCCGTGATTTACCTCGACGACGCGGTCGAAGGCGACACCCTTGAGGACGTCAGGCCGAGCCTAATCATCGACACGCCCGTGATGGAGCCCGAACCCACAGATATGGGCGCGGACGCCACAGCAGAAGATATGGGAACGAGCGAAGACATGTCCGCCACATCCGATGATGCTGGCGGCACATTGTCCGACGTTGGCACTGGGGCCGACCAAGGAACGTCGCCGAACCAGATCGAGGCCAGTGGCGACGCAGGCTGCAGCCAGACAGGTGCGCCATCCCCATTCTCTGTTTTGGTGCTGATATTTGGACTACTTTTCGTTCGTCGAATCAGCCGATAACCGAAGCCACGGCTCCAAAATCGCCGAGGCTTGCGATTCGGACATCAAATCAGGCGCACCTACGGCCATCGCGGCATTACATGCTGCGTCTCGTGCAATCGACCATGCTGGGTCCAGACACTCCTCGTCGTCCTCATCAACAACGAAGGCTGCATCGCCCAAAACTTCGCGGGCACGTTCCGAGACCACGCGACTCAACACCAAGAATGCGGCTCCAATCGGAGAGACCGAGTAGCCGACCTCGGTTTTCCCGAGTTCATGGTCGGTGAAAATCGCCAACGTGTTGGGATGGTTATTTCCAAGATAAATCGAGTCTGGAGCCAACGGCGCGAGCCACGTATTCCAGCAGTCCGAGTA
Source organism: uncultured Bradymonadales bacterium (assembly GCA_964394615.1). Classification (GTDB taxonomy): domain Bacteria; phylum Myxococcota_A; class Bradymonadia; order Bradymonadales; family Bradymonadaceae; genus JBFFMO01. The sequence continues at coordinate 157,284 of CAYMYJ010000001.1, read as the reverse complement.
GACTTTTTCGTGACTCGGAACGACCTGCCGCGACAGGAGCAGCACATCGTCTTGGTCCAAACGCCTCGCCCTTTCGATAACCTCGATAATGCCGGGTCCCTTCGGGCCAAAGAGCCTCGAAACTGGAAGCTCGGCAAGCACACGCACCGCAAGACAACGAGTGTAGTTTGCGCGAGGCCCCGCCTGATTTGAACCTGGTTCCAAGATTTCGACTTCGAGCAATCGCCCTGGCCATCCGGCCACAACGATGCTCGCGATTGAGCGATCGACGACGATCCACGGGGGACCAGCGGTCGCAGTGCGAATCGTCTGGCCAACCTGGGCGCCCTTCATGAGCCGATCAGAGGCGTCGGCTACATAAGCAAATCCGGTGGGGAAATCAGCCAATCGAAATGAGTTCGACGTCGAACACCAACATGCCCGCTGGTGCGCCTGGACGGCCGCCGTAAGCGAGGTTTTCTGGAATCCAGAAACGTCGTTTCTCGCCATCAACCATCAGCTGAAGACCTTCGGTCCAGCCAGCAATCACGCGATTGAGTGGGAACGAAGTCGACTGGCCACGTTTGTAGGATGCGTCAAAAAGCTTTCCGTCGGTCGTCCATCCTGCGTAATGCACGGTGACGGTGTCCGAAGCGCCGGGGTGTTTCGCACCTGTGCCAGGTCGCAAAACCTTCGAGGCGAGCCCTGAGGCGGTCGTGGTTGCGTCTGCAGGTGCTGCTGCGACGTCTGCGGGTGTTGCTGTTGGATCGTTCTGGGTCATGATTTGACTCCCATTCTGAGGTTTTACGTAGACTAAAAGAGGGCCGAAACCGACCGTCCATCATGGATTCGTGTGATTGCTGCGGCAAAAAGCCCTGCCACAGAAAGCACTTCGATTTTGGAATTAAGCTGTTGGGCCGGAAGCGGAATCGTATCGGTCACGATCACCTTTTCGATGAACGCATCGGCGATTCTCTGGGCCGCTTTGCCGCTAAACACGGCGTGGCTGGCAGTCGCAATCACGCGAGTCGCGCCATTGGCACGCAAGAACGTTGCGGCTTCGCACAAGGTCGCCCCACTCGCGATTTCATCATCGACGACAAGAGCGGTTTTTCCTTCGACCGAACCAATCAGGTTCACAGCCTTGGGTTTTTCATCGTCACCAAACCGGCGTTTGTCGATGATCGCAAAGGGCAGATCGAGTTTATTCGCGTATTTGCCGATGTCCTTGGCCTCGCCCACATCAGCGGCCACCAAGATCCAATCGTCGTCTTTTTCGCGTTCGAGTCGCTCACAAATGGGTGTGGCGGCCATCAGATGGTCGACCGGAATCCGGAAGAACCCCTGCGCCTGCGCCGTGTGCATGTCCATCGTCAAAACACGATCGGCACCGGCAGTCTCAAGCAAATCAGCGACCAAACGTGCGGTGATACTGATGCGGGGTCGGTCTTTTTTATCGGATCGAATATAGGGGATATACGGCATCACAGCCGTGATTCTGGCCGCCGAAGCCGAACGCAAGGCGTCGATCATCATCAGCAATTCAAACAGATGTGTGTGCACGGGTGAGCATGAAGTCTGGACCACAAAAACGTCGCATTCGCGCACGTTCTCGTCGATCTGCACCATCATGTTCTCGTTCGAAAACGTGACCGTATGACTCTTTCCAAGTGGAATCCCAAGCCTGTCGCAGATGTCCTGCGATAGTTTTGGATGACTGCTTCCCGAAAATACCTTCAGTGGAGCATCCACAGTGGCCTCGCTTTGAGAGTTGGTTCTTGTCAGACGGTATAAGGGACACCGGCCATCTGATCAAATCTTCTGTCGTTCTTCGATGATTGCTGCGAGGACAAACGCGTCTTCGGAATTGTCCGCATAATAGCCCTTTCTGCGCCCAATTTGATCAAAACCGAAGCCAGCATAAAGGGCCTGAGCGGCAGTATTGCCGGCACGAACCTCAAGGGTAACCGAGGTCATGTCGTTTTTTTGAGATTCTTTCATCAACTCCGCCAGCAGCGAATTCGCCACGCCGCGACGCCGAAATTCAGGGTGAACAGCGAGGTTCAAAATATGCACCTCGTCGTAGACGACCCAAAAAACAAGAAAACCGGCGATCCGATCCGAGTCGGTGACAACCCAGAAGGAGCTATGCGGAACTTCGAGCTCACGCTCAAAAACCAGATCCGACCACGGCGAGGGCTGGGATAAAACCTCAACCTCGCGAAGACCAGGAATGTCGGCTGCTGCTGCGAACCGCGTCCTGAACCCCTCGACGGCATCGGGCGAGGGAGAGATTTTCATTCTTCGTCTAAGTTACAAAGCTGTGTAATCCGGCCCCAAAGTTCTTCGCGACCCATATGGTCTTTCGAGGAATAGAGAAGCATCTTGTCGGGATCTTCGCCCATCTCTTTGGCGATTTCACCGCAGCGTTTTTTGCGCTGTGCCCGCGAAAACTTATCCGCTTTGGTGAAGACCAAAATAGGCTGAATCTTCAGTTCGGGAGCGGCTTTCACCAACATCATGTCGTCTTCTTCAATGCCGCGACGCAGGTCCATGATCACCACCATGGCGCGCAATTGCTTGCGACCAAAAAGGTAGCCTTCGATCATGTGCCCCCACTGCTCTTTTTCGACCAGTGGAGCCTTGGCGTAGCCGTAACCTGGAAGGTCGACCAAACACAGTTTGTCATTCACGTTGAAGAAGTTGATCAGCTGCGTATGACCAGGCGTACCGGAGACTTTCACAAGCTTCTTACGGTTCACCAAGGAGTTGATCAGACTGGATTTCCCGACGTTGGAACGCCCACCAAAAGCGACCTCTGGAAGGAAGTGTTTTGGCCAATCTGGCGGTCTGGTTCCGCTCTTAATAAATTCTGCTTTGAGGATTTTCATTATCTTATCCGAGGGTAACCGAGAAACCGAGAATAGAGCGGTAAGACCAAGCGACCGCCGCGAACAACACCCAAGCTGCCACCAAGATTCCCGGTGACCATGCAGCAAAACGCGACCCAATCCTGGTCGAGTGGCGCCAGCTCAAAAGTAGAAGCGAGGTTGAAAGAATCACCAATCCGAGGTGAATCCATTCACCCGGGGCATGAAGTCCAAGCGAGCCCATCAGGCTGGCTTGGAAGAACATCGTCAGGAACCAGCCAAGCCACAAAAACGCCACCCCACGCGCAAAGAGGTCTCTTGATGCAAGTGGCGCATCCGGAAGTTCTTTTAAGATTTTCCAACCCGCAAACATCAATACCAGCGCACCGAACGCCAGAAGGACAAAGTCCGGCCTCATCCCCACACGATCAAGAGTGAGGCCGTCTGTTTGCAAGAAACGCGCGGACTCGGCCATGATTGGATCGACTTGGCGGGTTTGCAGCGCAAGGCGCGTGAAGTCGCGATAAGGCTGTGCATCGGGCAACGCCAATGAGTCAGGCCGAAAAAGTCCGATCAGCGAGATTGCGACCGGAAGCCCTTTAAATACATGCGCCGCCTTTTTAAGCTTCGCCTCATCGCGTACCAACAAAACAAGAAAGACGAGCAGGAGCTCGAATCCGGCAAAAAACGCCAGAATGCCTACGAACCATTCCGAGGTGTTTGTGGTCAATAACCTGAGTCCTTCTGGCATTCCTTCAACAGAAGCGAGCTCCCAATAAACCGGCCCGTCAGGACCAGCCAAGGGTAGCTGGAAACCAGTGGCAAGCGGGCTACGGGTGAAGCCCAGAAGCGTCACGGCAGCAAGCGTCGCCACTGGGACGGCCATGAGTCCTCGAGGCGAACGCAAAACGGCGGCCCCAAGAACCATCGACAACCCGGCAACGGTCGCTGCCAAAGCTGCAACCACCAACATCACAGAGTTTCTGTCGACCAGCGGTGTAATGGTGCCGAGTCCCGCCAACGGTACCAAGAGCATCGGCAATGCCCACACCGCTTGTTTTCGAACAGCCTCATGGGCCACGATTGGAAACGCAGCCATCGCTGTCAATCCTACAGTGAGTAAGACTGCGCCGGCGGAATCCAGGATTCCCTGTTGGACCGCGATGAATGCCGCGACCAACAAGATCCAGATCGCTATTCCAGCGCCCTTGGCGAGCTTCTCGGAGCGGAACACGGTCGACACGAACCCGCCCAAAATGGAGACGAGAATGACGAAATACAGTGACTTCACGAGACCTCCTCAAGGCTATGAGCCTCGTTGAGACTCCATGCGCCCTCGCCGTCTTTGGTCTTGCCAAAAACACGGTCTCGTTTGGCCAAGAAAAGCCCCAATCCCAGCAAAAACACGATGCCGGCGGCTCCAAAGAGTTCGGTGGGTTCGCCGCGCGATACACCGATGATGGCCACAGGCGCGGACTCCAAGGTATCGAGTCGCAGCCCATTGGGGGTCTCGAAGTTCTTGATCGGAGTGGCACGTTGGAAGAGCCAGAATCGACCTGTTGTCTCGGATTCCACCTCGACCGCAGGTCCCAGAATATTGAGGTAGTCTCGAATCACTTGAGTCACTTTGTATTCGGGCCCGTCGACGGTGACCTTAAACGTGTCTCCGAGCGAGGCGGTTGCAGAAATCGTATCGGCATCGCGGCTCGAGAACACGCCGCGAACAACGCGCGGGTCATATTCGATGCCAACCAGCGCGTAGCGCATGCCCTCGATGTCTACCGGACGGCCAACCTCCAATGGCTGGACCACCCCTGCTTCACCAACTTTTGAAAGTTCGAGTTCCGCTACACCCGCATCGATATCGAGCGACCGCACTTTAAGGCGAGATGGCAACATGACGCGCATGAAGCCCGTTCCTGATTCCGCAGGATAAGCTTCGATCGTTCGGCCCACGGGCAACGAAACATTCGTCGCCGAAATGCTCGTCTGCGCAAACATCCAAAGCAACGCTGCGCCGACGGCCCCAAGCGACATCAACGCCACGCCGATCGCGGGGATCCACGTACTTTTGCCAGACTTCGCGCCATCAGACGGCGCGTCCGAAGGAACGCCTTTTACCAAATTCCAACGATTAAAGAGCAAACCAATCCCGAGTACGCCGGCCATCGCCAGCAACGAAGCGGCCGCTCGGGCCATGCCTTCAGCCTGATAACCGGCGGTCCACCAGGAGTAGGTCACCGAACTCGGGATGGCGTTCATCGGCCCCACGAGCAAGATCAGCGAGGCCACCAGGAGCAAAAGCCCAATGGTAGCGGGCTGAACGAGGAGCCTCCAGGCCCTGTCGATCAGAATCGAACTCGTATTTGATTTTGAGGTTTTCATGGTGGCCATCTGCGCTTGTGTTCTGGGGTGCCCGCTTGGCAAGCGATCGGCGCGGTGTTATGGAGTGGGAAACGCAGGAAACCCTGACCCCGCGCGGCTCAGCGGGACGTAGCACGAGGCCCGAAAGGTGTCAACTGAAGCTCTACCCCGCATCGTCGGCCTTACCGGCGGCATCGCGAGCGGAAAATCCACTGTTTCCGCAATGTTCCGTGAACTCGGCGTGCTCGTTATCGACGCCGACGTGGTTGCTCGTGAGGTCGTGCGCCCCGGCAGCGACGCCCTTCGAGACATCGAAGAAGAATTCGGCGCCTCCGTCATCCTGCCATCCGGGGAACTCGATCGAGACGCCTTGGGAAAAATCATCTTTGGGGACCCGCTTGCACGGGCTCAACTGAACGGGTTTACCCACCCTAGAATCGCGATGGAGATGATGCGACAGGCCGCAGAAGCTGGCGCAGCAGGACATTCGTTCGTCATCTACGATGCAGCACTCATCGTCGAAAACGGCCTCCACCACGCCCTAGGCGGCCTAATCGTCGTAGCGGTCTCGCCAGACACCCAATTGGCGCGAATCCAAGCCCGCGACGGCCTCAGCGCCGAAGACGCCCAGAAACGCATCGACGCACAACTTCCCCTGTCGAAAAAGATCGAAGTCGCGGACTGGGTGATTCATAATGATGGCACACTGGACGAAACACGCTCACAAGTCCTAGATGTTTATCATCAATTGAGGGACCAAACATGACTCGTCAACGCGATATCTTAATCACTGGGTTTCCAACTTTCGTTTCACGACGACTGCTGCAGACCATCTTGGAGCGTGAGCCTAAAGCACGAATTCGCCTTTTGGTTCGCCCCGATTATGTCGACGAAGCCGAGTCGCGTTTGGACGAAATGGAGGCAGACCGCGCTCGTATCCACGTGCTCAGCGGAGACGTGGTTGCGATGGATTTGGGGCTCTCGGGCACCGAATACCTGGAGTTGGTCGAAAACGTCACCGATATCTACCATATCGCCAGCATTTGGTTTCTGGGCGTCGATCGCCAGATGATTCGAGAGGTCAACGTAGACGGCGCGCGAAACGTGCTCGATGCCGCCACGGAAATGAAGAAGCTCAAACGGCTGAATCACTTCTCGACCGCGTTTGTCGCGGGCGACCGAACAGGCGTGATCATGGAAGACGAACTGTCTGAAGAACAGAGTTTTCGAAACGCCTACGAAGAAACCAAATTTGAGGCTGAGCTGCTCATGCGCGATGCGATGAGTGAACTGCCCATCAGTGTTTTCCGGCCTGCGATCATCGTCGGCGATTCCGTGACTGGTGAAATCGATAAGATGGCCGGGCCGTATTACATCATGAACGCACTCGTCTTGATGCCTTCTAACGTCCCCATCCTGATGCCAGGCAAGGGTGATAAACCGCTGAATCTGGTTCCCATCGACTTTGTCTGTAACGCGATGCATGCCATCAGCCTCAGGGATGATTCGGCAGGCAAGACTTTTCACCTCTGCGATCCAAACCCACTTTCGGCGCGAAAGGTCTTTGAATATATCGCCGAACATGTCGGGAGGTCGGCACCTACCGGGCGTTTCCCGTATCGACTGACAAAGATGATCATGAAGTTTCCCTACCTCGAGAAACTCACTCGAAGTCCCCGCCAATTCATGGACGACTTCAACCATCTGACGATCTACAACTGCATCAACACGATGGCTTCGTTGAACGGCGTGAACACCTGCCCCACATTCCCATCCTACGCTCATAAGCTCGTGGACTACATCAAAGCCCACGACCAGACCTTCGACATCGATATGCCATCGGCGGACGAAATTCTGGGATAGGGAGAGCGCAACGCCGATAGAAGTCGACGTGCGTACGGGCGTTGGAAATAGCCCTCGGCCAGACTAGCCCAGCGCGGCTCGCAAGCGTTGGATATGAAGCGAAAGGTCAGCAAGGCCTTCATGCCAGCCAATGTCTTCGGCCACGTCACGGGCCTGTTTGAAGTACTTCTTGGCGCTTTCGAAGTCATTGGCTTCCATCGCAGCAATCGCGATGTTGGTCATGATTCGACTCTGATTAAGTAAGTCGCCAGTACCACGGGCAAATTGCAGCGCCGTTCCGAAGTATTCACGGGCGTTCTGCGTGTCGCGCATCGACAAACACAACGCGCCCATATTCGACAGAACGCGAATCATGCCGCGCTGGTCTTGAATTTCTTGTGCACGGGCCAACGCCTGATTCAAGAATTGCTGAGCTCTCTGAAAATCATGTTGGCGAATAAAGAGCGTCCCAAGCTGATTGTACGCCGTCCAATAGAGTTTGCGGTCTTCGGGGTCTTGAAGGTTGATGTCCGTGATTTCGGCCACCTTATTCGAGACTTCCATGATGATGTTGGCCGCGTTCGAGAGCTGATTTTGCTTCTCGAATATCTGACCCATCGCCAAAAGCGCCTGAACTTCAAGTTTCGGATTTTCGGTCGTAACCGCGATGTCCCGAACCGCATCGAGCGCTTTGAACGCACCATCCAAATCCGAAGAATCCATGCCTACCCTACCCCGCTCAAGCAAGAGCGGCGCGCGATAGACCAAAGGAACCTGATCCAAGCTCGGAAGCTTCTCGAGCACCGACAACGCATCGTCGATTCGACCCGACTCACGAAGCACGATCAACAGGCGAGCAAGGACCGCGGCGTAAGTTTCATTGATGACGGTGAAACCGTTCTCATCAAGGAGCGTCCGTGCGGCTTGGTATTGAGAAATCGCGCTCGGATAATCGTAGAGGTCGAGGAGAATATCACCAGCCTTCATCATGTAATGAGCCGCCCCTTCCCAGCCGTCCACGGCCCGATAATGAAAGGCGAGCATCATCGGCCATTCGATAGGATCGACGGCGGCCACCTGAGCGGCCTGCTCAAGGAACTCGATCACACGCGAATGGAACTGATAGCGGGATTCTTTGGGCAGGCGGCCGTAGACCACCTGACGCAGGGCGCGCGGCGAAAATGCCAACGTAATGCGTCCAAAGGAGTCCGAAGTGGCCTCTATCATCCGCCGGCGAACAAGTTCGCCCACTGCCAATTTTGGCCCAAGATGAGCAGGCGCGATCTGATAAAGCAGCTCTTCTCGAAAGCTCTCTCCAAGCACGGAAGCAATAGCCAAAACGTCGCGAAAGGCGTCGCCCACCTCGTCGACCCGCGCGGACAGCATCTCTTCAAGGCTGTGAGGAATCAGACGTTCCAGCGACGCGGCAGTCAACATCTGAGTCTGATCGTCACGGCCTAAACTGCGTAACATCTCGACCAGGAACGTTGGATTGCCATTCGACCGCGAAAACAGGTGATGTGTCACTTCCGCAGGGGGTGTGTAGCCCAGCGTCATCTGCATGCACTGACGTGCTTCGCCCTCTGTAAATCCGCCAATAGGCAGGACTTCCAGATTTCCAGGCAATCCATGATCTTGGCCAATCGACCGATGTGTCATCACCGCCGCAACCAGCACAGGTGCCTTCTGAACACTGGCGATAATGTTGTCCAAAATGTCGAGTTCCAACGAATCCGTCGGGTTGAGCTCATCGACGACCAGGAGCACAGGTCCTTGCTTCATCGCGAATCGAATCATGCGTTGCAGCAGCGCAGCCGTGAAGTAACCAAAACTCTTGGAATCCTGCCACGGAAGCTGCCCAACCATGCGGGCATCCGGGTGCGCGCTCATGTAGAGAGCCACCACGGCGTCGATTCCCTGATCCAGTCCGATCGTCTCACACGCTTTGCGAATCAACGTCGCGGGGTCTTTGTACGTCATCGCAATCGAACGAATCCAAGAGCGCAGCACCGCCAGACCTTGGGTTCCACCCAGGTCCTGAGTTCGAACTTGAAACACTTGCCATCCGCTCGAACTCAAGTCCGCGACGAAGTGTTTTAGGAGCGTGGACTTGCCGCTACCGACATCGCCCAAAATCGCAAGCCCGCCGCCTTCGCCTTGTTTGGCATCAGAAGCACGACGCATCAGCTCCGAGAAATAACCCGGACGTGGGACGTAGATCTCCGAGGTATTAACTTCGGTACCGGCTTTGCTTGAGTCGCGCTTGACGTGCAGAACCTTCGCAACGAGCTCACCGCCGACATTTCGGCGTCCTTCGAACTCGACTTGCTCTCGAGTGACATCAGCCAGACCTTCATCCGCGTAGACGTCCGCGTGTTGAGCGCCTCGGGCGATCTCAACGGTGCGATCGATGGTTTCGCCAAAAGCGTTCCCCCCCTTCTTGCTCGAGAGGTAGACCTCGCCGTAACCCACTGCGATGCCGATATGGTCGGCACCTTGTTCGAGCTTTAAGAACTCGTTGCGCAGTGCCAAGGCACACTCGATGGCGCGAACATTGTCGCCCATTCGAGATTTACTCGCCCCAAACATGATGGTGTAGGTGCCGCCCAAAAAGCTGTCGATCTCGCCTTCAAAGTGTTCGACAGCCGCTCGTATGATCGCGACTTCAGAAGCGCTTCTGCGTGCCAATTCCTCGGGATCAATGCCCTTTCCGCGGCGCGCCCTCTGCTGAATCGCCAAGACGGCGACCTTACGTCGCTCGCCCAGCAGCGTGTCTTGGAGTTCTTGAATGCTAAAAGTCTGATCGAGGACAGACGTTCCCGCAGCGACACCGGTGGCCAGGCGTTGCGAGTCGCCCATCCCGAATCCGCCAGACCTGGTGTAGATCGATGAGAGCCCGCCCGTCCGACTCGTGTCCGCGCTGATGCTTTTTGATGGCACCAGATTTCCGGACGCGTCGCGCGACAACGCGCTACCAAATCCACCGGTCATTCCGGAATGAACGTCGGAATTATCGTTCGAAGGTGGAATCGTCCGGTCTGGATCTGCGCCGCCGCCTTCGATTCGAACCACAACTCGCTTGAGTTCGTCTCGCATCTCACCAGCGGTCTGAAAACGTGATTCCACGTTGCGATCCATCGCCCGCATGATCACATCTTCGACTGCCTTGGGAATTCGATAATTCGAATCTGGATCAAGGATTTCACTGGGACGTTTGATTGGCATCTGCATGACGCGACCGATGATGCTCACGGCGTCACGATCGTGGAAGATGCGCTTACGTGTCAGCATCTCGTACATGATGACGCCGAGCGACCAAATGTCAGCACGACCATCGAGGTCGCGACGCATGATTTGTTCGGGACTCATGTAATCGAAGGTACCAACGATATTGCCAGCTTGAGTGTACGGGCCGACCTCCATCGCGGGCCCCTTGACCTTCGCGATTCCAAAGTCGAGTACTTTTACGAAATCTGGATCCCCGGCGATTTCCTCGAGCATGATGTTTGCGGGCTTCAAATCGCAGTGCACGATACCGGTCTGATGGGCCTGCTCGAGCGCGCTCAAAATCTGAATGCAGATATTGCACATACGCACAGGATCAAGAGGATAATCCCTCTTGATGACTCGTTTGAGTGTGCGGCCAGGAAGGTATTCCATGACCAAATAGAGCGTCCCGTCGGGTTCCTTCCCGAAGTCCAAAATTCCGATAATATTTGGGTGGCGCAGCATGTTAATCGCTTGCACCTCCCGCATGAAATAATGTTCGCCTTCGGGGTTGCTCTCGGTAGGTTTCAGGATTTTGACTGCGACTTCGCGTTGCAATGGAAACTGTAATGCCTTGTAGACATTACCCATTCCGCCTTCTCCGACCTTCTTCACAAGACGATAGGTGCCTTTCAGCATCACGCCAATAAGCGGGTCCTCTTCCTGAACCTTGGCTCGCTTCTGCGAGGTGTTCGGAGCGGAACCAGATGCCCCCGAATGAGAAATACTGCCGCCAGCATCGTCAACAGGTTCGATCTCAAGTTCGGGAAGATTTTTGTCGTTATTCATCAACGTCTCGTCGGGATATCAGTTGTCGAATCCCATCAGCTCAGCAAGGATCGCCTCTCGTTTTCGGCGTTCTTCGCTGAGCAGGTCGTCGATCGTCTGATCGAGTGCATTCTCATTGAAATCTACCCATTTCATCGCGACCTTGAGCGGACCAAATGACTCCACAAAGAGGATGTCCCATTTCTCGCCGGCATCGTCGTACTGCAACAAAATCTTTTGCTTCCCACGGGTCATGATCTCCGCGGTTTTCTCGTCTTCTGAAACTTTGATCTCCTCGACGGTCAAACCCACCAAATACTTCTCGTCTTTGGGAAGATTCGCTGGTGTGACGATTTTGTCGAAGAGTTGCCGACCACTCGTGAGTTCATCGGTGAGGATCGACCCCGCTTGCTTGCGCGCAAGCTTATGGTCTGTCGGCGGCAAATAGCGGCCGATCTTGGTATCCATGCTCTGCAGACGCTCCAATTGAGCGTCAAAGAACTCGTGCGACGACGGTGCCATATGAGCCCACATCGTGTCGCGGTCGCCGTTGAGCATCGCGGTCTTAAAGAGATTGAACGCGCCCTCTGGATCCGAGGGATCGAGTTTTTCGCCGCAACCCGTGAGGAATGTCGTTAAACATATCGCAGCCACAAGAACGAAGACTTGGGTGATTCGCACCATGACACTCAACACAAAGGGGGAAATCGTTAGTCAACGAGTCTAGTCTGGATCGCCAACGGGTGTAAAGCACCTGTCTCACCGCGCCGAAACAGAAGCTTTCGGGGTCAACGTCGACATGTCGGCGGGAATCGGAGGCATGCGAAACTTGCGAGCCCGACGCTCAAACCAACGACGCCAGTAAAAACTCGCATCGGCGCGCGACCATTGAAGGCTTGGGACCTCTTTGCCTGAAATCTGCATCAACGCTCGCTGAGCGTTAAAACTGACCCAATCAGGACCATCGATCGCACGGCATAACTCCCAGACGTACTTTGTCGACATCGAGTCGACGCGGTAGCCCGCGTCCCGAAACCCCGCAACCAGCCAAGCCGTCCGACGTTTCTTGCCTTCCTTCTTATACCATTCTTCCCAAGGGCCCTCGACGGCTTCGAAGGGATGGTTTGTCAATTTCCGAAGCGCCACTGCAACGCGCTCTTTCAAGTCATCTGGCGCGTCCTCCAGAGTGGCAATCAACGGCTTCACGCCTCGTGAATCCTCAAGATTTGCCAGCGCATCCGCCGCAAGCGCCCGCTCATCGATCACGAGTCCAGGTTCCAAGATTCGCTGTGCAGGCGTTTCCAAAATCGATGAAAGCGCTTTGACGACCGTCGAACCGCTCTGATCAGAAAGCGCAGAAATGATTTCCAATCGAACGGGCACCAATTCTTCCTTTTTCAGTCGAGCCGCGAGGTCCTTCTCGCCACGGCCCAACATCCCCAACGTCCGCGCGGCAGCCATCCGAACTTCGGACGAATCGTCGTCGAGCCGTTTCCCGATCTGGGAAACAAAGCTCCGTCCTTCAAGGATTCCCAAACGGCGAACGGCGGCCGCCCGAATGGCCGCATCCGGGTCCGTCAAATACTCCGCAGCCCACGTCTGAGCGCGCGAACGAAGCGAAAAATCAGGCCGATGACGTGAGGTCGAGCGCCCCTGATCTTTGCAGCCGGCCCACACGTCGTCGTCAGAACAGAACACGCGGAGATGAAAATGGTCGTTATGCGGCAACGAGCCCGAAGGTTGCTGCAGAATCTCGTCCGCGGCCGCGATAACCTCAGGAGGCACACCCTTGACCTTTGCATGGTCGAGCAAGAGCCCCTTGAGCCCCTTTGACACAAAAATATATTGAAGTCGGTCGTGATCGTTGGACAAAAACGCCTGAATCAAAGCCCAATTACGGTCGACATCAAAATAATAAGGCTGGGGAAGTTCATCCACCATCGCCATGCCGTTTTCGTCGAGTTCGATGAGGTCAGGCGGCACATAGGGAGCACCGTCTGCGTCCTTCATAAAGAAGGCAACATCGCAGTCTCGACCTGAATTATGCGAAACTGAGTAGGGAATGTCCCCGCCGTGTGGCGCGCTGAAATTCCCTAGATACACCACCGATTCAGGAAATTCTTGGGCCACAGAAGCTGCCGCACGCGTGACCAAATCTGCCAACTCGTCGGTTGTGAAAACCAATCCCCTGCGGAACTGAACTGGAAGAAATGCAGTGTTTGGGTTTGGGTCAGCAAGGCGCCGGGCATTGACTAGAAAGCCGTCGCTCACGTCACCGATCGAAATCGATCCCATCGCGGGATCACCGGGTAACGCGGAGAAACGCGACGATTCATCGACCACCTCGGTCATTTCCCAGGTGGTAAAATCGTCTAATTCTTGAGCAGATACGTCTGCAGCGAAGAGTACGGCGAGGAACGCCACCAACGCTCGCAGCAACTTTAGCCTTCGGTTTCGTCGTCTTTCTTGTCCGACGAACCAGGCAAATTGGGGGCCGGGATTTTGTTTAAAGGTGACCATCCACCAGCGAGAGTAGCACCTTTGGGATCGACATGCGAAGCATCTTGAACCGCGGGAATGCCCTCTTCAGCGCTAAGCGTGGTCTCTTCAGATGAGACTTCCTGCCCCACAGAAGGCTCTGGCATCCCCTCGTCGAGCGCAGACTCCGGCTTCGTTTCGAACGCGTCGTCCGTGCTCTTCGTCTCTGCGACGGTTTCTTCGGCAGCCGGCTCTTCAACGACTGCTTCGGGTTCATCGACGATGTCTTCGTAATTCGTCGGCGCCGCTGCGACACAGTCCATTTGAATCAGTGCGTCGTCAGGCAATCGAGAAACCTCAACCACGCTCCGTGCCGGCGAGGCATGGTCGCAGTAAAGAGAATAGACGCTGTCGACGAGGTCAAAATCGTTCAGATTTCGCAGATAAATGGTGACGTGCAGGATGTGCGAAAAATCCAGGCCAGCACCATTCAAGACACCAGAAATATGCTCAAGAACCGTGCGAGTTTGGGTTTCAATGCCCGCGCGGGAGACCTTACCTGTATGGGTATCGATCGCAGTTTGCCCTGAAACGTAGAGCAAACCGTTATAACCAACGGCTTGTGAGAACGGGCCAACTGCTCGAGGAGCCTTGCCTGTATCAATGATATATTTGCGGTTCATTTTTTACCTCGACTCACCCCGAAATCACGGGTGAATCTCGACGATTTGGAAACATCGCTTTGCACTGATCTAACGCTGTGCTAGCGTCCTCACAGGCAATACCGTATTTAATGCAAGCCCACAACACCGGTGATATTCCTGTGTCAACGGCCGCTCTGACCATGGACGGTTAGAGGCAATTCACGGAGGATTTGGATGCCAATGACGCGCGACCGCGAACTGCAATCCATCTACACTCAAGCGAAAGATATCGCTCGACAGACTTCGCAAGTCATGTCGTCCGCGCATCTTCTTCTTGCGTTGTATACCGTACCCAACCACGCAGCTTCTTTTTTAGAAGATCGCCATCTGACGGTTGACGCACTCTTGAACGCGCTCAAAGGGCTTCCTCCCGAGGATCCCCGCGTACTTGAGCGTATCGAAGCCCGCGCAAGACGGCTCGCCGAAGGCTCGAATGCCGACCGAATCGACTCGCTCCATTTGCTGGCGGCGTTGATTCGCGAAAATACTGGACAGGCCTACCATATCCTCGAATCCGCAGGTGCCAACGTAAGCGCCATCCGCGCCTCGGTCATGAGTTATGCGACTGGGTCTCGGGCCATGCGAGGCCCCTCAAGCCGTCCACAGACCGGGAGTTCACCCGCGGTCGCTCGGCAAACGGCTACGGAGCACGCGCCTAGCCCGATTCTGATTCATCCCTCGTTGATGCGAATGGACGTCCGGGCCACCCAAACCGAGACTCTTCCTCCAGCGACCGAACCACCCGCACGTCCACGGACTGAGCCACCGACGGCGAAAACGGCACCAAAACCTGAGGCCACGCCCGAAGACGCCCTGAAAGAAGCCCAGCGAACGGCAAAACGCCTCGCCAATTTGCTCTTTAAAGGCAAACCACCAAAGAAGGCTCCCGACGAACCTGCGCGTGAACGCTCGACCACTGGACCGATGAGTGAAGCGGCGTTTGAGGCGCTCAACACGCCAACGCCTGTTGTGGCTGAAACGCCCAGCATCATAGAGACTCCAAGTGCGGAAGCCGTGCACGAGCCGGTGAAGGTAATTGAAGCGAAATCGGAACACGCCGATGCTGAGCCGATTCCTGTCACTGTCCCTCCGGAAACTGTGGCTCCGGCGCGCCTTGCTGAACACGCGACCAACGAACCCGATATCCGCATGGCTCGGCTTTATGCCTTGGATCCGGATGACTTCCCTAACCTCACGCGTTTTGGACGAAACCTCACCGAGGAAGCCGCCCTTGGCAACATCGACTCGGTCGTTGGACGCGACAAAGAAATCAATCAGCTTATCGACATTGTCGGTAAGCGCAGAAGCAATAACCCCCTGCTTCTGGGAGATGCTGGCGTAGGGAAAACCGCGATTGTCGAAGGACTCGCGTTGGAGTTTGTGAAACTCGCGCGCCAGGGTTCTCGTCTAGGACGAAGAGCCATCATCGAAATTGAAGTGGGTCGAATTTTGGGCGGCACGCATCTGCGCGGCTCATTATCCGAACGGCTCATCGGAATAAAGGACGAGGTAAAACGCGCCAACGGTGACGTCATCGTCTTTTTGGACGAAATCCACATGTGGATGAATGCCGGGGCCGGCGGGGACGGCACCGACGCGGCTGGCGAACTCAAAACTGCGCTCGCCCGCGGAGAGTTTCCTTGTGTTGGCGCGACCACGCATGATGAGTTCCGAAAATTTGTCGAAACAGATCCTGCGTTTGAACGTCGCTTCCAGGCTGTTTTTGTCGAAGAACCCGACACAGCCACCACGCTTCATATCCTGAACGGAATTCGGGAACATTACGAAGACCACCATCACGTGACCTACGATGATGACGCGCTTCAAACGGTCGTGAGGCTCGCTCAACGCTTCATTCACGAACGTCGACTGCCCGATAAAGCCATCGGGGTCATGGATCTTGCCGGAAGCCGGGCTGCTCGCACAGGCGCAGAGCAAATCTCGTCGGCGGATATCGCTACCATCGTGGCTGAACTCGCTGGAATCCCGGCTGAACGGCTGACCCAGACCGACCGCGAACGTTTCATCAAGATGGAAGAAATCATCGGCGAGCAGGTCATCGGTCACAGCGAAGTGATTCATCGACTCAGCGAGATTATTCGCCGAAACTACGCAGGTTTCCACTCGAACCGACCCATCGGCAGCCTACTTTTTCTGGGCCCCACTGGCGTTGGTAAGACCGAATTGGTCAAGGCTCTTGCGGACTTCCTCTTCTTTGACCGCGAAGCGCTCGTTCGTTTCGACATGTCCGAGTTCATGGAATCGCATTCGGTCAGCCGGCTTATTGGTCCTCCTCCAGGCTATATTGGCTTCGAGAAAGGCGGTCAGCTTACCGAAGCTGTTCGTCGACGGCCCTATCAGGTCGTGCTGCTCGACGAGATCGAGAAGGCTCATCCCGACGTTCTGAATATCCTGCTGCAGTTCCTGGACGAAGGTCGTTTGACCGACGGTCGCGGACGAGCCGTGGATTTCTCGAATTGTGTGGTGGTCATGACCAGCAATCTGGGAGCCACAGTCTTCACTGAGGGCGCAGGCCCACGCATCGGCTTTGGCCAGACGGCCAATGCTCAAGACGTCACCGACACCGTGATTTCTCGGGCGAGAGACCATTTTCCGGCAGAACTATGGAACCGAATCGACGAACGATTGGTGTTCCAACCGCTCACCAAGTCGGAGGTTGCTCGAATCGCTTCGCTTCAGCTGCGAAATTCGGCGCTGCGACTTCGCGAAGAAAGCGAAATCGATTTGGTCTTCGGCGATGGGATTATCCCGTGGTTGGTCGAGAACGGTGGATATGATCCCGAGTTCGGTGCACGCCCGATGCGGCAAACCATCGAACGACGTATCGAGGCCGCCGTTGCACGCATGATCTTGATGGGCGACGCGACACGCGGAGACCGAGTCTTCGTTGACGTCGAGGCCGGAGAACTGGTGATGAAACCCGAGGTTTAGTGCGGATCGTTTCGCACCAATCGCGCCCGTTCCGTTAGGACTTTATACACCTCAAGGGCCGATGCATCGCCCGTCGCCGCAATGGCTTCGATATGACGAGCGATGACTTCTTCATCGCCTCGTGCGACCGGGCCCGTCAGTGACGAGGCGGTATTACGCGTCTCTAGATTCTCCAAAATCGAACGCGCGAGGGGCAGCAACAGGGATCTTGATTGCTCGCTGGAGAATCCGCTTGCGTCAGCAAATGAAAATGCAACATCCATCAGCGCATCGAGCAGTCCAGCCGCAGTCACGGCGCTGGCGTGGTAGAGCACTTTGTTTTCTGGCTCGATTTCGATCGGGTCGACGCCAATCTTGCCCAACATCCACTTTGCAAACGCCACGGCTGGGAAGTCCCCTTCCACCGTCCAGGCGCAGGTGGAAAGCCGTTCAATGGCTTTACGCGGCTCCGCAATGGACAGAAGCGGGTGAATTGAGGCGACCGGCCCCAGGATTCCTGCGTTTCGCAGCACTCTGGAATCGAGCACGCCCGAGCAATGAACAACGATATCGGCGGGACGTAAGTGGCGCGCTACAGCAGCCGCAACTTCAGGAATTGCCTCGTCGGCCACGGTGATCCAAACAACCGAGCCCCCAAGATACTCAAACGTCGATTCGATACCGCCGTGGAGTTCGTTCGTTTTTGGCAGTCCTTTGGGACAACCCGAACGTGACCAAACAGCGCGAAGTTCGACCCCGAGGCGTGGGGCAAGATGAGCGATGGTGGTCCCAAGTCGCCCTGAACCCAAAACCACCCAAGGAATATATGCGCGCTCTTTCATGAGTAGATCAGACACTCGGCACGTTGAGCGTCGAACTCCGTTCGCCCCGCCCCCGTGGCGTGTGCCAGCTCAACTGGATCCTGCCCGTCTTCGATGCCTTTACGTAGAATCGGGTCGCCCAGAAGCAGGTCGATGGCCAAACGATCTTTAACAAACTCGTACGCCTCTTCACGCCACATGAAGTCATCAGGGTAAAGACGACGCAGCTCCACCATAATGGCAAAAGACGTCCCAAGATTATCGTAGGCCACGCGGTCTGTGACATGAATCTGCAGTCCCGCACAGGTGACGTCGGCGTGTTTCTGGAATTTCGGCCGAAATGAAATCTCGCGAAAAGCAACGCCCGGCAAACTGTGCTGGCGAAGTGCCTGTTTGAGTTCCCTGGCGTCAATCCAAGGGGCGCCAAAAATCTCGAATGGACGAGTGGTACCGCGCCCCTCACTGACGTTGGTTCCTTCTAGAAGGCATTGACCAGGATAGACCGTTGCGGTGTCGTTGGTCGGCATATTTGGGCTCGGCATGACCCAGGGCAGCCCGGTGTCTTCGAACCACATTTCACGCGTCCACCCGGACATCTCGATGACTCTGAACTCACAGGTCCAGCCGCCATACTTGGAAAAGAAATGCGCCAACTCCCCTGCGGTCATCCCGTGGCGAACCGCGATGGGCTGCATGCCCACAAAAGACCGATAGCCCGACAGCACGGTGTTGCCTTCGACCGCCAGACCACCAATCGGATTGGGACGATCGAGGACCCATACTGGGATTTCAGCGCGGCCACAGGCTTCCATCATGAGCCCAATCGAATACACGTAGGTGTAATAACGCGACCCAATATCTTGGATATCCGCGATCACCAGATCGAGCCCCTGCAGCTGAGCAGACGATGGCTGCAGACTCTCGAGGGTGTGTCCGTAGAGGCTGATGGTCGGAATGCCAGTGATGGGGTCGTAATCCTCGACCACTGACTCCATGTCTTGGGCCTCACCACGGATACCGTGTTCAGGGCCAAATAACCGAACGATGCGAACATTCTTGGCTAAAAGCGCATCGATCGCATGGGTCAGGTCATGGGTAACGCTCGTAGGATTGACCAGAAGGCCGAGCGATTTGCCCTCGAGCTCCTTTAGGAGATTTGAGTCAGAGAGAAGGCGATCAAGACCAGTAAGTACGCGGGCCATTTCCTACCTTGGATAGGCGTTAGTCGTCTTTTTTCGGGGGAGCAGCCTGCATCATGGGCAGCGCAACACCTTGAATCTTCGTTGGACCTTGCTGGACTTCAGACATGTCGTCCATTTCGAGTCCCCATGCTCCGCCTTGCGAGTCATCGTCTGGCATCGCCTTACCTTGCAGGAAGGCGCTCATCAGATTGAGCGACTGGGCCAACGAGGTTTGAATGGCGTGGTTTGGCAAAGCGATCCAGACAAAGTCTCGATTGCCTGCCAGGACTTCTTGAATGCCGTTCTCGATTTGCTCGACGGGTTGTACCCATCGCAAAATCAGGATGAAGAATAATCCGCCTCCAAGAACACCAAAGAGCAAGAAGACCAAAACCAAACTTGTGGTGAGTTGCTGCAAGGGAGCCAACGCAGCGTGTGTATCCGCCAGAACCGCGACACCGACTGCGGCGTCCCCTTCACCCGAGATGGGACGAACCATCGCGAAATAAGGCGTATTGCTCACCGTAACATCCAAAATTGCGGATGAATCTGCCGTGAAACCACCGACGCGGTCCAATTCGACTGAAACAGCCTTCTGTTGGGCACTGTCGAAGGTGGAGCCGATCACGGTCTTGCCGCGATACATCACAAATTGTGGCGCGCTCTCAAGTTCGGCGGCATCCGTCGAGTCCTCGCCGAGTCCCGCCACAAGCTTGCGCTTGGTCGCTGCAATGCCGTCATTCAGCATCGTTCCCAAAACCACGACGCCTGCCGTGGAGTCGGTTTGGGACTTCCTGATCGGTGCGATCGCCACGCGATAAGGGCGTTTTTCCTGAGTCGGGCTGAACGACCACATCCAGTATTCGATGCGCGGGACACCGCTCTTAGCCACTTCTCGAACGCCTGGATGGGTTTTCGCGACGTCTTCGCCAAACCACGAGTAGAGGTCTTTCCCCAGCGCTGCAACGCCCTGCCCCTTGACGTCCAGCGTCACGAAGAGGTCGAAATCATTGGGTTTACGCTCCAAAGGGGCGAGTTCGAGGTTTCGTCGACCGACCACAGCTTTGGCAATATCATCGAGTCGATAACGCTGCGCATCTAGCTTTTCGCGGGCCGCGAGATGTCGGCGCTCCACGAAACTCAACTCGGGTGCTTCGGCCCCTTCTTGTTGGGTGTCGTCGCCCACCATCGCGCTATGCAAGGTTGCAGCACCGCCGATGAATTCGGCCTTGGCCAAAAGGCTTGCCTCATCCAACCGAATGCTCTGTTCAGCCACATTGGCTGAACGACGCAATGAAGTTCTGACGTTTTCACGCGTGGTTTCGCCCATATCAAGGTGAATTAAGCCTACCGTCAGGGCGCCTAGAAGCAGCACAATGACAAAATAAACAAGCGTGACTTTCGTGCGAATCATATCTCTCCTCGCCGTTAAGCCGCGTAATGAACGGTCCCCCTCAGGACCGAAACATGGATCGCAGTGGGTGGGATGTTAGAACGGGCATCAGAACACGTCAATTACGCAGGACTACGCGATTTTGCGTGCTCGTTCTTCTTTTTGTTTGATGAGCCAATCGACGAGTTTCTGGTAGTCAGATGCGCCCCGACTTTCCGGAGCAAACTCGAAAATTGTTTGCTGGTGACTCGGAGCTTCCTTCAATCGGGTATTTACCCGAACAGGAGGAAGGACTTTGTCGTGAAAATACCCTCTCAAGGTCCTGACGGACTCGTCGCTGATATTATTTCGCATGTCGTAGAAAGTCGGCAGGATGCCCAGGATGCTGATGGGGTGCATCAGGACTTGGTTCACATTTTTGAGCGTTTTCATCACTTGTTTCACGCCAACAAGGCTCAAATAGTCGCATGAAACAGGAACGATGAGATGGTCCGCAAAGGTCAGCGCGTTCATGTTCATCAGCGAAAGGCTTGGACCACAATCCAAGAGGACGAAGTCGTATTCGTTGATGTCGGTCAATTTATCCCTGAGCACGCGGTCGCGCCCTTCATTCATACGCGCGAGCACGATTTCGGCGGAAGCCAGCGTTTCGTTGCCTGCCAAAATATCCAGATTCGGACGTGCCGGGATAACGATGTCGCGGATCGGGGTATCCTCGACCATCAGATTAAATAAGGTGCCTGTACCTTCCACACCAAGACTGATTGCGACGTGTCCTTGTGAATCGACATCGATCACCAAGACTTTATAACCGGCCTCTGCCAGTCCAGCCGCCGCGGACACGGTCGTCGTGGTCTTTCCTGTCCCGCCCTTCTGGTTGAGCACCGCAATTCTCATGGGCCCGTCTACGGCCTGAATGGTGCTGCGACGTACCTCTTGAACGGTAGGATTGCGGCATTCCATCGTGCAAAAATACGTGGTCTTGCCGTTGATGGTCGCGGCCTGGAATGCATACTTGGGTACAAATCGAATGCCGCAAGCGCTGCATTCCACTTCTGCCGCTTGGTTACGCGCTTCCTGCTCACATTCCTGAGAGCAAAAGTACCGCATCTGGCCATCGTGTTGGTCGATCTGCCAGCGGTACTTTACAAAAAACTCGTTACCGCAAAGGTTGCACTTCTTCAAAGCGCTCATAAGACCATCCGTGGACTGTTCCGAAACTCCGCGCGACACTAATGAATGCGTGATTCACTGGTCAAGCGATGAGTTGCCTGGATACTTCGTTCTAAAAATTGCGAGTGCGACAAAGCCTGCAGCCACGCCAAACCAAAGCGTAGCAAATCTAATCAAATAGGTAACCGCTGTTGCGGTGGCCACAGAGTCGAACACATGAAAGAGCTTCAGCACGCCAATCATGCTTCCCTCGGTGACCCCAAGCCCACCCGGCAAGAAACTAACCGCGCCCAGAATCGTACTCATGGAATAGATAAAACTGGAAAGCAAAAGGTCGGCATTGCCGCCCAGCGCCTGGATCAACAAGTAAAAAGCGCCAGCTTCCATCCCCCATGAAAATACGCTCAGAACGGTGGTTCCTATGAGGATGCGCCAATTCAACATGGTGGCCGTGGAATCGTAGAGTTCATCAATCTTTGGCCGAAAACCCGCGAGCCTTGGATGACGCTGCGTCAGCCCGATGACACGATGCACGAGGGCTGGTTTTTGCAGTACAGCGACCACAAGAGCGAGCGCCACCGTCACCACGATCAGCGGGAGTCGCCCATATTCGAATGACCCGATGCCCGCCGCCGCGATGATCACCAGAGCGATCAAATCGGTGAGCCTTTCAACAAAAACCACGGGAGCCGTCCGAGCCACAGGCACCCCGCAGGCATCGCGAATCAGCAGACTCTTGAGGACCTCACCAACCTTCCCGGGGGTAATCGACATCGACATGCCCGCGACAAATGCGATCAACGAAAGGCTATGAGGCAGAATCACATCGAGTCGACGTAGCAGGACCGTCCACTTCGCATAACGCAGCGCGTAGTTAACCAGAGTCATTGCGATGGCGGCCATGAATACAAGGTATGGCACCGCCGTCACACTCTTGATGACTGCACGGGCATCCGCCCACACGGCAACTCCGCCATAAACGAGCACGGCGATGATAACTCCGCTGAGGATTTTTCTTTCCAAACGGCGCATGAGTCCTTGGCGAACGCGGTCGGGTTCAATAAGGTACGGGAACTCTGTGACTGCCGCCCTTAGTACTGTGTCCGAAGGTTTGAGGCAATTGATGTCGTTCCGTCGAGCCGCATGTCTTTTATTAATTTTGCAGACGAGTTGCGCTTACAACTACGCAGGCAAAGAGGGAAAGGTGCGTTCAGAGCCAAGACGGGGACAAGATACCCGCGTGGTTGAATTGAAAACCGACCCTGCCGAGGAGGCTGCAGCGAAGCTTGCGGAGCAAGAACAGGTCGTCTCTACGTCGCCGTGCTTAGTTCCAACGCTCGACCTTCACTACTTTGATGCGACGTCGCAGGTCGTTCGGACGATGGACTGCACGACCAAGAAATTCGTCAATGTCGCTCGAACTCCGCTTGGCGAATCAACGTATCAAGAACGTCGGTCAGCAGGCCTCCCTGAAGCCCGTTGGTATTTCCTGGTCGATCCGAGCGGAACAAAGGCTAACTATCCCAACAACGACGTGCTCTTGAAGGTCTCTCAGAATTTCAAAATCGAATTCTATGGCAGAGAAACTGGAAAAGGCATGTTGGTATACTTGTTCCTTGATGAAGCCAGCTAGGACGGCGACGCTTCTAACGGACTGATAACCTCAAGGATTACTCGAAATGCAAGGCACCTCTGAGCCCACCGCAGCTGAAACAGCGGGCGATCGTCGACAAGAAATCAAACTGGCGCGGCGTTGCTTCGTTCAGGTCGACCGATTGACCAGCCTGATGATGACCTATCCACCGGGGCACCCGATCGCCGAAGAAGCTGCCACGATGTGCGTCGCAGCGTTCAAAGAGTATTTCGAGCTTTCAGACCGCCTTTCGGTCCTTGTAGACGCGCACAGCCTGAAATTCTTGGGGACCGAAGAGCGTGTTTGGGAGACTGAAGACCCACGCGACTACTGTTGGGCATTAAGCCGCGATGGCGTCTACCTTTTGCATCTGCTCGCCGGCATCGACGAACGAGAAATTCGGCATTTTGTCGATATCCTGAACGACCTGGTTGACGAGAGAGACCTCTCCAGAAATGCAGTCACGGTCTTGTTTGAGGCCGGCTTTCGCTACGTTTCCTATGACGCACTCGATGAGTCATTGGCGCAGCTGGCTGGCCTTGAGCTCGACATCCGAGACCGTGACACCAAAGAGGAACAAGAAGCCATCGAAGACCTCTTTGAAAACGCCTTCGATCAGGAGGCCAACAAGAAGATGTCGCCTGAACAAGCGTCCCAGAAGCAAAAAGAAGAGTTTCAGCTACGCATGCAAAAGCGCTCCGAGCGTCAGGAACGGATGGAGGTCGGGTCTCGTCAGTTCCTGTTGCTCAACAAGGACCAGCAGAAACATCTTTTCGATCTGAAGCGTGGCTTCACCGAACATGCGGAATTGGAACATCGTGAGGGAGAGATCCTTGCCGCCATTTTGGGCGCAAAACCCAAGGCCGAACTTCGAGAGCAGTCCGTTGAGCAGATCGGCGAAGTCATGGGAACGCTGCTTGAAACCCAACGTCCGTGGGAGTCGCTGGAGTTCTTGAAATTGATTCATGAATGGCGAGTCAATTTCGACCAACTCGTGACCGAAGACTTAAAGCGCGTCGTCTCGGAGTGTTTTACACAGCGCCGCTTGGCCGGGATGATCAAAATGGTCGCAACTTCAGAACCCTCGGTTCGAAGAGCCATTTTGCAGATGTTCAACGCTTTGAATCTCGGACAGGCAAGCGGTGAGCTCGCCAAAACCCTGGCTTGGGATCTCAGCGACGAAGTTCGAAAAGACGTGTTGCGCTACCTCAACGAGCGGTCGAAATACTCAGTCGGATTCCTGAGAGACGCCGTTTTTGACCTGCCTCCCGACAAAGTTGGGCCGATTCTCGAAATTTTGACGCATCGAATGCCAAAATCGAAGAGCATTTTGATCGCGATTCTCGAGAAACCGTCTGAACCCACGTTGAAGGTCAAGGCCGTCAACGCGCTGTCGGGTCATTGGGCGCCCGACGAGGCGGAGGCAATCATGGCGCCGTTTCTGAGCGCAAGCCATGCGGGATTACGCTTAGCCGCCCTGCGGGGTCTTGCAGATGCTTCGCCCAAGATTTTGCCGAGCCATCTTGGCCCGCTCTTTACCTCGAGTGTCACGTCGAGACCGGAAGAAGAGATCCGAGAGATGGCGACCCTCTACCTCAAGCACGGTGGAGCCTCCGCACTGGAACAATTTCGTGAGCTGATTCACAAGCGCGGAATCGTCAGCAACGCCGACATCGAACTCGCCGCCCTGCTCGCCAAGATGATCGCACGAAATCCTCAACCTGGTGTCGTGGAGTTGCTGGCAGAGGTCGGAGGCGACTGGCTTGTGGCCGGGAAGATACGTTCCACCTGTAAAGAGCTCGCGTCTTTGATGCAAAAGTGAGGACACGATGTCGAATGATTTTGAGCGAATAAACACGACGAACACGGGCCTTTCAAGCCTCAGCTCGGCCGAAAATACCCGCAGCGATTACCACGATGAGGAGGTTTCGTTTGACCCCTCTGATGCGCAGGTCTTCGGTCGAACCTTCATTCAGTTTCTCTATAAAATTCTGAAAATTGGCAGCATCTACGAAGTCACCCATAACCAGACTCGATTGACCGCCGAAGAGTTCATGGAGTTCTTCCGCCGGGCCATGGTTGGATACGAAGACGAGGGTATTTCGGTCTTGGTGCGTGACGAACTTGGCGTCGTGAACGGGCAGTCGCTTAGGCTCAAGCGCAAAGCCCAGCAACGACTGAATGAGCTTCGGGATATTTTCGCGACGGCGTCCATCAAAGGACTCTTGCTCAAGCGAGACTTGGATATTGATGAGTTCCTCGAATTCCTGCACGAACTTCGTCTGGCCGGAAAAAACCGAACTGGGATGGAGCACGTCGTCCTTCGGACCATTGAGATTCAGCACGGTCCGCCCACGCGCAACATCATCGAAGCCGTCATGAACGTGAACAAGGCGATGTACGTTGCCCATGTTTATATTCGTGGCTTGGTAAAACTCCGCAACGCTCAGGAACATGTTCGCAGAAGTCAGGACGCTGATGTCGCCACGGGCGTCGTGAAACGCATCATGCAGAGTATCTCTGAGTTGATCGGCGACGACGACTTTACGATTTTGGGACTGCTTCCCCTTCGCCTGGTTCCGCCTGACCTCTCCTCGCATTCCATGAACTCGGCGATTTACGCCATGATCATCGCCGACAGACTTGGACTTTCAGCTCAGACCACGTCAGCGATCGGTATGGCGATCATTTATCAGGATGTCGACCGACTGGTGGGCGTCCCTGTGGGCCATCGCGACCGTGACGAAAAACTGGCTGATAACGTTCAATTTGGAGAAAACCTCAGGGACGTGGCTCGCATGCTGCCGCGGGTTAAGGGCGACGTGATCTCGACGCTTCGTGTCTTGAATGCTTACGAACGTGGTTGTCCTTACGACCAGCCGGTGAACGCCCCCTTCTACCGACGCGACAGATCGCTTCACCTCGCTCCGCGCATCATCGACATGTGTCGAAGCTACGATTTGTTGATTCAGGGCTTGGAAGGCTACAAAGCCCGACGTCCAGATTTGGCGATTGAGTATTTGCAGTCGCGCAAGGGAACGACCTTTGATGAGGCCCTTGTTGACCTGATGGTTTCCACGCTTGGGGTCTTTCCGATCGGCACGACCGTTCAGCTTACGAGTGGAGAGAAAGCGGTCGTGATCAAGACGCCTGACCCGAGCAAAGACTCGAGGCGGCCGGTCGTCCGCATTCTGAATACCCAACAGCCTGCGACGATCGATCTTGCGGATCCTCGCTATGCAAATATTGAGATTGTCGGGTCCGTCGAAATCGACCCGTCAGAAATCACCGTATCGAAGGTGTTCTTGCTGAGCTGACGACCTAGTCGTGAGACGTCGCACCAACATCGAGCAGCCGAACGAAGAGCTTCAGCGCCTCGTGGCGGGCCATTGAGGCCAATTCAAGCAAGTCTTCGTAGGAACTCATCCCGTCGATTTGCGACAGAATGAATCCGGCACGGTGGTCCAAATTCAAAGAACCAACATCGCTCATGTCGATGATGACTCGTGGGATGCGATTAAGTGACCCGAGGCGCTCAATATAAGAGCGAACCAGTTCACCTTCGATGTTCAATCGCAGCTGATTGGCTTCCTCGTGACCATCTTGGCGCGACATCACCTTCGTGCAGATGTCCAACGCTGCGGCAAACTCCCCGCGCTCGTACATGCGACGGGCCTCAAGCAGAATCGCACTCATGTTCGTCGAAGGGCCAACCACCGACGATTCAGGTGAGCCCAGGTCCTCCAGAACAAACGATGCCTCGCTCGGAACCACACCAGTGGGGTTGTCACGGTTGAACGGATTGGTTCGAGAAGCCTTACCTCGATGGATAGGCTCGCCGCGATACTGACTGTTTGCTTCGGATGACATCGAGTCGGCCAATTCGAAGAATTCATCTTCACCCATCGCGTCTCGCGACGGCGCCATCGGTGTCGGTTGATGATTTCGGGCAGGTCGAGGAATTGCCGTCTGCGCGGCAGCAGCCTTGTCTTTACCGGTAGGTTTGGTCTTCACCGCGTCGTCAGGCTCGATACCGCCGCCGGCAAAATCAAAATCGAAACCATCACTCGAGCTCACGACATTCACCAACTTTGTTGGAGGATCCGCTGTGAACTCAAACTCAAATTCTGAATCTGGACTCTTAGGCGCCTCCGCCTTCGGAGTTTCAAGGCCCAAATCGAACGTGAATTCATCAGGTTCGTTAGATTTTGGCGGAGGACCGAACGTGGCGGGCTTGGGCTCGAAACCCAGATCGAAGTCGAATTCGTCATCGTCGGGGGCCGGAACCGGCGCCACGCGGGTTTCTTGAGACCTGTTAAAGGCGTTGGGTGTGACCTCGTGAGTCCCCGATGTTCCGTTCATATCTGAAGGATTGAACGTCAACTCGTCCGCCGATGCTGAGCGCTGCGCTGCTGGCATGGCCTGCAGAGGAGTCACGTTACGTGAAGATTCGAGGGCCTCATCGTGCTTGGCGTTCGCAAACTTCGGCTCTCCGAAGGGTTTGGTTTGTTTATCTGCAGGCTTGTTCTCGCCGTGTGGACGAGTCTCACGCAGATTCTCTGGCTCCAGCTTTTCAGGGGCGGACTTGCCCACGATTGGAATGCGGAATTTGTTTGCCGTAATACGAAGTCGTTCTTTCAAAGACGGAACATCCTCCGACCCCTCGGACGACTCCCGGAGCCGCTTAGAATCTTCGGCAGTCACACGACGCGTCGACGCCTCAGCCGCGAATGAATTCTCACGAGGTGCAAATAAGGCATCGTCAGCGAAGAGGTCGTCGGTAGCAGCACCGATGAAGTCCATTATCGAGCCCTCAGCCAATCCTGGACTGCTCGAAAAAACAGCGTCACCCTCGACAATCACACGAGCCAGAATCTGTTCGACCCACGCTCGAGTGGCCGTAATATCCCCAGGAGACGCCTTCAACAGTCCGATATGACGTTCAAGTTCCGCGGATGCAAAACCCGATTCACGGATCGCAATCATCTCTTCGACGGCGCTCGTGGCGTCGCCTTCGGAGAGGAAGTCCGAAGCTGCCGATAGCAGCTCGGCAAGTGGCGTTCTCTGCGTCATTCAGAACATCTCTGCAATCAAATGGCCTGAGCCACTCCGCGGAACGATTCATAGGCGAGGTCAAGCCGCTTTTCGGCTGCCTGAATCTCAGCGATATCGTGGTGCTCAAGGGCTTCTCGACCACCATCAACGGCTGCTTCGGCATTTCGCTTGGCATCCATGACAACCGAGCTCGCGCCATCGTCGACCTGAGAAGCCAATTTTTCGATTTCTCGGATCGTCTTTCGAACATGCGCACGGTGGCGTTCCAGGTCTTCGCCCTCTTTGAGTTGAACCAAATAATCTTGGTTTTCCGAAATCATGTTCTTGATTTCGTCCTCGGTGAGGCCGCTGGTCGCTGTGACCGTAATTGACTGCTCTTTGCCGGTGTCCAAGTCCTTTGCAGCAACACTGACAATGCCGTCAGCGCTGATGTCGAAAGTCACTTCGACCTCTACCTCACCCGCTCTCGCGGAGCGCAGTCCCGTCAGCACGAATTCGCCAAGGAGTTCGTTTTCTTCGGCTCGGAAGGACTCGCCTTGAAAAACAACGATCTTAACCGATGGCTGATTGTCTCGGATCGTTGTGAACACGTGGCTGTGACTGGTCGGGACGGTCGATTGGGCTTCGATGATCTTTTCAAAGCCACCGCCATGAACCATGAGTCCCAGACTGTGCGGTGTCACGTCGAGGAGAAGCACATCGTTATCGGGCTCGACCAATGCAGCGCCCTGAATCGCAGCGCCGATCGCAACCGCTTCGTCGGGGTGTACGCTCTTGCCGGGTTCCCTACCAAAAAAGTCTTTAACTGCCGATTGAATTTTGGGCATGCGGGTCATGCCGCCGACGAGCACAACGTCGTCGATTTCCCCGATTTCCAGCCCTGCTTCCTGAAGCGTTGCCTGGCAAATCTTGACCGTTCGTTGGATCAAGTCTGCAACCAATTCTTCGAAGGTGGTTCGAGACAGCGACGTTTGAAGATGGAGCGCTTCGCCGCCTTCACGTGTGTAGATGAACGGAAGGCTGATTTCGGTTTCTTGTTTGCTCGTCAGCTCGATCTTCGCCCGTTCGGCGGCGTCACGCAGACGCTGCAACGACATCTCGTCTTTGCGAAGGTCGACACGGTGTTCGCGAGCGAATTCGTAAGCCAGATGCTCAATGATTCGCGCATCAAAGTCCTCGCCGCCCAGGAAGGTGTCGCCGGCCGTTGAAAGAACGTCGAAAACGCCACCGCTGATCTCAAGCACCGAAATATCGAACGTTCCGCCGCCAAGATCGTAAATCGCAATTCGACGTTCAAGGTCTTTGCCGTAGCCGTACGCGAGGGCAGCAGCTGTGGGCTCGTTGATGATTCGGAGGATTTCCAGGCCAGCAATTCGCCCTGCGTCTTTGGTCGCTTGGCGTTGCAGGTCGTTGAAATATGCCGGCACCGTAACGACGGCAAGCTCTACGGTTTCACCCAGCGACTCTTCGGCGATGAGTTTCATCTCCTGAAGAATGATGCTGGAAACCTCGGGAAGGCTGTATTCTTTCTCACGCAACTTGATGCGCACGTCATCGTGCGGACCCGTGACGATTTCGTAAGGACATGTCTCGATGCAATGAGCCACTGCAGGCGAGCCCCATTTACGACCAATCAAGCGTTTCGACGCGTACACCGTGTGGCGCGCGTTCGTGATGGCTTGACGCTTGGCCATCTGGCCAACCAGACGACGACCCGACTCAGAGATTGCAACCACACTGGGTGTGGTCTTGTAGCCGCCCTTGTTCGAAATCACACGAGGTGTTCCCGCTTCAACAATGGCTACGCACGAGTTGGTCGTGCCGAGGTCTATTCCAATTACCCGCTGCATATATTCGCTCCTCAATTCCAAAGGAGAATTGAAAAAATCACCGTTGACTTAACCCAGCCTTGGTTCGCTCTACGTGGATTCGAACCGATGCGTCTCCACCAGAAACATGCAACGCACGTTCGTAAGATTCCAGCGCATCCTCAAGCATTTCGTTTCGTTCGTATATATTACCCAATACGACCAACCCTTCCAGATGATTCGGGTCGTACGCAAGAAGGGCCCGCGCATACATTGCGGCTTCATCCAGCCTTACGCCAGCACGAAGCAACAGAATTGCACATCGTAGAATTAAAGCCACTTCTCGATTCAGTGCCAGCGCCTTCCGATATTCATCCACCGCATCAGAATAGGCTCCGGCTTGCTCAAGTTTTTCGCCACGACTCACCAAAATCCCGAACGCAGCTTCACGCTTGGACTGTGGGTCATGCTCGGTCACTTCGGACGGACGATCAAGCCCCTCCTCATTTTCCGCAAAAATGGACTGGTCATATTCTGCCCGTTTTTGAGGATTTTGAAGAGTCTGGAAGGCCTTGGTGACGGTCTTGAAAATAGCCTCGACGCGCACGCCGAATTCCCCGACGTTTTTTCTAAAAAACATGTCGGGGTGATAGCGCTTACTCAACGCAAAATAGGCTTGTTTGAAGGCTCGCCGGTCATCATCTGGAGAGCCACCAAAGAGATCGTAATGCGTCATCAGACCGATATTGGCGAACATATGAAGAATTTCGCGTTTTCGGTCCTCGTCGATGTCGACGTCGAGCGCCATGAGTTCGGGATCTGGGATGAAGTCATCCCAGGTGATTGCGAACCTAGATAACGACAAAGCATCAGGCTTCGCGGATTTGACCGGCGGTGCCACTTTCGGTGCCGAAGGCTCCCCGTCGTCAAATAGGCTGACCCGTGGCGCCACCGCAATGGGCTCGCTTCGTTCGATGTTGATGCCGATCTCGCCGTCGTCGCCAAACAAATCGCTGTAATCTGTGGAGTCCTGTGAAGGATAAGCCGTCGTCTCAATGACCATGGCCGGCGCCGCGTAGGCAGCTTCGACGTTTTGAACTGGCGCCTTCGACGCAACCGGAGCTGAAGGGGTGGCAGCTGGCCTGCCGCTCGCGTTGGACTTGCCGGTCAATGCAACCGAGCCAGATTCAAAGAGGTCTGTCGCATCCGGCGCGATGACCGCAGCAAACGAGCTGTGTGATTGTTTTGTCGCGGCTGGCTGAGGCTGAGGAGCCGAGGGAGCACCAAAAAGATCGTCATCGTTGTCGAGCATCTGCGGGGCGACATCTGGCTTCGCCGGCGTTTGCGCGATCGGAGTCGGTGGTCTCACAGGTGCGGGCGCCACAGGTGCGGGCGCCACAGGTGCGGGCGCCACAGGTGCG
>CAYMYJ010000001.1:50750-125496 GCA_964394615.1 uncultured Bradymonadales bacterium | reverse complement strand
CACAGGTGCGGGCGCCACAGGTGCGGGCGCCACAGGTGCGGGCGCCACAGGTGCGATGGACGGGCTCGATTTTGGAGACGCCGGACGTGCCTCGGATTCGTTCGCGTCTGCACGCACCAGCAGGCCGTATTCAATCAGGCGCTCTAAAGCAGCGATGGTCTTTTCGCGTCCAAGTCCCGAAACCGAACACACCTGTCCCACCGTTACAGATCCCTTGACGCGGGACAGCAGGAAAAACTCTTCGGGACTCGGCGACCCATTAAGAGTGCGATAGTCCACGTCCTGTTTTTGTACGAGCATCAGCGAGTCATCGAGCAACGCGACACCATTGGGACGGGTAAGAAAGACAAATCCCTAGAAGGGTGAGTCTGTTCATAAATCTGAGCGATAAAACGGGTAACTTTTCTCAGCCAACCTACCGCGGAACCCGCCTTCTGACAAGCGAGTCCGGCTCAGGCAGCCTGTTTCGACGTCCACTCTTCAAGTGCTTGTTTCACGCGCGAAACTGCGGATTCCACGTCTTGGGCAGTGACGATAAGCGGCGGAACAAAACGAACGGTCGCACCGCCAGCAACGTTGACCAGAAGGCCTTGGTCACGGCAGGCATTCACGATTTCTGCAGCGTGGGTGTCCAAGCATTCCACGCCAATCATCAATCCACGGCCACGTACGTCAATGATGGTCGGATGATCGGCCGCCAATTCGCGCAGCGCGCTCATCAGTTGCTCTCCACGCTGATTCACGTTCTCGAGAAGCCCGTCACGTTCAATCACGTCAAGGACCGTGAGCGCTGCTCTGCAGGCCAAAGGATTGCCACCGAACGTGCTGGCATGGCTGCCTTTCACAAATCCTTCAAACACGCGATTTGTCGCCATCATCGCACCAATCGGAACCCCACCGCCTAGGCCCTTCGCAAGCGTGATGATATCGGGTTCGACGCCGTACCCTTGGTAGGCGAAAAGAGTGCCCGTTCGACCAATTCCTGTCTGAACTTCGTCGAAAATCAGCAAAGCTCCCACGGAATCGCAAAGGTCTCGGAGTCCCTGAAGGAACTCAGGAGTCGCAGGCCGGACACCGCCTTCACCTTGAATGGGTTCGACGATAATGGCTGCGGTGTCTTGGTCCACGAGCTTGCGGACACTCTCAAGATCGTTGAAATCGGCGTAGAAAAAGCCCGGAACCAGAGGCTCAAAACCCTTATGGTATTTTGGCTGTCCGGTCGCTGTAATTGCCGCGAGTGTTCGGCCATGAAACGAGGAATTCATGGAAATGATATTCGTCTTATTCGGCTTGCCCACCACGGTGCTTTGGAACCTGCGCGCTAGTTTGAATGCAGCTTCGACGGACTCTGCCCCCGAATTGCAAAGAAACACTCGGTCGGCGAAGGAGAGCGACGTCAGGCGCTCCATGAGGCGAATCTGGACTTCTGTGTAGAACATGTTTGAGACATGCAGCAGGGTCGCGGCCTGGTCTTGAAGCGCTTTCACCAAGTCGGGATGCGCATGCCCGAGGCAATTCACAGCGATTCCCGCCAGAAAATCAAGGTACGCATTGCCGTCTCGGTCATAGAGAGTGACGCCCTGCCCCCGCTCCATGATCGCATCGGATGGCCCGTATGATGGCGAGTTGTGGGCGTTACCGAGTTCAAATAATTCCTGCGTCGAAGTCATGTTCTGCTCGCTCGAAGTCTAAAGGATGTATCGCGCAATATCGTCGTCTTTCAGAATATCGTCGAGACGACTGTGTACGTATTCAGCGGTAATATGTACCACATGGCCGCCGCGTTCGGGTGCCTCGAACGAAAGATCTTCGAAAACACGCTCCATCACCGTATGGAGTCGGCGTGCCCCGATATTCTCGACGGTGTCGTTCATATGGTTCGCGATATTCGCGATGGCATCAAGCCCGTCCCCTTCAAAAATCACGTCCACACCCTCGGTCGCCATGAGTTCGGCATACTGTCGAGTCAACGCATTTGCCGGCTCCACCAAGACGCGACGAAGTTCGGTTTCCCCCAAGCGTTCCAATTCGACTCGAATCGGAAAACGCCCCTGCAGCTCTGGAATCAAATCTGAGGGTTTGCTGACGTGGAACGCACCGGCGGCGATGAAGAGCATATGGTCGGTTCGCACCATTCCGTGGCGTGTGCTGACGGTTGAGCCTTCCACGATCGGAAGAAGGTCGCGCTGCACGCCTTCCCGAGAGACATCTGGCCCCTCTGTCCGCCCGCCGCCCGCGACTTTGTCGATCTCATCGATAAAGATGATTCCCATCTCTTGCGCGCGTTCGATCGCCACTTCGACAACCTTGTCATTATCGATGAAGCGGCCGGCCTCTTCGCGCATGAGGGCTCGATATCCGTCCCGAACGCGCATTTTTTTCTTTTTGCGCCGACGAGGAAACATCGACTCAAAAATGGTCGCCATTTCCGGACTTGCATCGGGTGAGGGCGACCATGGCTGAGAGGTGGTTTCGCTGAGTTCAAGCTCAACCAGTTCATCGTCGTACTCACCGAGTCGAAGCCGTTGTACGTGTGACTTGCCGCGTAAATTCTCGGCATGAACACTGCCGTCATGACCCACAACATAGGTTGCACGCTCGTCGTCGCTGCCGTCCAAGGCGCGTCGTTCTCCGTTCGAAGGCAGATCGAGCAACTCGAGTATACGCCGCTCCACGACGTCGCGAATCCGCGGTTCGAGTTTGGCCTCAGCCTGTGCCTTCACCAAATCGATCGAGATTTCGACCAGGTCACGCACCATGGATTCCACGTCGCGACCGACGTAGCCAACTTCAGTGAATTTCGAGGCTTCGACTTTCACGAACGGAGCGCCTGCGAGCTTGGCAAGTCGGCGGGCGATTTCGGTTTTTCCAACGCCAGTGGGCCCGATCATCAGGATGTTTTTAGGCGCGATCTCGTCACGCAATTCATCGGGAACTTGGGTGCGTCGCCATCGATTACGCAACGCGATTGCGACAGCGCGTTTGGCTGCGTTTTGACCAATGATGTAGCCATCAAGATGCTCAACGACCGCACGCGGGGTCAAAGGAATCTGCGGATTATCAAATGGCATTTACGGCCTCTCGATTTCTTCGAAGGTGACAATATCATTGGTGAAGACACACATTTCCGCCGCGATCGCCATCGCCTTTTCGGCAATCTTACGTGCGTCGTAATCCGTGTTTCTCATCAGAGCGCGAGCCGCCGCCAGAGCAAAATCCCCGCCGCTCCCGATGGCGATCACGCCCTCTTCGGGCTCGATCACGTCGCCGTTACCAGAAATCAGAAAGGTCCGAGTCTCATCGGCTGCGATCAAGACGGCTTCTAGTTTTCGGAGTGTGCGATCCGTCCGCCAGTCCTTGGCCAGCTCCACTGCGGCCCGCATCAGTTGACCGTTATGTTTTTCGAGTTTGCCTTCCAGCGCTTCAAAAAGCGTCATCGCGTCGGCGGTAGATCCCGCAAATCCGCATATAACGCTGCCGGCATGAATGCGTCTGACTTTCGTTGCGGTCGATTTCAACACGACTCGCTCGCCGAAAGTCACCTGTCCATCGCCGGCCAAGACCACATGTCGATCACGTCGTACGCTGAGTATCGTTGTCATGATTGAGGCTCCTCTTTCTTCTTTTTGGCTCGAGGATGGGTCTCATCGTAGACCTGCATCAATCGATCGACCGAAACATGAGTATAGCGCTGAGTCGTGGAAAGGCTTGAGTGTCCCATCATTTCTTGAATTCCACGCAGGTCGGCCCCGGCGTCCAACAAATGGGTCGCAAAACTATGCCTCAATCCGTGTGGAGTGATGCTGGTGTCGAGCCCGGCGCGCAATAAGTGCTGATCGAGGAGTCGCTGAACACTTCTTGAAGTCAATCTGCCGCCTCGAAAATTCAGGAAGAGCGCCGGGTCGTCGCTGCTCTGGCTTACAAGCTCTGAGCGTCGCGACAAGTAGGGTCCGAGCGCCTTAACAGCCTTTCTGCCAAGGGGGACCATGCGCTCCTTATCCCCTTTACCGATGACTCGAATCCAACCTTCCGCCAGATCCAGGCTCGTTAAATTCAGCCCAACCAGCTCAGAGACCCGCACGCCGCTTCCGTATGCTATTTCCCACATGGCCATATCCCGGAGGCCAAGCACTCCATCGGCTTGATGACCCTCGAGTAGATGGAACACCTCATCGACGGTCAGATAATTCCGCAGAGGTTGGGAAACTTTGGGCGTGCTCAGAAGTTCGGCCGGGTTGTCGTCGATGTAGCGACGTCGCACCAGGAATTTCCACATGGAGCGAAGGGCAGATATTTTGCGGGCGATCGAGGCCGAAGAGTTTTCTTCGAAACGCTCAGCGATGAAGCCACGAAAATGCATCAGCTTGATGTCACGCGGGTGTTCTCCAACAAACTCGGCGTCTTCAAGGTAGGTGATGAATTGACCCAGATCGCTCGTGTAGGCCCGCAGTGTTTGCTGACTCGCCCCGCGCTCAACGCGCAGGTAATCAAGAAACGTGTCAACAAATGTCTGCAACATCATGACCTTGGAGCTCAGCTCAGGCGCGCTCGACTCGATACACGCCCTTGATACGACGAATCTTCTTCATCGCTTCCTGCAATTGGTCGAGGTCCTGCACCATCACTTCAAACGTGTTCACGGCGCGTTGGTCTTCGGTCGTTAAGCAGTGGGCCTGAGCGATGTTGACCCCCGAATCCGAAAACGACTGAGAAATATTGGCGAGCAATCCGGGTTTATCCGTGCAGAAGACGCGTACGTTGACGGCGTGCCGCCCGCTGTCTTTGTCTTTCACGTCACGGGTAGCCCAGGACACGGGCAGCGTTCGTTCTTTCTCAAGGTGAGCAATCTTGTCGCAATCGCGACGATGAACCGAGAGTCCTCGACCGCGTGTGATGAAACCAACGACGTCGTCGCCCGGAACGGGATTACAGCATTTGGCGTACGTAACCATGATGTCTTCGATCCCATCGATGATGACGCCCTTGCCTTTGCCTCGTCCAGTGAACCGGTTGATGATCTGGTCCAACCGACTTTCTTTCTTCTCGGCAGGTTCCTGCGGGAAGAGTTTCGTGAGGATCGTCTCGGGCGCGGTCTTGCCGTAGCCCACATCCGCCAGCATCTCATCGATGTTGTGGAATTTAGACTTGAGCGTGGCGTCCATCAATTTGCCGTTGCGCTCGACCTCTCGGATATTGGTTCCAAAACGCTTGAGTTCGCGGTCCAAAACTTCCCGACCCAGCTCCCGACTACGCTCGCGCTGTTCTTCCCGAACGGCGTTACGAATTTTGGTGCGCGCTCGACCGGTGATCACGAACGAGAGCCAATCCTTGTTGGGTTTCTGATTCGGATTGGTCAGGATTTCGCAAATATCACCGGTGTGCAGAACGTGGCGAAGCGGCACAATTTGGCCGTTCACCTTGGCGCCGACACAGTGCTGTCCAACCTCGGTATGAATCGCGAACGCGAAGTCGATGCACGTTGCGCCGGCAGGAATACCTTTGACGTCGCCTCGCGGCGTGAAGACGTAGACCTCGTCATGGAAAAGGTCGATTTTGACCGCATCCAAGAATTCATGAGGGTCGTCGGCGTCCTGATGTTCTTCCATCAGCTGATGAAGCCAGGCGAAGGCCTGATCGTCTTGATCCGGAACCGCTTTGCCTTCTTTGTAGAGCCAATGCGCCGCGATGCCTTCCTCGGCCACACGATGCATGCCGTCGGTACGAATCTGAATCTCGATTCGTTCCTGCTGAGGCCCAATCACCGAAGTGTGCAGCGACTGATACCCGTTGGGTTTTGGAATCGCGATATAATCTTTAAAACGGCCAGGGATCGGCTTCCACAGGTTATGCACCAAACCGAGCGCTTCGTAGCACTGATATTTCTCGTCCACGATGATGCGGAATGCCAGCACGTCGTAGACCTGATCGAACTCGATCTGCTGCTTCTGCATCTTCCGGTAGATCGACCAGAAATTTTTGGGTCGACCGTTGATCTCGGCGTTGACGTCATTTTCTTCGGTCAGTTCTTCCAAGATCTTGATCACCTCGCGGATGAAACTCTCGCGTTCGCGCTTCTTCTTGGAGACTTGGTCCGAAATGTCGAAATACGCCTCGGGATAGAGGTAGCGAAAGCTCAGGTCCTCAAGTTCGGTCTTGATCCAGCTGATACCGAGTCGATGCGCGATCGGCGCATAGATGTCGACCGTCTCTTGCGAGATACGCTCAGCCTTATGCGGCGGCATATGTTTCATCGTCCGCATGTTATGCAGGCGGTCGGCGAGCTTGAGGACGATCACACGCAGGTCACGCGACATCGCGATGATCATTTTGCGGAAGTTCTGAGCCTGAGCTTCTTCACGCGTATTAAACGAGAGTTTTGAAAGCTTGGTGACTCCGTCGACCAGAAACGCGACGTCCTCACCAAAAAGGTCTTTGAGTTCATCAACCGTCGTTTGGGTGTCTTCGACAACATCGTGCAGAAGACCCGCCGCGAGCGACGAGGAGTCGAGTCGAAGTTCAGCAATGATATCCATCACTTCGACAGGGTGCGACATGTAGGGCTCGCCGCTTTTACGCTTCTGCCCTTCGTGCATCATCATGCCAAAGTCGAATGCACGAATGATGAGGTCGCGATTCACATTGGGCTGATACGCCTCAACTTTTTCGAGGATTTCGTCGACCCGTTTTCTAATTTCTTTTTCAGCTGCGTCCATGACCTACCGATTGGGTGCCACACCCCGCTTCAACAATTAATTTGCCCTTAAATACTCCCGGGAGGTGGCACTCCGAGCCCAGTAGGCATCGTAACCACGCCCTTCGGTGTCGGCAATAAATCAGGAAGAAACGAGTGAACGCACTCGGCTCGACTGAATCACTGTCCGGTATCTTGAGGCCTCATAGATCGCATCCAGAGCCGATTTTGCCGACTCAAGGTCATCATTGACAATCAGATAATCGAACTTCGGAAACTGCTCGAGCTCGTGTCGTGCTGCGGCCAAGCGACGTTGCACCACTGACTCGCCATCGGTATTACGCCCGCGCAAGCGGTTTTCGAGCTCTGTCATCGAGGGAGGCACAATCAGAGTCGACACCGCACGATCACCAAAACGGGCTTTCAGCTGCAGGGCGCCTTGATAGTCGATGTCAAAAAGTACGTCATGACCGCCCTCCCAGGCCGCCTGAATCACTTCGACGCTCGTACCATAATGATTTCCGTGAACTTCGGCCGATTCGGCGAAGGCATCCGAATCCGCCATCGACTTAAAGTCGGCTACGGTCACAAAATGATATGCCACACCGTCTTTCTCGCTGCCGCGAGGCGATCGAGTTGTGTAACTCACACTCAATTTGAGGGTCGGATGCGCATCGAGCAGATGCCCACAGAGCGTGGTTTTCCCAACGCCAGAGGGCCCACACACGATAAATAAAATGCCTTCTCTCAAGATGCTACTCGATGTTTGCGGCCTGTTCGCGCATTTGTTCAATTGCGGCTTTAATTCGTACGACCGAGTCGGTGAGAACAACCGCCGAACTCTTCGAACC
Organism: uncultured Bradymonadales bacterium; assembly: GCA_964394615.1. Classification (GTDB taxonomy): domain Bacteria; phylum Myxococcota_A; class Bradymonadia; order Bradymonadales; family Bradymonadaceae; genus JBFFMO01. Next base: position 117,954 of record CAYMYJ010000001.1, on the reverse strand, counting down.
CATGGTATTGGCTTCACGAAAAAGTTCTTGGAGGTAGAAATCCATGCGTTTCCCGCAGGGCTCATCCGAAGCGGATTCTAGCAAATCGAGAAGTTTCTGCAGATGCGAGCGTGTTCGCTGAACTTCCTCTGCGATATCGCTGCGATCCGCGTAAATCACGACTTCCTGAATCAAGCGCTGTTCGTCGATCTCGGAGACCCCAAACTTCGCGAACGCATCTTGGACTCGGGTCTCTAAACGGCTGCGGAAATCGTCCACAACTTCGGGCACCGTGCGCTCCACGATGCCGACCTCGTCTTGCACAGACGCCACCAAAGAACGCATCGTCGTGGCCAATTTGGTGCCTTCCTCTTCGCGAGCGGCAACCAGCTGGTCCAAAGCCTCAATCACTGTATTTTTGACGGGCTCGATGTCGATATCAACCGCAGAATCCGTCGCGGCAAGTACATCTCTGAACGACAACACGTCGGAGACGCTGGGCGGAGAAAGGTGAAGTTCGGTCGCGAGCGCCTTAAGTTGGTCGGCAACGGCGGCAAATCGCTCGGCGTTCACCACGGCGCTATCGCTCGACGATGCACGCTGCAGATCGACGCGAACGTCCACTCGACCGCGGCTGATGACGCTTTTGACATTCCCCTGAATGGCCGGCTCAAGGGCCGAAAGGCCGCGGGGGAAATAGGTCTTAATCTCAAGGGCTTTCTGATTCACACTGCGGCATTCCACAGTCAGGGACCAGCCGTCCAAATTGAGTTGCGCCGCCCCATAACCGGTCATACTGCGAATCATGCGTCGCTCCTTTGCGGTGAACTAGTCTTTGTCGTCTGCTTTTTCTGAAGAGGACTTCTTCTCTTTGTCGTCCTCATCTTCGTCCTCGTCATCGCCGCGCAATGACTTTTGAAAACTTCGCACGCCGCCTCCGAGTTGTTTTGCAACCATCGGAAGTTTGCCGACACCAAAAAACATGATCACGATCACGAGAATGATTAACAGTTCTGGAGTTCCAAGACCAAACATAGTGCCTCCTGGGCCCTAATCCGGGGATTGCGAATACTCGATCAGTGCGGCCTCGGCTGCGGACTGTTCGGCCTCCTTTTTGGAGCGACCCTGTCCGCGTGCCATGCCGTTACCATCGATGACCACTTCGGCCACAAATAATTTTTGATGTGCTGGCCCGGTTTCGTCGACAATACGATACGCGGGTGGAGCGCATTTCGCACTCTGAACCAGTTTCTGCAACTGGCTTTTAAAATCCTGCGAGGCATGTGCGGGCTGACAAGCATCCATGGCCTCACCGTGGAGGCGCTCCACGAGCGCGCTGACCTCGTCCAATCCACGGTCCAAAAACACCGCGGCGAGCAAGGCTTCGTAGCCGTCCGCCAACACGGAAGCGCGATCACGACCGCCCGAAAGAGCTTCCCCGCGGCCCATGCGAATGTAGGTTCCCAATCGGATCGCACGGGCAACGTCTGCCAAGGCGGACTCGCAAACGATCTGAGCCAGACCGCTGCTCATTTTGCCCTCAGCGGCGTCGGGAAACCTGAGGAAGAGCTTTTCGGCGACCACCAGACCAAGCACGGAGTCGCCAAGAAACTCCATTCGTTGATTGTCGACACATGTGTCGGCGTCCTCGTTCACGAAGGAGGGATGCGTCAGCGCATCCACCAAAAACGAACGATTTTTGAAGGAGTACCCAATGGTCTCTTCAAGCGATGCGAGATCCTCGCGGTGGGCAACATCATGAATCACGACCGCGACTCCTCGATGTAGCCGCCACCAAGCACCTCGTCACCACGGTAGAAAACCACCGCTTGCCCCGGCGTAACCGCGCGTTGTGGCTCGGCGAATTCGACTGACACCGTGCCCGAGTCTTTTCCGACCGTGACCGATGCTGCCACCAGTTTCGCTCGATAACGAATCCGAACTTCGCACTCGAACGTGCTCGGTGGATGCTCGAAAGAAAGCCAATTGCAGCGCTTTGCAACGAGGCCCTTTGAAAACAACTCGCTCTTCGTTCCAACAACGACATTGCCCTCATCAACGCGGATCGCTTTCACAAAAAGCGGTTCTTCCGACGCGATGCCGATTCCTCGTCGTTGTCCGATCGTGAACTGATGAATGCCATCGTGTTTGCCCACGATGGTGCCGTCTTCCAGGACAAGATGTCCTGGACGCGTGCCTTGTTTGTCGAGCCGTTCTTGGACGAATTTCTTGTAGTTGCCGCCAGCCACGAAGCAGATTTCCTGACTTTCTTTCTTGTCCGCCGTTTCCAGCTCAAGTCGACGTGCATGAACACGCACGTCTTCTTTGGTCATTTCTCCAAGAGGAAAAAGAATCCGACCGAGAGCCTCACGCGGCAATCCGAAGAGGAAATAGCTCTGGTCCTTGTTGGCATCGAGTCCTGTGCGAAGCACAGGAAACTCACCAGAACGGTCGATGCGGGCAAAATGTCCTGTGGCCAGATATTCCGAACCCAACGCAAGCGAGCGAGACAAAAGGATGTCGAATTTAAGGTGGTTATTGCACATCACGCACGGGTTTGGAGTGCGGCCGCGTGCGTATTCGTCGACAAAATAGTCGATGACCACTTCTTTGAATTGCTCTTCGTAATTGGCGACATAGAACGGGATCCCAAGGCGACTTGCCACAATCCGTGCATCAAACAGGTCGTCCGGCGAGCAACAACTCTTCGAATAATCCTCCTGAGGCGTGGAATAGAGGCGCATGCTGATACCAACGGCATCATGGCCTTCTTCGGCCAGCAGGGCTGCTGCCACGGACGAATCAACACCGCCGCTCATCGCAATCACGATTCGGCCGGTCACATCTGGCATATCTAGGGTCGTACTCATGTCCACCTCGCCCATTCAGGGCGGCACGTTTCTCAAATTCGGCGCAGCCGGTCAACGGTCCGCTCGATTCGGTCGGCCGCATCGATGAGATCTTCTTCGGTCGTTGTCGGTCCAAAAGAGATTCTGACCGACTCACGGGCCTTCTTCGGTTCGAAACCCATGGCCAGAATCACATGGCTAGGCTCAAGGGACCCGGCGGTGCACGCCGAGCCGCTCGAAAGCGCCACGCCATCGAGGTCAAGCGCGAGCAGCAAATTCTCTCCGTCCACGCCTTCGACCGCGAAGTTCAACGTATTAGGCAACGCTTGGGGGCCGTGAGCATTCCCGCGCAACGTCAAACCATCGATTTTAATCAGGCGAGCCATCATCAGTTCATGGGAAGCCCGAAGCCGTTCAGTCCAAAGTGCGCCGTGATCCGTCAACTCACGCATGGCGGCTTCAAGCCCCGCCGCTGCTGGAACGTTCTCAGTGCCTGGACGCCGACCTCGTTCTTGATGCCCACCGGCCAAAATCGCTTCGACTTTCCTGCCCTCGCGGATCAAGAGAGCGCCGATTCCTTTGGGCCCGCCCATCTTATGAAATGAGAGCGACATGAAGTCCGCTTTGACAGCCCCAAAGTCCACGGGAATTCGTCCTAAAGCCTGCGTGGCATCAACATGCAGCAAGGCCTTCCGCTCGTGAACCTCGGCGGCAATGTCGGCGATGGGATAGATGTTGCCCATCTCGTTATTGGCCCACATCACACTCACCAAGTCACCGGGTTCGACGCGTTCCAGAAACGCGAGATCCAGTTGCCCAGAAGCATCGACGGGAATTCGCTTCACCGCGTAACCACCCGTCTGCAATTCCCCGGCGACCTCCACCACCGAGGGGTGCTCGACGGCCGTGAAATGCAGGGTCGCTCCGGGGTTTCGGTGGGCAAAATCCCGAATCACAAGATTATTGGATTCGGTCGCCCCACTCGTCAGGATCACGGACTGAGCGGGCCCATTCAGCGCCTTCGCGACCGCACGCCGAGTTCGTTCGACTTGGGTGCGAGCCGCCTGCCCTTCCTGATGGACGCTTGAGGCGTTGCCAAACACGCCATCCATGGCTGCAGATACAGCACTGCGAACCGACGGCAACATGGGAGCAGTGGCGTTCCAATCGAGATAAATTCTGTTCATTTTAACTAATCGAGAAAAAAGACCCACTGAACCATCGCACCGTTTGATGACGGCATCACAGAAATATCGGGCGATTTTTCACGGCCATGCAGCAGAAGGGGGACCAAAATGCCGACAGTGGTACCCACGGCGGCGCCTGTGAGCACGTCGGTGGGCCAATGCATGTCGGCCATCGTTCGCATCACGCCCGCAACGGCCGCGAGCGAACCGGTCAGGATGGTGACGAGCGTGGCATTATCATAATTTCTGAGGTGAGCCACGGTCGAAGCCGATGCTGCCAGCGAGAACGCCCATGCGGTATCGGCCGAGAAAAATGACCGATTGCGCTCGGATGGAAAATCACCGGCTTCAGTCTCTGACGCCCTGCCATAGTGAACCCCAGGACGTTCGCGGTCGAACGCCCCTTTGGCGACTTCGGCTATGGCCGTGGTCAACAAGAAAGAATTCAGAATAATCGCAGTATTTTCGAGCGCATGGTCGGAGTGATCCTCGGCCAACGCCGGCGCGATAACTCCCCAAAGGCCAATGATAGGGATCGCCCCGAGCGACACGCCATGGCTGATGTAGCCGATCTCTTTCGAGGCTGACTCAACGACAAGGACGTCTCGAATCGCCCGGTCGAAGGCGTTCGTTTCGCACCAACCACAGGTCTCGGAAGGGCCCCCAACCGAGAGCCGACCGCCGACCACAAGCCCAGCCGACAGCAGGGCTTCTGATCCAAGGAAAATTGGTGATGTATTCTTGAGTTCCGGAGTCTCAGCTGCCGCAGAAAACGCGACACTCTGGAAGAGAAGAACAAGAAGAAAATTACGGAGTATCAACGACAAATCTATCTCGGATGTCACAGAAATCGGTCCAGGCATGTTCGGCTTCGACATCGGCGGTTGTGTTGGCCTGCGGGCAGGTTTCATCGGCGCGCCAGGCAACCCATTCATCGCCACGACCGTTCAGAATTGCGAAAGCGCGAAACTGATCATAGCCGTCCCCCGCCCCTTCAGCCTTGAATACGGCAATTGCGGGACATTCGATAGCATTGGGATCGTTTTGTAGCGACTCGTTGTACTGCATGACGATGTCGAACATCCCTGCGGTGCTGGAATTCCAACAACAGGTCTTCGACTTTTCATACTCCAATTCGGCGAATACGTAGTCCTCAAGCGAGCGGTAATCGCGGTCGATGTCTTCCTTGCTCAAGCCCATGCTCTCGCCAACCAGATAGAGATCGTCAAACGCCTTTTCGCGATTGATACGCGCTGAACAACTCGAAGGGTACTCTCGCAAATGCATGCGCTTGGCTTCAATGATTTCGCCGAGCGAGCCGAGTTTCTGCGTGTTGGTAAGCGTCTTCAAAATCAGTTTGAAACGCTCAGGACGCTGGGAAAGCTTGAGTTTTTGAGTGGTTGGAATGAAGTCTTCCAAGTCGGCGTCAAGAACTGCTGCAGCCCATCGACCAGACTTGATGATTGGCGTGCGCCAACGTTTGATTCCGCCACCGAAATCCACATATTCGCCGCCGCCAGTTTCTTCCGTGGTAAAGTATCGTTTGCTCCCATTCGGATTATCCCACACGGGTTGGCGACGTGGCATCGACCCCGAAGCGAGTTCCGCCTCAAGCACCGGCACAGTGACCTCGTCGAGGATCTGCTCGCCAACTTTCAGGACGTTCATCACCATCAGAACATGCCCGATTCCCGACCGTTGCCAACGCTCCACCAGCACATCGCCCGGCTCAATCGACTCGGGAGTGATGTTGTAGGTGTTGGCGGGGTCGGCCATATTCGCCGAACCTAAAAAAGCCAAATGAATCAACAGATAGTAACCCACGCGTTTGTTCAAGAACAACTTATCAAAATAAGCGCCTGCGTGTGCGCCCTCGCCGATCATGGGTTGCAGGTCGTCGCGGCCGCCAGCCAGAGTACGCTTTGCAAGGTTAGGGTCGCTTGGCCATTCGCCGCCCCCCGTCACAAGTGCGGCTTTATCTGAGTAGTCTGGGTAGCGAGTCTTAAAGGACGGCATCGTTGGGTAAATTCCGGCTTCGGTACGAACACCAAAGTGTCCGAAGAAAACCCGTTTACCCTTCCCGTCGATGGCTTCCATGAAAAACGGCAGCCCGTACCATGATGCAAACGTCACGCGCAGGAACATCGCGGACTCGGCGCACTCAAGCGCGGGAGCGTCAAGCTTGGTGCCCCATGGAGTCACGATCTTGTACGTGTTGCCGTAATTATTATTCGCACGGGGAGTCGACTCCAGCGAATCAACCCACGCATTGAACTTCTGCTCCCAATCCAGACCTGAGTTTTCATCCCAGGCCAGGCCTGCTTTTTTGGCATCATCGGTTTGGGTGTCGAACCATTGGTTTCGAACTTCCCACACGGCAGTGTCTGACCCCACCGACGAAGAAAGCCCCAGACGACCGAGAGCGGCGTCATTCTTGTCTGACGAGTCTTCGAAACCTGTTTGAAGAAGCGAATTTTTGCCGTCTTCATCTAGCGGCACCCCAAACTCTGATTCCACAGAATCATCGCCACACGACGCGCCAACCAACAAAAGCAGAACAAACGCTAATTTCTTCATGCGGGCTCCCAAGGAAACTCACTAAACCATAACAAAAAAACGTTAATCATAGAAAATCAGTCGAAATAGACACTCTCACGAACGAAGTCAAACACTCGACACCGAATTCGTCCGAGCTTCTGAAGCTAGACAGCCTTGAGGGTTTCTAGTATCGATTTCGCGCGAGCGCCCGTAGCTCAGTTGGATAGAGCGCAGGATTCCTAATCTTGAGGCCATAGGTTCGATCCCTATCGGGCGCATTTTGTGATTCACCTAAGATTTAAGACGACCATTTCAAGGTCGTTTTTTTTTTGCTGGTTGCTGAGACTCCCACGCGCAGCCGCGTCACTCGACGTTCCGAATATCACCACGTCCCATGAAGGATGATCGACTGCTGCTCGGCACCAATAGACGGGCTCAGGCTCAACGTGGTCTGGGTCGTTTCTCGCCTGTGTAAGAGCAATGGGAGGCCAGCGCCGACGACTACGCCAGCAGCCGCTCCCACCAATACATCCGTGGCCCAATGCATGTCTGCGGACATCCTCAAGATGCCCCCCGTCAACGCAAAAGCCCCCGAAGCCGCAGCTACGTAAGGCGCAAACCAGTAGCCTCTTAAGTAGGCCAGAGTTGTACCTGAAGCGGCCAAGGTAAACGCCCAAGTGGTGTCGCCTGAATAAAAGGAAACAAACTCGTCGGTGCCCAGCCCCGTTTCCAACTCGTCTTGACGCCCGTAATGAAATCCCGGTCGCTGACGGCGGGCACCCACTTTTGCCAGGGTGTTTAGCCCCGTTGAGAGCATGAATGCATCCAGCATGATAACAACGTCTTGCACCGCATAGGTCCAATCACCGGCCAAGGCAGCTCCGGTCACAAACGACCCCATCACCAGCGCGGGCGTAAGTCCCAGCGCAAAGACGTGGCTGGCGCTTGCCGCTGCTTGAGCATCGTCGGCTACAAAAACGTCGCGCAGGGCGTCATCAAATCCATTGGTTTCACACCAGGCGTCGGCGCACGTTAGATCGCTTGGCTGCGAACTCACGATAAAATCTGGCGCAAAAAAACCAAGTGCCAATGCGCCGACGAACTCTCCCCCGAGAAACCATGCGTCTGTGTTTTGGAGCCCATGCGATGAAAAGTGTTCAGTCGTCGGTTCAGCGACATTTTGCGCGACCGAGACAGCCGGTGTCGTGAGCACGAGGCCCAATAACACAATGATTATCCTCCACATTAGAACCCCTCATTGCTCTAGAACCAGCACCTAACTTGCAGGAACCTTGGTCTTCCAATTTCGTACGCGCGAACGGTGCCTGTTCGCCCGAAGCCGTGAACGATGGGCGCCCACAAGGTCGCTTCGCGTGATGATGCCGACCAACTTAGCGTCTTCGAGAACCGGGAGCCTTCCCACATTTAGGTGCGCCATCAGGTCGGCGGCCTCCCGTAAACTCATGGATGGCCTTATAATAATGGGCTCCTGCGTCACCAGGGATACCAACGGCGCGTCGAGATTCTCGGCCGCCAAGATTTCTCGGCCGGTAAGCACCCCGATAACCTTTCCGTCGACGTCGACAACCGGAAACGCCGAATGTTGATCGATCTTTTGCTGAGAAACCACCCAACGCTGCGCCTCTTTGATGCGCTGTTCCGACGGAATCACGACGACATCTCTCAAACCCACATCGCATACCAACACGTGTTCAAGGTGGTCGGCCGAGTATTCCGACGGAATCACGCGTCCACGACGGGCAATCTTCTCGGTCATGATCGAATTCTTCATCAGAACATACGATAAAAAGTAAGCCACTCCGCACCCGCCCATCAGCGGTAAGACCACCGCGGGTTGTTGTGTGGCCTCGAAGGCAAACATGACCGACGTAAGCGGCGCACGTGATGCAGCGGCAAATAGGGCTGCCATCCCGACCAGCGCCGCAATTCCTGTGTCCATGGGCAAGTTCGGGAACACCGACGAAATGACCATCGCGGTTCCTACGCCAACTCCACCACCGATCGTGAACAAGGGCGCGAGGGTTCCGCCGGAAGTTCCGCTCCCCAACGAAAACAGCCAAGAAATCAGTTTGCAGACACACAAGATCAAGAGCGCTTCGCCTGCCAACGAACCCGAAACCGCGTTTTCGATATTGTCGTAACCCACGCCGAGCGTGTGAGGAGACAAAACCCCCATGATTCCCACGGGAATCGCCCCCAATGCTGGCCACCACATCCAATGGATTGGAATTCGTTCGAACGCATCTTCGACGCCATAGACTGCTTTTGTGATCAGGACAGCGGCCACTCCGGCAACGGCCCCAACCGCCACGTAGGCAATCAGGCTCAGACTTGTTGCAGGAGCAAGAGTCGGCACGACAAACGCAGGCGCAGTGCCACGCAAAGCGACGCGGACAACGGTCGCCGCAAACGAAGCACACACGACGGGAACGAACGAACGCACCCGATACTCGAATAAGAGAAGCTCGATGGCCAAAAGGACCGCCGCAACAGGAGTACCAAATGTCGCCGCCATACCAGCTGCGGCGCCTGCGGCGAGCAGCGTCTTTCGTTCTGCAGCAGATACATTGATAAACTGGCCAAAGAGCGAACCCAGGGCCCCTCCCGTGGCAATGATGGGACCTTCTGCACCAAAGGGTCCACCCGTGCCGATCGCAACCACGGCCGATAAAGGTTTCAGAAAGAGCACTCGAGCAGGAATTTTGCTCTCGTTGAACAAAACCTGTTCCATCGCCTCAGGAATGCCATGGCCGCGAATGGCTTCCGAACCATAACGCGCCATCGCGCCGACGATGAGCGCCCCCACAATGGGCACACCGATGACCCACAAACCCAGTTGGTTATCGGCAGGGCCGTGCGGAACAAGGGACCACGTCCCGTAAAACGCAAGATTGGTGATGACGACAATGCACGCGCCCAGCAACATGGCGACAAAGGCGGCAATGATGCCGATCACCAGCGTGATGCCACAAAGATACGCAATGCGACGGGTTGGAGCGTCGCCCTCGGATCGAGGAGCAGTCTCGCCCGCGCGAAGTGACATGGCCATGGACGGCGCCACGGGCAGCGCTTCGGGAACGTTTGACGACGGCTGATTCATACTTCCAATCCCAAAAAGTCGGGCCACCACTAACAGAGCAGTGTCGAGATTTCCATTATGTTGGGGGGATGATAAGAGTGCCGCCGTCTAAACCCTCTCGGGCAAATCTCAGAAAAGGACTGCAAGGTGGAAAAACCGATCATACTCGTTACCAACGACGACGGTATCGACGCCGACGGGATTATCGCGCTCGAAAAGGCGTTGGCCCCAATCGGCGATGTCTGGACCATCGCGCCAGCGACCGAGCAATCGGCGGTCAGCCACGCAATCACGTTATGGCATCCGGTGCGGATCCATTCGCACGGCCCCCAGCGATTCGCGGTGACAGGCACCCCTACCGACTGCGTGTACGTCGCGATCTCTCGACTCCTTCCTGGGCGCCCTGCCCTTTGTGTGTCAGGCATCAACCACGGCGCCAATCTGGGCGATGATGTGATTTACAGTGGTACGGTGGCCGGTGCCGCTGAGGCCACGTTAAATGACATTCCATCAATATCGGTCAGCCTGGCGAGCTATAAGGGACGCGATTTTGATGCCGCGGCTGCATTGGCGGCCCGCTTGGCCCACGGTGTATTGCACCGCGGATTGCCACGCGGTGTCTTTTTGAACTTGAACGTACCGACGTCCGCGACTGCCGAATCTCCTCTAGAGGTCGCCAAACTGGGCCGTCGGTATTACGGAAAGCTGGTCGCCGAAAAGGCTGATCCTCGCAATAAGCCCTATTATTGGATCGGTGGTTCTGAGCTCGGATTCGATGATATCCCAGGGTCGGACTGCAACGCGATTGCCCGCGATCAGGTCACGGTCACGCCCGTCCAGCTGGACATGACCAACTACAAATTCATGAAAGAACTCTCTTCCTGGTCTGAACTCCAGGCATCTCCCCCGGAAAACAAATGAAAAACGCTCTTGCTGAACGCGTCGCCAAAACTGTCCGTGACGTTCCCGACTTCCCGAAACCCGGAATCATGTTCAAGGACATCACTCCGGTACTTCAAGATGGCAAGCTCTTCACGACCGTGACCAATTATTTCGCCGAGCGCTACGAGGCGATGGGAGTCACAAAGATCGTGGCGATCGAGAGCCGCGGCTTCATTTTTGGAGCGGCGATCGCGCATGAACTTTCGCTGGGTCTGGTTTTGGTGCGAAAGCCGAACAAGCTCCCCGCCGATCGAATCGGTGTGGATTACGCGCTGGAATACGGCACCGACCGCGTTGAAATCCACAAGGATGCGCTGAAAGCCGGTGATCGCGTCGTCATCATCGACGACCTACTCGCCACCGGCGGCACCGCCGCAGCGACTGTTGATTTGGTGAAACAATCGGGCGCAGAAATCGTGGAATGCGGATTTCTTATCGAGTTGGACTTTCTGGAGGGCGGCAAAAAGCTCGACGCTCCCCACCACTCGATCGTCCATTACTGATCACTTTTTCCCAAGTGACATCTTCATGAGGTAGAGCACCTCATGAGCCGCATTGGCCACGAGTTGGCTTTCGACACTCTCGTCGGAAGCCGCTTTCAGCTTCTCTCCGAGCTTGAACGTGTCGCCAAGCTTCATCCCATTAAATTGGCTCAGAAAGGCCGGACGCGTCAGCGCAAGATCGCCTCGGTAGTCGAAGACTCGTACGGCCGAAATACGACCCTTGCTGTCGACACCAACACCGATTTCAAGACGCATCGTCGCGCCATCCAGCGCTTTTGGATTCAGGCGCGGATCAACAAAGAGCGCCACACCCAGTAGCTTTTGCGTTTTACCCTCACCACGTACGGCGATGTAAAACGTCGGCTTGGTGTCCTCGGGATACAAAGAAAACCCCAAATCTTTTTCGATCTGAGCCACTTGTTCCGGCGAGTACTTAACCTCTTTGACCATAAACCGGGTCGCATCCGGGAACAGAACCTTGAGGTATTCTTCGGTCGTCTCCCAGCTCCCAAACGTCGCAAGATGTGCGGACGCAGGGGCCGGAGAAGCCAAGCTCAAAGCCATCAAGAACCCCCAGACCAACCACGTGCGTTTCACTCGTTTCCTTCTTCTTTTTCTTTCTTAAGCTTCGCAACCTGACGTTGAAGTCGATCAAGTTCGCGCTTCATCGTGCGCAGATCATCGCTTGTCGCCAGATTCATTTTGCGGGCGATATCGGCTTTTTTGTCTTCGAGTTCGGACTTGATCGCAAACGAAGCTTTGAACGCCCCCGTGACCGCTTTCTGAAACTTGTCATTGCTGACAACTTTCTGGGCCGTCGGGTTTTGCATCACCTTCATCGCTGCTTTGAAGAGGTCGTCTTTCCAGTGCGTCATGATTCTCTCGCTGATTCGCCCACGGGATGTAGTCGAAGGTCTGCAGTTTCGGGCCGGCAGAAGAATTGTCAAGCGTCGGCCCCTTTGACTGCCGTCTATTTCGTTGCTAGCAATCTGCCCCCGTCAGGTATGAGGCCCATGAGCTCACGTAAAAAAATTGCACTAATCGTCCTGGGCGTCGTCGCCAGCCTGCTTATCGCTGTTCTAGGGACTGTCCTGTTTCTGGCGCCGTCTGCGGCGCGAAAGATGGTCGAGGAGCGGCTTGCGGGCGTCGAGGAAAGAACTGGCCTCGACGTGAAGTTCGAATCTTTGGATATCGCAGGTATTGGCGAAATCGAGATTCGCGGCCTCACCGTCACTGGTGATGAACAGGAATTCGTCAAAATTGCGAAGATTTCGGCGCGCGTGGACCCGATGGCGATCCTTTTTGGCGAACGCCGCACGCGCGGTGTTGAAGTCAGCGACATCGATGTTCTGATTCAGGTCGATCAAGATGGCGGGATTCCGATCCTTGAGCGGCTGCGGGCCAAGAAGCCAGCGGAAGACGAGACCGAGGCCAAACCGGCTAAAAGCCTTCGCAGTCGTATCGAGGCCGTGCCCGACGCGCTTTTTCGCAACATTCACGTTCGTTTCGAGGTCGCAGAAGGTGGTCCCACGCTTCCGATCGCAGGTCTGGACGTTTCCGAAGCATCATGGAAATGGGACGGCGAATCCCTCGTGACTCAAGGCAGCCTCTCGACCCTTGCCGGCCCGAGTCCGCAGATGCACGTGCCCAAAAGCATGGAGGTGCAGATGACGTTCGACGAAAATTTGCGGCCGACTTCGGGAGATCTGAAGGCCGATGGGATTTTCTCGATCACGGGTCTGGATCCTCTGCCCTTTTTGACGTTCCAAATCGAAGGCATAGGCATCGCGGACGACGGCGCTGCCGCCCTGACCAATCTCCGTGTCACCAACGACAAGACGCCGGTCGTTGAGATCAAAGAAATCCGCTTTGAACTCGGCTCATTGACCGACCTGCGCAATCTGAAGTTCAGCTCGATGACGCTCGACTCGCCAACTCTCTTGGTCTCGTTTGACCAAAGTGGAACGAGCGTCCTCAATGACATTCAATCGATCATCCTTCCACGTGTCGCAAACCGGGTCGTCTCAAGGGCACGTGGGATCGCAGATAACGTGGTGCTGGCCAAACAAACCAATCCGCCAGTCGATGACGAGGACGCTGAACCCGCCGAAGAACCTGTTTCTGCGCCGAACGAGCCCGCTACAGAAAGCCGACTAAAACGCCTTTTGCTGCGCCTGCCGGACCAGATCAATATCGCCAACGCGACGATCAAGATCTCGGATCAAAGACCGACCGAGGTCGAACGCCCCGCCAAAAACCTCATGATGAGAAACGGAACATTTTCGGTGGCGGTCGACAAAGAGTCCGGCGAAATCGCGGTTGCCGGCGGGTTCGACGCAACAGCAGAGGGCGCCCCACGTGGATCTTCGAAGATCGATCTCAAAATTCAACCGCTGACAAAGGCCATCTCCGGAACCGTCGATGTCGAAGCGCTCGATCTTTCTTGGGTTGGCCAGATCCTTAGCCCGGTGATGGGTAGCCTCGTCCGTGGCGGTACCGTCCGCGCGAAGGTCGATTTTGAGAGCCGTGGACCCGCAGCCTTTGACGTAAAGGGCCTTGTAAGTGTCTCGGACCTGACGTTTTTTGACGCCAGACTTGCCGAAGAACCGATCACGGGCGTCACCGCAAGTTATAGTTTTGACGCGATTTACGATGCAGCACTCAAGATGCCGGCAGCCAAGCTGCTCAAAGTGCCCGTGTACAAGGACGTGGTCCCCCCGGCATTGCCGCCGGCGACGCCCATCGGCGGTTTGGTCTTTCAGAAAGGCATGGCTGAACTGGGCGGCGTCAAGATGTCGTTCCGGCCCGCTTTCTACGGCTTGAATGCGCCGGGCCGTTTGCCGGCACGCATGGATGTGGCCATCGATTTACCCAAAACGCCCGTCATGGCGCTTCTGAATGCCATCCCGGCTGCGCTCATGGGCGCAACGGCTGGCACAAAGATGGAGGGTTTTTTCGAATGGAAATTTGATGTCGAGGTGCCGCTCTACCGTGCCGGAGACATGGAGTGGAAGGCCGATCCAAAATTATCCGAATTCACGGTTCTTTCGATTCCGGACGAAGTCGATGTCCGCAAGTTGATGGACGCGATGCCGGTCGTGATTGTGGACTCCATCGAGGAAGAAAACGATTTCACGCGAACCATCCAAATCCGAGCTGCGTCGGCCATCCCTGCGCAATGGATGCTGGAGAACACCGGCCTTACGCTTGAGCAAATTGACACGCGACGACGTCGACGTGGTTGGCCCAGCCTTCCGCCCTACGGCGTGGTCCGTGATGACTTTGTGGATTCAGGACAGGTATGGGAAACGCAGTGGGCGCAAAACCAGCAGGCCAAAAAACCCTGGCAAGACGACGCACAAATCCAGCGAACCCCAGACCAACCTTGGGGTCCCTACGTGTTCACACCGATTCAGTACATCTCGCCGTACATGGTGCGCGCGGTGATCACGACCGAAGACAATTCATTTTTTACGCACGACGGTTTCAACACGCTGGCGCTCAAAGAATCCATCGAGCGAAATCTTTCCGCGGGTGAGTTCAAGCGCGGGGCCAGCACGATCGCGATGCAAATGATCAAGAACGTATTTCTGAACCGCAAAAAAGTGATGTCTAGAAAGCTGCAAGAGGCCTTCTTGGTCTTCATGATGGAGTCCGCGATCGACATGCCCAAGGCACGGATCATGGAGGTCTATTTGAACGTCATCGAGTTTGGCCCCGAGATCTTTGGCATTCATGAGGCGGCTGTTCATTATTTTGGAAAACGGCCGGACAAGCTGACTTTGGGCGAGGTTGCTTGGCTCGTCAGCATCATTCCCGGTCCGAAGCGCTACCACACCTATTGGGAGCGTGGCCAAATCACGCCCCAATATTTCATTCGGATGAAGCGCTACATTCAAGCGATGTTCAACCGAGGTCGAATCACCGAAGAAGAACTCAACGAAGCCATGCTCGAAATCCCCGAGTTCTACAAACCTGGGCCCGATGACCCTGTTTTGCGGCCACCTAGCGAGCCTGTAATCCCGCTCTTTGACGAGTTCCTCGCCCCTCCTCCGATGCTTCTCGCGCCGGTTGACCCGTGACACCTCGTTGACAATGAAAGACTTAGCGTTTACAAGGCGCGCCACTAGCTAACATCAAGGTAGAGCGTGGCAGATTCGCCGTACATCGCACCTGCCCTCGAGGCATCGTTAGGCGTGAGACGACAAGTGACGTTTCAGGCCATGCGAGTGTTCAGCGGATGGGGGTATCGAGAAGTTCAGGTCCCGTTGATCGATTATTTCGATTCACTCAAACGAGCCCTGGATCCGGACGCCACCGAGCGATCATTTCGTTTTGTGGATCGACACGGAAACGTGATGATCCTGCGAACGGACGTGACGCCCTCGATTGCAAAACTCGCAGCCTATCAGATCGAAAGTGCCGCAGCCCGGCTTCCGATGCGGGTGAGCTACGCCAACAAGACCGTGCGCATCGACCGCGGTCACGACGGGCGAGCCAGTGAAACCTACCAGCTTGGAATCGAACTGATCGGGGTTCCAACCCTGGCTGGCGACATCGAAAACTTCCTGGTCGCGCTTGAGTGCCTCGATCGATTGGGCCTCGAAGACTATCAGTTCAACGTCACCGACCATGGCATCGCTCGCCATCTTCTTAACGCAACGGGCGCCCCACAGCGCATTCGCGAAGAAGTTCACGAGGCGATCACTGCACGTGACCCAACCGGCATTCGCAGCATTCTGGGCGAACTCGGTGCCCGAGAACGATTCATCGAAGCGGTATCAACTCTGGCTGACTTTGAAGGCGGCCTGCATCAGCTTTCGCGCCTTCAAGAACTCCTGCCCGACGACAAAGTGCTTCACCAACGCCTGGGCCGAATACGGAACCTGTTCACGACGCTCTCCGCTTTGGGATATCGCGATCGTATCCGAATCGACATGGCTGAACTTGGCGGCGCCAGCTACTACACCGGCATCGCGTTCAATATCGTTTCAGAAGTCGCGGGCCGGTCCCTCGGGCGCGGCGGCAGATACGACGATTTGTTGGCGGCGTTTAATCAGAAACAGCCGGCAGTAGGATTCAGTCTGACGACCGAAGCCCTCGTGGATGCTCTCCAACCGACCGATATCGACATGCCATCCACTCGCGCCATGTCGGACGCCGTGGTTGTCGGTGAATCCCTTGTCGACGCCTTCCAAGAGGCCATTAATCGCCGTCTTGAAAACCGTCCGACCCGCATTGTCTCGGAGCGTTCATGACACAAGTGATTCGCATGGCGCTGCCCGAGGGGCTCGACTTTCACGCAATCGCCAATCACCTGCGTGCCGCTGGAATCGCCCTGCCTCAGGGCGGCGACTTCTGGACCATCGAACGGCCTTTTGACATGGATTTCGACCTAGAAATCTTCAAATTGGCCCCCGTTGATGTGGGTACTTACGTGGAACGTGGCGCCGTTCAACTCGGCGTCATGAGCACCGATCTGCTTCACGAAAGCGACGTCGAAGTCTGGCGGCCGTTCACATTCAATTTCGGCACCTACCCGATCATTTTTGGGACGAGGCAGGGAACCACACTGGCTTCTCTGAACGCCCGTCCGCAGATTCGACTGGCAACACCTATTCCGCGTTTCACACGTGAGTGGTTCGCAACGCGAGGCTTCACGACCGAAATCCTGCACGTCAAAGACAGCGCAGAAAAGGCCGTTTTGCTGGGTTTGACCGATGGTTTTGTAGACCGACTCGTCCACCCCGAACGCCTTATCGCAGAAGGGTTTCGTGCCGTTGAGCGGGTCGGAACAACGCACCTAAAACTGATCGTGAACAACGCGACAAACTCACCACGTCGTAAGTTCATTTCGACGTTGATGGAGGCATTGGAAAATCACCAGCCGCCGTCGCCAAACCGGGTTGCGATCCCGTTTGATGAAGACGACGACTGAGTCATCGCGACTTCAGAAGTCCAGCAAACACCCGAATCCAAGAAGCCTTTCGCATGTTGCCGCGACGTTCCTCAAGCTCGGCCATGTGTTGGTAGAGCTCAACGAGTTCTGTCGCGCTTCCAGACGATGACCGCAGCGCCCGCTGCACTTCTGCGTAGGCCTTATCGACCTCGCCCTCGCGGTAGTAGAGCCATCCTAAAGTATCGATGAATGACGGGTTTCGGCGTGGGTCGCCGGCCATCGCCAAGCCAATCAGATGCATCCCGTCATCGATATGTTGGTTCGCCGTCGAGTACACGTACGCCAGATTATTGCGATACGTCGGCAAATCGCCCGTGAAGGGCGCCGTGACAAATTCACCACGTATCCCTTCCTCATAGAGTGAGAACACGCGCTCGACCAAACCTGCGCCCTCGTAGAGGCTTGCCAGCGTCGGCACAACGGCCTCGGCTGCCACGCCGATTCCAGCAGCAAGGGCCGGCCAATGTGTTTCCACAAACTCGACGCCAGCAGCGTGAGAATCCGTCGAACGATAGGCATCCAACGCAAGTGGCAACCAATTCGCGCCATCGCCGACGCGAGGCGTCTTGACGAGATCTTCAAGGTAACGGTCTGCGATATCTTTGCGGCCTGCTCGTAGGGCGAGTTGGCCAATACGATAAAGAGCGAGCAAACGCCCAGCTCCATCGGTGAGGCCCTTCTTCAAGTCTTCGTCGGCATCTTGTCCCAACGCCACATGCGCCATTCCGCGAACCAAATACCCATGGCTGCGTGCGGGCCTTTTCTGAACCGCGAGCTCCGCATAACGCAGCGCTTCCGAGGCAAAGCCATTATCCATGAGTTCGACCGCAAGTTCAGCAGCAGCGTTTGCGGGGTCTGCCGATGCCGCCACAAATTTATCCAGATTTGAGACGCCAGCGTCTTTGAATCCTAGATAAAGATTCGCGCGGCCGATGTCCCGCAGGACGGGTGTCGTGATCGACTCCACAGGCAGCTTGGGCGCAACGAAACGCGCAACTTCGCCCCACAGATGCCAATCGGTCAGAAGGCGGAAGACCTCTTGGACAGCCTGCGAGTCGTATTTCACCGAATCCAGATAGGACACGATTTCGTCTCGCGCGAGATCAACCGCACCGATGCGATAATTCAACTTGATGAACGCCGAGCGTGCCAGCCAGTTTTCGGGGAACGCGTCCTGATACCGGGACAACAGCGCATCGACGTATTCGGTGTCATGACGTTCAGCGAACGATGACACATAGGACGCGACTTCCGAGACCGGCTCATTGGCCACACGCCAATACAAATCAGAGGCTTTCTTGAAGGCCTTCAGGTCGCCCGCCATCTGCGCCTGATGGATGGAAACTCGAATGTTGGCGTCGTTGGGCACCAGGTTCAACGTTTTGCTCGAGAGCTCAGCAACAAGGGTGTCGTCAGCGATGATGGTCAGCATATCAGTCGCGACCGAACGGGCCCCGGCCTTATCTGCATGAGACTCGATGAAGGTCTTGACCCACTTGGAGTCGTTTTTGAGGTCATGACGAATTCTTGAACCGGCGAGAAGCGTCCGAAGCGATTCGCGAGCAACGTCAAAGTCCCCAGCCGTCAATAATGGTTCAGCAAGCCCGGTGGCCTCCTCCACACGACCCGCGTTGGCCAACAACTGAGCGATCTTGAGTCGTCGCATTTGGTCGGCGGTCGACACGCCCAGAACAGCCAACGCCTCTTCGATGGCGGCCTTTCCGTCGTCCCCGCGCATTGCGGCCAAACGAAGTGCAAAATCCCTGACAGAATCCTGATTGCGGACCGAAGACGGCATCGATTCGATGAGCGCGGCGGTCTCCGCCAAATATCCCTCCGAGGCCAGAGCCTGCAACATGGCAACGGCGGTGTCTGTGGTCTGGATCACGTCGACATCGCTGACGGTGGGTGCCTCATCGATGTTTCGAAACGATGCCCAAGTCGACGAAATCGACGCCAGAGCCGCGCTAACTTCGCCATCTTCGACGAGCATATGCACGAGCATCGGCGCGGCGAAGCGACGAAACTCCGGCGCCGCCGCCAATTGCTCAAGCAAGCCACGCAGCGTCGGGCGAAGGTTCAGGACTTCGAAAAACGGAGCCAGCGAGGCCAGCACCGTGCCGCGACGCCCCTCGGGCGTTTCGATCAGAACCGCCTGAAGCTGGCCCACAGCCTCGCCTTCATGCCCCAAGATTAAGTAGGTTTGCACCAAGAGCGAACGGTATTGAGTCGAGCCCTGATCCACAGCCGCCCGCAAATAGAGGACGCCTTTTCCGTACTGCCCTTCAGAGACCAAATATTCACCGACGCTGCCCAGCAGGCGACCGTCATGGCCGCGCTCAACCAGAGGCTGCAACGTGCGCAGCAAGCGATCGATACCGCCCAGGCGTGTGAACACGTCGGCGTGCGTCAACGCAAGGTCCCCCGCCATCGTGTAGTCGCCGTTGCGGATCTCGTCTTCGATCGCCGCTGCAGCCGCTTCCAGATGACCGTGCTCAACAAGTAGGTCGACCATGACCTCCGTCGGAAGTCCGCCTGACCTCAACTCATCGATGAATCGTTGTGCGCGTGCTGAATCGCCCGCGCCAAGTTCAACCTGTGCCGCGACGCGAGCAAAATACTCTCGGTCCAAAAAAGCGACTTGGAGCGCCTTTCGCGAGGCATCACGGGCCTCAGCAAACCGTCCAACCTGCAGAAGCGCCTCGACTTCCACGCGCCAAACTCCGCCCTTACGAGCGTGATCGACAAGCCCGCGGGCGGTCTCAAAGTCCTGCTGACCATCCGCGATGCGTCCGATCAAAATTCTGAAGCGTCCCCGTTCTGTCACGAGCGTGTCGCTCTGAGGCGATGCAGAAACCGCAGAATTGAAGGCATCTTCGGCGGCGGCCACATTAGCGTGAGCCTCATAGAATCCGGCCACACGCCACCAGGCTTCGCCCTGGGCAACCGAATTCGACGCGTAATCCCGAAACGACGTTTCTGACTCGTCGAAACGACCGGCTTTGAAAAGCATTTTTGCCAATTCAAAACGGGTTTCTTCTCCCTCGGTATCAACGATGCGCTCCAATTGGCGCACGCCCTCATCCCAGAGCCCTGCGGACTCGATCACCGTCAATGCCGTACGACGAGCCTCCGTTGGGTTCTGCGAACGCGCCAAGTAGTCCGTGATCAACTTACCGATGTCTTTCGGTCGGTCGGTTTGACGGTACACCTCGCTCAACTGAATGAAGGCGTTCCTGAGTTGGTTCTCGTCGCCGGACTCCAGAAGTCGGCGCAAATACGGTTCCAACGCCGTGAACTGTTTCGCTGGCGCCAAAACGTCGGCAATCTGACGTGCAGCATCCATGCTTTTTCCACGACGCTGGTCGTAATCAGCAAAGGCGCTTACGGCATCCTGTGGACGGCCAAGACTCAGCAGCACAACTCCGTATGCGAGCAGCTCGTCGGTCATCTCGGGCCGGGTCATGTCCAGCCGCTCATAAGCGATGGCGGCGACGTCCCAAAGACGCTTGAGACGCAATGAATTCGCGAAGCTCTCGAGTTCCCGAGGTTTAGGCGACGCCTTTGCCAGATAGGTTTTGTAATAGGTGCGCGCGCGATCTTCGGCTGAAAAGATGACGTTATCGTCGCGTTCGAACTGAATACGCCCACGACGTTGCGCGGCGGCATAATGGGCATCGCCCAGCAGTCGATACAGCTCAGGTCGCGCATCACCCTCGCGGTCTGCCATTCTTTCCAAGAGCGAGAGCATCCATTCGTCGTGCCCACGTCGCTCAAAACGACGAGCCATCGACTCCAGAGCCATCACAGGATCTTTGGCTTTTTCCAAAAACCGTTTCCAGAGTTCGAACGACTCAACATCACGCCCTTGCTGAAAATACAGTTCGCTCAACTCTTCGTAATAAACGACGTTATTGGGCTGCAGAGTCACCAATTCTTCAAGAATTGGGATTCCTTCATGGCTCCAGTTGCTGGTTCGATAACGTTGCCAAACCTCTTCGAGCGCCGATTGACGATCTGAAGACGCGGTCAAAAACTTGCTCAGCGCCTCCTTCATGTCGCGCTCTTTGCGTTGCTTCTTATAAACATCGGCCACTTGGAGCCAAGCGGTCCCCTCGCCCTTTGCCGCCGCCTGCAACAAGTACGGAAGCGCATCGTCCCATTCGTTCTGTCGCATGAAACGCGACGCCACCATGCTGTAATCCGCGGCCTGAGAACCTCGCGCTTTGATGAACGCATCATAGACCGCGTGGATCTTGGCGTTCCTGCCCCACTCACGATAGAGCCGCTCAAGACTCTGCACCGACTCGATCGCTTTCGGGTCGTTTTTCACCCCGATTTTCAAGGTCTTTTCAGCCTGTTCGTACATCCGATTCGCGGCGTAGAGCCCCGCCACATCGGCAAGTGCGTTCGGCGTTTCGCCCGCTTTTTTAAGGTACGCATCCAGAGAACGACGCATGTCGTCCAAACGTCCCGTGGCAGCGTAGGTTCGCGCCAGCTCCAACCAGAGGTTAGCCGACGCGTCTTTGGGCTCGACCGCAGCCTCCAAGAAAAACACAGCGAGGTCGAAGTTCCGGCGCGATGCAGCCCAACGCCCGACGCTGATCTGAGCAGTGACTTTGTCCTCGGAGCGTTCAACGTAAAGCTTCAACACACGTTCAACGTCGGCATTCCGCGAACGCCTCGCATAGAGCTCCGCAAGCATTCGCGCAGCCCTCCAATTGGAGGTCCCCTCGACCAACGCCTCCTCTAAAAAGGCGATGGCGAGTTCGGGGGCACGGTTTTCGGCAGCGACGTTGGCCGCTTGCATGAACGTGTCCGCGTTGACCGGACTTCCATTCATCTGGCGCATCTGCGCAATGTACTCGCGCAACTGCGCCTTTCCCTGATCGTCGGCGCGAGACGCCAGCAGAAGCCCCGCCTGGGTCAGGTGGATCTTGGCCCGTCGCATCGACGTTTCGTCCTTCATGAGCACGAGAGCGCGATCGTAGAAGTCCACCGCCACAATCGGTTTGGCCATCTTTTGAGCGCGATCGGCCACAGCGATGGCTCGATCAACCCGGACCTCTTGGCCATCGGATGCGATGTAATTCTCGAACGCTTTTGTCGCACCCACCGGGTCATTTAAGGTCAGCAGGACCCGTCCGCGCTCGAACTCATAGCGCGCGTCGTGAAAGTCTTTGAAAAGCGCTGCGTATTCGATCGAAGCCGCTTCGAGCTTGCCCGACCGCACGTCTTCTTCGGCCAAGTCTTCTCGATTTCGGCGACGTGCCTCGATCGCCACATCGGAATGGTCCGGCGACAAGACCGCGAGCTCATCACGAAGATCCAGGGCCTGCTGGAACTCATGGATACTCATGGCGGTCGAGATGGCGATCTCCAACCCGCGAATAAAATCATCGTCGCTTACGACATCGGCCTGCGCGGCACGTGCAACCCGCCACGCATCGACAGCCGCAATCGGCTGCCCGAGCTCCCAGAGCACCTTGCCTAAAGTCCTGCCAGCTGGCGCCTTGAAAGACTCCGACTTAAACGCACGGCGCGCATAGGGCTCGGCGGGCGCAAAAAGCCCGTCTCCAACCAAGGCTTCGGCCATCAAAAGGTTGAGTTCCGGATCGTTTGGGTCCTCTTTGAGGCCCTCCTGTGCAAATTTTGCTGCCTGCTGATAATCACCAGAAGCTAATTGTTCGAGGCCTGAATCGTAGGCTGTATGACAGCCTGAAATCGCCAGTGCTACAGAGGCTGAGAGGACAAGTCGAGTTATGGATTTCATCCTGAAGGGCTCCTATTTTCGCTGCGGACAACGTATGACGGCCAGCCCAGAGTGGCAAACCTCTTTACATCGCGGCTGCCTGTGCTAAACACTCAGCCCGTTTGGGACCCCACACTACTAACCGTTTCTTTTCACAGCTGAAAATACGCATGAGCAAGCTCGGACTGGATATCGAAAAAGGCGCCCGCCATTGCAAGATAACGGATGAGCAGGGCGAAGTTGTCTTCCGTACTACGAATATTCGCGACGCGGAACACTACGTTCAGCTCGTAGAAGAGGTCGAAAGGCTGCAGCGGCTTCTCGAAGCTCGCGGCATGGCCCCGCATCGGATTTACCTCTTGGCGGCTGACGAAGATAAGCGCGGTCGCGTGAATCTTGAGAACGTTCCCGCCAACGAAGTGGTCATCGTCGCCAAAGCCGAGGACGGCATTGTCGTGCGACACCTTTCGGATGGACGCGAAGAAATCGTAGACCTCGATGAACTCGAACCGATCGAAGGTGGTTCATACCTTCAAGCGTCCGAGATCAACGACGAAAGCATTCACGTCATTCTTCGATTTGATCGCGAGTCGGAATCCGCTTCGATTGCGGCCTTCCGGTCCAAAGAGAAAGCCGACGCCTTTAGCATCGACTGGACCAAATCCGAGGAAGCACCAGGTTCGGAGTACTCATCGACGCTGTCTTTCAGCGAAGGCGATGTGCTGGTCTACAAGACTGAAGCTTCGTTCGAAGACTAAGTCAGAACTGCCACTCCATCCCGCTTGTTGTGGCGGGTTCCATTGATAATGCAGGGACGGCATCGGGTAGATCCGATGTCCAATCCCTGACCAAGATCAAGTAGCCCCCCACAGCAAAGAGCGCCGCGCCACCGCCCAAGGCGGGGACATTTTTCGCCACGACACCGGCGACGACACCGACATACCCCACGGACATGGCGACCCAGCCAATCACGTTCACTGTGGGCGGTGGAGCCACCGATACGTAGGTCATTGGCAACGCGACCTGCGTGGACTCCGAAATCTCCTCCCCTACTTCAGCGGATTCAATCACCGAAGAAACGAGCTTTCGCTGAGAAAGGTCGTAGATGCGCTTAACGCGGTCACCCGCGGCCAGCTCGAAGCGATCCACGAAGGGTTCAGAGCCATCGGACTCCAAAATCAGGTCAATGCCCCCAGTGCCCAACGGAACCTGAACGGGCGTCACCCCTTCTGAGACCGAATCACCATTGATGAACACTCTCGCCCCAGAGGGCAGGGTTTCAAATTCCACGAAGGCTTGCTCGGGTTCGAGCGCTCGTAATTTTTCGATTTTGGCTTTCGCACGACCGACGTAAGGGCTTTCGGGGTCGGCCAGCACGAAGCGCTCAAGGTGCTCTCGAGCACGTTGGAAATTATTCTCGTTCTCGTACGCGACGCCTAATCTGAACAGAATCCGCGCGTCTTCCGAAATTTGGTAAGCGCGACGGTACTTGATGATCGCTTGATGGAAATTCTTCGCATCGAAATCGACGTTCGCCGACCGAATGAGTTCGATGGCCTCGGCTTTGCCGTCGTCTTGGGCAAAAACACGACTCGCCGTTCCAAAGCTGAGGGCGACGATGAAAATCCCAAAAATGACCCTGCGTGACATAAATACCTGCGTTGAACCTGTCTTTAGTCTGCTTCAGGTTGCACAACCGCGCAATCTTCCCCCAATTTCGGAGTATAGGGTTGTCATGGCGACCAGCGTGAGTATAGTCCGGCCAGCTTTAGGGCCTGCAGCCTCATGGTAATTTTCCATGTTGCCCGAATTCCGTTCGAACCCCACTGACGCGCTGCAGGAGGATGGG
The DNA here is from genome assembly GCA_964394615.1 of uncultured Bradymonadales bacterium. GTDB lineage: Bacteria > Myxococcota_A > Bradymonadia > Bradymonadales > Bradymonadaceae > JBFFMO01. The sequence continues at coordinate 93,296 of CAYMYJ010000001.1, read as the reverse complement.
TATCGTCAGCCCGTTCGGCCGGACCAGAGAAAAGGAAGTGCATGGCACGCTACATGTCGAGTACCGAGTTGTTCCAGAAATTGGAAGAGGACAAGGACATGGTCGTCATCGACTTGATGCCCGCGGATGAGTTTCTTAGGGAACACATTCCTGGTGCAATCAATATCCCGATGGACCAATTGGGAATACGCGTCAAAGAGTTCAAAAAGACTCAGCGAATCGTTGTTTACGGTTCCACACACACCGACGAGGCGTCAAATAAGGCCGCCGAATTGCTCGAACAGCTTGGCTTCCGCAAGGTTGCCGACTTCGACGGTGGTATCGATGCTTGGAAACAAGCTGGTTACTTGACGACGACCTGACTCCTTGTGTCAGATGAACGTTGCAGCCACCCTCCAAACGGGTGGCTTTCTTTTTTCTTGTTGGCCGAATCGGCTAGTCAAAAAATCCCTCAACCGTTGATTCAAACACCTTTGCATCGCGTTTGGCCTTATCGGTTTCTTTGGAAATATCGCTTTTGAGCTTGTCACGCCGACGTTTCAGCGCCTTCCCGATTTTCGTGCGAGGTACGGGCTCACTCGTCGAAGGCACTGCGACCGGGTCGGCTTTTTTCGTGATTTCAATCGGTTCAGGCGCCTGAGTCTCCACGTCCGGTTTTGGCTCGCTGGTTTTGACCGTGGGCGTCTTCTTGGCGGCCTTAACCGGAACCACGGCGACCGGAGTCGGCTCGTCGACGGGTTCAACCACAACAGGCTCCGGAGTCGGGACTTCCTCCGGCACTTCGACCGCCACCTCGGGCTCGGGCGCGGCCTCCTCAACGGACACCGGAACCTCTTCCGCAGCAGCCTCTACCTTGACGCCTTGATTGAGCATCATGACGGCGCCCGCGACGCCTACCATCGCAACCGCAACAACGCCGGCGACGGCTAACCATACGGCCTTCTTGCTCTTGGGCGCCTGCTCCGCATCCACGGCGTCGTAAGCTCGGGTCTCAGCGTGCGCTGAGACGTCCGAAGGCGACTCAAGCCCTGCGAGGAGCCGCTCCAAGATCTCTCGGACAACTGTGGCGTTCGGTGGACGGTCATCGGCCTCTTTCGAGAGCAGACGCATCACAAAATCTTCAACATTGGGGTCGATGGCCACGCCAAAAGAGCTCGGACGAGGCGCGGTCGAGCTGACATGCGCAAGCAGCAACGCCATGGGCGTGTCGGCGCTGAAAGGCGTACGCCCTCCAAGCATTTCGAACAACATGCATCCCAACGCATAGAAGTCGCTGCGATGGTCGACGCCAACGCCCTTGCACTGCTCGGGGCTCATGTACTCCGGGGTGCCAAAGATCATTCCGGTCTTGGTCACCTTTGCCTCGCTGTCCAAAACCTTGGCGATGCCAAAATCGAGCACCTTCGCAAAAGTTCCACCACCAGGCATCTTGAGCATGAAAACATTATCGGGTTTCAGGTCGCGGTGAACGATCGACATCCCGTGTGCGGCCTCTAGCGCAGACGCAATTTGAATGGCGATGCGCAACGCCTCCTGGGGAGACATCGGTGCGCGCGCCAGCCTCTCGGTCAATTCCTCGCCTTCCAGCAACTCCATGACTAGAAACAGCGTCCCATCGGTGTCCTGCCCAAAATCCAAGACCGTGACAATATGGGGATGACTAAGCGCTGTGGCGACCTGAACTTCACGCATGAATCGGTCAACAAACTCTTCGCTGTCGACAAGTTCCTTTCGCAGCGTCTTCACCGCTACCGACCGCGACATCGAACGCTGATGGGCGAGGTAGACCGCGCCCATGCCGCCCTCCCCCAATTTTTTCTCAACAACCCAGCGGTCTTCCAACACTCGACCAATCATGGAATCAAGCGCCTTTTCGTGTTTTCGCCGCAACTTAGCCCCGTCGGCGGGACAGTAGTCTGTCTCCTCGGCGAACTGGCTCTGACATGTTGGGCAAACCTTCATGAAACCTAATTAAGCATCGGGACGGTCGGGCCATCGTCTTCGGGCAGGATGTTGATCTTTGTTGGCCCGGGGTCTTTGGGTGGCACCACTGGATCAGGCTCCGTTACCGGCGTAGGAACCGGTTTCGACGGAGTGACGTGTCGGGTTTTCTGAACCGGATCGGACACGCGAACCATTTTTGATTCGATGGTCATCCCTTTCTCGGGCACGATCTGCGCCTCGTAGTCACGGTAACCATTCAACTTGAGAGTTATATCGACTTTCTTGCCTGTGGGCAGGGCAATCAAGGCGGGGGTCACCTTTCCCGTATCTTCTTCTCCCTGAAAGATATGGGCGCCCGCAGGTGTCGTAGAAAACTCAACGGACGCAAACGCAGGCTTCGCCACAACTGGACGCTCGACGGCTGGCTTGGCGACTTCCACGACGTCTGCACTCGCCACGACTGGTTTCGTTTCAACATCGCGACGCATCACGTAGACCGCCGCAGCGCCCGCCATCAGAAGCAGTCCAACGATGGCCATCAATGGCGCCAAGTTCGAAGATTTCTTGTCTTCTTCGACCACCGGAGCAAATAAGACCGGAACCGGCATCGAGCTCGAGGGCGTTTGCATGGGAGCGTTGAAAGAGCCCGTGATGGGATGCGCGAAGTTGCCCGTCTGAACGACGGGTTGCGCCACCAGCATGCCCGACTGAGACGCTGTATTCCTCACATTCAAGTAAGCCTGGCTCTGGCCGACTGGAACCGAATTCATGGCTTCTTCAAGCTCGATCCGAAGCTCTTCGGTGGTCTGAGGCCGGTCGTTCGGGTCTTTGGCAAGCGCACGGCGAACCACCCCCTCAAGATAAGGCGGGATCTTGTCCAAGCTCGGACCCGAAAGCCGTTGAGCAAAGGCTGGTGGAGGATCCTGAGTATGTGAAATCATCAACGCGGTCGTGCTGGATTGCTGAAACGGAGGAACCCCGGTCAGCATCTCGAAAATGATGCAACCCAGCGAGTAAATATCACTTCGATGGTCAAGCGACTCCGCCAGGATCTGCTCAGGCGACATATAACGTGGCGTACCGATGATGCGACCATCGCCCGTCAGCTGCACGTCGTCGTCCCCCATCACTGCCTTTGCGATGCCGAAGTCGAGCACCTTCACCACGCTGTCATCAGAGTCGACGGTGATCAGAATAATATTATCTGGCTTGATGTCGCGATGAACGATGCCCGCGTGATGAGCTTCGTTCAAAGACCGACAAATCTGTGAAGCAATATGGATGGCTCGACGCGGAGGCAATGGCCCCACGGATTTCACGACTTCCGACAAAGTCTGCCCATGCAGCAGTTCCATCGACAGAAAAAGAAATCCCTCTTCGGTGCGCCCGTAATCAAAAACAGTGATCGTGTTTGGGTGGCGTAGTTGCGAAATCGTCAGCGCTTCGCGCTCAAAGCGCGCAACTGTCGTGGGGTCGTGGGTAGGGATCAACTTCAACGCAACAGGTCGATTCATGTTGAGTTGAAGCGCCTCGTACACCGCTCCCATGCCACCAAAACCAAGAAGTCTTGTGATTCGAAATCGATTTCCCGCAATCGGTTTTCCAACCAATTGGTCGTAAAGATCCCGTCGTTGATCGCGTGCAGTGCTCATATTCGTCTTTGGGTCAGACTGGCTCATCCATCCATACCAACGTAAACGTCGCGAAAAGGATCTGCACTTAAAACACTGAACTCAGGCCAACGCCACCGCCATCCTGGCCGACCCAACCAAATGGTTTGATCTCGCCCTGAGAAGCCATGCCAACGTCCTTGGTGCCTGAATCAGCCGTAACAAAGAGCAAAACTCCAACCACGGCGATAATTCCGCCCGCGACATAAAGACCGTCCGCGACGATTGCGTACGTTTCGCCGGCGTCTTTAGCGTCCTTGCGTTCTTCGAACGTTTGTCCCTGATTGAACGTTGTTTCTTCGCCTGAGGCGAGCACGCCAAACACGATGCCTCCACCCACAAGCGCAACGCCAGTCCCCAATGTCACGTAAGCCCACGTATAATCGGGACCTACCTCGATGGGTTCTGCCTTCTTCTCGGTCTTTTTCGCGGTCTCGGTCTGCTTGGCATCACGGTCGGCTTGTTTTTGAGCCGACTGCACTTCTTTGAGCGCATCGATTCGATCCAAGGCTGATTGGCGCGCAGATTTATCGACGTCGGGCTCCACCACGAATTTCTGATAATACTCGATCGCCGGGTCCCACTGCTCCAGTTTCTCGTAACATTTCGCAATGTTAAAGAGCAGATTCGGAACGGGCTCGATCTCGTACGCTTTCTGAAAGAGTTCGATCGCGGCCGCGTAGTCTTTCTCGCGGTATTTACTGGTCGCTTCTTTGGACAGACCTTCGACCTTTTGAGCCTCGTCCTGAGCAAATGCGACATTTGAAAGCGGCGCGCTAACTACCGAGGCAGCAAGGCAGGCGCCAATCCATTGTGATTTCAATCGCATCCGCGCAATTCTCCGAAAACTTATGATTCGGTGAACTATAACGCTACCCCACCTGCCCGTCCAGTATCGGAGTCAGCCTGCACATGCGCGAAGACAAGCACGAGAAAAATCCACAACACCTGCGCGGTCGCCAAATGCAGTAACTGCATCCAGCCAGGCGCTTGCAGCGCGATATTGCTCACACCCAAAACCGTCTGAATTCCGACCACGACCGCAAGAATCGTGGACAAACGACGTGTCAAGTCATCCACACTCTGGTAGCGAACGACCGAAGACATCACAAATACCGCAGCTGCCGTGAGGACCGCGATGATTGGGTGAACGATTCGAAGTCGTACCAAGAAATGATTCGCCGACGTGAGGTCATCGCTAATCCGGCCCAAGAGCCCTCCGCCCAACGTCGGATCGACGGGAAATAGCGTGTCCCCAAGCGCCGTCACGGCCCCTGTCATTGCCGTCAAAATGACCAAGCCGATGCAGGCCAGCAACCAAAGACGCAACGGTGAAGGTTTTCGAATCGAGAAACCTGGACGGCCGCCTGCCCACCAGGCCGTCAACGACGCCGCCGCCATCAACACCAACGTGTTCACAAGATGAAGAGAAATCACCACAGCGCGTGCCACCGAGTCATCGTTGTTCACGAGCTCGCCTAAGACCAGTCCAGCGCCGATTGCCCCTTCGAAAATGGTCAACGCGAGCACAACAAGCGCACCGCGAGTGATTCGACTCCAGCCGCTGACTCGCCACGACCATCCCAGAAGTACGATTGCGAAGATGCCGCAAAGCCCACTCGTCAAACGATGGGTGTACTCAATCATCGTCTCGATCGTCGGTTCTAACGGAACGATCTGCCCATGACACGTCGGCCAATGTTCACCGCAACCTGCCCCGGAATGGGTGATTCGCACCCAAGCCCCAAACAAAATCACGCCAATCAAGTAAACAACCACAGCCCAAGCGTACGCGCGCAGGGCCTTGAATGATGTCGTCTTCACCCGCTCACCTTATCCCAGGGAATCTCAGTGGCTCCGCTCAAACGGATACGCCGCATGGCGAGGTCGAGCAAGAGCAAGAGCAACGAGAGAACCACAAAGAGAGGCCACAACTTCCGTCGGTACTTCACTTCTTCGCCCATCGGGTCGAAAAGAGTCTCAACCGCAGGATTCGTTTGGCCTCCGCCGACCTCGGCGGCTCGGCGCATCAGGGTAGGATTGGCTTCGGCAAACTGAAACTCCTGTGGATAAGGGTACGAAACACTGCCAAGGCTCACAGCAATCGTGTCGCCGTCGCGGTCATGAGTGGCTTGCAGGCCATAGGAACCGAAATCCTTGAGGGGAACACGTGCCTCATAACGACCCGCAGCACTCTGCCGAAGGTCGATATTCATTGGCTTTCCAGATGGGGGCGTAATCTGCACTTTGGAGACAAGGTCGTTGATAAACCGGTCGTCTTCCCCAATGGCGTCCACAATGATTCGAGCGACGCCCTGATCGACAGACGTGGTCATGGCGAGTTGGTCTTTGGTGTTGGCCCGCATGGTGTCGCGGATCAACTGCGCCCAGAATTTGGCGTAACCCGGCCACCGCACCCATTCCACAGCCCAACGGTTTTTGAGGTCGGACGTGAACGCCACGACTTTGCCTAACCCATTGCGCCAGCGCGCAAGGATGGGTTCCTTGTAGTCGGATTGCAAAATGAGCTCCGCCTGAGGCTTGAGCTTCGTCGAGACATAACCCAACAAATAAGGGGCGGTCGCAAAATCGATCCCCGCTATCGCCTGTGCGCGCTTGACCACTCGCGGTCTGAAGGGTTCTTCGACCATCGAAGAACGCGAGACCATTGAGGTCTCCTTCATGAAGATGCGCGGAACGTTATAAGGGTCGTTCGTGTAGTAGTAACGCCCTCCTCCACCCTCGGCGATTCTGCGCAACGTCGTGGTATCCGCCCCGGATCCCACCGCAACGGTCGACACAGTGATGTCTTCAAGGCGCAGCGCCGGAATGATTTCCGTAAAAATATTCTGGGTGTCCGAGTGACCGTCAGTCAGCAAAATAATGTGTTTCACGCGGGCTGGCGTAATCGCGAGATTCTCGAAGCCGTTCTGCAATGCGGCCGCGATATTTGTGCCGCCACTCGGGGCCAGTCGACCAATATCGCTCAGAATTCGAGCGCGATTCGACGCCGACTGCATCCGAACAAGCGGCATCACCCCATCATCGAATGCGCCCACGCCAATCTTGTCGTTCTTCTGAAGAATTTCGACAGCTGCCTTGGCAGCATCTTTGGCCAACTCAATCTTGTCGCCAGACATCGAACCCGACTTGTCGATCAGCAGCATCAACGCCAGCGTTGGCGTGTCACGCTTCTTCTCGCTGTCAAAGTCCACGGGCAAAACTTTTTCAATGTAAGTCCCATAATACCCGCCAGGCCCAAATGACGACTCCCCGCCGGCCATGATGAAGCCGCCGCCAAGCTCTTTGGTGTAGCGGTCGATCAAGACCATCTGCGCCTGAGAGATGTACATGGCTGGCACATCAGAAATAAGAACGAGATCATAGCTGGCAAACTCATCCAACGTGGTGGGGACACCCATTGGGCCACGTGTTTCGACCTCGAAATTCTCGTTTTTCAGGGCGCGTTCAAGGTACAAACGCGCGCGCATTTCGCCTTCGATGTACAGAATCCGCGGCTTTCCTCGCACATTGGTGCTGTACACAAAACTGTTATTTCCCGGGAAATGGTCTTCGCCATTGACCTTCATATCCAATTTGAAGGTCCGAAATCCGGCCTCATAGACTTCCGTCTTGAACGGGATTTCTGTGACGCCTGGCTCCAAGTCAACGGTTTGACTCCCATCCTTGAAGTCGTTCTGCCAGAGCTGCAGATCGACGGTCACTTTATGATTGGTAAACACCCGCGCGATCATCGTGAACGGCTCCCCAACTTTCAATTCGTCGGGAAATTGCATGCCACGAACCAAAACTTCGGGACGAGCTTCGAACGGGATTTCGCGATTATGAACGCGAATACCAAAAGCGCGGGCGCGAATCGCTTCGCCAAGGAGATCCCCGCGAGTTTGATTGCCATCACTGACCAAAACAATGCGTTTCAGATGATCTTGCGGAAATAGACCGTAGGCCATTCGAAGCGCAGATGAGGCATCGGTGACCAGTTGCTCTTGTTCGCTGGGACGCGGAATCGCGACCAGGGTTCCAGCCTCCGAAAGCGGGACTGCGTAAGGACGCTCAGCAAAAGCAACGACCTGAACTTCGTCGTCGGGACGTTTTGCCGCGACCGCAGAATTCACCTCGATCACAGCTTTTGCCAGGACTTCATCGGGCACCGAAGCCGAAGTGTCGATCACGAATATCGTCGAAATTCTTGAGTCAAAAGAGGTCAGCACCACCTGCACCAACGCCCCCACGAGGGCCGTTAGCACCAACACCCGCAGGACCGCGTTGACGACCTGCTGGTAGGTTGGCAAGTCCGAGAGGCTCCACCGTTGCAACAACACGATAAACGGCAGCCCCATCAAGAGCATGAAGAATTGCGGGGCAAGAATCTCGCCCTGCCGTCCCATGAACTCAAACGAAATGACGTCGGCTTCCGGCGCGATCACGAACGTAAAAACACCCCAACCAAGCGCGAGCCAAACGGCTGCGAGCCCACCCCAGAATGCGACTTCCTTAAAACGCTGCATCAGACAGTCCACCGTCGGTTGTAACTCAACCACTCAAAGACCAACAAAACCATCGCCAGCAAGAGTGCCCATATCCACAGTTCGTGGCGGTCAAACACCAGAGAGGACGTGTCGTTGACCACCACCTGGTCGACGGCTTGAATTTTCACCGGAGCGATCGCGGACTCATCCGAATTGGAAAGGTTTCCAGCGATAATTTTCCGGAAACCGTCGCCATTCAATTCGTAGAAACCGGCAAGATCTCCGTACACGACAGCCTTGCCTTCGAAGACCTTCGCCTCTTGCGACGTTCCGTCGGGCCGAATAATTTTGACCTCGTTCAGGCCGGATCCGACCGGCACCGGCCAAGCTTCACCCGTTGCGTACGACTCCACCAGAGTCGATTCATCGAGACTGAAATAGTCGATCACATTCAGCAAAAACACCGGGAAGGCGACCCTCAAAGGGAAATCGCTCGCGCGGACATCAAAGGCGAGCCCCACGATCGAGCGGCCCTTGGCCTTACGGGTGGCCACGATTGCCGCGCCATCAATCGATGTGGCCACGGACTCATCTCCCGAATCGAGACGCCATCGTTGGGCGACTCCAATATTGAGGTCTTTTAATGAAATCCACCGCATTAAAGGGTGGGAGCGGCGAACCTGCGTGATGATCGGATCTTTTTCATCGCCACGCGACTCCCATGGAGACGATTCGCCCTGGGGATCAATGAACAAGAAGTTCCCTTCCGGCAGCACGGCGGGCGCAAATCGATCGAAGATCGTCACGTCGGTTTCTGCGGCGGGATCGTAGGCGGTGGGCGCAACGGTCGTCAGGTCGATGTTCTGATTCAGAAGGAGCGGTCCCTCAAGGTAAAGATTGCCCTCAGAGACCAGAAGGACGCGGGTTTTGCCCAACTCGGGCAGGAGTGCGTAAGCACGATCGTCCAACGGAAACACGTCACGCGCATCCGTGGTCTTTAGACGAACACGCGCCTCAAGACGCTCGCCCGAGACAGCCTGGCTTGGGTAAAACTGTTGAAAGGTCTGACGCGCTTGCAAGGTCATCGGCTTGGCGTCCACCAGTCTGCCGTCTGCCCATATCTCGACCTCGGCCTCAACAGGACGATCGAAGAAGCTCTCCACCCGCACAAAAAGTTCGTAATCAAGCTTGTTGGCCAAATAGCGACGTACGTTGAAGCCAGTAATCGCAAGATTGCCCGAGCTCTCTCCGACAATTAGATGGCGCACCGTCGTCGTCTTCGCGAACTCAACCGAGTTCAGAGAAGGGTCAAAACCAGCACCATCACTAATGATTACAAGTTCTCCGCGCTTCTTGTCCCGTAACGAGTCTGCGGCAAAAGTAAGGGCTTCGCTGTAGGCTGTGCCCGTGGCGAGCACGGTCATCGAATGCAGAGCGGCTTCCAAGATCGCGGGTTCCCCCACAAACGGGCTCAACGGCATCAGCTGATCACCAAACGTAACCAGCATCACGCGGTCCTCGGGCCCCACCGTCTTTAAGACCTCTTGAGCCTTTTGTTTGCCAAGCTCGAGTCGACTCACCGCTCCACTTACGTCGGTTGACGCCATCGAAGCCGAAGTGTCGATCAGCAACACGATATGCCGGCCTTCCACGACTTCTTTCTCGAGATGAGGGTCGCCCAACGCGAAGCCGAGCAGCGCAACCAAGAGCAAATGCAACAGCCAGGATAGAAGGCGCCGAAGCCGCTTCCAAAGGTCCGTCGCGTGTGTTTTCTCGGCGAGCACCTGCTGCCACAATGGGGCGAAAGGCACCTGAATACGTCGCTTTCGCAGCTTCAGGACATAGAGCACCGTCACCGCAAGGGCGGAAAGCCCCATCAGGGTGGATAAAGTGCTCCAATCAAGTCCAGTAAATTGCACGAGTCTTTCCGTTAATCGAGGAATCCGCCGGCGCGGAAAATCCGCAGAATTAATTCATCAAAAGGCGTCTGAATCGGCGCTTTGAAATACAGGATTTGCCGCTTCACGCAGTAATCCTCGATATTTGAGCACATCTTTTCGAACGCCTTTATGTACTCTTTCTTCAGGCCAGGTGTGACCGTGATATCGGTCACCATTCCGGTTTCACAGTCCACCAATTGCAGGTCACCCAGAATTTTGGGGTCAAGTTCCCTCTCGTCGATCGTCTGAATCACCAGCGGTTCGAACCGATGATAACGCAACAGATTCAGCCCTTCTTCAAAACCAGCAGGGTCGTAAAAATCGCTGATAACGACGGCAATTCCGCGACGTTTATTTTGAGAAACAAAAGTCTTAAACGCGTCTTGAAGGCTTGTTTGATTTCCTGAATCCAGACCGTTCAAAAACTCAAATACTTTGAAAATTTGTGCCTTGCCGCGCGAAGGCGGCAAGCGACCGTCAAGTCCCGACGAAAACGGAATGATGCTAATTCGGTCAAAATTCGACAGCCCAATATAAGCCAATGCCGCAGCAAGTTGCCGGGCATAATTCCATTTACTCGGAGTGCCCAACGACATCGAACGACTCGAGTCGACCAAAAAATAGATGTAGAGATCTTCCTCTTCCTCAAAAAGTTTCAGAAAGAGTTTTTCGGTGCGTCCAAAGATTTTCCAGTCGATATTCCGAAGGTCATCGCCAGGCGAATAACTTCGGAAGTCGGCAAACTCAAGCCCGCTACCTACAATGCGTTTCTTGCGCTCTGCGCGTTGAGCGCCGGCCGCAATTTTGCGCGAAATAATGTAGAGATATTCGAGCTTTTTTAGAAAAGCTTCGTCGAATTTTTCGAGTTCCGCCATGTTTAGGACTTCACGTTTTCGGGCGTTTTTTCGATAATTTTCTGGATGATATCGTCGGTTTGAATCCCTTCGGCCTCACCCTCAAAATTCAAGATAATGCGGTGACGAAACGCCGCCGCCGCTGACTTGCGAATATCTGCCGACGAGACATTAAAACGTCCGTCGATCAAAGCGCTGACTTTCGCCGCGATGAGAACCGCCTGCGCGCCACGCGGAGAAGACCCAAAACGCACAAAACGCTTGGTGATATCGGGCGCGGCAGAATGCTCAGGATGAGTCGCCTGCAAGAGTCGAAGCGCGTAATCTTGGACGTGTCTGGCGACCGGAACATCGCGTGCAAAGGCTTTCATTTCGAGCAATCGCGGACGTCCGAGGACTTCTTGAACCACCGGCTGTTCGCGCTGAGTGGTGCGGTCCATGATCGTGTGCAGCTCATCCAACGACGGAAACAGAACCCGTAATTTGAAAATAAAACGGTCGAGTTGAGCTTCGGGAAGTGGATAGGTCCCTTCCATTTCCAGCGGATTCTGAGTGGCCAGCACAAAGAAAGGGTCCTCCAACTTCATCGTTTCTTTGCCGATGGTGACACTTCTTTCCTGCATCGCCTCGAGCATGGCCGACTGAGTCTTAGGCGTCGCACGGTTGATTTCGTCCGCGAGAACGATGTTGGCGAAAATCGGTCCTCGTTCAAAGCGAAACTCTCGCGCTCCGTCCGGGCTTTCCGCAAGAATCGTAGTTCCCAAGATGTCCGAAGGCATCAAATCGGGCGTGAATTGAAGCCGAGAAAACTTCAGACCCAACGTGTCCGACAAGGTCTTGACCAACATGGTCTTGCCCAAGCCTGGCACGCCTTCGAGCAACACGTTGCCACCCGCGAGCATGGCGATGATGACGCCCTCGATGATGTCGCGATGTCCCACGATCATTTTCCCGACTTCGTCGAGCACGACGTTGCAATCCTTTTGGAATGCAGCGACTTGCTCCTCAACCCGAGCGTCTTCACTCATAAATTACTCCCGCCGTCATTCCTGCGGCCTAATTAGCTGAAAATATCTTTTAATATAAAAACGGTAACCTTTGGGGACGTTTTCTTTTTCCATGACTTCTTCGACCACGGATTCGTAGTCAACGTAAACGTCCTTATACTCCGTCGTGGCGAATCCCTCTTCACTGGCCGACTGAATCACTTCAGATCGCGTCGGACCGTCGCCTTTTTTGCCTTCGAGCTTCTCGTCGACCCGTTTGGAGTCGAGCTTTTTCTCGTCTTCGAGTTCCCGACTTCCAGCGCCAAGGCCCTGAGAATCCCCTTTGCCTGCACCAGTGCCCTTTTTTTCGGTCTTTTGGTCGTCGCCCTTATTCGCGTCAGATTTCGGTTTGCCGTCTTTGAAGTCGCCCTTTTCGCCAAGCTGGCCATCTTTGCCTTCTTTGCCCTCTTCGGGCTTCTTGCCCTTGGCCTTATCCAAGAACTCCTTCATCTGCTTGCCTTTTTCCTCGTCCTTGGACTCACTTCCTTTGGATTCCTCGCGTTTGACTCCCGAACGCTGCATGGCCTCGCGAAGTTCATCGAGCTGCTTCTGGGCCGCTCCACGCGCCTCGGACTTCTTCTGTTCTTTGCCCTCTTTTTCGAGTTCACGTGCCGCATCTTCGGCTTTTTTCCCCGCTTCTTGCTGAAAATCAGGCTTCTTCTCAGCGTTGGGGTCGTCGTTTTTTTTACCCTTCTGCTTTTTATCGGCGGCCGCCTGCTTCGCATCGGCTGCCATCTCTTGCGTCTTTCTCTGAAGCGACTTCAGCTGGCGTGACACCAACTTCCCTTCGTTGGCTTTCTTCTTTCGATTCAGGTCGGCCAACTTCTTTTTCGCATCGTTGAGCCGCTTTTTCTCGGAGTCGCCCAACTTATCCTGGGCAAACATCTTCTGGAGTTTGTCGGCAAGCGCCTGGTTCTCCTCGATCAGCTTCTGAAGTTTGGGGTCATTGGGATCGATAAGGTCCGCAAACTTTTCCATAATTTTTGCGAGGCGCTCCAACTCTTTGGACGACACGTTGGGGTCGGCCATTTTTTTCGCCAGCGCATCCATCGCATCGGCGGCTTTTTGGTAATCCTTCTTTTTCAGCGCATCCACGAGCGCTTGCGCCTCAGGAACCTGCTTCAAGTCTTTGCCCAGGGATTTCTCAAGCTCTTCAGCGGCCTCTTTGAGTTTCTCGGCCATGTCTTCCCGACCGCCATCGTCCTTATCCAAAAATCTCTTTTCGATACGCTCAAGCTCTTCGAGAAACTCCTTTTCCGAAACCTCTCTATTTTCCGCGCGATCAAGCAGTGCATCGAGTTGGTCAATCAGCTCCTTGGTGTCTTCAAGCCCCGCCTCCACCAATGTCTGCTTCAACGCCTCAAGGCGCTCGCGCTCCATCGCCAAAGTGGCGTCGTCCAAGATCTTGTCGTGTTGAATCACGATATCGGCAGGCAAAGGTCGGCGGTGATCAGGCATCTTCAAAAACGCCACGCCCGCAAGAATGCACGCTGCAACAACGAAGGCGACCCATTCCGCGGGCCGCCGCCATGGCGAAGCCAGCCCAATATCCACGCGACCAATATAATTTGATGCGTCGCGAATCTGCGCTTCTTCAAAATCGTTGCGATCTTTGTCGGCCAGAAACAACGCGGTCGAGAGGCGGTCGTGCAAGTCGTGGGTTCGGTCGAGGATCTGCGCCAATGAGATCTTGTCGACGGGACGAAACCACGCCACCAATGCGGTGATCAAAGGAATCGCGAAGGTCGCAAGAAGGCCGAGATTTCTAGACGCCTCGTCAATCCATCCCGGGGTAGCAAGAGCAATAAACAACGCCCCCATCAGGATTTGAACGGTGAGCGCGGTGGTCAAGGCGTTGATGACACGCTGCAGGCGAACCCGACGCGCCAAGCGGTCAACCAAGCGTTCTATCTGTCCAATCGAGTTGTTGTTGTCCATGAACGCCTCAAAGTCAGCACGATGCACTTATCTATCAACGCAATTACCCAGATTTAGATCTGAGGCGTCGACCAAGCCATAACCCTAAATCTGTTTCAACTGTTCCAACATCGCTCGGCGTTCATCTGGCGCGAGCCTTTTGAGCGCGTCACCGTAAACCTTAGCTTCGTCGAGGGTGTGCTGCGTCACTTCCTGGCTCACCGATGATAGAGTCTGGATCGCGCGGTCGTAGTCTTCCCGAAACGACTGATGCCCACGGCCCAACAGCGACAGAAGGCTTCGGGCGTGTCCTGCAATGCTCTCATGATTTCGCTCAAGCCCTTCAATCTCCTTAAAAAGCTCGGGAAAGCGTGCAACGATTTCGACGAAGAGGATTTCCTCCTCTTGAGAGAAATGATGCATCATCTCATCGAGCGCGGCCCCCAGGTCTTCGGCGGCAGTGGCGAGCGCATCATCGCAATCTTCGTCTCCCACATCGCTTGCTGCTACGCGGCGAAACGTCTGGCTCAACTCAGCAAAGAGGCGCGTCAGATGAGCGTGTTCATGATGAAGTTGGTCGATCAGTTCGGTTTTGGACATGGGTCACACTTCGGGTCCATCAGGCCCCGCAAGAGTAAGGTGTGGTCACATATTTCGCAACCACGCCCACGCCGACTCTACATTGAAACAAAGTTCGGAATATTCCGCCAACATGACGTTGTTAGGGCGCCCGCTTTGCAATTTTGGTGGTCCCGCGCTAATCGACGGCGCGAAGCTGCAGCTAAGTAGGATAGACATGCCTTGGACGGAAATGATTTTTCGTGGACGCGATCGCGTCTGGATTCTTACGGACGACGCTGGTGAACCGGTCGTTGAGACCGGCAGAGTCACAATGAAGTACAAGCCAGATGAGGCTGCCAAGAGTTATTCTGCCGCGTTGGAGAACCTCTCGACTTCGAAGGGACAACCGTCGAAGACTGGCGCAAAAACCGCCCCAGCCAAGACCGCATCGCCGAGCGCTGCAGCTCAAGCCACGCCGACCTTCGATGAACTCGTTTGGCAGAATCCGGCAGGTGAAATCGAGAGCAGCACCAAGCGGCCCGATGAGCTGGTCAATGAAGACCGCCCAGACATTGGTGTTTACGAATTCTACACCGATGGCGCGTGCAGCGGGAATCCAGGACGGTGTGGCTGGGGTTTCCTCATGCGAACCACGAAGGAATACTTTGAGGCCTTCCAGTTCTTAGGCATCGGAACAAATAATATCGCCGAGCTGATGGCCATCAAGGCCGCGCTTGACCACGTCCCAGATCCAGACGCTGTGATCCGAATTCATACAGACAGCAGCTACTCCTTGGGCGTAATCACAAAAGATTGGAAGGCCAAGGCCAACACGGACCTTGTCGCCACACTGAGAAAACAAATGCGGCAGTACAAAACGCGGCCCCAGATCATCAAAGTTAAAGGCCATTCAGGCCACCCCCTCAACGAACGCGCGGATTTCCTCGCTACGTCATCAATTCTGAAGTGAGTGTAGAGTATGGATGCCGATAGAGACTTGACCGAAAAGATTGAAGAAAGTTCGAAGTTCATTCGCCAGGTCGAAGAGGAACTTCGAAAGGTGATTGTCGGGCAGAACTACATGGTAGAACGCCTTCTGATTGGGCTCGTGACTGGCGGTCATGTGCTGCTTGAAGGTGTGCCTGGACTGGCAAAAACGCTGACTGTGAAATCGCTCGCCGAGTGTTTCCACCTGCAGTTCAGCCGAATCCAATTCACCCCTGACCTGCTGCCTGCCGACCTTGTTGGCACGATGATCTACGACCAAGTCGACCGAAAATTCGTCCCTCGTCAGGGTCCGGTATTTTCGAATTTCCTGCTCGCCGACGAAATCAACCGCGCCCCTGCGAAGGTGCAATCGGCGTTGCTCGAGGCGATGCAGGAACGCCAGGTCACCCTTGGCGACACGACCTACACTTTGCCGAAACCCTTTCTGGTGCTCGCCACGCAGAATCCAATCGAGCAGGAAGGCACCTATCCGCTGCCCGAGGCACAGGTTGACCGTTTCATGCTCATGCTGAAGGTCGGCTACCCGACCCGCGCCGAAGAACGCCAGATCATGGACCGTGTCGCAGATCGGATCAAACCGGCCCCGATTCAGACCGTGGCGACCGGCGAAGACATTCTGGCGGCCCAAGACTTGGTGCGACAGATTTATGTCGACGAAAAACTGCGGGAGTACATCGTCGACCTGATTGTGGCGACCCGAAACCCTGAAGAACATGGACTCAAATCCATCAAGGATTTCATCGAATATGGAGCGAGCCCAAGGGCCACGATCTTCTTGAATCTTGCGGCCCGCGCGCATGCATTCATCAATCAGCGTCATTACGTGACGCCAGAAGATGTGAAGGCGGTCGCGCCCGATATTCTGCGCCATCGCGTGGTCTTAAGCTTTGAGGCCGAGGCTGAAAACGTCACCAGCGAAGATGTCATTCATCAGCTGCTTGAGACGATTGAGGTTCCCTAAGCCATGTTGCCAAAGGAACTCATACGAGCGGTCAAACGACTGGAAATCACGGCCCGTCGAGCAGTGAACGACCAACTCGCAGGACAATACCATTCCGTATTCAAAGGCCGAGGAATGGATTTCTCGGAGGTTCGCGAGTACCAACCCGGCGATGACGTTCGAACGATCGATTGGAACGTCTCGGCGCGCATGGATACCCTCTTCGTCAAACAATTTGTCGAAGAGCGCGAGTTGACCGTCTTCCTGTTGGTCGACGCCTCCGGCAGCCAATCTTTTGGCAGTGAGGAAAAGCTCAAGTTGCAGACTGCTGCTGAACTTGCGGCTCTGGTCGCGTTCTCGGCCATCAAGAACAACGATCGCGTGGGCTTGATCACCTACACCGACGACGTCGAGACGTTTATCGCGCCCAAGAAGGGCCGCAAACACGTCCTTCACGTCATCACCGAGATTCTCCAAACCCAGCCGCGCGGAAAGATGACCAACACGCGAAGCGCCCTGGAATTCTTGTCACGCGTCACGCGCAAACGAGGCGTCGTTTTTGTGATCAGCGATTTCATGGACGAGGGATTCGAACGGATGATGCAGATCGTGCATCGACGACACGAAGTCATCCCCGTCGTTATTAGCGATCCGATGGAAGAAACCATGCCCGATATCGGGTTAGTCGCGTTCGAAGACCCCGAAACCGGCGAACAAATCTGGGTCGACACCTCAAGTGTTCGGGTGCGCGACAGCTTCAATCGAGCGGCTTCAGATGCCCGACGCGACCGCGATAAGATGTTCAGACGTATGAGAATCGATCCGATCTACGTTCAGTCTGGATCGAATTATGTCGAACCGCTTGTAGAGTATTTTCGACGTAGGGCAAAACGTGCGCATTGATTTCAAAAGGCTTTATCAAGCTGCCACGATGGTGTTTCTTGCTTCGCTGATGACCGCAACTGCATGGGCCCAGACCAACTCTGATACCCCAGTGACGCCGGTCCTTACCCAACAAGATTTCCCGGCACGCGTGGATGTAGGCGCGATAGAAAACCTCGTACTTCAAATCCAACACCCCGTTGGAACCACGGTTGTCGTTGAGTCACCGCCCAATACGCGGCGAGCGCAACTCATCGGACAAGATTCAAGTACAGCCCCGGCGGGCAATGAACTCAAAACAACCCTCACATTAAGATACGGTTTCTTTCGAACCGGAGACACCACGCTCCCAGCGTTCCGCGTCAACGTGGATTCGGGCGGCAAAACCACGCACGCGACCACCACGCCTATTCAACTGAGCGTGATGCCAGTTCTTGCTGCCGGCGAGTCTCTTTCGGCCCCGCAGAACCCGGTCGAAATGTGGGTCGATGACTACACGTTGCTCTGGATCGGCGGCTTTCTGCTTTTCCTGCTTGGTCTTGGCCTTGTATTTTTGTTCGTCCGGCGTCGGGCAAAACAAGTCGTGGAAGCGCTTCCACCCCGCCCACCTTACGAGATCGCAATCGAGAAGCTGTTGGGGCTCGAGTCTTCCGGCCTGCTTGAGCGCGGAGATTACATGGTGTTTTACGTCCGCCTGTCTGAGACGCTGCGCGAGTATCTTGGCGAACGTTACAACTTCCCTGGAACGGAGCTCACGACAACTGAGATCGCCCTTCGATTGGCCAACGTGAAGTGGCCGTTGGGCATGGAACTCAGCGAGGTGAAAAACATTCTGGGCAGTTCGGACCTTGTGAAATTTGGCGGAATGATACCCGATGTAGAGCAGGGAAAGGCCTTGCTACGACGGGCGATTTCGGTGGTTGAGTTGACGAAGGGGCGTTTCCGACAACCTTTGAAAGCCTCCCCCGATCTTCCCGTCGATGCTGAATCCACCGACGCTGATACCGAGACGGCCGAGGCCGAGACGGCCGAGACGGCCGAGGCCGGGAACGCCAATACCGAGACCGCTCAAAACAAAGATGCCGTAGAGGCTTCCCCCGACAAACCTTCCGACGAGGATGATGAACCGGTGGGCGACGCCGCGGCCTGGGCTCAAGCCGAAAACCTTGAGCCCGATCCGGCCCCCAAAAAGGCCGAGGCAGAACCGACCAAACCTAGCCCATCCCTGAAATGGCAGCCTCCGGAGGATTCGCCATGAATTGGCAGTACGAATACCCGTGGGCACTCATCCTTCTCGTGCTCATTCCCATTTTGGCCATCATGCTTTTCCTTCCGCGCTTTCGCGCCGGACGGACAGGTTCATTGCGATTTTCGGGGGTGGCGATCGCCGCAAAACAGCGGCGCGGATGGAAACGCTTTTTGGAACCCCTTCCTGATGCGCTGGCCCTGATTGCGCTTGGGTTCCTTATCCTCGCCATGGCACGCCCTCAATCCATCGAGGCCGACGAAATCGACGTCGAAGGCATCGACATCTATCTGGCACTCGACATGTCGGGCTCCATGCGAGCCATCGACATGGATATCCAGGAAGTCCAAGCCTTGGAGCGCAGCGGAAAACGCCCACTCAATCGATTTGAGGCGGCCATTCAAACACTGAAAGACGTCGTCGGTTCACGAGGGCACGACCGACTTGGAATGGTCGTCTTCGCACGCGACGCCTTCCTTCAATTCCCACTGACCTTGGATCGTAGAACAATCAACGCGATGCTCGACCGCCTACGGCTCGGCGATATCGACGAAGGCGGCACGGCAATAGGCAACGCCATTGGGCGTGGTGTGATGGGATTAAGGGACAGCGAAGCAAGGTCAAAAATCCTGATCTTGATCACTGACGGAGACCGTCGCGGCGGAAATATTTCTCCCAAACAAGCCACTGACATGGCGTCAAAACTTGGCATCAAGATCTTCCCAATTCTGGTCGGAAAAGAAGGCGTGACGCTCTACCCTGCCGGCCGCGATGTCTTCACGGGTTCGATACAATATCAACAAACCGAATTCCCTGTGGACCCGGCTCTATTGCAAAAGATCGCCGATGACAGTGATGGGAAGTTTTACCGTGCAACCGATGCAGCAGGCCTCCGCGACGACCTGCATTCTATCTTGGACGAATTCGAAAAGACGCGAATTCGAGACACCACAAGTGTGGACCCGGAAGAACTCTTTCGGCCGCTCGCCATCTGGTGTTTGGCGCTCTTAACGCTTCAGTTTCTCTTACGTCACACACTTCTTCGTAAGTTTCCGTGAGGTAAAAATGCAGTTTGGACATCCGGAAACACTTACCGCCCTTTTGGTCTGCATCGTTGTGATGGTGCTCTCGGCCATTCTCTATGCCCGGTGGCGCAGCGGCGTTCTCAAAACATTCGGAGAACACCCGATGTTGGCTAAAATGGCCGACCGCCTGTCGACCCAGAAATCTCGTGCACGGGTCGTCCTGTTTTTCTTGGCCGCAGTCTGCGTGGGCATCGCGGCCGCACGCCCCCAATGGGGCTTGACCAACAAACCCATAAAGAGAACCGGCGTCGATGTCGTGTTTGCGTTGGATATCTCAAAGAGCATGTTGGCTCGCGACGCGGCTCCAAATCGATTGGATGCGGCAAAAACCGAGATAAAAGAGTTAATGCGGGCTCTCGCGGGAGACCGCGTTGGTCTCGTCGTATTCACCGCCGTGAGCTTCCCTCAAGCGCCTTTGACCGCGGACTACGGCGCCATCCGGTTCTACCTCGACAAG
This sequence comes from uncultured Bradymonadales bacterium, assembly GCA_964394615.1. Lineage (GTDB taxonomy): Bacteria > Myxococcota_A > Bradymonadia > Bradymonadales > Bradymonadaceae > JBFFMO01. The sequence goes on along the minus strand of CAYMYJ010000001.1, from coordinate 73,256 downwards.
CTCGACCCCGCACAAATGCCGGTGGGCGGCACCTCGATTGGGCGCGCCATCATGGATGGGGTTTCGTTGCTGACCGGCACCACCGGTGAGGATGAGGCGCCGACGATGAAACGGGCTAAGAACCAGATCATCGTGTTAATTTCGGATGGAGAAGATCACGAATCAGCTCCCCTCGAAGCCGCAGACAGCGCTGCAGCAGCAAACGTACGCATCGTGACCGTGGGTTTTGGATCGGCAACCGGCGAGCGAATCCCCCTCTACAAACAAGATGGAACGCTGATGGGCTATCAGCGAGACCGGTCGGGCGAAATCGTACGCACAAAGCTGGATGTCAAAACCTTGGAAGGCATCGCAGAGCGCACCGGCGGAATATTCGTTCCCTACGCTGGCAAAAACTCCGTCGCCAGTGCGGTTTCAAGCTTCATCGCCGACCTCGAAAAAAGCGAACTCGAAAGCCTCATGAAGGAGCGATATCAGGAGCGCTTCATGTTCTTCCTCATTCCCGGATTCATCTTCCTGCTGGCGGGTCTCTTGTTGGGCGAGCGAAAACGGCTCCCGAAAATCACGGTCGTGGCGGCATGTTTGTTCGTACTCTCTTGCGACAACGCACTTCGCGACACTGATTCCGACGTCGACCGCGGCAATTCAAGTGTCGAAAGCGCCGAGTTTGATGACGCACTGCTCTCGTACGATAAGGCCGAAAAACGAGCCGGCTCGACGCCCGAGATTTCCTATGACCGCGGACTGGCCCACCTTGGCGCTGGACGGTTCGACGAAGCACAAAGCGCTTTTGCGCGCGCGTTAGAGACACCAGATCCCAAGCTGCGACTCAAGGCGATGTTCAACCTCGGTGTTGCTCTGTCGAAAAAAGAATCGTGGAAAGAAGCTCACGGAACGTTCCGCGACGCTCTGGTGTACGCGTCCGAAAACCCAGGAAGCGCCACCCCAGAACAGATGAACCTTTTGCGAAAAAACCTTGAGTGGACCTACCTGCAGCTGCACCCACCTTGCGGGAAAATCGACGATTCGCTCGAAGAAAACGACTCCAAAGACGTCGCAGCCAGCCCCGAAAAAGCAGACGCATTTGCAGGCGTCGCATGCCCAAACGACGAAGATTGGTTTCGCCTGCCTGTGATCCCCGGAAGTCGTGTGTCCATCACGGTGAAGTTCAAGAATCTAAGAGACGACTTCGATCCGGACGAACCCTTTGCAACCTCACCTCAAGATTTCAACATCGCACTCTTTGACAGCGCCGGGGGCCCACCGATTGCACAGAACAACGGTGAAGACGCCACGCTGGGTACCGAAATCAAGGAACGCAAAGCAACGCGGTCACTCAACAACATTCTGCTTTCCCCCACCCAAGCCCAAGATGGGTCCGTTTTGCTCCGAATTCTGGGGAAACAGGAAGCCGCCTACGACGTAGAAGTTCTAGCCATCCCGCCATGTGCGGCCCTCCAAGAAGCTTCAGAACCCAACGATGACCCCGACAAGGCCGCGGCGATTGGCGCCGAACCCGCCCAGGGCCACCTGTGTTTTGGAGACACCGATTGGTATTCGATGGACCTACTCGCTGGCGAGAGTCTCTTTGTGGACGTCGCCCCCGCGGTCGACGTTGAAACCGGAATCCCTCCAGCGGTCGAAGTCGAGATTATTGATGCCGAACGCGGCGTCGTTGTGGGCCAGAGTGTTGCCGAAGGTGCTCTTGTCACGGCCGGGCTACGCGACACTCGCCACCCGGGAAAATACCTGATCCACGTCAAACCTAAGACCGACAAAGAACAAGGCCCATACTCACTGACCACATACAAGTTTGCGGCATGTCCGGACGGCGACGATCGACTCGAAGACAACGACGATGCCGCCTCCGCTTCAGCATTGGACGCCTCTCAACCCACCACGCGCTACCTCCGACTTTGCGACAACGACCCGGACTTCTTCAAAGTCCCCATCGATCCAAAAAAGAAACGCCTGAATTTAGGCCTGTCGCTGATTTCGACTCCATCAAACCCCGACGATCCCGTGGCACCTGCGATCCGTATCGACCGCATGAGTCCTACCGGTGACCAAATCGTTCAGGCCGGCATGCGCCCCATGGCAACCGACCCCGGCGCCGTGCCACTCGAGTCGGTTTTGGTCGCGGAGGACGTAACCGAAGAGTCCGTTATCGTCCGTGTTTCGGGTGACAGCGATTTCTATCACCTGGTGCTTTTGGATGGCGCGCAGGGAGATTCCGACGACAAGGGCGACCAGAAAGAAGATTCTGACAAACAAGACAAGCCCGGCGACGAATCAGACCCATCGGAAGAACAAAAAGACGATGGTGAGCCGAATAAACCTCAGGACGACGCACCGCCAGAAGACAAGAAAGGCGGCGACGAAGAGGAAAAAGAAGGCGATAAGGGTGACTCTGCGCCCGAAGAAAAACCGGACGACGAAGGCGAAAAAGGTGGCGCAGAGAATGAAGCCGACGAACAAAAAGATGAACAAGAGGGAAAAGAAGGTGAAGCCCAGGGCGACCCCACCGACGTCGAAATGCAGCGCATCGACGATATTCTTAAGGCACTCGAATCGTCGGACGACAATTTTCAGATGCGTAAAGCTCTCAAAGAGCAACCAAATCGATTCATAGACAAGGATTGGTGATGCGAATCCTTATCGCACTTGCGCTTGTATTTTTTTCCACAGCAGCCCAGGCGCAGCGGGGCTCGAATAGCGTCTCGGCGTCGATTCAACCCGAGATGGTCGAGGTCGCCAAACCCTTTCGATATGACATTACGATGTCGACGTTCAGCAACGGTGATCTGCAACTGAAGACCGCCCCTGAATTCGGTTCATTGGAGGTCTTGGCGCGAACCGAATTTCCACAATTCATCACGATCAACAACGTCTCACAAAGAGTGCTTACCATCTCGTGGACGTTAAGAAGTCGCGACACCGGAACGTTCACCATCAAACCACCCACGGTCCAGGTTGGTGATTCCGATATGCGGCCCGAAAAGGCGACGATTAAGGTCGTCGCAGCGGGAAAGGTCCCACGCGCGGTCGCTCAAAAGAACGACCAAGTCTACGTCGAGGCTACCCGCGATCCCAGCGGATCGGCTTATGTGGGCCAGCAGGTGAACCTGAGCTACGCCATCTTCAACGACGCCCGGATCTTTGAGCCCCAAGTTCGTGCCGCCACCGATCCACCGCTGGATGCCTTCTGGGTCGAATCCCTGAACGACCGGTCCACAGGCCAACGCCAATCGGTGCCTGTTCGTGGACGAGTCATGAACAAGACGACATTGCGTAATTACGCGATCTTCCCTCTTCGCGCGGGAAAGGCGGCGATCGACCCCATGGGAGTCACCCTCGCAACCGGCGGATTCTTGTCGCGCACACGTGAATTCTCCGTGGAATCCCCGACCCTGGACCTCGATGTACTGCCCTTGCCTCCCAATGCCCCAGAAGGCTTCTACGAGGGCAACGTAGGGCAATGGGACATCACCGCGCTGGTTGATTCTCATACGGGTAAAGTTGGACAGGCGATTAATTTTCGATTGCGAGTGACCGGCTCCGGCCTGATCACCCGTGTTCAGGTGCCCACCCTCCCGGCCATCGAAAACACACGAATAGAGCCACCGTCTGAAGATCTGCAGAAGTCGACCCGCGGAAATCTGGTCGTGGGTTCCAAGACAGTCCAATACAGCATCGTCCCCACCAAACCAGGAACCCTCGTTTTGCCGCCCGTGACCCTGGTCTTCTTCGACCCGCTCACCGCGACTTACCAATCCCGAAAAACCGCCCCAATTACGCTCTCGATTGGTGAGGGTGTGTTGGCCCCCGAAGGTCCCGCCGTCATTCCTCTGGCTCAAAATGCGACCAGCGCGACCGCGGACGAGATGATCGCCGAGATTTTGGTAAACCTCGGCCAACCCGTGAATGAACCTCCAGATGCCAGCTCTCGTGGAGCCGGTGATTCCCTCGCATTTCGTCTAGCCTTTGCGGCAGGCCTGTTGCTGCTCTTAGGAGCGCTGATTGAAGCGCCCATTCGTCGATGGAAATCGCGCAGGGCGCCGATCCGCGACCAGCGCGAACGCCTGGACCAAGGTGAAGCGGCGTTGCAACAAGCCTCGAAAATCGACGACGTCGCCGACATCATCAAAACGACAATTGCCGCTGCATTCTTCGTCGACCCGGGCCGTACCAGTGTTGCGGCAATCAGCACGGCGCTTCAAAAACATGCGGTCGATCCAAAGATCATTGAGGAATTCCGTTCGACGTTAGCGGTGATTGAATCAGCTCGGTTTGCGCCGGTAGACGAGCAACCCGAGATCAAAGTTCTTCGTGAACGGGCTCTGGCCACTCTAGCGGCCCTGCGCGAGCCCGCGATTCGGGCACTAGGCTCGCTGATCATCATCCTCGCCTCATCTTTGTGTGCAGGGTTGACCTTTGCGGCCACGCCCCAAGAAAAATACGATAGCGGTGATTTTGAAGCGGCTGGGCGGGCATGGGAAGAAAGCGCCAGCCCCTCAGACCCGATGGCTCACTTCAACGCTGGCATCGCGTTTGCCCGCGCGAAAAAATGGGGCCCAGCTCGTGCGCATCTTGAAAGCGCTGCGTTCTTGAATCCCTCAGACTCTCGAATCAAAGACGAACTCGGTCGTATCAAATCGATCGTGCGCCTGCAGGCGATCGAAAGCACACGAGTAGGACGTGTCATTGAGGGTGACGACGCGTTATTTTGGTGGAGCGCCGCCGCGAAACTCCCACCTTGGCTCCTGCCCTACCTCAGCCTGCTCACGCTCTGGATTTTCGCCGGAATGTTGGTGTTCTGGCGCGCCACTGGACGCGACCTGAAAGTGCAGCTTCTTAGCGTTGGCGCGGTCTGGATCGTCCTGAACATCACATGGATGGCCTGGAGCGAAACCCTTTCAAATACCCACGCAGTGGTGCTCCTGCAGTCCGCCACCGACTTCCGGGACGGCCCAAGTGAGCTCGCAACAACACGCAAGGTCCGGGGCACAACAGCTGGCACAATGCTTCATGCCACCGAAGTACGCGCCAACTGGATTCAAGTGGCCCTTACAAACGAAAAGGACACCGCATGGGTGTCCTCTTCGAAAGTTCATCTTATCAACTGACTCATCCAAGATGAGGCATTACTTCTCTTGAAGTGCTGCCATGCCCTGAAGCACTCGGGGCAAATCCAATCCAAGCGTCTGCTTGATTTGCTCTGCGCCGCTGGCTGCGCGCATCGGCAGTCCACGACTTGGGTCAGCATTTTGAACGGCTGAATCGATCACCGTGATCTTATCGATCTTGATGTCATGAATCGTCGACAACATCGCGTCCATGATGGCGTCAAACTGCTGCACCAAGAAGATCGGGCGAGCCGCATCACCAGCGTCTTTCCAGACGTTGATAAGGCTTCGCAACGCTTCGGCGGTCGCGCGACCGTCTTCAACAATCCGAGCAGTATTACCCTTCGCCTGTGCTTCGAGCTCGGCCTTCTTCGCCTGTGCAGGTTGAATCACGTCGGCAGCAAGCTGACGCTTGACCTGTTCCAGACGAGCCCGCTGCACATCGATATTTGATTTCGCTCGAACAATCGCAGAACCAGCCTTTGAACGTTCCTCAGCGACCATAGCTTCACCGCGGGTCGTCGCATCCAGAACTCGACGGTCCGAGTCGGCCTTGGCAATACGCTTCAAAGCCCCGATTTTCGCGATCGCCTTCTTGAGCTGATTCTCGGCATCCTGAACCGTTGCCTCAGCGCGGTTCTGAGCCTCAGCCATGCGGCTTGTCATGATCAATTCCGCGGACTGCTTACGACCGATCGAATCCAGATAACCCTTTTCGTCGGTTACCGTCTGAATCTTGAGGTTGTCCAGAACCAGACCAAGACGAGTCAAGTCATGCTCGGCTTCCTCTTGCAACGACTGCGCAAACTTCAACCGGTCGTTATTGACCTCTTCCGGTGTGAGAGTCGCCAAGACGCCTCGCATCGTGCCTTCGAGTGTCTCTTTGGCAATCTGCTTCACGTGTTCGCGATTCATCCCGAGCAAGCGCTCGATGGCATTCGAGATATAAGGATCCTCGCTGCCAATTTTAACGTTTGCCACGCCCTTGAGCGAAAGCGGGATGCCGCCCTTTGAATAAGCATTGGTGATGTTGATATCGATAACGATATTCGTCACGTCAATGCGATCGAGCTTCTGGAAAATCGGAATCCTAACTTGTTTCCCACCATGGAGCATCTTGTAGCCCTTGCCGTTCTCGCCGCCCATGCCGCTGAAAACGAGCACTTCATTGGGCTGACAGATCTCGACCAGGTTATTCGCCACGATAAACGCGACGACCAAGAAGAAAACGATAATAAAAGCGACGGCACCAAGGCCGAGTCCAACAAAAATATCCATCGTATATCTCCGTTCAGCGAGTTTCGCTGTCTTGTTTACGTTGAGCGAGGACCCGAGCAAGGCTCTCTTTCTTGTCGGCTGTCAGCGCACCCAGACCTGCTGGTTGCTCAGATGCCAACTGCTTTGATTCTTCGCCATCGGTGCGGCCTTTGAGCGCGCCACCGATGTCGAGACCCACGGTGTCGCGCATCTCGTTGAAGAGACTCGCGACAATCTTGGGGAACGAAGAAACATAATTAGGAAGAGTCTCCCCGCTGCCGCCGTCAATCAGTGCAACTTCACGCACACTGACCTGTTGGGCAGCCTCGGAAACTCGCTTCATGATCACATCAAGGCGCTGAAGCACGAAGATGTCAGAGGCATTTTCACCCGCGTCTTTCCACGCATCCGCAGTCATACGAAGCACTTCGGCCATCGCACGACCTTTCTCGGCGATCTCCGCCGCTTCACCCGCTGCGATCAACTCACGAGCGACCTTATTGGCCTCCGCAGGAATAACCACATCAGCCTGAAGACGAAGTTTTTCGAGTTCAGTTCGGACTTGTTGAAGCTCCTGCTCGGCTTCGGCGCGAGCGGTCAAAGCGCGGGCCTCAGCTCGCTCCTCTTCCGACTTCGCGAGAAGCTCAAGGTCGGCCTCAACATGACGCAATTCATTCTGCTCTTTCTGGATCTGCGCCTGCGCATTTCGCCGAGCAACCTCGCCACGTCCTTGCGACTCCGCTTCGACCTCTTCCGCTTGCTTCATGCAATCAGATTCAGCGATTTCGGCTACCTTCAGGATTTCGGCGATACGACGACGACCAAGAGAATCAAGGTAGTCACGATCATCGCTGACATTCTGAATCTTGAGCGTATCCAAATGAAGGCCAAGCTTCTCAAGGTCAGGCTCAACGTCTTCCGCAAGCTGCTCCGAGAAACGCAGACGGTTCTCATTGATTTCTTCTGGTGTCAGCGTTGCCAAGACCCCGCGAAGGTTACCTTCAAGGGTCTCCTGAGCCACGCGCACGATTTCATCGCGGCTGCGGCCCAAGAATCGCTCGATCGCGTTGTGAATCACGCCGTCATCGCTGGCGACCTTCACATTTGCGATGGCATGCACATTCAAAGGAATGCCGCCCTTCGAGTACGCGCCTCGCGTATCGATTCGAACCGGAAACACCCGCAAATCCATGCGGTCGACAGTTTCGACGACGGGGTACTTGATGGCCCAACCGCCCCGAATCAATCGGTAGCCCACAGTGGAGCCGTCTTTGAGTTTCGTGTCGCGTCCGGAGAAGATCAGAACTTCGTTGGGTCGCCCCACGAATAAGAAGTTCTTGATCAACATGAACACAGCCAAAATGGCGACGACCGCCATTACCGCTAGTGGAATGAGTATTTCCATATTTCACCTAACATGCTGGGGCTGGCTTAGGCCTGCCCTCGTGTCGTTGTTTCGTCCATCGAAATCACTTGAGCCACACCGTCTTCGATTTGAATCACGAGGCACTCGCTACCAATTCGTAACACGTCCTCTCCATCGGTCGATGCCATCATCTCCATCGTCCGACCTTTCATTTTATAACGTACCCTGCCGGCGCGGTCCGGGCTGATCGGCAGAACCACAATGCCCGTAACGCCTCGAAAATCATCCTGAGCCATCACTCTGCCCCCGACTCCCGTGCCCGCAAAATGCAAAAACTTGGTGATGCCAAAGCCAGCGAATAACCCCATCGATGCCGCAATCGCCGCCACCACAAACACATTCGCCCAAAGGAAGGTCAACACCGTCCCTGTCAGGCCGAAAAAAGCAGTCGAAAACGTATAGAACTTGAAACTCAAAAACGGATTATAGCGTTTGACCTTGCGTAACTCGATGTCTTGTTGACCGTGAATCAACGCGCCATCTATGTGGCCATGAATGTCAGCCTCACCATCAAGCTCGGCATCGCCATCTAGATCGGCATCCCCATCTAAATCCGCGTCACCATCAAGATCGACATCACCGTCGAGGTCGGCATCACCCTCGAACTCAGCGGTCCCATCAAACTCGATCTCTTTGTCGAATTCGATTTCCTTGTCGAAATCCTTGTCAAAATCATTGCCGCCCAGCCCCGAAAAGACTGAGAGACCGACAAAGACCCCACCAAAAATCAGACACGCCAGATAGACAGTTAACATTCAATCGTTCCAAGAATTAGTTGCCCCTGCGGCCCTGCACCAACAGCTCTTCGACTTCTCGCCACATCGTATGAAAGCGAGCATCATCGAGTCCGGCGAGCTTTCGCAGCCGCTCCAAAAACTGAATTTCATCGAGCGAATAAGTGAGGTCCGCCCCCGCAAGCACCAAAGCTTGGCGGACAACCGCCTCACTTGTCTCCGGGTCCTGACTCAACGACGACCAGTCAGGCGCCGGCGGAGCCGTGGAAAACCACTCTTGAACTCGATCCAATTCGCCAGCTTCCAGCTCAATCGTGGACAGCAAAGTGGCCAAAATATCGCCTTCTTCCTGCGCGAGTTCCCCGTCGGCCCATGCTGCCGCGAAGAGAAAATGTACGATCTTCAAACGTTCGTCCGGCGCCATTCTAACCCCAGTTAAGTCAGTTATCTCTCTATTGGCCCGCAATGTAGCCCATTTACACGACGCATTGCATCCGAAATCCCTTTGTTATCATTTATTCCTTCAGCCTCTTTCCGCATGTGCCTAAGTTCGCTATGCTCTTTGAAGTTATGCAGGTTGGTCATGTTACGTACTCATCACATACACGTCAGTCGAGCCCTCGCCTTCACCATCTTCATGATGGCGTTGGTGCTCACGCCCAGAGCGTGGGTCGAGCCAAAGGCTGACCTTGATTTGGTACCGGTGGAAACCCTCGATCAGCCTTCTCAGTGCCTCTGGTGTGAACCCGAGCCTGAGCCTTGCAGGGAAGCCGCCGATATTCCGGTCTGGCTCAATCCTGACCAACCCGTGCCAGCGCAAGATTGTAAGAAAGACAATGGCGCTCGGACCCCCTCTCGGTCCTGATTTGGACCACCTCGGATACTTATGAACGAAAATAGTGATTACCTACGAGTGATTCCACTCGGAGGACTTAATCAATTTGGCATGAATTGCTGCGTCATCGAATGCAACGATTCTTTGCTCCTTCTAGACTGCGGTCTCACCTTCCCAGACACCCCAAATTTCGGGATTGATTACATCATCCCCGATTACACGTGGCTCCTGGATAATATCGAACGACTGGAAGCTGTTGTGCTCACGCACGGCCACGAAGACCATATCGGTGGACTTCCCTTCCTACTCGAAGAAGTCGATGTGCCGATTGTCGGCGGCAAACTGACCCTGGCGATGATCAAGAGAAAGCTTCAAGAGTACGACGTTGAAGACGTCGCGTACTTTGAAGTCCAGCCCGGCGACACCATGCGCCTCGGCCCCTTCAATCTTGAATTCATTCACGTCAACCACAGCATCCCCGGCGCCATGAGCGTGAAAATCGATACGCCGGTTGGACGATTGATCTTCACTGGTGACTGGAAGCTCGATCAGACTCCGATCGGTGAGCCCGTCATGGATTTGGCCACCTTCGCCAGACTCGGAGACGAGGGCGTGCTCGCACTGCTTGGCGACAGCACAAATGTTGACGTTCCCGGCATGTCCGGCTCCGAAGCCGACGTGCAAATCGCGTTGGCTAACGTCATCAAGAACGCGTCTGGTCGTGTCATCATCGCCTTGTTCTCAAGCAATCTTCATCGGGTGGCTGGCGTCCTTCATTCGGCGGTCAAGCACGGGCGCAAGGTCTGCCTTCTCGGGCGAAGCCTTGAACGAAACTACGAGCTCGCCAGCGAACTCGGCATGTTGGATCTCCCCAAGGGCTCGGTGCTCATCAAACCCGATGAAATCAACCGGACCAAAGATGATGATTTGGTGATTCTGTGCACAGGGTCTCAAGCAGAGCCACGCTCATCGCTGACCCGCATGGCTCACGACGATCATAATATCGTTAAGCTAAAGGACACCGACACCGTGGTCTTCAGCGCACGTGTGATCCCCGGTAACGAGACAGGCATCTACCGCATGCTCGACGCGCTTTCGCGCAAAGACGTGACCGTTATCACGTCGAAACACCAACCCGTCCACGCGTCGGGCCATTCGCAACGTGAAGAGATCAAACTTCTCCTGAACTTGACCAAACCACGCTACATGGTCCCCATGCACGGTGATTTCCGGGTCCGACAGGCACACGGAGAACTCGCACGGCAGGTCACCAAGAGCATCCCGATGGTCATCGACGATGGCGACATCCTCGAGTTCACCAAAGGATCCGCAAAGGTTGTGGGACGGGTTCCGATCGGACGCGTCGCCATCGACGGCAAAGCCGTTGGCGATATCGACGACATCCAAATCCGCGATCGTATGCGACTTGCGGCCTCGGGAATCATCGTTGCTTTCCTCATTTTGGACGGCAGTAACGGCAATATCTCCGATGGCCCTCGACTCCTGCATCACGGCTTCCTGCCTATCGGCGATGAAACCGACCGAAGGTTGGCTGAAGCGGCAAAATACGCCCGTGAACAGCTCGACCAAATGTCGCCACAAGCCAGACAAGACCTGGGCGAGGTGCAGGAAAGCCTTCGAACTTCCATTCGACGATTTTTCCGAAAACGCTCGGATAAAAAGCCGGTTGTTGTCCCCGTTGTCCACGAACTTTGAATCTTACCTTTTCGTCTGACCAGTTCGCTGGCAGGCTGGACTCTGCGAGGATCATTTCAGAATAGGGCAATTAAGATGGGTCAAGTTGTTGTCGAACATCCGGTATCTAGCGATGCCCTCGCCATCAGCCTGTTGTTTCAACAGGATATGGCAAATCTCGGCATGACGCCCGCAGCCCAGGATCTGAACATCCTCGCCAGCGAAGTCGTGGAACAGTCGCTCGATCCAAATGGCCGATGTGTCATGTGGGTCGCTCGATTGACCCCCGATGGAGCCCCCATTGGGGTGATTCTCGGGATTCGATCGTGGTCGTTGAAATTCGGCGGACCGTCGATTTGGATCGAAGAACTATACGTCGATCCTGCTGCTAGACGACTTGGATTAGGCCGGCTTCTGGTCGAAGTCTTGCTCGATTGGGCCGAAGACAACGGGATTTTCGGCGTGGATCTTGAGGCCTATCAAGGCAATACGCCAGCATCGATCCTCTATCGAAGTGTTGGGTTTCAACGCATCGGTCGAGAACGATTTTATTTCAATCTGGTTTCTGCGAGACGCCTGTGAACCTGGACTCGCCGCGAATACTGGTCTTTTCGAGCGACGCCACGTCGCGCGATCGTCTCACCAAATCGGTGGCACGCGCTTTGGACGTTGAACCGATTTCGTGTCATTCGATCGACGAGGTCAGGGATCAATCATTGGGGATCAAAGCCGACGTTATCGTCGTCGACCATGCTCCAAACGACCCTCACGTCGCCCCACTCTTAAAGTGGCTCAAAGAAGCCGGTATCCGCGGCGGATTGGTTCATTTGTCCGACGAACAACCGCAAGATCCCATGAACGGATTATGGCTGACTCGTGATGTGCGTGGTCATGTTCTGGGCGACGCCGTCAGTCGACAACTCACGACCCATGCCTCCAAACCACGAAAGACCAACGGCAAGATCGACGCCTTCAGAGTCACACTCGACGACCTTGAAAAGGCACTCGACGACGTAAACTCGACCCTGGATGTCGTCAAGAGCCTGCGCGACACCCACGAACTCTTGGCCGCCCTAAATCTTGGCCCGCCCACACGCGAGATGGCTTCGGTCGTAACCGATGACCACCCACCAAGTGAAGATGACGTCAGGGCCTTTATCTCGCAACTCAAGGCACTGGTCGGCGATCGCGATCCGGCGCAGGCACGCATTATGTTGTGTGGCCGTGACGAACGTGTGCCCAGGTTTCGTGAAATGTTGGAGCCCCACGCAACCGTCAGCCATGTCGTCCACCGGGATTCCTTGGTACCGGCCTGTGAACTGCTCGCGCCACATGTGGTCGCTGTTTTCGACGAGAACGACCGCCAGACCCGAGAAACTCTGGTCTTGTTGCGCCAGATTCTGCCGGGGTTGAGCCCGACCGTTGCCCTACTAGGGCGCCATGGGCGCCCAGTCGACCGACATCTGGCGTACGAAATCGAAGCCGCATTTGACGCCGATGTGCCGCTCACCACCACCGCTACGGCCTTGATCACTGCAGCTCATGCCGTGGCGCTAAAAGCCCCACGCATCCTCCTCGTCGATGAAGATGGAGCGTATTCCGAAGTGATCGAAGCCGTGGAACGCATGGGTGGCCGGGCCGTTCTTCTCGAAGAACCCACTCGCCTTCTACGATTTGTCTCGGAAGCGACCGTTGATGCAGTCGTCCTATCGCCATCCTACGCCAAGGTCAGCGGCTTTGATCTCTGCCGATCGCTGCGAGCCGCGCATGGCTCAAGCATTCCAATCATTTTCCTCGCAGATCATGCAGACCACATCACACGATCCGAGGCGTTCCGCGCCGGTGGAGACGACGTGATCGCACTTCCGTGGGTCATGATGGAAGTCCAACGACGAATCAGGCATCTGGTGGAACTCAGACGGCTGCGGGCACAAATCACACACCGCGATAACCTCACTGGTGTCCAACACATCAGCGGCTTCAAAGCGGCGTTGAAACAGGTCTACGAGGCACTTGGAGCCGAACAACAGGTCTCGTTTGCCGGATTTGAAGTCTGTAATTTCGCTGAACTCCGAGCCAAACACGGCGAAGCATGCGGACGCACCGTCCTTAGACACGTCGCTGACACACTCGTCCAAAACTTCGACCAGGAATTTGTGTTTCGTGGCTGGGGAGAGCGCTTCTTTGTGATCTCCTCGCAGGTGCTTTCGGAAGAGTCCAAGGACTCTCCCTGGGCTCCAATTCTGGACATCTCGCGGGTCACCTTTCGAGACGCCTCAGGACGCGGATTTTATGCGTCGGTGAACGCGGCCCATCTGGTCGCACCGCCTGGCCACGTTTCTGTCAATGGGTGCATCGAGGGCCTGCTGCGTATTTTGTCGCGCTGCGGCACGTTGGGAAGCGCCCACTTGCTAACCGCCCGAATCGACAGTCCGACCGACGGCGCACCTCTCTCGGAACTGCCAGCCTCGAATCCGGCAAGAAGGTGGAAGCCGGTCGTCTTGACACGTGATGACGACTGATTTAGCTTCCGCCCGCATCAATTCTGATGATGCGGTCGCTCCAACGAACGGGTTGAATCATGGCGCTTCAGTTCTCTCCTGGGACCGAAACAGAGTTCATCGAACTCATTTCGCGTTACCCAACGCGGCACGCCGCTCTTCTGCCGACCCTCTTTCTGGCTCAGAAAGACTTCGGTTGGATCTCCGTGGAAGTCATGGATTACGTCGCTTCGCGGCTTGAATTGTCACCTTCAAAGGTGCTGACGACTGCCACGTTCTACACGATGTACAATAAACAACCGGTGGGACGTTGCCATATTCAGGTCTGCACGACCTTGTCTTGCGCGTTTCGGGGTGGTTACGAACTGCTCGAGAAGCTTGAGGATCGACTTGGCATCCGCGCAGGCGAAACCACCACAGACGGGCACTACACCCTGGCTGAAGCAGAATGCCTCGCCTCATGCGGCTCCGCTCCAATGTTTCAGGTCACGGATTCGCTCGGCGATATCGCGTACTTCGAAAACTTGGATTCTGATGCCGCACTTGATGCCGTTCTCGCCAAGTTGAACGAACGCATCGAAAGCCTACCTGATCCCCGCAAAATGCACTGAGGAATCCCATGGAAGAGCTCTTTCTGAGTCGCAATTTTAGCGTCGAGAACGCCCACACCATTTCGGTCTACGAAGGCGGCGGTGGCTACGCAGCGCTTAAGAAAGCGGTGACACTTGAGTCCCAGGCGATCATTGACGAAGTCAAGAAGTCGAACCTGCGTGGACGCGGTGGGGCCGGATTCCCTACGGGAGTCAAATGGGGCTTCATGCCCAAAGAATCCAACCTCCCCAAATACCTCACGATCAATGGTGACGAGGGAGAACCCGGAACGTTCAAAGACCGTTATCTGATGGAACTCGACCCTCATCGATTGATCGAGGGCTGCATCATCACGGCATGGACGCTGGGCCTTCGCTACGGCTACATCTACGTTCGCGGGGAACTTCAGGTCGCCATTCGCCGACTCGAAGCCGCCATCAAAGAGGCCTACGCTAAGGGTTATCTGGGTACAAAGATCTTGGGCAAAGATTTTGACTTCGATCTCCACGTTCACCCCAGTGCGGGCGCTTATATCTGCGGCGAAGAAACCGGCATGATCGAGGGACTTGAAGGCAAGCCCGGTCAACCCCGACTTAAGCCGCCCTTCCCCGCTGTCGTAGGCGCTTTTGGTGCACCGACACTCGTCAATAATGTCGAAACGATCGCCTCGATCCCGTTCATCATCGAACGGGGTGGCGAACACTGGGCGGCACTTGGCATCGAGAAAAACGGCGGCCCAAAACTCTACGGATTGAGCGGCCACATCAAACGCCCTGGCGTCTACGAAGCCCCAAGCGGAATCACCGTTCGCGAGCTGCTCGAAGAGTACGGCGGCGGAATGCTCGACGGCTCGGAACTCAAAGCGTTTATCCCAGGCGGATCCTCGTGCAAGGTCATGTTACCAAGCGCACTGGACGCACAGATGGGATTTGAAACCATGCGCGAAGCAGGCAGCTCCATGGGCACCGCATGCATCACGTTCATGGATCAGACCGTATGTATGGTTCGGATCGCGTCTCGACTCGCACACTTTTATCATCATGAATCTTGCGGTCAGTGCACACCTTGCCGCGAGGGATCGGGTTGGGCCGCAAAAGTCTTGGGCGCACTCGAGGCCGGTCATGGTCGGATGGAAGACGTGGATCTCTTGATGGATGTCGTCGATAACATCGAAGGAAACACGATCTGCGCCTTGGGTGATTCGATCTCAATTCCAGTTCGAAGTTATCTGGAGACCTTCCGTGCGGAATTCGAAGAACACGTGAAGCTTCAATGTTGCCCTCACCCTGCGTGGTCGATTCGCGGTTCGAACGCGAAGACAAGCAAGGCACGGGCACAAACACACCAGGCTGATGCCTGAGTTGAACCTTTACCTTCAGTATAAAATGAGATAATTGACCTCAGCTTTCGGCTGAGTGTGTGGGCGCCGCAAACCCACGTGCAGTGGGAATCTGCACGGTTTGCGGCCCTCTATTTCTGTCGGGCCACTGGGAGTGTCCATGGACGCAACAACAATCTTTTTCTACATCTTCGCAGCCGGTGCAATCCTATCGAGCGTTGCGGTCGTTGTAGCCCGTATTCCGCTTTACAGTGCGATTGCGCTCATCCTCGACTTCTTCTTTTTTGCCGGCCTCTACGTGCTGCTCTCGGCGCACTTCATGGCGATCATCCAGATATTGGTGTACGGCGGAGCCATCATGGTTCTGTTCATGTTCATCATCATGCTGCTGAATCTACGCGAAGAACACGAACTCATTACCGTCCGAACCCATCATGCGGTCGCCATCATTCTGAGCATGTCTCTGATGGTCATGATGGGAACCGCTTTGAACAAAATCGTCGACATGAACGCAGTCCAAGCTGCGACCGTCGGAACCACCGAGGACACACTTGTTGCTGTGCCATCTCGAGTCCCAGGACTTTACGGTGCGCTCGACGAAGCGTCGCTTGAGCAAGGATTCAAGTCCAAGGTTTCGAAGTGGTCAGCTGGAACGGCGAAATCATCGGACGGCAAGTATCGTCCCGTCGATCCAAGCGCACCCACCGTGGTCCCAACCATGTTGAGCGGCGGCACTCCTGAACATCCCGAGCCTGCATCGTTTGGAACAGCCGAGCCCATGAGCCTCTTGCTGGTTAACCGTTTTGTCGTGCCCTTTGAACTCACAGCTTTAATGCTCTTGGGTGCAATCGTCGGGGCTGTGGTCATCGCTAAGAAACGACTCTGAGACACCTATGATTACCATCACGCATTACCTCATCTTGGCCGCCATCACATTTTTTGTGGGTATGGCGGGCGTTCTGGTACGCCGGAATGCAATCACGGTGTTTATGTGCATCGAACTCATGTTGAATTCAGTGAACCTTACGTTCATCGCCTTCAGCAAATATCGAATCGACTTGGACGGACACGTCTTTGCATTTTTTGTCATGGCCGTCGCTGCAGCTGAAGCTGCCGTTGGCCTTGCCTTGATTCTTCATCTTTTCCGCCATTATCGGTCGGTCAACGTTGACTCAGCTCACGAGCTGAGACTGTGACGAAGGGCCCCGCAGGCTCATTCTACTGCGCCAGGTACTCGCATGTTGTCGAATGATTTCTATTATCTTGGCCTGATCGTTTTGTTTCCGTTGATCGGAGCATTGATCAACGGTCTCATTGGCGCCAAGCTTCCCAAGAACTGGGTCGACTTCATCGCCACCGGTGCGATGTTGGCCTCGTTCTTCACCGCCATCATGTCGGTCATCGTCTTTCACGAAAGCGGACAGCCACACGTCACCTACACAGTGTACGAGTGGATCCACACCGGCAGCTTGCACCTCGACCTCGCGTTCCTCTTGGATCCACTCTCGTCCGTGATGATTCTCGTCATCACCGGCGTGGGCTTCCTGATCCATTTGTACTCCACAAGTTACATGAAAGAAGATCCCGCAAAGTGGAGATACTTCGCCTACTTGAACATATTCGTATTCGCGATGTTGTTGTTGGTCCTGGGCAAAAACATGCTCGTGACCTTCATCGGTTGGGAAGGCGTCGGCGCGTGCTCCTACCTGTTGATTGGATTCTGGTACTCCGACGACGAAAAAGCCGCCGCGGGACAAAAAGCATTCATCGTCAACCGTATCGGTGACTTCGCTTTCATTCTGGGCATCCTGCTTCTCTACACAGAGACCGGCACCTTCGATTATCTCGAAATCAACACGATGCTCGCCTCGACTGCCGGCGCGGCTAAACTGGCCCCGATCGCGATTCCAGCCGTTCTCCTGATCTTCGTTGGTTGCACCGGCAAGAGCGCACAGATTCCGCTCTACACATGGCTTCCAGACGCGATGGCCGGCCCAACACCTGTTTCCGCATTGATTCATGCGGCGACCATGGTGACCTCGGGCGTTTTCCTACTTTCCCGTCTGAACGGACTCGTCACCATGTCGTGGGAAGCCATGGCGGTCATCGCTCTTGTGGGTGCATTGACGGCGTTTTTCGCCGCAACCATCGCGTTCGTGCAGACCGACATCAAAAAAGTTCTCGCTTATTCTACCGTGTCACAGCTCGGTTATATGTTCCTTGCCATTGGCTGCGGATCGTTTGTTGGAGCAGTGTTCCACCTTATGACGCACGCCTTCTTCAAGGCCCTGCTCTTTTTGGGTTCAGGTTCTGTGATTCACGCCATGGGCGGCGAACAAGATATCCGCAAGATGGGTGGTCTTAAGAAGTACATGCCCGTTACGCGACTGACCTTCCTGATTGGCTGTGTTGCGATCGCCGGTGTGCCCTTCATCGCCGCAGGATTTTTCTCGAAAGACCTGATTCTTTGGAGCGCCGTCAGCAACGTTCATATCGGACAAATCGCAGGTATCTTCACCGGTCTGCCAGATGTTGATTTCCTAACGGCACGGGTCGTTCCCGCCATCGCCCAAGGCGCACCGCTCCAAGTGATGATGCCATGGAAGATCATTTACGGACTTGTCGCTCTCCTGGGCTTCGCCACGGCGGCCATGACCGCATTCTACATGTTCCGTCTCTACTTCCTGACTTTCGAAGGCGAATGCCGCGCAGATGACCACACCAAGGAACACCTGCACGAATCGCCGATGGCCATCACGATTCCACTTTCAGTGCTCGCGACCTTGTCGATCATCGGTGGATGGACAGGCTGGCCACATTTCATCGCACACCATGTGCCTGAATCGACCGAGCATTTCATGCTGGCCTTCGAACACTGGCTCGCGCCGGTCTTCGAGCTTTCGACCAAGTACCGAGTGGCAAATAAGTTTGGTGCTGAGTACGCACAATACGAGATCTTCTCGGCTGTCGGAGGCTCCGCCCTCGCCCTTGCCGGGATCTTTATTGCCTACGTCATTTACCTCAAGCGCCCCTCGTTCGCGCGTGGCGCCGCCGAGAAGTACCGAACCCTGCACACAACTTTGATGAACAAGTATTACGTCGACGAAGTCTACAACTTCCTCTTCGTTCGCGGGACCATCAATGCCGGTAAGGCTAGTTACGAAGCAGACCAGAAGATCATCGATGGTCTCATGGTCGACGGAACCGGTTTTATGGCCAGATCGTTTGGTGAGATTTTGAGACACCTTCAGGGCGGTGACGTCCAGAAGTACGCTGTCTACCTTGTGCTCGCCATCACGGTGGCATTTATGACCCTCGTGTTGGTTTGAGACGGGTAGAGGAGAATTTTTAATGTTGAACTCAATGACCCAACTCCTGACCTCGTTACCGATTCTCGCAGCACCGCTGACGAGCCTCGGTGCGACTCCATGGCTTACACTGCTCACGTTTGCGCCCGTACTCTTCGCGATCGCGCTGATGTTCGTGCCACGGGAGCAGGTCAGCGTTCATCGTAGTGGAGCCCTCATCGGCACCCTCATCCTCTTTGGACTGAGCATCCCGATGATGCTCATGTTTGATGCGACGATCCCTGTCGCGCAGGGACAGGCGTTCACATTCCAAATGGTCGAAGGCCCCGTCGATTGGATTTCGTCGCTCGGAATTCATTATGCCATGGGCATCGATGGAATTTCGCTTTGGCTCGTCATGCTCACCACGTTCATGATGCCGATCGCGGTGTTGTCCACGTTTAGTGCGGTCGACAAGAACGTCAAAGAATACATGATCGCCCTCCTCCTGCTCGAAGGAGGCATGATCGGCGCGCTCGTATCCCTCGATGTTTTCCTTTTCTACGTGTTCTGGGAAATGATGCTGATTCCGATGTATTTCATCATTGGAATCTGGGGTGGGGAAGACCGCGTCAAAGCCGCTGTGAAGTTCTTCATCTACACGATGGTCGGCAGCGTCTTGATGCTCATCGCCATCCTCTACATCTATTTCCACACCAATATTGGCGGTGGACAGCACAGCTTCTTGTTCAGTGACATGTTGTCGGTACAGCTCAGCTACAAGGAACAACTCTTCCTCTTTGGAGCGTTTTTCCTGGCCTTTGCCATCAAGGTTCCGCTCTTCCCGTTCCATACCTGGTTGCCGCTCGCCCACGTTCAGGCGCCTACGGCAGGTTCGGTCATCTTGGCCGCCGTGCTTTTGAAGATGGGAACCTACGGTTTGCTTCGCTATGCGTTCCCCTTGTTCCCAGACGCTTTTAAGACGTTTGCACCTTATATCGCCGTCCTCGCTGCAATCGGTATCGTCTACGGCGCCATCGTGTCGCTGGTGCAAGACGACGTGAAGAAACTCGTCGCTTACTCATCGGTGAGCCACCTGGGATTCTGTGTATTGGGCTTGGTCGCGATGACCCCCCAGGGCATTCAGGGCGGGCTCTTCATCATGCTCGCGCACGGTATCGCCACAGGCGGTCTCTTCCTTTGCGTGGGCATCCTCTACGAACGACGTCACACCAAAAAAATCAAAGACTTTGGCGGTATTGCCGCGAAGATGCCTATTTTCGCGACGATGTTTATGATTCTTATCTTTGCCTCGGTTGGACTTCCTGGTTTGAATGGTTTCGTGGGTGAATTCCTGGCCATCATCGGGACCTCGCAGTCACACTTCCTCTGGTTTGATAACGCTCACGTTTTTGCCGTCAATGATGGCGCGTGGACGTTCATGGAAGCACCATTCTTCCCAATGCCCGACGCCCAGCAAGCAGGCGGTGAAATCACCGCATACTTCTTCGCGGCGGTAGCAGCCAGCGGCGTTATTTTTGCCGCAGGTTATCTGTTGTGGATGTACCGACGCGTAATGTTCGGTCCCCTCACCAACCCAGAAAACGAAAAACTCAAAGACCTGGACTCACGAGAGATTCTCTACCTTGCTCCCATCGTCTTGATGGCAGTGTTTATGGGAGTCTATCCGAAGTTTTTCCTTGGCCGCATGGAGCCCTCAGTTCACCAATTCCTCCAGTACATGGATGCGCGGGTCACCGCGAAGGGATCGGTTGTTGTTGAGGATATGCCTTCGAGTTACCTGCCTACCGGACCCATCGTCGGTGGCACACCTGAAGGTAAGTAAGTGAGTGAAGTGA
Source organism: uncultured Bradymonadales bacterium (assembly GCA_964394615.1). GTDB lineage: Bacteria > Myxococcota_A > Bradymonadia > Bradymonadales > Bradymonadaceae > JBFFMO01. The sequence continues at coordinate 52,606 of CAYMYJ010000001.1, read as the reverse complement.
TTTGGAGAGTTCGAGCATGTTGAACTTAGTGAATATCCCGGGCCTCATCGCAATCCTGACGCCGCCTTCGGCTGCCGAATACGTTGCTGTGATTCCTGGCGCCATTATCGCCCTGACCGCGTTGATCGTGATCATACTCGATGTTTTCCATCGAAATGAAACGACCCGTGATTACATGGCCTACGTCAGTGCCATCGGCATGGCTGCGTCGATTCTGTCATGTTGGATGTTATGGGGAGACACGCTGTCGACGCCTGTCTTTCATGGCATGTTGTATGCGGACAAATTCGGCCTTTTCTTCGCCGCACTGTCGTGCAGCGTGGGCATCTTGGCCGTGTTGATGAGCCCCAGATACCTCCAATCCCAAGGGATGGACCGCAGCGAATACTACATGCTGCTGCTCTTCGGGGTCCTGGGCATGATTTTCATGGCCAGTGCCGCCGACCTCTTGACCATCTTCATCGCCCTCGAGGTGATGTCGATTCCCGTTTATTGCGTCGCCGCATTCCTTCGTCGTGAACCTCGTGGTGCCGAAGCCGGTCTGAAGTATTTCATTCTCGGAGCTTTTTCGACGACGTTCATGCTCTATGGTATCGCGCTCATCTACGGCCTCACAGGCAGCACAAACCTCGAAATGGTAGCGACCGGCTTGTCGACTTTGGCCTCGGCTGAAACCGCTGGGTCCACCCACGGCATCGCGCTGATGGCAGTCTTGTTGGTCCTCTCAGGGCTCGGCTTCAAACTCGCCGCGTTCCCGTTCCACATGTGGGCTCCAGACGTCTACACCGGATCGCCAACACCAGCAGTGGGCTTCATGGCTACCGGCGTGAAAGCAGCCGCGATCGCCGCAATCATCCGAGTCGGCGTGGTCGCCTTTTATGAACCTTCGATTCGTGGCGGATTTTTTGGCTATGGCTGGATCGACCTTCTGCTCGTCATGGCGTTCGGCAGTGTGATCATCGGCAATCTTGTCGCCATCACCCAAACCAACGTCAAACGCATGTTGGCGTACTCGTCGATTGCACACGCTGGCTATATTCTGGTTGGAGTGGTCGCCGCGAACAGCCGCGAAGCATTTTATCTCTACAACGATGCGGCGCTCTTCTACATCTTGTCCTACTCGTTCGGAACGCTCGGTGCCTTCGGCGCCCTGTCGTACTTCTCGCGTAAGGCTGGTCAGGTCGAGACCTACGAACACCTTGCGGGACTCGGGTTGAAATACCCCGTGATTGGCGCTGTGTTGACAGTATCAATGCTTTCAAGCGCGGGTATTCCGCCTACCGCGGGATTCCTTGCCAAACTTTACGTCTTCCGCGCTGCCATCGACGTGGGCGTCCAAACCGGTGAAAACGTTTTCATCGCGTTGGCTGTCGTCGCGATCATGACCAGTGTTGCAGGCGTCTACTATTATCTGAAAGTACTGGTATTTCTCTACATGAAGCCAGCCACCGAAGACGTGTATGCACTTGAGCATTCCGGTGCCAAATTTGCGCTCATCATGACCGCGATTCTTACGCTGTACCTGGGAATCTTCCCAAACCGCGCCATCAACGCAGCCCGAGAAGCCGTCATCGGTATGGTGGGCGCTCCGGCAGCGGTGCAGCCCGCTATCGCGAAGGGCAAGTCAATGCTTGCCGCCGCGAAAGCAAAAGAAGCTGACATCAAGTCGGTTCCCGTCGCGATCATCAACGACTGATCGAGTCGTCCCTGCTCCGACTTACTCACCAGACATCCGCCCGCGCTGATTCGGTCTCGCCGCCTACGATTGGCACGGGCCCTATGGCTGCATGCGATTAGCGACTGGCACGCTGGCCCTATGGCTGCATGCGATTGGCGACTGGCACGCTGGCCCTATG
>CAYMYJ010000001.1:0-50650 GCA_964394615.1 uncultured Bradymonadales bacterium | reverse complement strand
GCGATTGGCGACTGGCACGCTGGCCCTATGGCTGCATGCGATTGGCGACTGGCACACAGGCCTAGGCGGATCTTAATGACCGAAGCCGTTCCATCACGTCTTTGCGCATCGCTGCTGCCGATGGGTACCGCTCCGAAGGATCTGGGGCCAACGCCCTCGTCAAAATCTCGATCGTCGCTTGTGACAAACCAGACGAGTGCAAGGCGCGGGGGTCGAGAACCGGAAACTCGCCCATTTCACGTGGATCTTGAAGTGTCACAGCGTGCCAGAGAGTCGCTCCCAACGTGTAAACGTCGAACCTAGCGTCGATGTACGCCTCTCTGCCTCCTGAGGCCTCTGGCGCAGCGTAGCCCATCGTGATGCACCCTGCCGTGGGCTCAGTGGTCTTCTCGCCAAGCTTCAGCGTCACACCTCCAAAATCGATCAGGGTGAAATAGTCATCCCCTGAGACGATGATGTTGGCAGGCTTCAGGTCTTGGTAGAGGAAGACGCCCTTCTGGTCCCCAACATCCACTTCACGATGCAGGCGAATAAAGATCGTCAGCACTTCCCGGGCAATCGAGAGCAGATGCAACTCAAGATCAGCCCGGAACTCCGGCTTGGTCATCCGGTCCTCAAGGATCTCTCCCGGTATCAACTCAAGCACCAGATAGGGCTCTGAGCCCAGGATTTCCTGGGGAATGATGACTTCGCCAAACTTGCCCTCGTAGGATGCCTCCAGGGTCAAGCTTTTGTCGGTGAACCAGTTGTTCGCCGATGGCAGGTTATTCAGACCTTCGTTTCGAAAGCGAACCAACACTTTCCGCTCCCACTCCAGAATTTTTCGAGATTTCTGAATATGAGCTAGGGCTTCGTCGACGGTGTAACGAAGGTTGCGAGCCCGAGGGCCCGCATCATAGCGGGTGGTTTTGAGGAGAACGCGGTTGTTGGCGCAACGCGTGTCGCGCGCCAGATACAAGACGCCCATGCCGCCGCCATCGGCGAAAACCCCTTCGACCTCGAAACGGTCTCCGCCCAAACGCGGGAAATTCATGGAATCACTCCGCAGGGAGTTCGAACTTCAACGCGTATTTGCCGGCCAACACGATCACGTCGCCCGACTTCAAAGCGCGACGGTCACCCAATGACAGCATGTCCGAGTTCAATTGAGTCCCCGCGTTGGACAAAACATAGAGCTGGTAGTTCCGGTTTTGTCGGTACACGTAAGCATGTTTGCGAGAAATCAGCCCCGAATCGTCCCACTCGGTCAAATCGAGATCGGGATATGCATCGGACATAGGATCTCGACGGCCCAAAAGGGTCTCGTCGGTGTCCACGGCGTGCGAATGCACGGGTGCCCGATTCACATAAAGAGTCAGGGTTGCGGGTTCTGAATGCACGCCAGGTTGTGGCAGCGGAGCCACCGCCACGCGCTCTTTCTGACGCACGGGGAATGCCGCAGCAAACGCCGCCGATGCGCGCAGATTTGAAGACGCCGGAGAGACCTCCTCGGAACCCGCGTGAAAATCATCCTCAGCCTTCTCACGAATCTCCGCCGACGAAGTCTCATGGAGGTCCGCATCAATTGGGCTGCTGACGGTCACAGGACGCTCGCTGACGAGCTCCTCACCCATCGGTCCGAAGCCTTCTTCGTACTCAGGCGTTCCGAGGGCATAAGCCGTCCCATCAACCGATGAATAGAGCACGTCAGGTGCATTTGCTTCGCTGATCGCGGCGTCGAGTCCAGCCACCGTCGACTCGGCTGATCCATCATCGTCTTCGGGTATTGGACTCAAGACCGGCAATTCATCGTCGGCCTCCGAATCGGGAAGCTCAGGCATCCCCATGTCGACAGCATCATCATGACCTGTAGCCAAAAACGCAGACACGTTTTCCTCAGGGGACAACACCTCACCCGGGGCAGGCGGCGTCAGCCGCTCACCGCAAACCTCGCAATTCGTGGCATCTTCAGCGTTCTCGGTCTCACAGACCGGGCAAAGAATCGTTTCCGACATGGGGCTCCTCACGGTTAATTAGGGCTTCGCACACCAGTCCGAGGCGAGTGCGTCATTGGCTTGGCTTTTAAGAGCTTCGAGTCGAGCTTGTGCTTCGGTTTTGGTGATCGTTTCACCGGTGGCCAACAAGATCTGGGCCTCCGAGGTCGACGTCAGCGCAACGCTGGTCGCCTTGTACGAACGATCCGCCATCTCTTTGCATCGCGCCGCATTTGACTGCTTACGATGAAAATCTGCCCGAGCCATATAATGCCCGCCAAGGTTGATGGCCTTTGCGACCTCCGAACCTTCGGCCTCGCAGATGACCGTCGTTCCTTGAGCTCCGCACTTATTGGTCTTGAGCGTCGCGTCCTTTCTATAAACACGAGCTACACCCTTCTTGTACAGGGTCTCACGCTGGTCGTACTCAAACGGACCCGCCATGCTGACGATATCGCCCGCTTTAAGCCAGAGCGCCTTGTCGCGCAGCGCACGCTGCACGTTCGATGGCGCATCGGACGAAGGCGGGAACTTCTCGCACACGGCTGGAACCGCAGTAGGCTGACTGCCCGCGCCAGGAATCTGAAAATCACCAAAAGCGTTGGCGCCCGTCTGAGCCGCTTCGATATTCACGTCAAATGCCGCACACCCTTGATACTCTTTACTCAAGTCAGCTGCGACCGGTGCCTCATCGGCTTCTTCGGCCTTACGACGAGCCATTTTCGCGTCACAAAGCGCAACTTCGATCGGCACGTCGATGATTCCAGCACCACTTGGGCGACGACCAACATACGACAAAGACGATCCGTCGAGCGAACGTGCGCGCTCCAGACCCGCTTCAAATTTGCGGTAGAGATCTGAACTCATCTGCTTATCGCCGCTGACTGCGGCCCGAGCACATGAGTCGATCGAGTCTTGAATCGCATAAAGAGCGTCCGACGACGCAGTCCCTACGCGTTTGGTATCCACCAAAGTCATCGCACGCTCACCACCCGTTGCACCCAGTCGCGAATCGAGCTGAGCGACTCGACGAAGCACGAGGTCCTTCTTATCGTTCGATGCAAGCTCAGGGGCCAGCTCAGGGCTCAGAACATTGGTGACTTCGTAGCGCTTCGCCACGTACGCATCGTACTGAGCAGCAGCCAGACTTGCTTCCATGTCCCGAAGACCCGAGACCGCGTCTCTGAGAGCCTTGGGATCACCGTCGTTATATTCCACGACGATATCTGTGCTCTGGGGACCTTCTGCGACTTCCTCGTTGCGCTGACGCATCGTTTCAAGTCGGTCAGGGTTGACTCCACATGCCGTGAGAGTCGCGAGTAAACATGCCAAAAAAATTCCATTTCTCATTTTATTCTCCTACCTGATCCATTCGAACTGACGCCACACATACCACGACCGCTCAAAACAGAGCGATGTCAAATAAGGCTAGATGCATCAACAAGCTGCATTCCGCTATCACGTTTTTGGGTCGACTTATGACGCGTGTAATTCATCTCTTCCTGCGAGAGTGAACCCGCCGAAGAATACTTGGATTTCAGCTCCACATAATGAGCAGCCATGTCCGCATCGCCCAACTCTTTGTATCGTTCGGTCAGAATGTCGAAAAGCATCCCAACGTGTTGGTGGTCGGCCTTCTTCACTGACGCATCGAGTTCCTCAACCAAGCGCCCGATCTCGACTTCATCAAATGCCCGCTCCACTTCTCCCACCACTTGCGCGATGGATTGAGGGTCATTGGTGTAGTTGACCACAATCGACTGCGAGGAACTGCCGCCCACAACGCCCATCGCAGGGACATCGTAAAAGAGTTCCGCTTTGACGATACGTACCTTGCCAGCAGGGCGTGCCGCAGCCGAAACCGTCAACAAATACGCATATTCACGGTCTTTTTCGAGTGAGCCTAACTTGATACTTATTGTTCGCATCTCACCGGGCAATTTCATTTTGCCCAGATAGGCAATTTCGGGGCTGTAACGGTATCCGCGATTGGCCCGGATCTGCGGCGTGAACGTCAAGTCCAAACGCACATTCGTGGCCACAGCTGCCGTCGTGCTTTGCACTCTCCGGCCAAAGACTTTGGCAATCTCTTCCGTGCGTTCGGCATAGGCGGTGAACCCGTTCGAGTACGAAACCAAGCGCTGCATGAATTTGTAATCGAACTCAGGACCAAAGCCCAAGGCATCGATCCCTATGCCCTGCTCCGACAGCTCTGCCGCCATCTTGAGGCAGTTTTCCGGAAGTCCGGTCACCATTCCGTCGGTGAACACGATGAGCTTCTTGACCTGATTTCGGTCAGGGACAGCCGAGATCAACCCCGCAGCCTTGTCCAGCGCATACTCAAGGTCGGTGCCCCCACCCTGAAATTGGTCGATCACGTCGATTTTTCGAATGATGTCGGCGAGTGTCGAACGGTCCACGATCATCGTGGGTTCCACGATTTCGTAGGCAACCGACTGGAACGCCACCACCGTCACATAATCACCTGGGCGAAAATGCCCGATCGCGGCACGCGCCGCGTCCTTCAACGCAGCCATTTCGCGGGTGCGCATCGAAGACGATACGTCCAACACCAGAGCGATATTGGAATGAATGGTGGATTTCTGTCCGCTGGCCCTCAACGCATTGGACGCATTGATTTTCAGCAGAACCTTTAGTTCTGTCTCGGGTGCATCAACCGATACGTTCGGTCGATCCACTAAGTAATCGAGAAGAATTTCTTCAGCCATAACACCCTCTTGTGCGAGTCGTAGTGCGGTCTTACACGATCACACGCAACCCAACAAGAACAGGTCGGGTTCAATACGGAGACGAATCCAGAAGGACTTCACGCGGTTTACAGGCGTCCGCCGCGCTCACAATGCCCTCCACTTCCATCATCTCAACCATGCGGGCGGCGCGATTATAGCCGACGCGAAGCTTGCGCTGAATCATCGAAATGGAAGCCTGGCTCGACTCGATCACCAAGCGCACAGCGTCTTCGTAGTGTTCGTCCCGATCCATGTCCTCGATTCGTGGACCTGCGTCCTCGTCTTCTTCCAGAAGAATCGTCTCGTCGTAGATAGGCTCGCCCTGAGTCTTCAGGAACGCCACGATTTGTTCGATCTCTTTCTCGGACACAAACGCGCCGTGGACTCGCTGCAATGCACTTGATCCGGGAGGCACGAACAACATATCGCCGTTGCCCAAAAGGGCTTCGGCGCCGTTCGAATCCAGAATCACTCGGCTGTCCGTTTTGCTCGTCACTCGCAGAGCAACACGTGTCGGGAAGTTCGCCTTGATAAGTCCGGTAATCACGTCGGTGGACGGGCGTTGCGTCGCCAAAATCAGATGGATACCTGCCGCGCGAGCCTTTTGGGCCAATCGTGCGACCGCTGTTTCGACGTCCTTTGCAGCCGTCATCATCAGGTCGGCAAACTCGTCAATAATCACCACAATATAAGGCAAACGAACGTGGCGAGCCTTGCCATTATGATCCAAGCCAAGTTGGCGCAGAGCGTCCGAATCTTCTTTACCGTCAATCTGGTCGAACTCCGCCTCACGCGTAATCTTCTCGACCTTCTTATTATAGCCCATGATATTTCGAACGCTCATTTCAGCGAGCTTCTGATACCTGCGCTCCATCTCTTGAACCGCCCAATTCAACGCCACAGTGGCCTGTTTAGGGTCGGTCACAACCGGAAGCAGCAGATGCGGAATATCGGCATAAATACTGAACTCCAACATCTTCGGGTCGACCATGATGAAACGCACGTCGTCAGGCGTGTGTTTGTAGAGCAGCGACACAATCATGGTGTTTACGGCAACTGACTTGCCGGCACCGGTCGCACCCGCAACAAGCAAATGAGGCATGCGGGCGAGGTCGGCGACCACCGGACCGCCTTCGGTGTCAAATCCAAGTGCCAGAGCCAGCTGAGCCTTGTCATTGCTGACAAAGATGTCGTCGGCGATGACTTCCTTCAAAAAGACCATTTCACGAGTCGGATTAGGGACTTCGATACCCACCACACCCTTGCCAGGAATCGGCGCAAGAATTCGAACGCTCAAAGCGGCGAGCGCCATGGCCAGGTCGTCGGCAAGACTTGCGATTTTCGCGATCTTCACACCTGCGGCCGGACTGAACTCAAACATCGTGATGACGGGACCAGGACAAATCTCGACGACCTGACCATCGACTTTGAAATCAGCGAGTGTTTTTTCGATCTTGGCGGCCATGGCGCGAAGATGCTCACGATCCACAGCAGGCTCGTCGGAGCGCTCGAAATTCAGGAAATGAACAGGAGGCAGTTCGTAGGCGCCCTTTCTTTGCGGGCGAAACACAACCCCACCTTCATGCATCAGATCGCGACGTTCTCGAGCTTTACGGGCGGCCTCGCTTTCGACGATCTGAGGACCAAAGTCGACTTCGACCGGGCGCACGGCCTTCTTGGGCGTTCGCTTGTCTTGAATCAGATCCACGATATCAGTGTCGGTCACTTCAACCTCAACCTCCGGCGTGCGAATCTGAATGGGAATGGGCGTAGGCATCTGCACCTCGGGAGGTGTTGGTGCCAACTCGCCAAGCTCCCACATCGCGTCGCGTTCGACTTCGGCGGAGAGCTTCTCCATCACGGATTGATCCGATTTGGGCTTTCGCTTCGGATTTTTCTCGGGTTTCTCCGACTTCTCCGACTTCTCCGTTTTGTCGTCGTTCGCGGCAGGCTCATTTGGCAACGAGTCCGACTTTTTAGCCGTTCGCGCCAATCGCGCCAACCGATCCGAGAGCTTCCTTTCCACTTCCTCGCTCGCGGATTCCTCGAAATCGTATTTATCGGGGACAAGAGGCTGAACCTCTCGCTCTGCAACGAAACGCGCCACCCCTTCATGGTCTTCTGGCGATTCGTTTCGCAATTTAGCACGCTCAATCTCAAGCCGAGCTCGAAACTCGCGCTGAACCCGAATCCGATGACGCGCCCAAGCCTGCAAGCGATGAAACGAGGCAATCACAGCCCGAACAAGACCGCCAAGACTCAACGACGTGAAGAGCATCACGCTCAACACCCCTGCCCCAACAGTCACCAGGATGGCTCCAACGGTACCCACCAAACCACGAAGCATCTCGGCCCCGAACTCTCCCACCAATCCGCCAGGCGCATGCCCGAGCAGAATCAGTTCTTCAAAAGCAAGGTGACCCATCATCGCGCCCGACAGGACGAACATGACCTGCCCCACGATCTGGCCCACCTTCCAATCAACGCGTCGCCCAATAAGGAGCGAAACGCCAAGATAGAAGATCAGTCCGTCGAGAAAGAAGGACGCTGCACCCAACACAAAGAGCAAAGCACCTGCGATATGAACGCCCACCGGCCCAATCAGATTAGAGGGCGTGGCGCGATCAAGGTCTGCGATGTCAAAACTCAGCAGTGCCAGAAGAATCGCAACCGCAAGCAGCGAAAGGATCAAACCACCGGCTTCACGCGGCAATGCGTGAGCACGCGGCGTTGAGACCGTTTTCGTTTTAGGCTTCGTCTGTCTTGGGGTCGTCGAGATTTTCTTCCGCGACTTTTTCTGAGTTGCGGGCGGGGTACTGGAAGACCCTGTGGTGCTTTCCGCTGCCATGACATGCCCTCCTGGGCTGTTTCTGCCTTTCACATCCTTGTGAAAGTGCCTTTCTGAGACAGGCTCGAAGCTACCATGAGCATTCGGTCCGTCAATTTTACAGGTCGTTATCGTTTGGGTGTTCTTGACGACCAAAGACCTCGTGCGGAATATTCCAACCATGGAACTCAGGACACTCACGACGACGAGGTTTGATCAGGGTTTTGAGGGTATGTGGCGTCTATGCCCCGATCGTTGTAAACTTGCTACGATCACTTTGGGGGCAAATCGAGGCATCAAACCCACACCGCTTGCAAAAAATCCCCAAATTGCCTATAAATCAACACCATAAGGCCACCCAAGAAGATGGCACGCCAATTGCTTAACTATTAAGCCGTAGGGAAGAGGCGATTACAACACGCCCCCCATCACAAGGTTTTAAGATGAAAAAGCGAACTTTCGAAATCGGGTTGAGGGACCCAAACCAGGAGAAGATCATGAAAAAAACGGCAGTGCTTATTTCTTCCGTTGCGCTCGCGATGTTGACCGGAGTGTCAATCGCAAACGCCCAGGACGCTCCTGGTTACGAGTGCGACAATTCATTCGGCGATTGCGGAACACCTAATCAGTCGGGCGGCGGCGGTTGCGGTTGTGGTGGCGGGTCAATCCTCGTCAACAACACAGACGTAGGCGACACGTACCAATTCGCAGACGACTACGACAACGACGGCATCGAGGACAACTCAGACAACTGTCTGCGTATGGATAACCTCGACCAAGCCGACACGGACGGCGACGGCGTTGGCGACCTTTGCGACATCTGCCGCAACGCGCCAAATACCGACCAATTCGACCTTGATGGCGACGGTATCGGCGACGCATGCGACGACGACATGGATGGCGATACCATCCCAAATTCAGCAGACAACTGCGCAAGCGTTCCGAACCCATTCCTTGCTGGTCTCACCGTTCAAGGTGATACCGACGGAGACGGTCAAGGCGACGCCTGTGACGACGACATCGACGGCGACGGCGTGTCCAACTTGGACGACCCTTGCCCCATGTCAGCCACGATTACGACCCCAACCGCAGATCAGCGAGCACTTTGCTTCCCTGACCAAGACGGTGACGGCATCGCCGACATTCAGGACAACTGCGCAACCAAGTTCAATCCTTCGCAGGCGAACATGAATGGCAGCCCCTTCGGAGACGACTGCGACCCCGATATCGACGGCGATTCAGTCATGAATGAAGTCGACAACTGCCGTCTGACCATCAACCCAGAGCAGGACGACACCGACCGTGACGGCCTCGGCGGAGCATGTGACACGCACTTCTGCTACACCGTGTTCGGAGACAACGCGAATTGTCTGGACCCAGAAGTCAACCTCACCGCTTACACTCCTAGCCTGATCGGACAAACTGGACAGCCTGTGCTGCTTCGTCTGTTCGCTAACCGCGAAAATCAGCCAATGCGCTACTCGTGGCGCGTAGTCGGTCAGCCTGAAGGCGCCGATGTCCGCCTCGAAAACGCTGAAGGCACTGTGACCGTGTCGAGCCCATACGAGTACCGCTACCTCGTCAACGAAGCCCCTATCCTCTACGGATCGATTGCCGGCGAGTACAAGGTTGAGCTCTCGGTCGAAAGCGTCTGGGAAGACCGAGTTTCGAAGAAAATCAACGAAAGCTCACTCTTCACAGCGACTGTCACGCTCACTGGCGAAAAAGCCGACCTCCCAGCAGCTTCGGATGCCGGCGGTTGCTCGGTGACCAGCGATGACGCAGCAGCAAACGGTGGACTGTGGCTTCTGGCCCTCGGTTTGGTCGGACTGGTATTCCGTCGCCGAAACGCCTAATCTAAGGATGCGGGCAGACCGCACCCCGGGAAACCGTTAATACCTGCCCTCCGGGGCAGGTTTTTTTTTGCCGCGACACCTGAGAGCGACATGAAAGCGACACTTCTAACTACGCTGATCGTGATGACGTTCGTCCCACTGCTTAGCTGCACAGAGACGGGTCTTCAACGTGTTCCGCCAGTACCTGCGCCTCCACTCGACAACCTCATTCGAGTCACTGGCGAGTTCTGCACGGAACCGTCCGCCCAGATAACCTTCCCTGTGAAGGTGCTCTACATCATCGACCAGTCCGCCTCGCTTCAATGCACGGACTCGCAGAACCGGCGGTTTGGGGCCCTGAACTCGTCGATCAATAATCTGCTTTCGTCTCAGCCCAACGCCCAATTCGGATTCATCGGTTTTTCGTCCTGGGCGCGCGAACAAGATTTCACGCGAGACCGGGACGCTATTTCGCAATTCGTAGACCCCTCCGGCGGCCTTGGCCCCGCGACCGACTACCAAGGCGCGCTCGCCAACGCCGTCCGCGTCATCGAACGAGACATCCTGACCGTGGGAGGGCCAGAACGTGCTCGCACACGCTACATCATCAACTTCGTCTCGGACGGAAATCCCGAGCCTCGCTGCAATGCGGGCTGTGAGGACACGATCACGAATTGTTCGGATGGAGACGACAACGACGGAGACGGCCGCTTCGACGCCGCTGACCCAGATTGCGCCAACATCACCGACAACAGCCTCCACCCCGACAATCTCTATGGTGTGTGCAACACCGACCTTGAGATCCCCGAGGACGTTTACGTCGACTTCAAGGGACGCTGCCCAGAGTATAATCAGCCCCTGCAGATCATGCAGCGAGTTCAAGAACTCTTGGAGCTCAAAGAGACCTATTCGATTGGCGATTTGACCCTCAACAGTGTCTTGCTCTTTTCGCCTCAGGCCATCGTCGAGGGCATCTGTCCTGGCGCCAGCACGGCATTTGGATATGACCGCACGCTGGCAACGGCGTTGCTTCAAGCCATGGCCAGCGAAGGCAACGGAACCTTCCGTGACGTGAACCTCACAACGGCTGAAGACTTCCTGACCTTCGATATCTCATCGATCAAAGCAGACCTTACGCTTTCGAGTTTTTCCGCGTTCAACCAACACTCAAGAGTCGTTGGTAAAACCCTGATGCCTGACACGGACATCGACGGTTTGAGTGACGAGGACGAGGTCGCCCTTTCAACCGACCGCTTCTCGCGAGACACCGACGGCGACAATTTTTCGGACCTTTTCGAGGTTCGAATGGCGACAGAGGGCTTTGATCCAACCACTGACACGCGACCGGCCATTCGGTGCGCATCGGACCGAGACGGCGATGGCGACGGCCTCAACGATTGCGAGGAAGAATTCCTGAAGACCGACCCGATCCAACCAGACACCGATGGTGATGGCATTTTGGATTGGACTGAATTGCTCTACCGCACCGACCCACGCGTCAACGACGCACTGAGCGACTTGGATTTTGACGGCGTGACCAATGCCGAAGAAATCAAAGCTGGAACCGACCCACTCGTTCCAGACGCTGACCGCTACCGCGACGAACGTGTGGTCTACGGGCTCGACGATCTGGGTCTGATGGATGTTGAGAATCCAGATAATGGTCGACTCGAAGAGCGTCATTGTTATAATTTCGACGTTCAAGACATCCCAATGGGCATCACCCCCGTCCCAGGCAAAAACGGATATAATCGGATCCTCCTCTACTCGTCCGAAAAGCCAAGCCGTGTGGCTGGTGTACCTGGAGAAGTGCGCGTTGCATGTTTTGAGGCGTTCTACGGCGGCGGCACAGTCAAAGACCCGCAAAGCGGTCTGGTTGACATCACAGCCAAGAATCTGGAATTTCTTCGTGCGTCGATGGAACAAAAGAATCGTGAACTGAGCCAATGCCCTTATTTTGCCACCGATCAGTTGGTGACCCGTGATCAGACCGAGACCTTCATGAACACCTGCATGCCACCCAAGATTACGATCGACGGTCGCCTCTACCAGCGTGACGAAATACGGGCGCTTCTGCGCAAGAATTTCGATGGGGATAATATCCCGCGCCTCCCGATTTATGGATGGCAGTTGTTCAAGCCAATTCAGAACTTCAATCCTGAGACCGATTGTTTCCGTCTCTGGGAATTCGAGACCGTCGTCGCATTCTTTGACGAAGCTTTGCTCGCCTGTGGCGAATGTGAAGTCCCAGGAGGCATGCCATGAGTCGACTGAAACGCGCCATGGGCGTACTCATCGCACTCAGTATTTTGATGCCCACGACTTCGTGCACAGACGCGAAACTTGAGCACATTCCTGCGCCTCCGAATTATCGCGACGACAAACTTGAGATTTCGGGCGGCTTTTGCACCCGTGAGCCCGAGTCGTTGATCTTCCCGCTACGCGTGATGTTCATCGTCGACTCCTCGGTCTCGATGGAAGGCAACGATCCGCCCGACCCGGTCACCGGCCTGACAGGGCGCGAACGTGCTGTCGCCGACACGTGGACAAGCTTGCTGGACCAAGGGGCTGAAGGCATCAAGTTCAGCGTGATTCGCTTTTCTGCGCAGGCACAACCACAGACCGGCATCGACCTCGATGCTGACTCCTTGCCCGACACTTATTTCACGGCAGACCGACAACTGCTCGATATCGCCACGGCGTCTCTGGGGCAAACGGATCGAACAACCAATTATCTGAATGCGCTCGGCGAGGCTTATTACGAAATCCGAACCGAGTTGGCTGCGGCCGAAAAAGAATCGCTGCCATTATCGAAATACATCGTCGTGTTTTTATCAGACGGCGAGCCCGATACCGACAATAATTCGGAACGTGAAAACTCTCGGCAAGAGATTCTCGACACTGTCGACCAGATCCGCGACCTCACCAAGAATTTCCGCGTGGGTACATTTGCGTTCCACACCGCGTTCCTGTCCTCCGGGCAACCGGCTGCAGACAACGGCGCGAAGGAGCTGTTGAAGGCAATGGCCGAGGTCGGCCAGGGGAACTTCCGAAGCTTCCCAAGCGGCGAAGAACTCAATTTCTTGTTCGTCGATTTCACCGTGTTGCGACGAGTTTTCACCCTGCGAAGTTTCGCGATTTTCAATCAAAACGCCGTCATGGATTTGAACCAAATCCCGCCCCCCGCGCCGCCGATGATGGCCGACGCCGGCACCGACATGGATGCAGGCACCGATATGGATGCAGGTGCGCCAGTAGACGAACCGGACATGGGTTACGCCCTTCGCCCCAATATTCCGGCCTCCATGTACGTCGATACGAACGGCTCAAACGCCCTTGAGTGCGGTGAACCGCTGGCGGACACAGATGGCGATGGTCTCTCCGACATCCAAGAAATTCTTGTTCGCTCGAACCCGCTCATCAAGGACACCGACGACGACGGCCTCAACGATTACCTGGAATGGAGCTTTGGAGACGACGGGTTGAACCTGCTCGACCCAACCGACAGCCGATGTTTCGTTCCAAGCCCCTGCGTTGACCAAGATGCCGATGGTTTCTGCGATTGCATCTTGGACGCCGACGCCGATGGCACGTGCGACTGCACGACCAACACCGAAAAGCCCTGCCTCGATGCAGCCGGACACGATTGTCTGGACCTCAACATGGATGACCTGTGTGATTGTCCCGACCGAGACGCCGATGGACGTTGCGATTACGAAGACAGCGATGGTGACGGCCTCCACGATTGCGAAGAAGTCTTCTACGGCACCGCACAAAACGGCAACGACTCTGATGCAGATGGGCTCCCTGATGCGATTGAGGTTCGATTCCAGACCAATCCCGCCGAAGACGACAGCTTGGTCGACCTCGATGCCGACAACACACTCAACGGCATCGAAATCCTGGCCAATACCAACCCGATTTGTGAAGACGCGGCATTCCGCTCTCGCAGTGCGTATCGCTACACTTTGCGCGATCTCGGCCTGAAAGGCGCGAGCACGTGTTACGACTTTAATGTCACCAACATCACGCTTGTTCCTACCATCGAAACGCCCGAGGACACCTATCCTGGCAACGGGTGGAATAGGCTCTACATCTATGCCGGCGAAGTCGCGTTCGATGATCCGAACGCATTTGCGCTCTACCGAGTCGCCTGCGTGTACGCTAGCTATAACCCCACTGGTAATTACAAGAATCCGCCTTCTGGTCGCATCGCGCTCAAGGAGTCGGACTTTGTTGAGGTAAGTCAATTTGATCCCGAGACACACTGCCGTTTCCCTTGAAGTCCTGGCTCTGGCGTTGATGCTTGGAGGTTGCTCCAGCAAAGACGACACCCCAAGCGACATCACACCTGCAACCGCTGAATGCTCACGCGACGACCACTCTGAGCCAGCCCTTGCGTCCGCGCTCGCCGTGGGCGTACCAGGCGAAGGGTATATTTGCCCTGCTGGTGATCTGGATTGGTACAGCTTGACCGTGCCCGCGACGGACAAACTGGTGACCGTCAACGTGTCGATGCCGGTGGCATTGAGCCCAATACAACCCACGTACGCGATTTTCCCCAAAGGACCAGATGGGGAACCTGGAACGGTTGCCGCGCAAGCACCTGCGAATGCCACTGGAACCTCGCTCAAGTTCACGCATTGTGTGAATCCTGGCGACTACTACATGGTCGTTCGTGACCAGGGTGATGATTCGGTCGACACGCGAAATGCTTATTCGCTCAACATCTCGACGGGGCCAGACCCAGATGGCGCAGAGCCCAATAACACCAACGCCACCGCAACCACGCTGACATCTGGGTCTCAGACCACCGCGTTTATTGCGTGTCGTGGTGATGAGGATTGGTACACATTTGATGTCCCACCCGGCAGGACTTTGAGCCTGCAGTTGTCTTCGGCGGTGACGTCCTATCAGCCCACACTTCGACTCTACGATGCCGAGACAAACCTGCTTGTGGAGGAGCAAAACTTGGCGGGAGCCACGGAGCCGACCACGATTGCACGCTTCGAAGTGCTTCCTGGACCGGGGAAATACTACGTCTCGGTTACCGATGACGATAATGAAGATGCCGATCCACAGATTCCATACACACTGAGCGTTGAGTTTATCGTCGATGCCGATCCGAACGAGCCCAACAACGTGCCTGCCGAGGCCGTAGTGCTTGGAAATGGGACGGTGGCCTGCGGAGCAGCGTGGAGCCAAATGTTCACAGAAACCGGATCCATCGGGTCGCCAGGCGACGACGATTGGTATCGGATCGATCTCTCCGGTTGTACCAAAGGCATCATCGAAGCGACGGTCGAGTACGACACCAGCGGACTTTCGGTGGCCGACCAATGGGCATTCAATGCCGAAATCCAAGCGACTGTGACACTCGTCCGGCCTCATACCCCGAGTGCATGCAACACAGACGGCGACTGCAATACGCTGCAAAAAACCTGCGATGGCCCGCTCGATTGCGCAGGTCTTTTCGACACATGTCTGAATCAGGGATTGTGTTCGGGCGCCAGTGTTTGCCTGCCCACCGGCACCTGCGGCGCCAACCAGACTCAACGAAAATACGAGTGCAACCCGCGCCTGAATGAATGCAAACCAGGCGCGACCCCGCCGCCGCCCAATGTTGCCAAATTGGCATCGCCGATCCTTGGCGACAACGTGTTGTTCTTGCGCGTGACCGACTACCAGTCGGATGGTTCGGCGCCCGAAAAACTCTACCGCCTCAACGTACGTGTCCGCCAAGATCCAGACGCAAACGAGTCAAATAACCTGCCTCTGAACTTGATCTCGCCGAGCTACGAAAGAAGCGACCTCTTCGCGGCCGCCAAGCCCATCGCCATCCATGACTGCGCCGCCGGCGATTGCTGCGGCGGTGCTGATGTTACGGGCTCGATCGGCTATGAAAGCGACGTGGATTATTTCCGCTTCCCACACCCCTGTCCGGGCAGCGACTGCACGCTTCGCATGGTTTGGAATACCCAAGCAGGGCCTGTCGACATCGCCATCAATGTTTACCGCGAAGGCGGGTCATCCTGGAACGTCGCGCGTGAGCCGGACGAGGCGACCATGCAGAGCGCCGCAAGTGGTACTCTAGGTGGAACCACCGCAACGGATGAATGTTTCTATGCATACTCGGGACATAACGACGACTACATCGTTGAAGTTCGCGACCGTTTTGCTCTCTACGACGACGACGTGACCGTTCGTCCCGACTCCCGTGACTGGAATCCAGACCAAACTTACGGATTCTGTGTTGAAAAAGTGGCAAACTCTTGCAGTGTGCCCCCTTGTCAGGTTTACCCAAATGGCTGCGGACAACCTCAGTAAATACCTTGTCGTGGGCGCGTTGATGCTCGCCGCGTGTTCGGGCGATTCAAGCGAAGACACGCCCGACATGGACTTGCCCGATTCGACCAAACCCATTCCGACCACCTCAAAATGGAGTTCGGGATTGGTCGAGGCCGGCAACATGGGGCTTTCTCCGAAAATCGCGTTGGCTCCAGACGGGACGATTGGCGCAGCCTGGATTTCGGTTGTAGGCACGGCGGATGGCCTCTGCACCGAACTTGGTGAGGATCCTCCCCCACCCGACGCCATCACTTGGCAGATTCGTTATGGAACTTTCGATGGTACCAGCTGGTCGCTCGAGGATGTCGCAACGCCTCGCTACGTCGGACAGCCTCGCGGCGTCGACCTCGCGTTTGATGCCTCATCAACAGCCCTCATCGCCGGACAAACCGGAGCCCCTGCCGTGATGTTCCGCTATTGTGGTGTGCACGATGCATCGGTCTACCGGCGAGCTTCGGCGGGTTCATGGACCCCCGAGACAGCGGTCAGCGAAAGTGGCGAAGCCGCTGTCGGGGAGCCAGCTAGCGATTTCGGCACAGTGGTTGGAAATTTCCCAGCTTTGGCTGTGGCCTCCAATGGAGACCTCGCGCTCGCATATAAAGACGTCCATGGAGGCGGTCTACAAAGCGACGACTTCCGAAAAGCCGACCTCGAAATGGCCTGGCGTCGCGGTGGTGGTTGGACGCCATACGCGGTCGACCCCACCACCGGCGGCGGCGATTACAGCGACATGATTTTTGACTCACAAGATCGTCCTGTGATTGTGCAGTACGTTCCTGTCGAAAACTCGGCGGCAGCCAATGCGTCGGGAGTCTGGGTGCACCGCTCGATCGACGATGGTGCCACCTGGCAACGGGTGCAGCTTTACAACCAGCCGACAAAACAAGGCCCATCGATCGCCAAGGACCCTTCTAGCGGCAAGATCTACGTCGCCTACTATCAGGCGCAAAAAGGCTACCCGATCGTTGCTTCACTTGAAGACGAATCGAATTTTGAGTCGGTGGCCAACGGATGGAAGATCGAGGATTTGGGGGACAGCCGCTACGACGAAGGGTATGGCACCAGCATTGCGGTCTCGGGCAACGGAACGGTGGGATTGACCTACTATCGCTGCACCAAAGCCATCAGCGGATTGGGCGAATGCAATCCGGACGATGATGCCCTCATCTTCACGTATTTCGACGGCTTTGCTTGGAGTGAAGAAGTGGTTGAAGAAGGCGACGCTGCTGGGTGCGGAAACTCACCCGCCTTGACCTTCGACGCCAACAATCGCCCCATCATCATCTATCGTTGTGAGGTTCCAACCGAGACCGGCATCGACACTCAAGTTCATTACTCGCGCAGGAATTCAGCGCCATGAAACGACTCGCACTTTTGCTCTGCCTTGCCCCCCTTCTTTTCTCGTGCAGCGCCGATGAGGGAGGACTTCAGGGAAGCCTCAAAGACTTCTATAATTTGTCGTTCGAAAGCGTCCGCGCGCGTCTATATCCCACAGAGCTGTCGATCGAGTACGTGCGGGCTGGCGGGCAAGTCCCGGTTCGCCTCACACTCAAACAGGTTCCAAACCAACCCATTAAAGTGGCGACCTACGATCTACTCACGCTCGGAAATATCACGGGCCGCTCAGGCGACAACGATATCCCACGCTTTGTAAATGGCACGCTCAAGCTCACCGAATTCGAGGCCGTCAACGGCGCACGCATCGTTGGCGAATTCGAAGGCCAATTTGCCACAGGTGACGACAAGGCATCGCTCTCGGGCGACTTCGACGCAAATCTTGAGGTGGTGGCGCAGATCGTCGGATACGACGTCGACTTGAGTTATTTGGAAGATGCAGGCGACGCCGGAGACGGCCCTTAATCCAGCGAGATCGTCATGTCGTACGAGGCGCTCATGTCCGAGAATATCTCGACCAGATGATCGCCACGGGTCCCGACATCCAATTTGAACTCGAGGACACGATCGTCACCCGCCAATTCAAAGAGATCTACATTTCGCGGGTGTTCTTCGTCGTACGACCCGCATTCCGGCGAGTACGCCAACACTTGAATCTCGGTCCCTGGGAAGGCCAAGTCATCGAGCAAGAAACGGACAACCATGTCCTGCTTTTCAAATTCGGTTCGTGCGATAACACGCTGACCGCCAGGGAAACGGCCCGAGAAAAACTCGTCGTCACCTAGAATACATGCGGCTTGGCGGCCACAGATTGGAATCGATTCATTGCAGAGGTCTTCGATGCGCCCCTGGGTGAACACGCGCGAATCATCCACACAGCCGACAGCTGCGAAGAGAACAAAAATCACGGGAAGACTTTTCATGTCGCGAAGCATAACAATAACCGAATTAAGAGTCACTCAGTGTAGCCCGGATTCTCCTAGCGCGGAACAAGGGCATGATCTATCATCGTCGCCACGCCACGTTTCATCACACAGGTCTTCAAAATGACCGCGAATCCCCCTAAGTTGGATACGTGCATATGAGAAAGGCAGCTTTTCTTGTCTCGGCCGCCATCCTGCTTACTTGCATGATGGTCCCGTTGACCGCTTCTGCGGAAGAAGACTATTCGGCCATGGTCGTCCAAAACCGACGATTCAGCCCCACGCACGAGTTTGGAGTCGCCATTGGTTGGCTTCCTCTGGATGCGTTTACCAAAGGCGTTCCTGTGTCGGGTTCTTATACCCTGCATTTCAACGGTTCTTGGGCCTGGGAAGTCGCACAGTTTAACTATTCGCTGCAGTACGACACCGACTTGTCGAGTGAACTACTTGCGTTCGATCTCGCTCCAACTCCGTTTGAAGTCGTCAATTATTATTTGACGTCGTCGGCGGTTTGGAAGCCTTTGTATTGGAAGGGGTCGTGGCTTAACTCCACACTCTCTTATGGTGAGCTCTTTCTTGCGTTGGGTGGCGGCTACGGCTGGCTCACGCGATCGGCTCGCCCGGCGTTGGATGCCGGTGGTGGATTCCGAGTTTATGGAAACGAGTTGTTCTCGTTCCGGCTTGATATCCGCTACCTGATGTTCTTCGGTGACCAGATTCTGGAAAACTGGGACGTAAAAGATGAACTCTGGATCGGCCTTGGCACGTCGTTGTCGTTCTAGGCTTTTTGCTGCTTTTTTGGGCCTGGCCCTGATGTCTGGATGCTCTTCGCTGAAAATTGCGGGAGAACGTGACGCAGTGTTTGCTCAAGCAGTTGAAGCTTCGCTCGAGAGTGACTCAAACCTCGCTGGCGCGGCATCGTGGCGATACGTCTCAGGCTCAACAGCCGACGACCCTCGTTACGACCGTGCGTTGCGTATTCTTGGCGAAAGCGCCGAGCGGCTAGGTTTCACCTACGCTGCATCACTCTGGTATCTTGAGATTGCTCAAGCCCGTCGTGACGTTGACGTTGTTGACGACGCGGTTCGTGGCCTTGAGCGCATCATGACGCAGAAGGCGTTCGACGAATCGACGATTCTTCGTGGGTTTGTGGCGAGCGAAGACCTCACGGGTCTTCCGCCTGAACAGATGGCGTTCATCTACTATTATCAAGGTCTAAACAGCCTTCGTAACGGTCTGCGCGACTGGGCCAATCTGCAGTTTGGCCTGATTCCTAAGGGCAGCCCTTATGGAGCACGCGCCACCTACGTTTTGGCCGTAGATAAGCTCACCTCTTATGATTTGAGCGGTGCCCAGGCGGACCTGGAAGCGCTCGTGGCAGACGACGAAGAGAAACAGAACCTTCCGGAATCTTTGCGCAACGACATCGAGAGAACTCTTGGGCGAATCGCCTTCGAACAAAACCGATATCGCGATGCGATCAAGAGCTACGAGAAGCTGCGAAAGACGGCCGTTAACGACCCTTCGTTGCTTCTGGAGATGGCGTGGAGCCACTATTATCTGGGCGAATACGAACGCGCGCTGGGTTTGCTTATCGCGCTCGATGCTCCGGCCTACCGTCAGTTGATTGCGCCGGAACGCTTTCTTCTAGAAGCCCTTTCGTTGCGACATATTTGCCAGTTCGAACCCGCACGTAAGGCCGCAGTCCGCCTTCGCGCAGCTTACGGCGGAGCGATCAAAGACCTCTACGACGGCGTTCCGATCAAAGAGTCGGAAGCACTTCGGGGCGCAGCGCGCCTGCGAACCGCAGGCCGCGGAATCGGCGACTTCCGCGTACTGATCGAAGCTGAGCGCAAACGAATCGACGACATCGAAGACGATATCGGACCCGAATTTGCCAAGCGATTGCGTGGAATCTACGACGCTGGCATTGCCGAAGCGTCTCGACGCGAAGACGAAGAGCTCCTTCACGAAATGCAGGCTGTCGCTCGCGAACTCCTGAATTCCGAGGAAGGCGTGCGTTTGATTCTTCATGAACTCGGCGTTGCACTTTTGCGCGGACGCAGACGTCCGCCTGGGTCTGAAACCCGACTTCGCATTGAAGACACGTTCAGTGAAAGCGATATCCTGTATCGATTTGAAGGCGAGTTCTGGACCGATGAACTCGACGACCTTGTTGTGACGATGGAGGACCGATGCATCGACTGATCCCCAGACGATGGATGGGCCGCGGGGCGACCGCGCTACTGTGTCTGACACTTCTTGGCGGTTGTGCAACGACACATCAGCAAGTTCGTGACACCCCAACCGTCGAGACTATTCGCCTCAACATCACGAAAGTTCGTAATGCGATCGAAGAGACTCGTGCCACGATCGCCGTTTCTCGCGGTGCGCAATACTTGCCCGAACTCTATGTTCGCCTGGCCGAGTTGCTCTCGGAAGAAGCGCGATACCATTACCAACTGGCTTACGAACGCGAACAACGCTCGACCAAAGTCCTTCACGTTCCGCAGGTTCGACTTCTCAAAGAAGAAGCGATCGCGACGTACGAGATCGTCCAGGGTCGATTCCCCGACTCTCCGTTGGTCCCACAAGTCTTGTTCAATATCGGTCACGAATTCCGTGAGTTGGGCAACTTCGACGACATGCGAAAAGCCTACCAAACGCTCGTCGACAAGTATCCAGACAGCCCATTGCGCGCAAACGCCCTGCTCGTCTTGGGCGATTACCATTTCGACAGAAATGAACTCGACGATGCAAAACGATTTTACGAAGAGATTGCGAAGGGCCCACTTCAGCCTGTAAGCGGACTCGGCCACTACAAATTGGCGTGGGTCTGGGTCAATAACGGTGAATGCGCGCCTGCCCTGACCAATTTTGAAGCTGCGATCGAAAAATCGAACGCGTGGGAAGCAAGAATGTTGGCCCTCAAGGCTCAGGCCGCAGAGACGCCACTTCTGGTACAACAGGCTACGGCGGCCGGACAGGGTTCGGCTTCGCAGGACGTCGACGTCCGGCGCGAATCACTTGTCGACATGGCCTATTGTTATTCACGCCTACGCAAACCTGGGGATTCGGTCGAGTTCTACAAAAAGATGGCCTACAACAGGTCCACCTACGTGGCAGCGCTGGCGAAATTGGCGAATCGCTACCGCACGATGGACCAGTTCACGGGCGCGATGCTCACGACGCGCGAGCTGCTGACTCTCGGGTCTGCGAGTATCGACCGTCTCGATGATGCGCGTACGCTCTATACGGCGATCAAGCGCCTCAAGGATTATCGCGAGGTTGGCACCGACTCGACGCTCATCGCGTCTGCTTTGGTTCGTTACTACAGCCGAGTCGACATCAAGCCCGATGAACGAAAGCGCATGATCGAAGAGTTCGAGATTTATCTACGAGATCTCGCGACCACAGCGCAGGAGCGCGCCAATCAGAATCGCAAGAAGTCCGGTGACAACGCGCAGGTCGCCAAAGCGTACCGCGTCTACATGGACACATTCCGCGATGCGAAGGAGCGCCCCAATATGCTCCTCAATCAAGCGGATGTACTTGCGCTCGCCGACCAGAATCTTGAGGCCGGCCTTGCTTCTCTGGAAGCAGCCGACCTGCTCGAGGACGACAACGCTCGACGTGACGCCTTGTACGACGCGGTCGTTCATTTTCAGACCTCGCTCGAAAAAGCGTCGAGCCGCGGTCGATATGAGCGCGTGGCTGCACGCTCGTCGCTCAGGCGAGCCGGTGCGACCCTCTTGGCCTACAAGCTCACGGACGACAAAGAACGCCGCGTGAAGTTCGCGATCGCCCAAGCCGTCTACGATGAGGGTCTCTACGTCGAAGCCATCGATAAGCTGACCGCTGTGGCCTACGAATTCCCGCAGACGACCGAAGCTGACGCCGCGATTCGTTTGGCGTTGGATAGCTACAACACGATCAACGACTACGACGGGTTGATGTACGCCAGCCGTCGTTTCATGGATTCATCGAGCCCCGCCACCCCCACGCTCAAGACAGATATCAAGGGTGTGTTGGCGGCGACCGAACAGCGCAAACTTGACGAACTCTCGCTTAAAGCGGCGGGTGATGAAGGCGGCGATATCGGGGTGCTGATCAAATTTGCGGAAAAGAACAAGGGAACCGAACTGGGGGAACGCGCGGTCATCAATGCGTTCGTAGCTTCGCGCGCCGTTGGCGATTCGGAGAACATGTACAAGCTCGCGGACTCGCTGGCCCAGAATTACCCGAAGAGCGAGCAACTGCCCGGCATCTTCACGTCGTTGGCGCAAACTGCGGTCGCTCGATTTGATTACGATTTGGCCGTCAAATTCCTGAAACGGGCCGCCGACGTCAATCCGGCTCAGCGGGTTCAGCTCCTGGTCGCAGCGGGCGAACTCAACGAGCAGTTGGGCAACGTCTCGAAGGCAGAGTCGCTCTTCGACGAAGCCATCGACGGTTCGACGGGTCAGGCTAAGATCGATGCCGTGGCCAAGGTTGCCGTACTCACAGAGCGTACGTCGTCAGGCAAAGACACCCTCAAGTCTCTCAAAAAGTACGAAGACTTGGGTGAACCCGAATCGTTGGCCCGAATTGGTCTTGGAAAGGTCGCTGCGGGCGACGTTGACGGAGCCGAGGGGAACTTCCAATCGGTGTTGAACACCGACACAGCATCTGCGGAATCGGTTGCTCGCGCGCATTACGGCATGGCTGAAGTCATGCTGGCGACAATCAAGCGCTACCCAACACCTAACGATATCGACCTGATCGAAGAATTCATCGTCCTGATTGAAGTGACACAGCAGAGCTACTTGAACGCCGCTCGTCAGGGCAGCGTCGATTATACGCCTGCTGCGTTGAGCCGACTCGCCACGGCGATGCAATTCTGTGCTGACAAGCTCGATTCAGTGCCGATGCCCGACGGGCTGACCGCTGGACAGAAAGATCAGGTCAAATCAGCGTTATCCTCACGTGTCGAGGGCCTCCGTGCCACGGCCAAAGAGGCGCTTGAAGCATGCGGAAATCTAGCTTGGAGCAACGCGAATTTCTCTCCGGTTGTGCGCGAGTGCCTCAAAGGCCGAAGCCACGAGAAGATTTTCGTGCCTTACGACGAAATTGCGGGGCGCAAAGCGTCTCCGATTCAGGGACTTGACGAGCTTCGAGCCGAATTGTCCAAGAATCCTGAAGACGTCGATAAGCTGCGTGAATTGGGAGAAAAATTCATCAACGGTGGTGACCCGCATTCAGCGCGCCTCGTGCTCGCACGCGCCATTCAAGTTGGCGGTGGCGCCATGGAACAAAACCTTCTGGGCGTCGCAAGTTACGAAATCGGCGACTACACGGGGGCTTTTGAGGCTTTCCACCGGGCTGCCGAAGGCGGCGTAGAAGCCGGTCGAGCAAATATGAAAACGCTTCTGCAGAAAGTGAACGTCTCGAAATCCTTGGCGGAGGTCGATAAACGCTTCCAGAAAGGTCGGGACGGCGGCAGGTTGATCAAGTGAGGCAAATGCAGATGGAACGACTACTGATTGGCGCAGCCTTGTTGGCAGCCTCGGCGTGTAGCTCCGGCGTTAAGCCGATAGGCCTTCATGATTCAGATGTGCCGCTCGACGCACGACGCTTCGTGGCGGACGCTCAGGATGCGGTTTCGATCGCACGTGCGCGCCGCGATGATGCTGTGATTGAGCTCCGAGCAACCGAAGGATGGCGGACGGAACTCACGAACACGTCGATGTGGCCCAAGGGCTCCGAAGGGCTACTCAAGAAGCTTGAGACCTTCGCCGACGCACGCGTCAAGATGGCAAATTTGCTGCTTGAACGGGCGGAGCTTCAGCTTGATCTCGCCAAATCCAAATACACGTTGTCGACTGCTGAAACTGCGATGCGCAACGACATCGCGGTGTACGACCTGAAACCCCTTCGAGACGACACCGAAGGAATCCGCCGTGAAATCGAGCGTGCCAACGTCAACGTGGAAGACCAGCGCACCAGCATGGACAAGCTGACGCTGGCCTGGTGGGAGGCTTACGGTGCGTTTACACAAGGTGGAAAGGACACCCCTGTGTTCTATATTTCGCCGGAAATCCTCGCCAGCGCCAAAGAACGTGATGAACGCATGAAGGCCACTCGCAAAGCAAAGGCCAAAGCCGGCGAATCGGCCGAGAAGGAAAGCAGCGAAAAGGCCCTCCCCAAGACGACCGACAAAAAAGACAAAGACGGGAAGGCTCAGCCCAAAGAAGAGAAACTAGAGTTGGATCTCTAAGTTTAAGGACACACGGCGTCGGCCGGTACTTCGAACTCGCAAGGCGGAACGGCCTTGTTCTTGTCAGCGCCGTCGGCAACAACAGCGGCACAAACAGGCACAATCAGGCGTGAGAACTTCGTAGCGTTCGACTCAACGAGAATAGCGACACGGTCCGATCCCGGGCTCGTGCGGCCGTAAGTCAAACGCACAGCGCCTTCGTCGCCACCGCGAATATCGGCAGGAACCGGCCCCTCCAGCACGAAGTTGTTAGAATCATTCCCAATCAAGCAGGCTTTTGAGACCTTCAGGGTCTCGTCCCCCTCATTTTGAAGCAACAGAACCCATTCAAAGGGCGTTCTTTCGTTGTTTCCGGGATCCGCATCCTCAGCCCCCTGGGGCCAAAACTCACCCAATTGAACAGGACTGACGTGAGGCGTGATCTTGGGGCCTACGGTATCATCACCGCTGCTACCACACGCCGCACCGAACACACAAAACACCAAACACATGCGCTTAATCACGACTCAACCTGCTTTGAAAATCCATGGGAACACGATCTCAACTTCGCCGCCTTTGGGTCGAGGAAATTTCATCGTCTTAATCACGCCTGAGACACATTTGGAAACTGCCGAGTCCCCTAGCGTGTTGCTGGCTTCTTTGACGGTACCAACACTTCCATTAGTTTTCACGATCCACTCGAACGTGAGCTTCCCGGCAAGGCCGGGGTTCTTACCAAGCTGCCTCTCGTAGCACGCCTGAATCTGGCCATTATGTTTCTGAATGACTTCCCAGACCTCGCCCTTCGAAAGCGAGCCCGATACCTTAGCTAACGCTTTCACCCCGCGAGCCTTACCGCGAACCTTTCCGGTGCCGCTGCCTTCGCGTTTATCGAGTTTGCCGACATTGGAAGCCACTGATCCACCGATGTCGCCAATTCGATTTCCACCAGAGCTGGTGGCTATATTCACGCCGCCTTCGGGCAAGTTGCCCAGCGTGCCTGTGACATTGAATGCAGCGCCACGCGAGCCAGGACGTGCAATCGCATCAATATTGGTCACAACGTCCTTGATGGTCGCGCCGTCGCCCTTAACGGGCGTCGTGAGGGCGGAGATCAACTGGTCAGCTTTGTCCTCGCTGCGAGGAACGTTGTTATTTCGAAGGCGCTTATCCAACTGCTGTCGAACGGCCTTGGGGATCTTGGCCTGAGCCTCGGACGGGTCCGTCGTCGGCTTGGGTTCGATTCGCTTGGGTTTGGGTTTCTCGACTTTAGGCTTGGGCTTCTCGACCTTGGGCACATCCTTAGGGAGTACACCTTCGGCAAAAACTTCAGCCTGTTCGGGAGCCTTCACCGTGAGTTCAACGCCGAGGTAGCTGGTCAGCAGCGTCGCAAGCCCGCCCACGCCATGCAGAACCAGAGAAACGGCAATGGCCACTGCGTAGATCTTAAGATCTTCGGCCGTGACGATTTGACGCTCAGATTTCGGCGGAATCGGCGGGTTAAAGACCCGAACATGATACGTGACGTCGCCGTCATGGAATTCGGCTGCGTCTCCGCTCGCCAATGAAAACTTGGTTTCCGCAGGAAGATCTTCGCGAGGATTACGACCGCGTCTAACCCAGCCACCCAAGGCCTGCTTGAGTTTGAACGTTGCCTTGCCACCGACCAAACGGGCCGTGAGCGCGCCACCTTCCTTGCGATACCTTCGTAGGGGAGAATCGAGCACCTGAATGTCGAGTGCGCGACCATGCGAGGTACGAATGATTTCAAGGACTGCTTTTGTCGATGCGTCACGAGGTTGCAGCTCAGGGGCTTCGACCAATTCGGCGATCGCAAAAGGTTCGACAAAAGGTTCGTCGTCGTCATCATCGGCTTCCGCCGGAATTTCGAAAATCTCTGGAGTCACGGCCGATGCTGGCGCAGGTTCGGGACTCTGTTGCGCATTTGGCGCAGGCTCTGGCGCAGACGGAGTGACGACAGGCCTAGGTTCTTGCGGAACTGGCACTTCGACCGCGGGTTCCGCAACGACTGGAGCGACGGGCATCGGCGTTGGCTTATAAGCCATATGAGTTGCGGCCACGTCGAGGACCGGAATGACGGCCGGCGCCATCTGTGCTGGCACGCCCGTCGGCAAGGTCTGGCTGACATCTTGTTCGCCACGAAGCTGTGGTGAGGCGCCGACCTGAATCGTCGAATCCAAGTCCTCATGCTGGTGCAACGGGTTTCGGGCGCTGGCGGCCGTATCGTCCCACATGCCCTTCATTTTCGCTGCAGCATCGCCAACCGAACCGGACTCCCACCCCTGCCCTTGCGGCCTCTCAAGCGCGTCGAGAGCCGATTCCACGTCGTCCTCGAAAGGCGACGGCTCGTGCGCATGAATCGGCATCACATGAAGACCAGTTGGGTCCTCGTCTTCGGCCGGAATCAAGAGTTTTTCGAGAAATCCTTGAACCATCACCCATTCGCGACGGCGCTCAAATTGTTGAATCTCGGCCCATTGACTCTGTTTGCCTGGAAAGAGTTGCGAAAGAATACGCGGAACTCGCTCAAGAGCTTTGGAAGGGTCATTTGCCAGACGCAAAAGGTCGTGTCGTAGGTGGTCGCAATTCTCGTAGCGATTGACGGGATCGACCGAAAGCGCCCGCATGACGATCGTATCAAGCTGTGGAGTCACTTTCGGATTAAGAGACGACGGTAGATGCGCGACACCCTCGGCAATCGCTTTGAGTACATCGGCTCCCGACACAGGCGGAGCGCCGGTCAGGAGTTCGTACAGAACTGCTCCCACACCGTAAACGTCCGACCGCGCGTCAGCTGGACGACCGCGCGCTTCTTCTGGCGAGATGTAACAAATTCTGCGCGGCGACAACCCACCGACTCTCGATAGCCATGCTTGTCGGCGAGCCTTGGCCACACCGAACTCACGAACTCGAACCACGCCTTCATAAGTCAGAAGAACGACATCGAGATCAATTCCGCCATGCACCGAGTTCAGCGACCATCCTGCAGCGTTCTTGGCACCGTGCGCAGCCTGGAGCGCCTCGCAGATCTGCACGCCGATGGCGAGCGTTAGAGGCACCGTGAGTGTCGGATAACCGCGTTCCCGCAATTGATGAACGACGTCACCAACGGCCTCCCCGACGATAAGTTCTTCGGCGAACCAGTACTTGCGATCCAAGCCGGCACGAAGCGTGGGGACGATCCCTTTGTGGCGAAGCTGAACGGCAACCGCAGCCTCGTAATCAAGAACAGGACGCACCTGTGCATGTTCCGCAACGTCAGTTGAAAACGCGGTGACGCGAACGAGCGAAGAGTGGTCATAACCAGAGGGCTGGAGGTCACGGCCCAGCCATGACTCCCATCCGTTTTCTTCGGCGAGCTTTGTGAGAAGCTCAATCTGCGTCAGCACCGTTGTCATTTTGCGCTCTCGGTCTGCAATTTTAAGATCTTGGCCTGGCCTTCTTTTTCGATCTCTTTCATTGCTTCGACCTTCGTTTTCTCAAATTGTTCCGTTCCACCGTCACCGAGCACTTCTTGAACTGTGTCGGAAAGGTAGCTCGTTCGAGTCTTCACCATGGAAGGAAGAGGACGAGGAACACGTTGAAACAGGAACACAGCTCCAGAACCGGCGGTCTCGCCTCGAATCAACCGGCCATCGAATTCCATTCGATTTCCGCGCTGCAGAGTTGCGGATGCTGTTTCTTTGACGTCTTCCGGAGTCTCTTCACCGTCTGTTTCATCGTCGCCCTCCTCCGCATCGGCCTCGGGCTCTTTGACTTCTTCTTTTTCTACTTTGGGTTTTGATTTGCGCTTCTTCTTCTGAGCGTAAGCGGAATGGTGCACAACGCTTTCGAACGCCGATCCTGCCAGAGTCAGAATCAAGGCGCTGAGAATGAGAAAAACGAATTTGCGCATCAGCGACCTCACTTCTTCATGATCGCAAGGCGATACTTGTCAAAACCAGCGACGCTCGCGGAGCGCATGACCAAATACAGAGTTTTGTAATCCAACGACTTGTCCGCCTGAATCAAAACAATTGCCGCGTCTTCGTCATCAGCCAGAAGGCCTGCAGCTTCACGAGCCAGCACGTCCTCGTGCGCCTTGCGAAGGTGTTCTACGACCTCAGGAATTTCGCCTTTGGTGTAGTACTGCTCTCGGAATTTCCCTCGATCGAGTTTGATGATCTCTTCGTTCTCGATCTTCAATGAATCAGGGGTAATCGCTAGATTGATCGCGGGCTTCAGGACGGAGTTGGCCGATGACTCAGGCAGTTTTAGGCCTGGATCCAATTTGAACTCGTAATCCTCGGCTTCGAAACTCACGATCAAGAAAATAAGAATGATCGTGAACATGTCCAAAAGGGACGTGAGCATCAATCCGGGCGGTTTGGTTTGTTCAAATCGACTACGCATGACTATTCCACCGTCTCCTCGTCGACCTCGATTTCCATCGCTTGGTCATCGATCGCAGCATTATCCCCAACAAATTCAGGGGGAACAAAGCGCGAGAAAATCGTTACGGGGAACAAATCCAAAAATTTAGGCTCGCCTTTCTCGTCCAGCCCCATGTTTCGAACACGGGTCACGTCCAAGATCTTGACGAGTTCCTGATAATTGAGGTCTTCAAAGGGAAGCACCGTGAGCGTGTTGCTGTCGGGGTACTTGTCCTTGATGCTGATCAGGGCCTTGCGCAGCTCCTCGACTGGATACTCGTTGCCTTTTTTGGGCCACTCCGACGACAAGGCCGAGAGCTCGTTTTCGTCCAGAGAAACACTCGCCGCACTGATCTTGATCGACGCGGTGGTGACCTCAAGGTTGATGGCCACCGTCGTAGGCGTCTTGGGGACATCGGAATCACTCGGACTGAGCGTAGGTGTGCTCGTCGGAATCACACCGATATGGAAGAAAGTCGCGCCGAGCAAAAGGAACGGGATCAGCACCATGAAAAGATTCATGACCGGAACCACGTTGAGCTCGTGTGCTTCTTCCTGCGCCCGTTTTAGCCGCTTGAACGCCACTTAGTCTCCTCAGCGCTGAGCGCGACCGTCAGTGCCCGTGTCGCCACGAACGCCAGCCAACGCGACCAGAATCGAGCTTGCACCGCTCTCCATTTCCATCAGGATCGTTTCCACTCGTTTGGAGAGGAAGTGATGGAAAAGCAGGAGCGGAACGGCCACGGAAATTCCGAAGGCCGTGGTGTACATAGCCTGAGAAATACCCGCAGCAAGCGCTTCCTGTCTTTCGGCTGCTGATGCAGCCGCGACGCTTGAGAACGCCGCGATCAGACCGAAAATCGTTCCGAGCAACCCGAGCAGCGTCGCGATATTCGCAAGAACCGCCATGATGGTGACTCGGGCCTGCAAGCCAGAAATGGCTGCGAGCATCTCGTTTTCCATGGCACGTTCGATTTCCTTCTCGCGACGGTTCGAGCGGATAAGGCCCGCCTTCGCCACGGCCACAAGCGGGTGCTTGCTTGAAGCCTCGGTGGCATCAATCGCTTCACGGAATCGCCGATTTTCGATGTTCGAAACGATTCTGGCGATGAATGCTCGCGAGTTAAGGCGTCTCAAGAGGTAGAGGTTAAAAACCCGCTCCAGAAACATCGCCGTACCAAAGAGAGACACCGTAAGGATGACATACATCATCCATCCGCCGTCCTCGAGATACTGCAAGAGTACATTGCCGCCTTCCGTCCCTGCTGCCGCGAGGACGGGCATCATGATTATTCCACCTGGAGACATTTCATTCTCGGTTTGATGTGTACTTGTTGAGCATCGTGATGCTGGGAAAGTACCACGCGAAAATTAGTCTATGCAAGTTCTCGCAGATTCAGCGTCGTGGCTGAATATCCGGTCGAACAAACTCTTCATCTTGAATCAGCAAAACCGCATCGTCTGGCTCTCGACGATTTGGAGGATCATAACGAAACAAAAGCTGCGCCATTCTGAATGGCCCAGGAGCCGTCGGCCGTCCTTCTGGACCTTGAGCTAAGTAAAGCCAAACATTATTAATTCCCGACACGTCAGGATTGATATCCATGGCTTCAGTGTTCATCAGTTGGATGTTTCGAACGGTATAATTCAGGCATTGCCGGTCGCGGAAAACCACGCGAATCGCCTCGGTGTCGACGACCGGAGGGAGATTGACGGCGTCGACAGCCACCTCAATAAATTTCCCTTCTTCCTTTTGCACCTCGGCAAACGAGCTCGATGGAAGCCGGAACCGCCCGCCTGCCCCTACGATGACGCTGGGACCCGGATCAGAATCATCTTGATCTTGCCAGCGCAACGACTTGTCGCTGGGATCGTATCTCAATGTCCCTACGCCAGGGGTCGTGCCTTCGGACACGTCCGGGATGATCACTCCGGTGATGTGTTCGGGGTTCGAAGCAAATTTCTCGCGCACAAAGCCTTCGTCTTCGATCTCGTATCGATAGCCAAATGAAAGGTGTGCCCGGGCGTCAGTGCTGCGCGGGTCGCTGTGTTGAAGAATCTCGTCACCGTTACTTACGCCGTCGCCATCGGTGTCGCGCTCCGCATCCCGATTCACATAATCGGTCGCGGACATGACCTCCAGCGGGTCAGGCATTCCATCTCCATCGCTGTCCACAAGGGTTGGATCGGTTCCAAGCAGGAGTTCATCACAATCCGTGAGCGTATCGAGATCTTGGTCGGCCCCCGGCACAATGCTTCGACAGGTTGGAGGCAGCGGGTCTTCGGCCACAAGAGGATCGAGACCAGCAAACGACTCGACACGATCTGAAATCCCGTCGCCGTCAGAGTCTCTGTTTCCGGGTGACGTGCCGATCAGAAGTTCTTCCTCGTCGGTTAATCCATCCGCATCGGTGTCGATCAAAGGTCCGTTCGGGCCTGGTTTCGCGTTAAGATTCGCGGCGACCAGGAGCTTTGCGTTCAAGACGGTGCGAAGGTTCAGCACGTCAAAGGCAGGGTTAGACAATCCGCCAATCGCATTGAAGCGCTGATAGGTTCCGCCTCCGGCAAAGGCCATCTTTTCCATGGCCTCTTGCACCTGATCGTTGACCGCGGGCACGTCGATTTCGGCCGCCAAATGGATCGCGTGATAACGAAAGCCAGCGGCGCCTTGGGCGATCACTTGCTCCCGAAGCGCAGAGACCTCAGCCGTGCTGATCTGAATTTCGCAGGTTCCGGATGGGCCTTGTCCCGCGTCGATGCAGGCGGTGTCATCCGGCTGACAACATTCAATGCCGTCGGCGAGCGGCTCCTGACGGCCAGCGTTCACGTGAATAATGACGTATTGAGTCAAAACACGAAGACCGCCCGGTGAATTAGCGATGTCGCCTTCAATCAATGCACGTGCGGTGCGAAGGCCGTCTCTATAATTACGACATTGGTTATTTGTGGCGCAGGTTTGGGGCAACGAAAGAGTGGCCACCGCCGCAAAAAGCTCACCAGGATTCCGGGTAAAACTCCCCTCGGATGGCGCGTATTTGCGGGGAACTGAGCCGTAGCCAACGATCGCAAACTCAACCTTCTGGTTGTTCAACGCGTTGGTCACAAAATCGGTGATCGGTCGGATGCGCAACCCAGCAGGATCAAACGAACCAAACAAGGGCCCCGGAGCCTGATCGACGAGCAGCACTACTTTCACAGGAAAGCGAGCTTCGACAGGGTCTTCGGTGCAAACGCGCCCCGAAAGCGCAACGCGACTGGCCTCTTTGCGCGGACGAGCAGGCGAGTACAAATTGGTATCGGTGCAGCCGGCCAGAACGACCAAAAAAGCGATAAGTCGGGTCCAACTCAAAGGATGCCTCCATCTTCAACGGGGCAAAATGGCACCTCGGCAGGGTCATCGACGACCGGAATTTCCGATCCCTTACAAACCGAGTCGTCTGAGTCAAATTTAGCCGCCTGGCAGACGCCATCGTAACACGTGAGGCCTTTGGCACAGGAGGCGCCGATGCAGGCGCGGGTCATACCCATCGTAATATCGACGTCAGTGTCTTCCGCTGCGCGAACGCGGCGGTCGAAGGTCGTCACAACGATGCCGTTTTTTAGGCCCTGCAGCCGTACCCAACTATCCCCCGAGACCGATTCAAATGAAGAACTTCGTGGCAAATCACGAATCTGGTCACCCGGACAACTCACGAGGTCCTCGGCTCCAGAACGCAACTCCTGCGACAAGTTTTCATCAAAAACCACGATGCGATAAGCATCAACGTCTTGAGGGATGCGAACATCACCACACACGCGAACATTGAAACTCGGCGCGTCGGCGAAGCATCCTGTGGTTATAAGCGCAATGATCAACGGCCAGAATTTCATGGACAGCCTGACAACATGAATATGGCGCAAGCGTACAGCACCGCGCGTTGCCGAGCAATCGGCGTCGAAAGACCTGCTGTTGCCACACGTTCTGCGTCAGTCTGTACGTGCTCGGCATTGACCTGGCTGCCATTTCCTTTAGGTGTGCTCAACGCGGATTCGGGTCGTCGTTGCAAGGATTTCAGATGATTTGGCCGCGCTTGTTCCCACCCGCCGCTGGCAAGCGGCGACTCCCGATTCTCGCCCCATTTGGACCGACAATTACGCTAATATTTTGCCGTATTGGGATTGAGCGCCGGATCTTCATTTTCTAAAGCCCACGTGGTAGGGTCTCGGCCTGCAAAATTTAATGGAGCTGATGATGCGAAATGAAATGGGTTGGATGGCTTTGTGTTTGGTGATGGCCGGCACGGCGGGCTGCGCAGCTGACTCCGCTCCCACGGCATCAAAGGGCGACTTCAGTGCCAATCTCGGGGGCAAAGGCGACGCCGATGCCACCCCCATTTCTGAGGCCGGTCGATTTAGGCCGTCGACCGGAGTGAATTCCGGTGACCGTATTCAGGATGCTTCCGGCAAATTCACCAACGGCGCCCTACGCGCGCATCGATTCTACGCGTGGCCCGGGCAGAAAATTGAAGTGTCGGTCAAATCCGACGCCTTCGACACCTATGTGTTGGTCGAGGGACCTGCGCTTGGCACCGGAGAAATCCTGGCAGAAAACGACGATTCAGAGGGCACCAACAGCGGTCTATCGCTGACCTTCGAGAAAGGCGGCGCCTACCGAATCTTGGTTTCTTCGTTTGATTTCCTTGCAGGAGAAAATGGCCCAGAAGGCGATTATTTCATATCCTACAAGTGTCTTGAAAATTGCGAGATGCCCGAGATTTCGCTTCAAGAAATGATTGATGAGATCCGCGCCGAAGTGGGCGATGAAGGCGTTAATCAGTTGTTGGCCACGTCGATCCCGGCATTGATCGAGGACCCACAAATCGCTGGATTGGTTCAACAACAGGCTGAAGCAGCTTTGCAGAACGGGCTTCCCGAGGCTTTCCCGGTCCTTCCTATGAGTGTTGTGAGTCTTGCCCAGGGGCTTCTTGAGTTCTCGACACCCTCGGGTGAGGCTCCTGGCGCCATGAAGTTCGATGTGCAGGCGCTCAAAGAAAAGAATTGCGCACCAGACCGTCCCGGCCTGAAGCCTGTCAACGCAGCGCTTCCCGACCTTTTGACAGGTGGATGGGCAGACCTAAGCTACGGCGACTGCGCCCTTCAAAACGCGCAAGATTTTGCCGATGTCCTCAATAATTTGGCGCTTGAAAATGGCTCGACCGTCGTCAACGGCGACCAGACCTACTCCACCATCGGCGAGGTCATCGACGCGCTTTACGCGTCAGGCCACACAATTGAGGTCAGCAACACCCGGTACTTCGCGAACTTCCTTGGCCTTTGGTACAAAGGCCGTGCCGTGCGCGCTGCCGCTTGGCTCGACTCGGGCATCGACATTGGACACGGCGAGACCTTTGCGCTTCCCTCCCCTCATACACACCATAATTTCCGCGTGCGCGGGCCGCTGATCAATGTCGACATCATGTATTATATGGGCGTTTCGAACGGTACGAGTTTCCGCGCCGTCTCGGATATTCGCCCCATTTGGTCTGGCGGTCGCAATCTGGTGAACTACGACTCGGCTGCTGGCGACGCACAGAAAATCAAAGAAATCTTCGAGCTCGCAGGCCAATTGCGCAAACGCTGGGAAGCCGAAGGCCGAGGCCTTCCCGCCAGCGGTTACGGAATTCTGGGAGTCTGCAACGACTCCACAGCGGTTCTTGAGCTCGGCATCGAAGAGCAGGTCACCATTTATCCCCTGGTCCGCCAAGAACCAGCAGCAGAAGACACAAGCCATCTGGCAAATCTGCTCCGTGGCCTTCCAAATGATCTTGATGATGCCGACCCAGCCGATGCTGCTCAGCGCATCCGCAGCACGCTGCCCTTTGATTCCCTGCAAGACATGCCCTTTCCTCAACTTCGCGAAAACGTTTCGCGCCTCCCATAAATCGTGGAGCAGTTTTGTCCACTTCGCATGATACCGAAGCCTTTCGAGACGTCCCCCGCACCGGGGTCATTTATGTCATGAGCGAGGCCACCAAGGCCGGATACCGTCCCGACTCCGAGGAGTGGACGAATTTCGGTCAAGGGCAGCCTGAAGCAGGCGTACTTGAAGGCGCACCCGCACGGGTGAGCCAAGTTTCCGTCGAACTCGACGATCACGAATATTCGCCTGTGGCCGGACTCTGGGAACTCAGAGAAGCCGTTGCCGCGTATTATAATCGAACGTTTCGTGTCGGCATGGCGTCGCAGTACACCGCCGAGAACGTGAGTATTTCGGGCGGTGGCAGGGCGGGATTGACGCGCGTCGCTGCGTCACTCGGTCCAATTCACCTTGGGCATTTTCTTCCCGATTATACGGCTTACGAAGAGCTTTTGGACGTCTTTAAGCTTTTCTCGCCGATCCCAATTCTGCTCGATCCCGACCGTGGATACGACTTCTCGCTGGAGCAGCTTGAGCGGGAAATCATGGGGCGAGGACTGTCGGCGTTGTTGCTCTCGAACCCCTGCAATCCGACGGGCAAGGTGATCAGTGGAGACACCCTCCGCGGCTGGGTTTCCACAGCACGACGTCTGGACTGCATGTTGATTCTGGACGAGTTCTACAGCCACTACGTCTGGAATGGCGACCCTATGACGGCGTACCTTGAGGCCACGGCGGCGAGGTATGTCGAAGATGTCGACAAAGACCCGGTGGTCATCATCAATGGATTGACCAAAAACTGGCGGTATCCAGGTTGGCGCGTGTCGTGGACATTGGGGCCGAAAGACGTGATCGATCGGTTGGGAAGCGCTGGGTCGTTCCTGGATGGCGGCGCGGCGCGACCGCTGCAGC
Source organism: uncultured Bradymonadales bacterium (assembly GCA_964394615.1). Classification (GTDB taxonomy): domain Bacteria; phylum Myxococcota_A; class Bradymonadia; order Bradymonadales; family Bradymonadaceae; genus JBFFMO01. The sequence continues at coordinate 15,123 of CAYMYJ010000001.1, read as the reverse complement.
GAGCCGCAATCGCCTTGCTGGCTGACGACCATGTAAAAATGGAAATCTCGGCCATTCAGAAGCGTTTTCGAGCCAAGCGTTCGTTGGCGTTGAGTCGCCTGACGGCCATGGGCATTCGTGTCGAGAGGCCACCGGACGGAACGTTCTATGTTTGGGGCAGCGTCGAAGACCTTCCAGACGCGATTTCAGACGGGATGGACTTCTTCCGAGCCGCGCTTGAAGCCCAATGCATCTGCGTGCCGGGTGAGTTCTTCGACGTGAACCCAGGCCATAAACGAGCCTCGCGCACGAGCCGCTTCAAGAGCCATATTCGATTCAGCTTTGGACCGAATCAGGAGAGCTTGGAACGCGGGCTGGATCGACTTGAGAAGATGATTCAGAGCTATCGGTAGCTCACTCGTTTTCAATCGCTCCAGCGGCGATCCAGGTCGAGATATCGCCCAACTCGGCCTCGGTTAGAGAGCCTTCGCCCGTCAATGGGTTATAGGGCATTTGAAGACCGACGACGTCGGGATTCTTCTTCAATTTCCACCACAAATAGCTGTTCTCAAAGTCGCCTGGGACGATCAGCTTCATGTCTGGTTTCTGGGCGGAATCTCCAAGCAAGCGCTGGAACGCTCCTTCGCCGACCAGATTCAGATCTGCGTCGGGTGAGGGGCCACCGTGGCAACCTCCGCAATTGGCTTCCAGAATTTTCGAAATTCGCGACTTCCACGTCACGCCTTCGCCCAGCAAATTCAAGCTCGCCGGGTCGACGCTGTACGAGCAACCCTTGTAATCAACGGCAGCAGCGAGGTCAGGCATCCCGGTTTCGGGAAGGCCTTCGACGAAACAAAAAAGCGCCAGCATTTCCTCGATGCTCAGAGGTTGATTCGCAAGCGGCATGCGTGAACCGGGTACGGACAAGCCGTCCATCTCGCCACGTACTCGTGCAATCAGATATGAGTGTTCGGGATCGCCGCGTTTGATCATGGGAACGATCGAGTTTTCATCCGCGCCAAAGACCTGGTTTCTGTTCAGGTCTCCTTGCCGAATGCCGGCTCTTTCCAAATCGGCAGCGGCATCCGTTTGGTAATTTCGCACCTCGGCAATCAGATGTTTGCCTCCGTCCAGAATCCTCCAAGTCGTCTGAAACTGTGCCAAAACCACGTCCCCCTGCCCCACGACCGTCCGCATGAATTGGCCACGCGCCCACACCTCGGTTTGGCTGATGGTGACCGGCGACCTCAAATAGACGTGAAAGCCTGGAGACGTTGCGCTTAGCTCTTCGTTGGTACCTGGTTCTTCTTCGACAGGGGTAAGGTACTCGATGTAGGCGACCTCGATGGACGAGCCAAAGTCGTCCCAGAAATCCAACCGAAAACGGTCTCCGGGGCGCTCACAGCGGTCGTAGACCGACTCGTACTCCCCCGGCTGAACGTTGCAAGGGGCATCGATCGCGGCCAGGAAGTTCGCGGGTGTATGAAGGTCCGGGTACTCTTTACGATTATGGCAAACCCCGTCATTTGGTGTGCAGGTTCGCCAGACAATTTTTCGATGCACATCAAGGCCGGTTCGAAACCGTTCTTGAGCATCCTGAACGTAGAGGTCCGTCCCTAGATAGGGCGCAACCGTGGTCCCTGTTGGGATTTCAGGCCTGGACGGCGTGAACGGAATATCGGTGCCCAGTCCCGCTTCGGAGAAGTCGGGGCCACACGAGGTCAATCCGATGGTCAAAACCAACAAAAGTCGCCACATCACGACACCAAATCGTTAAAGGGTTCATCGGCCGGGAAGAACTCGGAATGGTCACACCCAAGCATGTCCATCAGGGTCTTCATCAGGCCTCGATAGGAGTAGACCTTGCCAAGGGCCTTCAGGTCTTCGATCGAGGTCTCTCCGAACGACCTGCCGCCGTTTCCAGCACGAGAAACCACGCCGCCCATGACCGGCATCGACATCCAGCGTGTCGCGAAATCGCCGCCGTGGTCGGAGCCGCGGGCCGAATTGAATTTGCCGCCACGAGTCGTGCGGCCGAACTCTGAACCAAACACGACCATCGTGTGATCCCAATAAGTACCGCCAGCCGGGTGAGCCATCAGCTTAAGCGCCGTGTGCAATCCGCTGATGAGCTGGTTCAGGTCGTTCATGCGGCCAGGCAGGCCTTCTTCTTCGCCTGAATGCATGTCGTAGCCCCCTTGATTCATGAACACGGCAGGTGAGCCGAAATGAAAGAGCCGAAGCGCCAACATAATATTTCGCGCCGTGCCGTTATCACCGAGCAGCAAGCGGAGCTGGTTATTGGACACGCCATCGAAGGCATCATCGGAGCGCTGAGAGATATTGAGTGCGGGATTGGTAAAAATCTCGGAGTAGCGTTTTGTAGCTTCTCGAGACTGAATATAGGCGTCGATGGGTGCCCGCGTTTGGGGGTGAGCCCTCGTATACATGCGCTGGTCAGTGTTGTCGGACATCCGTCGAGCCCAATCAGGCAGGGACTTGGCCGAATCAAAACCAAATCCCGAAAAGCCTTCCTGAAGCACAGGTGGCCGGTATCCGGCAAATTGCCCGGCACCATTGGCCATTCCGCCACCGCCAAGAACAAAGGACGGAAGAAGAACCTCTTCTGGATTTTCGGCCACACGGTCACGAAGTCCATAATTGATCATCGTGAAGATACCCGTGCCATTGGATGCGTAGCCGCTGACAAAACGCTGCAACCCGGAGCTGTGGTTCCCGTCGGCGCTACCCGACGTCGGTTCGTGGTCTACACATGGCAGAACAGCGATGTCGTTGGAAATATCCAAGACAGACTTCATGCCCAGCGCCGCTCGTGCCGCGCCGTCATCGCCATCAAGCCAGGACGCCTGGCCGAGCAAATCGGCAGGCCCCCACTCTGTGCCGTCTGCCTTTCTGCTCGATTTACCCCACGGATTAAATCGATCGGCGACTTCGCCGTTGAAGGCCGTGGTGAAACGGAACCCGCCATTGAGTCGCACGTAGATCAGATGTTTGACCTCACCGCGCGCCATGGATTGAGCGTAGGCCTGCTTAGGTACCCAGATGTGCGGTATGGCCACACCGGCGCCGGCCAGCCCTACTCCTTTAAGAAACGTTCGACGTCCGAAGTTTTTTGAGTCGCTCATTTGGGCCTCAGTAGAAAAGCATTTCTGCGCTCGAAAGCAGCGCAAAACAGGTGGGTCGGGCGAATTGGGCAGCGGTGCATCCTGTGCATTCCTCTCCAAAGTCGCTGGCTTGAGTGATTTCGTCAGCGTCGGGAAGTCTTCCCAAGAAACGTCCAACCTGGTGTTTGTAGATCGCTGCAGAACTGTCTCGAGTGAGAGCCGAATTGGGGTCGAGACCCGCGGGCAACATCGATTCGATGGCAGCGCCACCCCCCTCGAAGCTGGGATCACAAACTTGATTCACAAAATTCAGTTGCTGAGCAGTCGTCAAAATCGAGATGATCTTGAATCGTCCGCCAACGCTATTGTCGGGGCATCCGCCCAAGCCGCGTGCCACGTTTCGATAACGATAATCGACACCGTCTTCGTTGAAGCGCCAATCCGAATTTTCGACAAGTGCAACCCCTGCCACGGTGTTGGTCTCCAAGAAATCCTGAGGACGAGTCAGGCGATGGTCACATTCGCCCAAATCGTAGCCCGTCATGACTTTGATGGAATCGATCCACGCCTCGGCCTCGACCTGTCGCAGGGGCCCGAAGGTCCATCGATAGGTTGTGGGCGTCGTGTTGGTGGCCGATTGAAGGTAGGGCGCAGAGGTCACGACCGCAAAATGCAGCGCGCGAATATCGCCACCAAACTCAAGAAAATAGCGGACAAGTTCGTCGCGTACCGTCGGCACAAGATTGCCGAGGTCGTAGTCCAAATACTGGTTCAGGACGTCGTCGACGGCCTTCTCCCAGAATAAAGTCTGTGTGGCCAAAAGGCGTCCTGGCGCCTGCAGCTTCTGCCATTCGCTGGCCTTGAGAATGCCGCTCCACATGGTCAGATTTCCGCGTTCGTCCAAGCGAGCGCGGATGTCGGGCTCAAGGATCATCTCGGTGAAGTCACCGTAAAGCGTGCTGGTGCACTCCGAGCGCAGATTGGGGTCGAGATTCCCGTCATCATCGACGCACGGGAACTGGATATGCGCGTCAGGCAGGCGCATCTGCAGTTGGGGATGGTCGTAATACCCCTGATACCAAGTGCCATAGAGGCGACTCATGTCTGAGGCCTCAGCGCCAAGGGGCGGACGGCCGAAGAAGAGCTGATAAAGATAATCTGTGCGGTCTTCTGGGGTCGCCAAACGCCGCGTAAGCACTGGGTGTGCGCTCGTGACGGCTGCAAACTCATCGTAGGAAAGTTCCCCGCGATAGAGTTTCCCGACCAGTTTATCCATGTCGTAAATGCGTTCGACGCTGACAGACTGCGTGTCATACGAAAGCCTGTCGGACCATCGCTTCTGATTCACACGTATGAATTCCGGGCGGTTGATGAGGTTCAGAGCAACTTCTCCCCAAGGCTTGCCATCGCACGTTGCAATCACATCTTCACGCGTGGGGTAGCGGCCGACAAGGTCGACAAAGAGTCGGCGACAAGCTTCGACCTTGACGACGGGTTGGTGGTCCAAGCCCACCCCCCAAAGCCCCTGACACACGCCCCGATTGACGGGATTTGTGAGTTTCAAGGCTTCGCAATACGCCTCGCAAGAAGGGCCACAATCGGGCAATGATCCGTCGTTCGGCAGCGTTGCGACGAGTCGGGCTCGGGGAAGTTCATCGTTGCCTCCGAAGAACTCACCGTTGCTTACTTTGTTGGGCCCCCCGACCAAATCGGACGGTCCGCGCGCGGGGTCGCTGAAGTCAAAAGCGGGATCGTCACATCCCGCCAAGGCAAACAATACGGCGCAAATCGTTGCGGTAACACGCAGCACGTCGGCCTCCTAAAATGGTCTACAATTCTTTATATAAAGGTACGGTTTACCACTCACGCAGTCAAACGACGCGTGTGATAGTTGACAGGCGGCACCGATCCCACACACTGACGCATATCTTTTTCCTGAAGCCGGTGATGCTATGAATCGTACGCCAATCCTCATTTGCGTCCTCCTGTTTTGTTCGTGGTCCGCGGTGGCCAACGCTCAGACGGTGCTCGGCATCGGTCCGGGATTCTTTATTGAAGACAGTGACCTCTCGGCGGAAGAACAGGCCAGCGTAGAGCTGCGTGACGAATCGTTCGCCTATACGAGTGACGGATTCTTGAGCGGCTCGATCTACATCATGAAAGATTGGACCGAATCGCTCCGTCTGGGAGGCCAAGTCACCTACTACGGCACTTATTCTGCGAGCGTGACGCCGGAAGGCGATAATAACGACGAAGAACCACAGATTTACGAGTTCGGAAGGTTGCTAGAAATCTCGGCTCGAATCGAATATCTGCTGCCGGTGACAGACACAGTCGACATCGCGCTGGGCGGCATGGCAGGCTTTCCGATTCTGATACCCGATGGTGACTTTCAAGCCGAAATAGACCGCCTTAAGGACCAAGAAGTCGGCGTCTTCGATTTGCCGCGCGTTGGGTACCTGCTCAGTCCGGTATTTGGCGCGCGTTACAAATACAGCGATCACCTGTATTTTCGCGGCGACCTGCTCTTCAAGTGGGAACAATTATTCCTGTTTCGGACCACCGAAGAAGTCCAAAGCATTCCGTTTCGAAAGACTTGGTCCACGTCGACCCTTCGATCCGAATTTGCGTTGGGTATCGAAGTCGTTCTTTGATGAATATTGCGCGCCCCGTGGGCGTCTGTTGACTATCTGACCTTGCTATATAGGAGCCAAAATGCGCCGCTTGATGATTTTCCTTTCGTTTGCCGTGTTGATGTTGTCGATTTCGGGCTGTGCCAGCATGCGCGCAAGCAGCGCGCGTCAAGCCTATATCCACAGCGCCACCCAGTCCTATGTCTACAAGGCCTCGCTGGAATCGATCTTTCCGGAAGCACGCAAGCTCTTGTTCGAATACGGCTACCAGGTTCGGGATTCAAACAACAACACGCTTGAAACCGAGTGGGCCAGGGACGATTCAACCGAACGACGCTATTTGGTGACGGCGACCAAAGTGAAAACTGGCTACAGCCTGCAGTTCACGCTGAGTGAAATGCGAGAGCGCTCGACTTCGGCGACCACAAGCCGAGATCTAGACGTAGAATGGGTTTTGATTCAACGACTTGACCCGGTATTTGCCCGAAAGGTTCAGGCAGAGGCAGACATTCGCGGCCAGGCCGCCGCGAACTAAGCCAGTTCAAAGAGCAAGACCTCTGCGTCTCGACCGCCCACCAGTTCCAAGCGCGTCTCGTCTGAGATCGCGACGCCGTCCCCCTCCTCCAGTTGCTGGTCATCAAGACTCAGCGTTCCCGTCACGACCTGCAGGTAGTAGTGGCGCGAAGAATCCAAGGGCGAGGTGAGCACCGCATCAGCCCTGAGACGCGCTGAGTAGAGTCTCGCATCTTGATGCACTTTGACGCTGCCTGCTTCTCCGTCGGGCGAGACCAGCAAAACAAATTTTCCATCTCCAGGTTTGATGGATTTCTGCTCGTAGCTGGGTGGAAGGTCGTTTTGGGCAGGTGGAATCCAAATCTGCAAGAAGCGCACTGGCTCCGTTTTGCTGGCGTTGAATTCGCTGTGCTGAATGCCCTGACCGGCGCTCATGCGTTGGATGTCTCCTGGGCGAATGATGCTTCCCGTCCCAATGCTGTCGCGGTGCTCAAGAGCTCCTTCAACGACGTAGGTGATGATCTCCATATTCGCATGGCCGTGTGTGCCAAAACCCTGGCCTGGCGCGACGCGGTCGTCGTTTATCACTCGGAGCGAACGGAACCCCATCGCTGACGGATTGAAATACGATCCAAACGAGAAGCTGTGATGGCTGTTAAGCCAGGAAATCTTGGTGTGGCCTCGGTCCGCGGATTTCTGAGTCGTTTTCATGATGCCTCCTTATTGACATGTGTTGATCCTAGAGTGTTTCCGTGAGAAGAAAAGACAACCATCCATCAACTGTTTGTTGCTAGAGAGAAACAATGAGCCGCATCGTGGATCTGGAAACGTTTGTCGAAGTGGTCGTTCAGGGCAGTTTCACACACGCCGCTGAGAAGTTAGGGGTTTCGAAGTCGTACGTAAGTAAACAGATTGCGTCACTTGAAGACCATCTTGGCGTGCGCCTCTTGAACCGAACAACGCGCAAGATTGCGACCACGGATGCAGGTCAGGCATTTTTCGAGCGAGCTCGGCGAATTCTGGACGATGTCGAAGAGGCTGAGCGCTCGGTGATGCAGTTAAACACGGCGCCACGAGGTATTTTGAAAATGTCTGCGCCGATGTCATTTGGTTTGCAGTACGTCACGCCCATCGTCGCTAAGTTCATGTGTGATAACCCGGAACTGAGCGTCGAATTGGATTTCAGCGACCGCGAAGTCGACGTCATCGATGAAGGGTTTGACCTCGTGATTCGAATCGGTCAATTGGCGGATTCGAGCTTCATCGCGCGCAAAATTGCGCCGGTTCGCCTGGTGACCTGTGCCAGTCAGGATTATCTGAAGCGGCGCGGTACACCTCGAACTCCGCATGATTTGAGCCGCCATGAGTGTCAGCATTACACCTATCAATCCTCGCCAAGCGCATGGCGCTACGAGTCTGAGTCAGGCGATGTCGTTCATGTGGCGGTGTCAGGGCGAATGAAGGCCAATAATGGCATCGCGTTGCTTGAGGCCTCACGTCTAGGAATCGGCATCTCTGTGTTGCCCGATTTCATTGTGAATGAGGACCTGGCGAAAGGAACTCTGGTTGAAGTGCTTAACGATTGGACGCCGGGCCAGCGAGCGATTTGGGCGCTTTACCCACATAACCGACACCTCTCGGCCAAAGTCCGACTTTTCATCGACTTCTTGGCCGAAAACCTGAATCCAGTGCCGTGGGCGATTGGTCCAAGCTCGAACTAACCAGCACACAAACCGATGAAACAGAAGGGATTTCTACACCCATTTAAATCATCACCGCTGAGTCCTGATAGTCGTCATAGGTGTCGACTCACTGCTCGATGCTGAACTATTTTTAAACGTATATGGGGCTTATATGAATCTGTGGAAAATCTTGTTTGGCGGTGTCGTAGCGACTGCAGCCATGCTGCCAGCCGCGGCCTTCGCGTGCAGTTGCTCAACGGCGCTGGTCAACCAATTCCAGATCGGCGGGGAAGGCGTGATTCCAGTCAACGCACTGGGCGTTGCGTGGCACACGAATCTTGCCGGCGAGGTCCCTGCCGATAAGATTTGGGTCGAACAAGTTGAGGGAGACACGAGAACCCGTGTGGACTTCGCGATCGAAAGCCCACTTGAAGATCTTTATCTGATTCGCCCAGCAAATTGGGCTCAGGGCCACACGTATCGAATTCACGCCGAAACCGATCGTTTCGTGGCCTACCCCTACACAGCCGAAGATTGGATTCGTGAAGTTGAGGTGCAAGTTGGGCCGCCGGTTACTACTGAACCAACGGGAGATATCTTCGTTGACACGGCCAAGCCCGATTCAATTCGAATTTCGAGCAACGGCGGCGGATGCGACACTACTTTCGAAGGCGTAGGCGTTGGCGTCTATATGCGAAACTTGGAGATCGACTACGGACTCCTTTTGTTCACGACAACTGTGGATGGGAAAGCTTGGGCGCCAAGAACCGACCTTTGTGAAGCCAATCGACCAGGTGAGTCGTGGGTCGGACGCGGCCAAGATCGGTTGGTCGCGGTTTGTGATGACTCGTTTGTTGAAGACTTCATGCTGGCGCCGGGATCACATACCGTGTCGATGTCGGCGCGGCTGCCGGGGACCGATATCATCTTCACCAGCGAGAAAGTCACGGTTGAACTGACATGTCCTGAACCAACACCGGTGGAAGAATCTTCCGAGACTGGTGGCGGATGCCAATCCACCCATGGATCGACGGGTTTCATGCCTCTGTTGGTCCTGTTTGGATTTCTGGGCAGACGAAGGCGCCGCTCTTACTGACTACCGTCGCACCCGCAGCAGTCACCATTTTGCCGACCCGTTGTGCGAGGCCACGTGAATTCGGTGGGCAATTTTTCGCCTCGCAGTATTCTGGCTGCCAGCGCTTCGGCCAAGTATGGGGCGTAGAGCAGACCTTTGGCTCCCAAACCACCCAACACAAAAACGTTTGGTCGAATCTCGGTCAACACCGGCAGTCGATCTGGATGCACCACTGACCGGGCACCGCGCCAGACCGCGACGTTTTCGCCGATGAGATGACCGTCTTTTTCGGCCCGAAAACGTAGTTCTTCGACGGCTTCGACGTCCGGGCGGGGAGCATCCAAGAAAGTATGTCCAACGGCGATACGGTCGCCAACTGGATACACATGCGCGCTGCCAAAATGCGCCTTGTCGATTCTGCTGGCAAAAAACGCGATTTCGCCGTGAACCACGCGGGCGTCAGGCATCTGCAGCCAATCCTGCAATGACGTGCCAGGACAAATGACGACGTGGTCGTACTCTTTGACGCCGTGGATGGTCGCTACCCGCCGCTTGCCGTTGCTTTCCAGCTTGGCATCAGCCGCCTGTGAAACGACCGCAGGAGCGAGCTGAGTCAGCCATAGGGGCATGTCCACAACCCACGCGCCGCCGTATTCGAACCCCGTCGCGAACGCGGTAATTGGCACAGCTTTATTCGCTCGCGCCAGAGACTGCGCGAGCCGTTTGTCCTGCCGGCGAGAAATACGGATTGCTTCAACACCCAAGGGGTATCGGTTCAACCACTCGACGGTGCGTTCGTACGCTTGGATTTGATGTAAAGGCGGGTCGAAAGTGCGGCCTGGAAAGGCATGACACAGAGCAGCTGGCACATCGGAGGCGCGAGGGCCTGGCCGATCATAGAGATCCACGTCGACGCCCAGAGCTGCGACCACGCAGCGTCCAGCGATTCCCCCACCAATCACAGCTATTCGTGCCACTACAACCACCAAGTTGTTTCAGCCGGGCTTCATCACAAAGGCGTTGAGCCTGCGCCGAAGCAAGACGAATGGCAGGCCAAAGGGCTGCGCAACGGCGAATCTACTTAGTCTTTGTCACCGTCGAAGTCTTCGCTGGTGTCATCATCATCGTCGTCGTCGTCGAAGTCGTCATCGTCGTAATCTGCATCGAAGTCGTCATCGTCATCGTCCCCATCGAGATCAACCTCGTCATGGGTGAAGTCGATGTCGATATTACTCAAGGTCTCGGTGATGAGATCGAGTATGTCCGCAACGTCGGTGCCGTCCCACTGCATAAAGAGTTCAACAAAGAATTCGTCGGCAGATGAACCAGAACGAGACTCGATGACTTCGATGTCAGCGTTTTCGAGACGTTTGATTACCTCTTCGGCAAATCCTTCGCCCTCGTCTTCGGCTTCGAACGACTCGGTCGCGTGTTCACAAATAAATAGGACATCATTTTTGTCCAGATGAATGAGCATATAACTTCCTGCACACTCTTGGAGACCAGTAAGCTTGGTCCGCTTAGATTGCGAGCGAGTTACACAATTTTTTTGGCTTGGTAAACCCGAAATCAAATACAAATGTATCAAAAATCAGAGGGTGCCATCTAAGGTCGCATCAACCATCAGATAGCCCTCACGCATAACCACCGGTCGAGCCAATCCGAATTCGACTTCAAACGCCGAAAGTGCGGGTGCGAGCGTCCCCAAGCCCGAAAGATCTGGAACGGGTAAAGCGATGGAAAGCGAACTGTTGAGGGCCGTGACGAGCTGTGGATACACCTGAGCTCGAATCAAGGTTTCCAGACCCGCTGGCGACAGCAAGGCACCGCCAGCACTGCTCGAAATCACCCAGGTGATGATTCTGGGTTCTGCATCAACCACGAGTTCCAACGTGCCGTCGACCAGATCAAACGCCATATTGGTTTCGATGTTCACGCCGTATCGGTCCGTTCGTCCTAGAACCTTCACTTCGAGTTCAAGTTGTCCGATTTGGAGGACCGTCGTCGAATCTTGTCCCTCAAGTGGCGGCCGAATCAGGGGCTGTATTTTGCCAGAAATGATGGCCCGTTCTGCTGTGATTGGCAGTTGTTCGGTGACATCGAGGTCCAGCAAGCCAGCATCCCAGAGGCAATGAAGCAGACCGTTTATCAGCGTCTCCTTGAGGGCAATCTGAATGCGGCTGGACTCAAAAAACGGATTCGCCGAGGCGATTTGGGTCGCGGGAATCCCTCTCGATTCCAGATGGACACGTGGAACGTCGAGGTGAGCTTTCGCTGCGAGACCGGCATCGAGTCTGCTTCGTCGGAAGGTGTTCAGGCGGGTCATTCGTGCGTCAAAAAACAGCGTCAGGGGCGTGCCAAGCCCAAGGTTGAGGTCAAACGACTGATTTTGCAGTGCGGTGTCTAAAGCTCCGATGGTGCCAAGAAGCAAATCTGGAAGCTGGTTCACAAAGGCGGACTCGAGGGTATCAATCAACAGCGTCTCAAGCGTCGAACGCAGGGCGGACTGAGCGAGCGTGAAGATCGCGTCAGCCTCTGGCGATACAAAATTCGAGGTTGCGTCTTCGACCGCAAGTTCCAACGCGCCGACAGTCACCTGGACTGGACCGGTGCCGGTTTTCGTGACGTTGAGCCGCACGAGCGCGCTCATGGTTGCTTCGATGTCGCCCGATAGGTTTAGCACCTGCCCATTGATGTCGAGTCCACCTTGCGTGGTGGCGAGAAGGTCCGAGATTTGGAGGTAGAATTCGATTCCGCCATCGACGACTTCTCCGATGATTCGTGGTTTTCCAATGTCGATGTTTTGGACCGTTAGGTACGCCCCCGCTGAATCGATGACGGGATTTGTGATCTGTTGGTTCAAATCCACGTAACGCAGCACCAATTCGAGGATATCGACGAAATCTTTCGTCAGATACTTGCCGTCGTTTCCACGAGTCAGTGGGCTGCTGTCGTCAACAAAAGGCTGGCCCATCCAGAATATGATTGCGTCGTCGATCTCGATGCCCGGTTTGTCAAAAAGGATCGGTTCGTAGACAGGCGCCCACAAAAAATCGACGCCGGAAATGGTCGACTTGGGATTCACCTGGTCCGTGGCTGTGACCTCGACGTGATTGACGCCAAACCGAGGTATCACAACGGTTTCAAAGCGTCCTGCGACAAGCGGAACTTCTTGGCCGTTGATGTAAACCACGATGTCACCATGGGTGTCTGTCGCGCGGCCAGCGACCCTAATCGTGGGCGTAGATCCGTCGATTTGTTCGCCCGGAAAAGGTGCCTCGATCAGGATGACCGGCGGCGAGTTGTCCACCACGATCAGGTCATCACCGCAAACCCCACGGCCATCGGCTCCAGGCGTCAGGGCACATGCCGTGAAGGTGATAACCCCTTCGGATAACAACTCCCAGCGGTCCCCATCACGTCGGGCCGACTCGCCCGGCGCCACGGTCAGATCGAAGAGCGCTTCTGGAATGACGTCGCCATTCAGGTCATAAACGACGACCTCGGGGAGCAGTTTCGCACCGATGGCGTAGCTGGTCCGTCCCGGGGTCATGTTGATGGTGACGAAACGTGGAACGCGAAGTTCCGGCGCAGCATCCGGTTCGACGCGGGCGTCGGGTCCGGCGTCATATTGGGTGGGCGTTGGGGTGGTCGAGCCCGTGGCCTGATCGTCACCACAAGCAGCGAAAATCAGGGCGAATATGAGAAATGCATGTTTCATCATCATTGTATCGCGAAGTTTCCGCGCAGAATGTACTGCGACGATGTTTGAACGGTCGAGGTCGGCGAAATCGTCATCTTCCCGTTGGCTGGAAGGCCGTAGGCGCTCAGCGATGCTGGAAGTGTGAACGAAGGTATTGGCAGTGAGGGCAACGCATTATTGAGCGACGCATTCACGATGCCCTGGACCAGACCGTTGAGGAAGCTCTCAACGATGGACCGTGTGTTGGCGTCCAGTGAAACCGCGTTGGTCGAGAAATACAGGTTCTCGATGGTGATCACACCAAATTGAAGGGTTCCATTTTGAACCGAAACATCGGTCGTCGCGGTCGCTCCAAGCGTCATTGGAAGGCCCGCGTCAAAGAGTCCGGGATAGATAAGATTCAGCCGAAGGCCGCCCAACATCAAGCGGACCTTGTTTCCGGCGATATTTTCGACGACCGGGGGCAAAAGACCTTCGATGTCGGCTCGCAATCCTGAAGGAAGCCCTGCCCCGCCCGAGAACTGAGATCCGAGTGTCGTGTTCAGGAAACCGCCTCTCCAAAGCGAATGCAAGGCTTGATTCAACACCGCCACGTAGATGGCCACGATCACGGGCTGGCTTCCCGCGGGTTCGACATCAAGCGCCTGAGGCGGCAGTGGCGTGCCAAGACTTGGCAGGGCCACCGAAACCACTTGTGGGCGAATTCGGGTGCCGATTCCAAATCGTGCGCGGCTGGTGTTTACGCTGAGGCCCGTCAGGTTCGTCCCAAAATCCAAAGTCACCTGCCCGTTGCCCTCTAGGCGCGGCACGGCGAAGGTCGTCCCAAACGACGAGATGTCGAGGGAGCTGAACACGCCATCAAGGATGCCGTTGAAGTTGTTGCGCACGAAGTCCTGAATCGAATCACGAATCAGGTTTCGAACTGAGCCGTTGAAGAGGCTCACCACCACGTTCACGATGGCGCCATCGATGCCATTAAAGCTGGTGGATACCGACCCGACCGACGTGCTGGTACTGCGAACGGTCGCCTTAGGGCGTCCCGCTGAGCTCGTCAGGTCGATGATCATATCGACGTCGAGCGACGAAACCGTCACCCATCCTGTGGTGTCGTAAGGAATGCCTGAAATATGGCCTTTGATGCGGACTCGCACACGAACATTCTTCACCCTGGCTTGAACTCTAAGTCCGCCGTTGACGAGTGAGAGCGTCGTTGTATTGGGTCCGTCGATCTGCGTGTCCAGATAGATCACCTCGCTGCGAAAGAGGCAGACGCCCAGCACTTTGGTGTCACACGTGCTGGGTTTGAGCGGATTGGCAGCCAGCATCGAAGAATGAAGTTGGTCTCTTAACTCGGTGGCATTGAGAACGCGGTCGAGGATATCTGCAAGAGAGTCAATATCCGCACGGTTCCCGTCGTCGATGGAGGCAGGGTTCAATCGAAGCAAGACGCCGTTATCCAAATGGCTCGACGGTCCTTCGGCTTTCCAATCGTCCGAGGCTAGGAACGCGCAGAAGCGGGTATTTTCTTCGCCAAACGCGTCGGTCGCCACCAGCTCAACAAAGTTGATTCCCCACGTCACGTTGATTGCAGAAGAAAAAGATCCGTCAGGATTCACTGGCACGGCAAGCCCATTGACTTTCACATTTGTCACGCCGCTCGCGTCGGCAACCGTTCCGCTGAAATTGACCTGAGAGCCCACGGCCACATCGATCATGCCGCCATCGACGGGCGTTCCGCATTCGATGGCCGGCCCGTCGCTGTTGATCACAATCGTGGCGGTCTCTTTCAACGTCACGCCACCAGACGTCGCGCCGTTGACGCGCACAGTGATCGTGTACGTTCCTTCGGCAGCGTAGCGAAACCGACCCGTACCAAATGGTTGGCCCGCAGGACTGCTGGTGATCGAGACGTCTGCTGCTGGAATCACGTTGCCAAATTCATCGGTGACGACGTAGGCGATTTCGACGACTTGCCCGATGGCGTAAACCTGTTGGTTGGGCACCACCGCGATCGCCAACGACGCAGGCAGACTGGGAGTAACCTCGACCTGCTTAAACTCTTCGACTTGCGCGCCGTCTACATGACAGGCGATGTCGTAAATACCGGCGATTTCGATTCGGATTTTTGAGTCTGAGATGGTCGTACGGTCGGACGGAGTGGCCTGAAGGACAGGTTCAGCGTCCAAAACAGGATTTCCAAAAGCATCAATGACCTCGCAGGTGGCGCTCACATCCTCGCCCGCCTGAATATGGTATTCATCGACGGTTGTGACGACCGTGTGCGGGGCGCCGGGTAAAATCTCGAGGGTTGCCGGCGTGTTATCAACGATTCCGTAGAGGCCCAATCCACACTGAACGCCTGCACGTCCAGCTCGTGTCGCGATGACATCCGGCCCCGTGAGATCAAACGAAT